>JANOZM010000013.1:0-709553 GCA_031429355.1 Betaproteobacteria bacterium | reverse complement strand
TTAATAGCGCGAAAAGCAGCTCAATTAAGCTTGAAAAGCGTCGATAAATCGGCGAAACTTAGATAATGAAACCGAACAACTCAAAAACTTCAATGAGCCGCAAATTAACTTGCGATTATTGGGTTATTGCACAGCCTCGTTGGGCGTCAACAGGTCGCCTCGATAGCATTCGTGCTATTGCTTGCTGCCACCCTTGATTCGTAGCTGAGCAAAAACAAACCGGAGATAAATATGGAAAACACAAACCAGCCCAAGCACTTTCAGCCGGGTGAAGGCAAGAGCTTCAAGCTTGGCCGCATGACAATGACATTCAAGACCACAGCGGCCGCGGACTGGAATGCGTATACCGTCTGCGAAGCTATCGAACCTCCCGAATCTGGCGCTGGCTATCACCGGCACCCAACCTACGATGAGACTTTCATCATCGTCGAGGGGCACTACGATTTTCGCCTGGATGGCAAGCTGCTCAAGCTCGGCCCCGGTGATTTGGTGTTCGTGCCGCGCGGAACACCGCATGGCTTTGTGAGCACGGGTCCTGAAGTAGGTCGTCAGATAATCATCAGTTCGCCTGGTGGCATCTTCGATGCGATGATCGCTGAAGTCACGATGCTCGACACTGGCAGCCCAACACGCAAAGGCTCCGATGAAGCAAAAGCCATCGCTACGAAATACGGGCTTGAGTTCCTGCCCTCCTAAGCGTTGCCCAATATGCTGAATGCTGATTGCGTCCGCCAGCGCGTATTGACGCCCAACCTTTCGGTCAAGCCGACGCACTCCGGGCCGCGCCCTCCGAGCGCGGCTTACTTCAGAGGTTAGAAATACGAGTCCGGCAATATTTGAGCTATTGGAGTACAGGCATTTTAAAACCCCTTTTGTCGCCGCTGCAAACGTTCTACTTTATCAAACGAGCGTTTGACTTTATTGCATGACTGCTAGTCTGAGCGATTACGTCAGTAAGACGGCTTTGTAATCCCAAAAGTACAGCTAAAAATCCGCATCAATAGACCCCAATTCGTATTTCAAGCAGCCGCAAAAGTTTGGCAAACCAAAAACGCCACAAAACACTCAAGAGCAAGAGCATCTAGCTGTTAATTTTTTAGCGCGAAAACAGGGCAAATCTTTCCGTTCGATTTTAATAAAGTCGGTGGCCCCACCCTTTCGTTCGATCTTCCACATCGAGTCGCCGAAAACGATGCGGATACCCATGGCTTGATAAGCCATGCAACACCATTAAACAATTGTGAATCACATAAAAACTATCACTCCGATAAATACAATTGTTTTTGCTAATCACTCATTTTGCTTTAACTTAGATGACTCCCATCTCATCAATCAAGGAGCACATCATGACAAGCGAAACCAAATGTCCGTTTTCGGGGGCGGTTGTAAACCCAGCGATTAAAGGCACTGCGCAGACGAATAAAGACTGGTGGCCTAACCAACTGCGGTTAAATATTCTTCACCAACATTCGCATAAATCGAATCCGATGGGCGAAACATTTAACTATGCCAACGAGTTTAAAACGCTTGATCTTGATGCCGTCGTTAAGGATTTGCACGCCTTAATGACCAACTCGCAAGACTGGTGGCCTGCCGATTGGGGGCACTATGGTGGGCTGATGATTCGCTTAACTTGGCATGCCGCAGGAACTTACCGTATTGGTGATGGACGTGGTGGTGCTGGTACTGGTAACCAACGTTTTGCGCCTTTAAACAGTTGGCCCGATAACGGCAATCTCGACAAAGCGCGTCGCTTGCTGTGGCCGATTAAACAAAAGTATGGTCGCAAATTATCTTGGGCCGACTTATTTGTATTAGCTGGTAACGTGGCACTAGAGTCAATGGGATTCAAGACTTTTGGCTTTGCTGGTGGACGCCCCGATATTTGGGAAACCGAAGAAGATGTTTACTGGGGAATGGAAAAAGCGTGGTTAGAAACTAGCGATAAACCCGATAGCCGTTACTCTGGCGATCGCGAGCTTGCCAACCCATTAGCAGCTGTACAAATGGGTCTAATTTACGTCAACCCTGAAGGACCTGATGGAAACCCCGACCCCGTTGCGTCTGGTCGCGATGTACGTGAGACATTTTTGCGTATGGCCATGAATGACGAAGAAACGGTTGCCTTGGTGGCTGGTGGACATACATTCGGTAAAGCCCACGGTGCGGGTAACCCACAATTAGTCGGGCCAGAACCAGAAGGCGCTGGTATTGAAACACAGGGCCTGGGTTGGATAAATCAGTTTGCCAGCGGTAAAGGCGTGCATACGACCACTAGTGGCATTGAGGGCGCTTGGAAACCTAACCCAACTCAATGGGATAACGGTTACTTTGATATGTTGTTTGGCTACGAATGGGCATTAACAAAAAGCCCCGCAGGAGCACAACAATGGGTTGCTAAAAATTGCAAACCAGAGCATTTGATTCCGGATGCGCACGACCCGGAAAAGAAACACCCACCCATGATGACAACCGCCGATCTATCGTTGCGATTTGACCCAGCCTACGAAAAAATATCGCGTCGCTATCACCAGAACCCCGAGCTATTTGCTGGCGCTTTTGCACGGGCTTGGTTTAAGCTAACCCACCGCGATATGGGTCCGCGCGCTCGCTATTTAGGCAACCGCGTGCCCAATGAAGTTCTAATTTGGCAAGACCCTGTACCGGCAATTACACACACGTTAATTGATGCGCAAGATATTAAAACCCTAAGCACAAAAATTGTTGCATCAGGACTTAGTATTTCGCAACTAGTGAGCACCGCTTGGGCCAGTGCATCGACATTTCGCGGCAGTGATAAGCGCGGCGGAGCAAACGGCGCGCGTATTCAGTTATCGCCACAAAAAGATTGGGCTGCAAACAACCCGAGCGCTTTAAACATTGTGTTAAATCAATTAAAGGACATTCGACAAGAGTTCAATACCAGTCAATCAAAAGATATCAAAGCCCCAAGCAAACAAATCTCACTGGCAGATTTAATCGTTCTTGCAGGTTGTGTTGCAGTACAACAAGCAGCGGCTAAAGCTGGGGTTGAAATTACAGTGCCATTTAGCGCCGGGCGCACCGATGCGTTGCAAGAACAAACCGATATCGAATCGTTTGCTGTGCTGGAACCTTTGGCCGACGGCTATCGCAATTACGCAAAGGCTGGACTTGAGGGAATGTCGGCCGAAATATTAATCGATAAGGCGCAATTATTAACTCTAACAGCTCCCGAAATGACGGTTTTAATTGGCGGGCTTAGGGCCTTAAATGTTAGTCAATCTAGCTATGGCGTATTCACCCAACAACCTGAAACACTGAGCAACGATTTTTTCGTAAACCTGTTGGATATGGGCACCCAGTGGCAGCCGTCGCAAATTGAAGGCGTGCTCGAAGGACGAGATCGTGCAACAGGCAAAGTGAAATGGATAGGTACGCAGGTCGATTTAGTGTTCGGTTCGAATTCGCAACTTCGCGCAATTGCTGAAGTGTATGCCACTGACGATTCAAAACATCAGTTCATTCACGACTTTGTAACGGCTTGGAATAAGGTGATGAATTTGGATCGATTTGATATTGCCTGACCCAAACGGTCGCGTAACTAATCGCTATACGCGATCTCTACTTTCACACCAGAATCAGTTCGTTGGACAATAGTTTCTTGGTAGAAGTTTTTGCTGCTTTGGCTAGCTTGTTGCCGTTGCAACTGTTGCGACAGAGAATGCTCGTCGACAGGCTTGCTAAAGTGGTAACCCTGCAATTGGGTACAGCCCCAGCTGGTTAACAAATCCGCTTGTTCTTTAGTTTCGACACCTTCTGCAACTACCGTCATATCTAAGCTGTGCCCCAGCATCGTAATTGTTTTCGCAATGCTGCTACGACGACGATCTTCGGTTATTGACATCACAAACGAGCGATCAATTTTCAGACAATCAATCGGAAGCTGATGCAAATACGACAACGAGGAATACCCCGTCCCGAAATCATCAATCGACACTGCAACGCCAATGTTTCGAAGCGCACTTAGTGTTTTCGATGCGCTTTCGAGATCGCTCATCAATTGTCCTTCGGTTAACTCCAGCTCTAAAAAGTGGGGGCTTAAACCAGTTCGTTCTAATGCGCTGTAAACAGATTCGATGAAATTTGTTTGCCTAAATTGTCGAGCCGCAACATTCACCGATACTTTCAGATGAGTATGGCCCATTTGATGCCACTCCACCGTTTGGCGACAAGCGGTTTCAAGAACCCAGTTACCTACTTCAACAATTAAAGGGCTATTTTCAAGTACGTCAATAAAACGAGCGGGCGGTAACAAACCCAATGTTGAGTGCTGCCATCGAATTAAGGCTTCAACAGATTCAATTTGGCGGCTATTGCTGTTTAATCGCGGCTGATAATGTAAAACGAACTCGTTCAATCCAAGTGCTTTTTGAAGACCACTCATCATTAAGTTTTGCTCATCATGCGATTTACGCATATCTGGCCGATAAAACTCTATTGGCGCGAGCCGCTCGGTTTTGGCGCAAACTTTAGCGAGTTCGGCGCATTGAATCACTTGGTCTAAGTCGGAATTATCTTGCGGCCAGCGAGCCGCCCCAACGATAACTGTAACGTGTAGATCACTGCCTTCAACGCATAAATTTTCCTGCATTGATTGAACAATATTACTAGTTTGCAAGTCAAAATTGGTTAGATCACGCAGAGGGCTAATCACCAAAAATTCATTGCCTCCGTTTCTAAAAACACTGCCACCATCGGGCACAAGCGCTTTGAGTCGATTAGCCAATTGTTGCAATACTTGATCACCAGCAGCATGGCCTAAACTCGAATTGATGCTTTTGAACCGCTCGACATCGATACACAGAACACCTAACGCGGAACCTTCCTCGCGACCGTTAGATTCGAGAATAAATTTATTTAAACCGGCGCGATTTGGCAAACCGGTTAATGCATCATGAAACGCTTGATGCATTAATTTGGCCTCTTGCTGTCGCCTTAAATGACTTGCATTTCTCAAAGCACGAGAAGTTCGTCGACTAACTAAATACACACCAAAATAGACCAATGCAATAGTTAGCAAAACGCCAGAAACAATAGCGACTTTACTATTTTTATGGCTTTGAACGCGATCAGTTACATCGCTGTAAACCTCTACAACCATCGCCGGTGGTGAGCCGTCGTCATTGAAACTGTTTGCGAAATACGGCGCGTAAGTTGCAACAACATGACGATCTTGCAATACGCTTCGCATACCTTTGAAACTATTTCTATAGGTTATTTCTGATTTTTCTTTGCCCGAACGCGCGACTTCAAGCGCCTCGTGTGCATGAGTAAGATCACCAATTTCTTTAGCGTCTGTTGAGAAAAGTACTTGGCCCGTCTTTGCCGAAAACAATTTCACTTTTAGCACTGGTAAATCACGTGTTGCGCCGCGAATTTCAGCATAAATAGCCTCGCGTTCGGGGTGCAAACGAAGCTCGTCTTTACTAAACCCCGAAGCTTCAACTAAATAAGCGCTATGGTTGGGCCAAAGAATATTGCCTAACGTGCGGACGGTTTGTATGTCGGATCGCGTCTCAGCATCAATTAAAAGGCGAGTACCCTGCCACTCATACAAGCCGATCAATGCACCAACGGTTGCCGTTGCAGCAACGAGGCCTGTCCACCAGAATGATTTACCGAAAGCTTGCAAAGGATACTTACATTTAATAACGTAAGCAAAAGTTTGACACAACCGAACGCACCAAAATGAGTTCAACCGATTAGTGGTTTCTTTATCCAGATCGTCGAATCGAATAACACCACTTCCAAGACGATTCAACAACGAAACCAATCAGTCTTGTTGGTGCCTCAAGAAAAGGTAATTTTTTATCTTTAATTGAAGCACCACGGACATGCAACTAAAATGTGTTATGCGCTTTCAAACAATCGAGTCAATACAAACTCCCGATGGCCTAAAGCTTCAGCAGAAGTGTAGCGGCCGTTAATAGTACGCATCATGACTTCTAGCAACTGATCGCCGGTTTGATCCATCGTACGTTCGCGCTGCAATAGACCAGAGCAATCAACGTCAATATGCTCGCTCATTAAACGCACGGTACGTGGATTCGCACAAATTTTAATAACCGGCACGATAGCATTGCCGATTACGTTGCCTTGCCCCGTTGGGAAGAAATGAACGACGAAGCCAGAAGCTGCGCAAAGGGTCACCATCTCTGCTGCAGCGGACGATGAATCCATAAACCATAAGCCAGGGCCAGAAGGCATTTCGGCTTTATCCAAGACACCATCAACCGTACACTTTTTGCCGATCTTTTGAATATTGCCTAAAGCCTTTTCTTCAATCGTCGTTAAGCCACCGGCGATGTTGCCTTTGGTGGGTTGTGATTCCGAAAGATCGGTCGTTTTGTTACGGTTAATCATGTCCTGATAACGATTGAACATGCCCATAAACTGGTCGCGTACTGCGGGCGTTTTGCAGCGTGCTGCAACGATGTGTTCGCCGCCAGTAATTTCGGATGTTTCGCCGAACACTAACGTCGATCCTAAGGCATGCAATGTATCAAACGCATTGCCAACTGTAGGGTTTGCGCCGCAACCTGAAGTGGTATCTGATTCACCGCATTTGGTCGAAATCCACAGATCTTTAATGGAACACTCTACCCGATGCAATTCGGTAGCGTATTGCACAAACTCTTTGGCTTTACGCGAGGCATGCATAATAGTTTCGTGGTCGCCATGACCTTCGATACCAAAACCAACAACCGGCTTACCTGTTTTAGCAATGCCGTCGACTACTTTTTTAGTCCAACCATCTTCAATACCAATAACCACAACAGCAGCAACGTTGGGGTTACAGCCGGTACCAATTAAAGTCGCAAAATGTAAATCGAGATCGGCACCAAATTGCAAACGACCATAAGGATGCGGAATAGCCATCGCACCTTTAATGTTATGCGCTACAGCTTCGGCGGCGGCGTTAGATAAATCATCTAGCGGTAAAATAATAACGTGGTTACGTACACCAACGCGGCCGTTGTCTCGGCGAAAGCCCCAGAAGGTGGCGTCTTGAGTCAGAAATGACATGAGTGAATCCTTATCTTTTACCAGCGTTTGGTTTTAATGTTGTGTACGTGAGCGTGTTCGCCAGCTTTAATAGCGCCAATCACTTTGCCAATATCAACGCCGTATTTAATAACGGTTGCGCCAACAGCCATATCTTTCATCGCCACTTTGTGGCCAAGGGGAATATCCGCGTGGCACGGTATCGTAACGGTGCGATCTTCATCCAAAATTAGTGCCGTTAATTGTTGACCGGCTTTTACACCTTCGGTTACCACCACGGCCACACTATCGTTTGGGTCATGCAATACACAATGAATCATTTTGCCTCCATTTAATTAAAAAAATCAAAACACTATTACCAATTATATTTAGTATTCGCTCAATGCGTCGGTAACAAAATCACTTTAGCGGATGCTAAGCGCCCGCTATCTAAATCGATAAAGGCTTGGGCGCCCTGCTCTAACGACACCGTATGCAACCAAGACAAATCACCAAAAGCACCCTGAGCCAATAGTTTAACGGTTGCACGCAAATCGGCAGTGCTGTAGGTGTAGGTTCCCATTAAGGTAATTTCTGCTAGCGTAATTTTACGCATATCGATTTCGCTGGCCCAATCTTGCAAACCGATATGCATTACAACTCCGCCGGGGCTTACCGCAGCAATAGCGTCTTGGCGCGTAGCAACTGAACCTACCGCATCAATTACATAATCGAAGGCGTTTTCTTGCACTTTAGTTTCGCGTGGATCGTACGCATTAACTGCGGCATGCTTAACTGCTGAAGCACGACGCAACGAATTAGTTTCGGCCAACACGACACCGTGGCAGCCGTAGTGCTTTAACAATAATGCAGCAAGCAATCCAATCGCACCGCCACCAATTATTAACACCCGATTTTCGGGCAAAGGTCGCGCCATGCATTTTAGGCTGGCATTAATAGCATGGACTGCGGTTGCCGCTGGCTCGGTAAGCGCTGCATGTTCGGCGGGCATGTCTTGAGGAATGTCAATTAACGAGCTGGCAGGGATCGTCATAAATTGCGCGAAGGCACCGGGGCGCGTCATGCCTACCATAGTGCGATCACTACACAAGTTATTGCGTCCTTGAACGCAGTAATCGCAAACGCCACAAGTTATAAGCGGATTACCGGTTACGCGGTGCCCTACTTTAAACATTGTCGATTTGCTTTGCGCGACGGTTCCACAAAACTCATGGCCTAAAATTAAGCTCGGTTTTCTACGGGGATCTTTGCCGTGATAGGCATGCATGTCCGAACCACAAATTCCAACCGCATCAATTTTTAAAAGTACTTCGCCATCAGCCGGTTCTAGTACGGGCGCATCTTGCAATTGCACTTCATTGGGTTGGGTATAAACAAGCGCTTTCATACGTCGTTTCCTTGAGTTTTTTCTATCGCTACGCGCAAGCAATCAATCATCGCACTTAGTTGCTCGGGGGTAGTTACAAATGGTGGTGCAAGAATTAACGTGTCGCCAGGGGCGCGCGTTAAGATACCGGCATCAAACGCTGCAGCTTGTGCCATGCTTCCACGCAATCCCGGTGTACCGTTACGCGGGGCTAATTCGATGCCGGCCGCTAAACCAATATTGCGAATACTAACAACGCTAGGCGCATCGGCTAACGAGTGAACCGCTTTCTCGAACGCTGGCATTAATGTCTTTGCACGGCTTAACAAATCTTCTTGTTCAATTACATCTAGCATTGCCAAACCAGCAGCGCAAGATAGCGGATGCCCCGAGCAAGTATAGCCATGCATAAGCTCGGAAATATGACTTGGGCCTTGCATCAATGCATCGTAAATTTCACGCTTTACAATAACGCCACCTAATGGCGCAGCACCATTGCTTACGGTCTTAGCAAACACAATCATGTCCGGAATAACGTCTAGTGATTGAGCAGCAAAGTATTCGCCCAAACGACCGAACCCGGTGATTACCTCATCAAATACCAACAACAATTTATGCTTGGTACAAATTTCGCGAATCCGCTGTAAATAGCCCACAGGCGGCACTAATACGCCCGTAGAACCAGCCATTGGCTCGATCATTACGGCAGCAATGTTAGAGGCATCGTGCAACGCAATTATTCGCTTTTCTAGTTCGTCCGCTTTGTCTGCGCCAGTTAGCGGTTGTCCGCGTGCAAACGCTTGAGTCGCCGGGTCCCATGTAGACGCTAAATGATCACTGCGTAACATTGCATTGCTGAACACACGGCGATTGTTGAGCATGCCACCCGCAGAAATACCGCCAAAGCCAACACCATGAAAGGCGCGCTCGCGACCTACAATAAGGCTGCGCTGCCCTTCGCCACAAACACGCGCGTAGGCCAACGCAATTTTTATAGCGGTATCGCAGGCTTCTGAACCACTATTGGTAAAAAACACTCGATCCATTCCCGGTGGCGCTAATTCGGCAATGCGATTGGCTAACTCAAACGCACCAGGATGACCTACCTGAAAATTGGATGCGAAATCGAGTTTGCCAATTTGCTCGCGCATTGCGGACACGATACGTGGATGCGAATGACCAGCACCAACACACCAAAGACCCGAAGTGCCATCCAAAATAGGTCGTTCTTCGGGGGTGTAGTAATGGACACCTTCGGCGCGATGCACGATACGTGGCTGCGCCTTAAAAGTTCGATTAGGCGTATAAGGCATCCAAAAAGCATCGTGCGGGTTAGCTTGATTCATTGCGGAATTCACTTTCGCTTTTTTTCTTATATTCGCTTTTTACTTACAGTTACCGCGCTGTAAATCCACCGTCAACCATTAAGGTTTGACCAGTAATAAACGCGCTGGCTTCACTAGCAAGAAACACCGTAACGCCGTGCAAATCTTCGAGCTTACCGTTGCGACCAATACAAGTTTGCTCGGCATTGCGAGCCGCACTGACTGGGTCGGCAAACACACTTGCGGTCAGAGCCGTTGGAAAAAACCCTGGGCTTATTGCATTGCAATTTATGCCATGCTTTGACCACTCTTGCGCAATGGCGCGTGTTAGCTGCACGATACCGCCTTTAGCGGCGCCATACGGGGCGCTATTGGCAAATGCGCGATAACTCTGTAGCGAAGCAACGTTAACAATGCGCCCCCAACCACGGGCCTTCATTTGGGGTGCTAAAGCTTGGGTTAAAAAAAACGGCGCGGCTAAATGAATGTTCACTTGTTGATTCCAAGTATCAGGCGTCACAGTTGCAAACGGCTCTCGCAAATTGATGCCGGCCGCATTAACCAAAATATCGACCTCACCCCAAGCGGCTTGCGCGTCAAGTGCTGCGCCCGCCATGAGCGCGGTGTTACCTAAATCAACCGCAACAACTTTGGCTGCGATGCCCTGCTCATGCAAGGTTCTAGCCGACTGATTTAAGGTCTCGAAGTTTCGTGACATCAGTACTAACCTAGCGCCCGCCGCACCTAGCGCTTGCGCCATTGCGAACCCAATACCGGTTGCACCGCCAGTAACCAAAGCGGTCTTACCGGCTAGGTTAAACAGAGTCGGTAATTGCGCCGACGTTGTTGCTAAATTCGTCATACTTTTACGGGTTCGCCTAAATCAAATTGCTCGCCAGGATAATATTTTGCCAACCGATCATCGGCAGTACGAGCATGGGCTTCCATGCCCTCTAGACGAGAAATACGCGCTGTTGCCAAGCCAATATCACGGGCAGCGGGGCGATCCATTTTTTGCCATGTAAAGGTCTTTAAAAACTTGTGCACCGATAGGCCGCCTGAATAACGGGCCGCACCTTTAGTGGGTAAAACATGGTTTGGTCCGCTGGCTTTATCGCCATACGCAACAGTTGTTTCTTCGCCCAAGAACAACGAGCCATAGCAAGTTAAATTTTCTAACCACCAGTCGAGATCTTTGGCATGAACTTCTAAATGTTCGGAGGCATACTGATCGGATACTTTCGCGAGCTCTTCGCGCGTGTCACACACAATGACTTCGCCGTAATCGCGCCAAGCACTACCCGCAGCATCACGCGCTGTCGGCGGCAAGGCTTCAATGAGTATTGGGATTCGGCGCATTACCTCTTGTGCTAAGGACGTGCTGTTAGTAAACAACCAAGCGGGCGATTCGTGGCCGTGCTCGGCCTGCCCGACCAAGTCGCTAGCCACAATGGCTGGGTCTGCAGTTTCGTCGGCAATAACGGCCACCTCTGATGGGCCTGCAAAAACGTCAATGCCCACTTGGCCAAACAAACTACGCTTGGCTTCGGCGACAAATTTGTTGCCAGGTCCAACAATCACATCAGCACGTTGCCCAGTAAACAATCCGTAAGCCATAGCTGCAATAGCTTGTACACCGCCCAAAGTCATGATGACATTGGCACCAGCTTTGTGAAACGCATACATTAAATAAGGATGCATTGGGCCGCCGCGAAACGGGCCAGAACAAGCCACAATCGTTTTAACGCCAGCAGCCTTAGCGGTTGCCACACCCATATAGGCCGAGGCGATGTGGGCATAGCGTCCAGCCGGGGCGTAACAACCCGCTACGTTGACTGGGATAACACGTTGCCCAGCAATAACACCGGGATGCAGCTCTACTTGAAATTCGCTTAACGAACGCCGTTGAGCGTGCGCGAAGTTTGATACTTGCTCGATTGCAAAATCGATATCTTTCTTTACTTGTGCGGGAACTTCATTTGCATTGCGCTCTAAGTCAGCCGCACTAACGATAAACTCACCGCTCCATTTATCCAGATCTTTAGCATATTGTCTGACGGCATCTTCGCCGTCAGTTTGTATACGAAGCAACATTTCACTAACGACTTTTTGCGCACTAGCAGTTTCCGTTTCGGGAGTTTTATCTGCCTTCTTTAAATAGGTAATCGTCATGCAATGTTGCTCCTTAGATTAAATTAAACTACTTGGCTGAGTTGGCAAATTCACGTAACGCTGGATCGGCGTTTACCATTTTCAAAAACTCGTCCGTTACGAAATCATTAACCTTTGGTACTTCTTGCACTGCGCCTGTGTCTTTCATAAAGTTCGAAAGCTCACCGAACCAACCGTCCACGGTAGAAGCACCGCTTTTACGATCCATCATCGTTAGTTGTTGGCCCAAGTTAAACGTCGGACGTGTCGAAAACTCTTTGGCCATTGCTGCATCGCTTAACGAAACACCGCCTTTGGCATAAAAGTCTTTCATCATTCGTAGCGCTTCAGGTTTGTTGGCATTCATCCAAGTCCATGCGCGTAAGTACACGGCTAAAAACTTAGCAACGTTCTGGGGGTTTTCTTTAGCGTAATCACCACGGGCGATTAAAGCACCTGGTACCACCGCACCACCATCTTTACCGCTACACAACACTTTAGCGCCCGCTTTTTCTTCAACGGTGTAAATGTTGGGAGCCCACATACCGGCTAGATCGGAATTATTTGACGAGATAGCCGAAATAATTTCTGCCTGTCCCATGTTTTTCATGATGACATCAGATTTCTTTAAGCCGTATTTTTTCAAACACGATTGAACAGCAAAATCGGCGGTTGAATTTTGCGTCAACGTAATTGTTTTTCCACGTAACGCATTGGCGGGATTTACTGCAAATTCAGCAGCCGCTTTTGCGCTACCTACTAGGGCATTACCAACAGATTCATCATTGGAAATACCAATCGTTTTAATACCGAACCGTACATGGCCCAATACCGCAGGAACCGAACCCGTACCGCCCACATCCCATGACTTGGCAGCCGAAGCAGCAATTTGCGGGACACCAGCCGGAAAGGTACTGAACTCTGGTGCTAAACCAACTTCTTTCCACCAACCTTTTTCGGTTGCTACATGAAACGGCATAGCCCAATACAACGATGGTTGATAGCTCACCTTGATGGGTGTTAATGCTTGAGCGCTAGCTACTCCCGATAAACCTAGCGCACAAACGGTTGCAACGACTACTGAAATCACGCTCTTTTTCACGGCACGTCTCCTGGTTGATGTCAAACTAGTGGTAATACTTGCTAATGCACTTTGTTACTGCGACTTTCAAAATCAGTGATCTCCAGCGTGTTCTTCACGCAAGGATTTCCAAATCTTGGTTCTTAAATGGACAAATGAAGCTAAGTCCATGACATCTTCAATTTTTGAATGCGTATCCCAGCCTGCGCTTTCACGAACCGACTTTACATCTAAAATTTCTTTAATGCGACCGGGGCGGCTTGTCATAACAACGACGCGATCGGCTAAATAAACGGCCTCTTCAACCGAGTGCGTAATAAACAAAACCGTGCGTGGGTTCTTACGTGCAAGTTTAACCAATTCTTCTTGCATTACAACGCGGGTCTGCGCATCTAGGGCGCCAAACGGCTCATCCATTAGCAAGGCATCGGGGTCGAGCGCATAGGCACGGGCAATGGCAACCCGTTGCTGCATACCGCCCGATAATTGATGTGGATACGCGGTTTCGTAACCTTGTAAATTCATTAGCCCAATGTAATGCGTAATGATTGTATTACGTTCGTCTGCTCCAAGCCCTTTGGCTTGCAACCCAAAGTCGATATTGTCGTAAACCGACTTCCAAGGAAACAATGCAAATTGTTGAAACACAACAGCGCGCTCGGGACCAGGTGAAGTGACTTCTTTGTCCGCCACTTTTACGCTGCCACTGGACGGAAACTCTAACCCCGCTACCATGCGCATGCAGGTTGTTTTTCCGCAGCCAGAGGGGCCAACAATCGCGACAAATTCTTTGTCTTGAACAGTTAAATTAATTTGATCAAGAATGAGTAAGTCTTTTTGATCGCGCTGAAAAATTCGGCTAACGTTTGTAAATGTAATCGTACTCATTAATTATTCCGGTGCCGCAGCAAGTGGGCTTCAACCTTGCGAATTAAAATATCAATAATCACACCAACCGCGCCTATGGCCAACATCCCGGCCATGACGGTGTCGGTAGCAATTGCGCTTTGCCCCTTAACAATTAAATAGCCCATTCCGCTACTAGCCACAATTAGCTCGGCACCAACCAAAGAGAGCCACCCCAAACCGGCCCCAATACGCAACCCAGCAATAATTGAAGGAATGGCGGCCGGAAACAAAACTTGGGTAATCGTTTTATAGCTACTAATACCCAACATACTGGCCGCCTCTAGGTAGCGAATATCCACTCCTTTTGCGCCCCGATAGGCGTTAATTAAACAAGGTGGAAACGCACCAGAAAAAATAATCAAAGTTGGGCCACCAATACCAGTACCAAACCACAACGCAGCAAAGGGCACCCAAGCGACCGGTGCAATAAAACGCACGGCGTCAAACAATGGGGTAACAATATCATCCAAGAGCCGAAAGCGCCCCATTAACAAACCAAGAGGAACACCAACAATTGCCGCCAAACCAAATCCCAAAGAGTAACGATGCAAGCTTCCCAACATATGCTCGCCTAATGTACCGCCAGCAAATGGCTCGTGGGTGAGTTGTATCAGGCGTGCAATCACTTGATGCGGCATTGGTAAAAACTTAGCAGGGGCTAACTCGGCAATGGCAGCGAGATACCAAATACCCAAAAATGTCAGCAACCCCGCAATTGTGTAGGGCCACATGGAGGGTTTGCGACCGTTCGCGGCTAACGTCATTGCGCCACCATTCCGCTACGCCAAGGCATGCTGCGCGCTTCAACTTTTCCAAGTAACCAGGTGGTCCCGGCTCCACACAAGCCAACACAAACCATAGCCACTAAAATCATAGCGGGGTAAATATCTTGGGCAGCTTGGTTCAAAATGCTACCTAAACCATACACCGCACCAATTAACTCGGCCGCGACAAGCGTCGTCCAACTGGCTTGCAATGACAAACGCAAGCCTGTAAATATCATGGGCAGGCTACCGGGAATTAAAACCTCTTTAATCAGTTGCCAATGCCCGATGCCCAGCATTTTTGCAGCTTCTAAAATAGGCTTTTCGATGTTACGAACACCGGTATAGGTATTGATGACTGAAGGTACAAACGCAGCAACAAAAATTACGAGTATTTTTGAAGCGTTATCTAGCCCAAGCCAAACAATTGCCAATGGAATCCACGCCAACGGCGGTATGGGTCGAAGCAATAAAAATGCAGGGTTGAAAAAGGCTTCCATGCGTTTTGAATAACCCATGGCTAGACCCAAAGGAACGCCGATACCAACCGCAACCGAAAATCCCATGGCAACCAACTTAATGCTTTGCCATACATGTAAATACAACTGACCATTGCTGTAGCCATCAAATGCAATAGTCTTTAATGAACCAAGCCATTCGTTAGGGCGAGGAAAGCGAGCGGGGCTAATCCAACCAGTTAAAGTCGTTGCGACGTACCAAAGAATTAGCACCGCCACCAAAGTGACGAGACCAATAATAGTTCGACGAGAAGATGAACGACGGGACAGTGAGCTCATTGCTTTATATGCAACTTGACGCCTTTGTAGTATTGATAAATACTAGCATTAAAATTTGTAAGCGCTTTCATTTTTTAAACTTGTTTTTTCGCGCAGAGTATTTTTTTACGAACTTTAAGCCAATCAATTGCTTAAAATCCCAACCTATAGCCGCCAACTACTAAGCAGCCAGTTCGTTTCATACGATAATCAACAATGCAAATGCGCGCCAGAATCGAAGATGTTGCCCAGCTAGCGGAGGTATCTACTGCAACCGTTTCGCGTGTTCTTTCCAAACCCGATCAAGTTAAGCCCGAACGGCGTGCGCGCGTTCAACAGGCGATTAAAAAACTAGGTTATGTGCCCGACACGTCGGCCCGCGCCCTGGCCTCGGGCCGCACACAGACCGTAGGTTGTGTTGTGCCATTTCTAGACCAAGCAATTTTTGCACGCAGCACACAGGCGCTACAGTCGGCATTGATTGAACAAAACCATCAGCTACTTATTGCAACGCACGAGTACGATTTAGAACGCGAATACGAGTCGGTTATTGCATTGCAGCAACGCGCGGTTGATGCCTTGGTTTTAGTGGGCACAGATCACTTGCCAAAAACTTGGCAGGCGATAAAACGATGGGGAAAGCCGACCATACTCAATTGGTCTTGCGATCCACGTCTGCCTTCTATAGGCTTTGACAACCATGGTTTAGCTAGCGAACTAACGCAGCATTTAATTGATTTAGGGCACCGCAAAATCGGCCTAATATCGGGCTTTACAAAGAACAACGACCGTGCGCGTAGTCGCTTACAAGGCGTACAAAGCACGCTTGAAAAAAACAAAATAAAACTGCCCTCGCATCGCGTTACAGAACAAGGCTTTAGTTTAAATGGTGGTCGCTTAGGATTAGATCAATTACTAGCGCACAAAACGCCGCCAACTGCTATTGTTTGTGGCAACGATATTTTGGCGGTGGGTGCACTTTTACATGCACGCCGGCTAGGAATTAAAGTGCCAGAGCAGCTATCAATTTGCGGCATTGACAACAACGAGTTATCGCAAGAAATTGTGCCAGCCTTAACCACGGTTAGCCTGTCTACTTTAGAGCTAGGGCGCGCTACGGCGCAGCAATTAATGACGGCCTTGGCGGGGCAAATATTGCCGAACAAAACATTACTACCTTATGCCTTGCTGGCGCGTGAGAGCACGGGAATACGAAGCAAAGGCTAGCATCTGTTTGTGCCTTAAGGAAATCGCAATTGCGAGAATTGACGACCAGCTTGAATGGCACGTCGCTCAACGGCATTGGCATTTTCGATCCAAGCTTTTTGTTCTAAAAAAATTAGAAAGGCACGAGTACTTATTTTTTGGCACCCGTCGGGAACAAAAAAGCTACTTCGAGCAATCGCATGATCTTCAAACAAAAGAACCATTTTTTCGTCCGTCGCTTGCAAAACAAACTGATTAATAACTTCTTGTATCGCTTGCTCACCAAGGTTTCTTCGTGCAGTCGGATTTGCTCGGTAATGCGCTAACGTTTGAGTGGGCAAAACCTTAATTTCGTGCTGACTAACCCACCGCTTAATCCGCTCACTTGTCGGTGTTTGATTGCGAGTTACCTCAAATAAAACCATATCAACAATTGAAACTTGCCAACCGGGTTTAAGCAACAAATCTAATGCATCTGCATAGGCCAAAGTAATTAAGGGCCCGGCATCAGGCAACAAAGTCACTTTGAGAGTTCTTGAAGCTTTTGAACCATCTCAGCAGTTACTGACTCGGCCAAACGGGGCATCGGAAGATGGGCTTGCGCCATTAACAAAAACAAGTCTTCGAAGCTATCTATGCCTAAGCGTTCCATTGCGGTCTGTGCATCGATTTGCCCCAAAGCAAACGATAAAAGATTGGGGAAATTACTATTGCCGGATGCCTGCGCTGCCTCGAATGTCTCTACGAGATACCGAAGCTCTGCATTAAACAATGCATTAATCGAAGTATCGTTTTGCGCAGCAATAATTTTTGCCCGCTTCAACAAGGTTTTATCGACAGCGCCAGTAAAGTTAACCGTAGTTGTGGACATTCGGAGCCTCTCGGGCCATTGACAATTAAGGCCCCTAATTTAACACATAAATAAGTGTAATGCGTATTTATGTGTTAATGGTGCAAAAAGCAGTTTTTTAAACTACAACCCCCGCCCTGCCAGATCCTTTAACTCCATCGTGTCATACAACTCGAATGGTTGATGAATCCAAGGGCTGGTCGGCAAATACTCGACCGAATAATCAGGCGTGTATTTAGAACCCGCTTTTGACCAAAGCACTGCAGTGCGCATTTCGGTGAAGTGTGGATAACGCTTTTGCAGCTCGGGTAATAGTTTTAAATAGGTGCCACCGCTATCAACCAAGTCATCGGCGATTAAAACGCGTGGACCGACCATTGGCTTGGCTGAACTGATCGACTCGGCAATAATTAAAGTGCCTTGCTCGGTACCGGCATTTTCGCGGTAGCTGCTGGTAAACAACACACCAAGCGGCTTATCAAAAATACGCGAAAGCACATCACCAACGCGTAACCCGCCACGAGCCAAACACAAAATTTCGTCAAACTCCCAGCCGGAGTCGTGCACTTTTTTTGCAAGCTGCTCGATTAGGCGATGGTATTGATCCCAAGAAACGTGTAAGTGGTCCATGAACGGGGCGGCTCCTCAGCGCTAGTTTTTTAAAATTAATGAAACGGATGTGTGATTTGAATTGTTTCTTCGCGGTCTGGACCAGTAGAAACTAATGCAATTGGCGTGCCTACTAAAGCCTCCATTCGGCGCAAGTATTTTTGCGCGTTTACGGGTAACTCGTCCCATTTTTTTATGCCGGCTGTCGTGCCTTCCCAGCCGGGCATGGTTTCCCAAACTGGGGTGCACGCTGCTACGTCATCAGCTCCAAAAGGCAAGACATCAACCGCAACGCCGTCGCGCATATAACCAGTGGCTAGCTTTACCTCGGTAAGACCATCCAGCACGTCAAGCTTAGTAATGCATAAACCGGTTAAACCATTTAATTGCGCGGTGCGTTTTAATGCAGCTGCATCGAACCAACCGCAACGACGAGGGCGACCAGTAACCGAGCCGAATTCGTTACCTTTAGTGGCTAAATGTTTACCTACATCGTCAAACAATTCGGTCGGGAAAGGTCCTGCCCCAACACGGGTTGCATAGGCTTTAGTGATACCCAATACATATTGCAAGTTCTGCGGGCCAATACCAGCCCCTGTAGAGGCCGCACCAGCAATGCAATTGCTGCTCGTGTCGTACGGATAGGTACCGTGATCTACGTCGAGTAAAGCGCCTTGTGCGCCTTCAAACAACAACGGGTCGTTACGCTGTATAGCGGCATGCAATAAGGCGGGTACGTCGGCCACCATTTTTTTAATACGATCCGCCAAAGGCAAGACCGCATCGCAAACTTGCTCGACCGTAATAGCTGGCTGTTTGAAATATTGCGTCAACATAAAGTTGTGTGTTTCAAGCGCCTCGGCAACGCGTGCTTTAAAACGCTCGGGTACAAACAAATCGGCTACGCGAACCGCACGGCGCCCTACTTTGTCTTCGTAGGCAGGGCCAATACCGCGCCCGGTAGTGCCAATTTTGGCATCGCCACGACGGGCTTCACGCGCTTGATCTAAGGCGACGTGGTAAGGCAATATCAGTGGGCAGGCATTGCTAATTTTTAGGCGCGATTCGACCTGAACGCCAGCAGCTTGCAGTTCGTCAATTTCTTTTAGTAAGGCTTCGGGTGACAACACAACGCCGTTGCCGATATAGCAAGTAACGCCCGCGCGCAACATGCCCGAAGGAATGAGTCGCAAGACCGATTTTTTACCGTTTATAACTAGGGTGTGACCGGCGTTATGCCCACCTTGAAAACGCACGACCCCTTTTGAGGATTCTGTGAGCCAATCAACAATTTTGCCCTTACCTTCATCGCCCCATTGGGTTCCGATGACAACCACATTTTTGGCCATACTTTTAAGGGCGTTAGCGCGGGGCCACCACCCATTCTCCGTTGATTAACTTCAGTTCTCGATCGAACACGAACTCTTGCTGTTCGTGTCCGCGCTTTGGTTCTTGTTCGGGCAATACCTGTACGACAATTTCACCCGCAACCCGTAATTTTGCCACTTCTTGAGCCAGTATCGGGTCATCTGACCAAGGAGCCGATATGGCCCGCGACACCGCGCCCGATCCATCGGACCAAAGTCGCGCCATTTCGCGCAACTCTAAGGAGAAACCGGTGGCGGGACGGGGTCGGCCAAAGGCTTCACCAATATTGTCATACCGCCCACCTCGCGCAATTGCGTCAGGGGCCTCGGCTACCCACGCCGAAAAAGTAACGCCATTGTGATATCGATAGCTGCGCACATCGGCCAAGTCGATGGCTAAAGTTACCCCTTCGAAGCGTAACAATTGCGCCGCTTGGGTTAATTGCTCAAGTTCTAGCAGTGCTTTTTGAATACCTTTGGTGTTGGGCAGCAACTTGCGCGCTTGTTGCAACACGTTTGACGGCGCATTATTGCTAGAGGTCGTAACCGTGCCATACAAGTCGGTCAGGGCAATCCATGCGCCTAACTGCTGGGGAAAATCTTTGCTTAACAAAGCCTCAAGGCTTGGTACATCTTTGGCTTGCAACAGTGCAAACAATGTATCTTCATCAACGCCTTTAACCGATTTAAGCAATTCGGCCACGATCGCGTGGTGACTTAAATCAACCCGCACATGCTCGGCTCCAGCTGCCTTCAGTGAAGACAACATTAACTCGATCACTTCGATATCTGCTTCTAGCCCGGCGTGCCCATACAACTCAGCACCAATTTGAATTGGCTCACGGTTGGAGAAAAACCCACGTGGGCGCGTGTGGGCCACGCTACCGACGTAGCAAAGTCTCGCAATGCCTTGACGGTTTAAAAGGTGCGCATCGATACGTGCAACTTGCGGTGTCATATCGGAACGCAAAGCTAGGGTACGGCCCGACAATTGATCGACTAGCTTAAACGTTTGCAGATCGAGATCACTGGCTGTGCCAGTTAGCAAGGAATCTAAATATTCGATCAGCGGCGGTGAAACTAACTCGTACCCGTAACAGCGATACAGGTCGAGTAAGTTGCGCCGTAAATCTTCAATTGCTCGTGCTTCCGATGGAAGACTGTCGGAGAAATTCTCCGGCAAACGCCAACGCGGCATGCTTATTTACCCTTCGAACCAGCGCTAGGGCTACGAAGGTATTTAAAGAAGTCGGTGTTAGGGTCAAGTACCATTACATCGCGCGTTTTAAAAGTGCCGCGATAGGCTTCTAAGCTACGGTAGAACGAAGCAAACTCCGGATCACGCCCAAACGCATCGGCGTAAGTAGCCGACGCTTTACCGTCACCCTCACCGCGCATTTTTTGTGCATCGCGATAAGCTTCAGCAACAATAATCTCGCGCTGCTTGTCGGCATCAGCGCGAATTTTTTCTGAGTCTGCTGAACCCGTTGCACGGCGCTCGTTAGCAACCCGTTTACGTTCGGCTTGCATACGGTCGAATACCCGTTCGCTCACCTCGGGAGCAAAGTCGACGCGCTTAAAGCGAATATCAACAATTTCAACGCCCAATTGCTTGGCGTCTTCATTAATTTTTACGCGAATAATATCAAGCAATTTATCGCGCTCGCCAGAAATAACTTGAGTCACTGTGAGCTTACCCACTTCGTTATTTAACTCCGCGCGCAAGCTACGTTGGATACGATCGGCTGCTGTAGTTTCGTTGCCGGAAACGGAAGTGTAGTAACGCTTTGGATCGATGATTCGCCACTTCACATAAGTATCCACGACGACGTTTAGTTTTTCGGAGGTAATGAAGCGATCTGAATCAACCATATCGATGGTTAAAATACGTTTATCGAAATACTCAACGTTTTGAAACGGAGGTGGCAACTTAAAGTACAAGCCCGGCTTGTCTTTAATAGAAACAATTTCGCCTAAAGCAAATACAACACCAAAGCGGCGTTGATCCACAATGAATACACAAAACGACAACAATACTAGGGCCACTAGGGTAACTAGCGCTGCGGGAATTAATCTTTGCATTTTATTTAATCTTTCTTTTCAGCACAGAGCAATTAGCGATTACGGATGTCACGGTTACGTACATCTTCCGCACGCGCTTCCGGGCGAATCACTTCCGAGGCCGGTGGCCGAATCGGCTCGGGAGCCGCAGCAGCTGCAGGCGTCGGTGCTGTTTGTTGAATCAATTTATCCAACGGCAAATACAATAAGCTACCATTGCCATTACCGCCGCCCTTGGTATCGACATAAACCTTGGTGGCGTTTGCATAAATTTGCTGCATTGTCTCTAGGTACATTCGCTCGCGAGTAACCTGAGGTGCTTTACTAAATTCGGCTTGCACGCTCTTAAAGCGCGAAGCATCACCCTCAGCGGTAGCAATAACACGACCCTTGTAACCTTCGGCTTCTTGTAATAAGCGCGCTGCAGTTCCTTTAGCTTTTGGAATTACATCATTTGCGTAAGCACGGCCTTCGTTAATAAAACGTTCTTTGTCTTGCGCCGCTTTATTTGCGTCTTCAAACGCAGCTTGAACTTGCTCGGGCGGTTGCGCTTGCTGAATAGTTAAGTCGATGACGGTTACGCCGGCTTTGTAACGATCTAAGATGAACTGCATTTCTTTTAGAGCTTGTTTAGCAACATCATCTTTTTCGGCGTAAAGCACTTGATCAATATCTTTACGACCTACCGTTGCCCGCATTGATGTTTCGGCGGCTTGACGCAAAATTTCTTCGCGATCACGGTCGGGACGATTGTTAAATAAGTAATCAGCCGGATTAGAAATTCGGTACTGCGCAGCAAACTGTAAATCCACAATACTTTGATCGTTGGTCAACATTAACGATTCTTTAGGTTGCTTTTGTTTAACGTTGTTACGGTAACCCACTTCAACTTGACGCAATTCTTGAACGTTGACAATTTCGTGCGTTTCGATTGGGTACGGCAAACGCCACCGAATACCAGGCTGTACCGACACTGACTTAAATTCACCAAAACGCAGAACCGCTGCTGCTTGACCTTCGGGCAAAATGAAGAAGCCACTTGCCAACCACAATACGCCAATAGTAGCTGCAACTAAGCCTAAGCCAATGCCAGCCCCACGACCATTTAAGTTGGGCAAACCACTGCCGCCACCGCCATTGCCGCCGTTGTTACCACCAAAGGGATTTTTGTTTGGTTTTTTGCCGCCAAACAAACCGCCTAAACGACGATTAAAGTCTTGCCAAACTTTGTCGAGATCCGGCGGACCATCGTTATTGTTGGCGTTGTTGTTTGGCTTGTTTTCTTTTGGACGTTGCTGTCCAGAATCTTGATCGGGCTTTTTACCCCAACCGTTATCGCTCAAAGCCAAAAGGGCTCGAACCGGACTAAGCATTGCTTTTTTCAGCGTAACCATAACTTTTAATTTAATTTGAAACTGGATTGGAAATTGTTTCGGAACTATCACTAGAACTGCTGGTAACCTCGGGGTTGTAATTAAAGCGACCGTATCCCCTATCGTACCCGACGACGTCGCCCTCTTGCTGCTGCGACTCGACGCGCTGTGCGAGGGCTTGACGTAACAGCTCGAGTCCCGCGCCCGTTTGGGCACTTAGGAAGACTCGACTGGCTAGCCCCTGCTCATCGTAGTCCACCCGAGGCTCGGTTCCTGACGCGTCAACTTTGTTGAAGACTTGAATACACGGTACTTGCATAGCATTAATATCGGCAAGCACTTTTTCGACATCTAAAATTTGCTCTTCACGATTGGGCGCAGATCCATCAACAACATGCAGCAACAAATCAGCCTGAGCCGTTTCATCTAACGTAGCGCGAAACGCAGCCACCAATTGATGGGGCAAGTCGCGAATAAACCCGACGGTATCGGATAAAGCTAACTCGACCCCATTATCGGGCAAACGCACTCGACGCGTTAGCGTATCTAAGGTGGCAAACAATTGATCAGCCGCGTAAGTGTCGGCCCGAGTTAAAGCGTTAAACAACGTGCTTTTACCCGCATTGGTATAGCCCACCAGAGCCACTGTAAATACCTTGTTGCGTGCCCGAGAGCGACGCTGGGTATTTCGTTGGCGAACTACGGCGGCCAATTTTATTTTAAGTTTTTTAAGGCGATCTTCAAGCATTCGGCGGTCAAGCTCTAGCTGCTTTTCACCCGGTCCGCCGCGCAAACCAATACCGCCTTTTTGACGTTCTAGGTGACTCCAGCCGCGAACAATACGTGAAGTTAAATGCTCTAGTCGCGCGACTTCAACTTGCAATTTACCTTCATGGCTACGCGCCCTTCCGGCAAAAATTTCAAGAATTAAATCGGGACGATCAACCACTTCAATGCCCCAGCGGCGCTCTAAATTACGGTGCTGAGTGGGGCTTAAGCCATGATCGAAAACAACGGTATGAATGCCTTGCTCGGCAATTAATTCGGCAATTTCTTGCGCTTTACCGTCGCCAATAAAGTAGGCGGGGTCTGGTCGTGGCCTTTGGCAGGCCATTCGACCAACCGGCTGCATGCCGGCAGATTCTACTAACGCAAACAGTTCGTCCAAAGACGCGGTATCGCGCTTTTGGCCTGATAAACCAACTGCTATTAACAGAGCAGTTGGCGCAGCTTGGTGCGTGCTATTCAGTGGTTTCGCCGTCACTTTCTCCGGGGAAACTAACCGCGCGCGCGGGCACAACGGTTGAAATGGCATGCTTGTAAACCATTTGCGTTACAGTATTTTTGAGTAGGACCACGTATTGATCAAACGACTCAATTTGGCCCTGCAATTTAATACCATTAACCAAATAAATCGAAACTGGAACATGCTCCTTACGAAGGAGGTTCAAAAACGGGTCTTGTAGTAATTGCCCTTTATTGCTCATAGCCACACCTATTGTTGTTAAAGTTATTGTGTTGTTTGGAAGTACTTCTTTGGGAGTGTTACTAATGACTTTATCGGATATATGGGCGAATGGCTAGAGTTTCAAGTATGAATTTTTCCGAACACTACTTCGAATCTTTTACAAAAGGGTTCGTGGAACTACGGAACTCTATGCGTAAAGGCGTGCCTTGCAGATCAAATTTGGTGCGAAACCAACTTTCCAAGTAGCGACGATAGGTTTCAGGGATATCTTTTAACGCGTTACCGTGAATAACGATTATTGGTGGATTTTGACCACCTTGGTGCGCAAAACGCAACTTTGGCCGAATTTGCCCACGACGCGGCGGGGTCTGACGCTCGACGGCCTCTTGGATGGCGCGGGTTAATTTTGGCGTTGGTAGTTTGCGAAAAGCTGCTGCATGCGCTCCATCAATGGAGTTCATTAACGCGCCGATGCCAAACGGTATTTTTGCCGAAATAAAGTGCAAATTGGCGAATTTTAAAAACAACAATTTGCGCTCAAGGTCGGTACGAATTTGCTGTTTTTCGCCTTCGCTTAAACCGTCCCACTTATTGACGGCAATGACTAAAGCGCAACCAGCTTCTAAAATATAGCCTGCAATATGCGCGTCTTGCTCTGCAATACTTTCGTGTGCATCCAGTAATAAAACCGCAACATTACAATCTTCAATTGCCTTAAGTGTTTTGACGACCGAAAACTTTTCGATCATGTCTGTAACTTTGCCGCGACGCCGAATACCGGCGGTATCAACCAAGGTATACGGCTTTCCGTTGCGCTCAAAATCAGCTGAAACAGAATCGCGCGTGGTGCCGGGTTGATCGTAGGCGATCATGCGTTCTTCGCCCAGCAAGGTATTACTTAAAGTACTTTTTCCTACGTTGGGGCGCCCAACAATTGCAATTTTAATTCGCGGCGTTGGTCGACCATCGGCGGCCACTGCAGGCGCTATTTGCAGCGCACTGTGTTCATCCGTATCAGCACTATTTGCTGGTAGAAAATCGGCGTCTTCGGTGTCGTCGTCAACTTCAAGCTCGCTGCCCTCGGGGGATGTTTCATCCCATTGAACTGGAGCATTACCGGCAGAATCTTCATCTACCACTTCGGGCTCAGGCTCATCAGGAATTAAGTAATCGATTAATTCACGAACGCCATCACCGTGTGCCGAAGAAATGGCCAGCGGTTCGCCAAGACCTAGCGAGTGAAAATCAGCCGTAACGATTTCGCGGCGCATACCTTCGGATTTGTTGACCACTAAGGTAACTTGCGCGCGGGCTTTGCGAAGTTCGTTGGCAATTGAATAATCGTGTGGCGTAACCCCATCGCGACCGTCACAAATAAACACCACAATATCAGCTTCAATAACCGCTTGCCGTGTTTGGCGGGCCATTTGAAACGCAATGCCTTCTTTGGCAACCGGCTCGAAACCACCCGTATCAATAACGATGTAACGGCGATCCCCGTAGCGACCTTGCCCATAATGCCGGTCACGGGTAAGACCTGGCACATCGGCAACAAGCGCGTCGCGACTACGAGTTAAGCGGTTAAAAAGCGTCGATTTACCAACGTTTGGGCGACCTACTAAAGCTACGACTGGAATCACTTGGACCTTACTGCACTTCGTAGGCGTACAGCCCACCAGCGGATGTTTGTACGATGACTTGCTTAACGTTGGCTACAGGCTGGCTAACAATAGGCGAACCATCGGTGTTAAAACGGGCCAACGCGGCACCGTCACTACGTGCCATGACGTGCAGGTTACCGGCTTGATCACCAACCACAACAGCGGAACCAACCATGACGGGCGCTGATAATTCACGGCCCTTTAAAGCGACAGAAGTCCAAGCAGGTGAGCCGCCGGCGCGGTTATAGGCCACTAAGCTACCTTCGTCTTGAGAAACTACAACTAGCCTTGGGTCGATGTCTAAACCTGAATTGCTTGAAATCGGGCGTGACCAAATAGGTTGCCCCGACGAGGCTTCGACGCAAATAACATTACCTTTTACGGCAACCGCACATACTTCGCGACCGATTACTAACGGAGTTCCGACAACATCGCCAATGCGTTCAATATCGTTACCACCCCGCGATTGAGAAACAGAACCTTCCCATCGCACCGTACCGTCATTGACGCCAAGCGCAACTAAACGTCCACCAGTTAAGCCAACAAATACAGTGCCCGATGTCATCGACACGCCGCTGGCTTGTCGTAATACTAAAGCTGGCGCTGTGCGCTGGAAATTCCAACGCAATTTGCCGGTTTCTAAATCAAGCGCAACAATCCGGTTATCAAGCGAACGCACTACAACGGTTCCGACGCCAACTGCTGGTGGAGTTGTCGTATCCAGACGCAGCGGCAAGCGCCATTTAATTTCACCTTTTCCGCCAATCGCGATGACTTCGCCATCGCGCGCAACTACAACAGCAGTTTCGCCGTCGCTACCAACGCCAGCACTGAGGGGTTTTCCAATTGATGTACGAAACACTGGTTGGCCGTTAGCTGCATTTAAGCGAATAACAGTCCCATCTTGCGAGGCTGCAAACAATTGCCCGTTAACTAAAGTAGGTGCAAAACCAACGCCCGACTTTCCAACCGAAGCGGTCCACAGTTGCTTAGCAATGCCTTGCTCTTTAAGCGCGGGCAATGGAGTTTCAACTTTTTTATTAAAGCTAAACGCAGAGCACGACGCTAGTGAAGCAACCAAAACAGTTGTAGTTAGTACCCTAAAAGCGATACGTCCAGCCAATTTCATGAAGCGTCTCCACCCAAGGAGTCATACTTCAATTTAACGGTTTCTTTCAGTGGGCTACGGTCGTCTAACTTATCGAGCGCTTGTTTGTAAGCGGTCTTAGCTTCAGCCGGCTTGCCTGCACCAAACAACAAATCACCACGGCGGTCTGCATACAAGGCCACATAATGTTCATCGGGCGTTGCCGACAATAATTTGAGCCCTTCGTCGTAGGCTTTTTCGTCGAGCAAAATACCGGCTAAGCGCAAACGTGCCGAATGTTGAAATTCAATATCCTTGGCTTTAGTTGAAGCCCATTCGAGTACTGTCTTGGCGCTTTTTGGATCTTTTTCGTCCATGTACAACTTAGCCATTTGCATGGCTGCCATTTGACCGTACGCGGTTGAACCGTGCTTTTCGAATAACTGACCCGAAGCTTCTTTAGCCTTGGGCAAATCTTTTTTTGTTACGTGCTCTTTGAACGCCTCGTAAACGGCAGCCGCTTTGGTAGCCTCATTGTTTTGATACCAACCGAAAGCGCGGTAGGCCACAATTGCCAACATCACGGTGGTCACTACTGCTAACAGCAAGTTACCCCATTTGTTCCACCACGCTTTAAGCGCATCGATTTGTTCTTGTTCTTCTAAATTGTAGGCCATGATTTTTATTAAAAACTATTAGGTTAAATTTGTTTACTTCGCTTATTTACTTCGCTTATTCACTTCGCTTATTCACTTCGATTAAGCCAGCATCATTTGGCTTAAACGTTCTGCCAAAACCGCAAATGGTACGTTGATTTGCTCGTTTGGCGCAGAAGCTTCGTTCGAATTACCGAGAGCAGAGGCTGCATCTGCGCCGGACTGCCGCAGCGATTTTACTGCAGCTTCGCCTTTCTCAACTTCATTATCGCCGATCACCACGGCAAATTGCGCGCCACTTGCATCGGCCCGCTTAAACTGCGCTTTAAAGCTACCTCCGCCGCAATTTAAAACCACATTAAATCCGGCAGAGCGTAATTCTTCGGCACATCGCACTGCCAGACGCTGCGCGGCGTCGCCCGAATGTACCAAGTAAATATCGCTAGCCACATCAGGTTCGATAGCGCCCGCTTCTTTACAAAGCTCAATTAAACGCTCCATCCCAATGGCAAAGCCAATCGCTGGGGTGGGTTTGCCGCCGTACATTTCAGCTAACGGATCGTAGCGACCACCACCACAAATAGTGCCTTGAGCACCCAACAAAGTAGTCGTCCACTCAAACACAGTGCGGTTGTAATAGTCCATACCGCGCACTAAACGTGGATTAATTTTAAACGGTACGTTTAACTCGCCCAACAACATTTTGACGGTTTCGAAGTGGGCCAACGACGCTTCGCCCAAAAAGCTCATCAATTGCGGGGCACCGTTTACCATCTCTTGCATCTTCGGATTTTTGGTATCCAAAATACGCAACGGGTTTGTATGCAAACGGCGCTTGGCGTCCTCGTCCAGTACATCCATGTGCTGTTCGAAATAGGCTATTAATTGGGCGCGGTGTGCTTGACGTTCTGGTAAGTCTCCAATTGAGTTGAGCTCTAGCTTTACATCATCGATGCCTAAGTCGTCCCAAAGGCGTTGGCACATCGAAATAATTTCGGCATCAATATCCGGACCCGCAAAACCGACGGCTTCTGCGCCGATTTGATGAAACTGCCGATAGCGTCCACGCTGCGGGCGCTCATGGCGAAACATTGGCCCCATATACCAAAGACGCTTTGGGCCTTCGTAGGTTAGATTGTGCTCCACTACAGCACGCACCACACCCGCAGTATTTTCGGGTCGCAGCGTTAATGCATCACCGTTCATCGCGTCGAGAAAAGAATACATTTCTTTTTCGACGATATCGGTTACCTGCCCTAGTCCGCGCGAAAACACAGCGGTTTGCTCGACGATGGGTGTGCGAATGTTTCGGTAACCATAGCTACGCATCCAACTTCTTACGGTTTCTTCAACCGATTCCCACAACGCAGTGTCTTGCGGGAGTAAATCATTCATGCCTTTAACGGCGGAAATTCGATCTGCCAATTGTTTTCACGGCTTGCAATGTTGACAAGCCATGCCTTTCTTATTTTTTGCTACGGGAGGTTCGTTACAGTTTATGCAGAGATGTTTTGATGTCGCCCGAGGTTGCTATCTTTGTCTGATTCGGAGGAACTTAACTTAGACGCATCGGCACCTTTGGCGCCGTAGCGATTTTGCACATAACGCTCTACGATGGCCTGAAACTCCGCCGAAATATGATCACCCTTTAGAGTTACGGTTCGCTCACCGTCGACAAACACTGGTGCAACAGGTGCTTCGTCAGCACCCGGTAAGCTAATGCCGATGTCGGCATGCTTGCTTTCGCCTGGGCCATTTACAACGCAACCCATTACCGCTACTTTCATGTCTTCAACGCCGACATATTGCAGCCGCCAAATTGGCATTTGTTCGCGTAAGAAAGTCTGAATACTGGAGGCTAATTCTTGAAAAAATGTACTACTAGTGCGACCACAACCGGGGCAGGCAGTAACTAACGGCGTAAACGAGCGTAGACCCATTGTTTGCAAAAGCTCTTGGGCAACAATAACTTCTTTGGCACGGTCGCCACCAGGATCGGGAGTTAAAGAAACCCGCACTGTGTCGCCAATACCCTCTTGCAACAAAATACCCATTGCAGCACACGAGGCCACAATACCTTTGCTACCCATACCAGCTTCAGTCAATCCTAAGTGCAAAGGTAAGTCACATTGGTTGGCCAAATCGCGGTATACCGCAATAAGGTCCTGCACGTTTGATACTTTGCAAGACAAGATAATTTTATCTTTTGGCAAACCAAGCTCGATGGCGCGATTTGCACTAGTAACGGCCGATTCAACCAACGCATAGCGCATAACGGCTTGCGCATCCCAAGGTTTCGCACGGCGCGAGTTATCGTCCATTACGCGGGCCAATAACGCTTGGTCTAAGCTACCCCAGTTGACACCGATACGAACGGGTTTGTTGTACTTAGCGGCAACTTCGATCATTTGGGCAAAATTATCGTCGCGACGAGCGCCCGAACCAACGTTGCCGGGGTTAATCCGGTACTTCGATAAGGCTTGCGCGCAATCGGGATATTGCGTCAACAATTTGTGCCCGTTGTAATGGAAGTCACCAACCAAGGGCACATCGACTTGCATACGATCTAATTGCTCGCGAATAGCCGCCACTTCTTTTGCTGCAGCCGGCGTGTTTACCGTAATTCGTACCAACTCGGAACCAGCGCGCGCTAGTTCTTTAATTTGAATTGCTGTACCAATCGCATCTGCAGTGTCGGTATTAGTCATCGACTGAACTACGATAGGCGCATCACCACCAATCGACACCGTGCGTGCACCCCACGATACATCAACTTTGATACGGCCACGACGTGGCATCGCTTGCGCAAGAGCGGGAACGTTGGCCATTAAATCTGGCGCACATTGATCAGGTTTGGGCGAATAGTTTGTCGAGTTCATTTGAGTGTAAATCGAGCGACGTCGTCTTTTGTATAGGGCTTTAAATCAAGCGGGCTGCCAGACCAATTAAGGCTAACGCCGGAGGCACTACCCACCACAACATTAACGGGACCCGGTATTTGAATACTCTCTTTTGAGCCCGCCTTGTACAATCGGTTGACTAGCGGCTTTCCACCAATTTCTTTAACTTCGACCCAGGCATCACGCGCCAAATTTAATTCGATTGATTGCGATCCCGATGCTACGACCGGCGCTGGGTTAGCTGATGGTGCAGCGCCGGATGCACTTGGCAGTGCCGTCGGCAAAGCGGAGGCGCCAGCGGATGGAACCGTTGAAGCAGCCGATGAGACAGCCGATAAATTATCGTTCGCGGTAGTTGCGGGCACTGTTGTTGGTGCAGCAGCCTCGCTTATTGGCGCAACAGGCGTAGTTGTTGTAGTAGCTGTTGAGCCCTGCGAAGGCTGGCTGACAGCAGGGTTAACTTCAATAACCGTTGCCGAAGAGGTTGCAGGGATGGCAGCCTTACCCGCGTCCTTTTTAATTAGTCCAGCTAAGCCGTTAGGGTTTGCAAAGTACAAACCAATGGCAACAACGCCCAACAAACCACTCGCAACCCACCATAAGCGGCTACTAGAGTTTTCTAAACCACCCGCAGCTCGGCTGGGCAAGGAAGTATGCAAACGATCAGGCGTGGGCAAACCCTCTTCTTGAGAAGCAGCGTATGTCGCTTTGGCTTCCTCAAGATAACGTTCTGGCTCGAGACCGACCACTTTGCAGTACGAACGCAGCGCCCCCATGACAAACGCAGAGCCTGGCAACACAGAATACTGACCGGACTCTAATAAATCGACCTGTTTGGGCGACAGGCGAGTACGCTGCGATATATCTGAAACGGTCAGCCCTTTTGATTCGCGCAATGCGCTTAAGTGCTTAGGGTTAACAGTCGGCTCGGTGCCGTTATTGGGATTTTGTATTTCATTCATAAGACCAACTATTCGTATCGACCTTGCAAAAACATCTGCAATTCGCTTGACTCGGGAAACCGTCGACGCAACTGTGAAACTAAACTCGACACTTGTTCAGAACTGCCTAACTTTTTTTGTACGCGAATGGCTAGCCACAGGGATTGCGGTGACGCATCTAAACCATTTAACAACCGATTACTTAAGGTTTCAGCGCTACCTAAGTCGCCCTTGGACAATAGCACTTCTGCTAGGTAATAAATGGATACCGAGTTGGTTGGCTCTAGCTCTAATGACTTACGCAAATACGACTCAGCATCACCATCGCGGGCAACGCGACGCGAACAAATACCAGCGTTTTGATAGGGCCGTGCGGGCGCACGATACAACGGATCGCGAGCGGCCGTTAAAAACATCGGGATCGATTCGCGCTCTCGTCCGGTTTGGCACAAAAACCAACCGTAATTTAAATTTAAATCGGGGTCATTAGGCATAGCCTGCAAACTCCGTTGAAAATACGGCTCGGCCTTCGCATTTTCTTTTAAGCCCATGTAAATAAGGCCCAGCATACCTAGGGCTTGCGGGTAATTCGGCACGATACGAAGCGACTCGTTGGCTTCGTCGATCGCGACCGCCATATTGCCTTGTTGGTAATAGCTGCTTGCTAACTCAACCCGAATTGCGGCTCGGCGTAACAAATCAGCTTCAACGTTTCTAGGTTTTTCGGCAACATTATTGTTACCGGAGCCCGAACTTACACAAGCGGTGCTCAGCACTGCGAAAGCAATAACGGTTGCAATGGATGCAAAAGACTTGGATTGAAACTTCATGCCTGCACTCCTAAGATGGGAATTGTACGGCTTCGTTCTTGCAAACGGGTACGGTCTTGCACTTCTCCGGCTAATTGACCACAAGCCGCATCAATATCCTCACCGCGCGTTTTACGAATAGTAGTCACAATCCGCGCCTTATCTAACACATCAGCAAACTGATAAATATTATCTTCGGTAGATTTTTGCAAACCGGATTCGGGAAACGGATTAAATGGAATCAAGTTAAATTTGCAGGGTAAATCGCCAACTAAATTGATAAGTTCTTGCGCCTGGGCAACGCTGTCGTTAACGCCGTCCAACATGCAATATTCGAAAGTCACAAAATCGCGAGGCGCTTTACTTAAATACCGATCACAAGCCGCTAGCAATTCGCGCAATGGATACTTACGGTTGATAGGCACCAAATGATCGCGCAACGTATCGTTAGGAGCGTGCAGCGAAACGGCTAAAGCCACAGGGCAATCTTCACCAAGGCGATCAATCATTGGCACGACACCCGAAGTGGATACTGTAACGCGGCGGCGCGATAAGCCGTAAGCGTTATCGTCCAACATTAGGCGCAAAGCCGCCAGAGTGACGTTGTAATTTTGCAGTGGTTCGCCCATGCCCATAAACACAACATTGGTGACAATCCGTTCAGGCGACTCAGAACTACTGACCTGCGCATTACTACGACTATAAATTCGAGTAAATGCGCCCGGCTCGCTTAACAAACGGTTGGCTAGCCAAAGCTGCCCTATGACTTCAAATAATTCTAAGTTGCGGCTAAAACCTTGCTTACCTGTCGAGCAAAACCGACAGTTAACGGCACAACCCGCTTGAGTCGATACACATAAAGTGCCTCGATCTAATTCGGGGATATAAACCATTTCAACGGCATCGCCTTTGCCGACATCTAACAACCACTTTCGCGTTCCGTCGGAGGCGGTGTTGTCACTAATAATTTGCGGGGCGAAAATTTGCGCTTTGCTTTGTAACAAGCTACGGAAGTCTTTGGCTAAATCGGTCATTGCGTCAAAATCGTTGACGTAAATTTTATGCAACCAACGGGTTAGTTGCTTGGCTCTAAACGATTTTTGCCCGTGTTCGGTACAAAATTGGCCTAACTCAGAAACAGACAAGCCGAGCAAGTTGACTGGCCCGGCTTGCGACACAACCCCAGCTTTATGCTGCGTGCTGGGGGTTGAGATTGTTGCTAAATTAGCGGCTGTAGACATTCATTCCAGGAAAGAAAAACGCGACTTCAACTTTTGCGGTATCGGCGGCATCTGAGCCATGCACTGCGTTGGCATCAATGCTGTCAGCAAAGTCAGCGCGAATCGTGCCTGCGGAAGCTTTTTTAGGATCGGTTGCACCCATTAGATCTCGGTGCGTCAAGATGGCGTTTTCACCTTCAAGCGCAGTCACCATTACAGGGCCCGAGATCATAAACTCGACTAAATCTTTAAAGAAAGGACGCTCGCGGTGTACGCCGTAGAAAGCTTCAGCTTCGCCACGCGACAGATGCATCATGCGCGCTGCAATAACTTTTAAGCCAGCCTTTTCAAAGCGCGCGTAAATTTGACCAATTACGTTTTTAGCGACTGCGTCAGGTTTAATAATAGAAAGAGTGCGTTCAGTAGCCATTTCAGATTCTTTTGTAGGAGATTTTTAGGAGACTTGTAGTTTACCACTGGATAGCCTTAGCGGCCCTACGGTCAAAAGCCACTGTAATACGGCGTTCATGTCAGAATTGTTTGCGAGTTGTGATTAATATGCACTTTGCAAGCGCTTGAAATCTAATTCAAATTAAATAATGTTGTATTTAGCTCTTGAAATAGCAGACAATCGTCGTTACATTCCGGTCATAGGAAACCAGTTTTCTTCAATAGGGAGTTTTTTAAATGGCAAATCAATTTGACAATAGTTTCGGCGCCAATGGCAGTATTGGCGGCGCAATGGGTTCGGCCCTTAGCCGAAACAAGGTTTTACGTAACACCTACTGGTTGCTGGCGGTATCGCTAGTACCGACCGTTTTAGGCTCCATTGTTGGTGTTCAGACCGGCTTTGGCACATTGTTCCGTGGCAGCCCTTGGATCTCATTAATGGTGTTTATGGGCGGCGCTTTCGCGTTTATGTTCGCCATCGAGAAATATAAAAACAGTTCAGTCGGCGTTGGTTTGTTGCTAGGCTTTACTTTTTTTATGGGTCTCATGCTGTCACGCATGCTCACCTCAATTTTGGGCTTTTCTAACGGTGGCACCCTAATTGCAGCGGCCTTTGGCGGAACAGCAGCAATCTTTGGCGTAATGGCTACCATTGCAACCGTTTCCAAGCGCGACTTTTCGGGCATGGGTAAGTGGCTCATGATGGGTGCAATGCTTATTTTAGTCGGCGGCATTTTAAATATTTGGCTGCAATTGCCGGCCTTGCATTTAACTATTGCGGTATTGGCCATCGGCATTTTTTCAGCCTTTATGCTGTATGACGTGCAGCGCGTTGTTAACGGCGGCGAAACTAACTACGTAAGCGCAACCTTGGCGATTTACCTTAACATTTATAACGTATTCACCAGCTTGCTTAGCATCTTAGGCATTGTCGGTGGAGACCGTGAGTAAAAAAACAGAGCCAGAATTTGCCCGATTGTTTTAACAGCCGGGCAGGCTCTAATTTTTTATTAGGGCGCTTTTAGTCAACTATTGTTTAGCTAAGCGCTCTACTCTCAGGGCCGCATTTAAACGCATAACGCGTAGAATGCGGCCCTTCTCTTTGTTTCATTGCATAAGCTCCCCATGTCGTTAATTACTATTACTAATGCCCACTTAGCCTTTGGGCACGTCCCGTTGCTTTTAGACACCGATTTCTCCCTATTAGAAGGAGAACGCGTTGGTCTTATTGGCCGTAACGGAACCGGCAAATCGAGCCTATTTAAAATTATTGCTGGTCAATCTCAACTTGACGATGGACAGTGCATCCGTAAAACCGGCCTAACAGTTAATTTCGTTTCTCAAGAGCCAACTTTTGGCGATGCGGAAACGGTGTTTGAAGCGGTCGCACATGCGTATGAAAAAGAGTCAAAACTGCTGATCGATTACGAACATACGGTGCATCGTTTAAACGAACCCGATGCCAACGACGACGACTTAGCACGCTTAGCCGATTTGCAAGGCCAGTTAGAAGCGCAAGGCGTTTGGCAAATTCGCAACCGCGTGGAAGAAATGATTAAGCGTTGCCAATTGCAAGAGGACGCACGCATTAGCGAACTATCCGGCGGGCAACGTAAACGCGTAGCGCTGGCTCGCGCTTTAGTCACCCAACCCGATGTTTTGCTATTAGACGAGCCGACCAACCACCTCGACATTGCCGCCATTGATTGGTTAGAAACTTTGTTGCAACAATTTAAAGGCACCTCGCTATTTATTACGCACGATCGCCAATTTTTAGATCAAGTCGCTACGCGTATTGTCGAGTTAGATCGCGGCGTGCTGCGTTCGTACCCCGGTAATTTTGAGGCTTACCAAGCACGCAAAGCGCTTGAATTGCATGCCGAGAATTTAGCCACTGAACGCTTTGACAAAGTATTAGCGCAAGAAGAGATTTGGATCCGCAAAGGCGTTGAAGCACGTCGTACCCGTAACGAAGGTCGCGTACGTCGTTTGCAGGGGTTACGCGTTGAGCGTAAAGAGCGTTTAGACCGGTCAGGCAACGTGCAAATGGAAGTAGCGCGTGCCGACAACTCGGGGGCATTAGTAGCCGAGCTGACCAATGTAAGCAAAACCTTTGCCAATCGTGGCACCTTAATTGAAGCCTTCTCGACTTTGGTTATGCGAGGCGATAAGGTCGGTTTAATTGGCGATAACGGTACGGGTAAAACCACCATGCTGAAATTGATCTTAGGGCAGCTAGCCGCCGATACCGGCGAGATAAGAACAGGTGCACGAATAGAGGTCGCGTACTTTGACCAAATGCGTTCCGCGCTGGATGATGAGGCCACCTTAATTGAAACCATTAGCCCAGGTAGCGAATGGATTGAAATGAATGGCCAACGTAAGCACGTGATGAGTTATTTGGCCGACTTTTTGTTCGCCCCAGAGCGCGCACGTTCGCCGGTAAAGTCCTTGTCGGGCGGCGAGCGCAATCGATTGTTACTGGCACGCTTATTCGCCAAACCAAGCAACGTTTTAGTGTTGGATGAGCCAACTAACGATTTGGATATGGAGTCCCTCGATTTACTAGAAGAATTGTTAACCGAGTACACCGGTACCGTTCTACTAGTTAGCCATGACCGGCGCTTTTTAGATAACGTGGTGACTCAAAGCATTTGCCACGTCGGGCAGGGCCAATGGTGGAACATTGCGGGCGGGTTTAGCCTTTGGCAAGAACAAGCAGGTGCGCTACGCAACAAGTTACGCGTGCAGTTTCAAGAATCGCTTAAGTTGGCCGCGCAAGCGTCAGCCGCGGCGGCTGCAAATACTGGCAAAAACGCCACCCCTAATGCCACCCCTAATGCCACGCCTAATGCCACCCCTAATGCCACCACAAACAACGCTACAAACGCGAGCACAACCAAACCAAGTGCAGTCAAATTAAGTTATAAACAGCAACGCCAGTTGGAAGAAATTCCAAAGAAAATTGCAGCTTTAGAAGACGAGCAAAAGACCATTCAAAAAGCACTTGCAGACGGTAGCTTGTATGCAAAAGATACCGGCAAAGCCCAAGCGTTTAGCGTGCGTTTTTCGGAAATCGAAGAAGAATTATTAGCTTTGCTTGAGACTTGGGAGTCGCTGCAAAGTAACTAGTAACAAGGCCACAAAACAGCATGCAAAAGCAATGCCATGAAATAGCGTGATCGGTTCTTTTAACCAAAGTACACCGACCGCTACAGCGGCGATGGGCAAACCAATGGTGAACACCCCCGCCTGCGAAGCGGGTACTTTTTTAAGACCCGTCATCCACAGCCATGTGGACCCCACGCTGGCTGCAAAAGCATAAAATACTAACAAAGCCCAAGTGCTGGACTCTAGTCGCTCTAGGGCAAAATTTGGGGTGCTTAGCAGCTGCCAAATTCCAAAAGGCAACATCAGCAGCAGACCAACCAAATTCACTAAAGCGCTATTACACTTAGGGCTAATTGAACTGCTTAATCGCTTGCTAGTGACAACATAAATCCCTTCGCAAACTACGGCGCAAAACAATAAAAAATTGCCTACAAGTGCGTCGTTATTTTTGGCGCTAGACTGGAATATCAGTTGCGTTTGTTCATAATGTAACTGCGATGAAGTTTGCTGAGAGGCCCATTGCAATAACAAAATACCCAAGACGGAAATACCAATAGCCAACACTGTTTGGCGCGACAGTTGCTCTTTTAAAACGATGCGCGATAACAAAGCGACCATCGCAGGCAAGGTACTCATGATGACACCCGCAGCAACTGCCGAAGAAAACGCAACGCCGTAAAGCATGCAAATAGAAAACAAAAAATTGCCAAATAATGATTGCACAAACAACGTTAACCAGACAGAGCGCGGCAAAGACTGCCACGGAAAGGTCCATGGCAGCATCAACACTGCGGCCATGGCAAACCTTAGGGTTGCAAGTATGAAAACAGGGATAGCGACGGTTAGTGGCTTGGACAAACCTACATAACTGCCAACTAACATCATGCCCGCCAGCAGGCTTAAATAGGCTAGCCAAGGACGATTAGTTGTTGAATCTATCTTCAAACAACGTTCGGCTCAAAGACCGCAATCGATTCAACGTGTGAGGTGTGCGGGAACATGTTAATAACCCCGGCCGCTTTTAAAGCCCAACCACCATTGACTAAGATACCGCTATCGCGCGCTAAGGTAGCCGGATTACACGACACATACACAATACGCTCGGGCACTGGTTGACCTTCAGCAAGTAGAGCGGCCAGCACTTCACACACAGCTAGGGCTCCTTCGCGCGGCGGATCGATCAACAGTTTGTTAACGATTTGATTATCAAATTGCTTAACAATTGCATCCCAAGCAGCGCGATCAAAGTTAAACAAATTAGCCACCGAAAAATCGGTCTTATCGTCGAGATTATTTTCGAGGGCATTGGCTTTTGCACGTGCTACCAACAATGCAGCACCTTCGATACCAATTACTCCTTGCGCCAACCTTGCCAACGGTAACGTAAAGTTACCCAGTCCGCAAAAAAAATCGACCACGTGATCGTGCGCACGAACATCGAGTAAACGTAAAGCGCGCCTCACCATAACATTATTAATTTGATGATTGACTTGCGTAAAGTCGGTGGGTTTAAACGGCATCCGCACATTAAATTCGGGTAGCACATAAGCTAAACGAGATTCTTTTGCGCTAAACAATCGGACCGTTTCGGGACCTTTAGTTTGCAGCCAAAACTCGACGCGATGCGCTTGCTCAAACTGCAATAGCACTTGCTCATCAGCTTCTGTTAGCGGTGCCAAAATACGCAAGGCTAAGGCCATTACATCGCCCTGCCCGTCTCCGGGGTTGTCGTTATAAGCCACTTCAATTTGCGCTAGTTGCTTGCGGATAGTTAATGCGGCAATCATTGAACGAAACGGCACCAACAGATCGGAGATGCGTTTAGGCATCACATCACATTGCTTCATGTCAGCAACAAAGCTATTGCCCTTTTCATGAAAACCAACCAATACGGTGCCTTTTTTTATCACATCACGCACCGATAAACGCGCTCGAAAACGGTAGCCCCATGGCGAACCGACTATTGGCACAAGCATTGTTTCGGGCTTAAGTTTCGACAGATGCCACAAGTTATCTTCGAGGGTGCGCTGCTTTACGGAAACTTGCGCTCGTGCATCTAAGTGTTGCATCGAGCAGCCACCGCATACGCCGTAATGCGGGCATTGTGGTGTTACTCGTTGCACTGACGGGCGCAACACTTCAATGGTTTGCGCGGTGTCGTATTTGGGTTTGCTACGGACAATTTTAGCGAGAACTTTTTCGCGTGCTAATGCACCTCGCACAAACAGTACTTTGCCATCACGACGCGCAATTGCATTAGCTTCTAAATCGAGCGATTCGGTCTCGATTACAAATGGGCTGGTATCCATTTATGAACCTGACTTTTCAGCATCTGTCGGCCAAGCCGCCAAAAACTCTTGCCAATGAACGCCTGCTAACGCACTTAGGCTTTGCCTTACCAAATCAATTTCGATGGCATACGCACTGGGCGTTAAGCTGCCTTGCATTAACTGCCAACGCAAGTAAAGTAAAAAAGTATTGGCAACATCGGTCTCGCAATAGTCACGAATTTCAGGCAACTTGCCTTCGAGAAATGCAGGCCAAACTTGCGAGCCATCCATTCCTAATTTACCGGGAAAGCCACATAGTTTTGCCAATTCATCCAGCGGGGCGTTAGCGCGTCCGTTGTAAAGCGCGAGCAAATCCATTAGGTCCGTGTGACGCGTGTGATAGCGGCTTAAATAATTGTTGTATTTAAAGTCACGATCGTCTGCGCCCATATCCCAATAACGTGGAGCTTGAACGCCATTAACCATGCCTCGGTAATGCAGCACTTGCAAATCGAAGCCCGAGCCATTCCAAGAAACTAAGTTGGGCGTGTATCGTTCGATTACTTTAAAAAAGTCTTGAATTAACTTGGCTTCGGAATCGCCGGGTTCACCCAACGCTTTAACCCGCACGCCTTCGTTATCGCGAAACAAACAGGCTATTGCCGCTACTTTGTGTACATGCAAAGGCAAAAAGTCTGAGCCTGTACGCTCTTTGCGTGCAGCCATCGCAAGCGCTGCAACTTCGGTATCGGGCAGGTCTTTCCATTCAGGACGAATTGCGCGCAGACCCTTCACATCGGGAATGGTCTCGATGTCAAAAACTAAGATCGGGGTCATGTAAAACTATCGTTGCGGTAAAAATTGCGACGGATCGATAGGCTGACCGGAACGGCGCACTTCAAATTGAACCCGTGGGCCTTGTTCGCCAACTTTTTGACCACGTTCAACTTGTTGACCTTCTTTTACTGAAATCGAATTGTTGTAGCCGTAAATCGAGACTAAATCGGGCCCATGCGAAACAATCACTAATTTGCCATAGTCAGGAAAATCTTTAGCAAAAATTACTTTACCTTTTGCGGCGGCAATAACCGGTTTACCCGGTTCCCCACTAATCGTAAAACCCTTATTGGTTTTACGGTCAAAGGTTTGCATGACTTTACCTGCTGCAGGCCAACTCCAACTTAAACCCGAGGCGTCGGCGCGGGTGTCCGTTGCAGGTGTTGCCGATGTTGCAGCAGCAGTGGGCGTAACAGTTGCAGGCGCCGGTATAACGACAGCGGAAGGCGATGCAGCAGCTCCACTGGTATTGGTTTCACCTTTAGCCATTTGCGCATAAGTATCATCCGAGTACGGGCGCTTAATCCCCTTTGGACCCGTCTTTACTGCAACCCTTGGCGCATCGACTGGGCTTGCAACTGCCACCGGAGGACGAATAGGAGCGGTTTGCGCAACATCAGGTGTTGCCGCGGCCTTTGGCGCTACGGCAGCAACCGGCGCAGCGACTCTTAAAACTTGGCCCGCTTGAAGTACCGGATTGGCGCTGAGTTGGTTCCATTCGACGATGTCACGCGTACTGACGCCAAATCGCTGACCAATACCCGAGAGCGTGTCGCCGCGTCCAACCGTGTAGTACTCACGTTTTGCTTCAGAGGTTTCGGTGCCCGTCGTGCGATGCACGATTGGTGCCGAACTGGGCGTTGCGCATCCCACTAGAACGCTGCTTACAGCAAGCAGAACAAGGGTCGACGGTAAAACAAATTTTTGAAAACGCATAGCACTTAACCTAAAAATCTAAAACAAAAAAAGAAACCTAAAAATAAACTAAGAAACTAAGCGACCCCAGATTTTAATGGAACAAATCGTGCGCTATCAAGCACCGTTAGTTGCCAATCAAACTTGGACCGACGTTCAACTAAATGCAAGCTTTGCTCATTTTGTTGTTGCCGTGAATCGGTATTCATTACATCGATACGCGCTTCGTGCACAACGGGTGCAACTAACAAGCCTCCGATACTCAGTTGATCTAATAACGCTTGCGGAATTTTTGCGCCCGCCGCAGCCACAATGATAGCGTCAAACGGAGCGTTTTCTGGCACTCCGGCATGTCCATCACCAACAACGAGACGTAAATTACTAATTCGTAGCGGCCGCAAATTGTTTCGGGCAAGATCGCCTAATGCACGAATGCGTTCAATCGACACGACTTGGCCAAACACTTGTGCCATTACCGCAGCCTGGTAACCACATCCGGTGCCCACTTCTAGGGCGGACAATTGTTTGGCTTGCCGCGTGTCGAGTCTTTGCAAAACTAATTCGATCATGCGCGCAACGCTAGTTGGTTTGCTAATCGTTTGGGCATGGCCAATAGGCAAAGCACAATCTTCGTAGGCACGACTAGCCAAGCCTTCATCGACAAATAAATGGCGCTCTACTTGGGCCATTGCTTGCAACACGGCCGGGTGGCGCACACCGACGGAAACACAAGCTTGCACCATCATTTGCCGACGGCTTGATGAGGTTAAGCCTAAACCAAGGGGTTTAAGATTAATGCTAGCACCTTGCGGCAACCCCTGTTTTATTCGAATTGCGTCGGCGCTGGGTTTGGATCGCTTAAACGGATCAGCGCTGGCATCTTTGGAAGCGGGCAACTGAACCATCCATGACTTGCCAGTTGCGCTAGGGACTTTAGGGGCGGCCAAAGGCTATCCCTTCAGGCAAAGTCACTCGGTAGGTAAAACAAACATTTTGCATGCCCGAATTCTACCGAATTGCGGGCTAACCTTCTGCTGGCCAGTCCCGAATGTAGGCTTTGAGCATACGGTTTTCAAAACTTTGTTCATCGAGCACAGCTCGCGCTACATCATGGAATGAAATAACACCCATCAACATTTCCCCGTCCATCACTGGTAAGTAACGTTGTTTGGTTTCTAGCATCGTGCGCCGCAGATCATTAACGTCAGTTTGCGGGGATACAACAATGGGTTTGGGGTTCATTACATCGCGAACAATAATGTCGGCAACCGGGGGCGTTGGCCCTGAGCGCTGTTCCATTTGGCGTTTTGCCAACACGCGAATGACTTCGCGAAAAGTCAGCATGCCGACTAATTTGCCTTTTTCCATGACCACCAGCGAGCCAATGTCGTGTTCGGCCATGGTCACCACGCTGTCGGACAGCTTTGCGCTGGGCATCGCGGTGAACAAAGTACTGCCTTTTACCCGAAGAATTTCTTGGACTTGCATAGAGTCTCCCTAGTTTTTATGTTGGGTACTCCATGCTAGCCCAAACTAGGGGCCTATCTCAAGTTAAATCAAAAAACTTAAATTGAGATGCCCAAGTTTGGCTAAAACCTGGTTACAACGCTTACATTTTGATCAGTTTACGATCGCGACAACAACGCGCCTGCGAAGCGATACACTTGTTCTGCCAAATCGTCTTCGGTGTAGGGTTTAGTCATGTAGTGATTAACGCCAACTTCTAAAGCCAAGTTACGATGCTTCTCGCTTGAACGTGAAGTAATCATAATAATGGGCACACTAGCTAAGCGTTCGTTACCACGAACGTTTCTAGTCAGCTCAACACCATTCATACGCGGCATTTCGAAGTCGGCAATAATTAACGCTGGTTTGCGACGCTCTAATGCAGCGAGTGCCTCAATACCGTCTCGCGCGCCAACAACATCAAAACCTAAATCGCTAACAAAACTTTCCATGGCCCGACGCACGCTTACTGAATCATCGACAACTAAGCAAAACGGTTGCGTAAATTGCTCTTGTTTAGCTACCAAAGCTCGTACTGGTGTGTTGGTCGATTGGCTTGTTCCACCATCAATTGCCAATAATTCGGGCAGATCGCAAATAGGCGCAGCAGAACCGTCACCTAAAGCAGCCGCACCCTCAATACCGCGAATACGGCTAATCAAAGTACTTAATGGCTTAACAATTACGTTTCGCGCTTGACCAAGACCTGGAACGATGACACCAACCAATTGGCCGCGTCGCGCACGCACTAACATTGCAACACGTTCGGTGCTATCAACGCGATCGCGCGGGTAGCCTACTAAATCTTCTAGGTAATACGAGTTGTATTGGTTGCCGTCAACAGTTAATGTTGCTTGGTCGGTGTCAAGATTTAAGCTGTCAACTGAAACAATTTGTTCTACACCGCGCAATGACAGTGCAAATACAAATTTACTTGATTTAGAAACCATTACCGGCATCGAACTTAAGTTCAGTGGCAGGGTTAACAAGAAACTAGTTCCCGCGCCCGGTGCATGTTGAATTTCGATTGAGCCCTTTAGATCGCGCACTAACTGAGCCACCACGTCTAGACCAATACCACGGCCAGAAAGTTGGTTAGCAGAATCACGCGTAGAAAAGCCTGGCAATAAGATTAAATCACTAATCTCGGCTTCGCTTAACGAAGCACCCGGTTGGATCAAACCACGCTCGGTTGCTTTTGAGAAAATTCGCGAGGTATTTAAGCCCTGCCCGTCGTCTTGGCAACGAATGGTTAGTGAGCCACCGTCACGAATAAACGAGACATAAATTTGACCAATCTCAGATTTACCCGAAGTCATCCGCACTGAACTAGACTCTACGCCGTGATCCACCGCATTACGCAACAAGTGCATCAATGGGTCTACTAAACGACCGAGGGTTTCGTTATCAACAAGGGTATCGCCACCATCCACATGTAACTGCACTGCTTTTTGCGTTAAGCGCGAAGCTTGGCGCACAGCGCGTTGCAATCGAGCAGAAATACTATTGACCGGCACCATGCGCGTTTGCAAAGTTAGGTCCCGAACACTCGACTGGGTGCGTTCCATTTCGGCCGCAACAGAGGCTAACTCTAATACGTTTTGGCGCAACTGTTCATCCAACACGCGGCTGTCCGAACCAATTTCGGCAAAGCGACGAGCCATTGTGTGCATCTCGTTGTACTCGTCAAGCTCAAGCTCATCGAAGCCTTCACGGGCCTTTCCACGGCCCATCAAAATACCGCTCTTGGAGTCAACCATACGATCTAAATCGTGGCTTAACTCTTCGAGGCGGCTGGCTGTATCGCCGACGCTGCGCTGCGTTAAGTTAATGGTCTCAACTTCGTTTTGGACTTTAGCTAACAGTACCGAACTCTCGCCGACCAAACTTAATAATTTATCGATCAAGGCTACAGAAACGCGGACACTAGCTTCACTTTCACCCGCTGTTTGGACTTCTCCAGAATCACCAGAGGACTCGGTGTTAGTCTCTTGAGCCTTTGCCGCTGTTTGCGCAATTAATCGACTAGCGATTTCTTGCTGGGCTTGAACGTTAGAGGCTAATTGCTGAACTTGCTGCTGAACCGGAAGGTTCAACGAAGTTGTTTCTGCCAAACCAGACATTGGAGCAAACTGGGTTGCATTGGCACCTAGTTGGACATCCGGTTGAGTTTCTTCGGACAACTGAACTTCGTCGGTACTGTCCATATCGCCAGCAACTAACTTATTAGTCCAGTTAATAGCACGAGTGTAAATATCGGCCGAATTGGCAGGAGCAGATCCAACACCAGCTACCGCCTCACTCATTTCTTCTAAGCAATCAGCCGCTTCGCTTAAGAAATTACCCAAGGCGCTATTAATCGTGAGATCGTCGCGACTAATAATTACGAAAATATCTTCTAATTGATGAGTCAGATTTGCTACGCCGCGAATACCAACAGTATTGGCCGAACCTTTAAGCGTGTGGGCAATCCGTTGCGCTGCTTCAATTTTGCTATTGTCGCCTTGCAAAATACGCGTCACGAGACCCGAGAATTGTTCCGACAAAGCAGGTAGTTCTCGTAATAAATTGTCGACGACCGCCCAATCTGCATCGGCAGGAATAGCCAAGGACAAATCTTCTGGATCAAAGGCTTCGCTACGTTGTTCGACTTGCCGTGAGGCAGTCAATTGAACCTGACCTAAGCGTGCCGCTAAAGTATCGAGAAATGCATCATCATGTTGCTCTAACCAAAGCGGCTCGCGCAACAACGAAAGTGCTGTTGTGGCTGATTCAAAATTTGGTGAGCGGAAATAACCGGCCCAAAAACTAGGCAGCAACGAGAGTACGGCGCGGTATTCATCAGCAAAGTGTTTGTCGCCTTGGTTTAAGGCAAAAAACTGATCTCCCCAAATGGTTAAAGCTTGGTCAAGCGACGCAACATTCATAAATCGCGCAGCGTTAGCAGCGGTCGAAAAACGATCTTGCAACGCTTCAACCAATTCTTGCCATTGTAATCGCGCTGCATCACTGTCAGCGGCTTGTGCATCCAGTTGCCCAACGGCTTCAGCAGTATCTTGAGCTAACTGATCAAACGCTTCGGCCAACAATTCAAATTCATCTGCAGCAGCCGATTCGGCTTCAGAACCACTAGCTTCGGCCGTTTCGTTCAAGCTTTCTTGAGCAAAAGCAGAATCGTTTAGACCGGTATCGTGTTGAACGAAGCTATCGGGGTATTCGTTAGCTAGGCCTGATTCATCCAAGCCTGATTCATCCAAACCAATTTCATCTAGGCCAACTTCTTCACCTAGAGTTTCTAGACCAACTTCGGCTGGTGCCTCATCGAAGGCCTCAAACGCCGATTCGGTAATAGGTTGGTTTGTTATTTCGAATGCGGGTTCAGTTATAGGCTCTGCAACTGGATCAGCTAAAGAATGCGCTGCCCTATTTGCTGCGAGAATTTTCGAGGCATCATCATACAAACGGCCTTGAATGAGTTCTGCAAAAGTTTCAGGGACTTGTGGAAACCAGGATACCGGCGCGAGTAAAGCCATGGCCAAACCCGCTTGCGAATCATCGACCTGACCGTTGGCTAACGACGCTACAAAGTCGGCCCAATCCAGCAAACTTTGATGATCAACATCATTGGGTTGATATTGCGGGCTTAGCTTAGATAAGGCGCCTAGCATCAAATTCATGACGTAAACGCAGCCCTTTAAGCTATCGGCTTGAGCGGCTTGCTCCACGGCTTTAACCGCACGATAAACCGATTCGGGCCAAGCTTGGTGTTGGCGTAAACGGTGTAACGCGCTAAACAGTTCAAGGGTCTTTTGTGCAAAAGCCGTCTCAACAGCTAACTGACTATAGGCACGCTGACCGTCGGTGTTTAAGCTTGGAGCATCCACGAGGTTGGGGATATCGAGTGGATAGTTCATTGTGGCAACTTGAAGACGCTAACTTCGTCGATTAACGAGCGAGAATATTCGGTCAAACGACGGGTCTCATCTGCCTGAGCAGACAATTGGCGTGCTGTCTCAGCACTAGCCTCTTGAATCAAGCGTGCACGATCAATTAGGGAAGCACCAGCTCGCGCTTGTTCACGTGAAGTCGTCGAAATCGCACGTACGTTATCCGCTAACGCGTTGGTTTCTTGCTGCGTACGAACCATACCGGCAGACGCTTCATCAGCCAATCGGTTAATTTCTACAACTTGCGTAATCGCTTGGTTCATCGTAACAACAGTTTCTTTAGTCTCGTTTTGAATTGCACTAATTAGACGTGAAATTTGCGAAGTCGAATCTCGGGCACTTTCGGAAAGGCGTTTAACCTCGTCCGCAACCATCGAGAAGCTACGACCAGCCTCACCGGCTGACGCGGCATGCATCGACGCATTTAACGCAAGAATACCAGTTCGTTCGGCGATGTTTTGAATAATTCCAACCACCTGGCTAATCTCTTGCGAGCGTTCGCCCAAGCGCTTAATACGTTTCTCAGTTTCGCGAATCATCTCACGCGAGGCTGCAACGCCTTCCACGGTTAAGTTAACAATAGCCAACGATTCTTTTGTGGCTTGTACCGCACGCTCGGCTGATTCGTTACAAACAGTTGCGCGTTCGGCAATCATGCCTAACGATTGTGCAGCTTGACCTAGCTCGCGAGCGGCTTGATCAACCTCGGCTTGCTCTCGTACTGAAGCGTTAGTAGCAATATCAGACTGTGCTTTCAACGCTTCAGAGGCGGTTGCAACATCGCGCGAAACTCGTGCTACGTTACCTAGTACGCGACCAGTCTCTTCGTTTAGCAAGTTCATCGCATCGGCAATTGCGCCTGTTAAATCTTCTGCCACCGGAACACGAGCCGTTAAGTCTTTGGTAGTCGCAATCGTTCCAACCGCTTGCATAATATCAACCACGGAGTTGTTAAGACGTTCATTTTCAAGTGACGCCTCTTGCAGAACGGCCAAACGCTCGTCGAGCAACTTATCCAACTCTTTGCCCAAGGAACCAAATTCGTCGGTTGTTTTTAAACCAGTACGGGCATTAAAGTCACCCTCTTGCAACTTGACAACGGTACCTTGCAATGTTTTCAAAGGTTCGGTAACAGAGGCTGAAATTTTTCGAGCAAAGTAAACAGCAGCAGCAGCTACTAGCAACAACATACCCAAAGCCGCGGCAACTGTTTTAAATACGTCAGCAGTTAGCGACGCAAAGGCTTCTTCTTTTCCAGCTTCAACAATTAAACCAAACTTTTGGTTCAACAGTTGTACAGGAGCAAAACTTCCAATCACATCTTGTCGAGCATAGTTTTGATAAGATTGACTTCCGGTAGTACCAGCGATCGATTGGCGAATACCTTCCGATTCCAATTTACGCAATCCGATGTCCGACTTTGAAGAAGCTATTGCTTTTAACGCTTGCTCTGGCAACAAGTCTTTAAGGCTGTTAACAAATGCTTCAGGTTTTTCGGCCATACCGCGCGAAATTGAACGGGGCGAAGAATCGGAACCAACCAAATAAGACTCACCCGTCTTACCCAAGCCAGCAGACTCCCACTGCTTGTTAAAGCTCATTAATTGATTAATCTGATCAATTGGTACCTGAACGATCGCTACAGCAACTACTTTAGTGCCATCAAAAATTGGCACTGATATAAAAGTTGCTTGATCTTCATACGAAGGAAAATAGGTCGCAAAGTCAGTTAGCCAAACTTGATCGGCTTTAGACGCTTTACGAACAGCCTGAAACGCTTCGCCCAACGGAGTTTTGGCATAAGGGCCATCGACTAGGCTGGTACCGTAGTCAATCTCTTTAAAGTAACTGTATACGACATAACCGGTAGTTGGATCGACCAAGAAGAAGTCATACAAACCAAACTTTTCAACAACAGAACGTGCAGTACCGTGAAACTGACCGTGCGCTTTAGAATATTCTGAACCATCATCGCGTTGATCGAGCTCACCCTTTTTACCCAATTGCTTTGGGTTGCTTGCAATATACAAATGCTGGGCAACAACGGTTTCGTCCGATAATTTATCGACCAACTCGGCAATTTTTTCGGGAGCCGCACCAGTACGCTTGCTGTACTCTTGGGCAAATGGGCCAGCGTAGTAACTCTTTAATTCCGTTTTTAAAGCGGGTAAATTTTTCTCAGCCTTTGTTTTTAATTGAGCAAAACTCGCCGTTAGTGCTTTAGCCGCATCAATTGTTGCTGGCGTTGAAGCGGTTTGCTGCATTAAGCGCGAATAGTTTTCAAAATAGTCTTGAATCTGTTGCGACTTAACTTGGCGCAATGAATTTAACTGTTCTTGAATACGAGTTTGGGTTCGCAAACGGTCTGAAGCCGAGTTCCAAATTGTTAGCGCTGTAACCGCACCAACCAATGGTACTAAAGCCAAAAGCAAAGTACCGATTCGGATGCGGGTAGAAACTGAGGTATCTTTTTGGGATTTACCTTTGGCAAATGCACTAAAAGCTGATTCTTTAGGTTGGGCTGGTGTTGAGTTCATTTTTCTTTTTTTGCAAAATTATTTTGTTGAAAACCAAATACGTTGTCTGGAAACACGCCTGTGTTTTATGCAGCAACCGCTTGATTGCTGTTTTTGTTTAACTCGTTGAAAAAATTGTCGATGTCTAGTTGCCACCAAATTTTAGAAACACTGGCAACTTTACTATCGTTGCTAATCACATTGCCCATTTGCGGTTGGCTTAACGCACCAGTAAAAGTAACCTGGGGTACTCCCGAGTACGCTGGGCCACCCAGCTGTATTGGTAGTGGCTCTGACTCCACCGCAAAACCGAGTATTCCGCCGCTAGTTTTTACGATCATCAGCGACACCTTACGGCGTGCATGGGTAACTAGCGAATAGTTATTGGTTGGATCAAAAACGGGGACCACCTCACCACGTACTTGCGCAATACCAATTAGGCACGCGCTTGCGCTAGGCAACGGAAATACTTCAAAACTCTCGAAATATTCTGAAGCCCAGTCGCTCGCGATAAGAACGGGCACGCCCGCGATTTGGGTCGCGAATTGTGTAGATTTTGAGGCGGTATTTTGCATAGGGATTAGGCGGCGTATTTTAGTGCGTCTAAAACACTGCTTTCTTCGTAAGGCTTAGCAATTAGATCGCGCCCACCTTGCATTTTGGCCCACACGTGATCGGCGCGCTGCGATTTTGTAGAAACAAAAACTACTGGAATCATTTTTGTATCGGCGTCTTGCATTAACTTGCGGCAAGCTTGGTAACCGTCCATTTGGGGCATGATGATGTCCATAAAAATGATATTTGGGCGAGTGCTTTTGGCTAATTCTAAAGCTTCTTGTCCATTAGAAGCGACAGTTACGTTACAACCCGCATCGCGCAAAATACCACTAATTTTCTCACGTTCGGTTGCTAAATCATCAACGATTAGAACTTGTTTCATTTGTTTTCTCTTTTACTTAGTGCGAAGCCGAACTGGCCACTGGATTTGTTTCACGCAGCGCTGGGGGTTGCTTAACTGCCGCTGGTTTATTAGGATCTAAATTCAATAAACTACTCAGATCGTCAATAGCCAGCGATTTTCTGAGGTGCTTGATAATTGCGTCTTGTAGCGCTTTTAGGGGAACTGGTTTGGTTAAGAACGAGTCACAACCTGCTAATGCGCCACGGGCTAAGTCAAAAGGTGAAGATTTGCTGGTAAGAATAATCACCGGCATGCCTTTACGCTTTTTGTCTTTCTTAATTTCGCGGGTGAGCTTGTAACCGTCCATTTCGGGCATGATTACGTCAACTAAAGCAAGATCAAAATGATGTACTTCAAGGCGTTTTAAGGCGTCAGTGCCGGTTGCGGCTAGTTCGACCATAAAACCCATCTTTTCCAAAGCTCCACCTAATTGCTGGCGAACCGTTGGGCTGTCATCAACAACCAAAACCCGCAAAGCTTCGCCAGCCTTTTTTGGACCCGGAAACGCCACTAAATTTGGCTTAACCGCACTGGCGGCAGCGGCCGCTGAAACTTGCGCTCGGTGAGCCAGTTGAGCCGCAGCTTGAGACTGAGCTTGTTGTTGATTTCGCGCAAACTGTTCTTCTGCAGCGCGACGTGAAGCTTGCATTTCATCAGTTCGGGCTGCTAATTGTTGGCTTAAGGGTGTTGAAACTGGCACGTTATACCGAGGAATTTCCTTCGGTGCATTAGCACGCGGCGCATTCATACCGACCGGATCGAACTGAGGCACATTTAACCGAGCTTGACGCTCGGCTGCAGCCATAGAGGCACGCGCAGCAGCATCCATTGGAACCGTTTCGGGCGATAACAGATCGAGTTCGACCACTCGATTCATTATTGGTAATAGCTGCAAAGTTAGGCGATCAATCGAAATTGCATGCTTAGAAGAGCTCGATTCACCTCGTGGAACAGCCGCGATGACGGGAATATGCACCTCGCTTTGGCGCAAGGCACTAATGGCCGCATTACCATCACTGTCGTGAGCATTGGCGATCAACAAATCCACCTCGCCAACCGCAATATGGTTCACTAAAACAAACTCGTATCGATTGTATTGGCTGTGCTTAAACACAATTTCGATTAGGCGAACATCACGTAGATCTAGGCCGGCTACCGCTACTCGAAAACGGGGTTTATTACTTAACATTAGTTTTTTCTCACAATTATTGCCCTTGCGTCTGCTCAAGCCAAATTGCAAATTGAGCGCATGAACACAAATGATCGACCTTGCCGAGAAGGGCGTCACGAAAGGAAAGACAGACGCGATTGCAATTCGGATCGGCGGTCGAATAGTCGACACTAATTCTCAACATCACTTAAAATCATGCTCAATGACTTTGGCGTCGACTTTTCGACCCTTAACTGATGGGTCTCAAAAAGAATCTCCCTACTTTATTAATATTGACCTTTTATGAACCCCAACGACTTTTTTGAACATGCCACTTTGGCCTTGCACGCAGGCGCTCGACCAGACCCAACCACAGGTGCTCGGGCCACCCCGATTTATTGGTCAACAGCATTTCAGTTTCAAGATTCGGACCATGCCGCTGCGTTATTTAATATGGAACAATCCGGCCATGTTTACTCGCGCATTAGCAACCCGACAAACGCAGTTTTAGAGGAACGAATTAGCGCGCTAGAGCAAGGGGTCGGTGCGATTGCAACGGCTAGTGGCCAAGCTGCATTGCATTTAGCAATTGCCACCGTGTGTAGCGCCGGAAGTCATATTGTGTCCTCACGCGCACTGTACGGTGGCAGCCATAACTTGCTCCACTACACCATGCGCCGATTTGGAATTGAAACAACCTTTGTAGATCCAAGCGACATGAATGCGTGGCGGCAAGCCATTCGGCCCACAACCAGACTGTTGTTTGGAGAAACCTTGGGCAACCCCGGGCTAGACGTCTTGAATGTTCCCGATTTGGCAGAAATTGCAAAGGCTGCGCGATGCTTGCTAATGGTCGATTCAACCTTTACGACCCCGTCGTTAATGCGTCCAATAACGCTTGGTGCCGATTTGGTGTATCACTCGGCCACCAAGTTTTTATGTGGCCACGGCACTGCAATGGCGGGCCTATTGGTCGATGGCGGTCGTTTTGATTACAGCAAAACCGACCGTTACCCCGAACTTACGGAGCCCTATGCAGGCTTTCACAATATGGTGTTTGCTGAAGAGTCCACCGTGGCACCATTGTTGTTACGGGCGCGCCGCGAAGGACTTCGCGATTTTGGTGCTTGTTTAAGCCCAATGAACGCTTTTCAAATTTTGCAAGGTATTGAAACCCTGCCTTTGCGTATGGAAAAACACGTCGCAAACGCGATGCAAATTGCGCAATTTTTAGAAGCACACCCGTTAGTTAAAACGGTCTCTTATCCCGGCTTACCCTCGCACCGAGATCATTCATTGGCACAAAAACTACTACCCAAAGGTTGTGGTTCGGTGTTTAGTTTCGAGCTAAATACCGATCGAGCCGGTGGCATTGCATTTGTCGAAGCGCTAAATGTGTTCTCGCACTTAGCCAATGTGGGCGATGCCCGTTCTTTAATTATCCACCCAGCATCGACTACTCACTTTAGGATGGACGCAGCAGCACTTGCCGCCGCAGGAATTGGTGGCGGAACTTTGCGAATTTCGGTCGGCCTTGAAGACCCAAAAGACTTAATTGACGATTTAAGCCGAGGCTTAAAAGCCGTCGAGAAAACTCGAAAGTAAATCAATATGATCGCAACCCAACAAAATTACTTTTACAGCGGTGGCAAGCCCCACCAACCTAACCGAAACACCCTCGTATTTATTCACGGAGCACAACACGACCACAGTGTGTGGATATTGCAATCACGTTATTTTGCGCACCACGGCTTTAACGTAGTCGCGGTCGATTTGCCGGGCCATGGTCGATCAAACGCTACCCTTTGCGCAAGCGTCGGGACGATGGCCGAGGCAGTACTAAAGCAATTAGACACTATTGGGATTGACCAATTTATTCCAGTTGGCCATTCGATGGGTTCGTTAATTGGGTTAGAACTTAGTGCAATTGCCCCTCAGCGCGTCCCTGCACTGTGCCTTGTAGGTACCAGTGCACCGATGAAAGTTTCGGACGCATTGCTCAATTTAATTCGCGATAACGAAGCTGCTGCAATAGCCCAAATTAATGCTTGGTCTAACAGCACTATTGCCCAGCGCCCCGGAAACCCAGGACCCGGGTTTTCAACCTATGTGCAAAATTTGCGCTTAATGGAACGGCAAGCGCCGGGCGTTCTTTTGAACGACTTTTTGGCTTGCAATTCGTATGCCCAAGGGTCAGAACGGGCTGCACAATTTAACAAGCCCTGTCTCATTATCCAGGGCGCGAGCGATGCAATGACACCCCTGAAAGCGGCCGTAAAACTACAACAATTATTTCCTAAACCGGCCCAATTAGTGGCGATTGAAAAAGCGGGGCACGCGGTTATGGCCGAGCGCCCCGATGCTGTTTTAAATGCGATGAAACAGTGGCTGTCTAGCGGTAGTTTCTAGTGGACCGCGGGCTTAACAAGCATCGAGCCGTTCCAAATAAACTCCCGTAACGCAATGGTTTCACTCGGTAGCGTCGGATCGTTAACAGGAGTGTTTGATTTTTTAGAAGTATTCCAGCGAATCAACAAAGAATCGGTAAGGCGAAGGGACGTGCCAAATTGCATTCCTGGAAAAGTGCCAATTTGCACAAACTGCCCAGTTTTAAGAAACTCCAACACCGTCCAAGCGGTTGTTGGATGCAATACCCGGATCGATTTTAAGTTCTTCCATTCGAACCAACAATCCTTGTTTAAAGCTGCTAGTTTTGCCAATTCAGCCGGGTCAAGCAATTCCGTGCGCAACCCAAGCGCAATCGAATATAGCTCTTGTGCCGACATTACGCGGCCTACTAAACCTTTGCCCATATTAACGGGCAACCAACGGCGCCCAATTCGCTCTTCTTCGAATCCTTCAATCGAGGCAACCACAATTGCACCTATCAAAATAACTAACCACATTGCATTGAGCCAGAGCAATAAAATAGGTAAAGTGGCGAGGGTTCCGTACACTGTTTTAAAGCTGGGGAACGCAATGAAATACCAAGTTAAAGCAATTTTTAAAAAACTTAGCAACACAGTGCTTACAAACCCGCCTAGTAGCGCTGCCAACCACCGTACTGGCACGCTGGGCACCATGCGATAAGCCCAAGTTAAGGCAAAGCAACTCAGCACAAAAGGCCAAATCAAATTAAGTACCGAGCTTAGTTCGCGCCGCTCTTGCCGCGTGTTGGTTAACGACTGAATAAAAAACTCTACTAACGGTGCGCCTAAACCAACGGTCAGCGCAAAACCTGTGGCTAGCAACAGCGGCCCACCGGCCAAAATGAAGGCATACAGCCAAAGACGCCGCCACCACGAACGTCGGTTCGGTACTTGCCAGATCAAGTGGATTGTTTTTTCTACGGTACTTAAAGCAATAACGGCCGTAACCAAAAAACCCAACACGCCAACGATAGGTAGATCGGCTCCACGCATAGCAAATTGATTTAAATACTTCACCACGGTTGAGCTAACCGTGGGCAACATAAATTGCTCGATAAGTTTTAAAAACACATCGCGCAAACGCCCAAAACTTGGCGATAACGCTAACACCCAAAACCCCATACTGAGCACTGGAACCAAGGCTAACAAGCTAAGTGACGCCAAGCTAGCCGCTGTTTGCGCCAAACGCAGTTGCGCGATTCGGCGCGCGACTAAGCGCACAAATTCGAGCAAAGGCAATTGAATGAGTCGCGCGTACAGTGCAGGCATCCTATAATGGTTCATGATTAAAGTTCTTATACTCTATTACAGTCGACGCGGCAGCACGCGTTTGTTAGCCGAAAAAATTGCCGAGGGCGTGGAATCTGTCGCGGGATGTGAAGCCATTTTACGCACGGTTCCTCCTGTCACTAGCGTTGCGCAAGCGCTCGAACCGGCCGTGCCTTCTAACGGTTCACCTTATTGCACGTTAAACGATCTTGAGCAATGTCAGGCGTTAGCTTTAGGCTCGCCGACTCGCTTTGGCAATATGGCCGACGCCATGAAACACTTTATCGATCAAACAGCTGGTCTTTGGTTAAAAGGTGCACTTATTGGCAAACCCGCTTGTGTGTTTACTTCAAGCACCAGTGCCCACGGTGGCCAAGAAACTACCCTGCTTAGCATGATGTTGCCTTTACTACATCACGGGGCCTTAGTGATGGGCATTCCCTACAGCGAAACTGCGCTTACCACGACCTCTAGTGGTGGGTCACCGTACGGAGTTACACACCATGCTTTTAATGATCAAACGCAACTATCTGAACACGAAATTGAATTAGCAAAAGCGCAAGGTCGACGTTTAGCCCAAACCGCGTTAAAACTAAACGTTTCATAACCAACGCTTTAAAACTCAACGAACTTATGACAGCAACACGACAATTAGCATTATTAACTGGCGCACTTATTGCGTTTGGCATTGCCTGCGAGATGTACTTTTCGCCTTTAAGACCCGGCGGCTCGTGGTTAGTTTTAAAAGGGTTACCCATTATTATTTTGTTGCCTGGTCTTTGGCAAAACCGATTGCGTTCGGTGCAATGGCTCAGTTTAATTGGATTGCTCTATGTAGCCGAGGGCTGCGTGCGCGGAATGAGCGATGCCCCTGCCCTACGCATTTATGGATGGATTGGAGCGGCCTTAAGTACTTTGGTTTTTTTGTTTGCCTTGTTCTTAGCAAAGCATCTAAAAGCAAAAAAACTCGCTTAAATTAATCCGGCTCGGCCCAAACACCTTGATTAAATTTATCGGTCACGATATTTCCCAAAACAATATCTAAGGCTTTGGTCATCGTCGCAACCGCATCTTTATCCATCGCTTTGGGATCGCTCAGTTGTTGTCGCCAAAGTCTGGCGCGCGGCAAACCATTAAACAAACCTAAAAAATGTCGGCTTACCGAACGAGCTGGTACCCCTTTGACCATTTGTTTGGCCGTGTAGTCAATCATCGTTCTAGCAATCGACTCCCTAGATGGCATAGGTTGCGAATCATTAAACAATCGTTGATCCGCTTGCGCTAACCAGTACGGATCATGGTAAGCATGACGTCCAATCATGACCCCATCAAGCCCTTGTTCAAGAGCCTGCTCGATGACTCCATACTGCGTTAAGCCACCATTTAAAACAAAGCGTAGTGCGGGAAAGTCTTGTTTTAGTTGATGAACAAAATCGTATCGTAATGGCGGCACTTCACGGTTCTCTTTTGGGCTCAATCCTTTTAACCAAGCATTGCGTGCATGCACAATAAAAACACCGCAACCGGCTTGCGCTACTTGCCCTACGAAATCCGCTACAAACTGATAAGACTCGTTTTTATCTAGACCAATGCGATGCTTTACCGTTACCGGTAATGGACTTGCATCCACCATAGCCTTTACGCAGTCAGCGACCAATTGAGGTTCGGCCATTAAGCAAGCTCCAAAACTGCCTCTTTGAACCCGTTCGCTGGGGCAACCGCAATTTAAATTAATTTCGTCGTAACCCCACTGATGGGCAAGCTTTGTCACTGTAGCTAGGTCGGCCGGTTCGCTGCCACCAACCTGTAAGGCAACCGGATGCTCTTGTTCGTTAAAGTCCAGATGCCGAGCTTGATTGCCATGAATTAAGGCTCCTGTGGTGACCATTTCGCTGTACAAAAGGGCATGTCTGCTCAGTAATCGATGGAAAAACCGACAATGGCGGTCGGTCCAATCCATCATAGGGGCAACGGTAAAACGATGGTTCAAGGGGGAATTTACTGGCATGGCGTACTTTTTTAATGCCGCTATTGTATCGGTACTTAAAAAGTCGATAGCACTAGGCCATTTGGTTGATTGACTAGCCTAAGATCCTCCGTTAATGTTCGAATTAACCAAACTGTCACAGAACAGTCAACATAAACAAATGCGGGCAGAGCATGAAAATTTTAATGGTTGACGATCACCCTTTAATGGCAGACGCGGTAAAAACGGTACTTTTAAAGGTCGATCCGTCGAACGACATTACCCACGTTACAACCATTAACGCAGCTTGCAAAACACTCGATCAGCAATTCGATTTCGACCTTGTTTTGCTCGATTTGGGCTTGTCCGACGCGCAAGAATTCAGTGGCTTAAAGTTAATCAAGAATCGGTATGCCGAAGTCCCTATTGTGGTTATGTCCGCGGACCGACAGCCTAACGTTATCTTAGAGTGTTTAAATTTGGGCGCGGTTGGGTATGTGCCTAAAACGTCGGCCCGCGAAGTCTTAATTAATGCCTTGCGATTAGTAGCATCAGGTAATGTCTACGTACCCCCCGAGGCTTTGGCACACGCCGGTGAAATCGGTACGATGCAATTGCCCAACTCGTTTCTTGAAGTCGGTGCCAACGAAAGGGTAATGGCTGCACTAGGAATGACTGAACGTCAACGCGAAGTGTTGCGCCTGCTTTTACGCGGTTTACCAAACAAATTAATTTGCAAACAACTCGATCTTGCCGAAGGCACCATTAAAGTTCACGTAAGCGCCGTACTTAAATTGCTAGGCGCGCAAACTAGGACGCAAGCCGTGGTGGCTGCCAGTAGGTTGGGCTTAAAGTTTGAATAGAGTCGAAACAAACCGGTTTTAAGCAACAAAAAGCCCCGACATCTATAAGACACGATGCGGGGCTTTTTTAAGACTCCGGGACTTTTTTAAGACTCCAGGGCTTTTTTAACTCTGAGGCCTTTTAAAATACAAACTAAAACATTCGCTTAAATTTCAATTATGCTTTTTTAACCCAAGCTGAGCACCAGCCTTTAGCCGCTACTTGCTTGCCTGCGAAAATTGAACATCCGCCAGCCGCTTCTTTGTCTTTACCCGAATACAGTTGGCAGCTCGAGCATAATTGTGTTGCTGCATGTTTTGGATATTTCTTTGCATCAACTTTGGTTGAATCGGCCTTGTAGCCAAGACCAACAGCGGTTGCATCAGTTTCAGCCAACATTGCTGGAGCGGCGGCAGCTGCGGCGGGTTTGTTTGCTTGCGCTAAGGCTTGGCCAGCTGCTAGAGCGGACACGCCAGCAACAGCTTGCATCATAAATACACGACGGTTAGTTGTAGTCATTTTAATTCCTTTGGTTAGATAGGTGATCCACGCCTTCTATGAACCTCGTCAGCGCGCGATGTTCGGACTATAGCAACGCTTGAATACCCGACTAAGTTCATAGTCTATAAAAACGACGCCTGAACTGACCAGTGGCTGTCTATGACGCATCAACCCAACGCAAAGCTGAGACGCACTGTCTCAAGGCTGCGAAAGGAGAAGGGAAAACCCTTCGTCCTTCAGCTCTAAATTAAAAATCAAGCCCTCAGAAAATCTGGCAAAAAAGTGAGCTAAAAAAGTTGCTCCGTTTAAATCGATTTAAGCACGAACTAACCCAAGCAAGTGTGCCAAGTCTTTAAAGAAAATTCGTATGTGGGCCATTGGCTTTTTACGCACCAGTTTTTTATTCATATAGGACTCGAAGGTTAATTGCTGAACATCCTTATCTTTACAAATACTCACAAAATGCTCACGGCGCTTATCGTTGGCGTACCAGTAATGCTGCATGATGCCCAGCACCCAAAACACGCGTCCGTGTTCGCGCATGAACTGTTTACGCGCTTGCGTTAAAGCGCGCGCGTCTCCCGTTTTTAAGAATTCGGAAGCAGCGTTTGCAGCCAATCGACCGCCCAACATCGCGTAGTAAATCCCCTCCCCTGATGCGGGAGCAACAACACCAGCCGCATCACCTGCCAACACGACATCTTTACCGTTATCCCATCTGGGTAAAGGCTTTAACGGAATCGGGGCACCTTCACGGCGAATTGTGACGGCATCTTCAAGCCCGCTCATTGCGCGCAAACGGGCGGTAGCTGCTTTTAAAGAATACCCTTTATCTGCCGAACCAGTACCGACGCTCATAGTGTCCCCGTGAGGAAAGACCCAACCATAAAAATCGGGGGAAACTGAGCCGTTATAAATGACGTCGCAGCGCGCACCGATTGTGCCGTTAGCATGCTGGTAGCGTTGCGCTGTTTCAGGGGTTGTCTTAATAATTTCATGATAGGCAAAAACAAATTTGCCCTTATGGGAGCCTCGCACCTGTTGCGCCGCAACTTGTGAGTTAGCACCATCGGCACCGACCACGCATTTTGCAAGTGCACTTTGTGTTTCACCAGCCGTTGTAAACAAGACATTGGCCACACCCTGAGCGTTGCGCTCAATTGTTTTAAACAATCCGGATTGGCGCTGCGCACCCGCCTTTACCGCACGCTGACGCAACCATTCGTCAAATTGCTCACGATCAACCATTCCTACATAGCCACCGTTGATAGCCATATCAACTTTTACATTTTTGGGCGACACCATGCGAGCGGCAATAGCTCGGTCCACAATTAATTCTTCGGGAATGTCAAAGTCTTTAATCAACCGAGGTGGAATGGCCCCGCCACACGGCTTAATACGACCATCTCGCTCTAACAGCAAAACATCGAGCCCACGGCGTGCCAATTCATGCGCGGCGGTAGCGCCTGATGGCCCACCACCAACAACGATTGCATCCCATACTTTTGTCGAAGTCATGTTGATTCCACCACGTTTGTTGAGTTTGTAGAAAATGTTTGCTTTGGCAATCCAACTAAATTGCTTGGGCCAACTGCACTAGGACGGTTCATTTTTGCCGCGATCCATGCCGCGCCAAAAAACAAAACGAACTCTAAAAAGAAAACGGCACCGTAGGCTGACGATGTTGAATTGAGCAGTACTCGCGCCACGTCACTTAGGCCTGCCCCAACCATCCCACCAAGGCCAAACGCAATGGCTTGTGCAGCACCCCAAAGCCCCATACGAGTGCCTTCGCGGCCCACTTGACCTTCGCGAGCTAGTTTCATCATCGAGCTAATCGCAGCAATAGAAAACGCCCCGTTGGCTACGCCAAGCAAAAAGACATTGCCACGCAACGGCCACTGACCGGCGGATTGAGTAGCAAACACCAAACCGATCATTGCCAAGCCCGAAGCAATGCAGCCGCAAACTGTCCAAACCGAAAGATCAGAAACGGTAGCGCCCAACCATTTTTTTCCAAAGGCGCTGCAGACAATGGCTACCAAAATCATGCCCGACAAAACGCCCGCATGTTGCAAGCCCGACAGGCTAGTTGTTTGACCCGGTGTAAACCCAAAAACAATGCCTGCAAACGGCTCTAAAATTAAATCTTGCGCGTTATAAGCAAACATCGACAAGAAGATAAACACCGTAAATTGTCTGGCTGCGGGTTCGCTCCAAACCAATTGTAGTTGCTCGAAAAAATTTAATTTTTTGGGCACTGAAGTAACTTGGGAGAATTGGTTCGATGCTTCTTGGGCATCGCCTAACGTATTGCTTTGCGGCACTAATTGAGCAAAAATTTGTTTCTTTGGCTCTACTCCCCAAATCGCTAAACATGCAATACAAAACGCGATTACTGAAACACTTGCAGAAATTAAAAGTAATCGTTGCGGCGTGTAGGGATCAAGCAATTTTCCAGAAATTGCAGCCGTAATTACGAAGCCGGCAATCATTGTGACCCACACTAAAGTGGCAGCCGGCGCGCGACGTTGGTCATCAACATACTTAGCCAGTAATACCAAAAGTGAAGTACCGCTACAACTTACGCCAATCCCAATTAAAGAGAACGCAAGAATGGCTAGCAGTAAGCCCGCGGTACGATCAGTCATCATCCAAACGGTAGCAACCGCAGCTAAAAACCCACCAATGGCCAGCACCGCCATACCGCCCAATATCCAATAGGTAATGCGATAGCCCTGATCCGCAGCAAACCCCATACGTGGTCGTAAAAACTGCACTGCGTAATGCCAGGCAACAAGAGCTCCAGGGATAATTGCTGGCAGTGCTAACTCGACCACCATAATGCGATTAAGCGTAGAGGTCGTAAGAACCACGATGCCACCTAAACACGCCTGAACAATCGCCAAACGCATAATGGCAAACCAGCTTAAATTGGGCAGATTCATTTCGCTTGCCCTAGCTTGAAATTGGCGGTTTTAAGTTCATATGAATTTATCCAGCGAGCCATTTAAATTAGGCTCCGAACAGCAAATGCGCTAATCATCATTCCGCTAACCAAAACAGGCACGCCAAAGCCGCTATACCAAAGCGCCTGTTCCACCGGTGCCGCTAAAAACCGTTTTAACATTAGGCATTGCACAACAATTAAAGCGGCAATAGCTAAAGAATAAATCGGCGTGCCCAAGTTTAATAAAAACAGTACGACCGCAACTTGGGGCAACAACATAAACAGAGCCGCTACTTGCGCCGATCGATGCACACCTAATTGAACTGGTAGCGAGGCGATGCCCATCAATTGATCGCCTTTAATCGATTTAAAATCATTTAACGTCATGATGCCGTGAGCAGCAACGCTATAGGCTAAAGCTAAGAACAAACCGCGCATTTCTATCGTTGCTAAACCGCTATTGGCCAAGCTATTGTTGACAACCGCTGCGCCCGTTAACCAAGCAACACCCTCATAGCAAATTCCGCAAGCTGCGTTACCCCACCAGCCATTACGTTTAAGCCTCAGCGGCGGCGCGCTATAAGCCCAAGCCAATGCCAAGCCGATGACCGCTGCTGTAAAACCCAGCCAACCCAAAGCAGTAGAAACCCACAGTGAAACTATGGTCCAAGTAATCGCTAGAAACAGGCCCCAGTGCCCCGGAATTCGACCCGAAGGTATCGGACGATTCGGTTCGTTGATAGCATCGACGTGGCGATCAAACCAATCATTAACGGCTTGGCTAGTTGCGCAAACAAGTGGGCCAGCAAGCATCATTCCGATCAAAATTAGCCAACCGTCACGACCCCAATAAGCCCCAGCGCCAATAGCGCCACAAGCAAAGGCCCACATTGGCGGAAACCAGGTAATTGGTTTGAATAATTCAGCGATTGCTGAAATTTGCGGTAGTTGAATTACGCGTGACATGCTTACTTTTTACACCTGACAGCATGCACTGTCAATTTAAATTGACAGAAATTTTAAATGGGTAAAATTTAAGACAAAATAAGCAAAAATGCTTGTGAACACCGGTCAGGTGCCGCACAAGCATTTGCCATCAAAAAAACGAGATTTATCTAGCTAACTGCGACAACATTAGCGATCAGGAACGATCTCGCCCGCTTCGTCATATCCAACACCGTAGCGGCGTAATTTTACATACAGACTCTGGCGCGAAAGGCCAAGCATCTCAGCTGCAGCCGCACGGTTATCGCCAGTTAATTCGAGCGCTGTTTCGATACAAAGACGCTCAATTAAATCGGATGTCTCGGCAACGATGTCTTTTAAAGGAACGCGGCCTACAAGTTCGCGCAACTCATCGTTACTACGCGGCATAAAGCGATCATTTTCGGCTTCGCCTAACGGTCGGCGAACAACGTCTCGAATTGCAAAACCGAAACAATTGTGGCCGTTAACGGTACGTAAAACGCCGGCTATTTCTACCGCTATCGATGATCCAAATTCGCCACGAATATCGGTGGAATATTGGCGCACAACATTGTGTTGTTTAAGCGTACCAATTAATAAAGACACATCAACTTCGGCTCGTGACAACCATTTTGACAATGAAGCACCACGTACTTGGTCTTGTGTTGCAAACTGTACGAGCTCGACAAATGATTGGTTTGCGAACATCACTCGGCCATCAGAATCTGTAACGACCAATGCATCCGGCATCCCGTCAAATACGCTGGACAAAATTTGATGATTAACATCGCCGCCATGTTCTGCAACCGCTGTAGTTGAAGCACGAATCGTTACCATGAACGCTGGCCCATCACTTTGCCTAACTAATGAGGCGCGAACAATGACTGACTGGCCGTTATGTTTTAGTACCCCTTCAAATACACCAATGCTAGGTTCGCGCGCTAAACGGGCTAACCAAGCAACTAAGGCATTTTTAGAAGCGGGTTCAAAATACTCTGGTAACGCACGGTTAATTCGCTCACGACTACCTGCGCGCGACTTTCCGGGCTCACTTAATAATTCGTTAGCAGCAGGGTTTGATTCGAGCACCCGTAAGCTACTTTCTTCTACAACTAACATGCCTTCGCTAGCTAACTGAAAAAGCGCTTGTTGGCGTGTTTCAATTGAACGTTGGCGGGCATATTCGCGCTCGACCCGTTGCTGGGCATCTACTAATTGCTGCTGCAAACGACTCATCGGGCGCAAATCGCGGCATAACAATAAAACATTGCCGTCATGCTCAAGCTTGGTGGCGGCAACGCTAAGCACTAAACCGCTTTCGCGCTCAAGCGCAAAGTTAAGTTGCCGTGGCTTGCAATGCCCCTCTAGAGCAACAACGCGCATAATTTCGACAGCTTTGGCACGGCTTTCGGTTTGAACTAACTCGCTAAAGGCGTGACCTTGCCAGCCATGTAGTTGATCGGCTAAAGGCTTGTTGATTAAATCTTCTGAGAGGATGGCTAAATCTTGAACAACTCCCATGCGATCTAAAACAAGGGCGATATCAAAACCGGCGGCTAATGTTCCGGTTAAACGGGCGTCAAAAACACCTCCCGCTCGCTGAAGGGTAATCTCGGCGGCTTCAACGAAACGACGGGCCGTGAGCGACTTCAACTAGTTACCCCGCCGTACTGTGTTCAATTCGAAAAGACCATTCATTTTGTTACCTATGCTTTCAATAAGCGAATACTTAAAAGTGCTGACAGTTGCGTAATTAGCGCGATTCCATCAGAACCTACTAAATCGGCATCCACTTCACGTGCTAAATGTGGAAGCCGTTCAAAAACATTACCTGCTGCAAGAATGACAATGTTTTTGTTTTGAGACATAAAACGAATTTGTTTAATACAACGACGCGCTACAGGAATCGATTCTTCGGTCCCTAAGCTTATTGCAACGGCATCCAACCAACTTTCGCTGACACGGTGCAACAATGTGCTCTCAGAAATTGCCGTTTGTAAATCTGTGCGAAACCCGCGCTCAACCATTAACACTTGGGCAATTGAAAGCCCCAAACTATGCTGAGCCCCATTTAAGCCAGCCAACAACACCAGCGGATTGCGATGCGTTTGCTCTGACTTCAGAAGCGAAAAATCGTGGAGCCGATGCACCATACGAGCGAGCAAACCACAAGCTATTGTCACCTCCGCAAAACCAATTTCATCAGTCGACCATTTTTCGCCCAACACGCGCGAAGTCGTCCCGATTAAATCAACCGCAATACATTCAACCGTTACACCTTGGCTTAGCAACGCCAGCATTAACTCTTGCGCGTCTTCAAACGAATCAGCTAACGTCGCCTTACACAATTTCTTAACGTCACGCGCTGAAACAGGTGGCGCAAGTCTGGTTCGTGTTGGCAACCCAACTGAACTTGACAACTTTTTTTGCGCCACTTTTGGAATAGCTTGCAGCGCAACGTTTTTAAGTAAGCGCGCTGTGTCTATCGCGCCGTCGTTATTAGATGGAGCAGCTTCACTCTTAGACGAGACGTCGTTTAAGTAGCGCAACCGTACATCTCTAATTGATTTTAAATTTGCCCGGTCCATGCTTTCTTTCGCAAGTTTTCCGCACACCCAAATTGTTCGGCCCATTTTGATCGAAACAGCTGAACGACCACAACTAACTGAACACCCCCCTACGTTTTTTCTCGATACACCACCAAAGCGTCAACCAATCGAATTTGCAACAACTGTCAGGCTAGCCTGACGTCAAACCTTTGTCAAGCCTAAACTTACGACAAAGATTAGACAAAAGTTAATGAAACTCCTTAGTCAACGTCCATATTAAACCTATTTTCCGGTTAGTCCACAATTAATATATAAAAAGTTGACGTCAATTTAAGTTGACATTTATTTCCGATAGTCCTAGTCTTCTGTCAGATTAAAAAAACCAACAAAACGCATGGAGACGTCTATCAACCAAACTCAACAAAGTCGGCCTGGCCTTTATAGCCCAGAGCAACGACTGCGCAGAGATGCCAGTAAATGGACTTTGGTTCAGGGCGTCTTGGCCCCTATTCAGTTTTTGGTCTGTCTCATTAGTATTGTTTTAGTGGTTCGCTTTCTTTCGTCGGGTGCTGGCGAGCAAATTGCCCACCAATCCATTCTGTTAAAAACCGTTTTGCTGTTAACTATTATGGTTACCGGCTGCCTTTGGGAACACGACGTGTACGGTCAGTTCTTATTTGCGCCAGCGTTTTTTTGGGAAGACGTCGTTAGCATGGTGGTTATTAGCCTGCACTTAACTTACGTTGCAGGACTAATTTTGTTGCAATGGAGCTCGGGCACTCTAATGTGGATCGCCTTAGCCGCTTATACAACCTACCTAGTAAACGCCGCCCAATTTGTTTGGAAGCTGCGCCAAGCCCGTCTTCAAGCAAAAACCGGAACGCATGCCCCTGTAAATAGTGCGTCGTTCCAATCGGCTAAAGGAAGCGCTTAATGCTTGCAACTGATACAACCCGCCCAGGCCTTAGCAGTAAAGCGGTCATACCAATTCATCAAATTAGTGGTGGTTGCACCGATGCCCCGGTACTGCGCGAGCGCGGCCAACGTGAAGTGTTTTGTGGCCTAACCAGTATTATTTGGTTGCATCGCAAATTGCAAGATGCGTTTTTTCTCGTAGTTGGATCACGCACTTGCGCGCATTTAATTCAATCAGCTGCTGGCGTGATGATTTTTGCAGAGCCACGCTTTGCAACAGCCATTATCGACGAACGCGATTTGGCGGGCTTAGCCGACGCAAACGAAGAGCTTGATCGCGTGGTAAACCGATTACTTACACGCCGTCCAGATATTAAAATGCTATTTCTTGTAGGGTCCTGCCCTTCAGAAGTCATTAAGCTCGACTTATCACGCGCTGCGTGGCGTTTATCGCAGCGTCACTCGCCTGCTGTGCGCGTACTAAATTATTCGGGCAGCGGAATTGAAACCACATTCACTCAAGGCGAAGATGCTTGTTTAGCAGCGTTAGTACCACTAATGGGCCAAAAGCCAGCCGCACAAATTGAAACAACTAACCACGCATCACAAGCAGCAGATTTAATTATTGCGGGCAGCTTGCCCGATATTGTCGAAGATCAGTTTTTGCGTTTGTTTAAAGCAATGGGCATTCATAACGTTAGCTTTTTACCATCGCGCCGCTCGACTCAATTACCTGTTGTTGGCCCAGGTACTAAATATTTGTTAGCACAGCCTTTTTTAAACGATACGGCGAAAGCACTAGATAACCGTGGCGCTGAGTATATTGCGGCCCCTTTTCCCTTTGGCGTGCAAGGTACAACCGCTTGGCTTGCTGCTGCCGCTAGCCATTTTCAAGTTGATCAAGCTACATTTGATCGTGCCATTGAGGCTCCTGCTGCACGCGCAACTAAGGCGCTAGCCCGTTATCGCTTAGAGCTAGAAGGCAAGCGCTTATTTATGTTCCCCGACTCTCAACTCGAAATTCCATTGGCGCGGTTTTTACATCACGAATTGGGCATGCAGTTAACAGAAATTGGTACCCCGTATTTGCAACGTACCCATTTGCAAGCCGAATTAGCCTGGTTGCCAGAAGGCACTAATTTATCCGAAGGCCAAGACGTAGAAAAACAATTGGATCGTTGTCGCGCCATTCAACCTGACTTAGTTGTCTGTGGCTTAGGTTTAGCTAATCCGCTTGAGGCTATGGGCATTTCAACCAAGTGGTCCATCGAATTAGTGTTTAGCCCAATTCATGGCTTTGATCAAGCGGCCGATTTAGCAGAATTATTCGCACGCCCCTTGCGTCGTCGACTCAAACTTAGCGCCTAGGAAACCGAACCATGCAATTAACGCTTTGGACATACGAAGGCCCAACACACGTTGGTGCGATGCGTATTGCTTCCTCTATGCGCGATGTGCACTATGTTTTACATGCACCACAAGGCGATACTTACGCCGACTTGTTATTCACCATGATTCAGCGCGACCTCAAGCGTCCGCCAGTCACTTACACTACCTTCCAAGCGCGCGACTTAGGTGGCGACACTGCCGAGCTGTTTAAAAATTCGGTTCGCGCCAGCTACGAACGCTTTAAACCAGCGGCAATGTTAGTGGGTTCATCTTGTACCGCCGAGCTAATTCAAGACGATCCCGCTGGCCTGTCTGAGGCACTTAACTTGCCCATTCCGGTCGTGCCTTTAGAGTTACCTTCGTATCAACGTAAAGAAAACTGGGGCGCCTCAGAAACTTTTTATCGCATTACTCGTGCTTTAGTAAAACCGCGCGATGCCGATCAAGTAATCGCTCAAACAACTTGCAATATTCTTGGACCAAGTTCTTTAGGGTTTAGAAACCGCGATGATTTGCAAGAAATTAAACAATTGCTCGAATCTATTGGCGTTCAAGTGAATGTTGTCGCCCCGTTAAACGCTAGCCCCGATGACTTAAGTCGCCTAAATCAAGCGCATTTTAATGTGGTTCTTTATCGTGAAATCGGTCAATCAACTGCCGACTTTTTACAGCGCCAGTTTAAGCAGCCCTTTACAACGACTGTACCTATTGGTTTGAAGGGCACATTGGCCTTTATCGATGAAGTCGCCGAGCTTGCCGGCCTCGACCCAGTAAAAGCTCGCGCAGCTGCACAAAACGCATCAAACAATCGTTCACGTTGGTATTCGGAATCGGTTGATGCAACTTACCTTACCGGCAAACGTGTGTTTATCTTTGGCGATGCTACCCATGTCATTGGTGCTGCACAAGTGGCCAGCCGCGAGTTAGGTTTTGAAGTCGTAGGACTCGGAACTTACAGCCGCGAATTTGCTCGCGACATTCGTCAGTTAGCGCAAAACTATGGCGTTGAAGCGCTAATCACCGACGACTATTTGGATGTTGAAGAACAAGTTCAAGCCCTGCACCCCGAATTAGTTTTGGGCACACAAATGGAACGACACATGGCAAAGCGGCTCGGTGTGCCTTGCGCCGTTATTTCCGCTCCAGTACACGTTCAAGATTTTCCCGCGCGTTACTCGCCCCAAATGGGTTTCGAAGGCGCGAATGTGTTGTTTGATACTTGGGTTCATCCATTGATGATGGGCCTTGAAGAACATTTGTTGCACATGTTCCGCGACGACTTCGAGTTTAACGATGGCGCTGGCGCATCGCATCTTGGTAAATCATCAAGCGCCGCGCAAGCGTCAGAGGCAATCAACTCTACAGAACAAAGCACCGACGTTGCAGCAGACAAAATTGAAGTTCACCAAACTGAATCAGCAATGGTTCAAGTGCAGGTTTTAAATTCGAGCACAGTTGATTTAAGCGCTGCCGATGCAAACACCAGCACAGTTTCTGCAACGAAAGCCGAAGCCGCCAATGAAGCCCGTTGGTCCGCCGAAGCAGAAGCTGAATTAAAAAAGATTCCGTTTTTCGTGCGCGGCAAAGCACGACGCAATACTGAAACATTTGCCCGTCAAAACGGTATTTCAATCATTGAAATCGGAACTTTATACGATGCCAAAGCTCACTTCAGCCGTTAATCTCGGCGCAGGAGTTATAAGCAACCGTAGCGCGAGCGACGGCACCGTTGCTATGCGTGTCGTATTAATTACGATGGATAGCCATTTAGTTAGTGCTGCCGAGCGCGCAACTCATTCCTTAAACAAGTTAATTCCCGGTTTGCACTTTACTGTGCATGCCGCTAGTGAATGGAGCCAAGATCAAGTTAAGTTGGGCCAGTGTTTAAACGATATTGCCCAAGGGGACATCGTTATTTGCACGATGTTGTTTATCGAAGACCACTACACCCCTATCCTAAGTGCGCTGCAAGCACGTCGCGACCACTGTGATGCGATGGTGTGTGCAATGAGTGCCACGGACGTTACCAAACTAACCCGCATGGGTGGTTTGTCGATGGACAAAGAGGCGACTGGCTTATTAGGATTAATTAAAAAACTACGCGGCAAAACTAAGCCCGAGGCTGGTCAAAAAGACAGTGGCCAAAAGCAAATGAAAGTTTTGCGTACTTTGCCGAAAATTTTGCGTTTTATTCCCGGTACTGCACAAGATGCACGCGCGTATTTTTTGTGCATGCAATATTGGCTAGCAGGTTCGGAAGCCAACATTGCGGCCCTAATTCATTCTTTAGTTCATCGTTATGCAGCGGGTCCGCGAGCCGCTTTACGTGGCCTAGGCAAGCCTGCAGCGCCCGTTGATTATCCAGACCTTGGTCTGTATCACCCACAATTACGTGCCACAACCAGCAATATGGTTACGGGGTTGCAAGACTTGCCGCGAGTAGCACAAACAGGTCGTAACGGAACTGTTGGCCTATTGCTGTTGCGCTCGTATTTATTAGCTGGCAACGCATCGCATTACGATGGCGTAATTACTGCGCTTGAGGCCAAAGGTCTTAAAGTGATTCCCGCATTTGCTTCAGGTCTAGATTCACGTCCCGCAATTGAAGCGTATTTTATGAACCAAGGTCAGTCAACAATTGATGCCTTGGTTTCTCTGACCGGTTTTTCTTTAGTAGGCGGCCCGGCTTACAACGACGCGCGCGCGGCAGAAGAAATTTTGGCGCAATTAGATGTACCTTATATTGGTGTAGCGCCAGTTGAGTTTCAAACTATCGAACAATGGGAAGATTCTGATCGCGGCCTTATGCCGGTTGAATCAACCATCATGGTAGCGATTCCCGAGTTAGATGGCGCTACCGGTTCATCTATTTTTGGTGGCCGCAGTAGCCGTGCTAATGGCGAGCATGACATGTGTTCACACACAGAACGCGCGCATGCATTGTCATGCCGTGTCGCTAAACTAATTGCGTTGCGCAAATCCGAGCGAGCCGAGCGTAAAGTAGCTATTGTTATTTTCAATTTTCCGCCCAATGCAGGTAACACCGGTACGGCTGCGTTTTTGTCCGTTTTTGAATCAATATTTAATACCTTAACTGCAATGAAGGCGGCAGGTTACACGGTTGATGTTCCGTCAGACTCCACAGCTCTACGCAATAACGTAATTGAAGGCAATGCCAAACAATATGGTGCTTTAGCCAATGTTGCTGATCGCGTTGCAACCGATGATCATGTTCGCCGCGAAACGTGGCTTGCCGAAATTGAAGCGCAATGGGGACCTGCGCCTGGCCGTCATTTGTCTGATGGACAATCAATTTTTATTTTAGGTGCTAAGTTTGGCAACGTGATGGTAGCGATTCAGCCATCGACTGGCCTTGAGGGCGACCCGATGCGCTTGCTTTTTGCAAAAGGCTCGGCTCCAACGCACGCGTTTTCAGCGTTTTATCGCTACTTGCGCGAAGACTTTGCTGCACATGCAATTTTGCATTTTGGTACCCACGGCGCGCTCGAATTTATGCCGGGTAAACAAGTGGGCTTATCGGGCAATTGTTGGCCTGACCGCCTAATTGGCGATAGCCCTAATTTTTACTTGTATGCCTCTAACAATCCTAGTGAAGGTGCCATTGCTAAGCGTCGCGGTAGCGCGACTTTAATTAGTTACCTAACACCGCCAGTTGCTCAGTCCGGTTTATACAAAGGTTTGGCTGACTTAAAAGCATCAATGGAGCGTTATCGTTCGTTGTCAAACGATGCACAAAGCGAACGCAATCAACTGTTGCAATTGATTGAACAGCAAGGTCAAGAGCTCGAGCTAATTGCGCCAACTGACACGCTAAAATCGCCCAATTCCGATAATTTAGTGGCCGATTTACACGCTAAAGTAATTGAAGTTGAGTACACCTTAATTCCTCACGGGCTGCATGTTGTTGGATCACAATTAAGTCGCATGGCAATGACTGACATGTTGATGATGATTGCTGAAAGTACTTACGCCCAGCCGCGCATTCCAGCAGTCATCGCAGCTTTAGAAGCCTTGGTTGACGGAAAGACTGCTGAGCAAGCGGCGCAGTATTTAATCAGTGGCTCAGAACAAGGTGCCGCCACTTGGTTAGTTGAGATGGAAAAAATTCGCCAACTGCTGCTTCAAAATTGCGAAATCGAAGGGTTGCTGCGCGCGCTTGATGGTAAGTTTATTCGCCCTGCCCCAGGTGCCGATTTACTGCGTTCTACCGCTGTGTTGCCAACTGGCCGTAACTTGCATGGCTTCGATCCTTTCCGTATCCCAAGTAGTTTTGCCGTTGTCGATGGCGCTCGCCAAGCCCAACGTCTATTGGCTCGCCACATGGCCGACGGCAATCCAATGCCAGAAACAATTGCTTTAGTGTTATGGGGCACCGACAATCTAAAAAGTGAAGGCGCGCCAATCGGCCAAGCGCTCGCACTGATGGGTGCAAAACCGCGCTTTGATAGCTATGGCCGACTTGCTGGTGCCACGCTAATTCCGCTTGATGAGTTAGACCACCCACGTATCGATACAGTGCTCACCCTTTCGGGAATATTTCGCGATTTACTACCGTTACAAATTAAATTGTTAGCTGAAGCTGCCTTTTTAGCGGCAACCGCCGAAGAACCAATCGAGCGCAATTTTATTCGCAAACATGTTTTGGCATTCGTTGCAGAAAATGGCGGCACTATCGAGACCGCTGCTCTGCGTGTGTTTGGTAACGCTGAAGGTGCATACGGCGCAAACGTCAATCAACTAATCGATTCCAGCGCTTGGCAAAACGGTGACGAATTAGCCGAAACTTATGCGCAGCGCAAAGGGTTTGCCTACGGTCGCAATGGTATGGCCAGTGCGCAGCCAAAGCTGTTAGATGCTGTATTGGCTGGCGTAGATTTAGCCTACCAAAATCTTGAGTCTGTAGAGCTAGGCGTTACAACTGTAGATACCTATTTCGACACCCTTGGTGGCGTTAGCAAAGCGGTACAACGCGCGAAACGCTTACGCGGTGCCGCAGATACTTCGATGCCGGTTTACATTAGCGATCAAACCCAAAGCCAAGTTGGCGGTGGTGTTATCCGTACGCTGTCAGAGCAAGTTGCTCTAGAAACCCGCACCCGCACACTAAATCCAAAGTGGTACGAAGGTTTGCTGGATCATGGTTACGAAGGCGTTCGCCAAATTGAGCAGCACGTTGCCAACACAATGGGTTGGTCTGCTACGACCGGCCAAGTGCAACCGTGGATTTACAAAGAAATTTCAGAAACTTTTATGCTCGACCCAGTGATGCGTGATCGACTGGCCCAATTAAACCCAACATCCGCTGCAAAAGTAGCAAGCCGGTTACTTGAGGCTAGCCAACGCCAGTTCTGGACACCTGACGCAGAGACACTTGCAGCACTACAACAAGCAAGTGACGAAATTGAAGATCGACTTGAGGGCTTGTTTGATCACAAAAGCAATAACAAAAACACGCAATCTAATAACAATACAAACACAACAATGAAACAGGGAGCTGCTGCATGAATATTAATGTCGGGATCGACGAGATTCGTCGTCCAAGCAAGGGCAATATCGGCTCACGCCTGACTGAAGGCGAAGGCAGCATGCAAGTTCAGTTAGACCCCAATTTACGAATTGGTACAGCCAAAGTTTTTGCCGTTTATGGCAAAGGTGGTATTGGCAAAAGTACAACCTCATCTAATTTATCGGTCGCTTTTAGCAAGCTAGGTAAACGCGTTTTGCAAATTGGCTGCGACCCTAAACATGATTCGACCTTTACATTAACCAAAAAGTTAATGCCAACGGTTATTGATGTTTTAGAAACCGTTGATTTTCACGCCGAAGAATTGCGCGTTGAAGACTTCGTTTTTGAGGGCTACAACGGCGTGATGTGTGTTGAAGCTGGTGGCCCGCCTGCAGGAACTGGTTGTGGTGGTTACGTTGTTGGACAAACAGTAAAGCTTTTAAAAGAACACCATTTATTAGACGAAACTGATGTGGTTATTTTTGATGTTTTGGGTGACGTAGTGTGTGGTGGTTTTGCTGCTCCACTGCAACACGCTGACCGCGCACTGATTGTTACTGCCAACGATTTCGATTCTATTTTTGCAATGAATCGTATTGTCCAAGCGATTAGCGCCAAATCGAAAAACTACAAAGTACGTTTGGGCGGTGTTATTGCTAACCGTAGCGCCGACACTGATCAAATTCAAAAATTCAATGACCGCGTCGGGCTCGATATCATGGCGCATTTTGCAGACCTCGATGTCATTCGCCGCAGCCGCCTCAAAAAAGCCACTCTTTTTGAAATGGAAGACTCACCCGAATTGCTAAAAGTGCAAAACGAATATATGCGCTTGGCCGCCAATCTTTGGGCTGGCACAAAAGGGATCGAAGCGACTGCCTTGAAAGATCGCGAAATATTTGACTTGCTCGGTTTCGATTGATCGTGGCAACCACCCAGTCGCTCCCCACCGGATATGCTGCGAAACGCGATGGCGTTGAGCAGTATTTCGATCGTACTGCCGCGAAAACGTGGGAACAACTTACTTCTGACGCACCGGTAAGCAAAATTCGCGCGACCGTCCGTAAAGGCCGTGATGCGATGCGCGAGCAAATTTTGTCGTGGCTGCCAGATGGGGATCAAACTGGGCGAAACTGTAAAGGCCTTCGTATTTTGGATGCGGGATGCGGACCAGGGGCAATGACGATCGAATTAGTCAAGCGTGGTGCGCACGTCGTAGCCATCGATTTATCGCCCGCGCTTATCGACGTCGCTAAAGCGCGTTATTCGGACGAAATTGTTAGCCTCGGTGGTACTACCTTCAGCGACATTAAAGAATCACTTGCAGCCGACGCGAATCAAGCGGGTGTTTGCTGGCTGGCTGGCGACTTGCTCGAACCAAACTTAGGTCAGTTTGATGTCATTATCAGCATGGACTGCCTTATCCATTACAACTTAGCCCACAGCATTGAAGTACTCGAGCGTATAAGCAAAAATTGCAAGAGCCAAATTATTTTTACTTACGCTCCTAGCAATCCTTTTCTCGAAGTTATGCATAACGTTGGTAAGTTGTTTCCAAGCAAAGATCGCTCACCGCGCATCGAACCCATTGCTCAACGCAAAATCGAATCGGCTCTGGCCGATTTAAAAGACTGGTCACTTGGTAAAACGGGTCGCATTAGTAGCGGCTTTTATACCTCGCAGGCTTTGGAGTTAAAAAAACAATGAACGCGCAAACTCAAGCAAGTCAAAAACCGAATCGCCTCGGCGATTTATGGAACCAAGCGGGTATCAATGCTTGGAAGAAAGTTGGACCACAATTTTTGCCTTTTGCGGACGCAGCAAGCGACGATTTACCCATGTCGCGTTTGCTACGTCTTTCACTTTTTCAAGTGTCAGTTGGTTTGTGTACCGCGCTAATGATTGGCACGCTTAATCGCGTCTTGATTATCGAACTAGGCGTCGCTTCTTGGATCGTAGCGCTAATGGTTGCCTTACCAATTCTTGCCGCACCATTTCGCGCTTTTATGGGTTACCGGTCCGATACACACCGCTCTGTCTTAGGATGGCGGCGCGTGCCTTACATTTGGAGCGGAAGTTTGCTGCAGTTTGGTGGCTTAGCGATCATGCCGTTCGCACTAATTTTATTAAGCCAAGCGCAAGACGGCGCAAAGTTATTGGGTCAATGCGCAAGCGCAACAGCCTTTTTAATGGTGGGCATTGGTCTACAAATAACCCAAACGGCCGGCCTAGCATTAGCGACCGATTTAGCGCCGGAACAAAAACGTCCGCGGGTTGTTGCCTTAATGTACGTCATGTTGTTAGTGGGTATGTTAGTCAGCGGTATTGTGTTTAGCGCCCTGCTCGCCAACTTTAGTAACACCCGCTTAGTGCAAGTCGTGCAAGGCGCAGCAGTGGTTACAGTTTTGTTAAATTTGATTGCCAGCTGGAAGCAAGAGCCGCGCCGCCGCCAAGGCACTTATGTAGTCGCTGAAACAAGCAGCTTTAGCCTAAGTTGGCAGCGCTTGATTAGCCAACCAGAAGCCCGTCGCTATCTAATTGCGGTTGGTTTAGGCAGTGCCGCATTTGCAATGCAAGACATTATTTTAGAACCATACGGCGCTGAGATTTTAGGACTGAGCGTTAGCGGCACAACGCTACTAACTGCGGTTTTAGCCGGCGGCGCGGTTTGTGCCTATTTGTTTGCAGCTTACTTTTTGAACCGTGGTGCTAATCCACATCGTATTGCGGCTTGTGGGTTGCTCGTAGGATTACCGGCGTTTTCACTAGTCATTTTTGCCGAACCCTTCGGATCGCCGTTTATGTTTCGAGTCGGCGCATTTTTGATTGGACTGGGCGCTGGTTTATTTTCAGTGGCCACACTAGCCGCAGCGATGCGGATGGACTTACACGCATCACCTCGTCAGGCTAATGATGCAAAAGTACCCGCACAAAACTTTAACGGACTGGCCCTTGGCGCTTGGGGCGCAGCTCAAGCAACATGTACTGGCCTCGCCATTGCATTAGGCGGCGGATTGCGCGATTTTGTTGGCTCACTTGCTAGCAACGGCGCGTTGGGCTCGGTCTTAGCCATTCCAGCCACGGGCTATAGTTTTGTGTATCACCTAGAAATCATAATGCTGCTAGTTGCCTTAGTAGTTATTGGCCCATTAGCGCGATTTAGCACGAACTATTCGGATGACACCGAATCGAAAAAGAAGTTTGGTTTATCAGAGTTACCCAATTAGTAAAAATCCCCCCATAAAAATAGTCCCCAACCCGAGGAGTTCAACATGAATCACGCTGCAATTACTAGTTATGTGGATGTTGCCCAACTAGTGCTTTACGTTTTTTGGATCGCTTTTGCCGGTCTTATTTACTATCTTCAACGCGAAAGTAAGCGTGAAGGTTTTCCGCTGGAAAATCACACGGCAGGTGGTCGCATGACCACCTCACTAGGTTTAATCGATATGCCACCGAAAAAGACCTACAAGTTGGCCAATGGCTCCGAAGTAAACTCGCCAAACTATGAAAAATCGCCACAAAAACTAAATGCGCGCCCCGCCAACAAATACAACGGCGCACCGCTTGATCCTATCGGTAATCCATTGTTGGCCGGTGTTGGCCCAGGCGCATGGGCTGATCGTGCTGATCACCCCGAAATGACAACGCATAATGAAACGTTGTTAGCACCATTACGTATTGTTAAAGATTACAAAGTTTCCGCTAACGATACCAACCCAATTGGCTTACCTGTAGTCGGTGCCGATGATGCTACTGCTGGCAAAGTCGTTGATATTTGGATTGATCGTGGCGAAATGGTATTCCGTCATATCGAGTTAGAAGTTCGTACCGCCGCTGGAATAACACGCCGCGTTTTAGTGCCTATTAACTTTGTGCGTATACATCGTGGTATGGTGAAAGTAGAGAGCATTTTAAGCACTCAATTTGCCGACGTTCCAGGTACCAAACACGCCGACCAAATAACGATGTTGGAAGAAGAAAAAATTATGGCTTATTACGGTGCCGGCACTTTATACGCAACACCGCAACGTGCCGAAGTTTGGTTGTAAAAATAAGTTTAGTTTTAAATTACAGGATGTGAATCAACGCGTTAAAAATAATGCGTTGTTTTTTAAGAAGTTAGCGACAACAAAGGAACAATGATGAGCGAACACCGCCACTTTCCACCAGGTATTCCTGAGCACGATTACGAGCCCGAGTTAGGCCTTCCAGAGCCACTGCCTGAGCAAGAAAAAATGCTTTGGCAAGGATCGCCCGACTGGAAGTTAGTTGCGTTACGCATTATTCGTTTGCGCGCAATTGTAATTTACTTTGTTTTGTTACTTGCTGTTCAAGCCTTTGGTGTTTGGTCAGAGACTGCCAGCCTCAGTAGTGTTGCCATCGCTCTCATGAAAACCACGCCGTTTGTGTTGTTTGCCATTGCCTGCTTTGCCTATCTGGCTTGGGCCATGGCTAATAATGCGGTGTACACCATCACCAACAAACGTATCGTGATGCGCATTGGTATCGCGCTAACACTAACCTACAATTTACCGTATGCCAGAATTGCCGCCGCTAATTTGTTAAGGCGTCCGGATGGTTCGGGCGACATCGCGTTAGAACTGCAAAGCTCCGACAAAATTGCGTGGATCAACCTGTGGCCACACGTTCGCGCGTGGAAGCTTGCGCATCCGCAGCCTTTGTTACGTTGTTTGTCCAATGTCGGCCCAGTAGCCGAAATTTTAAGTAAAGCTTGGCAAGAGTCGCGTGGCGATGCTTCGCTCAACGTAGCGCCCATTAGCGTAACCGGCGCCATTGCACCAACATCTGGCGTACAAGCGCCAACGGGTGCAACTGCACAGCCATCCTATATGTTCACAAGTACCGCCAACGGTAAGTCGATTTAATGATGAACCAAACCCAACCAGCTACCGTGCAAAACATGCAAAACGTGCAAGGTCGGCCCAGCCAAAAACCTCTGTTTTTTATCATGGCTTGTGTGCTTGCCTTGGGTGCTTTTATCTTTATTAGCGAGCGCCTGTCGGCACCATTTGCCTCAAGCCAACAAGCAGCAATTGTCGAATCTTTGCAGCTGCGTTTTGAAGATAGCAAAACCGGTGCTGTCGTTGCTATCAATCACGAAACCAACACTGTCGTTTCTACTTTTGTGGGTGAAGCCAGCTTTGTTCGTAATGTCTTACGCGCACTAGCTAGTGAACGAATTCGTCGTGGCGTTGGTGCAGATCAACCTTTTATTTTAAGTCGCTTAGCCGATGGCCGTGTCACCTTGGTCGACCCCGTTACCGAGCGCGGCATTGAGATGGCCGCATTCGGCTCGACCAATGCATCCCAGTTCTCCAAACTTTTAAACGTGACCGCTAAATGATTCAAGAAACTATTGCATCACCCGCCGACGCTTCGGAACGCGCGCGTGCCAGCTCTTTACTTTCCCCTCGATTTTATAGCACCGACTATGCTGCTATGGACAAGCTTGATATTAGCAGCGTGCGTGCCGAGTGGGATCAAATGATGCGCGAGTACGAGGGCGATAATAACCACGATCACTTTCAACGCGATGAACAGTTCGCCAAAGAAATCAAAGAACTTCCCCCCGAACTACGTCAAGAGTTTCTCGATTTTCTGGTCAGCTCTTTAACCTCAGAGTTTTCTGGCTGCGTGTTGTATAACGAAATTAAAAAGCAAGTCACCAATCCAGATATCAAAGCCTTAATGACCTTTATGGCGCGCGACGAATCCCGTCATGCCAATTTTTTAAATATGTCGTTAAAGGACTATGGTTTAGGGATTGATTTAGGTGACTTAAAGCGTACTAAGGCTTACAAATACTTTAAGCCAAAATATATTTTTTACGCGACCTATCTGTCCGAGAAAATTGGTTACGCCCGCTACATTTGTATTTATCGCCAACTCGAACGCAACCCTGATAAGCGTTTTCACCCAATCTTTCGTTGGTTTGAGCGTTGGTGCAATGACGAGTTTCGCCACGGTGAATCATTTGCCCTAATCATGCGCGCAAATCCACATTTACTCCGTGGTGGTAACAAATTACTGATTCGTTTTTTCTTGCTCGCCGTGTATGCCACTATGTATGTGCGCGATCATGCCCGCCCCTTACTACATCAGGCAATGGGTCTGGATTCAGATCAATACGACATGCAGGTATTTCAAATTACCAATGAAATTTCGAAGCAAGTATTTCCGCTTAGTTTAGATCTCGACAACCCCGCTTTCCTAAAGGGCTTACGTCAGCTGGTAACCATTTCTAAAAAAATGGAAACGGCAACTGCACGTGGCGGTTTAATGGGTAAACTAGGCCAAGCGTCGGCTGCGTTGCAAGGTGGATTTACGTTTTTAAAACTGTATTGCTTACCTGTTAATCGTCACGACTTGCCCGAGCAAACACGGGTGAGCCCGGCTTGGTAGATCAATAAAATCTATGTCTGAGCTTTGGCAACCCTTCGCCTTTGCCACATTAGTGTGGTGGGTTAGTACCGGCTTAATTTTGTTGCTCGATAAGCGCGCGGTCAGCATACGCATTACCTTGTTTTTTTCAGGACTGTTAGCGCTCGGTAGTTTGTATTGCTTAACCCATATCAATTTAATTGATACCCCCAATGCAGCGTACGCAGGCTTTTTTTGCGCTATTTTAGTTTGGGCTTGGGTCGAGGTCAGTTTTTTAAGCGGCTTGGTTACCGGACCGATGAAACAAGCGCTACCGGTTGGCGCTACTAGCCAGCGCCGTTTTACAGCCGCTGTAGGCGCCGTGCTGTATCACGAATTAATGATCGCTTTTGCTGGCGTGTTGGTCTTATGGGTCAGCCTTGGACGACCCAACAAAGTGGCGCTGTGGACTTTTCTAGTTCTTTGGGTAATGCGCACTAGCGCGAAGCTTAATTTGTTTTTGGGTGTGCGTAATTTAGGCACTGAAATGTTACCCAAACACATGGCCTATCTTGGTAGTTTTTTCCGAGTCCGAAAAATGAATTGGTTATTTCCTTTTTCGGTACTGGGCAGCCTTGGCGCTACCATTGCCATGATTTATTACGCGCTCAATGCTAACGCAAGCAGCGCGACAACGACCGGCATATTACTGGCCGCATCGTTACTTGTCCTCGCCATGATTGAGCATTGGTTCATGGTCTTGCCCATTAAACCCTCGGCACTTTGGACTTGGGCCGCACGTAAGGACGATCAACATGAATAGCAGCACCACTTTTCCATCAAACCTTTCATTACGCGAGATTGATGGTCGCAATAACGATAGCCACAATAATGACAATCGGATCAGCACTGACAAAAATACTACCCTATCAAACCAAGCCAATAGTAGTGGCTCCGGAGCTAAAGCGATCGTTATCGGTAGCGGCTTTGGTGGTTTAGCGGCAGCGATTCGTTTGTTGTGCAAAGGCTATCAAGTTACCGTCTTGGAAAGACTCGATAGCCCAGGCGGTCGTGCTTACACCTATTTTAAAAATGGCTATGTGTTCGATGCAGGCCCGACGATTATTACGGCCCCACATCTATTGCGTGAGTTATGGACCATGGCCGGTAAGCGTTTCGAGGACGACATTGATTTACGTCTAATGGACCCGTTTTATCGAATCCGATTCGATGACGGCACACATTTTGACTATCGCGGGACAATGGATGAAATGCGCGAAGAAATTGCGCGCCTTGCACCCGACGATTTAAAAGGTTACGACTATTTTGTAAGCGAAGCCGAGCGCTGTTACCAGCTTGGCTTTGTACAAATGGCCGATACCGCATTCGATACCCTAGCCGACTTAATTGGTGCCGTACCCGCAATGATTAAAATGGGCGCGTGGCGCAGTTTGTACACAATGGTGTGTCAACACGTAAAGAATCCAAAGCTGCGCATGGTGCTGAGCGTTCAATCGCTTTTAATTGGTGGCAACCCAATGGCCGTAACCAGCGCCTATGCATTAATTGCGGCCCTAGAGCGACGCGAAGGTGTGCATTGGGCTATCGGCGGTACGGGAGCAATTGTGCGCGCGATGGTTAAGCTTATTGAATCGTTAGGCGGTGAAATTCGCTATGGTGTTACGGTCGATAAAATTAACATCGATGCGTCTACTGTAGCGCGCAGCAAACCAATTGCACGCGGTGTGCGGCTTAGCGATGGCAGCGAGTTAAAGGCCGATCTGGTCGTTTCTAATGCCGATGCAGCCTGGACTTACACAAAATTAATTGATCCAAAATTTCGTAAAGTATGGACCGATAAAAAACTTGCGCGTGGCGACTATTCGATGAGCGTTTTCGTTTGGTACTTTGGCGTAAACCGTCAATACCAAGATGTGCCACACCACATGATGGTGCTTGGACCACGCTACAAAGGTCTACTAGACGACATCTTTAAACATAAGCAATTATGCGATGACTTTAGCTTGTATTTACATCGTCCTACCGCTACAGACGCGTCAATGGCCCCCGAAGGTTGCGATACGTTTTACGCTCTAGTACCGGTTCCGCACCTTGACAGCGGCACCGATTGGCCCGCAATTCAAGAGCAATACAAGCAAGCGGTTTTAAAGCGCTTAGAAGACACCGTTTTACCGGGTCTAGGCCAACATATTGTCGAGTCGTTTATGACAACGCCACAAGACTTTCACGATCGTTTGCTGTCCGTAAAAGGGGCTGCCTTTGGCTTAGAGCCACTACTTTTGCAATCGGCTTGGTTCCGTCCGCATAACCGCAGCGAAGACATTGCAGGTCTATACATGGTGGGTGCTGGTACTCATCCGGGTGCTGGGGTGCCGGGCGTTTTATCGTCGGCTAAAGCATTGGACAAGGTACTACCAACGGCAGATCAATGGGTCAAACAAAGTAGTAACGTGAACTAACAACGCAAAGTAACAGCGCAAAGTAACAACGCAAACTAGAAAAACCAAGCCGTAAAACAAGCAGTACTTTAGACTAAAAAAACAAGGATAAGCTCGTGGATAGAATGAATAGTGCAGTAGCTCGGGCCTCGATAGAGCACGCATCACCAGGGCAAGTACCGCTAAAGCACGCATCACCAAACCAATCAAGCCAAAGTGCAACGCACCCGTTTTATCAATCGGTACCAAGTACAACGTTGCCATCGGGCACCGATCACGCAAAATTGTGTGAAGCTCAAATGCGTCACGGTTCGAAATCGTTTTACGCGGCTTCACGTTTGCTACCAAAACGTGTGCGCGCTGACGCAACAGCACTCTATGCGTTTTGTCGGGTTGCTGATGATGCAATTGACCTTGCCCCTAATGCTTCGGCGCAAGCAGCAGCGCTGGCACATTTGCATGAGCGCCTAGATCATATTTATCGTGCAGCCCCACTCGCCTATGCCGAAGACATTATGTTGGCCCCAGTGGTTTTACAACATGAAATTCCCCGCGCCTTGCTAGAAGCCTTGTTAGAGGGTTTTGCATGGGATGCTCAAGTCAAACGCTACGAAACCTTGGATGACCTTCACGAGTACTGTGCCCGCGTGGCTGGTACGGTCGGTGTGATGATGGCCTTGCTAATGGGTGTTCGCGAAACACGCGCTTTAAATTATGCAGCCGAACTTGGCTCTGCCATGCAATTGACCAATATTGCCCGTGATGTTGGCGAAGATGCCCGCGCTGGGCGTTTGTATTTGCCAATGCATTGGATGCGCGAAGCCGGCATTGATGTTAATACGTGGCTGCAAGAACCCAATGTCAATACCGCTATTTGCGACACCACCGAGCGCTTATTAAAAGTGTCGGACCGTTTGTATCGTCACGCCAAACAAGGCATTAGCCAATTGCCCAGCGATTGTCAGTTTGCTATTACCAGTGCTGCCGAAGTGTATGCCCAAATTGGTGTGCAAGTTCGGCAAAACAAACTGGACTCGATTAATCATCGGGCCATTGTCAGTACGCGCCGAAAACTCGCGTTAATTGCACGAAGTGCATTGCAGTCAACAATGGGTCGCTTACTGCAGTTTGGCCGTGCAGCCGCCAACAGTAATACCGATGTCGATGATGCCAATCAATTTTTAGTGGATGCCGTTACAAACGCCCCTTCCCTAGCTGGCGTAAGTGGCTATGTTCGCTCGGTGCTTCCTAAAGAGCGATCATTTTATGGCCGCACCGTTTGGCTATTTGAGCTTAGCGAGCGCTTGCAAGAGCGGGAGCGCGAACTACGCGAGTCTTAGAAATATTTTCGATGACTTCGGCTAGCGAACGCTCTGCCCAATTGTTTTCTACCTGACAAGTACCGGCGGCTTGGTGACCACCACCGCCATACTTTAAGCATAGCTCGCCTACATTAAGCGGGGATGAGCGATCAATAATCGATTTACCCATAGCCAATACTGTGTTTTGCTGCTTTAAGCCCCACAACACATGGATGGATAAATCACATTGCGGAAACAAGGCATAAATTAAAAAGCGATTCGCGGCGTAAATTGTTTCCTCGTCGCGCAAGTCGAGCACAACAGTTTTTTCAAATACGGTTGAGCAACGACGAATTTGTGCCTCGGCTAATTCACGATGCTCGGTAAATAATACGCGACGCTCAACAACATCCGGCAACTCAAGAATTTGATTGATGCCCATGGTGCGGCAGCAATCGATTAGCTTCATCATTAGCTGATAGTTTGAAATTGTAAATTGGCGAAAGCGACCTAAACCGGTCCGCGCATCCATCAAGTAATTAAGAAGAGTCCATTTTTCAGGATTCAAAATATCGGCCAAGGAATACTGGGCGCTATCGGCTTGGTCAACCGCGGCCATCATTTCTTCGGAGATCGTCGGAAAGGCTTCTTTACCGCCGTAGTAATCGTAAACAACGCGTGCCGCCGACGGTGCAGTTGCAAAAATGATATGGTTTTTTCGTTCGCCCGTATTGCGAATCGTTTCAGATAAGTGATGATCAAACGCTAAATGGGCAGAAGCTACATAAGGCAAGTTAGTCGTAATATCGTTCTCGGTGATTTCGATTTTGCCATCTTGCATATCTTTAGGATGCACAAACAAAATATCGTTAATTAAGCCCTTTTCTTTCAGCAAAACGGCGCACACTAGACCGTCAAAATCTGAACGAGTGACGAGGCGAAATGTTTTCTGCGACATGGCAATTCCTTAGCTGGTTTCTTTGGTCTGGTTGGATCGCGATAATTTTCGCTTATCCGCCGATTAGGTATCCAGCATATTCGAACGCTTGGATCACCTTAGTCGAGCCATAGCCGCTAAACGGTGGGCACTTAGGGGGAAACGGTTGCCTAAAGCAAAGGGATTCGGCGCGCATTTGTACCGTTGTAGCATACCCATCAACTTAAAGTTCGTCGGCATCCTCGCCACCGCCAAGGGCCGTTTCCCGCGCGGAACGCGTTAACAGATCCGCGTCGGCAAAACAATTTCAGGTCGAAATCATTCGTTTGTTAAACGGGTACCGCTCAGGTACCAAGTTTAGTAATCAAGCTGGACTCCGCATCGCTAAAGCGTTTAAAGCCGCCCTTAACTGATCTGCCGAATCATCAAAATGCGCGCGTTGATCAGCGGAACTTTTTGCCTTGCGCTTTGCATTATCCAGTTTGGCTAGCAACGCTTTCGCTTGGCTTCGTGCAGCGCCTCGGGCATCACCTGGAACCGCAGCCCCGTCCCGTTTAAGCAGCGTCACCATCCAACGTAAGTGTTCACGCTGCAAATTACGTCGTGTCGAGCTTACAGCCTGCCCCGAATCGAGTTCGCTCCAAATTTTATTGGTAAGCGTTGCATACAATTCAGAAACACCTAGTGGTGCAGCACCCGCAGCACTAAGCGCCTCAGCGTCGCTTAAACGACGTGCCACTGCATCGGAAGTTAAGCGACTAAGCACGGTGCGTTGCATGCTTAAAATACGTTCGGGTAACGATAGCGACACACCAGAAATCATGCCCCCACCGCCAGAAAAAACTTGCGACTCGCGATTTAAATAATCGATGGCTAGACGATTTAAAAACCCCGGAGCAAAAACAAAGTTCGATTCGCTAAACAAATTTTCGACAATTAAATTAAGCGCTTCACGTTGCTGCTTTAGTGGCACTGATGTAATTGGCAATCGACCGGTACCCGAATAATCACGCAGCAAACGAACGCCGCCAACGTATTTGGCTGACAAGTCAGCAATCGAATTTAAGTTTGCAAAGCCGCGATCAAAATTACGGCGCAATTGCTCGTAGGAAGTACCAGCAGGCAACTGACGCGTTTGTAATTTATCCCAAAGCTCGCGCACTAGCTTCACCCGTTTACGGTAATGCGCAAGTGGGTCATTGGTTAAGTCACCACGATTAATATCAGGGTCGACACCATCAAGACCAGGAAACCCAGCGTCTTCATCGGTGTCGTAGGCCAACAAAGGCTCTGCGCTACGACCTGCAATTTTGGCTAATACGTCTTTTTCTTGCGCGGCGGCAATTGGGCGGTAACCATATTCAATAGCCCAATAATCGTAGGGCCCAAGCGTCGACATAAAGTATTCGCTTTGTCGTTGATTGGGCAAACCAAGATTAATAGTGTTGTAGTCCATTACAGAGCCAGACAAGCCATTTGCCTTGGTAAACGCCGGGTCGGAAATTTGCGCTTCCGTGTAAATAGTTGAAGCTCTAAAATTATGACGCAAGCCCAATGTGTGACCCACTTCATGCGCCATTAAATCTTTTAATCCCGCAGCAATAAACGCATCGGTTTCAGGCGAACCGATCGCCATTTCACCGCGCGCCTCTAGCAGTTCTAGGCTAAAAATCATATCGTCAATTTTTTGATGCGCATAGTCGCAAACATGACCATCGGCTAAGTGGGCGCTTTTTGATAAAAACGAGCGCGGAGCAGCTTCGTCGGCTGCGCTACTAACCACCGGACGTGGAGTATCTTCGCGGTATCGAGCTGTCAGCGCACGTGTTTGGCTATCGGAAATTTCGATATCAGCATCTAAAATTTCACCACTGCGCGGATCGGTAATACTTGGGCCACGAGCGCCAAACGGAACGTCGCGTCCAATTAACCAACGAATTGATGCATGCCGTAAATCGGAGGTATCAAAATCATCGGTGGCTGTTTGCTGCTTAACTACCACGGCATTTTTGAACCCAATTTTCTCGAAGGCTTTGTTCCACTCTAGGACGCCTTCGGTAATAGAAGCACGATACTTTTCTGGAATATTTTTATCTAACCAAAATACGATGGGTTGTTTAGGTTCACTGAGGGCAGCGGCTTCGTCTTTCTTCTCTAAGCGCCAGCGATTGACATGGCGAACTTGGGGCACGCGTTGGCTCGCATCGCTATAGTCCCATTGACTTGTACTAAAGTAGCCGATACGTGCATCGGCTGCACGCGGAACCATCACTACCGAAGGTAACTTCGCAATGTTGTATTGCACACCCATAAATAAACTGCGCGCATCTGGTAGCAAGCTGGGAATCGAGGGCACTGGTGCACCGGAAGGCGCCCCAGGTGTCGGTACCGCCAACCGCGCCAATCCAAAATGCAATTTAGTTGCGATTGTTAATTGGTCGTCAGTACTACGAATTTTTTCTATCGACGAATTACGCGCATCTAACGCATAGCTTTGCCGAAAGGCCTGCTCTAACTGAAAACTAACGTGGGCGATGTCCGAGGTAAACAGACTATTTAACTCTACCAATATTGATTTACGCGTTGGGTGTGGAGCGCTGGCAATAACGGCGTTACCTACTAACGAATCTGAAAACGCACGTTGCACTGCTAACCCAATTGGTGTTTCGTCTTTAGGCCCAACTGATTCGTTGATGGCCATTACCTGAATGGTACCGGGATTCAATTTTAGAAACTTAATCATGCGCGTGCCACGCCCAGCAGCGCCGTAACCGCCCATAAAGTTACCGTACAAATTTTTCTCGCCAATGCCGTGCGTAATGTTCATTGACATAACAAAGGTTTGATTAAATTGTTCGGGCAAAACTTCTAGCCAAACTTTGTCGTCTTTTTGGTAAGTTGTGAACCACCCTTTAGTAATTTTGGCGTCTTTAACCAAATCGTTGAATGGTCTAATTGGGGCTGTACTCGCGGCAGATGCTGGCTGGGCTACTAGTGGTGCGCCGGCTGCTGCGAGTGAACTTGCTGGCGAGCTTGCGGGTAGTCCATTTGCTGTTACCCCAGGAGCTTTAGCTACGGACTTTGGGTCGACCGAAGGCAATGAAACGGAGGTCGCAACTGGCGCAAGGGTTGTACAACCGGTAATCGCAAACAAGGCAACCAAAGAACAATACAAGGAAGGACTAGGCATAAACACGTTTCTTAAAAGTGCTAATTAAAGCAATTGAATTAATGGACCACGGTAGATAAAAACATACAGATCGCTATTGTATTCATTTTACGCTGTTCAGCTACAACATAAAAGGCGCAAGCAACTGAGTGGGGCTAGCCTGCAAATCTGGTTCTTTTTGCAATTGATCGACCATAAAATCAATCAGTACCCGAGTTCGAGCAGGTAAATTTTTCCGGCTAGGAAAGTGCAGATAAAGTGCAAATTCCGCATTTTTTAGTTCAGTATCCAATCTTTGGTTAAAGATCCAAGCTAGTGACATTCAAGTGGCTACGCTACCCGCTTTCAAAAAACCAGTATTCATAACTTAAGGCTCAATTTCGCAATGACATTTTCAAAACTCACCAAACGCGTTTTATTGACTTGCATTCCGGTTTTGTTAGTTGGATGCGCCGCTTTTAACTACCAAGAAAAAGACGCTCCAATCGCCTTAGCTGTGTCGCCGCCCCTTGCTGGCGCCCCTAAAATTGCAGTCGTCTTGGGCAGCGGTGGGCCTAGAGGGTATGCGCATATTGGTGCTATCAAAGCGTTAGAACAAGCCGGCCTAGAGCCTAACTTAATTGTGGGTTCTAGTGTTGGCGCGTTAATTGGTGCATTTTGGGCCGACGGTCGCAAAGCGGCACAAATTCAAGAAGAAGCTTTTGCTGGTGGCCCGCTTACTTTGTTTGATTTAAATCCCTTTGCTGACCGTGGTTGGATTCGTGGACAAAAGCTGCAAGATTTTGTCGGCAACCAATTAGGTAACCGATCAATCGAACAATTATTAAAACCATTAATTATTGTGGCAACCAACCGAAACGATAAGACACCTGTATTTTTCAATCGCGGTAACATTGGCGTTGCGATTAGAGCTTCTTCAGCAGTACCCGGAATAATTTCGCCGGTTGGCATTACCAACATTGAATATGAAGACGCGGATGTATCGTTACCCGTTGCCGTCAAAATAGCAAGAGCTGCTGGTGCCCAATTTGTGATTGCAATTGATGTATCGGCCCGCCCCGGAAGTGCTCCGGTAGGAACGGACATCAAATGGCTCGAACGCGACGCACAACGACTAGCTCGTATTCAACCGGAAGTCGCTCTTGCTGACTTTGTAATCCATCCCGATATGGGCTACATCGCCAGCCCAAGCAGAGCATTTTTTGAAAAAGCATTTAAATCGGGCGAGACCGAGACATTAGCCCGACTACCAGAATTGTTAATTGCGTTACGTGCAAAAGGCATAATCAAGTAACCCAACACTTAACGCACCCTTGGCATTTTAAATGGCAACATCCCTTGCGTTAGGTAACTTGCTAACCGATTTACATGCAAGGTTTCATGCATAGTTTGCACGCTTTCGCCAAAGCAATTTGCTTGCACAATATTACGGCTGTAAAACGGGGTGTCTTCTAATGTTTTTACAACCGTGGGAGCTGTTGCCCCAGCTGTCGAAGTTAAATTATTAGGATTGCTAATAACTTTAGGTATTCGAATAGAGCGCCGTAAACCCCATGCAGTGCGCTTCAGTTTATATCGTTCCGATAATTCTATTTCTTGCACCGTAGAGCTATCACTAGAAAACTGCAGGCCCAATAAACGATCTTTGGCAGCAATTTTAGTTCGCACATCGTAAGTAACTACGGTGCTGCCATCCTTCAATAAAGCACGCGACCAATCCCATTCGGTAAAAACACAATCCTTCGCATTAATTGGTGATCGCCCTTCATTTTGATCAAAGTAGGCGTGGCCTTTCCATTGCAATTGCGGCTCGGTTAATTCAACTTCAACCCGCCCTTGGGTAGCAATTGGACCCCAAGTATGCTCGCCTTCAGGATCGAGAGCCCAAAGCTTCGATGACAAACCTTTGGGATAGACACGAATTTTGCCTTTCACTTTTTGTGGGATAGGCAAACTCCATTCATCCAAATCAATTTCTAAACAATCGTTAGTCCATTTTAGTTTACTGAGTCCCAACACAAAATTAGATTCATCGCGCCCAACGCTATCCTTGCTGCGTTCGGTCATACACCAACGTCGGTAACGCCGGGATTGTAAATCGTATAACGCCACATTAAGGCAACAGTGATCATCGGGATTGGGCATACCGCGAAATCGGTCAAGCCGGTAGTACGGTGAAAAAACACTACCAACAAAAGCAATTAAAGTCAGCGCAAAGCGGCCATCATCACTTAAGGCGTCGACGTACCACCAACAGTAACCGCCCTTTTGGACAGGGACGTCGAAACGCGGTCGGCCTTGAGCATCGCGGCCGCCAGTTGGCCCGACATGGCTGCCATCGGCACCCCCGGTCCAGGATGGACGCTCCCACCGGCTAGGTAGAGGCCCGCTATGTGGCTGCGGGCGCCCATCCGTTGAAACTGATTCATCCACCCGTGCGAGGCCTGCCCGTACAGCGCTCCGCCCGTCCCTGGAAACAGTTGATTGAATTGAATCGGTGTAGTCACCGTGTACTGACTCGGATCGATCGACACCCGCAAGCCCGACAATTCGAGCCGCTTGAGATGTTTGTGAATACATTGCTCGACCTCAATAGATGAAAGTATTTCGCCTGCATTGGGCTGATCGCCAATGGCGGGCGCATTGATTAAACAAAACATGTGTTCTTGATGCGCTTGTGCAACGGCATCATCACCGCGATCTTGAGCGCACACATAAACCGTACCATTTTGTGGCAAGCGATGCTGATTAAACACATCGTTAAATTCGTGTTCATACCCTTGGTCGAAAAATACGTTATGACGAACCAACGGGAAATTTGTTACCGGCTGTTTTGTTTTAAACGACAGTGTTAGCGCCGAAAGCGATCGACGCTTAATACGCTGATTGGTTGGCATCGCGTTAACAGCAAAACGCGCCGCTTCACCAAAGTGCCCTTCCGCTAGCGCCGCAACATCACCGTTAAACACAACATTATTTGCAGCTATTTCTTCGGTTTGGCCATTGCTGCTAAAGCGTACTGCACGCACAGTATTTTCAATAACCACTAAAGAATTAACTTGCGCATTAAATTGAAATTGAACGCCACGTGCGATACATAGTTTTTGCAGTGCATTTACGATAGATCGCATGCCACCATCAACAGCCCAAACTCCGTCCATTTCCACTTGGGCAATTAGCATTAGCGTAGCGGGTGCAAGCCAAGGGGATGCGCCACAGTAGGTTGCATAGCGGCCAAACAGCTGACGCAAACGTGGGTCGGAAAAATGTCGACCTAAGGTTTGCCACAATGAAGCAAACGGCCCTAAGTTGGATAATGTCATCAAACCGCGCGGACCCAGATCGCGTGTCATTTTTAAAAGGCCCGGCTTTTGGCTGCGAATATACGGCGTCTCGAGGGTTTGATAAACCTTCTTGGCTTCATCGCAAAAAGTAGCAAATTGCCGAGCTTGCGCTGCTCCAGAAAATTGTCCAATCGCATCAATTGAAGCGGCGCGATCTGCAAACAAATCTAACGGGGCATCGTTGTTTAAACCGTAAGCGCTCGGTGCCCAGCAATGGCGCGCCAAATTATTTAAAGCGGTTACTTGCAAATGATCTTCTAGCCGCTCGCCACAGCTTTCAAACACTTGGTCCAGTATCCAGCGCATCGTAAAGACGGTCGGTCCAGAGTCTACCCCGTGTATTTGACGGACCTTGCCACCGGCTTGCGCGCCCTGCTCCAGCACAATCACCTCATCGCCTAAAGCAGCTACTTGTAGAGCCGCAACTAGGCCGCCAATGCCAGCGCCGACTACAATCGTTTTTTGTCGAGTTATCGAAGATTTGGTTAAATCAAAGGAGCGCACGGGCTTACCCAAAACGTACGCCTTTATACACACCTTGCGGGTCTTGCGCGATGAAGCGTACAAACATCGACTCGGAAAAATACTGGTTACCGTAGGACTTTTTGATCGCTGCCATGTGCGCGCCAGTGCGTGCGTAATTATGCATTGCGGCAACGTTTTCCCACATTGTAAAAGTTGCCTGCCGTAAGAAAGGAGCCTCACCCACCCCAGCAGCTAACAAGCAGCCTTGTGCATTAGCCATTGCATCATGTGCCGGTTTTGCATCACGCCAAAATGCGTTCGCTTTCGTCAGTCGAATACTGGCACGCGTTAAAGTAGCAATTGGTTGATCGATCGGTGGTTCGACTTGCGTAGGCGCAAACGCAAAGCCTGACCACGTACCTTTAACGGCATAGGGTTTTAAATAGACGGTAAACAGTTCTGCACAATGCTGGCGATATTTTGCAAGAAGCGGTGATGATTGCACAAACGCTGTGGCCGCTTGTTCACTGTCAAACATTAAAAACAGCCCTTGGCGATCTAGGCTGGGTCGTAGACCAAAACCACCTTCGTGGCCAGATCCTAAATGCTTGGAAAATTGCAAGCCGGCAATGCGCGGTAAATCTAAATAGTTAAACGCAAATCGCCCATAGCCCCAAACTAAACTGGCACGAGCGATCTTCATTAAAACAAAAACGGCGACCGAGCCTGAAGTGACTTGATCGCCGACAGTCCATGGCTGTTCTTCCATGGATTTTTTGTTTAGAGAGCCCTCAACATCCGACCGGCTAAGTTCATTTACGGCATCGACTTTAGCTCGGTCGGACTGCATGACCGGTGTGGAGGAGGAGTTCACTTGGCAGAGGTAATCTCCACCCGGCGGGCATCTAATTCGGAGCCACCAGCCACAGGTGCTCCTGGTTTACGTAAATTGATACGGTCAACAGCAATGCCACCGGCAGTTAGGGCATCGCGAACAGCGAAGGCACGTTGTTTAGCCAGCTCACCATTTTTAACAGGGTCGCCTCGGCTATCAGCAAAACCAGAAATGTCTACTTTCAATTCAGGCGATTTTTTCATCGCTTCAATTGCAGCAGCTACTTCTGCTTTACCTTCATTACCGTAACTCGTTTTATTGACTTCAAATAAAACACGTCCTAATACCATTGCTTCGGTAGAGGCAACTGCAGGGACCACTGCTGCGACAACAGCCACCGGGGTGTAACCCGCTGCATAGGGTTCAAGACCCGCCGTAATTTTTGCTAACTCAGGATGCGCACCAATCATGCTAGCGCCGTTTAATGGTTTCTGCGCGCCTTGATGGCAAGTTGCACAAGCTACCTTTGCTGAATCGCCTGCTGGCCCACGATGATCGGCTGGGAAAGTTGACTCTAACGGCAAGATGTAATCTTTGTTCACATCGCGTACCATTTGAATACCATGCCATGCAGTCACTTTTTGTGGTGGGTTGTTATCCCAACCTTGAAAGTTCTGTGCATTGTGGCAAGTCGTACAATTGGCACCCAAGCTTTTGGAAAAATGCATCATCAGCGCATAAGTTCCCTCAGCATCTTGAATATGTGCTTTGTTACCGTACGGCAAAGCCGCGGTGCCTTGAACCCGAATCGCAGTGGGTGTTGAAACCAAATACTTTGTCATCGGATCGTAAGGTAACGACGAAAGCCCTACCGAAGGTGACGGTTTATTTTGGCCGTTATCACCACTCAGAAATAACTTACCTTTAGCTGGTTGGCTATAAAACGAGTACTCGGGATGCGGTTGCCCACGATGACAGGTATAACAAGTAACCCCAGTTTTACCAACGTGCGTATTCCAATCAGCATTAATGTGTTGCGTCATTTGAATCATACGACGCGCCACTACTTTTTGGTATTTCGAATCATCCGCAAAATTTTGCACGTTATGGCAATAAGCACAGCCTTCTTTAGGCGAAACCCAAGAAGTAACTTGCGCCATGTGCCGAGTAAACTCAGCCACACTTAAATCACCCAACACTTTAACGTTTTTATAAACGTCTTTTGCTTTCGGTCCGTCACTTGGCGCTGCCGGTAACGAATCGGGCGCTTTATGCAACGAAGCATTCGCTTCGATGATGCGTGGATTCGTTACGCTTTCCATGCCAGTGCCACGATAACCTTGCTGCTTGGCATCTACCGGAGGCCGCTCGCAACCGCTAAGAAACAAAGTGCCTAACAAGGCCACAAGCGCAGCCCCAGTTTGCCAACGTCCGGTTAAATTAAACTGTCGTACGATCATGGTTTTACTCCTACTGCAGCTGGGTCAACAATACCAGGCCAAATTGTTGGATACGACGGCGCAACACCATGTTTAACAGCCCACAAGTACCAGTTATCGACCACTGTGCCCGTTAACAAAATTCCAATACCACCGGTAATCGGAACCAACACAGCAAACCACCAAGCCCATCGATGAATCGATTCCATCGTGGCGTTAAAGCCCATCGTCCAACGCCAGAACAAAGCGGCACGTTCTGAAGCAGTTCCACGATCAACGATTTGCTCGATCTCACGCTCGCCACCGTAGCGACTAACCGCTAAAATTGTCGCGCCGTGCATGGCAAATAATAAGGCCGAACCGTACAAAAACACAATGCACAACATATGAAAAGGGTTGTAAAACAAATTGCCGTACCGTAGTGAAAATGCAGCAGTCCAATCAAGATGCGAGAAAATTCCGTAGGGAACACCTTCACCCCAATTGCCCATTAAGATGGGACGGAAAAAACCAAGCACTAAGAACAACCAAATAGTGGCAGCGAAAGCCCAAGGCACATGGGTTCCTAAACCCAACTCTTTTGCGCGACGGTAGCCACGAGCCCACCATAGCAACACCGAGGCCAGCAAAAACATGCCAATCATTATGTGCCAGCCGCCCTCATTCATTGGCGGCATCCGTAAACCATACTTCGCGCTTGGCGGATCTACCGATAACCAAAATAAATTTTTGATCATCATGACTGGATTCCAATTAACTTGAGACAAGTAATTGACACCAATCAAAGTAAAAGCCACGGTTCCGAAAATTAGTGACGCCAAGCCAAGACCACCTAAATAAATAGGCCCAAGCTGCGCGTTACCAATACGACCAAGCAAATGGTTGATCCACGGATTCCGTCCAGTACGCGGGCTATTGCCCTTGCCTAACGGCACGCCCTGATGGCTTGGTCCAACCGGCTGGACCTGCGTAAATAAGTTTTGATATTCCATCTCAGTCTTCTCCTATTCGCCGTTTTATTATTATTTCCACACCGGAAGAGCCAACCACCAGCTCCACCACTCGGGCCAACCACGGGTCCAAAACGGTCCACTAATTACAATACAAAGGGCACTAAAATAAACTGCGGCTAAGGCTAGGAACAGACCTACGCGGTGAATGCCTAAGGTACCAACAGAGTAGCCAATGTAATCGCGGAAAAATGTATCTTCGTGCTCGGCCGTTTTTACTGTTTGCCCTTTACCTGGATTCGTTGATGACAACACCAACGCGCCATGTAGTGACAAGAACATCGTGCAAGTAAAGAAGAACGTGATTGCAATCATGTGGGCTGGGTTGTAGTGAAAATGTAGGTATTGATACCCAACATTAGAAACCCAATCGAGATGACTCAAAATTCCGTAAGGAAAGCCGTGACCCCAAGCGCCTAGTAACACAGGGCGAATCACTACTAAGGTGAAGTACGCAAAGATCGCAAAACCGAAGGCAACTGGAACATGAAATCCCATACCTAGTTTGCGACAAATTTCGACCTCTCGCATCAGCCACGAAACAAACGAAGCAAGAGCGCAGACGGTAATAAATTGCCAAAGACCGCCCTCTTTTAAAGGTGCGATGCCCAAGCCATACTTTAAGTCGGGTGGTGCAATACTAATTTGCCAAAGATTCCATGTCGGCCCAATCGCTGCGCCGTACAAAATCAATGCAGTGCCAAGCGCCGCGAAAAAAATCGTGGTCACTCCAAAAAATCCGACGTAGAAAGGCCCGACCCAAAAGTCGAACAGATCTCCGCCTAATAAGGTACCGCCGCGTACGCGGTACTTACGTTCGAAGGTTAAAGTTGCCATGTCATGTTCTCCAGGGCCTCTCGGATAGTTTTAATTAATTATTCGATACATCTGTTTTTGTAAAGCAGTACTGCTAGGTTGCGTTCGGGATTTTTAAACCCGAACGCAGAGCCCACTTATTTTGCTGCCGGCAATTTTTTTGTTGCCGCCGCATTTGGGCCATCAAGCCAGTTATAAGTTGGGGTGCTGAGCAAAATGAGATGAATCATTGCTGCTAGCCCAAACAAAAACGCGCCTTGAACTACCATTGCACGAAGGGGGTCATAAAGTTTCCATACACGCCACATAGATTTCTCCTAGTTATAATTCAGTTAAAACCAAGGGCGCCATGCCCAAACCAACACATGTGCTACGACACCAACGATTGTGAAACCAATAAATCCCTGTGTCCAATAGCGATGAAACTCTTGTGCCTCGCTATCGGTTAGACCTGAGATTGAGGCCCGACTGTGATCACTCATCGTGATAGCTCCTTCTATTTGGCCTTTCGGCCGATACCGCAGAAACCCCTGCGGCAGGGAAACGTTCCAACCAAGAAACGAATTCGGTTAATCTCATTTCAAAAAAACTAAGGCGCATAAAAACGCTCTTTAATTTTGAAACGACACTGCAATGGTTGAGCGCGCCCACTCGGTTGCTTCGCGTAACAAACTAGGTCGTTGTTCACCAACTTGCGCGGTGTCGCGCGTAGTAAATAGCCGACTAAAAACAACAAGAACTAAAAACACCGGAATGGCAATTAGCAACAACACACCAAAGCCTCGCTCATCATGCTCGCGCATATGCTCTACAGTTCTACTCATATGGTTTCTCCTAGTTCTTCGTTAGTTTTCTGGGTGGGATGCCCAGGTTGTTGCGGCTGACCTTGCTGCTCAGGTTGCTGATCCATCGGACTACTTTGAATGCCACTTAAAGTATTGCGAGCGCGAATAACATGCTCGATAGTTACTTCGGTAGCACCACGTAAACGCGCATCGCGTTCTGCTTGATCGCGCAAACGCTTTGCTGATGAAATTTGTACTAGTACTGGATCGTTATCGATGTATTCACTCATTTTTTGCTGAGCATCAACATGCCAAGACAACGGTGTCATTACCGATTGATTGCCTCGTGCTGGGGCCGGTTCGCTCCTATCCATATCCGTGCCCAAAGGCAAAATATGGAACAAAGCATCGAATAAAGCGTTACAGAATTCTTGAACGATGTAGGTCGCACCTGAGTAGCCCATAAATGGCGTCCCCGTATGACGACGAATAATGGCCCCAGGGAACGATGCAGGAATATAAGTTGGCTTCATCGGGCCTGTTGCAATTTCAGCAAGGTACATACGCTCGTTAAACGAGCCAAACATCACCAGCGGAGTTTTTTCTGCGATAAGCCGACGTACTTCATCGTTATCGGTTTTTTGACCAGGTTTGCGAGCCACAGCGAATTGACAGGGCAAACCTAATTCGTCTTCTAAGAAATGACGAATTCCACGGGTATAAGTTTCGTTAGCCACAACCGCAAAATTAGCGGTGCCAAAAAAGTCTTGAGTTACCGAGCGCCACAAATCCCAAATTGGTTTAATTGTGGTGTGTTTTTCACGCGAGATAAAGGGCTCTGCATCGATCCCTAGCAAGCGCGCCAATTCACGCAAAAACAAAGTTGTGCTGTGAAGGCCAATTGGCGCTTGTAAAAATGGACGCTCGAGCGCTTCGCAAAGCTCGCGACCAAATTCGCGGTACATACAAATATTTACATCAGCGTCAGCTAATTTTTGCACATCAGCTAAATGGCTTCCCAACGGGAACACCATGTTAACTTCGGCACCAATGCCTTGTACTAAGCGACGAATCTCGGCTAAATCGCTAGGCATATTAAAGGTGCCATAACAAGGTCCAATAATATTGACACGAGGCTTTTCATCAGCAGGACGCTCAGCGTAAGGTTTGCGCGCTGGAATATGACGTAGACCATATTCGTTCCACAACCACAACATCGAGCGATTTGCGGTTTGCCATTGATCTTCATCAATCGTGCGTGGTAAGAAACGCTGTACGTTAGTACCTTCTGGCGTTACACCACCACCGATCATTTCGGCAATCGATCCGGTCACTACAACACTAGGTAGATCTGGATCGAGTGTTGCATTGGCACGCTTCATATTCGCTTCAGTGCCTTCGCGACCCAACTGTTCCTCTTCGATCCCGGTTACGACAATGGGTAACTCATGCGGAGGTAAACCGTCGGTGTAATGTAGAACAGAAGTAACCGGTAAATTTTCGCAGCCTACCGGGCCGTCAATGACGACTTGCAATCCTTTGATAGCCGCAAATACATACACGGCACCCCAATATCCACCAGCGCGATCGTGATCTTGAATTAACATTAGATCATCGCCTCAGCCTTACGGCGCTTGGCTAACTTCTCGAGTTGGCGTTTGTAAAAGGCTTTAAAATCTGGGCGATCTTGCGGTACATCATTCGCAGTTGGAGAACCAACGCCACTTTCCCAAACACCGGCTGTATGGTCGCGCCCAACGCCTTGGAAAAATGCTTCCATAGTGTCGAAGCGATGTTTGTTGCCAATTGCATTATTAATTACTTTTGCAAGTGAACCAGCACCTGGCAATCCCATTAAAGGACGCGCCGAAATTAAGTTTGTAAAATACAACGAAGGGATCGCTGCTTGTTTAGCGGCCTGAACAACCGGCGTAGTGCCAATTGCTAAATCGGGATGAAACTCGTCAATTGCGGCAAGGTCTTGCTCTAGTGAGGCTCTAAATTGAACCTTCACGCCACGCGCTTGTAACCACTCTTGATCGGCTTTATTCCAAGGCGTTGCAGGACACGCGCTACCAACGTAACGCAAATCTGCTCCGCTTTCTACTAACAAGCGCGCAACAATTAACTCACTACCCTCGTAGCCACTTAAAGTAATGCGACCTTTAATTGGGTTTGCAGCAATAGTCTTTTTAATCAGTGGTAGCCAACGATCTTTGGCGGCACCAATTGCATCGGGCTTAACACCAGCGGCAGCACCGATTGCATCTAACCAAGCTGCTGTCCCTTCGTACCCCACCGGAGCAGAGCCTACAATAGGACGGCCTGCTGCTTGAAATTCGCGTACAGAAGCAATGTAAAACGGATGAAGTGCAGCAATAACCGAGCCATCTAAAGCGGCATACATTTCGCGCCATTCGCGCGTCGGTACTACTGGCCCCGCAGCCAAACCCATGGGTTCGAGCAACATGCCAATTCCAATTGGATCAGCCGGAAACATTTCACCAAGTAAGGTTACGGTTGGCCGATCTTTAACCCGGACTGCAGGCGATTGGACAGGACCAGCCATCACTTCGCTGCGAGCATACTTAAGCATTGCGCCCGCCAAAACATCTTTTGCTTCGGCGTGGGTTGGTACGCCAAAACCAGGCACATCAATGCCAATGACGCGAACCCCGTTAATTTCTTTAGGCAGCAATTGCAAAGGCACACCACTTGCCGACGGTACGCATAAGTTAATGACAACCAAAGTGTCGTAACGTGCTGGATCGGCTTGTTGATGAACCGCTTCGCGGATATCTTCAAACAGCTTGCCTGTCACTAAGCTCTCAGAATTAAACGGCACATAGCCAACCGAGCGACGCGCACCGTAAAAATGTGAGGTAAAAGTTAGACCATAAACGCAGCAAGCCGAACCCGACAAAATGACGTTGGTGCGGCGCATCCGCAAACCAACACGCAGGCTTCCAAATGCGGGACACATGCTTTGCGGCTGATCATGCGCGCCATCTTTTGGGGCTAATGGGTAATCGCGTGCATATTGCGCTAACACTTCAGATTTGCCAGCCTTAGAGGCGGCTTCACGCATTGCATCTTTGCCCGAATGGCAACCCAGTCCATCTACAATTTCACCAGTTGCCGCTTTTCCATCCAGAGTAGGCAATGCTTGCGCAGAACTCGGCGAGGAATTCAATCCAGTGTTCAATGCAGCAAAAGCTTCTGCTGAAATGATTGGAATGATTGGTTTGCTCATGGGTGTAGGGTCTCGTTTAACTTAGTTTTTTAGCGTGGTAGTTTTGTATGTAGTTTGTTAAAAATTTAGGCGTCGTCGTAAATAACTTCGAGCGACGCTTTAAATATTTCGTTTTTACCCATCATGTCGGCTGTGCTGGCAGGCTGCAATACAACGTTGCGACCTACAGTTTCGCTAGAGAACAAACCTAGTAACTCATCTTGCGTCATTGGTTTCGGACGCACTGGCGGTGCTTCGCCGACGTTAATTGCCAACATGTCAAATAGCGGTCCCCATTGACTCTCGGGACGTCCAATAATTTCGTAAGAGGCACTCTTACGGCGAATGTCGTCATCAGCCGGAATTGCGGCCAATACGGGAATGCCAGCAGCTTTTGCAAAGGCTGTCGCTTCACCAGTACCGTCATCTTTGTTAATTACCATGCCAGCTACGCCAACGTTGCCACCCAACTTGCGGAAATACTCCACGGCCGAGCAGACGTTGTTAGCAACATAAAGCGATTGCAAATCGTTACTGGCGACAACAATTACTTTTTGGCACATATCGCGAGCAATGGGTAAACCAAAGCCACCGCAAACTACGTCGCCCAAAAAGTCGAGCAAAACATAATCAAAATCCCAGTCATGAAAGCCTAATTTTTCGAGTGTTTCGAAACCGTGAATAATGCCGCGACCGCCGCAACCGCGACCGACTTCTGGGCCGCCCAATTCCATTGCATAAACACCGTCGCGTTTGAAGCAAACATCGCCAATTGCAACCGCTTCGCCAGCCGCTTTTTTCTTGCTTGAAGTTTCAATGATGGTTGGGCAAGCTTTGCCGCCGAACAGCAAACTAGTAGTGTCGCTCTTTGGATCGCATCCAATGAGTAATACTTTTTTACCCGTTTGCGCCATCATGTACGACAAGTTTGCCAAGGTAAAACTTTTACCAATACCGCCCTTACCGTAGATCGCAATAATTTGTGTTTTGCTTTTAACTTCACCAGTGTGAACAGGATCGGGCTCTATCGCTGCTTCCTCGCGCAACTGTGCATTGCGCGTGGCTTGCACAGGCATGAAATTTAGTTTTATTTCGGTACTACTTGAAACGGTAGTTGTACTCAATTTAGCTGCCCCCAGTGAAATACCAGCTTCAAGCATGCAGCCTCTTGAAAAGCTGTCTGATATGCGCCTGCTGCATCAGCTACTGGCGCGTGATTTGTAATTAAATCGCCTAACGAAAGGCGGCCACGCATAACTAGGTCGATCGCAGCAGCCAAGTCGGTTGGCTGCCATTGAGCGGCTATTAAAATTTGTGCTTCGCGCATAAACGCAGGGGCAAAGTCGAAAGCGATTGAGCCAGGATAAAAACCACCCAATACAATTCGGCCACCCGGTTTTAAATGCGGAACTAAAGTGTTGACGATATTCATATCGCCCGACACATCCCAAATGCAATGGTATTGATCGCTGGTTTTTTCTTTAGGGGCCGTTACTGCGTAACCAACGGCACCTTCGCGCCGACTTTGGTTTAATTCCCAAACCACCGGCGCTTTATGTCCACTGGCTATTAGCGTTCGCGCTAATAGCCGACCTAAAACACCGTGACCAATAATTAAGTGCGTGCAATCGGCTTGCTTTAGGCCTTCGTATCCAACTTTCATCATGTGATGAGCGGTGGCTGCAAGCGCTAACAATACGGGCTCTGCATGAGGAGCCATTAAATCAAAAGCATCTGGCAATACGGAAATTCGATCCGAATCAACCAATAGGCGCGATGCGGAAGCACCAAACAAGCCATGAACCTTTGTGTAACAACGCGCACCGGGAACAAATACCTTTTTTCCCTCTAGCTTTTCTAAATGCTTTGGCGCCCCGATAACCGTGCCGACTGATTCGTATCCGGGAACTAACGGGTAACCCATCCCAGGAAAGCTGGGCATCGACCCATTCCACAACAAACGCTCGGTACCGGTACTAACGCCGCTCCAAGCTACTTGCACCATGACGTCATTTGGACTGGGAGCGTTTAACTCAACTTCTGTCAGTGCAACATCACGCGAGCCATGAAAGACCATAGCCTTAGATCTTAGCAAGGTGGGGTGGATTGACTTGTTAGGTGTAAACATAAGTTGACGTCAGTCTATCCTTACTATTGCTGCTGTCAATCGATCTGAGGGTTTATTTTCACAAAAACGAAATATATTTTTATTCTGTAAACTTGATCGACAATCTTCAAGCGAAAAACCCACTGCAAATAAAGCGTCGAGCACTGTATTTACGGTGGGTGTTGCGTAAAAACTAGGCATTAATGTGTTCTTATCGCGCCGACAAAAGCCGTGCTTGTAACGGAATGTGGCTCGGCAACTCTTGAACGCTTTCAAACCCAGCTGATTTCAGCAACTGCGTTAAACGACTTGCACTACGCGAGCGCCCCCGTCCCATTGCCCATAAATAGAATCCAAAATAAGCGTGCCCCATACGTTCGGCTCCGGGGGTCTCAGCCATCGGCTCGGCAACGATCAAACGCCCACCGGGAGCCAAGGCTTTACGGATAGCCCGCAATATTAAAATGACTTGCGGATCGTCGTGATCGTGCATTACTCGAAGCAAGGTAATGGTGTCGTGACCCGTAGGCAAATTGTCGGATAAAAAGCTGCCGCCAAAGGTATTCGCACGATCGCTAATTCCGGCTTGCGCAAAACGTAGTTCAGCACGCTGAGCTACGGCCGGCAAATCGAATAACGTGAGCTTTAAATGGGGAGAATGCTTTGCAAGGCGTAATAAAAACTCACCCTCCCCGCCACCAACATCTAACACGCTTTTGGTTTGTGCAAACGAAACCGAATTAAGCACTTCGTCGGCAACAAACGGTTGGGAAGCGGCCATTAAGCCTGAATAAACCGCGACCTGTTCTTTTAAAGAATCGTTGGCGTTGAGGTTTAAACCAGTATTTGAATGCGAAGCAACGTTTAAGTTTATTCTTGCATCGTGCTGCGAATAATCAGCACTTTTTTCAACTGGGGTGTAAGGCCAATATTGGGCTAATGCAGTATCAAAATTACGATGTTTTAACAACGCTAACGGATCTTTTAAATCCAAATACAAAGCACGATGATGCTCGATCATTGACAATACAGGTTGGTTGCCAACTAAAGGCGCGCCCAACATACCTAACGCGTAACGATTACCGCTACGCGGCTCGATTAAACGCAAAGAAATTGCAGCATCTAACAGCACTTCAGTAGCGGCTTCATCCAGCTGAATTTTTTCAGAAATCCACTGCTTAGATTGTGGGCCATTGGCTAGCAATTCAAACAAGCGAGCTTGCACGCAGGCAAACAACACTTGTGAATAAACGAAACCGGCTACTAGGTCAAATACTTCGGCCGCTTTTGCCTTTGAAACCCTTCTTGTTAGAGGGAAACGGCCAGCCCAGCGCTGAAATTGTCGACTCATCAAAAGACGATTACGCCAATCGAAAACACCTTCGAAATGGCGATGCAGCCAGCCAATCGAAGGGGCAATGCTAGGTTTAACCGAATCCATTGAGGTTGACATAAACTAGACTTATCTTTGTGGACGTAATTGTTCGGTAGAAGTCAAATTAATCTGGTGGTCGTTTGATGGCACAGTAGGCGCATTGGGCGGCGCATGTTGTACGCTGCGCGATGAAGGCGGCTCGGCCCGTAAAGCTGTATTCGGGAACAAATTACGCGCCCACGCTTTAGGTACTAATCGCTCCGATTCGGCACGCGACAAGGCTCGCAACGCCTCCGCTCCTTGGCAATCAGGAATACTTGCAATAACTAATTCAAAGCTCTCGTCAAACTTTGCAATCGCGCCATCCAGGCCTAGTTCGGAAGCTGAACTAGGGCGACCCAATGCAACGTCTTGCCCAATCGGTTTACCCAATTGAATTGGGTCCGCTAGCACGTCACGAATATCGTCCGCAATTTGATAAGCCTCGCCGAGCAATTCACCAAATCGACCCCACGCGGGATTTCGCACACCGGCACTTAAAGCACCAGCATTGGCAGAAGCTGCAAATAAAGCACCGGTTTTTGCGCGCTGATATTGCGCCAACGAAACCTTGGGTTCGCACTCCCAAGCCTGACCAGCGGTAATGCCTTTTAAAGCACCAACACCATCGGTAACGGCCTTAAAAACAGCGGGCATGCGATGCCGACTTTTTCCAGCCGAATCGGCCAGTATTTGAAAGGCTAAAATAATTAACGCGTCACCCGATAGGACGGCAAGTTGCTCGCCAAAAGCGGCATGCACGGAAGGACGACCGCGGCGAGTTGCTGCATCGTCAAAGCAAGGTAAATCGTCATGAACCAATGAAGCGCAATGCAATAACTCGATAGCTGCAGCCGCACCTAAAGTTAAACCCGGATCATCGACCCCACAGGCATGGGCAACGGCAATACATAATTTGGGGCGAATGCGAGCGCCACCCGGAAACACCGCATGCCGCATAGCAGCGGCAAGCCTTGGCGGCTCTTCGCCGGTAATAAGTGAGGACAACGCATCTTCTAACGATTGCTCGACCATCAATTCAAGTTTCATTATCACTCTACCTATATTGCACTGCACAAAAAACTATCGGGAAAAATTCCCAGCTAATCAGTTGATCTAATGCTTTCGTAAAAACCAAGGCAAGCTTTATCAACTAATTTAGCGAAACTTCATTAACTGAGTGTCAATTTAACAGAACTTGTTTAATTGTCAATTTAAGTTTACAGTTCAAGTTAATTAATTAAAACGAAGACATCCTGTGTCCATAGTTGCGCTTGGCCTATCTCATCATTCAGCTGCCGTTTCATTACGCGAACGTCTGGCATTCAATGCCCCACAACTACCGGAAACATTAATTAGGCTCAGCTCTGGTATCGCGAAACGATTGGGTTCTGGCTATGCCGGCCTGCCTGCCAACAACGCTAAACCAGAGATCACCTTACTTTCGACTTGCAACCGTACCGAGCTGTATTGGCATCGTCCTACGGCTCAATTAGGCAACGCCCCAACCAGCTTGGATGCTTCTGCTGCAATGCAGCGAGCGAAGATCGAGCAATTTGCTTTGCTTGAATCGGTGGCTGAATTAGGCTCCCTGACAGCCGAACAATTGGCGCCGCATATTTATCAACGTCAGTCGATCGACGCTGCGCGTCACGCATTTCGTGTAGCTAGTGGTTTAGATTCGATGGTTATCGGCGAGACACAAATTTTGGGTCAATTAAAAACAGCGGTGCGCGCCGCCCAAGAAGCTGGAACACTGGGCACTACGCTAAGACAATTATTTGACCGCTCGTTTACCGTTGCTAAAGCAGTTCGCTCTAATACCGAGCTAGGGACCCACTCAATTAGTATGGCAGCTGCGGCCGTTCGTTTAGCCGAACGTGTTTTTGGCGATATCGCCGAGCAAAATGTGTTGTTTGTTGGTGCCGGCGAAATGATCGAACTAGCCGCGACTCACTTTGCAGCGCGCAATCCGAAGTCGATGACGATTTCTAATCGAACCGAGTCGCGAGCACAATTATTGCAGCAAAAATTTAACGCTACCTTTTTACCGCTATCACAACTAGGTGGTAGCCTGCATCAATACGATGTAATTGTTACTTGTACAGCAAGTTCGGTTCCTATTATTGGTTTAGGTGCAGTAAAGCGGGCTCTAAAAAACCGCCGTAACAAACCAATGCTCATTGTTGATTTGGCCGTACCGCGCGATGTAGAACCAGAAGCTAAAGCACTACAAAATATATTTTTATACACTGTAGATGATTTAGCCCAATTGGTTGAACAAGGTAAAGAGCATCGTCACGCAGCGGTAGCCCAAGCTGAATTGATTGTCGATCAAGGGGTTCAAAGTTTTATGCATTGGCTTGAGCAACGCAGTTGCGCGCCAATCCTTGGACAATTAAATCAACATGTTGAAGTAATACGCCTTAATGAAATTGAGCGCGCATTAAAGCACTTACAACGCGGCGAAGATCCACAAAAAGTAATGGAACTATTGAGCAAAGGCTTGGTCGGTAAATTAATGCACGGCACTTATGTGGGTATGCACGCAACCGATCGCGACGAGCGCCAACGCGCCGAAGATTCGGCGCGCAAGCTATGGCTAAACGCTCAACGTCGCTCCGAACACGATTGCGTAAACAAAACTAAACATTAGGAGAAGCACTGTGCAGCAACTGCCCGTTGCCCATCCTGACCGTTTCATTCTGGCCGAGGAAGTGCATGCGCGCCCTCCTTTAGCGTTTGCTATTCCAGGCATGGCCAGTTACATTGCGGTTATTGTCGACAGCAACCAGCGCGATGCAGAACTAGCCCACATTGCGGCTTTATGCAAACAGTTTGGTGTATCGCCGCCACCTACTGGCGCCACTCATTTAAGCACTCAGCTTGCGGGCTTAACTATGAAGTGGGAGCGGCACGGTGAGTTTTCTAGCCTGACGTTTATTTTGCCGCAAAGTGGTGTTGAAGCGATTAATTTTTCGACTTCGCCCTTAGAGCAATTACCGCCCGGTTGGCTTAGCCAAATGCCAGGGCAAACGATAGCGGCAGTTTTGGCTTGTGTACGCGTTGCTACCGACGACCGCTGGGGTCCAGCAGCTACCAGTTTTGATCAAACCGCATTAGTTGGCAGCAGTATTTTGCAAGGCCGAGCGACCGTTATCACCGACTTTAGGCTGCACCCAGATGCCTGCACACGTTTTGTCTTGCTAGATCACGGGTTAACCCCTCGACAAGCTGGGCAAACATTGCAACGCTTGTTTGAAATTGAAGCCTATCGAATGCTATCGCTGTTGGCTTTACCAATTGCACGTAAATTATCGCCCCGTATTTTAGATTTAGAACGTTCGTTATCACATTTAACCGACGGTATTGCACGTGAAGGTGGCGACGATGACCACTTACTCAATGAGCTAACCCGCATGGCGGCTGAAATTGAAACCGGATTGGCTTCAAGTCAGTTTCGATTTGGGGCTTGTCGCGCCTACTTTTCACTAGTGAGCAATCGGATTCGAGAATTAGGGGAAGAACGCTTACAAGGCATTCCAACAATTAGCGAATTTATGAGTCGCCGTTTCGACCCCGCAGTGGCTACCTGCAATACTGTATCGCAACGTTTAATCGATGTTTCCGAGCGAGTGGCTCAGGCCAGCGGCTTGTTATCAACTCGCGTAGAAATTGCACGAGAACGGCAAAACCATCGCTTATTAAGCTCGATGGACACTCGCGCCAGAATGCAATTACGTTTGCAACAAACCGTAGAAGGTTTATCGATTGCCGCAATCGTTTATTATCTGGCTGGCTTGGTGGGTTACGCTGCCAAGGGAGTTAAAGCAATGGGCGTACAGCTCAATGCCGATGTTGTCACTGGGTTGTCTATCCCGATTTTAGCCTTGCTGGTTTACTACGGTATTCGTAGAGCGCGCAATAGCTTTGTGGAGTACGATGATCCGCGCAGGGATAGAAGAAACTGATGAAAAAAAACGGATCACCCGCTCGCAGCTTGCATTACCCATTTGCCGCCATTGTGGGGCAAGACGAACTTAAGCTGGCGCTAACATTAACCGCCGTCGACCCAACCATTGGAGGGGTTTTGGCATTGGGTGATCGCGGTACTGGCAAAAGCACAGCTATTCGAGCCTTAGCCGATTTGTTACCCGATTTAATTGTTGTTCAACATTGCGCCTACGGCTGCGCGCCAACTGGCAATCGTTTATGTAGTGAATGCCAAGTACGATTAAGTGAATTAGCGAGCCTTAAACCTAAATCAACAAAAGCAAAGCCCAATAGTGAAGCCGCTGCAGGCTTGCCAACCCGAGTTGCCAAAGTTCCTGTAATCGATTTGCCGCTAGGTGCTAGCGAAGACCGAGTGGTTGGTTCGCTCGACATTGAAAAAGCCTTATCGCAAGGTATTAAAGCGTTTGAACCGGGCCTGTTAGCGGCTGCCAACCGAGGGTATTTGTATATCGACGAGGTCAATTTACTTGATGATCATTTAGTTGATTTGCTAATTGACGTAGCTGCTTCGGGCGAAAACGTCGTAGAGCGCGACGGCTTAAGTGTGCGCCACCCGGCCCGCTTTGTATTGATCGGTAGTGGCAACCCCGAAGAAGGTGAACTGCGCCCCCAACTGCTTGACCGTTTTGGGTTGTCTTGCGAAATTCGCACACCAAGTGATATTAAATTACGCGTAGAAATTATTAAACGACGCGATCAGTTTGACCAGCACGGCGAGGAATTTTGTGCGCAATGGGATCAAGCAAATATGGCTTTGCGAGATAGTATTGAAGCAGCGCGCCAACGGCTTCCCAAAGTAAAAGTAAGCGACGAACTACACGAAACGGCCGCTAAGTTATGCGTAGCGGCAGGCACAGATGGCTTGCGTGGCGAGTTAACTTTATTGCGTTGCATGCGGGCAATGGCAGCCCTAGATGGTAAACGTGAAGCGCGTGTAGAGCATTTGATTGACATTGCGATACCTAGCCTAAGGCATCGCTTGCGGCGCAACCCGCTAGATGATTCGGGTTCGAGTGCGCGCGTTACCAAAGCCTTGCAAAGCATTGGCCTAGTTACTTAACTGTGAAACCCGAGCCACTTAAAGTTTCGACTGCAGTGTCTCCCGTTGCGTCTCCCGCTGCGCCTCCCGCTGCGCCTCCCGTTGTGCAAATCATGCCGCCAATTGAAGCAACCACTACACTACTTATTTGCGCCGCACAATTAGCAGCCAATGGCTGCTCGATTTGGATTAAAGGGCCTGCAAATGAACTTCGCACAGCGTGGCTCGACTATTTAGAATTTTGTGCGCAACAAACACTAATTTTGATACCCACGCATGTTGACCGCGCGGCTTTGTTTGGTGGTGTAGATTTAGCTAGTAGTCTGCATCAAGGCCTTAAAGTAATGAACTTAGGCATTTTGCGTAAGTCGATGGTGCTTGGGCCATTGGAACAAGTTAAAGGTAAGTTAATTGCGTTACAAATGACCGAGCGTTGGGAGCGTAGTCTTGCAACAGAGCTTGCTTTGGCGATCGATAAAGCACACGATTTTATTGCTACTACTGATTTGCCGTCAGCTGAAGTAGTGCCAACTTTAATTGCGCTCGATGAATCAATGCCCAATAGCGATGAATCGATGAACACAACACTTTCGAATCGACTGGCACTGTGTATTAATTTAAACGGCTTGGGCTATGCGCATTGGCAACACTTTACCGAAACGGTGGCGCAGTTAGGCGCTGCAAATGTTGTCAATGATGCGCAAGACTTTTCGTCGAAACAAACAAAACATGTTCAGGTTACCTCCGCTCAAACCATGCAATTGGTTCAGACCGCAAGCGCACTGGGAATTGACTCGAGTCGCCTAGTTCTTAACGCGTTGCAGGCAATGCAAACCCATGCATTAATCAACCAGCGCACTGTTTTAACCGAGGATGATTTTAATGCTGCTTTAGCGTTAAGTCTTTTGCCACGTGCGACGCGCATACCGCAAGCGCCTGCTAACGAAGACGATGAACAAGTTGAGAGCGAATCGCCTGAAAATAATGAACTTCCCAACAACGATGATGCGGCAAACAATGATGACGCTGCGAACAATAATCAAGCCGAAAATAATTCTCAAGCAGGAGATCAAAATAAACCCTCAGAACTCAACGCGAAAGAGATAGCCGATTTAGTCCTGGAAGCTGCACTAGCCACTCTGCCGACCGATGTACTAGAGCGATTAACCAATGCGGGAAAAGCAAACAAAGCGCAAGCTGGGCGCAGTGGCCAAATATTGCGCAAGGCCAAACGTGGGCAACGAATTGGTACAACCCGTAAACCAGCCGTTGCTGGTGCTAGGCCCGATTTACTAGGCACTATTTACGCCAGCCTGCCTTGGCAACATTTACGGCAACGAATTGATTCCGAAAAAAACCCAGCGCAGACGCTGGTTGGAGCCCCACGCAAATTGCATGTTTTAGCTAGCGATTTTCGTTATGCAAAATACAAACAAACTGCTGAAAGTTTATTGATTTTTGCGGTTGATGCTTCGGGCTCAGCTGCGATGAATCGCTTAGCCGAGACCAAAGGTGCGATAGAACTATTGTTAGCCCAAAGCTACGCAAGACGCGACCGCGTCGCAATGATTGCATTTCGCGGACAAGACGCACAAATCGTTTTAGAACCCACTCGCTCGTTAACACGCGCTAAGCGTAGCCTTGCCGGTTTACCCGGTGGCGGTGCAACACCATTGGCAGCCGGTTTAGACAATAGTTGGAAGCTCGCTTTACGCGCACGCCAAGCGGGCCAAACGCCCTATGTAATTTTGCTAAGCGACGGCAAAGCAAACATTACTTCGGCCGGAGAACCAGGTCGCCCGCAAGCCCACAGCGAAGCATTAGCCGCTGCAAAAAAACTAGCCAGCGATGGGATAGCGAGTTTGTTTATCGATACGTCACCGCTTGCAGTACAAGGCAAAAATTTGGCGCAAGAAATCGCAACACAAATGTCGGCAAGCTATTTAGCATTACCGTACGCAAGTGCACAAAAACTGGCGCAACATATCGGGCAAAAAACGGCTGCGTTAGCGTCAGCCTCGCGATGAGCGCAGTTTTAAATTTTAACGAACACCGCGCAACTTGGCCTAACGCTGACCACAGCACTTTGTTTGCGAGTTCTGGTTTGCAATGGCACATACAACGCTGGACTGCGCAAAAAGAAACCTCTGCGGCGAGTGATCCAACCATAGTTTTACTACATGGCACCGGAGCTTCTGCGCATTCGTGGGCTGGTTTAGCCCCCTTACTTTCAAAGCAATTCAACGTGTTGGCTTTAGACTTACCCGGCCATGGTTTTACCGAGCTGCCTGACGACGCGCACATGTCTAGTAAAGGAATGGCGCAACTCATTTTGCAACTATTAACCGATTTAAAAATCGCCAACTGTATTTTTATTGGCCACTCTGCCGGAGCAACAATTGCTGTTGAATGTTTACGCTTGGATACGAACATTAATATCTCAGCGATAATTTCGATTAACGGCGCTTTGTTACCTTTTGGAAGTTACAACATGCCGGGCATGGCTAGCTTTGCCAAAATGTTGTCCAAAAATCGATTGATTCCAAAGATCTTTTCTTTGCAGGCGCGTTATGTTCCTTTAGTCGATCACTTGTTAGACGGAACCGGCTCAAAAATACCGCTTCAGAGCAAACAGTGCTATCAAGTACTTGTAAGCAATGCACAACACGCACGCGCCGCGTTAATTATGATGGCGCAATGGGATTTAATTGAATTTGGCAAAACCCTACCGACTGCGTTTACCGGCAAGTCAGCTGGATGCAAATTCGTCTTGTTAGCCTGCGCTGGCGATAGAACAGTGTCACCAAAAATTTCAGAACAAGTTCATCAACAAGTAGCGAACAGCGACTTAATTCGTATTCCGTCATTAGGGCACATGGGTCACGAAGAAGACCCAGCCAAGTTTGCAAAAATAATTCTAGATATACTGGCCTCTTAGTTTTTTTAGCCGATATTTATTTTGCCAACTAACCTAACAAAACATTCACACCAGCAAACACTCGCATTAAATGAAATGCCAACCGAAGGCATTGTTGGTGTGTTAACGGATGTCGACGACACCCTTACACACAAAGGCAGTTTAAGCGCGGCCACTTACGCTGCGCTTTGGGATTTAAAGGCAGCTGGCTTTAAAATCATCCCCGTAACTGGACGTTCTACCGGCTGGGCGCATTTAATGCTGACCCAATGGCCTGTCGATGCTGTAGTCGCAGAAAGCGGTGGCACCTACTTAACCAAAGACGCAAATGGTGCAATTGAAGTTCATTTCTACGAACCCGATATGCAGCACAAACGTGACGCGCTATTGAAGCGCTGCAAACAAGTATTGCCGCGCTTTAGCCCGCTGACATTTGCCGTAGATAACAACTACCGCTGCGCCGATATAGCGATTGATTTCAATGAGCAAATTAAACTGCGGCCCGAGCAGCAGCATTTGGTAAACGAATTAATTTGCGAACTAGAAGCGCTTGGATGCAACGCGCGTGCCAGTTCTATTCACATCAATGCGTGGCTGGGAAATTTTGATAAAGCATCTGGAACGATGAAACTAATAGGCGAACATTTTGCGGATATCGCGGACCCAAACCAATGGTTGTTTATTGGTGATGCACCAAATGATCAAACAATGTTTGCCCAGTTTGCAAACAGTGTTGGTGTGGCAAACATTCTGCCGCATTTAACATCGGGGATTTTAGATTCCCCGCCGAGATACATTACGCAGCTCGGGCATGGGGCTGGGTTTAGTGAAGTAGTTCGACACTTAATTGGTCAATAGACTCTAGGTCCAATTCAAAGTGCTAGATGTTTTTAAGCTCCTAGAAGTTTAATCAACACTTCGCATTCAATCGCCAACATTCCTGCGTACGCAGTTCTTCGCCTCTTGAACGAGAAAGTTTTTGCGCTTCGTGATGTCGACCATCGGCATTGTAAATATTGATTAATTCTCGACGATCTTTTTCATTACGGTCTGTCGCTCGTCTACGTTCAGTTTCTTCGCGCTGGCGATTTTGGGCCATTTCACGCTGCTCACGGTAATCGCGCTGCATTTTCTCGGAACGCTCTTTTGACTCCACCCGCATTTGTGCATATTCTCGCTTCGATTCAGCTTGGCTTGAAGCGCGTTCAGCATCGTAACGCAGCTGCCGCTCTTCTCGTTTGGCGCGCTCGTCGGCTAAATCGGCCGCAGTTCGAACCGGATTGCGCGCTGCATTCGCTGCGGCTTCTGCGGCCACACGATCTTGCTCCAATAACTGTGCACGTTCTTGTTGCACAACTAGCTCGCGTTGTAATTTTTTCTCGTTAGCAGAGTTACGGCTCTCGACTAAGACCGCTGCAATCGTTCCAAAAACCATCAAAGCCCCAAAGGCTAATAGCATTTTGTTTTCGTACCATGCCACCGAATCATTGCTGGCTGTCGTACTAGAATACCCACGACTTGAAGCGCTAGAGCGAGCTGGCGATCTTCTTGGAAGCGAGGCCGACTGCTCTGCTTGCACTCGTCGATCAACTAACATTAAATCGTAGCGACGACGCTCGGTAAAATCGGTAAGCGTTCGGTGGGCTTCCTGCCACATCACTAATTCTGAGGCTGCATTTGGATCCCCCGCCCGAATTTTTAGCTCCAAACTAGCCTTTTTTTCAGCAAAAGCAATGTTAATTTCGGCTGTGGTTGCGTCGTCGGCAACTCCGAGGGAGTCATACAGGGACTTAACTTGGGGGCGGGAATTTGAGCTCATAAATTAATTTTATTTACTAGTGGTGCACTTGTCCTATCCTATCCTTTGGGCGGCATTGGCTGACCGACAATCGTACAGATCAGACCGACTTTTCGCTTTGTCGAAAGCCGGTGTACATTGTCTTTATTCACTATCAGTACTTCTGGACAGTCCATTGATTAATTTACACGACATCCGTTATGTGCGATTAGGCACAAAAGACCTCGAAGCTGCCAAGGTGTACGCATGCTCGATTTTGGGTTTAGAACTGATTAGGCAAGACGCCAATCAGTTGTATTTTCGCAGCGACCAACGAGACCATACTTTGGTTTATTTCACTGGAAAACCTGAAGATCAAACGGTCGGTTTTGAGCTTTCCAACACAACCGAACTAGAACAGGCGACGAACCATTTAGACAATGCCAATGTACAAGTAAACTTATTAAACGCTGGTCAATTAGAGCAGCGCCGCATTAATTCGGGTATCCAATTTACCGACCCGTCGGGTAACAAAATTGATTTAGTGGTGCGCCCGCATTCCAGTGGGCGACGCTATTTTCCTAGCCGCGATGCGGGTATTACAGGATTTAGCCATATTGGTTTATGTACAACCGACCCACTTCGCGATGAAGCGTTCTGGACCCAAGTTTTAGGCGCAAAAGTAAGCGACCGAATCGGCACGGCCCCGTTACTACGGATTGATGAAGTGCATCATCGCATTGCGTTGTTTCCCTCAACTCACTACGGTGTCCAGCATATCAATCATCAGGTCGAGTCAATTGACGATGTCATGCGCGCTTGGTATCAGTTAAAACAACTGGGTGTAAAAATTGTATTTGGCCCGGGGCGGCATCCAACATCGGGTGCCGTATTTTTGTATTTCGAAGGCCCTAATGGAATGATTTTTGAATACTCAACGGGGGTTCGGCATATTAGTGCGCAAGAAGAACTAAATTATGTACCCCGCCAATTTCCCCGTGAAAACGCTTCGTTTTGTATGTGGGGTTCCGTGCCCGACATTGCGGAATTTCGAACGTGATTGTTTAAAGAACACGCTTTCGAATTTGGCTAACAACAATTTCAGCCACGATAACAATAGCAAATACGCAAACCAAAATTAAGGCAACACGGTCCCACTGAAAAGTATCAATCGACGCATTGAGAGCCATACCAATACCACCTGCGCCTACTAAACCAAGTACTGACGATTCGCGCACGTTAATGTCCCAACGCAGCAAAACAATCGACCAAAACGCAGGGCTAATTGCTGGCCAAAACCCATAGCGCATTTGCGCGCCTTTATTGCTGCCACTGGCAACTAACGCTTCGATTGGGCCAGGCGCAGTTTCTTCTAGTGCTTCGCCAATTAATTTACCGACAAAACCGACCGAGCGAAATGCGATGGCGAATGTTCCGGCTAATGCACCTGGCCCAAACACCGCCACAAACAAAAGGGCCCAAACCAAAGAATTAACAGAGCGGCTAGCAACCAACAAAACGCGCGCTACAAAGTTAACCAGTGGGTACGGCGTTACGTTGCGAGCGACTAAAAACCCCAATGGCAAAGCCATGGCAATAGACATCACGGTGCCTAAGCTGGCGATATGAATCGTTTCGATTAAGGCCTCGTGGACGCCTTTTTTATAAAACCCCCATTCGACCGGCCACATGCGTTGCAACATGTCTTTCATTTGCTCGGGGGCGTCCCACAAAAACTCGGTAATAACGTCGACGGTACGCAGCGAAACAACAATGGCTAAGACAACAAAAAACCAAACCGTAAATCGCGCCAAGCGCTGCTGCGAAGTGTAGCGTTCCCAAACGCGAATGGATTGCAAGAAATTAGACGACACGAGTATCTTGCACTCCAACAAATACTTTACGCACCCAATTGGCTAACACTTCACCCAAGACGATAATGACGATAATGGTGGCTAAGATCGTAAAAACAAAATCGTAGTCAAACCGCTGGAAGGCCGAAGATAAAGTACCGCCAAGGCCACCTGCACCCACTACGCCAACCATAGTCGAATTGCGTAAATTACTATCGACTTGATAGGTTACAAAACCTACAAAACGCCCCAAGACCTGTGGAATAACTGCAAAAATAATAACATTCATAAACCCAGCGCCAGTGGCGCGCACAGCTTCAATTTGCTTCATCGAAATTTCTTCGATGGCATCGGTAAACAATTTTCCAATGAATCCAATCGTGGCAAGCGCCAATGCAAAAACGCCAGCAACCGCACCAAAGCCAACGGCTTTAACGAAAATAATAGCGACGATCACCGGATGAAATGCCCGACAAAAAGCCACTAAAAATCGTATCGGCCAAGTGACCCAAACGGGCATTAAATTGCGTGCACCTAAAAAAGACAGTGGTATCGCTAACGCAATGCCAAGCGCTGACGCAAGCACTGCCATCTGCAAACTTTCGATTAACCCTTTGGATAACACGTCCCACTTATCCATTGCGGGCGGAAACATGCGGGCTATAAACTTTGCGCCCTGCCCGAGACCTTGCTCAAACCGTGCCCAAGTAAAGTCTAACTGTGCCGCCGCGTATATAAAATAAATCAACAAACATAAAGCGATTGCTTTACTAGTGTTGGAACTAGTAAATGGTTTGGCACCCGTATAGGGTTTGGCACTAGACCAAGTCCTATCCATAAATACGCTGGAGGTCTTCTGTTCCAAGTTGGTTGGGTGGTCCATCAAAAACGACTTGCCCACCGGCCATTCCGACAATGCGATCAGCAAACTTTTTTGCCAACTCTACGTCATGCATATTAACCAACACCGGAATGTTTTTGGCTAAGCCCTGTTCGCGCAAAAGTTCCATAATTTCGATGGATGTTTTTGGATCAAGCGACGAGGTCGGTTCGTCGGCAAGCATTAATTGGGGTTGCTGCATAAGCGCCCGCGCTATGCCTACGCGTTGGCGCTGGCCGCCCGATAAAGCATCGGCACGTCGGCCAGCAAAGTCACCAAGCCCAACAGTATTTAACAAATCAAACGCAGTATCAATATCAACTTGTGAAAACTTACGTCGCCAAGCGGCCCACGCGCTGGTGTAACCTAATCGGCCCGTAAGCAAATTTTCCATTACCGATAAACGCTCGACTAAGTTGTACTCTTGAAACACCATACCGATAGAGCGCCTACCATGCCGCAACGCCGATCCCGACAATTGGGTTAGATCGAGTGAGCCCAATAAAATTTGGCCGCTAGTAGGTTCTACGAGACGATTAATGCAGCGTATAAGAGTGGATTTACCAGTCCCTGATGGGCCAATGATGGCCGTTAGACCGGCACCCTGCACTGTTAGGTTGATACCCTTTAGTACCGGCTTATCACGTTGATAAGCCTTAACTAGGTCTTTTATTTGCAGGGTGTTGCTACTGATAATTGCAGACATGCAGCCGCTTTGAAAAATAACTGTTTAAGATTTTACTTTTTCTTTGCGGCTGCTTCTCGGGCTTGCTCTTGTTCGTAGTTTGCGCGCCCAAATGATTCGCCACCCGAAGCCGCTACTTTACGAACGATGTCCCAATCTTTTTGATAAGTAATTGGGAAGAAACGATCCGCACCGTCAAAGGCTTTTTTCATTTCGTCATTAAAGCGATATTCGTAAAAGCACTGCTTTAGCTTAGCAGCTAAGGCCGGCTCTAAGTCGTGCGCCATAGCGAAAGACGAAGTCGGAAACTTTGGACTGCGATAAATAATGCGAAAATTTTCTTCTTTAATTGTCCCACGTGAAACCATGCGTTGAAATACATCCGATGCAACGGCAGCCGCATCGTAGTCACCGGTATTGACGCCTAAAATTGATTGGTCGTGCTTGCCCGAAAATAAGATTTTGTAGTCTTTATCAGGTGTTAACCCTTCGCCAGGAAACAGTGCCAATGGCGCCAAGTTACCTGAGTTAGACGAAGGCGATGTATGTGCAACTTTTTTACCTTTTAAATCGGCAGGCTTTTGAAATGCGCTATCTTTTTTAACAATTAAAATTAAGTTGTAACCCTGAAACTCTTTCTCGCCGCCTTTTACGGCAAACGGAACTGCGCCCGCAATGTTTACTGCAAACGCTGTTGGGCCAGTAGAAAAACCGCCTACATGCAAGCGACCTGAACGCATTGCCTCAATTTCGGCAGCATTACTTTGCACTTGAAAAAACACTACTTTTTTAGCCGTGCACTGCGCTAAATGCTGCGTAAAAGGTGAAAACACTTTTTCGTAAACAGCGGGGTCTTCTACAGGTGTATAGGTGAATACGATTGTTGACGGGTTTTTAAATTTCTTAGCATCGGTAGGCGCATCAGCAACCAAGTCTTTGTTAGCGTCGCAATATTGGGCATCTAATTCGCCACGATTAGAGCAATTATCAGCTTGAGCAAACAAGTTGGGCGAAGCAGCCAGAGAAATAGTGGTTAACAACCCAACTACGCTTAAACGCAGCGACGCGCCGGAGAGTTTCATTTTCGTGTAATCCATTGCGTTACCCTATGTATTATTAAGAAGTTTTTTGTAGTTTACCTCGTGCGCGAACAATTGGCGGCACAATTAAAATTAAAGCCGTTACAACTAGCAAAAACAGCGAGATGGGCCGATTTACAAAAACTGACCACTTTCCATCACCAATCGAAATGGCGTTACGCAATTGGGTTTCGCCAATGGGACCAAGAATCATCCCTACGATCACAGGAGCCGAAGGGAAATCGAAGCGCCGAATTAAAACGCCGAACATTCCGACCACGAACATTAAAAATAAATCGAACGAACTTTGGCGCATACCGTAAACGCCTACCGTCGCAAACACTAGAATTCCTGAGTACAACTGCGGCCGAGGGATTTTAAGCAACTTAACCCAGAGGCCCACCAGTGGCAGGTTTAAGATCAGCAACATGACGTTACCGATGTAAAGGGAAGCTATCATTGCCCAGACCAATGCCGACGACGTTGTAAACAAGGTCGGCCCTGGTTGCAAGCCGTGATTTTGTAACGCACTAAGCAAAATTGCTGTAGTTACCGATGTCGGAATACCTAGGGTTAGCAACGGGATTAAGGTTGCCGTTATCGCTGCGTTGTTGGCCGCCTCTGGTCCTGCCACGCCTTCAATAGCACCAGTTGTACCAAATTCTTTGGGGTATTTGCTAAACTTTTTTTCGGTTGCGTAACTTAGAAAAGTTGGAATTTCGGAACCGCCAGCCGGGATTGTTCCAAACGGAAACCCAATTAGCGTACCTCGTAACCAAGCGGGCCAAGAACGTTTCCATTCGGTCTTAGTCATGTAAATACTGCTCATTTTATTCATGGCGCTTTCACGCGGCCCTTCGAATAAAACGGTATACATGCCTTCACCAATAGCAAACAATCCTACGGCGATTAAGACGACCTCTAGGCCGTCCATAAATTCGGCAATACCGGCGGTGTATCGAACCACGCCCATAATGGGGTCGATACCGACAAGCCCAATTGCAAGACCAATCAGCAAAGCAGTTATACCGCGCAAGGCGCTGCCACCAAGCACTGCGCTAACAGTCGTAAACGCTAGTAAGACCAAACAAAAAAACTCTGGTGGGCCTAACTTCACCGCGTAGTCCGCCACAACAGGCGCAAATAAAGTAACCAAAATTGTAGCGATTGTTCCAGCTACAAATGAACCGACGGCCGCAGTCGCTAAAGCAGCTCCAGCACGCCCGTGCTTGGCCATTTTAAAGCCCTCAAGCGCGGTTACCATTGAACCAGTTTCACCTGGGGTATTGAGTAAAATTGAAGTCGTTGAACCACCGTACATTGCACCGTAGTAAATACCCGCAAAGAAAATCATCGAAGCGGTTGGTTCTACTTGCGATGTAATTGGCAACAACATAGCAATAGTGACGGCCGGGCCCAGACCCGGTAAGACGCCAATGGCGGTCCCTAATACACAGCCCAAAAAGGCCCACAACAAATTGATTGGCGTGCCTGCAACCGCAAACCCGCCCATTAACTGTGACCAGATATCCATATCAGATCCACCCACTGTTAGTTAGGCCGGGCAGATTAATTTTAAGAGCCTTGGCAAACAACCAATACACTGGGGCGCTAATTAAAAAACCTAATGCAACATCTTGCAACGTTTGTTTAGCGCCGGCATTCGCCTTACCTTCTGAGCGACGAAATCCTCGCACGGCCAGAACGTAACATAAAGCGCATGACAAAATAAAACCGATACGCTCGATGAGTAAAGCATTGAGCAGCAAGCCTGCCGCCACCCAAGCGAACGACAACCAATCGGCGTAGCCTTCTTGAATTTCGGCTGGAATATTTTTGTAGCCACTGGTTCTGGCCTGCATCAATAACAATAAGCCGCAAACAGCCAAACCAACGCTAACTAACCACGGCACGAAATTCGGTCCTATACCGGCATAACCGGCATCGGACCGAATCCCCGATGCCCCGTAAGCCATAACAGCCGATACAGCGATGGTGCTCAGCCCAATTAGGGTTTGCGATAAACGGGACGACTGCGGATTCACATCACCCAAGGGCTGGACGTCTAAGCTCACTGACTTACACCATGCCCGACTTAACCATGATCATGCGTAGTGAAGCAAAGTCGCGCTCTACAAACTCATCGAACGCTGCGCCCGACAACAACGCAGATGTCCAATTGTTTTTCTCAAGTGCTTCGGCCCAAGCTTTAGTCTTAGTAGCTTTAACTACACGCTCGGTTAAAGCTTTGCGATCAGCAGCGGAAATACCGGGGGCGCCGTAGACTCCACGCCAATTACCAATTTCAATGTCGTAGCCTTGCTCTTTCATTGTTGGAATTTCGATGCCTTTTAAACGCGCTCCCGAAGTGACAGCAATCGCTCGCATTTTTCCGGCCTTAATGTACTCGGCAAATTCACTGTAGCCACTGCCCGAGATAGAAACGTTACCGCCTAAAATTGCAGCAATGGCTTCGCCACCTCCACGGAACGGAACGTAGTTCACTTTTGCAGCATCAACACCAACCATACGCGCTAACATTGCTGCAGCGATATGCTCGGTCGATCCGCGTGAGCCGCCTGACCATTTGACACTAGCAGGGTCTTTTTTGAACGCTTCAACCACATCAGCCAAATTTTTAAACGGAGAGTTAGCTGGAACCACATACACATTGTATTCGCTGGTTAAACGAGCAATCGGAGTCAAGGCATCAAGTGAAACTGGAGGCTTACCGGTAATAATGCCGCCCAACATAACAGCACCCATTACCATTAAGGCGTTTGGATCATTTTTGTTTGAGTTAGCAAATTGCGCCAAACCGATCGTTCCTGCTGCGCCACCTTTGTTTTCGTAGGCTACGTTAGAAGCGGTACCGGCTTCTAACAAGGCTTTACCTAATGCGCGGCCTGTACCGTCCCAACCGCCACCAGGGTTTGCAGGGATCATCATTTTTAAATTGGTGTTAGCCTGAGCCAACATCGGTAGTGAACCTAGGGCAGCAGCGGCTGAAAGTGACTTAATAAATTGACGGCGCACGGAAAACTCCTTTAAAGAAAGAATAAAATACCGAGGCAGAGCATGCCCTTCCAAGCTGTCATTTTGCCGTCAATACTTAACACCGAAGTAATAAATGATTGAAACCTCACGAATTGTCGGATTGGACTACCTGCGCGGGGGGGCGGCCATTGCTGTTGTCCTTTTCCACTTGGGCTTTAAAGGGCCATCCGAAGGCTGGATGATCGGTGGCGAATTTGGTTGGTTCAGTACCGTTACTGGATACGGATATTTAGGCGTTAACTTGTTTTTTCTAATTAGCGGCTTTGTTATTGCGATGAGCGCCGAAAAAGCAACTTGGTTGACTTTTCTGCGAGCGCGCTTCGTTCGTTTGATGCCTGCAATGTGGATTTGCGCAAGCGTTACCGCGACTGGAATTTTAGTCCTTGCGGCTTTAACAGCAACACAAGAAACGCAACCCACTTCTATAACACGTGCCCTAGCTAAAATCACTTGGGGCAATTATTTTGCTAGCCTTACTCTCGCACCCAGTTGGTTTGGTTTTGCAGGAATAGATTCGGCTTATTGGTCGTTACGGGTTGAAGTTCAGTTTTATTTGGCTGTCTGTTTGTTACTGTTATTCAACAAACGCAATTGGATAAATGGGCTTTTGATTCTTTGGCTTTTTGCATCCACCATTAACTTAATTCGCCCAGTCTGGCGCATTGATTATGTTTTTTGCCTGACATGGGCTCCGTATTTCGTCGTTGGTATTGTCACATACAGCTGGCGCGCTCACGGGGCGTCTACACTTAAACAAATTGGCGCGGGCTGGAGCTGCATTCTTTGCGTTGGCTATGCTTACAAAAGCGCAGTGAAAGATGGGTACGAAAGTCCGCTAATAACATGCATTCTGGTTTTAACAATCATTGTTCTTTTCGCCTACACTGTTTTAGAAACTGAACACCTTACCAACACCAACAAAAGCCAATTTGCTAAAACCGGTTTGATGTTTGGTGCAATAAGCTATCCTTTGTACCTCGTTCACCAAGAACTTGGATACGCTTTATTTAATACCATCACGAGTAGGTTCGATCTAACAAAGTCTCTTTCTCCCAGCATAACTTTGGCATTGACTATTCTTTTTATTTCGACGCTTTCTTGGGTAATCCATCGATGGCCCGAACGACTGATTGCAAATTACCTACGCAAATATCTACCTTCACTAGGAATTAAATCAAATCAATGAAATTCAGAACATTTTTTTATAGCCTAGGATGGCTCTTATTTCTCGGATGCGTCGCATTAGCCTTAGCGGCACTGTATAGCCCTAGAGTGGCTGACGGTTTACTTTGGCGCGTTGAGCGACTGGAACGCGTTCCCAGCATTACTCAGCGATCATTCGAAGTACGCATGGAGCGGTATTTTTTATGGTTTGAGAACTTTGTCGAACCCAACAAGGCCGTATTTTTTGGCGACAGCCACTTGCAACTGATACCCCCAGCTAGTACCCAGTGGGCCGCCAACTTTGCGGTAAATGGGCAGCCTATCAGTCGGATGATCGATCGTATTCCACAATTCACTTCATTAACTACAGCACCCGCCGTGTTTATCAATGGCGGAGAAAACGATTTAACGGCTGGTGCAAGTGTTGAACAAATTGGAGTTTATTGGGAACAACTACTTTCAAAACTACCAAAGACAAAAAAACTAATATGCGTTGGCCTTCCGGAGACAACGGGAATTCGACGCCAAGCTGAACAGGTAAAAAAACTCAATCAGTTGATTATGAAAACTTGCATTCAGGCTAAAGCTAAGTTTTTGCCGCTAACAATGGGTGAAGGCGCGTTTATCGAACACCGTTTAGCCGATGACAATGTTCATTTAAACCGACCCGCAATGTTTCAGTTAGCCAAGGTCATGCAACAGATGGCAGAGCAACCTTAGTCAATGGAACCAGTTTATAAAGTTCTGTTGATTGAAGACGATAAAATTCTTGCAACAACACTACAACGGACATTAGTAAAACGCGGCTGGATTGTTACTGTGGTTCACGATGGAGCGAAAGCGCAATTGGCTTGGCAAGAGGTAAAACCGGATTTAATTCTGCTTGATTTAAGTTTGCCAAATATCGACGGACTAGATTTACTTACTTCAATTCGGCGCTCCGGTCTAACGACTCCAGTAATGATTTTAACTGCAAGGGGTACCGTTGGGGATAAAATTCTAGGTCTAAATTATGGTGCTGACGATTACTTGCCAAAGCCTTTTGACTTGGATGAGCTAGAAGCGCGTATGCGCGCTTTGCTGCGCCGGATTCAGAAATCTGCGGAGCCCGATACAAATACGGTTAAATTCGGGCAACTAAGTCTTGATAAAGTCAGTGGTGCACTTTATTTAAACAACGCGATTCTTGACATCGCTCCGCGTGAAGCCTCGATGTTGCAAGCCTTAGTTGAACGCTCTGGACGCGCAATGCGCAAAGAGCAATTATTTGAACAAGTGTTTCGTAATGAACTTGAAGTTAACTTAGACGCAATCGAAGTTGTCGCTTATCGCTTACGCAAACGCCTAACGGGTAGCAATGTTGAATTGGTTACCTTGCGCGGTTTAGGTTATTTGCTCAAGCTGGTTGATTGATAGTTCGTTTAATTATGAAAATGACTTTACCAATTTCACTGTATAGACGCTTGTTAATTGGTTTGTTGTTGCCGTTAACTTTGTTATTAGGTCTAGTTAGTTTTTTCAATTACAAACAAACCCTTGAGACCGCAACCATTGCGTATGACCGAACTTTGTTAGCTTCGGCAAAATCAATTGGCGAACTATTAACAACGTCCGGAGAAGGCCCAAATTTACGACTCACCGCCAATGTTTTGTACGCCGCATTAGAGCCTTTTGAGTCCGACAATCGTAGCCGCATGTTCTACAAAGTAATAGGATTTAAAGGTGAGACAGTTTCTGGATATACTGACTTTCCGGACTGGAAAGGCGTGCTTCCTGAAAAAAACATTTACCCGGCATTGATCGATTTTTACGACGATATGTACCAATCTGAAGCAGTGCGTGTGGCCGTACTGTTGCAACCTGTGGCATCCCTCGACGGCAATGGAATGGCCACCGTTTTAGTTGCAGAAACTTTGGAGCTACGTAAAAAGGTAGCCAAAAAAATTCTATTGGATACCCTAACTTTATACGGCGTTGCGTTACTGTCGATTGGTTTTATAGTGACTTGGATCGTACGCTGGACAACCAAACCTATTCGTCGTCTTGAAGCCAACCTAAGCGATCGTAATTTGCAAGACTTGCGTGCCATTGATACCACCGATACGCCCATCGAGTTAATCCCGATTGTAAACGCCACCAATCAATTGATTGATCGGTTAAGACTAACGGTAGAACACCAACGTAAATTTGTTCGCGACGCGGCCCATCAATTACGTACTCCGCTGGCTGTATTAAAGACGCAAGTACAGAGCGCATTACGCGGCGATCTTGCGCCGGCACAGGCTCTTGAAGAAATCGAAGTTACGGTTGATCGCGCAACTGGTTTAGCGAACCAAATGTTAGATTTAGCCAAGGTTGAACAGTTACGACAAGAGACCAATTACTCGGTGCAAGATTGGGACACTATTTTAAGATCAGTCGCATTAGATCTTGCTCCGTTGATTGTAACTAAAAATTTACGATTTAGCCTCGAATCCGAGCCTGTAACTTTAGATGCTCACGCATGGATGCTACAAGAGTTAACAAGGAATTTACTGCACAACGCGATTACGCATGCCCCAGTTGGAAGTACGTTAACAGTTCAGTTAATAGAGCAGCAACAAGTTGTTGAATTAACCATTCGAGACCAAGGCAAAGGAATTGACGAACCATTATCGAAACGCTTGTTTCAGACTTTTTCAGCGGGCCAACACTCCCGCGGCTCTGGACTAGGTTTAGCGATCTGCCAAGAAATTAGCAAAGCCCTTAACGGGGTATTAAGCCTAGAAAACCAATATGGCGAACCTGCCAACAAAGATGAGCAAGTTCAAAATTCTGTGTTGGGCCTAATTGCAAGAGCAAAAATCCCTAAGACACAACCACGAAACATTGGTACGGAACAGCAATAGGTCCAAAGCTGTTTTTCGATTCGATACTTGGTTACTTCCAATTGCTTATTGCGTTTCATCCAGCCCCAAAAACCCACCACTCTGCCTTGCCCATAGCCGCGCATAAAGGCCATTTTTTTCTAGCAAATTGTAATGAGTACCTTCTTCTACAATACGCCCGTTTTGTAATACGATTAGTCTGTCCATCGCGGCGATTGTGGACAAGCGATGGGCAATTGCTAACACCGTTTTACCCTGCATTAGTTTGTCGAGACTTTCTTGAATCACCGCCTCTACTTCGCTATCTAACGCGCTAGTGGCTTCATCCAGAACTAAAATAGGCGCATTTTTTAACATCACGCGCGCAATCGCAATGCGTTGCCGCTGACCACCAGATAATTTTACGCCGCGTTCGCCAACATGGGCATCGTAACCTTTACGACCGGCCCCATCTTCTAGGTTTGCAATAAACTCAGCGGCTTCTGCTCGCTGGGCAGCCGAGACAATTTCAAACTCGGTTGCGTCTGGGCGACCATAAGCTAAATTCTCACGCAATGAACGATGGAGCAAGGATATATCTTGAGTCACCATGCCAACGTGCGCTTGTAAACTTTGCATTTGAACTTTTGCAACATCTTGTTGATCGATTAGAACTCGCCCCTGTTGAACATCATAAAAATGTAACAGCAAATTAGTTAAGGTACTTTTACCCGCCCCCGACGGCCCAACTAAACCGATGCGCTCGCCTGGTTGAATCGTTAGGTTTAATTGGTGCAACACCGGGCGCTCGGCGGAGTAACCAAAGGTAACGTTTTCAAACTTAATTTCGCCCTTGGTAACAACTAAAGGTTTTGCACCTTTAACATCGAGCACGCTGATGGGTTTGTTTAACATATTAATTCCGTCGCGTACGGTGCCTATATTTTCAAATAGACCCGCCAGCTCCCACATCACCCAGTGCGAGATTCCGTTAAGGCGCATCGCCATTGCACAGCTTGCAGCAACTGCACCAATGCCTACCCGTCCTTGGCTCCATAACCAAAGTACCAGACCACAAGTACCTAAAATTAACAAAATAGATAAACAATGATTCACAATTTCAAAACTACTCGATAAGCGCATTTGTGGCTTAACCGTGCTCATAAACTCGCGCATGGAATCGCGCGCATAATGGGCTTCGCGATCTGAATGCGAAAACAATTTAACCGTACTAATATTGCTATAGGCATCAGTGATACGGCCCATCATTAAGCTACGCGCATCGGCTTGTTGTTTGCCGATTTCACCAATACGTGGCACAAAATACTTCATTGCTAATGCGTAGAGACAGGCCCAGACAATAAATGGCAAGAATAAAATTAAATCGAAACTGCCCATCAAGCCCGTCATAGTCGCAAAATAAATAATCACATAAATAGCAATGTCGGTGATGGTAATTAACACATCGCGGCTTGCTAAAGCAGTTTGCATCACCTTGGCGGCAATGCGCCCGGCAAACTCGTCTTGATAAAAAGACATGCTTTGCGACAACATCCAGCGATGAAAATTCCAACGTAAGCGCATCGGAAAATTACCGTACAAGGTTTGGTACTTGACGAGGGCTTGAAACGCCACCAACAAAATACTGCCACAAAGTACTGCGGCCAAGGTAGCAATTTCAGAACCCTTTTGGCTCCATAAATTCTCGGGCTTTACGGTAGAAAGCCAATCGACCAACTGCCCCAAAAATGCAAACAGAACGGCTTCAAAAGCGGCTATGCCACCAGTAAGCGCCAATATCGCAGCAAAATACCAGCGCGAGCCTTTGGTAATTTGCCAAAAAAAATCGACCATACCAGTGGGCGCGCGTTGTGGAGGAGCTTCGGGATAAGGGTCGATTCGTGACTCAAAATAACTAAACAAAATAGCTTCTTAAAATAAGGTTTTATTGGAAAATAGGTTTTATTGGAAAATAGGTTCTATTGGAAAAAAGGGATTAATGGATACGCTCGATTTGGTAGCCGCGTTTTTTTAATAAATTCTGAATACTTTCGTCGCCCCAAAAGTGCAAGGCACCAGCTGCAGCGAACACAGGTTTTGTTGCAGAGTTTGAGCTTGCCACAATTTTTTCAACCATTACATAGTTGCGTTTGTTGCTGGCAATTAAGATTTTTTTACTGAACGAGTTCTTGGTTATTTCAGAAACTCGCGCTAATTCATCTAAGTCCCCTTTTATCCAAGCTGCCGACATTTCATTAAGCAATTTTATTGCTCGCTTTGTTTTAACATCATCAAAGGCTTCTTGAACCATTTGATCTAGCTCGGATTCGTTTAGCTCGTCCTCCATTATTAGTTGATCCTCTATTGTCTCCATACCGACAACTGGAATACGCGCGCCCAAAGCAACTCCAAACAAAAATAAGTCCGAACCGTAATCGGCTTTTAACCCGATCGCATGTCCTTGAGCAAGAGTGACCATTGCAGCCAACATCATCGGCCGGAGATTCAAGATCTTTTCGGCTGGCATACTCAGTATTTTAGCTGCGTTTAATGCCGCTTCACGTTGCGGTGCGGTTAGGTTAATTGGTTTTTTAGCAGCCGAATATTTGTCAAACTCCGCTGCTAACTTTGGGTCAGAAAAGTCAAGCTCTAACAACAAAGCTTGAGATTCAGCCAAACTCGCAATAACTTGACGCCCCAAAGGCAACGTAGTTTGTGAGCCAACATGCATTGTTCCGAACAAATGAACCGTTTTGCCATCTTTAGTTGCTTTAAACAATGCCCCTTTTGGAATAGCCAGTCTTGCAATTTGCTCTTGCGAGGGTGCGGCTGCGGGTTGGGCACTTACAACGCTTGGTTGAAAAAATGCAGACCCTAAGCAAAGAGCAGCAAGCGCAAATAGGCTACGTGTTGCCAGTCGTTTACAAACATCGGCAGCTCTTAAGCGATCTACGCTTAGTTTTTCGACTGCACTACAGCTTGATTTTAAGTACATATCAACCATCTAAACACTCCTTCAGGTTTTAGTCTAATAGGCAAAACTGCCAGTCACTCAGGCATTTTAACCGTTTGTAAAAGCGCACCAACATCGCCCTTCGCGACATTTTCTTTCCCTAAAACACGCAAACGGTCAATTAGAGCCGACTAATGGGGATGCCTCATCGCAGTTTTCGTAACAAACTTCACACTTACAAAAATTAAGTCCGACATTGCGTAATCGATCAGACTAAAGCCTTCAAATTTTGAATGCACAGCCAGCCGCCGAAATCAGAACCCTTCTTCGGAGAAGTTTATGAAACGACTGCGTTTGTTTTTAACGGTTTGCTTCATTGCATTACTATCAGCTTGCACTAGCTCGGAGACGGATCCGGACAAAGCTGAAGCGCCCACAACCAATGGCACTAACCCAGAACAAATAATGCCCAGCAATATTGTTGCGGCAACGAGCTCAGCACCACAAGTTGCGTCTGCTATGGGTAGTTCGACTACTTCAACAATAGGTAACGTTGCTCCCCCTACTCAAACTGCACCTGACCTTATTAACAATTTACCTAAGCCCGATACGGGCACAGTCGCTATCACCGGCCCAACCACTGGCAGCATGACCAACGCCCCAGTTGAGCAACCCATATCTGAAAAAGGCGCCTTTCGTTTACTCCAACAAGCAACTTTTGGCCCTACAGAGGCCGGCATTACAGAGGCTATGCAGCAAGGACCAAAGCGCTGGTTAGCGGCTCAGTTTGCGATGCCTACTTCAACCTACGGCTATCGTGATCGTGATGCGATTCACAAATGGGGCGACAAGAACAGTGGTTTTTGCGATCAGTATCCCGACGGTTCGACAGCGCGCAACAATTGTTGGCGCGACTGGTATTCCACCGATTTAATCAAACTCGATTTTTTTAAGCAAGCGTCGCTCGGTACAGATCAATTGCGTCAACGCATTGGCTTTGCGCTTTCTCAAATTACCGTAGTTTCTGGGGTGGAAGTTCAATCGCTTTATGGCATGGCAGACTACTACCAAATGCTCCGCGAAAAGGCGTTTACTAATTACCGTGATGTATTGCTTTCGGTCGCTATGCATCCAGTGATGGGTGAATACCTAAACATGGTCAATAACGATGCGACCGATCCAAATGAAAATTTCGCGCGCGAGTTGTTACAGCTTTTTTCAATCGGCACTTGCGAGTTAAATGATGACGGAACATTAAAGGACGGCAAGTGCAACGCTACTTATAACAACGACATGGTTCGTCAATACGCCTACGCCCTAACCGGTTGGACCTTTCCTACAGGGGGCGTAAACCCGTGGTGTACGCCGAAGTGCGATTGGAAAAACCCTACTTACCTAAAAGGCGGAATGGTCCCAGTTAACGAACAACACGACAAACAAGCACGCAGTTTATTAGCAGGAAACAATTTAGCGGCCGGTCATTCGCCAATGCAGGCCATGAACGCCGTTGTCGACTCGTTAATGGCCCATCCAAATATCGCGCCGTTTATAAGCAAACAACTGATTCAATTTTTAGTGACTAGCAATCCTAGTCCCGCCTATGTAGCACGGGTATCCGCGGTATTTAAAAGTGGCAAGTACGAGACCTTCGGTACTGGCCAAAAAGGCGATATGAAGGCAACTATCGCTGCGATTATTCTTGATGACGAAGCGCGTAATGACGCTAGTGCACAAACCGCTTCCATGGGTAAATTACGCGAACCAATTATTATGATGGTCAGCGCAGTACGCGCATTAAATGGCTACACCGATGGCGAGCGAATGGGACTTTACGGTTGGGGATCATCGCTCTCGCAACCCCTATTTAATAGCCCATCGGTTTTTAACTATTACACGCCCGATTACCCATTGGCAGGTCAACCCGGTTTGGTGGCTCCGCAATTCCAATTACTAAACGCAAATACGAGTTTGAATTGGAGTAACTTTTCAAATGACGTGGTGTACTGGTGGTACAACAAAGGCGAAGGTTTGGCAGCTAAGGCCGATATGTTGGGAAGTACGGGTTCAAAGGTCAGTTACACCGCTTGGGAAAAAGATGCTGAAGATACAACCAAGCTAATTAACCGACTAGACAAACTGTTTACTGGAGGCACGTTGGGGGCTGCTGGTAAAGCGGCCATTGCGACCGCGCTAGCGGCCTACACCAGCCAAGACACTTGGCTAACCGATGCAAATAACGCCAGCAGTTGGCAGCGCGAACGCGTGCGTACTGCAGCCTACTTGTTTATCGCTTCGCCCCACTTTCAAGTTCAGAGGTAATTATGAGCCAGTCTATTAAAAATCGTAATGTAAAACACGAGCACGCCAAAACCCGTCGCGAATTTTTCAAGCAAATGGCCGGTGCCGCTAGTGCTGTGTCTGTTGGTGCGGGTGTGACGATGGCAACAACTACGGATGCCAACGCTCAATCAAGTGACTACCGTGCCTTGGTTTGCTTATTTTTGTTTGGTGGTAACGATGGCTTAAACACCGTTATTCCAATTGACGACTCTGTTGCTGCTTCGGGCTACACACAATACGCCGCGACGCGACAAGGACTTGCGTTACCAAGAGGAACTGCAGCCGGAAGCATCGTTCCGTTAACGGGTTCACGATTTGGCTTGCATCCTTCACTAGCACCGCTGGCTTCAATATGGGACGACGGTGCGATGGCTATTGTGCATAACGTTGGTCCACTTGCTAGGCCGATGACACAAGCACAATATATACAGTGGCGCGAGCAAAACAACGCCACCCTAGTACCCGAGAGTTTGTTTTCACATTCAGATCAGCAACGACAATGGGAGAACGGCAACACCACCAGCTTGGCACAAACCGGTTGGGGCGGCTTGGCTGCAGAACAACTCGATTTTAAACAAGTTGTTTCGTTTGCAGGCAATACGCGTTTTGGTGGCGGAACGCGAAACAACGAACTAGCCTTGCCTGAACCCGGCGGTAGTTTCGGTTTAAGCGGATATTGGAACGGTACCCAACCCAATGCTCGACGTGCAGCATTAAATGCACTAATTGGCGAGTCATCATCTAACGTGATGCACACCGTACTTACTACAAAACAAAAACAAGCACTCGAGCTAAGCGCTAAATTAGAGAGTACGATTAAGCTAAAACCTGGCGACACTGGATCAAATGCTTTAATCAATACAGCGTTTAACAATTTAGCGGCGCCAAATAGCTCAAGACTTTCTAAGCAGCTCTATCAAGTCGCCAAAATGGTCGATGCAAACGGTCGCGCCGCATTAGGGGGAACGCGTCATATTTATTTTGTTAGCCTTGGCGGGTTTGATACGCACAGTAATCAATTGGGACAGCATGCAAGTTTATTATCCGATATCGGCAATTCGGTCTCGGCATTTTACAAAGCATTAAAGGCCCTAGGCTTAGCCGATAAAGTGACCTTATTTACCGCGTCAGATTTTGGTCGTACTTTTAAAACTAATAGTAGCGGTGGAACCGATCATGCTTGGGGTAACGAGCAATTAGTCATTGGCGCTGGCGTCAATCCTAAGGCGATGGTAGGTCAGTATCCTAACCTCACTTTAGGAGGGCCAAACGATGCGGCCGATCCAACCAAAAATTGGGAGTTCCAAGGTCGGTGGATTCCATCTATTGGCGTTACACAATATGCGGGTAGCTTGTTACGTTGGCTCAACCCGCAAATGGATATTACCGCCGCCCTACCCGGTTTAAGTGGTTTTGGCGGCGCAACGGGCGCAAACATTGGGTTAATGAAAACGACCTAAATAAGCGCAGCAAGCCAAGTAAAGTATCACTTAGCACGTTCTATAATGCGGTATGCAGACAAACAGCGCGCCGCGCGCTTGGATCTTTTGGTTATCACTTGCGCAACTAATTAGTTGGGGCTCGACAATTTATTGGTTTCCTCTGTTGATGCCAGAAATCGAGCGCAGCCTTGGCCTCACCCGAGCACAATCTTCTGTCGGCATTAGCCTCGCTTTAATTAGCGAGGGGTTATGCAGCTTTTTTGTAGGCCGTCAAATTGACAAAGGGCGCGCACGCATTGTCATGACCCTCGGTTCGTTATGGGTTGGATTGTGTCTTTGCCTACATAGCTCGGTTACTACGGCAATCCAGTTTTATATTATTTGGTGCTGCATTGGCGCTGGTCTTTCTTGCGTGTTGTACACACCATTGTTTGCGGTTGCAACCCGCCGCTATCCCGATAGTTTTCGGCGCGCAATTATCACCATCACATTTTTAGGTGGCCTTGCTAGCACCGTGTTTATTCCCCTATCGGCTTGGCTGGTTCAGTATTGGGACTGGCAACGCACTTGCTTAGTGTTGGGTGGTTTTCATTTAGTAGTTTGTTTACCAATTCATTGGCTATTGCTACGCGGTGAACCAAAGTTGGCTATAAGTAACGTAACGCAGCTGCCAATCGCAAATCTTTCTACTTTAATGAAGTCCAAACCTTTCATTGCCTTAGGTCTGTTCATGGTGTTGGGTTTAAGTATTACAGCCGCGATACCACCGCATTTAATCAGCCTGCTGCGTGAACGCGGTTTAAGCGAAGCGTGGGCCATTGGCATTCCCGCCATGATCGGCGTGCTTCAGGTACTTGGGCGCGCGATTATTTTGTGGATGGACGGCAAATTTAACGAGCATCAAGTCAATCGATGGATTGTAGTGTTGATGCCTATCGCAATTGGCATTTTATTGATACCCGTTACGTCACCGTTATTAGCCTTGATTTTTGCCTGTGTGTTTGGAATCGCAAATGGGTCGCTCACTATAGTAAAAGGAACTGCAATTGCGCGTTATGTAAATCGCGAGAACGTAGCTGCCCTAAACGGTGTACTAGGATTACCCATTGCCATTGGGCGAGCCGCTGCCCCGCTAATTCTTGGTTTGCTGTGGATGCCCGGCATTGGCTATCAATGGGGCGTGGTCTTTATGTTTGCTGCCAGTTGCTTCGGTTTTGCAGCATTCGTCATTGCCCAGCGCCATAGCTTAATAAAGCATAAACTGTAGCTAATGAAAATTTTAGACGCCTTAATTCCACCACCCATTGTGACTGCAATAGCAATCGCTAGTATTTGGTTCGCAAACCGTACTGGTTGGGGCCGTGTCGCTTGGCAAGTGCCGTATTGGCTTGTTGGTGTTTTGATTGGCTTTGCCTTATTGCTCATGCTGCTAGCGGTGATCGAAATGTTTCGCCAACGTACTACCGTAAATCCACTAACGCCAAATCGTAGTAGTGCATTGGTTACAAACGGGATATTTAAATTTAGTCGCAATCCGATTTATTTAGGCGATGCCTTATTGATTGTAGCTGCGGGGCTTTTCTTTTCGAACCTTGTCGTGATTCCTGCGCTGGTTGTTTTTGTAGCTTACATCAATCGTTTCCAAATTATTCCCGAAGAGCGTGCGTTACAAAATAAGTTTGCAATGGCCTTTGACAAGTATGTAGGACAAACCCGCCGCTGGCTGTAAGATAAATCGGTAACAAGCTCAAGAGGCCCCCGAAAAACAAAAACCCAAGTTTTTAAAAAATAGTTGAATCCAGTTTAAAAATCGTTGCGTACTCCTGTTGGACCCTAAAAGTTCACCCATCCACCGGAGAATGATATGAGATTTAAACGATTTGGGATTACCCTGCTTAGCGCAGCCATTGCGGCAGGGGTTGGCGTCAATAGCTTTGCCTCTAGCCATCGCGAAGCCCCTTTTATAACCACGGCACCAAAAGTAGACGGCACCGATTTTTACATGTTTCGCAGCTACGAAGGCATCGCTGCAGACGGCACGGGCGGACGCAGTGATTACGTTACCCTTATTGCAAACTATTTACCACTACAGGGCCCCTATGGCGGCCCTAATTACTTTTCATTAGACCCTAATGCGCTTTACGAAATTCACGTAGACAATAACGGTGATGCTAAAGAAGACATTACGTTCCAATTTCGTTTTAACAACAAATTAAACAACATTGCGCTTCCAATTGGACCAGCTGGCAACACAAAAAATATTGCTATCCCGTTAATTCAAGCCGGTGGTGTTAGCAATTTAAATGACGCTAATTTAAACATCAACGAAACCTACACCTTAAACATCGTTCGTGGTGATCGTCGCAAAGGCACCGTGCAAGCAGTTACTAAAACCGCGGGTGGCAGCTCGTTCGAGAAGCCAGTCGATTATATTGGCGTAAAGACCTTAGGCAATGCGGCCGCTTACGCTGCGTATGCTAACAAGCACATCCACGAAATTAAAATTCCGGGCTGCGCTGCAGGTAAAGATAGTGCGCGGGTTTTTGTCGGTCAGCGTCAAGAAGGTTTCGGTGTCAATCTTGGGCCAATTTTCGATTTAGTTAATGCGACGGCCGCACAAATTACCAACCCCGCTCTTATTAACGCGTTTGCTGCGAATTCTATTCAAACCGAGAATGTCACTTCGCTTGCAATAGAAGTCCATAAAGACTGCTTAATTGCCGGTACCGAAACTGTTATTGGTGGCTGGACAACTGCAAGTTTGCGACAAGTTCGTTTGCTTTCGGGGACACCAGCAGCAGGCAATCAAACTTCCGAAAAAACCGGCGGCGCATGGACTCAAGTATCGCGCTTAGGTAATCCCTTGGTCAACGAAGTTGTCATTGGTTTAAAAGACAAAAACCGTTTTAACGCCTCCAAACCAACCGGCGATGGCCAGTTTTTAGACTATGTAACCAACCCAACTTTACCCTCGTTATTAGGCTTAGTGCTTGCTGGAAACGCGAACGCCTTAGCGCCAACCAACTTCCCACGGACCGACTTAGCGACTGTATTTTTAACGGGTATAACCGGTGTGAATAAACCCGCAACGGTAACTCCGTCAGAAATGTTGCGTCTAAATACGGCGATTGCACCAGTGCAATTTGCAGCGCAAAACAGACTAGGTGTTGCTGGAGAAGTGTTGCGTGTGGGTGGCTTGGCCAACTTAGCAAATGCTCGTGATTTAGCTGGTTTTCCCAATGGCCGTCGCCCTAAAGATGACGTTGTCGACATTGCCCTAGTCGCTATGTTGGGCGGCCTGTGTGTCATCAACGGAGACAACGATGGCTTAAAACTCAACAGCATTCCAGGTGTCGCCGGTGTTACCTCAAGTTGCAAACCATCCAGTGTGCCTTTGGGTGCCGACTCAGCCAAAGTACATGACGGAGTTGATCAAGCCGTTGTGCCCTTCCTTAATGTGTTCCCGTACTTGAACACACCAAACGCGGGGTCAAACTAAAATGAAAAATTCCGTGCGTTTTAAACACGGCGCAAAAATGACCCTAGCCGCTAGCATTGTGTTGTTGGCTAGTGGTTGCGGCAGCAGTTCCGATCCCGCGCCAGAACCCGTTGTAATTGAACCCGATGTGCCACCGGCAACTGCCACTTCACTTCCTGCGTTAATTAGTTTTGCGACACTCAAAACTAATTCGGGCGACGAAACTATCGAGCCATTTGATGCAGGCGCCAATGATTTGGTCACTAGTGAAACTGAAGAGCCTGATGCCAGCGTTTAAGTCTTTTAGCAAAGAAAGCGGGCCGCAATGCGGCTCGTTTTTTAATAGCAAATTGGCTAGCCACTACTTGGGTATTTTTTTGATAGTTACCAACTTTTATTTTAGTGAATTAGTCAGCGCAAGCCCACCTTTAAAACCAAACATCACTCTTTCAGCGTCACAACCCAAAGGTATTGCTACGATTACACCAAGCAGCCCAGATCAAGTGTTAGAGCGTTTGCCACCACGAATAAGCGTGGGAACAAACCCGCGCGTCAATTCCAATAAATTACTGCAACAACCTTTAAACCCTTCTCTGAGCCAAACTACAGGTCAAATTGCAAATCAAAATACCCAGTCCGTTTTAACGACAGCAGCACAATTAATTGACCTATCACGGACGTCAGGCGACCCACGTTACCTTGGGCGCGCTCAATCTACTTTAAGCAGCTTTTGGGATTCACCGAAGGCGCCGATTCGTGCAATTATTTTGCAGGCAAGCATCGAGCAAAGCCGTCACGAATTTGATGCCGCAAAACGCACACTGATGCGCGCGATTAGTCTTGGTTCTACCCCAACGGTTAACCAGTCCAGTGAACGCGTCGAACAGCAACGTGGACACCTAGCTCAAGCATGGTTAATTTTAGCCACTTTAGAACGTGTTGCCGGCAACTACCCCGAAGCCTTAAAAGCATGCCTTCAAGTTACGGGACTTCAAGTTGCGTTTTACGGTAACGCTTGTCAGCTAGAAACTCAATCACATTTTGGTGAACACGAAACTGCAACTGCCGGTCTTCGTTCTATGGTTCAGCAGTTAGAACAAAATCCAAGTTCTCCAATCGCGTCAGCTGCCAATCAATCGTGGCTTTGGTCGCTAATTGGCGAAGCCTACGAGCGTGCAGGCAAAGATTCCTTGGCCGCAAAAGCTTACGAAAAAAGTATTGCTATTCAACCCGATATTTACACCATTATCGCTGCGGCTGATTTAGCTTTACGCCAAACGAAAAACATTACAACCAACGCCGACAAGGCCATTGCTCTGTTAGCAAAAGTCAACGAAACCGATTCCGTACTAATACGCAAAGCGCTAGCCTTAAAACGATTAAATGACCCGCAATGGAAAGTAATTGCAGTCGAATTAGCCGAGCGATTTAATCAAATCAAAAATCGAGGGGATGACCCCAAAGCCCACGCCCGCGAACAGGCCCTACTTGAGTTTTGGTTAAACAACAACTCGGCAGAAAGTCTGCGATTTTCATTGGTTAACTTAGAGCGGCAACGCGAAGCAATCGATTGGCTTGTTGCCCTGCAAGCAGCTGCAAAACAAACCGACCAAAAAACGCTTTTAGAACTACAAACTCGACTTAAGAAAACTAAACTAATCGATGCACGTTTGGATTTCCCCAATGTTTAAGCGAACTAAAAACACAATTAAGTTACTTTTGCTTTTTGTCGCCGTAATTGCTACAAGTTCGGTTTTCGCTCATAAAGCAAGCGATGCTTATTTAAACGTGGAAACCAGCAATCAAGCGAATCGCCCCAGCGAATTAAAAATAGCGGTCTCTTTACGCGACATTGATTTAGGCGTTGAAAGCCTTGATGCTGACAACGACCGCAACATCACTTGGGGCGAGGTTCAATCAGCGGCACCCGCCACGATTAACTGGCTTGGTAGCAATATCCAAATTCAATGTGCTGGCGAGAAAGTTACGTCACCTTGGCAAGTCAGTACATTAGAATCGCGCAGCGATGGCACCTATGTAAATTTTTCAAACAATATACAGTGCCCGCAAGGCGCAAAGTTGTCATTGACTTATCGTTTACTCAAAGATCTTGACGCAAATCATCGATTGTTTGTAACCGGCAAAGTTGACGATCAACAGCTAGCTGCTGTATTGGGTGGCGGCTCTGGTGATTCGTTGGAATTGCGTGCGCCAAGTGATTCGTTCGCCACCTTTACTCAATTTATTCCAAGCGGCTTGTATCACATTGCAACGGGCTGGGACCATTTAGCTTTTTTATTAGCGCTGTTGCTGCCAATTAGTGTTTTGACCAATAAGGCGAAAATTGTTCGCGGTGTTACGAGCTTTACAATTGGGCACTCGATTACTTTGGCTATGGCCACTTTTGGTTTTATTCCTCAGTTTACTTGGATCGAGCCCTTGATTGCTTTATCCATTGGTGTTGCTGCTTTATTGAATTTTAAAAAGATACAACTATCTTTTAGCACCGAGTCATTAGCTATGATTTTTGGTTTGGTGCACGGCATGGGCTTTGCAAGCATTATGCGAGAAGCCAACCTAGCACCCAATTTAATGCCATGGGCGCTAGGCGGTTTTAACATCGGCGTCGAACTTGGTCAGCTATTAGCAGTTGTAGTATGGGGGTTGATTAGCTGGACACTAAACACTTGGAGACATTACACATTGGTTGTTGTGCGTGGCGGCTCAAGTGTTTTATTGTTGCTATCGATCTATTGGTTTGTACAGCGCGTGGCTTAAGTTTGTTTAATTCGCAGGCTTATAAAAAATATAATCCGATTGATAATTGACGATTTGTTTAGCATCTACTTTCGTTGCATCACAAACGGCCGAGGGTGCTACGCCACCTTTTGTTTGTACTCGTTGAATAAACGAAATCCCCTTCATGGCACCTTCGCCCATCGCCGGGTTGGCTTTTACCAATTGCAATGGAATATTGCCGACAGGCGCTGGTGAGATCGCCAATTGCGTCCCTGTTATCTTGGAACCATCGGCACTTTCCCAAGTAGCTGGCGGGCCGAAGTACTTGCCCAAGGACTTACCAGAACGCGAATTTAATACTGCGTCTGGACCTACAAAAACCCATTCAAACTGCCCCGCCATTGTTGGTTTGGCTCGGCATTGATAAGTAATCGTGCCAACACCAACCGTTTCAAGAACAACTGCATGTCCTGCTGGCACTTTGACCGCATCGGGTAAGCTTGCTTGCGAATAACTTGGGGTGTGGGCCATTGTTGACGATCCTGCTGCCCCCATTTTTGGGGCCATCGTTTCGCTCCTGGCGGCAGGCCCAGTGGCGCAACCCGTTATTGCTAAGTTAGTTGCAAAACCAAGCACTGCAAGAATTGCTAAGCGCACCGTAGAACGACTTGTAAAAGATGCGGCGCGAGCTGGCGACACTTGATGGTTAAAATTGTATGAGCTGTGCATATTGGCCTTTCGTGGCTGAATAAAAAAACGGAAGTTCAATTCGACAATAATCGAATCGACCTTCCGTTGTACGCAGGCTAAGCCAGTTTAGATTCAAACTACAACAAGGTTTATTGCGTTAAACAAGTTGATTACATCGCGGTTTTGATCAACGCCCCTTTAAACAACACCGGCCCAGTTGGTCCGCCCGCTTCGGGCACACCACCCTTGGGTTCTAAACTAACCGCCAAAGCACTCGCCAACTCGGGGTTAGTCAAATTAGCGAGAACTTGTTCAAGCTCTTGGGCACTTAAGACGCCCAACGATCGCGGTTTAGCGTTGTCCCCAAGCGCCCATAATTGCAACGACTTGTCATCGGCCTCTTTAAAATTGCCCACGCGCTTTACGGCTACTTTGCTGCGCTGTGGATCAACAGTGACCAAAATCGCTTCGGTCGCTTTTTGGTCTAACAACACCGCTACGTACTTAACTGTCGGGGGTGCATTTTTAGCCACTTCTAACTCACGATTGGTATTGGCTAATTTTTCTGTGAGCACAGTTTCCAGTTGTTGGCGTGATAAACCAATCGCTACTGTTGCAATCGCAAAAGCCAAAGCAGCGCCCTGCCAAAGTTTTAAGCTGTGCCACCACGATTGACTGCCAGAGGTTGATGTAGAAGACGTCGGTCCGGCGGACGCTAGTGTACTTGGTCTCGAACCTGCCTTTGCCTGCTCGCGCTCTAACAATGCGGTAACTTGTTGATTGATTCGCCACCAAACGACGTCACTCGGAATAGCAGGAAGTTGTAACTCGGTTAACGATGCTAATTGCGTTTGCCAAGAAAGCATTGCAGCGCGCACTGTCGGTTGCTCACGCGCCATCGCCTCAAGACGCAGGCGGGCATGTCCGCGTAAGGTTCCCAGCGCATAAGCCATCGCCAAATGATCAAGCAATTCTGAGTTTTTCGAAATATTCATCGCTTTACCCTAACCTTGCCATACAGAGACGCAATTGCTCTAAGCCACGTCGAATCCAAGTTTTAACCGTACCTAATGGCAGTTCCAAGCTGGCTGCTAACTCGGCATGACTTAAATCGCGCAAATAGGCCATGCTAATGACGGTTTTTTGCCTTTGTTCTAAGCGACTTAGGCACTGCCGCAAGGTAAAAGCCTCTTGGCTTAACATCGCCTCGTCCATAGGATCGGCCGCATCGCCGGCCAAAGTGTCGGACAATTCTGGCGCTAACTCTACAGTTTTAGTTTCGTCGCGCTGGGTTTTTTGGCGACGTAATAAATCGAGTGCTCGGCTACGCACAATAAGGCCCATCCATGCCAACGGCGGACTTAACCCGGCTTTATATTCGGAAGCACTTTTCCAAACGGTTAAAAAGGCCTCTTGCAACACATCCTCGGCCCACTCGGTCCGCCCGACGATACGCAGGGCAAGCCCATATAATCGCGAACAACTTAAGTCGTAAAGGCGTTTTAAGGCTTGTTGATCTTGCTGAGACACCCGCTCCAACAGAGCGATAAGCTCTTGGTCGGCAGCGGGTGATGTAAAGGTTGTAGACATTCTGAATACATTCTAGGGGATTATCGACTCCTAGGGGTACGCAGCGCGCGAACAATTAGATTCAAAAATGTTTGAATTCAATTAATCGTTAGCGTCCCAGTACATTTTTTGATGCTTTCGCAATTTACTTGCCACCCCGCAGCTTTGCCAGCGCAGCCTGGGTTTCTGACCAAAGATCCATACCAACCGAGGTTGCAATAGTGGCATTTACTTTCGTTAACTTATCGCGCATTCGAGCCGCTTCGCTTGCGGGTAATTCATTAATTTGCATCCCTTTTGTTTTCAATTCAGCCAACGCTCGACCCGCTTCGGCGCGGGTATCTTGACGCTCGAAATCACGGCTCTTTTTTGCTGCTTGCATCAACGTTTGTTGCTCGTCTTTAGCTAGACCATCCCAGTACTTTTTACTAACCAGCATAATCCAAGGGCTGTAAACATGGTTTGTTACTGTTAGATAGCGTTGCACCTCAAAAAACTTGCTCGACAAAATAGTGTTAAATGGATTTTCTTGCCCATCGACCGCCTTGGTTTCTAGCGCTGTAAACAACTCGCTAAACGCCATGGGGACGGCATTGGCACCTAAGGTCTTAAAACTATCTAAATAAATGTTGTTTTGCATTACGCGCAATTTGATGCCATCTAAGTCCTCCAACTTACTAACCGCGCGCTTGTTGTTAGTTAAATTGCGAAAACCATTTTCCCAATAAACCAAGCCAACCAAGCCCTTTTCTTGCAGTTTATCCATTACTTTTTGACCAATAGGACCATCCAATACAGCGTCGGCCTCTTGTCCGTTTGAAAACAGAAACGGTGTATCCCAAAGACCCATTTCTTTAGTAATTCCCACCAACGTCGCAGTCGACCCGACCATCATTTCTTGGGCTCCACCAATTAACGCTTGCTGCATTTGTACATCAGAGCCTAAAGCGGCTGCACCGACGGCACGAATTTTCATTTTGCCGTTGCTTAGCTTTTCGACTTCATCGGCAAACACTTTAGACGCGCGGCCTTGATTTGATTGTTCGTTTAAGCCATAGCCAAATCGAATTAAGCGTTGCTTAGAGTCTTGCGCTGTGGCCCAAGAAGGAATGAGTGCAACGGCACTAACGATTGCCAGCGATACCAAGGCTTTCGAACTAAATATTAAAGCTGAATTATTTTTCACTTTGTCTCCATTAACTACAAAGAACTACTGATTTATAAAAGCCACTTAAGTGGCGCTAACACCAACTGGGGAAAACCAACAAACAAAACTAACAACACCAAATAAATTGCTAAAAATGGATTGGTGCCTTTGATAACCGTAGCCATGCGCAAGTTGGCCACCCCGGCCACTACGTTTTGCACTGTGCCCACGGGCGGCGTAATTAAGCCAATGCATCCCACAAAAATAAACATAAAGCCGAAGTAAACCGGATCGATATTGGCTTTTGCCGCTAAGGGCGCACACACCGGTGCAAAAATTAAAATCGTCGGCGTAAGATCCATTGCAGTGCCAACAAATAAAAGAAACAGCATCATCAGAGCCATAAATAAAATGGGCTGTGCCATCACGCCAGAAAACACTTGCGCTAACTGATTAGGCAAATCGGCCAGCGCAATCATGTAAGCAGTAACCGTCGCGGCACCACACAAAAACATAACGATTGCAGTCGTTCGAGCCGCGCTTACAAAAACTTTATAAACGCCTGGCCAAGTAAGTTGTCGGTAAATAAACATCGACACAAAAAGTGCGTAAACAGCGGCAACTACGGCGGCTTCGGTCGGTGTAAAAACGCCGCCCTTGATGCCGCCTAAAATAATGATCGGCATTAACAAAGCCCAAAAACTATCGCGCAATGCGATAAGTCGGTTAGGCCACGAAACTTTAGTATCGGCGGACAAGTGATGCGATTTTGCAATCCACCACCATACCGCGAGCAAGCAAACGCCCATTAACAACCCAGGAAACACACCGGACAAAAACAATTTGCTAATAGACGTATTGGTAGTGACGCCATAAATCACAAAGGGCATAGAGGGCGGAATAATTGGCGCAATGATTCCACCGGAAGCGATTAGGCCCGCGCTGTAGCCATCTGGGTATTTTTGGTGCCGCATCATTGGAAACAACAAAGTGGCTAAAGCTGCGGTATCGGCGATAGCGCTACCACTCATGCTCGCTAAAAGAATGGCTGCAAAAATCGCCACAAAACCGAGGCCACCGCGTACATGACCGCACAGCGCGCGCGCCAGACCAATAATGCGTTGTGAAAGCCCTCCAGCATTCATTAATTCGCCGGCCAAGATAAAAAACGGCACCGCTAACAACGGAAAGCTATCAAAGCCGGCCAAAAGATTTTGCGCCAACAGCTGCGTATCAAAAAAATCTAAATACCACATTAAAGAAACACCCGTTAGCACTAGGGCGTGGGCGATTGGCATTCCGATTGCCATTCCGGCAATTAATACGCACAAGAAAATTGCAGTAACGATCATTTTGTCAGTCTCGTATTTATTTTTTTAATTTGGGTTTAGCAAAGCGCAAGCTTTACTCGATCGAGTGCTCATCGTGTTTGCTAAGCAAAACTTGATGGGTTTTCATCCCTAAGGGATCGTTTTTCAACTCTAAAAACAGTAAAATCAACATCACGGCACTCATAAATAGAGTAGACGCAGCGACCAGAGCTAACGGATACCCCATTACCGTAGAATAGGACGCTAAACCCGCTTTTACTTGCCCCCATGAACCATGCAAAACAAGCACCAAACACAGGGTGATTGCCAAGCGCGACAGCACGCTTGCGATAACAATTGATGGCCCCTTTAGCTTGGACGTCAACATATCGAAATTTAAATGTTGGCGATCGGCTGCCGCCAAGACCGCACCTATACAAACCAACCAAACAAATAACAAGCGCGATAATTCTTCGTAAAAAACAATGCCGGTGCCAAAGCCATAACGCAGTACGACATTGATAAACACGGCCGCTACCATGCCACTTAAAGTAGCCACCAAAAACCATTCGGCGCTACGTTTTAAGAGGCTATTTTTGGATTCTTGAGGGTTCATTTTAATTTTCGTTTGCAGGATTTTTTCGATTGGTAGCGCTATCATTACGAATAATTACTAATCCGTCAAGCCCTCCAGACACAGAAACATCCATAAATTTTAAAACGCCCCAAACTACCTATAGATTGCGCTACCATTCTCCAATGACCAAAGCTCAAGCCCCCGATTTCAAAACTGGAAAAGAAAAACGTAGTCGTGCCACTGGCCGCGTGACCCTGACCGATGTTGCCAAAGCCGCTGGCGTTTCGCCTATAACAGCCAGCCGAGCACTACGTAGCGCAGAGTTAGTATCGGCCGAACTTGCCCAACGGGTAAACGCCGCTGCGAACGCACTCGGGTATGTTCCTGATCCAGCAGCACGTGCATTGGCCTCAGCACGCTCGACCAGTATCGTCGTTTTAGTACCGATGCTGACCAACGCTCTATTTGTTGAAGTACTGGAAGCGATTCACGACGTAGTAACGCCCACGGGCTATCAAACCTTAATTGGCGTAACCCACTACGACTCCGAACAGGAAGAAACGCTAATTCGCAGTTATTTGGCACACCGTCCAGCCGGGTTTATTGTTTCGGGCTTTGATCGCACCGAAGTTGCAAGGCGATTAATTACGGCCAGCGGCCTGCCCTGCGTACACATCATGGAAATGGCATCGGCACCTGGTTTACACAGCGTTGGGTTTTCTCAAACAGAGGGTGGTGCAACGATGACTCGCCACTTAATTGCGCAAGGTCGTAAGCGCATCGTTTTTGCTGCAGCGCAATTAGACCCCCGCACTATGCAACGTGCCGAAGGTTACCGTCGCGCAATGAAAAACGCTGGCTTATACGACCCAAAACTTGAGGTGCTTAATTCGCAACGCTCATCTATCGCATTAGGAGGTGAATTGCTAGAGCAAAGCCTGCGTTACAACCCTGATGTTGATGCTATATTTTTTAACAACGATGACTTAGCGCAAGGTGGCGTACTTAACGCACAGCGATTGGGTATCAAGATTCCCGAGCAAATTGCAATTGGTGGCTTTAACGATCTGACAGGCTCGGATCAAATGAATCCATCAATTACAACGATTCGTACGCCCCTACGCCAAATGGGGACGCAAGCCGCCCAAATGCTATTGCAATTGCTTGAAAGTAAACCTGTAAGCAAACCAAATATCGATTTGGGATTTGAATTAGTTATTCGTAAAAGCAGCTAATCGTAAATTTAAGAATTGACAGGAATATGCTTGATCAATTGCACTATTTACTTTGATTTAAGCGGCGGTTGTTTCATCTTCAAAAACCACTCGATTACGCCCAAGATTTTTAGCCTGATAAAGCCGCTCATCGGCCACTTTAATTAGTTGCGTGAGCGTTGTCGAATTAGCGCTTAACGCAGGTTGCGCCACACCAATGCTGACCGTAAAAGCAATGCTAAAGTCTTTGGATGTAAACGGATGATTAGCCATTTGCAATCGAATGCGTTCGGCAACAGCCCTAGCTTCAAGTTGATCTATGTTGGGAATTAAAACGCAAAATTCTTCACCACCATAACGTGCAACAATAGCGTCACTACTACGTGTCACTTGTCGAATTTGCGCAACGCAATGCTTAAGCACTTGATCGCCAACTAAATGCCCCCAACGATCATTAACACGTTTAAAGTGATCAACATCGAGCAAAATGGCCGTGGTTAAATGGCGGGATACTCGCTGCTCGTTTTTGAGAATGACTTCACCCGCTTCAAACAAATAACGCCGCGAATGTGCGCCGGTTAATTCGTCATTTTCTGAAAGATTTTTATATCGATCTGAACTACGTCGAAAATAAATTGCGGCGGCCGACATTCCTGCAAACAACGCTATCCCCAAAATAGCTACAGCCATTTGCAACCGATCACTTTTCGTGCGCTGCGCCAATTCGATTTCAAGGGACTGTTTCGTTTGCGCGCTGCGCTCCGCTTCCGAATAAGCCAAGAGACTTCGCAAACTTGTTAACCTGCCTTTTGCAACTTGGTTAGCTTGTTGTTCTGTTGTTTCGTTAAACTTTAAATAGCGTTGATACGCCAACTTAAAATCCCCTTCTGCAGCGGCTAAATCAGCTCCAAATTTTAAAAACCCTTTTATGTTACTTGCATCAACAGCGAACGGACTGTCCTTTACAATATTGTATTTCTCCTTGGCCTGAGTCAACAGTTGGCTTTGCAGCTTTAATTGCCCAACATTAATATGCAAGCTGGCAATTTCGGATTGGTGGCCTAGCTTCTGTTGAAGCGGCAAGGCGATTTGTGCCCAATTTAGCGCCTCTACATTGTCAACAGCTAAGTTGCTCTTTCTATAGACTTCAGCAAGTAGCAGCGCACCCGTTGCCATTCCAACCAAATCATTCAGTCGTTTTGAAATGAGGTAGGACTCAATGTAATGAATTTTGGCTTGGGGCCAATCTTGTTTGGCAAAAAATAAAGCAGCGAGGTAATAGTGGTGAGTGGACGAATTGAGAGCTTGCCCTTTTGAAAGGGTGTAGTCTAAAGCACGTCGCTGCGCTTCAAGCGCCGCTTCGATGTCGCCAGTATGATGAAGAACACTGCCATACAGTTGCCAGTAATGAGGCTCAAAATCGGCAAGCAATGGATTTTCTTGATAAATCCTTTTAATCTGCGAAATCAATTCGATCGTTAAATCCGATTTGCGAAGATCATTCGTAATACGCGCCAATCCAAGCATAGTTTGCGCAACTTGCGCAGAATCAGTATCTTGCCGCATTTGAAAAAACAATGATCGTATTGAAGCCGACAACGCATTGTTGATTTCATTCAAGTCTGTAAGAGTTCCAACTTTCAACGCTTTTAGGTGCGCCAGTGCAATTTTTTGGTTATGAGCTTGTGCCAAATGAATAGCGGCTGGTATAAAACGATCAGCAATTTCAAACAGGCCGTTATCAATTAAGTTATTACCAAACAAAATAAGTAAGCGCAGCTGTATGTCGACGTTATCGGCAGCTTCAAGCCTTAGAACGGCTTCCGATACTGACCGTAAGGATTCGTTTGGGTCAACAACATTTCTTATTTGCAAACGAGCAATTTCGTCATGGGAGACACGAGTTTTAGCGTCTACTGCGCCAAGGGTAATGCCAATTGAAAGCAAACCTATTATTAGCTTTGCTATACAACGCGATAACTTTGAAAATTCGTGAGCTAGCGACACAAACAAAAGTACCTTCAACTGGTTATGATTTAACCCAACCAGCAAAGATACGCACATGGCCAAACGTTCTGATGACCCAACCGACGTTCCATGTCATCAGAACAATGGACGGTCATCAGCGTCTTTAAGCGAATTCGAGCAGGTTTTTGAGCTACAAAACAATACTCGATAGTAACTTGCAAAAACCGCAACAAATGTTCAGGAATTACTGAAAAAAGGCTTTTTAATAACTGCCGATGTAGTCTTTTTTTCCAACTTCCACACCACCCGAACGCAGCAAGTTATAGGCAGTTGTAACGTGAAAATAAAAGTGCGGAAAACCATAGTTGAGCAAATAGGATTGACCCGCAAATTTCTTTTCGCGCGCAGTACCCGGTTGAGTAATAATTTCGCGGGTTGCAGCTTGTTCAAATAATGCCGGGTCGAGGCCTTCGATAAACTGAACCACTGTTGCAATACGTTCTTGCAATTGTGCAAAAGTAACTTCGGTATCGGGCATGCTTGGCACTTCAACACCAGCCAATCGAGCGCAAACGCCCTTAGCAAAATCGGCGGCTACCTGAACCTGGCGCGTTAACGCAAACATATCGGGGAATAATCGTGCTTGCAAAAATGCATTGGGATCAATTGATTTAGCTGTTGCATGCGCTTCGGCTTTTGTTAGAACGGCAGAAAGACCACCCAAAATTTGTTTAAAAATAGGGACTGAAGCGGCGTACATTATTGGTGTGGACATAGGTTTAACAATTCGATGAAGTTGGAATGAGACTTGATTATACGTTTACTGGCTGAAACAAAACTAAACTCTTTGAAGTTGGGCGATAGTAAAGGCATTGCTGCAAACGCGCTTGTAACTTTGACGTAACTCAATGCCTAACTAAAACCTCACTGCGAAACAAAGTTCAAAGCATCCGCTAAAGGCATTATTCGAACACCATACTTTGAAACATAACCTTCTGTGACTGGCGCAACGAGAATTCGATGCTCTATATGCAGGTCTTCGCAAGCAGTGTGGAAACCGCGCTCTAAAGTTGGTGCGCTCGATAATTTGATTTCTATAGCTACACTTGGTTTTCCTCCTTTTTCAAGCAGTAAATCAATCTCCGCACCGTCAGCGCTACGATAAAAAAATGGCTTGTAACGCTTGTTTGCTGCATTGATTAATTGTTCAATCACGAACCCTTCCCAGCTCAGGCCGCACAGGCTTTGGCCCTTGAGCTGGTGAATGGTTTCAATGCTTGTTAGCGCGTGCAACAAGCCGCTATCACGCAGATACATTTTTGGCGATTTCACCAAGCGCTTGTTGAGATTACCGCTCCACGGTGCAAGTTTGCGCAGCATGAGCAGTTCAACCAGCAAATCAATGTAGCGATTTACAGTTGGAGCGCTGACGCCTAGGCTCTTTGCAAGCCGACTCGCGTTGAGCAAGTTGCCCTGATCGTTGGCTAGCATGGTCCATAGACGGTCGGCCAAGCCAGTGGACAATGTTGGTGCAAATGACGGGATGTCTCGCTCAATGTAGCTACGTAAAAAATTCGTCCGCCAGAGCAAGCTATCCTGATCTGTTGCGGCCAACAAACTGTCTGGAAAGCCGCCTCTTAGCCAAAGGCGTGTGATGTCAATGTGTGCAGCGCTTGCCTCTTGCAATTGGATTGGTGCATGTTCCATGTAAATGACTCGCCCGGCCAAACTCTCCGTACTTTGTTGCATGAGTTTTAAGGAGGCTGAACCAAGAAGCAAGAATTGGCCAAACCGTTGCCCCTGCATACGACGATCATCTATGGCTGCACGTAATTCGGCAAACAGTTCAGGCACACGTTGAATTTCGTCAAATACAGTAATGCGCTGATTGTTCGAGGCAAGAAACGCCCCAGGGTCAGCTAGACGCCGCAGGTCAGTGGCGCGTTCTAGATCTAGATATAAAGCGTTTGTTGCTTGCGCGATTTGCCGAGCTAGTGTGGTCTTGCCAACTTGACGTGGGCCGAGCAACACCACCGCAGGAGCCTTTTTCAAGGCTCCCAGAAGCGATTGAGTAAATAAGGCGCGCTCTATTAACATTACCGCATATTGTAAATTACATTTTTAATTTACGGGGATAAATTTTTACGAATGTGTGAGCCCTAGATGGCACTTAAAAATTTCAAACCAGGGGGTGTAGGAAATTTAAAAACACTTTTTTCCGCTTCGCCTAACGTTTTCCTACGCTAAGCGAACCTCTAACTTGCTCTAGCGTGGCAGCGAGCGCCTGGCTAGTCCTTTGAAGCTAACGAAATAGTAGTTAATAGCTCATATGATCTCGACGATTAGCTCAGCGGTAAAGCACTGCTGTTACACGGCAGGGGACAGCGGTTCAAAACCATTATCGCCTACCATCTCTCTACAAACAATAGCCCGCGTTACACACGGTTTTCATCGAACATGTTTCGTTGTCGGTGGATTGATGTTTGCTCGATGTTAAGCCAAATCAAATCGTGCGGATGGATTCTACTTAGCGTGTGCTTCGCACAAAGCGATAGCCATGTTCGTTCTCTAGTGGGCTCACATCAATAAGCCCAAGATAGAAGCTATTGTAATAGGCCATCCCACCCCAACTCGGTTTACTGGCAGTCCAAAATACACCGGGTAGGCTAGCCAAGTACCTTGGATCAGCGACCGGATGAGCTAGCATAGCGCTCACGGCATATTCACCATTTTCAGGACGGTTATTGTGCAAACGGCAGTCGAGAAAACGCCCAGTAATGGTTGCAAATTCTGCTCGCGTAGGGATTCTCCAATCACTCTTTTCTAGGAACCGGCTTTGCCTCGCAGCCTCAATGGCGGCCTCCCAATTCAAGCGCTGATAAACGCCAACACAAGCGCTACCTGACCATGTAAAACCCTCGGCGCATCGCATCCACATCAAGCCATTGCGAGGATCAGAAACAGTACCGTCGTTGCTGTCTTTGAACTTATCGAAGAATTCACACTTCGTTTTGGTCTGAGCTTGGACGATTCCTTGACCTAGTAAAAATGCGGCGAGGAAGCAGAAAACGGATTGCCGAAAAATTGTGCGGCACCAGCCAGCAAACAAGGTTTGATTTTCGATCATTTTGACTCCGCGTAAATGAGAAATAGCGCGATGCTTCATCCGAGTGTTTAGCTTAATCCTGGGCGCAGTGAGACGCAAGGTATCTGCGCGGGATACACCCGGATCGTATGCACCCTGCACTTTGAACATTGATGGTTTTATTCAGACCTACAATTGAGAAAAATAAATTAACATAACGCCGTTAACCTAAATGTCTACCCCTCCGAACCGAAGATGACTAATAACTTACCCCGCATTAATACCGAAGCCGAACTGCGCGCACTCATTGGCGAACCGACTGCAGTGGTGCAATCAAAAATCACCGATCGGATCGTTCCTTTGGCGCGCACGTACATTGAGCGCTCGCCTTTTGTGTGCTTGGCAACTTCGAATGCAGCAGGCTCTTGCGATGTTACTCCGCGGGGCGACCCTGCTGGTTTTGTACAAATTCTGAGTGACCGAACTCTCTTGTTACCAGAACGCCCCGGTAATCGGATAGCCGACGCTCTGAGCAATATTCTGTCGAATCCACATGTAGGTTTACTGTTTATTGTGCCGGGGATTTCCGACACCTTGCGGGTTAACGGACGCGCATTTTTAACGACCGATGCACCACTGCTCGCCCGTTGCAGCGTTGAAGCCAAGATCCCTAAATTGGGTATTTTGATTGAAATTGACGAAGTCTTTACTCAATGTTCGAAAGCGTTTTTACGCAGTGACTTTTGGAACCCTGCTAACCATCTCGACCCTAAGCTCATGCCCACAGGTGGCCAAATGCTCGCGAGTATAAGTGCCGATATTGATGCAGACAGTTATGACGATGCGCGCGCCCAGCGTTACGCGCGCCGCGAAGGCTTTTATTGAATACCGGAGCGGTACAACCGCGGCTTGTAACTGACCCGATCAAACTTGAAGTGGTAAAGCATAAAACTGATGCGGGCCACGTCTAAAGGGCAGCATTTGCCCGGCAATCGTTACCGCCAGATGCAAACCTTGCGTTGCTTGTACCGTTAGTTGGTTGGTCTTTTTACACTTGACGCTTTAGAACATCTCTTGTCCGCGCGCTGGTTCTTGAGGCAGCGGTGGCGCTTCTAAGCCAAGGTGGTTCAGGACTTTCTATATCGCTTGACGCTGCATGATTGCTACCACACAAAAGTTTCGGTCAGCAATCGTTAAGGTTCTTAGCTAGTACTGGCGAAAATCATTTCATGCGCCCAACGAGGAAGCGTCTCTGCAAACAATCTCACTGGCTCACTGCCTTTACTTGGCTGATAAACAGCGACGAGATTTAACGCGGTTTCAATATCAACACTATCCGCACTTGAGTCATATAGGTAGCTCACTGAAGCCATTCGAATGGCAGCATGCAGGTTCTTCAACGTTCTTGGATATCTGGAAAGGATACGGTCTGCAGGAACAAAATGCCCACCCTCTTTCACCCGCTGCTCGACCCGTTTTAGCAAAAGCTCAGGGTTGTCTACAGCAACGATGTAAAGCACAACTAGAAAGCCACTCGTTACTGCATCAGTAATCAACGTCAATTTTGATGGATGAGAAAAAACCGTTTCGCTCGCAAAAGTAGTTCGGCTCGCTAACAGTCGGGCGCGCTCCGCATCTGCCCAACTTCGGGCCGCTTCAGAACGGGCTTCAAGATCTGAAATATCTTCTAGATGATTTCGTTCGTAGATATCTGCGTTGATAAAAGGCAAGCTCTTTGACAACACATTGTCAGCGACTAAGGCCCTGAAAAGTGTCGATTTACCCGCTCCATTTGGACCTGCAAGTAAATGGAAAATTGGAGTCCCGCTCATTTGCTAAGCAAACGATTTTCCTTCACGATTTGTCGAACACGGGAAACTAGCGATTTATCTGCGTGAGCACCTATTATCTTAGAGGTCAGGGCATCTAATGCCGCCGCCTTTTCATACGATTCGATAGCCGATTGAGCTTCGCCAGCAGAAAGACCTTGAGCCTCTACAACTCGCCCAAGCATTGCCCAATACTCGATCTGCCCTGCAGCTGAACGGCGTAACGGTTTAGCAGCATTCTTGGCTTGCCTTACCAGTTCGTCAGAGAGTTTCACAGATGCAAAAGCGTTCGCAGTAGCCATAGTTACCTTAAAATAGTGCAATAGGTGGCAGTATGCGCCACTTTGCACCTATTTGGTAGTCAAGATTCGATTCGTCGGTAAATGCTTAAGCGGCAATCCATCCTTGGTCGAACATATGCGAACGATGATCTTGATAAATTTGCTTTAAGAGAAAAATGGCTAGTTTCAGACCAAATGTTTCTGAACGTTTGTTTTTTTCGAATTCACTTCGAAGAAACGATCTTAAAACTGGGTTTTGAATGGTTAGGCGGTTTTGTTGCCTATGCTCCAATACGTCAGATTTGGACTAACTCTCGTACTAGAGGCGCAGTCCCATTAATAGCGCCTGATCTTCAATACTTTACCCAAATAGATTAACTAACTAACTTAAGTGATCTTCAACAGTTTCGTCGTGCAGAGCAGCTAAAACGTGATGCTAAGTTAGATTTCAGTTGGCGTAGTGTTCTATTGGCCCACTTAGCAAAAAGCCCTGTGCTCGATGAATTAAGGCAAGGCTGGGCGCAGATTGTAGCTAACGGGCACGAAGAGTTATTTGTTGATGGTGACCGCGGTATCAGTGCTCAACGCATTGAAAAAGTATTTGAAGCAATTAATCAAGGCTTAATTTAAAGCAGAACTAGAGAGCTACCCGTTTAAAACCTGCTCCCAGGTACTTTTAGCTGTGCGTTTAAAAATAACTTTTGAGATTGAATGAAGGGTATCGTTGAATTTAACATTGGCGCGCTCATCGACTAACGTTTTTGCATTGGGTTGGTTGCTTCCAATAAAGAAAATTAAATCGCGCGCAGGAACTACAACTAATGGCCCGCCGGGTGCCTTTTCGCTGAGTTGTCAATGCCGAAGTAAAAGTTGACCACATTACATCGGTAGTAACAGAGTTGTTTCCAAAGCGAATCATCTAGCAATAGCGAGGCTTCAAAGTTTCCACCCGCTGCAATTGCGAACAATCCTCGCCCGCCAGAGTGCTATGTTGTAAAAACTTAAGCCTTGCTGCATCAGCCTTAATGCGCTGGCATCCGAATCGCCGGTAACATCGGCTTCGTCCTAGCAGTTGTCTTGCTCCTGTACCAATTCGACTTAACAATCTAATCGTATTGTTATGCTCGAAGTAATAACTGCGAAGTGGCAAGTGCAGCACTTGGCCGATTGGTTTTGGCAGCTCCTGACGGTTGTCTGCGATTACCCACATTAATTTGCTAAATTAACATAGCTATTGCACGATATCAAATATAATGTTAAAGTGCGGAAATTACGTTAATAGTAACTATTTTGCAAAATCTCGAAAGTGCAACATTAAGCTACTTGCACGCAACATTAGGTATCGAACTGCTCAGCCTTCAGCCTTGGGAACGATCCAAGGAGCTACCCTATTTTTTAAACGACACCTTTAATTTCGAACAATTGACATTGCTCGGCCAACCTATTGTTCTAGCTATTTGTCGGAATGACACTAAAAAGTCACTCAGCGAAGTTCGAACATGGATGAATACAGTCGGTCGGCTTGCTAATAACCGCGCGGTATACGTCACCCAAACAATGGAGTCTTACGAAAGACGTCGACTAATAGAACTCAAAGTGCCATTTATTGTGCCCGGCAACCAACTCTATTTACCCGATTTGGGGTTAGACCTGCGCGAGTACTTTCGCGAACCTGCTTTGCCACAAGGTACGACACTAAGTCCATCCACCCAAGCGATGGTAATTACAGCCCTTCTTAATTCTTACCGTGCATGGTTGCCGTCTTACACGGCTGAAGCGCTAGGGTACTCTGCAATGACGCTTTCAAGGGCTACAAAAGAGCTTGTAGCAACCGGCCTAGCCAAAGTCGGGTTTGTCGGACCCTTTCGCGGATTGATGACGGAGCTGCCTCCAGAGCAAGTTTGGGAGCAATTAAAACCTTTACTACGAACCCCGGTTAAACGCTCGGTTTGGGTCGAAACAAATCAGGGCAATATTCACAGACCCAATCGCCTTGCAGGCCTTAGCGCTTTGGCCCACCATTCGATGCTTACCGCTCCGACAATACCCGTTTATGCTTTAACTACCGTCCAGTGGAATTTAGCATTGGCTGCGGGAGCACAAATACGACCAGAGCCCACTGAAAGCACGCAGGAATGGCAAGTTTGGAGCTATACCCCAGAATTGGTGCCGGACGCATTATGCGTAGATCCGTTATCGCTAGCGCTTAGCTTGCAAGCCCACCCCGACGAACGCGTTCAGCTATCGCTCAACGAACTTAAAACCAAATTCCCATGGTCGCAGGCTTAACCGTTTTTCGCGAACATTTCGCGGCCTTCACCACGCAATATATTTTGATTGGCGGCACGGCGGCCAGCTTAACAATGGAAGAAGCTGGGTTAGATTTTCGCGCCACTAAAGATCTCGATATTGTTCTACACGTTGAAGCGTTAACGCCTGAATTTGGTGCCGCGTTTTGGCAGTTTATAAAAATGGGTGGGTACGAAATTCGGCAAGTCAGCGGTTCGGAGAAGCCTATTTTTTATCGCTTCCAAAAACCTTCTAACCGCAATTTCCCCGCCATGGTCGAACTGTTTGCACGAGCACCTATCGGATTGGCGCTAGCAAAAAACAGTCGGTGTACGCCAATACCTTTTGATGAAGCCATAACGAGCTTATCCGCAATTTTATTAGATCACGATTACTACGCCTTTATATTGAATGGGGTTCGCACAATTGCGGGCTTGCCCTTAATCAGTGAAGATCGTTTGATCCCACTAAAAGCAATTGCGTGGTTAGAATTAGCTGAACGTAAAGCACAAGGCGCGAACGTTGATGCAAGCGATGTTCGTAAACACCTTAACGATGTTCTGCGGCTGGCACAATTACTAACGCCTACAACGGCAATCACTTTAAACCAGAAAATATCGGACGACCTAAGGAGATTTCTGAGTACTGTGAGAGACGATAAATTAATTGACTTGCGGGCGCTGCAAATAGCTAACACTTCACTCACAGAGTTGATCGGCCGAATTGCACGCGCCTATGGAATTAACTTGAATGCTTGATTCTTCCGACTTAATTTGCCGACCCAATTGGACAGATCGTTAAATTTTATTCCGATACCAATCAAATCGACAAAGCTGTGGCCTTGTTTTAGACAATGTTGCAGGTTCGTCGCGGCAGGCTAGCCAACAAGTAAGCAAGAACGTACAGAAATTTTTTTGCTATCAAAGTGGTCGATTTTCTTTTAGAGGGCGCTAAAGATAAAAAAACCCGAACATCGAATACGCTGCGTTGGTGAGTTCTTTGAAGGCGCGCGGAGTGCGCTTCGTATCTACTGCCTACTGTTTTGGTTAGTTCCATCGCTAGCGTTCGCCCAAAATAAAACCCGCTGACGCGGGTTCAATTTTTGTGGCGGAAGCTGTGAGATTCGAACTCACGGAGGCCGTTAAGCCTCGCCAGTTTTCAAGACTGGTGCATTCAACCGCTCTGCCAAGCTTCCGTATTACGGCGGTAAAAACGAAGCGCGACTATAACTTACCTTGGAGGCCTTGGGTAGTGCAGTACGTCGGCCAAGGGAGGTCTCCGCGTTGACACGCCACAAGCCACCAGAGCCCAATTTGGGTTTTTACGTCAGTTAAGCGCCCCTCACGCAGTTCTTGCATCAACCAGTTAGTTGTGACGACCTCTGTATTAATAAACTCACCAGCGTCCAATTGAGTGCCTTTATGGGTCAATCCACGGGCAAAGTACAGTTCAATATGCTCATCAGAATAGGCGATTGCATTATGAATTGTCGTGAAATGGGCAATTTCGGCCGCTTCGTAGCCCGTTTCTTCGCGCAACTCGCGAAATGCGGTCACCAACGGCAATTCGCCAGGGTCTATTTTTCCGGCAGGAAACTCTGTAAAAATGCTGCGATTAGGGTGCCTGTATTGGCGTTCGACTAGCACGCGGCCATCATCAAGCAAGGGCACGACCATCGCCGCCCCAGGATGTTTAATGTACTCACGCGAAGCGGGTTTACTTGTTTCGAGGTCTAGTGAACTTTTGGGCAACCGCACAAAATCACGCTGCACTCGCAAAAACCGGCCACTAAACACTTCTTGTCCTTCAATCAGCGTTTCAATTAAATTTTCGTCGTTTAGGGGTGAAGTCATTTTCGCGGAATTTTAAAGTTGAATAAATGTTTTGCAAGCTTAGCGCGCTTCGCTCCCGCTTATTAACGTTTTAACGCACAATTTGACAGTTCATCGCAACCTCTAATTGCACAACAAATGAATCGACTAAAATAAGTTTTGTAATTAACAACGCCAATCAAAAATGTTGATCAATCCAAAACCTACTCAAAATGTTCTCTTAAAATTAAATCGGGCAAAAGCAAACCCGCTTCATTTGCCAGCGTTGATGCTTTTGCTTACGGTTGCTCCCGCAGTTCATGCACAGTTTTTTAAGGACCCTTCGCTTGAGACTTTGTTAAGTAGCCGCAATTATGTCGAGTTAGAAAAAGTAGCCAATGCCCGTATTAGCAATAAACCAGATGATCATCAGGCTGTCTTAGCGTTGGCTGTAGTTGCGCTTCGCGGTGCAAACCGCCCCGAAGATGTTTTAAAGCGTAAAACCAGCATTGCTCAATCCGAGGCGTGCTTGGTCCGCCAACCAGACGCTGGAGTTTGCCACTACACGCTTGGCTCTGTCCTTGGTATCCAAGCGATGAGCGAAGGCATGTTAAAAATGGCTGGCAGTGTTGGCAAAATAAAAGATTCATTAACCCAAGCCGTAGCACTAGAAAACCAATGGTATCCAGCACGTAGCGCGTTGGTTAGTTTTTATTTAATGGCGCCAAGTATTGTCGGCGGCAGTAAGTCCAAAGCTCGCGAAGTTGCTAAGGCCGCAGCTACGCAAGAACAAGCACGCTCCTTAGAAGCCACCATCTTGTTAAACGAAGACCAAGACGAAGCGGCGCTACAAATGCTAAACGCGATAAAACCTTCCGAGGATCGTTACTTTAACGACGAAATTACAAATTTGACATTTGGCGCAGCGCTGGGCTTATTAAACGCGGGAAAAATACAAGCCAGTCGCCCAACTTTCGAGAAAATGATTCGCGAAAAACCGTTAGAGCCAAACGGTTGGTGGGGGATGGCGCGGGTAAACGCTGAAACTGGCAACCACACAGAAGCCGTTAAGCTATTTAATAGTCTTGCTAGCTTAAAAGGTGCCGAAGCGCTTCCAATAAATTATCGATTGGGTATTTCTTTGCAAGCTTTAGGACAAACAGAGTTAGCCAAGGCTGCACTAACCAAATATGTGAACGCAGGCAAAGGTGCCAAAAAATCAATTGAGGATGCTAAGGCACGATTGGAATCGTTGAAAGGCTAAAACAAACCACCACTCCAGTACTAAAGTCCGTCTGGCTACTTCTGCTGGTTGTTCGGTCGGTTTTGCATAAAATTCTAGTGTCACGGTATTTATGCAAAAACGATTTAAAGCTCGTTGCTTTGAGCTTTTGAAGCCTTTAGATTAGGAAACTCCATTGAAACACTACATCGTTGCAATAGCATTAGTTGGCTCTGCATTAATTCAGCACCCATTTGCAAACGCACAGTCCATGTACCGCTGCGGCAGTGTATTTCAAGACCGACCATGTGAAGGGGCCGACGGAAAAGTAGTTGGTAGTACCAAATCTTCAGCGTCTGCATCGCCAAAACAGTCCAGCAACATTGCGTGCCAACAACGAGCCGAGAGCGCGAAAAGACTAGTGTGGGCACGCGAGACCGGCAAATCAGCGGAAGCCCTAACCGAATCAGCTGTTGGAAACGAAGCGAAACGCCTTATTGCCGATGTTTATCGCAAAAAAGGATCTTCAACAGAAGTTGCACTGGCCATTGAAGCGGACTGTATTGTCGAGTTCGAAAGAGCTCAACAGGCTGCTAAGCTCGAAGCACACGCAGCAGTATTACGTGGGCAAACACCGGTCGCTTCGGCCTCATCGCAAACGTTGCCACGAACAGCAAGTGCGAACGAATCAACGACTTCGTCAACTCAAGATCGCGCCCGCAACGACGCTGCAGTAGCTGCAGCTGCAGCTTCAGCCGCAGCTGCAGAAAAAACCCAACAATGTAACGCCTTCAAATCAAGCGTTAACGGTATTATTTCTCAACAACGAGCAGGTGGATCAAATACCGCTATGGAGCAGCTACACCGGCAACGCCAACAACTCGAGAAATCTGCTCGCGATGCTGGTTGTTAGGGCCAATCAGGAAACATTTCGCGTAATTTAGCTTTCCAAAATTTCCCTGTCGAAGTGCGTGGGATCGCATCAACGACAACAAATGCTTCAGGCAACTGCCAAGATAAAAATTGTGTTTTTAAAAGCGCGGTCAAACTAACTAGCATTTCTGGCGTCAAAGTAGTACTTAACGTTTTTGAAGATGGCTTAAGCACGACGCAAGCCAACGGACGCTCCCCCCATTTATCGTGAAGCAAGGCAATAACTGCGGCTTCAGCTACTTCGGGGTGACCCATAATTGCATTTTCTAAATCAACTGAACTAATCCACTCACCACCCGACTTAATTAAGTCTTTCGTACGGTCGGCAATTCGCAAATAACCGTAGGAGTCGATAGCGGCTACATCACCAGTTCTAAGCCAACCATCGGCAGTAAATTTTTCTTCGTCGCGCGTAACGTTGTGATAATCACCCGTAACAAAGGGGCCGCGCACTTGTACCTCGCCGACCGCAACGCCATCCCAAGGAGCGACTTCACCGCTCTCACCGACAATTCGTAGTTCCATTAACGGAACGGGTAAACCCGCCAGAGTTTTGCGTTTAAACCAAGCTTCGTCATCGAGCCCCCGCAGCTCATGCTTTTTATAAAAGACGGTAGCCAACGGCGACGTTTCGGTCATTCCCCAGCCTTGCGAAAGCTCAACACCTCTTTTAGCAAAAGCACGAATTAATGATTCGGGGGTTGCAGAGCCTCCAACTAAACTTCGCATGCCGATTGGCAAGGTCCAGCGATTAGGTTCTGCTTCAAGCGCTTGGATTAACGTTAACCAAATAGTTGGAACGCCGACCGCCATCGTGGGCGGTTGCAAGGCCATCAAATCGAGCAAATCATGCGCATGTAAGTGCGGGCCTGGAAATACCAACTTTGTGCCTAACATGATGCAAGCGTATGGCAATCCCCAAGAGTTAGCGTGAAACATTGGGGTTACGGGTAAGACGGTGTCGCTACCACTAAGTTTCCACGCATCGGGCATACAACCAACCAAACTGTGTAACACAGTAGAGCGATGAGAATAGACTACCCCTTTGGGTCGTCCCGTGGTGCCCGAGGTATAGCACATAGCAACCGGATCGTTTTCGTCATGAGGTGCGTAACCGTCAAACGCCGGCGCGCTTGCCAGTAAATGATCGTAGTCTAGGTATCCTGCTGCAACATTCGCGGTTGTAGGCGATGCGTCTGAAAAACGGAAAACAATAATTTTTTCGAATTGGTGGCCTTTGTTTAAAAACGGCAGCACCTTTTCTAATAGCGGCAACAATACGTCATCGACAATTAAAAATCGGTCATCGGCATTGCTTGCGATCCAACCAATTTCCTCAGGTGCTAAACGCAAATTTAGCGTGTGCATAACACCACCTGCAGCAGGAATGCCAAAGTAGGCTTCCAAGTGCGCATGGTGATTCCAACAAAGCGTGGCAACTCTATCGCCTTTGCGTAAGCCTAAGGCCTTTAGCGCACTGGAAAGCTGCAACGTTCGTTCGTAGTATTGCTTAAAAGAATGCTGCCGTAAGCTTTTGTTTGGCAGCCGCGAGACAATTTCTGAATTGGGAAACAATTTTCCCGCGCGCTCCAGAAAATGATTTAACGACAATGGTGCTGCCATCATCGTGCTAACGATATTTGATACGCTCATCAGTTTGCCTTCAGCAAAAACAAATCTTGTAACAGATACAAGAATATCACTGTCCGGCCATTAGGTACGCACGCTTAAACTCGAGAGCTATAAAATCTCGCGGCGACTTAGCCCACAACTAAGTCGGCAACTAAATCCACAAATAAGTCCGCAACTAAGCCCCCAACTAAGCGCGCAACTGTGTACCCCGATTAAGTGCAGCTATCGCTTGGTCCATCATTCGTTGGACTACTTGCGCGGCAGGTAGCACATCGTTTACTAAACCGACGCCCTGCCCTGCCAAAAACGGAACCTCTTCCCAATCAGCCTTCATATCGGGAGTTGGCAACAAAACGCTAAATTTGCGTAGCGTCATTTCTTGCCCACCCATCACCGTAGTGCCAATAATTGGCGAATTTGTATTGTCTTTTGGTACTTCGCTTAAACGCGAGTTCCATTCGTTGACTACTTTTGTATTAAGCAAACGCATCGGGTTAAAAGCAGGTTGATCGGGACCAAAAATTCCTGAATAAACAGTATCCGCACCGGTCGCGGCAAGTATGCGTCGCTTATGTTCTGGATGAACTGCCGCTTCTTCCGTTGCGACTAATCGCGTGCCGACCCAAACGCCATCGGCTCCTAATTGAATTGACGCTGCAACTCCGCGTCCATCAGAAATTCCACCCGAGGCTAACAAAATTACATCGTCGCCCAACGCGTCGCGCATGGTCGGCACCAGCGCGAATGTACCTTGAGGCGAGGTACCATTTACGCCTTGAAAATTGTGCCCACCCGCTTCGTGGCCTTGAGCAATGATGACGTCTACTCCATTACCTAACGACATCTTGGCGTGCTCGATAGAACCGACTTGCTCCCATATCTGACAGCCCGCATCTTTTAAAGTTTTAATTAATGCTGCGGACGGGTGCCCCCAATGAAACGAAACAATAGGCACCTTCATTTCGGCGCACGCGCGTACTTGAGCATCATGATCAAAATTGGTCAGAAAATTAAAATTGAATAGTCCACATTTTGATGCATGCATTGCACCGATTAAGTCTCGCACTACCGGCTCTGGAAGAAGCCCAGCACCAATCGAACCAATACCGCCAGCTTGCGAAACCGCTGCTGCCAACGCCGGTGACCAACCAGCGAAAGCCATGCCCGCCTGAGTGAACGGATGGCGAATGTTGTAGCGCTTGGTTAAAGCAGTAGGAATACTCGCTTGCACAGTATTTGTCATGATTAGTCTCCTAAATTTGTTTCGTTATACGGGTGATAGAACTTTGGTAACGGCATGGGCGGGAGCAACGATTCAATTGCTGTTGCAATTGCTAACAATCGCTTATCTTGCATCGCTGGCGCATCTAAGGCGATGCTGAGCGGCAAACCTTGGCTATTGCAACCAATAGGCATACAAATGCCCGGCAGACCAACTAAGCTTCCTGGGCCGACGTTTCGCGTAAAGGTCAGAAACGTTGGTACGGCTTGACCGTTTAACAAAACCGTTTCGTCGTCACCAATAAGCGCGGCGGGCAAAGGCGTAGTCGGGAAAATTAGAGCTTCGATTGCTTGCTTGGCAAAGCAATCGGCATACTGTTTTTGAAAATGCGGTCGGTCCACATGCAGGGCTTGTTGATAAGCCGCCGGTGGTGGCGCATCGGGCCCAAGCAACGAGGCCATAATTCCTTTAACATCGGGAGATGCCACCGCTGCAACAATAGCTGCTGCATCAAACGGTTTGTTATGCTGCTTTAAGTAGGCTTCGATGTTTGGAAACAATTCCAAAAGCGCGATGACCATGCCAGCATTTGTACATGCATCAAAATCAATTCCAACATCAACCTCAATTAGCTCAACACCAGCCGATTTTAAAGTTTGAAGAAATGCGTTGCTCGCGGCCGCTACTGTGGGCTCTAAGTTATCCCAAAACCCTTTTTGAGGCACGCCAATCCTTAGCCCTCTAAGTTGCGCGCCGTCGATGCTTGCGTCACCGCCACAAACCACCGCATCAAGCAGCGCACAATCGCTCACAGTCATTGCAATTGGGCCAACGGTATCTCGGGTATTCGAAATTGTAACGACGCCGTCCGAGGGCCAACGTCCGGTCGTTGGCCGAAAACCAACGACGCCGCATAAGGCAGCTGGAATTCTTAACGACCCACCCGTGTCTGAACCAATACCCGCTGGCACTAGTCGCGCAGCAACGGCAGCGGCTGTTCCACCGCTAGAACCACCAGGAATGTGCGCCAGCGAATACGGATTTCGGGCAGGGCCAAAGGCACCGTTATTCGTTGTAATGCCGAGTGAAAACTCATGTAAATTGGCTTTACCAACAACGACCGCACCGGCGACCTGCAACCGCTCTATTACTGGCGAATTGACAGCAGGATAGTGTTTGCCCAAAGCGTGGCTGCCCGCTGTCGTCGGCATACCCGCAACGTCTATGTTGTCTTTTACAATTAACGGCAAACCGTATAAAACACCTCGCTGCGCCGCCGCAACTTTAGTTTGTACGATGGCACTTTGTTCGGCAAATTCGGAGCCAACATGCGTGTAAGCCCCAAGCGCGGTTGATTTTTGCGCCGCAGCAATTCGATTACGTACGAGATCCAATAACGGAATCTCCCCAGAAAAAATGGAAGCAATAGTTTTTTGAGAATTCATGCTTGTAGTGTAGGAGCTAGATCGTGTTTTGCGGCCTCATCATTAATAAGGAGTTGACAAGCAGCACAAATGCAGCATATTTTTGCTATGTATATTTCCCCTCAAAACTCACGGGTGCTTTCTAAGGCAATTGCCGTGCTATGCACGCCAGCAAGCTCATTGGCATTGAGGCAAAACTTTGTCGGCGTTGTCGCCGAACTATTAAACGCCGATTACGTTGCATCCTTTGTTTGGAATGACACTACGCTGTCCTTCAGTGACGGCGTTTGCTGTTTAGACGATGACAAGCACTTGCGCATATACGAATCTCAATATCAGTTTGAAGACCCTATTGCGCCGCGCCTCAGACCACTGCGAGTCCCGACACTAGTTAGCCAAGTGATTCCCGAAAAAGAGCTTGTACAAAGCGAGTTTTTTGACAAATTTCTTAATGCCGAATCGATGTATTGGGGAATGAACGTTTTTGCGCATAACGGTTTCAAAGATTTAGGCGATCTACGAATTTGGAGATCAAAAGACAAAAACGATTTCGACTGCGATGAATTAGAAATGGTTAAGTTGCTTTACCCCAGCATCGTTAGCGCCTTAACGCGTTCGACTTCGAACGAGCATCTGCATGACTCCGAATCGCTAGCAATAAATCGCTTAAAACAAGTCTTTCACTTAAGTCATCGAGAAGCGCAAGTTACAGACCTTGTTGCAAAAGGGCTAGCGGATAAAGTCATTGCAAAACAACTCGATATTAGTTTCACAACGGTTCGCACCTACCTATCGTGCGCGTTGAAAAAAACCGGACAATCCAACCGCAAATCGCTGATGGCGTTATGCGCGAACTATCGTTAATTTTTTTGCTTCATTGATAGGCGTAAGTGCTTAGACAAAATTATTCATTCTTGGTATAGCCATATTGGGCTAATTAACAAAGCCAACGTTAATTGCAATTATACATAAAACAAGCGCCCAAAGCCAAAGAGTCGACAGGTACACAAAATTCTTCAGAAATTTGGGTAGCTTAGAAACGCGAGTTTTGTGTTTCAAAAAACCTGCAATTAAAAACCCAAAAGACCAGAGTATCGACACAAGAATGATCGTCGGCCACATAGCGTCACCGCTAACTCCTGTACCTTTTAGCTGATCTATTCCGGTATGGTCCATCGGAATATTTAAACCAAACAATGCATTTAAAGCCGGTGTGACTAGAAAGAAAAGAGCAATACCTGTCATGCCTAAACTGAGAAAAGCTAAACCTAAAGCAACGAAAAAAGCAATCGTTGAGCGCTTCATCGAAGCTGAAAATAGTACTGAAAAAACCAGTTTTAACTTGGAACCCAGCAGGCTTTGCGAATTTTCGTTTACCACAATGCGATCTCCTAAGTAACTAACCATGCAGCTTAGCTGAATGGAATGCCGATCGTGCAATAAAATTAAACTTCATTGTTGACAGCCGATAAAACCCGCCCCATAATTCGCGCCGGTTGTCATTAGCATCAAAGTTAGCCTTAATAATCACCAGATTGCTAGCTTGCAAATAAATAACACCCACAGTTTCCAATATTAGCTCCATCCACTCACCTTTAAATCTTAACGAGACTCGAATGCCCCAAACGGCTCATCGACATTTGAAACAACAAACTATCCGATAGCCCAGCGCATGTTCGCTCTGGGTTATCAAACCTAGAAAGCAAAACATGCCCATTCGACAAACTTTGCATCAGGCCCGTGTGCCGGTGCATATTTATACCGATCAAGTAGAAGCACAAGCTTTGCAGCAATTATTAAATGCTGCGAACCTGCCCATTGTTCATCCCTACATTGCTGCCATGCCCGATGTTCACGCAGGTATTGGCGCAACCGTGGGTAGCGTTATCCCGACTCGCAATGCGATTATTCCGGCCGCTGTTGGCGTGGATATTGGTTGCGGAATGAATGCCGTGCGTACCACCCTTACCGCCAACGATTTGCCCGATAATTTGCTGCGTTTGCGCAGCGCTATTGAAGCCGACGTGCCTGTTGGTTTTGAGGCGCATGATTGGGAGAAAGTTCGTGGCTCGGCTCACGAACGCGTAGGCCGTCCATTACAAGCGCGCTTACACGGCATTACCGCAAAACACTCAGGCATCGAAAAAATGATGCGCCACTTCGAACGCTCGTGGATTTGCCAATTGGGTTCGCTTGGCGGGGGCAATCACTTTATTGAAATTTGTATCGACGAAGAGCAGCGGGTTTGGATTATGTTGCACTCGGGTTCACGTGGGATTGGCAATGTCATCGGCCGATACTTTATTGAAGCCGCACGCAAAGACATGAAACGCAATCAAATGAATTTGCCTGATCAAGATCTTGCTTACTTTACCGAAGGGTCGGAATGGTTTGATGACTATTGCGAAGCCGTAGATTGGGCGCAGGACTACGCCGTACTTAACCGCAGCGAAATGATGCGCCGAGTGGTTGAAGTAATGACCAAGCATTTACCTAAGTTTAAGTTGGATGGTGAGGCGATCAATTGCCATCATAACTACGTAGAAAAAGAAACACACTTTGGCGAACATTTGTATGTAACGCGAAAAGGTGCAATCTCTGCAAAATTAGGCCAACTCGGGGTAATACCCGGCAGCATGGGTGCTAAGAGTTTTGTAGTGCGTGGCAAAGGCAATGTTGCATCATTATGCTCCTGCTCGCATGGTGCCGGACGCGCCATGAGTCGTACCGAAGCCACGCGTCGCTTTACAAAATTTGATTTAGCGGATCAAACTAAAGGCATCGAGTGCCGCAAAGACAAAGGCGTTGTGGATGAAATTCCCGCCGCTTACAAAGATATCGACGTTGTCATGTCCCATCAAACCGATTTAGTTGAAGTACTGCATACCCTGCGTCAAGTACTTTGCATCAAAGGGTAAAGGAGCCAATACCATGCGTGCAGATATGTACAAAGTAATTGTTGAACGGCCACGGCGTGGCGGCGGTGTTGAGTTTAATAGCGAAGCCCGCCAGTATCGCAACTCGGAAGACACCCAAAACAAAATCGGCATCAAAAAGGGCCATTTGCGTCGTAAATACTTGAACGAAAATTTAAACCCGTTAAAACGTTTTTTAGAAAGCCAAGTAGGCCGCCCGTGGGATAAGGTGTACTCGGAACTGTCTAAGGGAATTGATCGCCGCAATACTGTGCAAGAACATATCTATGCGCATATTGAACAGTTCGTTGCAATAAAAACGCAATGGCAAGAAACAGAAAATAAGCCGACTGATAACGGCCATTGCGTTATTGTTAAAAACAAAGGTTGGCGCGGAGCATGGCTAACTTTACGCGACAGCTATAGCGAACTTTACGTCCATCCAAAATCGGGTTTATTACTAAAGAATCCTTATTACGAGCGTTGGTCGGCACAATCAAGACGCGAACGTCAGTTAAAAGAGAAAACAATCGCATTACAGCGGCACATCATTTCACCTAGGCTTGAGTACCGCTTTATTGATGAGCAATGGTACGAAATTATTAAAGAACAATTTCCAAATTGCGAGGCCGACACAAAAGCCTTGCGCTGGGATGCCGTCCAAAATCAATTAGTTGCGGGTCACTCACCCAACTATTTTGCAAAACGAAAACGGCAACTGAGTAAAAACGAAATTGCGGAAATAAAAAAAGCCCAGCAACTTGTTGGGCTTTTTTTATTTGAGCAATATTCTGCGAGACTTCAATAAACCACTAGCATTGCTTTGTTTACTACTCAACCCGTCCAATACGTTTCACAACATCGCGCATCAAAACACTTTCACTCTGTACATAACGCTCAAATCCAGCTTGATCCAAATACAAAATTGGGCTGCCTGCCGTATTAATGGTTTGAATCACTCTTGAGTCGTTGGCCGCCGCCGCGCAGGCTTCACGCAACTTCGCAACAATCGGCTCTGGCGTAGCTGTGGGTACAAACAATCCTGCCCATTGTGCAAACTGTACATTTACACCCAGCTCTTTCAAACTCGGCACTTCGGGCAAAGCCGCTAACCGCCCTTCTCCCCAATGCGCTAGGGCGCGTAATTTACCGGCCTTTATTTGCGCCAAAACGCTGGCAGGGCCAGTGGCTATGGCATCAATTTGTTGGCTCAACAAACCCAGCACCGCTGGACCCGCACCCGTGTACGGTACATGAACCATAAAAGTACCGGTATTGGCTTTTAGCATTTCCATCGGCACATGCATCGTTCCGTAATTGCCCGACGAACCAAAATTGTATTTGCCGGGTTGGCGCTTTGCGTCTTGAATAAATTGCGCAAAGGTTTTCCACGGGCTATCAGCGCGGACCACCAACACAGTAGGATCAGCCGTAAAACGCGCGATTGGTTTTAATTGATTAAGTTGATACGAAGGCGAACGTTGCAATATTCTGTCAGCCTCGGGCAAGATGGTGATGCTCGACAGTGCCATTAAAACGGTATATCCATCCGGCTTCGCGCGAGCCACTGCGGCCATGCCGACAGCACCTCCAGCACCAGCACGGTTTTCTACTGTAACGGGTTGTTTCAAAAATCGCCCGACGCTCTCGGCGACAGGTCGGCCAACAATGTCCGCTACGCCACCTGGAGGAAATGGAACGACCATTGTTAACGGTCGATTGGGATAATCCTCTTGTGCATTCGCGGGGTTAATTAATGCACCCGAAACGACACCCGCAAAACCAAGACCAGACTGATGTAACCACTGGCGACGCGAAACACTCATAAACACAACCCTTTCGTTAACAAAACTTACCTAGTCCGTTTGGCCTAGTTGCCGTACGACGCTAGCTGCATTATTCTCCCGCAAACGTTTACTTCACGGGGTAGTAATGAAAAAGCTGTTCGCATCGGTACTATTAAAAACTGGCTTGGTCTTTTTAGCAACTCTGCCTTTGGTTCAACATTCCACTGTACAGGCACAAGCGGTTGCGACGGCAGCCCAAAAAATTCAATCGGTCGAAGGTATTACGGAGTATCGATTAAGCAATGGCTTTAAAATTCTACTAGCACCTGACGCGGCGGACGAGCGAGTAACCGTTAACGTTACGTATTTCGTTGGCTCACGCCACGAAGGCTACGGCGAAACTGGCATGGCGCATCTTTTAGAGCACCTTATTTTTAAAGGTACGCCCAACACAAAAGACCCTAAGGCTGAATTTCAGCGGCGCGGGTTTAATTTTAACGGCACCACTAACCAAGACCGCACAAACTACTACGCGACCTTTGTCAGCAATCAAGAAAGCTTAAATTGGTACATCGGTTGGCAAGCCGATGCAATGATTAACAGCTTCATAGCAAAAGCTGATCTCGATAGTGAAATGACGGTTGTTCGCAACGAATATGAGCAAAGCGAAAGCAATCCCGTCCAGGCTTTAATCGCAAGAATGGCAGGCACTGCTTATCTTTGGCATAACTATGGCAAAAGCACTATCGGTGCTAAGTCTGATATTGAAAATGTCGATATTCGCAACTTACAAGCGTTCTACAAACGGTTTTATCGGCCCGACAATGCCATTATTACAGTAGCCGGTAAGTTTGATGTCGTAACGACTCTAAATAGCATTGAACGCGCCTTTAGCCCTTTAGTAAAGCCATCCCAAGCGATTCCGACGACTTACACAATCGATCCGGTTCAAGACGGTGAGCGAATGGTTGTTGTGCGCCGCCCAGCACCTATACAAGTGCTTTTAAGTGGCTACCACGTACCGCCAATTTTGCACCCTGATGCAACGGCGTTGTCACTCTTATCGTTAATCTTGGCTGACGCCCCCTCAGGTCGGTTACATAAAGCCTTGGTCGAAACAAAAATGGCGCAAGGTGTATTTGGCGGCACGCAATCGCGCACCGAAGCGGGCACTCAACTGTTTGGTGCTGTGTTTGGACCGAGTGAAGATGCAGATGCACGGCGCAAGATTCTTTTCGAAATTGTCGAGTCGATTGCAGCTAACCCAATTACCGCTGAAGAGTTTGAAAGAGCAAAAATCAAACTGAATAAAAGTATGGAGCTCGGATTTACCAATATGGCTGCAGTGGCAAGTGGTGCCACTGAAATGGCGGTTCACGGCGATTGGCGGGCGGTGTTTGTTAGCCGTGAACGAGCAAAAACAGCGACACTAGAGGATGTAAACCGGGTAGCAAAGCAATATTTATTGCGCGATAACCGTACGCTGGGCCACTTAGTGCCTACAGAAAAACCAACGCGCGCTCCCGAGCCAGGTCTTGCAAAAGTTGCTGATTACATGAAAGGGTTCGCTTTAAAGTCCGAGGCTGAAGTTGTTGCTACTTTCGATTTTTCGCTGCCCAATATGGAAAAAAATGTAGTCTTTGCGACTACATTAGGCGGCATTAAAACCGCAGTGTTAAACAAAGCAGCAAGAGGCGATATAGTTAATGCAACATTACAGTTACGATTTGGTGATTTGAATTCACTTAAAGGACAACAATGGGCCGGGCAGGCAGCCGGTGCACTGCTGGTGCATGGGACTAGCAAAATGACCAGGCAACAAATAACTGACGAGCTGACTAAACTAGGCGCACAGGTCCGATTTGGACTTAGCACAACCGGCGGGAATGTCAGCATTACTTCTAAAAAAGCCGAGTTTGGAAAAGTATTTGCACTAGTCACGCATTTGCTAAAAGATAGTGTTATCCCCGATAAAGAGTTTGGCGAGATACAGGCCGCTTGGGTCAGTTCTATTGAAGGCCAAGCAAAAGACAAGTCGGCCAGAGCCGGCAATGAATGGTCTGTGTATGGCAACTCCTATGCACCCGATGACGTACGCTACACCGCTAAATTAGACGAATCGATTCAATTGGCAAAATCGTTAACGGCCGCACAAGTGCGCGCTTTCCATCGCGAGTTTTACGGCGCGCAGAATGCAATGTTTAGTATCGTTGGACCAGTCGATGCAAAGCAAATACAAGACTTAGTAGCCTCCGAGCTGGACACATGGAAATCAAAACGAGCCTACGTTCGTGTTCCCAACCCTTTAGTCAATCGCACACCGGTCTCATTGAAGTACGATACGCCAGACAAGGCCAACGCGAGTATTCAAAGCTATGTCGGCGTTGCTTTAAAGACGTTTGATTCAGAAGCCTTTGCATTGCAATTGGCGACCAGAATTTTTGGTGGCGGACCAGGTTCACGATTGTGGGAACGGTTGCGCGAAAAAGAGGGCTTAACTTACGGCGCATCTGCTTCTTTTAGTTCATCCTTCCTCGAAGCTAATGGCAGAATAAACCTAGGCGTCGATGTCAATCCCGTCAACATAAGCAAAACTATGGCAGTACTTGAACAAGAGTTAGCTAGTTCGTTAGCAAGCGGGTTTAACCAACAAGAGCTTGATAAAGCCAAAGCACAAATTCAAGCCGACCGCGCGCGCGGACGATCTGGTGACCCTTGGGCACTAGGACAACTTAATTGGCAGTTAGAGCACGGCACACCTTGGACCTTAGCGCTGACCAACGACGGGAAGTACGCAGCAGTAACTTTAGAGGAACTTAATAACGCTTGGCGTAAATATGTTGATCCAAAGAAATTTGTAACTGGTGTTTTTGCTGATGCTGCAAAGGTGCAATAACTTTAAAAGGATAAGAAAAAGCCGACATTTCAAATGTCGGTTTTTTAAAATCTAAACACAGTAGTGAAGCAAGTTTGATTACAGCACTTCGACTCGCAAACCGTAGACGTTATTAACCACAAATTAGTACTAATTAATATTTTTTTCGTAACAACAAACATCCCAAAGCAACGAGCGCTAAAGTTGCCGGTACAGGTACTGGGTTAGGTTCCGGAAAAACCTCTGCCGCTGTCCCCTGCACTCCTAAAGTGAATCCATTCCAATTTTCGTTGCTTAGGCTGCGCCACGACAGGCTTGAGAAGGTCCCCAAGAACCGGATAACGCCGTGAGGTTCACCGGTCCCGAGTAACTGGAACTCCGAACCGGAAACCAATTTGCTTGAGGTACCGCAGCCCCAATAGCCGCAACCGTTTCCATTGCTTGCATCGCCGAAGCTCAGTATTTCGAAATCTTGATCGAAACCGTAACCATTGCCATTTAAGCTAACGTAAGCAAACACAGGGTTAGCAATAGGAGCGGAAAAGGTTAGGGTTTGGGTACCTGCAAACTGTAAGGCAATGATGTCAGTTCCGGTCGGGATATTATCAACAGCAGAACTTGTGTAAGGCGAACCTACCGGGTTGCGAACGCCGCCGCTGGTGTAAAAATCGGTGCCGGCATTAAACTGCGCAAACGCAATTCCACGTGGGTTGTTGTAAGTCACAGAGAGATTTGATGTTGAGGTTGTTATTTGCCCCTGGGCCGTATAACCAGTGCCGGTCGCTTGGGAACCGGAAACCCAATCGGTCCAATAAATTGTAGCTGCTGATGCGGGCAATACAAACGTTGCAACCGCGAGATAAGAAGCTGCCAACGCGAGCTTTTTAATAGATTTCATGGACATACCCTATGGGAGTTAAAATCGAACGAGTAACTTTAAAAATCGAACACAGCTGCTTGCAAATTGCTGTGGGGAGGATGCAGCAATTTTCATGCCGGAATCGATAGTTACTAATGAATGACTTAAATAACTAAGCTTTTCAATATCTTAAATTTGCGTTGAAACAAATCGGCGAGTAGCTCGAGAAAAAAAGATCTTTTTTTGTTAAGAACGCCGACAGATTCGAATACGGATTGTGCGAACAAAGCACTTTGCAAGCATTGCCGTGGGTTATCTTGAAGAAACGTTTACAAGTTCTTGAGAAATTTTTAAATAATAGCGAATAGCGAAGATGAAAAGCGCTACGAAAAAGAATCAGTGCTTAACTATTTGATCAAAAAAACAATAACCGCCGCTGCAATCAAACCAAACAAGGCTGCACTTTTCGAGCTTCGAAAAGTAATCGTAACGACCAGCATTGCCAAGCCTCCCCACAAACGCCAGTCGTTTGCTATTGCACCAAATAAACCTAATGACGGATTTTTAAACGACTCAATTTGAAATTTCATAACTTCAGGCATGCAGATCGCAACCAATGCCGCTAATGGTGCAAACCCAAGCGCCTGAGCGAGAGCACCTTTGGGCTGAAAACGGCGCGGCAATATTAAAAACGACCATCGCATCGTCAAGACCATCGCCGACAATCCGAAAACAACCAACCAAGTATAAGTACTAGTCATAGATTTTTATCACGCTCTAACGCAGCAAAGCCCGTTGCAATGCCAACAATGATCGCTGTTAACAGCCCTAACTGATAGGGCCAATTAGATGCCAAAACTGCAACCGCTGCGCTTGCAATGGCACAAGCAATCGCGGCCCGCGTACGGATCATTCCAATCGCAATTCCAAACAAGGCCACTATTCCTAAATACGAAAACTTAGGCGAGCTTGGCAACAGCCCAGCAGCGAAAATACCCGCAAAGACACCACTAGTCCATGCACTCCAAATTAGTGTATTCATTCCCATTAAAAAGCTAATGCGATGCGGAAAGTTTTGCTGGCCACTAGTGCTTAACGAGCGTCGTGCTAGGAACAATCCAATCGCAGCATCGATTGAAAATGCACTTACAAACAAACGCAGTTTTAAGGGCAAGTGATGCAACGCGGGTGCCATAGCGGCAGAATAAAGAACGAAGCGAATGCTGGCCATAAAACTAGCAAAAAACACCAACGTTAGAGACGCCTGAACGGCCATAAGCGGCATGGCCACCATTTGCGCACTGCCCGAATAAACCAACAAATTAAATGCCGAGCTTTGAAAAACACTTAAGCCCAAGTTAATCATACCGAGGCCCACAACAAACCCCCAAGCGAAATTACCCGGGACCGTTACTAGGACTGTATTCACACCCTCTTTAAAAGCGTGTCGTCTGGCAGGTTTCTTATGATTAATTGGATAGCCTTTTTGGCCGATTAATTGCACTGTTAATTTTCAAATGATGGGTACAACACCAAATCGTTTATCGCTGCTGCGCGGATTACTTTTTTAAGTAACGGACCACGAACCCTGGATAGGCAAAAACGACAAACAAGCAAACCGTAATGGCGTAAAACTGCCAACCTTGTTTATGGATATCGCCCAAACGCGATTCGATTAGTAACGACAAGCCGAGCGTGATGAAGTACATCAACACCAGTTCTAAGAATCTTGCGCCTAGCCCTTTTGTTTTTCCAGCAGCAGGTGCCTTAACAAAAAAGTATTTTTCGGAGTAAAACGGTGCATTTGCTAACGCGATGGCAATAACCAAAAGACCTAAAGCACTTGCGGCTAATGCAGACATCAACAAAGAACCATCAAGCAGCACATATTAGGTACCTAGAGCCGCTTGTACTGCTCGCAGGCACACCGCTAGTAGTCCAGCAGGCAAAATACCTAACGCAATAATTAGGAACCCATTAACCGCCAAGGTAGCCTTGGCACCGTTTGGAATTACGATTGGCTCTTTGTCTGTCGGTGCGTCAAAAATCATTAGCTTCACAATACGCAAGTAATAGAAGGCACCAATTAATGAGAACAACACGGCAAATACGGCTAACCAAACATAGCCTGCCTTAACCACGGCTGCCAACACTGCAAACTTGGCGTAAAAGCCAACTAACGGAGGAATGCCCGCCATGGAAAACATGAGTAACAATAAGACTAAAGCTAACCATGGTTCGCGCTTTACAAGCCCTTTAAGGTCGTCAATTTGATCGCATTCAAAACCCTTGCGGGCTAAGGCCATCAAGACACCAAAGGTGCCTAAAGTCATCAGCACATAAATAATGACGTAAAAAGTCGAAGCAGCGTAGGCTTCGGTCGCCATTAACTTAGCGGCTTCTAAACTAGTAACACCAATCGTAGCGGGATTGCCACCGAGGGTGCCGAAGGCCACGCCACTAATTAAACCTAAAAAGACAAAACCAACATGCGAGATAGCTGAGTAAGCCAACATGCGCTTAAAATTTGTTTGCGCAATGGCCACTAAATTACCAAGGGCGATGGACGCTACAGAAAGCATCATCAGCATTTGCTGCCAATCGCCCGAAATAGCGGACAAACCTTCGACCAACATTCGGAATGCAATTGCAAAAGCCGCTAATTTAGGTGCGCCAGCAATTAACAAAGTCACTGCGCTTGGGGTGCCCTCGTAAACATCGGGAACCCACATGTGAAATGGCACTGCGCCAAATTTAAACGCAAGCCCTGCAACTATAAACACCACACCAAACACCGCTGTTCGTTCTACATTGGCTGCGCTTAACGCTTTGGCAATTTTTGGAATTTCGAGAGTGCCAGCACCACCGTACACCATCGACATGCCGTATAACAAAAAGCCTGACGCTAAGGCACCCAAGACAAAATACTTCATGGCTGCTTCGGTCGCTTGCACAGAATCTCGGCGCAACGCTGCCATTGCATACAATGACAAGCTAAGCAGCTCGAGACCGACATACACGACCAGCAAATTGTTGGCCGAAATCATGACCATCATGCCCAACAGTGCAAACAGTCCGAGCAAATAAAACTCGCCACGACGCATATTGCGCTGTTCTAAATAAACGCCGCCATAGATAAAACTGACGGCTACCGCAATATAGGCGCAAAGCTTTAGCAGATGCGCAAAATCATCGGCTACATACATCCCCGAAAACGCATACTGCGTTGGGCCAAACATTTGCATGAGGGTGGCAATAAAAGCAGGAGCAATAGCGGCAACAGCCCAAAGATCGGTACGCCAAAACGATCCTTTAACGCCTGCGGTATTTCCAGTGGTCGCGTTCTGAATATTGCCTGTGGCTGCTGCTGGTTTAAAAATATCGATCAGCAAAACCAAAAGGGTTGCCACCAACATTAAAATCTCTGGCAACACAGTCATTAGCTGCGCTGGGACGGTGGTTTGAGTCACGCTAGTAAACACGGTAGTTGTACTCATCTTATTTAATCTTCGTAGCAGCTACGTGCTTTAAAAGTTCAGCTACGGATACTTCGCTAATGTCAGTAAAGATTTTTGGGTACAAGCCCATCGCCATTACAAAAAACGCAAGAAGCGCCAGAATCCAAAACTCACGTCGGTTGATGTCTTTTAGCTCGGCTACGTGGGCATTAGCAATCGCCCCAAAAATGACCCGTTTATACATCCACAGCGAATAAGCAGCGCTTAATATTAAAGTGCTAGTTGCTGCAAACGCGACCCAAAAATTGTATTGAACCGCACCAAGAATTACCATAAATTCGCCAACGAATCCGCTAGTTGCCGGTAAGCCGCAATTGGCCATTGCGAACAACAACGAGAAGGCGGCAAACTTTGGCATCGTGTTGACAACACCACCGTAGTCGGCAATGTTGCGCGAGTGCATGCGGTCGTACAAAACGCCGATACACAAGAACATGGCCGCGGAAATAAAGCCGTGCGAGATCATTTGTACAATCGCGCCTTGCATTCCCATTTGGTTAAACATAAAAAAGCCGAGGGTCACAAAACCCATGTGGGCGATTGATGAATACGCCACTAACTTTTTCATATCGGTTTGCACCAAAGCGACAAAGCCAATATAGACAACCGCTACTAACGACAAGCCAATCATTAGATCATCAAGGGCGCGGCTGGCGTCGGGTGCAATTGGCAACGAGAATCGCAAGAAGCCGTAAGCACCAAGCTTGAGCATAATGGCAGCCAACACAACGGAGCCACCCGTGGGGGCTTCAACGTGAGCGTCGGGCAGCCAAGTATGCACTGGCCACATTGGCACTTTGACCGAGAACGCCATTAGGAAAGCCAAGAAAATGTAAGTTTGTTCTTTGAGGCTTAGTGGCAATTTATGCCAAGCAGCAATTTCGAACGTATTGGCTTGGTTGTATAAATAGATAATGGCAACTAAGGTGAGCAATGAACCGAGTAACGTATACAAGAAAAACTTGAAAGCGGCATACATACGGTTTGCACCGCCCCACACACCAATAATGACGTACATTGGAATTAGGGTTGCTTCAAAGAAGATGTAAAACAGTAAACCATCAGCGGAAGAAAACACGCCGATCATAAGGCCCGATAAAATTAAGAACGCAGCATTGTATTGAGCAACACGTTCGGTGATGACTTCCCATCCAGCCAAAATAACAATGATTGTGATGAAAGCAGTAAGAATGACAAACCATACGGATAAGCCATCTACGCCTAAATGGTAGAACGCGTTGTAACGATCAATCCAATTCAGTTTTTCTACGAACTGAAGTACTGCTGAAGTTCGATCAAAATTTAAGATCAACGGAATTGTTGGAAGCAAACCAGCTAACCCGCCAATTAATGAAACTGTTCTAACAGCGGCTGGGTTACGGTCATTACCCAAAGCCAAGATCACTAGCCCGAAAAATATCGGTATCCAGATCGAGGCGCTGAGTAACAGAGATGAATTAACCATTTTATTTTCTAATTTTTTTCGCTGCTAAGGTACTACTAATTTACAAAAAAACAAACTTCGAACTTAACGACGCAACAGCGGTAAAACAATCCACAACATCAAGACCGCTACACCGACAATCATTGCGAAAGCATAGTGATACAAGAATCCAGTTTGCACTTGACGCACTAGGCCCGAGAACCAACCGACTAATCGCGCACTGCCGTTAACTAAACCGCCGTCAATAATTGTTTGGTCGCCGACTTTCCAGAAGCCACGGCCCAACTTTAACGAGCCACCGGCAAACACGATTTCATTAAAACGATCCATGAAATATTTGTTTTCTAGGATGTTGCGAACGAACGAAAACTTGTCAGCAAACCAAGCCGGTACTTTAGGGTTGACCATGTAGCAATACCAAGCGCTAACAACGCCCGCGACCATGATCCAGAACGGAAACGTAACAAAGCCGTGCAAGCCCATTGCAACCCAACCATGGAAATGTTTACCGAGCTCGGCCATTGCGGGATGCTTGTCGGAAACGGCGATGATGCCCTTAAAGAAATCGCTAAACAAAAATGGACCAGCGCAAACCGCACCAATAATGACCGACGGGATGGCCAACAAAATTAACGGTGCTGTAACCACAGCTGGTGATTCGTGTGGCTTGTCATTAGGGCCAAGGCCGTGATGATGATCGTGATCATCATGCGCTTCATCTTTGTGGGCGTGATCGTCACTTGCGTGAGCCGCATGGCCCACTGCATGTTGACCCCAACGTGGTTTACCGTGGAACACTAAAAAATAAACCCGCATCGAATAAAATGCGGTTACAAACACACCGACCTCTAATGCATAAAATGCAAAAGTAGCACCCGGCACGTTAGCAAACCGAGCGGCTTCGATAATCGATTCTTTTGAATAAAAGCCGGCAAAGAAAGGTGTACCAATTAAGGCCAAAGTACCAATTAAAAACACGATCCAAGTAACCGGCATGTATTTTCGGAGGCCGCCCATATTGCGAATATCTTGGTCGTGGTGCATGCCCATAATGACCGAGCCGGCGCCTAGGAACAGCAAGGCTTTGAAAAACGCGTGTGTCATTAGGTGAAAGATAGCAACAGAATAAGCCGATGCACCCAAGGCAACGGTCATGTAACCCAATTGCGAGAGAGTTGAGTAAGCGATGACGCGTTTTATATCGTTTTGGACAATACCCAAAAAGCCCATGAACAGTGCGGTGATAGCACCGATGATCATTACAAACCCTAGTGCTGTGTCCGACATCTCAAACAACGGAGACATTCTGGACACCATAAAAATACCCGCGGTTACCATCGTAGCCGCGTGAATTAGCGCTGAAATTGGCGTTGGGCCTTCCATCGAATCAGGTAGCCAAACATGTAGTGGAAACTGAGCCGACTTACCCATTGCGCCGATGAACAAACAAATACAAGTAACTGTTAGCAACGACCACTCGGCAGCGCCTAATAGGTTGATTGTTTTACCAGCAAGGCTGGGCGCAATTTTAAACACTTCGGCGTAATGCAAGCTACCAAAGTGAGCCAATACCAAACCGATACCCAATGCAAAACCAAAATCACCAACCCGGTTCACTAAAAACGCTTTCATGTTTGCGTAAATAGCGGTTGGGCGCGTAAACCAAAAGCCAATTAGCAAATACGATACCAAACCTACTGCTTCCCAGCCAAAGAATAGCTGCAAGAAATTATTGCTCATGACCAACATCATCATCGCAAAAGTAAATAGGCTGATATAAGAGAAAAAGCGCGTGTAGCCCTCGTCTTCTGCCATGTAACCGATGGTATAAACATGCACCATTAACGATACGCTAGTAACAACGCACATCATGGTGACGGTCAGCGGGTCAATTAAAAAACCAACCGCTAAGTTGACACCACCGATAGTTGCCCACGTGTACAGATCGCCATTAAAGCGTTCGCCAGCCAATACATCGCGCAACACAGTTAACGATGCGATTAGCGATACTGCTACGCCGATGATGGTTACCCAATGGCTAAGGGTACGCCCAATGCGCTTGCCAAAAAAACCCGCGATGATGGCGCCGACTAAGGGCGCAAACGCGGCGATAAGATAAGACGTCTTCATGCGTCCTTGGTTCCTTGGCTTAGCCTTTGAGGTTGTCTAGCTCTTGAACATTGATCGTATTTAAGTTTCTAAATAACACGACCAAAATCGCGAGCCCAATAGCGGACTCTGCAGCCGCTACAGTCAAAATGAAGAACACCATTATTTGCCCAGCCGCATCGTTTAAGAAATGCGAGAAGGCCACAAAATTAATATTCACCGCTAACAGCATCAGCTCAATGGCCATCAACAAAATGATGACATTGCGCCGATTCAAAAAAATACCCACAACACTAATTGCGAACAAAATCGCGCCAAGACCTAAAAAGTGAGCGAGGGTTAAGGTGCTAAACAAAGCCATTACGCGGCCCCCTTATTTGCTTCGGTAGTTGGATTTGCAGGTGGTTCATCTTTAACAAAAATCTCTTTTTGCGATTCGACTTTGACCATCGTTAAACGATCGCTAGCTTTTACACGCACGGCAGCTGACGGATCTTGATATTTAGAGTCTTTACGCTTACGAAGTGTGAGTGCAATAGCAGCAATAATCGCAACCAATAGCAACACCGCAGCAATTTCGAATGGATAGACGTATTCGGTGTACAACTTTGCACCCAATGCAGCGGTATTATTAATAGGCGCAGCCGGTTTCGGTACGTTGGCAAGTTTTACACTAGAAAAGTTAGATGAAATCACTAACAACAGCTCTAACAACATGACGCTACCGACTAAGCCCGCAACAAAAGAGTGCTGCTTAAACTTCGTGCGTAACTCGTCTAAGTTAACGTCAAGCATCATCACCACAAACAAAAACAATACCATTACAGCGCCGACGTAAACCAACACCAAGGTGATGGCTAAAAACTCGGCCTGCAGCAGTAACCAAATACCTGCTGTGGTAAAAAAGGTTAGCACTAAATACAGGGCCGCATGTACCGGGTTACGCACCGATACGACGGCCAGGGCACTGGCGACGATAACCGTAGAAAAAGCCCAAAACAAAAAAGTTTGAAAATCCATTGCGTTCATTAATAACAATCGCGCTTAACGATACCGCGCGTCGGCTTCACGGGCCTTAGCGATTTCGGGTTCAAATTTGTCGCCAACAGCGAGCAACATCTCTTTGGTGAAATAAAGATCACCACGCTTTTCACCGTGATACTCGTGAATATTGGTTTCGACAATTGAATCAACCGGACAGGACTCTTCGCAAAAGCCGCAAAAAATACACTTGGTTAAATCGATGTCATAACGTGAAGTACGACGCGATCCGTCTTCACGCACTTCTGATTCGATCGTAATTGCCATGGCCGGGCAAACGGCTTCGCACAATTTACAGGCGATGCAGCGCTCTTCGCCGTTTTCGTAACGGCGCAAAGCATGCAGCCCCCGAAAACGCGGGGACATTGGGGTTTTTTCTTCTGGATATTGAACCGTTATCGAACGCGAAAACATGTACTTACCGGTAAGCTTCAAACCTTTAAGAAGCTCTTTAAGCATGAAGCTCGATACGAATTCGGAAATTGCAGCCATGATGTATTTATTTCCAAATATTAAGAGGGCTGTAAATCCAGATTGCGATCACCACAATCCACAGCAAAGTCACAGGAATAAAAATCTTCCAACCTAGACGCATAATTTGATCGTAGCGATAGCGCGGGAACGAAGCGCGGAACCAAATAAATAGTGACACTACGCAAAACGTTTTTGCAAATAACCACAACCAGTTCCAGAACCACATCGAATCGACAATAAATTGCGGGGTCTTTAAACCCAAGGCGGCAAACTCGATAGGCGATGTCCAGCCGCCCAAGAACAAAATAGATGCTAGGGCAGACAACAAAATCATGTTGGCGTATTCGGCCAAAAAGAAAATTGCAAAGGCCATGCCGGAATACTCAACCATGTGGCCGGCAACAATTTCAGATTCACCTTCAACAACGTCGAATGGATGACGATTGGTTTCCGCGACTGCGGAAATAATGTAAACCACAAACACCGGCAATAGTGGCAACCAGTTCCACGACAAAAAGTTCCAACCGGCATCGGCAAAGAAGCCTTTGTCTTGGCCCAGAACAATTTGCGTCATGTTTAACGAACCCGACACCATCACCACACACACAAGCGCAAAGCCAATGGCTAACTCGTAAGACACCATTTGCGCCGAGGCGCGCATGGCGCCTAAAAATGCATACTTAGAATTGGATGCCCACCCAGCCAAAATTACGCCGTAAACTTCTAATGAGGTAATGGCTAACAAGTACAACAAACCGGCATTGATATTTGAAAGAGCCGTATCAGGACCAAACGGCATAACAGCCCACGCCGCAAGTGCGGGCATGATCGTCATTACGGGTGCCAAAATATAAAGTGCTTTGCTTGCGGCTGCCGGAACGATAATTTCCTTGAGCATCAACTTTAAGGCGTCGGCTACCGGCTGCAATAAACCAAACGGGCCTACGCGGTTGGGTCCTTTGCGAACTTGCATCCAACCGATGGCTTTACGCTCCCAAAGGGTTAGGTAAGCCACGCAGCCCATAACGGGCAGTACGATGCACATTATTTTGATCACGTTCCAGACCACAGGCCATACGGAACCAAACAAGTTACTGCCAAACGAAGTAATCATCTCCATTAGGCCACCTTTGCAGCACTTGCAGCGCTGGTTAAAGCGACAACACTAACGGTGATTTCGCCAAACATTGCGGCAAGGGCAATCGTCTCTTGGCGAGCCGCATCAATACGCACAGTATTCGCCGCCAAGGTGTCATCCCGCTCAACGATCAGTTGGGCAGAACCTTCGCCTTGCGTAAACCGCGCTGGTGTGCCAACGGTTAAACCCAAACGTTCCATTAGTTCGCCCGGCATTGCCGCGTGCGCAAGCCGACTAGAACGCGTTTCTTGCAATGAATCGGCACGACGTACGATTGCGTCGGTGCGATATAGCGGGACTAAGGCTAAACGTTCAATCGCTGGGCTAGCTTGCATCGGCGATGGTCCTGACCACAGTGGCAAGGCATTTTTCAAACCATTTACAGTAACCACTTCAGCTTCGGTTGTTGTACCAATAGTTTTTAGCACCGCATCGCGAACTTCATCGGCCGAGTCTGCATCAAAGCCCGGCAACTCCAACAAATTACCTAACACTCGTAACACTTTCCAACCGGGTCTTGCTTGGCCCAAGGGTTTTACAACCGCTTGCGAAGACTGAACGCGCCCTTCGGTGTTGACGTAAGTTGCAGGCGATTCGCTAAACGGCGTTATCGGCAACAGGCAATCTGCAATTTCTAATAAGTCAGGAGTTTTAAAAGCAGTCATGGCAATCACGGACTTGGCTGCTTTTAACGACTTCATCGCCGCCGCCGAATTAGCGATATCTTGCGACGGCTCTACGTTAAGTAGAACAAACGCACGCATTGCTTTTGGAGCCGCAAACATTTGCGAAGTGCTCGCTCCGTTGCTTTGCGGAAACGCCTTTGCAACATAGCCGCCAACGGCATTGGCCGAGTCGCCCAGTATTCCAAAGCGTCCCGACGTTAATGACGAGATTGCTTGGGCTAGTTGCAATAATTGGTTGAACGAGCCATGGTATTGCGCCGAGTTGCCAAGTAACACAGCAACCTTTTCACCAGTATTTAATGAACGCGCAATTGCAATTGATTGTGACGGGAAACGAGCGCTTAATTGATCGGCGGTTTCGCCGGCTTTAAGAGCACGAATAGCATCGTTAACTTGGCTTAGCGCCACTACCCATTGCGATGGAGAAACGGCCCATTGATTAGCCACTGGCATTAGCAAGTCTTGCTGCATGCCATGAATACTATTTACTTTTAGACCGCGCTTTGCCGCTTGGCGAATACGCGCAGCCAGCAATGGTTGGTCTTGACGAATTGCAGCACCAACCAATAACAAGCGGTCTAACTTTGCGACTTCAGATACTTTCATACCTAACCAAGGCGTGCCTTCAAGTGGCATTGAAGTATCGGATTGACGCAAACGAAAATCAACATTGTCGGAGCCATAGCTACGCGCTAGCTGGCCGATTAACGAGAGCTCTTCGAGACTGCTATTGGGACTGACCAGAAAACCAACTTGTCCAGCACCTGCATCTAACTTAATTGATGACAAGGTTTGTCCGGCGTACTCTAAGGCAGTTTGCCAATCGACTGTTTGCCATTGACCGTCTTGCTTAATCATTGGTGCAGTCAAGCGGTCAGGAGAATTAAGGCCCTCGTAAGAAAAACGATCACGGTCTGAAATCCAACACTCGTTTACATCTTCGTTTTCGTACGGCAAAACCCGCATTACTTTGTTGGCCTTGACTTGTACTGTCAAGTTAGAACCCAACGAATCATGCGCGGCCACCGACCGAAGGCGTGATAGCTCCCAGGTTCGAGCGCTGTAACGGAACGGTTTGCTGGTAAGCGCACCGACAGGACATACATCAATCATGTTGCCGGACAATTCCGATTCAACACTACGTCCAACAAAACTCATAATCTCGGAATGCTCGCCACGGCCCGCCATGCCAATTTCCATTACACCAGCAACTTCTTGTCCAAAACGAACGCAACGGGTGCAATGAATGCAACGGCTCATTTCTTGAGCCGAAATTAACGGACCCATTGGCTTATGGAACACTACCCGTTTGGCTTGGTCGTAACGCGAACTAGAAGCGCCATAACCAACCGCTAAATCTTGTAATTGACACTCGCCACCTTGATCGCAAATTGGGCAATCCAGCGGGTGGTTGATCAGTAAAAACTCCATTACGCCTTTTTGCGCTTTGATGGCTTTTTCAGATTTAGTATGTACTTTCATCCCTTGAGCAACCGGGGTCGCACAAGCAGGTAAAGGTTTAGGTGCTTTTTCTACATCGACTAAACACATCCGGCAGTTGGCCGCGATCGACAATTTCTTGTGATAGCAAAAATGTGGCACGTAGGCACCCGCCGCTGTAGCAGCGCTAATTAGCATGCTGCCCTCAGCGACTTCTACTTTTTTGCCGTCAATTTCTACTTCAACCATGGCTCTGTGCTTTTTATCTGTTCTTGATCAATTAAATATAGCTTGGTACAACGCAGCGCTTATGCTCTACGTGGTGAACAAACTCATTCATGTAATGCTTTAAAAATGCTTTAACGGGCATTGCCGCGGCATCACCTAAAGCGCAAATTGTGCGCCCTTGGATGTTGTCGGCAACTTCGCCTAATTTGGCGATGTCTTCCATCGTGCCCTGTCCTTCTTCGATACGCTTGACCATGCGATACAACCAACCCGTGCCTTCACGACAAGGGGTGCATTGGCCACAAGACTCTTCGTAATAAAAATAAGACAGACGCAATAAACTTTTCACCATGCAACGGGTTTCGTCCATCACAATAACCGCTCCGGAACCCAACATTGAGCCCGCTTTGGAAATGGAGTCATAGTCCATATCAGTAGCCATCATAATTTCGGCTGGAAGCACCGGCATCGACGACCCACCAGGGATAACGGCTTTTAATTTGCGTCCACCACGAACACCACCGGCTAGCTCGAGTAACTTTGCAAAAGGCGTGCCCATTGGCACTTCGTAATTGCCCGGTAACTCGACATCGCCCGACACTGAAAACAATTTGGTTCCACCGTTATTAGGCTTGCCGCATTCGAGATACGCAGCCCCACCATTGCGAATAATCCACGGCACCGCGGCAAAAGTTTCGGTGTTGTTAATTGTTGTGGGCTTGCCGTATAAACCGTAACTAGCAGGAAACGGTGGCTTAAAGCGCGGCTGCCCTTTTTTACCTTCGAGTGACTCTAATAGCGCGGTTTCTTCACCGCAAATGTAAGCACCGAACCCGTGAAATGCATGCAATTGAAAAGTAAACGGCGAACCTTGAATATTGTCGCCTAACAATCCGGCTGCACGGGCTTCATCGAGCGCTTCTTCGAAGCGGGCGTAGACATCCCAAATTTCGCCATGAATATAGTTATAGCCCACCGTAATACCCATTGCAAATGCAGCAATAGCCATACCTTCAATAACGCTGTGCGGGTTGTAACGCAAAATATCGCGGTCTTTGCAAGTACCGGGCTCACCCTCGTCTGAGTTGCACACCAAATACTTTTGTCCTGGAAACTGACGGGGCATAAAGCTCCACTTCAGACCAGTTGGAAAACCTGCGCCACCACGACCACGCAAAGCTGATGACTTTACTTCGGCAATGACTTGTTCTGGAGTTAAACCAGCGCCACCATCTTTACCTAAAATTTTACGCAAAGCCGCATAACCGCCGCGTGCTTCGTAGTCTTTTAAATGCCAAGCGTCGGCAGACAGGCCCGCCATAATTTGCGGATTGATATGCCGTCCATGGAAACAGGTTTCAATTTGTGGAACTTCAATGGCACCCAAGATATTTCCCTTACTTAGCTTGCGCTGCAGTTGTGCCAGCCGATTTTAATTCGTCTAACAAACTATCAATTTTTGAATAGCTCATGAAACTACACATGCGCTTGTTATTCACTAACATCACTGGAGAGTCTGCACAGGCTCCTTGGCATTCGCCCTCTTGCAACGAGAACAGTCCGTCAGCGGTTTTTTCGCCCCAAGTAATTCCCAGCTTACCTTTTAAATACTCGGCCGCCTTGTTCGCATCGCGCAACTGGCAAGGCAAATTGGTGCAAACCGTTAAATGGAATTTGCCTACTGGCTTTTTGTTGTACATCGTATAAAACGAGGCCACTTCGTGCACTGCAATGGGTTGCATTTCAAGTACGCGCGCAACGTCTTCGATTAGCTCGGGACTCATCCAGCCCACTTCGTCTTGACCAATAGCTAGTGCAGCCATCGTCGCTGATTGCTTTTGATCCGCTGGGAATTTTGTTAATTCGCGAGCGATCTTTTGGTAAGCGGCTTCAGACAACAAACTCATCGATCAATCTCTCCAAACACAATATCTTGCGTACCAATAATTGCTACAACGTCGGCAATCATGTGACCACGAGACATTTCATCGAGCGCTTGCAAGTGTGCAAACCCTGGCGCGCGAATTTTTAAACGGTAGGGCTTGTTAGCCCCATCAGAAACAATGTAAATACCAAACTCACCCTTGGGGTGCTCCACAGCCGAATAAGCTTGACCTTCGGGCATATGAAAGCCCTCGGTGAACAGCTTAAAGTGGTGAATCAATTCTTCCATATTGGACTTCATTTCAACACGGGTTGGCGGCGCAATTTTGTGATTGCTGGTCATTACCGGACCAGGATTATTACGCAACCACTCAACACATTGTTTGATAATTTTGTTCGACTCACGCAACTCGGCTACTCGCACCAAATAGCGATCGTAACAATCGCCATTTTTGCCAATTGGAATATCGAACTTCATTAAATCGTAAACTTCGTAAGGCTGGTGCTTGCGTAAATCCCAAGCAATTCCAGAGCCGCGCAACATTGGGCCAGTAAAACCTAATTCTTTGGCACGCTCAGGTGATACAACGCCAATACCAACGGTCCGTTGCTTCCAAATTCGGTTGTCGGTTAACAGTGTTTCGTATTCATCAACATACTTAGGAAAACGATTGGTAAAGTCTTCGATAAAGTCGAGCAGCGAACCTTGGCGATTGCTGTTAACGTCGGCAATAGCTTTAGCGCTACGCACTTTAGAAGCGCTGTATTGCGGCATACGATCTGGCAAGTCGCGATACACACCACCAGGACGATAGTAAGCTGCATGCAAACGAGCGCCAGAAACTGCTTCGTAACAATCCATTAAATCTTCACGCTCGCGAAACGCGTACAAGAACACGGTCATTGCACCGATATCTAAAGCATGAGCACCCAACCACAGCAAGTGATTTAGGATGCGGGTAATTTCGTCAAACATCACGCGAATATATTGCGCACGTAACGGAACATCGACAGCCAGCAATTTTTCCATTGCCAAGACGTAGGCATGCTCGTTACACATCATCGAAACATAATCGAGGCGGTCCATGTACGGAACCGATTGCAAGTAAGTGCGGGTTTCGGCTAGTTTTTCTGTGGCGCGATGCAACAAACCAATATGTGGGTCGGCACGTTGCACGACTTCGCCATCAAGCTCTAACACTAGACGCAATACCCCGTGTGCCGCTGGATGTTGCGGTCCAAAGTTAAGGGTGTAGTTTTTAATTTCAGCCATGGTTAACCTTTGTGCACATTATCGCCCTACCCCGTAGCCATCTTCACGAATTACTCGCGGAATAATTTCGCGCGGCTCAATGGTGACGGGTTGATAAATAACGCGCTTTTGCTCTGGGTCGTAACGCATTTCGACGTGCCCAGAAACAGGGAAATCTTTACGAAACGGATGGCCAACAAAACCATAGTCGGTCAAGATGCGACGTAAATCGGGATGGCCTTCAAACAAAATCCCAAACAAGTCGAAGGCTTCGCGCTCGTACCAACCGCAGGCCGCAAATACGTCTACCAAGGACTCGATTACGGGAAAATCATCATCCGACACAAACACGCGAAGTCGCACCCGCTGGTTATTGGTGACCGATAACAAATGGCTTACAACTCCGAAACGTGCACCACTCCATGAGCCTTGCCCGTATTCGGAATAGTCAACACCGCATAAATCGAGCAGGGATTCAAATTTTAATGCTGGGGCATCGCGTAATTTTTTGGCAACTTCAATGTAATTCACTGGCTTTACAGTGACCGTAATTTCACCCACTTGAGTTGCAATGACGGCCAATGGGTTTTCACCCTCCATTTGCAATTCGATTTGCAACGCTGCTTGTAATGTTTCGAGTCGCGTCATCGTTAGCGCGCAATCGTATTGGTGTTGCGAATTTTATTTTGCAACTGCATGATGCCGTACAACAAAGCTTCGGCGGTTGGTGGGCAACCGGGCACATACACGTCGACCGGCACAATGCGATCACAGCCGCGCACAACTGAATAACTGTAGTGGTAGTAGCCACCACCGTTAGCGCATGAACCCATCGAGATAACCCAACGTGGCTCGGACATTTGATCGTAGACTTTGCGTAGCGCTGGCGCCATTTTGTTGCACAGGGTGCCAGCCACAATCATTACATCGCTTTGGCGCGGACTAGGACGAAACACAATACCAAAACGGTCGAGGTCGTAACGCGCAGCGCCGGCGTGCATCATCTCAACGGCGCAGCAAGCCAAACCAAACGACATAGGCCAGAGCGAACCCGTTCTTGTCCAGTTTACTAGCTTGTCGACTTGGGTCGTTACAAACCCTTCATTCAAAATACCTTCAATACTCATCGTTTTAGCCTCTTGGGATTACTCCCAATCGAGTGCGCCTTTCTTCCATTCGTAGATGAATGCAACCAACAAAATTACTATGAATACCATCATGGGCCAAAATACTTGAGCTGACATGCTTTGAAAAACTAAAGCCCATGGGAAAAAGAAAGCAACTTCAAGATCAAACAAGATGAACAAAATGGCCACCAAGTAATAACGGATATCAAATTGCATGCGGGCATCTTCAAAGGCTTCGAAACCGCATTCGTATGGGGAGTTTTTAGCTGCGTTAGGGCGCGAGGGGCCAAGTAATTTACCGATCAGCATTGGACCAATACCAACGGCAAGGCCGATAAAAATAAATAGCAGCACTGGCAAATATTGCTCGAGATTCGACATGTAACGCTTTACTCCATCCGCGCCAACCACACCCCGATTGCCGCTTGTATTTGTATAATTTGCAGCGCTTACAATGCGACTACATTTTAATTTTGGTGCCGACGACGAGACTCGAACTCGTACAGCTTTCGCCACTACCCCCTCAAGATAGCGTGTCTACCAATTTCACCACGTCGGCAAGGAACTACTTTTTTAAAACTATTTGACTCTTTTTTTGAGCCAAATCAAAAATTGATTCGAGGATAAATCGCATAAAAATACTGCAATGCAACAAATCGTATTGTAGCCTGAAATCTATTGAGCTCAGGCTCTAAAAGGTTACTTCGGCGCTGCTGGTGCAACTGCTGGTGGCGTTGCAGAAGACGGCACTGATGCTGGCGGTGCTGAACCGGCCGCAGGAACTGCTGCTGGGGCAACCGAACTCGCTGCTGGTTGCGAAACTGCAGGAGCTGGTGCCGACGATTGCGGCGTAGTTACTGGCGCACTAGGCGTAACTGCGGGAGCGGGGGCACCTGCAGGAGGTACCGCTACTGGAGCTGTACCAGACGGCACCGCAGCGGGTGGAATTGCTGGATTTGGAGGAATTGCAGGTGTGTTACCAGCAGCACCGGGAGTAGCTTTATCCATGACGCTTTCTGGGGCGGCAACGACTCGACTTTTGGACAGGTAAGCCAAGCCTAATGTCGTGCAAAAGAACAAAGTTGCTGCAGCTGCTGTTGCTTTGCTCAAGAAGTTGGCGGCACCGGTTGCGCCAAAAAGGCTACCGGAAGCACCACTACCAAATGAGGCACCCATATCAGCACCCTTACCGTGCTGCATTAGCACCAAAACAATAATTGCCAACGCTGATAGAACTTGCGCGGTTAAAACCACTGAGTAAAAAATATCCATAATGTCTTCTTAAACTTTCACTGCAAAGCGCTGCAGATAGCGATGAATTCTTCGGCAATTAAGGCGGCTCCGCCAATTAATCCACCATCAATATCCGTTTGGGAAAATAGGCTTGCCGCGTTACTACTTTTAACGCTACCGCCATACAAAATTGCAATTTCTTGGGCAGGAAAACCTGCTGCCGACAATTGACTTCGAATTAATGCGTGCACTTCTTGAGCTTGTTCGGGCGAAGCAGTTTTTCCGGTGCCAATGGCCCAGACTGGTTCGTAGGCAACAACAAACCGATTTACTTCTTTGGGCAATACGGCCAATGCCGCATTTAATTGAGTGCTAATCACTTGGGCAAACTGGCCCGCTTCACGCTCGGCCAAAGTTTCGCCAACGCAAACAATGGGTTTTAATCCCGCTTCGAGACATCGAGCAATTTTTAAGGCAACCACTGAATCGGTGTCACCAAACAATGCTCTGCGCTCTGAATGTCCCAAAATTACAAAGGTACACTTTAGATCTGCAAGCATCGCTGCACTGGTTTCGCCAGTAAATGCACCGCTAGGGGATTGCGCACAATTTTGCGCACCCAAGGCAATTGTTGACGAAGCAAGCCGCGTCCCGACTAAACCCAAATACGGATGCGCTGGGCAAACTGCAACTTGAAAATTGCTCGCCTGCCCTTGGTTAGACATTGCTGCGATTGGTTTGATGAGCAAAGACAGTAACGCCTCGGCTTGCGCCGTATCGCCATTCATTTTCCAATTACCAACCACTAATTTGGGCCGACCCATTAATTATCTACCGTCGTTTTAACGCTATTAGACTTTTCGGCACGTTTGGACCGAACATCTAGCAAAGCTTCCGATGATAACTTTTGCGGCGCGAACCGTCAATTTGACAAGACGCCCACACAAGAAATGCGGCATCTAATCACTGCTTTTACAGTGGTTTTTGCCGTTTCCGTGCCAACCATACAAACCAACCAGACAAGGCATAGGCTGTAAACAGGCAAAACAAAACAATCGGCGGGTCAAAGCTAAGTAAAACAAAACCAAGAACGATGACCAGCGCAAAAGTAAAAGGCACGGCTTTTCGTAAATTAATGTCTTTAAAGCTATAAAACGGCGCGTTCGAAACCATAGTTAAGCCCGCATACAAGGTAAGCCCGCACGCCAAAATTCGAATTGTGTCGTCACTAATTTTTGCGCCTAGCCGGTTATCGACCACAAGCCACACGAACCCCGCAACTAAAGCCGCAGCCGCTGGGCTAGCCAGCCCTTGAAAAAACTTTTTGTCGACAACACCCAAGTTAGCGTTAAAGCGCGCCAATCGAAGCGCTGCACCAGCAACATAAATGAAGGCCGCTATCCAGCCCAATTTACCCATGCCCTTAAGTATAAATTCGTACATCACCAAGGCCGGTGCCGCGCCAAACGAGACCATATCGGCCAAGCTATCGTACTGCTCACCAAAAGTACTTTGAGTATTAGTTAAGCGCGCTACGCGACCGTCCAAACTATCGAGAACCATCGCGAAAAAGATCGCCATTGCAGATTGCTCGAAGCGTCCATTCATAGCCTGCACAATGGCGTAAAAACCGCAAAACAAATTCGCGGTAGTAAATAAATTGGGCAAGATGTAAATGCCGCGTGGACGTTTGCGAGCTGGCGGCAGCACATTGACTACGGGCTCCACAAATGGGCTCGCGTCGGTAGGTTGGGCAACATGCCTTAACTTAGGAGTTTTTCGTGACGAAACCACTTTTTCAGGTGTTGGATTCATTGTTGAACTTTCGTCAATCGAACTTTATTCAATTGAGCCATACCGACGTTGGCGAATCCATTTGGTGGCAATCCATTTATCCCCTTTAGCGACAGGTAAGCCTGCATGCAACAAGCGTACATCTAAATCACCTCTCGCGTTGCAATATTCGAAATAAACCGCACTACCCTTTTTAGGCCGAACCGTCATCTCGATATCTGGAAAAGCGGTACCGCCACCTTGCGGAACGTCATTTAAATAGATAACCATCGTCGCAACCCGCTGACCGCCTACGGCTAAATGCGCAGCACTTCCCGAATCCTTTGGATCGAAAAAATCATTATGAGGTAAATATTCACCCCCTAAACCGTAGTGCAAAATTTGCAAAGGCTCGCCATTTTCGATTGGCGCGCCTACTAGGGCTTGAATACGCCTTTCTAGGCGCTCAACAATTGCGTTTTCACCCAATTGAAAATGCGTCCCCTCACTGGTACGGACTTTACTAATTTGATGCCCACCCGATTCACGCTCGATTACTTCAGATCTTTTGAGCTTTCCTGACGAAAACTGGATTAGCTTGTCGCACTCTTGCTCGCTTAAAATGCCATCGATCACCGCTATGTTGGGGTTGTTTAACGTGAATACGATATTCATTTCGCGGTCGGCAACCCGTACTTTATTACTTTCGGTATTACTCTTGACCTCGACTGATTGCGAATCGGCACCACGCGGTAAGTTTAGCGGAGCTGATTGGTAGTCTTGCAACAAATTAGGATTGGTCGCTTGGACCCGCTCGGTCATTGCGCGCACTACGGCAATTGCGGCTTCGGCAAAGTCAGGCGCGAAGTCGCTTTCCTTCATGGTGTCTATGAGGGACTCTGTGGTGCAACCAGCCACAATATTATTGGTAAGCCAGTCTTGCCATTGCGCGTTTAAATGACGAATGCCACCGCTGACGGTGGCACTATTGGTCGATTCTTTCATAATAATTTTCGCGTTCGAAATTCGATTCGAATCTCAAATCGAATTTCAATTCGAATTTTGGTCCGAATGCTTCTCCGAGTTTTTATCCCGCTGGTTATCCCGCTGTTTATTCGATACGTCTCAGTCGTTGAGTTCATGACCAAGAGCGTATCAGATTCTTAAGCGTTTTGCGAAATTTACACAAGAGAGCGAAAGAAGCGAGAAAACAAGCTCGCTCTTTAAAAGAACGAGCCTGTCAGCACTACAAGGTTAGTTACGTGACTTGTCGACTAACTTGTTCGCTTTAATCCACGGCATCATACCGCGCAACTTTTCACCCACCACTTCAATTTCGTGCTCAGCCATGATACGACGACGGCTCATCAAAGTTGGCGCGCCAGCACGGCTCTCTAAAATAAACTGTTTAGCGTACTCACCGGTTTGAATATTGGTGAGGACCTCTTTCATTGCCTTCTTGGTTTCGGCAGTAACAATTTTGGGGCCTGTTACATACTCACCAAATTCGGCATTGTTAGAAATCGAGTAGTTCATGTTGGCGATACCGCCTTCATAAATTAAATCAACAATCAATTTTAGCTCGTGCAAGCACTCGAAATAAGCCATTTCAGGCGCATAGCCTGCTTCGGTCAATGTTTCGAAACCAGCTTTAATTAACTCAACCGCGCCACCGCACAAGACCGCTTGCTCTCCGAACAAATCGGTTTCGGTTTCTTCGCGGAAATTAGTTTCGATGATACCGGCACGACCGCCACCAATAGCGCAAGCGTAAGACAAGGCCATTGCCCGAGCTTTGCCTGATTTGTCTTGATGCAAAGCGATTAACATTGGAACGCCGCCACCTTGAGCGTAAGTTCCGCGAACCGTATGGCCTGGTGCCTTTGGAGCAACCATAACAACGTCTAAATCTTCGCGTGGCACAACTTGTCCGTAATGCACGTTAAAGCCGTGGGCAAACGCTAAGGTTGCACCCTTTTTAATGTTTGGTTCGACTTCGGTGCGATAAACCTCACCAATGCTTTCGTCAGGCATTAGCATCATTACAAAGTCTGCGCCCTTTACGGCTTCAGCGACTTCGGCAACTGCAATTTTGGCTTTTTTAACTTTATCCCAGCTTGGGCCGCCCTTACGAACACCCACTGTTACTTTGATTCCTGAGTCATTGAGGTTTTGCGCATGCGCATGGCCTTGTGAGCCGTAACCAATAATGGCAACTTTTTTACCCTTGATGAGTTTAAGGTCGCAATCTTTATCGTAGAAAACTTTCATGTTGTACTTTCAATAATTTAAACATGCTCTGCAAAACAGAGTCTGGTTGCTGGGACAGAAATACTTAAGCTACTAACTAATTTTTATACTTTTAAAATACGTTCACCGCGACCAATACCCGAAGAACCCGTGCGTACGGTTTCTAGAATTGCGGCGCGATCTAAAGCCTCGATAAAGGCGTCTAACTTTGAAGCATCACCGGTTAATTCGATGGTATAGCTCTTGTCGGTAACGTCGATAATGCGGCCACGGAATATATCAGCCATCCGTTTAATTTCATCGCGCTCTTTACCAACTGCACGTACCTTGATTAACATTAACTCACGCTCGATATGAGCGTTTTCAGTTAAATCAATTACTTTGACCACTTCAATCAATCGATTTAGGTGCTTAGTAATTTGCTCGATGACATCATCAGAACCTTTGGTCACAATGGTCATGCGGGACAACGACGGGTCTTCGGTAGGAGCAACTGTTAAGGTTTCGATGTTATAGCCGCGCGCCGAGAACAAACCAACTACGCGCGATAGCGCTCCTGGTTCGTTTTCGAGCAAAACCGAAATAATATGTTTGGGCGAACGTTCCATTACAGATCCTCCGAGCCAAGCAACATCTCGGTAAGGCCTTTGCCGCCTTGTACCATTGGCCAAACGTTTTCGGTTTGATCGGTAATAAAGTCGATGAACACGCAACGGTCTTTGTATTTACCAAAGGCATCTTTTAAAGCGCCTTCAATATCTTCGGGTCGCTCTACTTTAATACCAATATGACCGTACGCTTCTGCAAGCTTTACAAAATCAGGCAATGAATCCATATACGAGGACGAATAGCGGCTTTCGTATTCAATTTCCTGCCATTGGCGAACCATCCCTAAGAACCGATTATTCAAGTTAATAATTTTGACTGGCAAGTTGTACTGCTTGCAGGTGGCCAATTCTTGGATACACATTTGAATCGAAGCTTCGCCGGTAATACAGGCAACAGTCGCTTTGGGGTTAGCCATCAAAACCCCCATGGCGTATGGCAAACCAACACCCATCGTGCCTAAACCACCCGAGTTAATCCAACGGCGCGGCTTATCAAACTTATAGTACTGCGCGGCCCACATTTGGTGCTGACCAACGTCCGATGTAATGTAAGCATCTCCATGGGTAATACGCCATAGCGCTTCGACAACCGCTTGCGGCTTAATTACATCTGGCGATGTTTTGTAGGCCAAACAATCCTTTTTGCGCCACTCGGCAATTTGTTGCCACCAAGCTTGCACGCCGCGATTGTTGGTGCTTTGACCCGCATCGAAAGCGGCTTGAATTTGCGCAAGCAGTTCGACGAGAATTTCTTTTACATCACCGACGATTGGCACATCCACTTTAACGCGCTTCGAAATTGACGAAGGATCGACGTCGATGTGCACTATTTTGTGCGGATTTTGCGCAAAATGTTTTGGGTTACCAATGACACGGTCATCAAAGCGCGCGCCGACAGCCAAGAGCACGTCGCAATGTTGCATCGCCATATTGGCTTCGTAGGTGCCGTGCATTCCCAACATGCCAACAAACTTAGGGTCACTGGCCTTGTATCCACCCAAACCCATTAGGGTGTTGGTGCAGGGGAAACCCAATAAATCGACCAAGCGATTTAGTTCAGGTGAGGCGTTTGCTAAAATAACACCACCACCTGTATAGATCATTGGACGTTCGGACTGCATTAACAACTGCACGGCTTTACGAATTTGACCTTGGTGCCCTTTGACTACAGGCTGGTACGAGCGCATTGAAACTGTTTTGGGGTATTCAAACTTACAACGATCGCGCGTTACGTCTTTGGGGATATCGACCAAAACTGGGCCGGGACGACCGGTAGTTGCAATATGGAAGGCTTTTTTAATCGTCTCGGCTAAGTCCTTGACGTCCTTGACTAGAAAGTTATGTTTTACACACGGGCGTGTAATTCCAACTGTGTCGCATTCTTGGAAGGCATCTAAACCAATGGCATGCGTAGGCACTTGGCCCGTTAAAATAACCATTGGGATGGAATCCATGTACGCTGTAGCGATTCCGGTCACGGCGTTGGTAACGCCTGGGCCGCTAGTTACTAGGGCAACACCCACCTTTTGCGTTGATCGCGAATAAGCATCGGCAGCATGTAGAGCAGCTTGCTCATGCCGTACTAAGATATGTTGAATTTTTTCTTGTTTGCCGAGCTCATCGTAAATGTAGAGCACAGCGCCGCCAGGATAGCCAAAGAGATGTTCTACCCCTTCTTCCTGAAGACAGCGGACGATAATTTCCGCGCCGGTAATTTCCATGTTGTAACCTTTTCGATTGTCAGGGAGCCTGCTCGCCGACGCAAACCCGGTACTAGACCGCGACTACGGAGACATGAAACAGGACCTGTGAATGACAGGGCGTACTCGGTCGCCTTTGTGGGGCGTTTCGGTACGAGCCTGCACCCTACCGTTTGACGGCTTTCAGGTCAAGGTGAAAATGATCACAACTCGGTGAAAGTCGCACTGTCTGTTACAGTTCAGCCTCTAGAGGGACAATTTGATGCAAAAGCTTAAGAACCGACTTAACTGCGCGGCTCTAAACTGTTTTTAATCAGCAGCCTGCCCACAATTTAGTAGATTCAAATAATTACAATAAATATAGTTACCAGTTGATGGCGAGCCCTACAGAACTCGATACTTTCCTTGCTTCGGTTGAAAGGCGTGCATTTAAGCAAGCCGTTTACGCTATTCGCGACGACGACACCGCGCTCGATTTAGTCCAGGAGGCCATGATTAAGTTGGCCACAAAATACGTGGAGCGCCCAGCTGCCGAATGGCCCATGCTGTTCCAACGTATTTTACAAAACGTAATTAACGATCATTTTCGGCGGCAAAAGGTTCGTAATACTTGGATTACCCTCCTTTCCAACTTTCGCGGTGACGATGATGATGACGGCTCTGACCCATTAGAGACCATTGAAGCCGAGCAAGGAACCGAACGGGCAGAAAGTACCGCCGATAAAGTCGAGCGCGAGCAAATTATGACTATTATCGAATCGGAAATTCAAAAGTTACCAAGGCGTCAACGAGAAGCCTTCTTGCTGCGTTACTGGGAAGATATGGATGTTGCCGAAACCGCCGAAGTAATGGGTTGCAGTCAAGGCAGCGTTAAAACGCACTGTTCTAGGGCTAACCACGCGTTAGCTGAAGCATTGCTAGCAAGAGGAATTAGCTTATGAACGATCGCAAATTAACAAACTTTATTACCCAACACCTAAATGACGGTGTTAACCGCCTTTCTTATAAAGCACAACACCGTCTTGAAGCGGCGCGTAAAGCTGCCGTTAAAGAGGCGTTTTCTACCGCTGCTCAGACGGCGCGCGCCAGGTCAAGTCAACTGAACTACAGCGCAACGCTAACCCTTAGCGGCATCGGCGAGCAAATGCCGGGCGGGCGCTTTAACTTACTACTCAATTGGTTGCCGCTGCTGGTATTGGTGGTTGGTCTATTTTTCGTAATGCATAACAATATTGACGCTGAATCAGAGGCGTTAGCATCCGAAGACGTTATGCTGTTATCTGACGAGTTGCCTCCAGAGGCCTACGCAGATCATGGTTTTGGCGTGTTTATGAAAAATACCCGCGATAGTGCGGATGCCATTTCTGGCAACCCGTAATTCAAGTAAAAGGGAATGCGCTTGTTGAATGTTGGTCTTAAAAGCTCACTAGTTACGCTGATTTTATGCGGGTCGCTAGTTGTGCCCAACGTACATGCGCAAACCATGTCAACTCCAAGTGCGCCCAAGAGCGTTTTGCCAGAATCAAAAACTCCAGTGGTTGCGCCACGCAACTTGGCGGCGTTAGTTCAACCATTGTGGGTAGATTTAACTCCTGTGCAGCAACAAGCTCTCTCGCCGTTTTCGGCCAAGTGGAATACCTTTCCTCGCGAAGAAAAGCTATCTTGGATTAAGTTGGCAAACCGATTCGGATCGATGAATCCCGAGCAAATTACCAAGCTGCAAACCCGCATGCGTGCGTGGGTTGAATTAACCCCCGAGCAACGAGTTCGCGCGCGTGCTAACTATAATTTAGCGAGCAAACTACCTCAAGACCAACGCGTTGCCGAATTTCAGCAATATCGCGGCATGACACCTGAACAACGGCGAATTTTACGTTCGGCAGGCAAAACCAGTAACACGGCGGCTCTCTACTCTGGTTCGCGTAGTGGCTTGGCCGCCGAGGCTGATCAGCCTTTGGTAGCGGACGGTATTTCGACCTCTAAGCCTAATGCCGCACCAATCAAAAAATCTAGCACCAAGTAAACTCGTTTTTAAATTCGTTCCACGTTATGCTCTTACCTTATTGAAATAAGGACGGCACTGTTTTATGAATGGTTTATCGATGGACAGCGCGGCAATCGCCGAAGACAACGCAACAGTTTGGCGTCGCTTTATGTCGGCCGCTTACGAATCAGTAATATTGTTTGGTGTTGTGTTTTTTTTCGCTTACGCACTCTCATCCCTATTTCAAATTAAATTTACCGGCAAGGTCAATGGCCCAATGTTGGCGTTCCAAATTTGGATGGTTCTCGTCTTAGGCTTGTACTTCGCTTGGTTTTGGAGCAACGGCCGTCGTACCCTGCCTATGAAAACGATGGCTGTTAAATTAGTCGATTTAAGAGGTGGCGACGTAAGCACTTTGCGCGCGCTAGCCCGCTACGCAGTCGCTGGCTTGCTCTATCTTTTGATATTTGCAGCTATGCACTTTATTCATTACGGTTGCGCAGTACTACTGCCGGTCCCGTTTTTTTGGTCCATGTTTGACCAACACAAGCGTGCTTTGTACGACGTTATCGCGGGTACCCGACTGATATTGTCGGACCCGCGATAAATTAAAACTATTTTGCTACGCAATCCACGTAATACTCTTTATCACCGTCCGAGTCGCCTTGCACCAAACCATGCACATCCGTTTCAAACCCAGGAAACTGTAAGTTAAATTCGTGAGTCCAGTGCAGGTAATTTACGATCGTTTTATTAAAGCGCTCACCTGGAATTAGCAATGGAATACCGGGTGGATAGGGCGTTACCAACATCGCCGTAATACGGCCTTCCAAATTATCTACCTTGACACGCTCTACTTTACGATGCGCTAGGCAAGCATAAGCTTCTGAAGGTTTCATCGCCGGCTCGATTGGCTTTAGATAAATATCGGTCGTCATGTGGGCAACATCATTGGCGCGATAATTCTCGTGAATTTTTTGCGAGAGATCACGTAAACCAATGCGCTCGTATTGCGGGTGCGCCGCTACAAACTCGGGCATGATGCGCCACAGCGGAGCGTTTTGATCGTAGTCCGCTTTAAACTGTTGCAGCTCGGTTACTAGCGTATTCCAACGGCCTTTAGTAATACCGATAGTAAACATTACAAAGAATGAATACAAACTAGTTTTCTCGACTACTACCCCGTGCTCCGCTAGATACTTGGTGACGATAGATGCCGGAATACCGGTCTCGGCAAACTTGCCATTGATATCTAAACCGGGATTGATAATGGTCGCTTTGATTGGATCGAGCATGTTAAAGCCCAATGAAACCTTACCAAAGCCGTGCCATTTTTCATTTGGTTTTAAGAACCATTCGGCACGCTTACCAACACCTTCGTGATCGAATTCTTTAGGGCCCCACACTTCAAACCACCAGCTCTTACCAAATTCTTTATCAACTTTGCGCATCGCGCGGCGGAAGTCAAGCGCCTCGGAAATTGATTCTTCGACCAAAGCGGTTCCACCGGGTGATTCCATCATCGCCGCCGATACATCACACGACGCAATAATTGGATAGGCCGGACTGGTAGACATGTGCATTAAATAAGCTTCGTTAAACCGCGAGCGATCTAATTTACGACTAGCAGAATCTTGCACCAAAATTTGCGACGCTTGCGAAAGACCTGCCAGCAACTTGTGGGTCGATTGCGTAGAAAAGATTAAAGCATCTTTGCTGCGCGGACGATCAACGCCAATTGCATGCATCTCGTGATAAAACGGATGGAAGGTTGCATGCGGAATCCACGCTTCATCGAAATGCAAAGTATCGATATATTGATCGAGCTTGTCTTTGATCGTTTCTACGTTATACAAAATGCCGTCATAGGTCGACTGCGTAATAGTTAGGACACTAGGTTTAATGTCCTTGTTCTTGACCAAAGGATGCGCTTTAATTTTTGCCTGTATTGCAGCCGGTTCGAAAGACTCTGATGGAATTGGCCCAATAATGCCCAACTGATTACGGGTTGGTTGCAAGAAAATTGGAATAGTCCCTGTCATAATAATTGCGTGCAAAATCGATTTATGGCAATTGCGATCCACCACCACCACGTCATCCATTGCTACGCGCGAATGCCAAACAATTTTATTCGAAGTCGATGTGCCGTTAGTCACAAAGAACAAATGATCGGCATTAAAAATGCGCGCGGCATTGCGCTCAGAGGCTGCAATAGGGCCTTTATGATCTAGCAAGCCACCTAGCTCGTCCACCGAATTACAAACATCGGCGCGCAACATATTTTCGCCAAAAAACTGGTGAAACATTTGTCCTACGGGTGATTTTAAAAATGCTACACCACCGGAGTGACCGGGACAATGCCACGAATAAGAACCGTCGTTTGCGTACTCGACCAAGGCTTTAAAAAATGGTGGTGACAACGACGACAAATAGTTTCGCGCCTCACGCATGATGTAACGAGCAACAAAATCGGGGGTGTCTTCAAACATATGAATAAAGCCATGCAGCTCTTTAAGCACATCGTTTGGAATATGTTGCGAAGTTTTCTTTTCGCCAAACAAAAAGATTGGAATATCCGCATTGCGGCGGCGTGTTTCCGAGATAAATAAACGCAAATCGCTAATGGCGCTAGAGTCTTGCCCGTCTTCGGAAATTTCGTTATCGTCGATAGACACGATAAACGCCGAGGCACGTGCAGCTTGATTGGCCACAAGACCTACGTCCGTGTAGGTGAAACCGCCGACAACCTCGACCCCATTATCCTCTAGAGCTTTAGCGACCGCACGGATGCCAAGACCACTGGCCGACTCTGCGCGCCAATCTTCGTCAATAATGACAATGGGAAAGCGAAATTTCATTGCGTAAAACTCCTAGTGATTAAGGGCGCAAGAATAAAGCAATTTCACCGTCAGATGTAAACAATTCGTCCGCGCGGGCGGCGAACATCATCTAAAAGTCCGCCACGGCAACAATGTTTAATGCACGACCCTTGAAAATTTAAAAACGCCTTCATCAAAATCGAGCGGTACAACGTCTTTGGGCGCAAATTTGCCCTCGAGAATTAAGCGCGACAGTGGGTTCTCGATGAACTGTTGGATTGCACGCTTTAAAGGACGAGCACCGTACACAGGATCGAAACCAGCCTTGGCAATTTCCAAAAGCGCCCGATCGGTCACGGTAAGAGTTAGCTCGCGCTGCGCCAAACGTTGCTCTAGTCCGCGCAATTGAATGCGTGCGATAGAGGCAATATGTTGGCTTCCGAGGGCATGAAACACGATCATTTCATCAATACGGTTGATGAACTCGGGGCGCATGTTGCGTTTTACTTCTTCAAGTACTGCTTCTTTAATAAGCTCGGGATCGTTGGTTGCCGGATCGGATGACAGGCGCGCAATTTCGGCGGCACCCATATTTGATGTCATTACGATGACAGTATTTTTAAAATCAACAGTACGCCCTTGGCCGTCAGTTAAGCGACCATCATCCAACACTTGTAGCAGCACATTAAAGACATCGGGATGGGCCTTTTCAATTTCATCAAATAAAATTACGCTGTAGGGCTTACGACGAACCAGCTCCGTTAGATAGCCGCCCTCTTCGTATCCTACATAGCCTGGAGGGGCGCCGATTAAACGCGCAACCGAGTGCTTTTCCATAAATTCGCTCATGTCGATGCGCACTAAATGGTCTTGCGAATCAAACAAAAAGGCGGCCAAAGCTTTACACAGTTCGGTCTTACCAACTCCGGTCGGACCTAAAAACAAAAACGAACCGTAGGGGCGATTCGGGTCACTTAAACCCGCACGCGACCGACGAATCGCGTCGCTCACTAAACGCACCGCCTCATCTTGACCAACAACGCGCTCGTGCAGTTTCGCTTCCATCGCTAACAATTTATCGCGCTCGCCTTGCATCATCCGCGACACGGGAATGCCCGTTGCGCGCGATACAACTTCGGCTATTTCTTCGGCACCTACATGCGTACGTAATAAGCGCGGCTTATTACTTGCGCCCTTGTTTGTCTCGGCTTGATGGGCCGCATCTAAGCGCCCTTCTAGTTCGGGTAACTTGCCATATTGAATTTCAGCGACCTTGTCGAGCTGACCTTTGCGCTGGAAGTCAGCCATTTGAGCGCGCAGTTTATCAATTTCTGTTTTGATTAACGCAGAGCCTTGTACAGCGGCTTTTTCGGCGCGCAAAATTTCATCAAAATCTGCGTACTCTTTGCTGATTCGCTCAATTTCCACTTCGATTAAACCCAAGCGTTTTTGCGAGGCTTCATCGGTTTCTTTTTTAACCGCTTCACGTTCGATTTTTAATTGAATAATACGCCGATCTAGCTTGTCCATGACCTCTGGCTTCGAGTCGATTTCCATCTTGATGCGAGCGGCGGCTTCATCAATTAAATCAATTGCTTTATCGGGTAAAAAGCGATCCGTGATGTAACGGTTAGATAATTCGGCAGCCGCAACGATAGCTGGATCGGTAATTTCAATTCCGTGATGCAACTCGTATCGCTCTTGCAGCCCGCGCAAAATAGCGACGGTCGATTCAACGCTCGGCTCGTCAACTAATACTTTTTGAAAGCGGCGTTCGAGGGCGGCATCTTTTTCTACATACTTACGGTATTCGTTTAATGTGGTGGCACCTACACAATGCAACTCGCCACGCGCCAAAGCGGGTTTAAGCATATTGCCCGCATCCATGGCCCCTTCGGCCTTGCCAGCACCAACCATGGTGTGCAATTCGTCGATAAAAACAATCGTTTGGCCTTCATCAAGCGCAATATCTTTAAGCACTGCTTTTAGGCGTTCTTCAAATTCGCCACGAAATTTTGCACCCGCTAATAACGCTGCCATATCTAGCGATAAAACCCGTTTGTTCTTAAGTGATTCAGGTACTTCACCGTTAACAATTCGCTGAGCAAGCCCTTCGACGATTGCGGTTTTGCCGACACCCGGTTCACCAATAAGCACTGGATTATTTTTTGTACGACGTTGCAAAATTTGAATCGTGCGGCGAATTTCATCATCACGCCCAATAACAGGATCAAGCTTGCCTTGCAAAGCGCGCTCGGTTAAATCGATGGTGTATTTTTTTAACGCCTCGCGTTGACCTTCCGCATTGGCACTTTGCACATTTTGCCCACCACGCACCGCATCCACTGCGGCCTCTAGGGCCTTGCGCGTTAAGCCGTGCTCGCGCGCGATTTTTCCGGTGTTGCCTTTGTCTTGCGCCAATGCAAGTAAAAACATTTCGCTCGCTATAAAACTATCACCACGCACACCGGCTTCTTTATCGGCCAAATTTAAAAGACCGCTTAGATCACGCCCTACTTGGACTTGCCCATCGGTTCCTGTTACCTCTGGTAGCCCAGCTATTGCAGCTTCGAGCGCCTTGGTCAGAGGCGCTACTCGCACATTGGCGCGTTCTAAAAGCGCCCTGCCACTGCCGTCGCTTTGTTGAATTAAAGCTAATAGCAAATGTTGCGGCTCGATAAATTGATTGTCGCGAGCAACCGCCAAACTTTGCGCGTCGGCAATCGCTTCTTGAAACTGCGTGGTAAGTTTTTCAAATCGCATAATGCATTTCCCCAAAACTGATTTGATTACAAGCTGGGGACTGATCCGCAAAAATCAAGTCGATGTTTGATTTTGCCAGCGTGCCGCAGCAACCCCGTCGGTCTCACGCGCCTCGACCCAGCGAGCGCCTTGGGGCGTTTGTTCTTTTTTCCAGAACGGCGCCTCAGTTTTTAAATAGTCCATTACAAACTCGCAAGCTTGAAACGCCTCACCACGATGCGCTGAACTAACCGCAACCAGCACTATTTGATCACAAGGTTTCAGTTCGCCAAAGCGATGAATAATTAAACATTGATAAATATCAAATCGCTCATGAGCGCGCTGGGCAATCGCTTCCAAGCTACGCTCGGTCATGCCCGGATAATGCTCTAGGGTTAGCGTTGAGACAGCATCGCCAGAATTAACATCGCGCACCGTCCCAATAAAGCTGGCTATCGCACCAACTCGCGCATCGTCGGCACGCAGTTCGGCAATTTCTTTGCTGACGTCAAAATCTTGAGTTTGTACTTTAACCATCGACCGATTCACCAATTAGCCTCCTGTAACTGGCGGAAAGAAAGCAATTTCGTCGTCCGCTTTTATCGAGGCATCGTCTTTTACAACGACTTGGTTTACCGCACAACGAATCGAACGACCGGCAGCCATTGCTGAAGCATACGGCTCACCTTTAGCGCACAAAGCTTCGCGCAATTGCAGAACCGTTAAAGTAGACGAATCAAATGTAAGCACTTCGTTTGCGTGCCCTAGTGCTTCGCGCAAACTTGCGTAATAAAAGAGAGTCAGTTTCAATTGAGAGTCAGTTTCAAAGGAGTTTCAGTTTCAAAACAGTTTAAGTTTCATTGTTGTTCAATTAAAGACAATCAGCAGAAAACGGTAAAAAATCAATCCAATCGCCCTGCTTGATTGGCGAATCCGGTGGGTTATCAACCAGGCCAGCACAATAGGCCATTGAGGTAAGCGCACCAGAACTTTGTGTTCGATACAGCTCTAATTGTCCCTGCTGATTAATGGTTGTCCGCAAAAATTCGCGGCGTTTATCAACCTTTGGAAAATCGAACGCGGCCTGCATTTTTAATTTTAATGGGTGCTTAACTAAACGCCCTTGCAAAGCATGGATAAATGGTTTTGCTAACAACATAAAAGTGACATAACTAGAAACAGGATTGCCGGGCAACCCTACAAAATGCGCAATACCACCCGCAGACGACTCAAGCGAAGTTGTCATAGCATTTTTAAATTCTGCAGGTTTACGCAAATGTCCAAAAGCCAACGGCTTGCCCGGTTTCATGCTAATTTGCCAAAGTGCTAATGCGCCTTCAGCTTGCACAGCAGGCTTAACGTGGTCTTCTTCACCAACCGAAACACCCCCGGAGCTAATGACTAAATCGGCTTGCGCAGCTGCTTGAACTAGCGCTTCGCGCGTAGCATTTAGTTGATCAGGAATATGACCTAGATCAATTACTGTACAGCCCATTTGTTGCAACAAAGTATTGAGTACGAAGCGATTCGAATTGTAGATCGCACCAGGCTTTAACTCTTGGCCTGGCATGGCCAATTCATCGCCGGTAAAAATACAAGCCACCGTAATCGGTTTATAAACTTGCACGTGTGCCACGCCAACTGAAGCAATTAAACCGATCATTGCCGGCGTTAAAAAAGTACCGGCAGGCGCAACTTCGGCGTCTAAAGCAATATCTTCACCCGCATAGCGAATCGCCTCGCCTTTGGCCCACTGGCTAGGTTGCTCGAACTGCACGGCTTGCCCAATTACATGCGCGCGCTCTTGCATAATGACCGCATCAGCACCTTCGGGGATGACACCGCCCGTAAAGATGCGTGCACAAGTACCCGGTATTAATGGGCTAGGCGAAGCACCCGCAGGAATCCGTTGCGAAATTGTTAGGGGCTCGGATAAATTGGGTGAACTTGTGTTTATGTTGGAAGCTGCAGGTACCAAATCAGCAACGCGGACCGCATAGCCATCCATTGCCGAATTGTGATGCGGTGGAACATTTAATGGCGATCGAACCGGCTCTGCCAAGATTCGACCGCATGCCATCATGGTATTACATGATTCAGAGTCAGGTTTTGGTGCCGCTGCAGCAGCTTGCAACAACTGTGTGCGAGCGTCTTCAAACACCATTAACGGTTTGGGCGAATTCATAAGGCCTTAAGCACGCTGGGCAACGTATTGTTTTAACAAATCGAGTTGCGCTGGCATTGCCGCAAAGCGCTGTACTTTATTTTCAATTCCCGCAAATTGCGCTGGTCGTGGTGGCTCAATATTGAGCGCTTCGCGAATAGTTTCGGCAAACTTAGCGGGCAAGGCGGTTTCTAAACAAATCATCGGAATGCCGTTTTGTTGAAAGCGCTTGGCGACCGCTAAGCCATCGGCAGTATGCGTGTCAATTACACGATTGTTGCTGCGTGAAAACTCACGAATAGTTTGTAGCCGTAAAGCGTGTGAACTAGCGCCAGCAACAAAACCAAATGCAGCAAACTCAGCTTTGCGCGAACTTAAATCGAACGAACCTTGCGTGTCGAGTGCTTGCCAAAGTGCGGCCACTTTTGCACCGTCTTGGCCGTGTAAATCGTAAATGAATCGCTCGAAGTTAGAGGCTTTAGAAATATCCATTGACGGGCTGCTCGTTGCCCAAGTTTCGCTCGTCGCACGAGGACGATAAATTCCAGATTCGAAAAACTCTTGCAAGACGTTGTTTTCGTTAGTCGCTACTACTAGCTGGGCGATAGGTAAACCCATCATGCGTGCTACGTGGCCCGCACAAACATTGCCAAAATTACCCGACGGCACTGCAAACGATACCGGCGAAGTTTCGTCGGCACAAACTGCTAAATAGGCTTTGAAGTAATACACCACTTGCGCTAAAACACGGGCCCAATTGATGGAGTTAACGGTTCCAATTTTATAGCGCGCTTTGAAGTCCGCATCGTTGGAAACTGCTTTAACTAAATCTTGGCAATCATCAAATACCCCGTTAACCGCAATATTAAAAATGCTTGGGTCTAACAAACTGTACATTTGTGCCGCTTGAAATGGGCTCATGCGACCTGCTGGGGTTAGCATAAACACTTTGACACCACGACGTCCGCGCATCGCGTATTCGGCAGCACTACCGGTATCGCCCGAGGTTGCGCCCAAAATGTTAAGGGTTTCGTTATTCTTTGCCAAAGCATATTCGAAGAGACTGCCCAACATTTGCATGGCCATATCTTTAAACGCCAAAGTTGGACCGTTTGATAGCTGCAACAAATGCAGGCCGTTACTTAGGTTCGTAACGGGCGTAATTTCTTTTGATCCAAACACCGCCTCGGTGTAGGTGGCAGTTGTTAACTGCCGCAAATCTTGCTCCGGAATATCGTCACTAAACCGGGAGAATATTTCAAAGGCTAAGTCGGCATAGCTTAACTGTCGCCAGGCCTTTAAAGTAGCCGCATCAATTTTTGGGTAATGGGTAGGCATTACTAAACCGCCATCGGGGGCCAAGCCACCCAATAGCACTTGTAAAAACCCAACGGGGGCCATTCGGCCTCTAGTGCTTACGTATTTCATTAGCTGACGTATTTCATTGTTTATTTTAGTCCTGCAACTGCTCTAGTCGCAACAGAATCACTTTGTTTAAAACAGTTGGCAAACCTTCTATTCGCTGAATTGCCGAGCGCACAGCACCTTCAAGCGCCTCATGGGTCAACATAATAATGTCGGTTTGATTTTGACCGTCTTCGGCTTCTTTTTGGAAAAGTGCGTCGATCGAAATTCCACCGTCGGCCAAGACACGGGTGATGTCCGCCAAAACACCGGGTTCGTCAGCCACCCGCATGCGTAAGTAATGACAAGTTTGCACTTCATCAATACTTAAAATTCGCGCCGAACTTAATGAGTCGTGTTGAAACGCCAAGGCGGGAACACTACCTTTGGTGCCGCTGGATAACAAGCGCGCTAAATCAACCAAATCGGCAATAACTGCCGAAGCGGTTGGTTCAGAGCCCGCGCCTTTGCCGTAGTACAAGGTCGTCCCAACCGCATCACCACGCACCATCACGGCATTCATTGCACCTTCAACATTGGCGATCAATCGCTTGGTGGGCACTAGTGTCGGATGAACCCGTAACTCGATGCCCCTGGCAGCTCGTTTGGCGATTCCCAACAATTTAATGCGGTAACCTAACTGTTCGGCGTAACGAATGTCTTCAGGTTGTAATTGCGATATACCCTCGACGTAAGCTTTATCGAATTGAATCGGCACGCCAAAGGCAATTGAGGCCAAAATAGTAGCCTTGTGCGCGGCGTCAATACCTTCAACATCAAACGTTGGATCGGCTTCAGCATAACCTAGCGCCTGTGCTTCTTTAAGCACTTCGTGAAAGCTTGCACCGCGCGAACGCATTTCTGACAAAATAAAATTTGTGGTGCCGTTAATAATGCCCGCTACCCACTGCACTTGGTTAGCAGTTAAACCCTCACGTAGGGCTTTAATAATCGGAATTCCGCCGGCTACCGCCGCTTCAAAGGCTAAAGCCACGCCGTGTTTCCGTGCGGTCTCAAACAGTTCGTTGCCGTGCAAGGCCAACAGCGCTTTATTTGCGGTTACAACATGTTTACCTGCGCTTAGCGCTTTCAGAACAACTTGTTTGGCAACGGTTGTGCCACCCATGACTTCGATAACAACATCGATATTGGGATCGGCGATAACGGTATCTACATCGGTTGTAGGTTGAAAACTATTTTGTAAAAATTCTTGAGCCGTGATTAAATTTCGAACCACAACCGCTTTAACTTGGATCTCGCAACCAGCGCGCCGAGCAATTTCTTGGGCGTTGCGATTTAACACGTTGTACGTGCCGCGACCGACCGTACCAAGGCCAACGATGGCCACATTTAAAACTTTGCTACTCATTATTGACAACTCATCGGGTAAAAATACATAAATAAAGGAACCTAAAAGCAAAATTTAAGCCAAATTGCAATCGAATTTTTAGAGGCAAGTTCGATTGGCTAACAATCGCTTAAGAGTGCTATATTGTGCTTCACAGTTTGATTCACAATTCGCGTTAGTTGCTAGTATAACTTTGCAAAACAGTAAAATCGGCGGCACAGCAGAAGAACTCATAGTTTGGAACCAAACGACAACAACCAATGGACCCAGCACCAAGGGTGCTGAATCCAAATTTACAGGCGAAATGTTTTGAAGCTTCATTTAGACCAAAATTTGGGTAAGAACGCCATCGTGGCTCAGGACCAGACCAGCATTACAGTCAATCAGACGCAGTTTACCCAAGGCATTATTGTCCCCTTCGAAGGCGCAATACAAGATCTCGGCGCATTAGGCTTCGACGAATTAACAACCGAACACTTTGACCAACTGTTGCTGTTAAAGCCAGAGCTAGTGCTGCTCGGTACTGGCATCAAGCAACGTTTCGCGCATCCCCGTTTAATTGCCAAGCTCAGCCAACAAAATATTGGCGTAGAGTCAATGACCACTGCAGCAGCCTGCCGAACTTTTAATATTTTGGTGGCCGAAGACCGACGATGTATTGCTTTATTACTGCAATAAAATTTAAACAAATACGAAAGATTGCCTCGGATGGACAACGCTTTACCAAACTTCGCTTTAACAAGTTTCATCTCAATTAGTCTCATTGGTAAGTCAGTACCCAATTTTATTGCCGCTAGCACTGCGGGTGAATTTTCATTAAGCGCCGTCGCTGGAAAAACTTTGGTTTTGTATTTTTACCCAAAGGACAACACACCAGGTTGCACCCAAGAAGCCGCAGAATTTCGTGACGCGTACTCCAGCTTTGCGGCAGTAAATACCAATATTATTGGCGTCTCGCGCGACAGTCTTAAGTCACACCAAAGTTTCAAATTAAAAATAGAACTACCATTTGAATTAATTTCCGATCCTAACGAGCAGTTATGCACAATGTTTGACGTCATGAAAATGAAAAACATGTACGGCAAACAAGTACGTGGAATCGAGCGTTCAACATTTTTAATTGATGCTCACGGAGTCGTTCAACAAGAATGGCGCGGCGTAAAAGTTGCCAACCATGTTCAGACCGTTTTAGAAGCGGCAACTGCTGTTGCCCAGAAAGCCTAACCATGCCATTGCCAAAAGCCCCTACTCAACCGGCAGCACTTCTTGGCGAGCAAGGGGTAACTCCCGCCCGCGAAACCGCGCGATTAACACCGGAACGAAGCGGCGGCACCCCAAAAACAGCGCATTCCAACGACAGCACTTTAAATGAGCATCGGTCGATAACGGCAAAGGCCGCGCCTCGGCAAGAAAGACCCACTACATCTGGCACTAATCTCAACACGGTCGTGCAACGCGCTGTCTCACCCGTACCGAAGCCAAGACGCAGTACAACGGTTAGCGATGAGCCGCGAAAACTATTTGTGCTTGACACCAATGTTTTGATGCACGATCCAAGCTCGTTGTTTCGCTTTCAAGAACACGATATTTTGTTACCAATGGTGACATTAGAAGAGTTGGACAATAACAAAAAAGGCATGTCCGAGGTTGCCCGTAACGCGCGTCATGTTTCAAGGTCTTTGGATGCCTTAGCAAGCCAAGGTAAATCCGAAATTGAGCAAGGGCTGCCGCTCAATACAATGGGCCACAAAGACGCCACGGGAAAATTGTTTTTTCAAACAGCGCCGATTGATCCCGATATCACAATCGATTTACCGATGGGCAAAGCCGACAATCAAATTTTAGCGGTCGTTATTGCGCAGCAACGGTTGCGCCCCAATCATGCCGTGGTGTTGGTCACTAAAGACATCAACATGCGCATCAAGGCGCGTGCTTTAGGACTACCGGCTGAAGATTATTTTAATGATCAAGTTATTGAAGACGGCGATGTTTTGTATTCCGGTATCCAAGCCTTACCCGAAAATTTTTGGGACAAGCACGGTAAAAACATTGAGTCTTGGCAACAAGGCGGTTCTGTTTTTTATCGTTTTACTGGGCCTCTGGTCGGTAGTTTAATTGTTAATCAGTTTGTTTATCTCGAGAACGCGATTCCACTAGCAGCACAGGTACGTGAAGTCACCGACAAATTTGCAGTGCTGCAAACCTTACGCGATTTCACTCATACCAAAAACGCGGTGTGGGGAATTACAGCACGCAACCGCGAGCAAAATTTTGCATTAAACGTGTTGATGAATCCCGAAATTGACTTTGTAACTTTGTTAGGTCAAGCCGGTACCGGTAAGACATTATTAGCCTTAGCCGCAGCCCTTGTGCAGACCATTGACACCCGTCGCTACAGCGAAATTATCGTAACCCGAGCCACCGTTCCGGTTGGCGAGGACATTGGCTATTTACCCGGCACCGAAGAAGAAAAAATGCAACCGTGGATGGGTGCATTAGAAGACAACTTAGAAGTTTTAATGAACGGTCAAGATGGCAATGGTGGCGTCGCTGGCGGTGTAGCTGGCGGCGAGTGGGGCCGCGCTGCGGCGCAAGACATGATTAAGTCGCGTATTAAAGTGAAGGCAATGTCCTTTATGCGGGGCCGAACTTTTATAAGTAAATTTTTAATTATTGACGAAGCGCAGAACTTAACGCCTAAGCAAATGAAAACGTTAATTACCCGCGCTGGCCCAGGCACCAAAGTGGTTTGTCTTGGTAACGTTGCACAAATCGATACACCTTACCTAACCGAAAGTTCGTCCGGCTTAACGTTCGTAGTGGATCGCTTTAAAGGTTGGGCACATTCGGGTCACATTGTGTTGCAACGCGGGGAACGCTCGCGTTTAGCTGATTTTGCAAGTGAAGCGCTGTAGCGCTTCGTTCGACAATTAATTAGAACTGTAAACACCCTCATTGGCATCAAAACAAAATGACTGGCACAATCACGAAATGATCCCGTTTTTTAGCCAAATTTGTAACCAATTATCGACAAATCCTACGCCGACGCGTGCGTCGCCGTTTGAATCGGTTATGCACGAGCTGCCACAATCTACGACTGTTACAAAAAGGACTGTTATTTTTTGCGCTGCTTTAGCAATTTGCGCGATTGCACTTTTTAATCCCCAGCAAGCGACTGCGCAGTTAATTGGCGGTATTGAAATGGGTACAAGTTCTTACAAAGCCAGCGAGCGGACTTTTTCACAGTTTTTAAACCGCGAAAGTGGTTTACTCAATGGAACACGCGTGTTTTTTGGTGCCCAACGCAATTGGAAAACTAAAGGTTGGATTGCCGAATTCGATTACAAAACAGGATCGGTTGATTACTTTGGCCTCACAGCGAATGCGTTTCCTGTAGCCACTACTGGCGAGGTTCGGTTAGTTCACATAGCGACGACCCTACATTGGCCCGTTGCCGAAGTGGACGATTGGGGCTTTGCCATTGCTCCACGTTTTGGTTTTCGTAGCCAATCCCGAAGTGCAGACGGCAACGCGGCAATTGCATCATTTGCTGAAAAATACCAAGAAGGTGTTTTTGCAATCGGCCTAGTCGTTCACAACGAGTTTGAACGTGGTTTTGGAATTCGCGCAAAGATAGAGTTAGAGCGCAGCATCGCGCCCCGCCTTGGCATTGATTACCCAGGTGTTTATCAATCTGCCAAGCTCAGTCCTAAAAGCCTTTGGCGACCAATGCTCGACGTCTCGGGGTGGTATCGAATTAATCCACGGCACAGTGTTACGGTTTCGGCTCGTTTGCAAGACATGCGAACCGGTGCAGTTGACCCAGCCCTAATAGTTGCGATAGGAGGCGGCCCATCAAGCAATGCGGGAGGCAACAATTTCCCAGGGCAAAAAGTTCGGGTTAACTCTTTAAATGCAGGCTACGCGTTTCACTTTTAATTAGTGTCGATCAACAGTAGTAACTAGCCAGCGCTAGTGTAGTTTTCGAACTTTGTAAGCGGCCCAACAAAGGTTAAGCGCACCGTTCCAATCGGTCCGTTACGCTGTTTACCGATAATAATTTCCGCTGTTCCTTTGTCTTGCGAATCGGGATTATAAACCTCATCGCGATAAATAAACAAAATAACGTCGGCGTCTTGCTCAATAGCACCCGATTCGCGCAAATCGCTCATAACAGGCCGTTTGTTAGGACGTTGCTCGAGGCTTCGATTAAGCTGCGAAAGCGCTACAACTGGACAACCCAATTCTTTGGCTAGACCTTTAAGCGAGCGGGAAATTTCTGAAATTTCTGTGGCTCTATTTTCACCCGACGATGCCGAGCTCATTAGTTGCAAGTAGTCGATAACTACAAGCCCTAATTTGCCATATTGCCGAGCCAAGCGACGAGTCCGCGCCCTAACTTCTAGCGAATTTAATGCGGGCGTTTCGTCGATAAAAATTTGTGCTTCTTGCATTTTTTGCATAGCAGCTGTAAGGCGCGTCCAATCCTCTTCGATTAATCGGCCCGTTCTAACACGCTGTTGATCGATACGACCCACTGAGCACAACATACGCATCGCCAGTTGCGTGCCGCCCATCTCCATACTGAAAACGGCAACCGGCAAGCCTTGATCGATGGCAACGTTTTCAGCCATGTTTAAGGAGAACGCTGTTTTGCCCATCGACGGACGCCCAGCAACAATCACTAAATCGCCGCTTTGCAGGCCCGAAGTCATCCGATCTAAATCGACAAAGCCTGTAGGCACACCCGTTACATCGGAGGTGTTATCACGATGATAAAGCTCGTCAACTCGGGTTAACACCTGCCCAAGCAGGGATTGAATATCTTGAAAGCCGGTTTGCCCACGCGATCCAGCTTCAGAAATGTTAAATATTTTGGATTCAGCTTCGTCCAAAATTGTGCGCGTTTCTTTGCCCTGCGGATTAAGCGATTGGGTAGCGATTTCATCCGAAACGGTAATTAGCTGACGCAAAATTGCTCGGTCTCGCACAATTTCCGCATAGCGACGGATATTAGCCGCCGAGGGCGTCTCTTGCGCTAAGGCATTAAGGTATTGCAGGCCACCACATTCGGCCGCCTTGCCTTCATTTTGCAGTTGCTCATGCACGGTAACCACATCGGCAGGTCGGCTTCGTTCAACTAGCTTGGCAATCGCAGCATAAATTAAACGATGATCAAAGCGATAAAAGTCGTCTGCACCCGTTAAATCGGCAATACGATCCCAAGCCGAGTTATCCAATAGCAATCCACCCAAAACCGATTGTTCGGCTTCAAGCGAATGCGGCGGCACGCGCAATTTTTCAATTTGCGGATCGCTTGAGGGACGACGGGTTTCGGGTACGGCAGCCATGTTATTTAGTGCAATCTAAGAGTCAACGCAAAAAAATCAAAGCAAAAAGAGCTAGCGCGAAAAGAGTCAAATCGAGCAGTAAGCGAAAGGTCAGCAAAGGGTCAACACAATCCACCAGCTGTAAAGCCACAATCCACCAGCTGAAAAGCCTAAGCCGCAAGGTTAACAGAATAAGAATGGCGTTAAATCAGAAGTTCGATTAAATCCGCGGGCAGCTCTCGAATTAAACCCTAATTGATAAAACCACTATTGAGCAAACCCCTCTTGTCTAAAATAAAAAAGGGCACCGAAGCGCCCTTTTAATTAGTGCTCGAAGTTACTGTTGATTAAGCAGCTTCGCCAACAACCGTCAAAGCTAAATCAGCTAAGACATCGGTATGCAAGGCCAACTGAATTGGATGCTCACCGACAGTTTTCACTGGACCGTTAGGCATACGTACCATCGACTTCTCAATACCTTTAAAGCCCATGGCTACTAACGCGTCAGCAATGTTTGCATTGGTTACTGAACCAAACAAACGACCGTCAACACCGGCTTTTTCTTTTAAGCTTAAACGTACATCGGCCAACTTAACTTTAGTGGCTTCTGCAGCGGCCAATTTCTCGGCGGCAACTTTTTCTAACTCGGCGCGGCGTGCTTCAAACTCTGCTTTAGCAGACGTTGTGGCGCGCTTGGCTTTGCCTTGTGGGATTAAATAGTTACGTGCGTAACCATCTTTAACTTTGACCACTTCACCCAGCTGGCCAAGGTTGATTACTTTCTCTAGCAAAATGATTTGCATTTGATTTCCTTAGTGTCGTTGGTTCGGTTTAGTGGCGGTCGGTGTAATGCAGCAAGGCTAAGAAGCGCGCGCGCTCGATTGCTACACTTAACTGGCGCTGATAACGAGCCGTCGTTCCGGTTACACGGGCTGGCATAATTTTGCCAGTCTCGGTAATAAAGTCTTTAAGCGTATCGATGTCTTTAAAGTCAATTTGATCAACTTTGTCAGCCGAAAAACGGCAAACTTTTTTACGCTTGAACAAAGCGCTTTGAGTATTTCGCTTTGGGCGATTTTTTGTGTTGCGTTTCGTAAATGCCATGATTTACTTCTCCAATATTTTAAAAGCTGTGATGTGCAAGAGCATCGCTTTGCTCGCTTGATCTTTGCCTTGGCCTTTACTTCTATTACGCTTTGCCGCTAAAAACCCTTCGCACTGTAAATAAGCGCCCAAACCTTGAGCACTTATTGCTGCGTTTAACTGCACTGCCACCGGACCGGCCGCAACTGCAGAAAGAGTTAATTCGGTACTACGTAATCCACCGGCTTCAATTTGCTGCGACTCATGTTGCAGCGTCATATTTAACAGTGGCAGGCCTGCTGGGCTATAGCGCAACGAGTCGAGCTCGTGCACTTGCGCATCAATAATTAAATGGTTTACTTGTTTTACCTAAGCTTAGTTGTTTTAGCTAGCTGTGTTGACGGATTCTTGCTTGCGAAATTATTCGCTCGCAGGTTGTTTCTCGTAAACTCGGGCTGGCTGTTGTGCTGCAGGCGATTCAGTAACTGTCTTACGTGATTCTTCACGCTGAATTTGCTTGAGCATTGGCGATTGACCAGTCTCAGCTTTTTTCATTTTTACGGTTAAATGGCGCAAGACAGCATCGTTAAAACGGAAACCTGTTTCAATTTCAGCCAAAGTTGCTGGGCTGCATTCGATGTTTAACAAAACATAGTGCGCTTTAGCAACTTTTTCAATTGGATAAGCCAACTGACGACGGCCCCAATCTTCCATGCGGTGAATTTTTCCGGGTTCTGTGCCAGCAGGCTCAGATCCAGCATTATTTTCGACCATGCTCTTGTATCGCTCGATCATTGCGGGTACTTGCTCGCTTTGATCTGGGTGAACCATAAAAACTATTTCATAATGACGCATAACTCTCCTTTTGGGTTTCGTTAACTTTGAAGTGAAAACCGCCTGACTGCGTCGGCAAGCGGCAAGGAAATGAAGCCGCCTATTATAGCTGGCCCACGGCCTAGGCCGCAACGCGACAAACCGAACAAACTACGGGCAAACTGCAAGTTGTGCGTCCGTTTTTCAGGCAAACTGGGTCAAACCTGTTTCTCAAACATCGTCCAATAGCAAAACGCTTGAATTTAATTAGACAAACCTTGACACCATGTCGCAGACTAGACGCTCAGAAACCTTAAAATTATCGCCGCTACGCGCCAATGTGGATTTTAAAAGTCAAGTGCTCCGGCCGCAATCGGCAGTTTCATCTTGGACGGGGTGGTTTGGCTTAGCTGGGCTGCTCTGTGCTTTGTCGCTGATTAACCAGTTTGAATTAAAAGCGCAAATAGCAACACCGTTAGCATTAATCCTGCCAGCGGTTGCAATGTTTGCTTGGGAATTGTTTTTTGTAAAACCGTGGCGCGCAGATAATTCTGCGGTCGAACTCAGTGCGCGTACCGCAAAGGCGGGTAAAAATTGGCCGCGAATTGTTAGTAAACTTTTAGCGTTTGCATGTGCTCTGGCAATCATGGCCGGATGGTTTGCTTTTGTACCTAGTTACCGGACAGGTTACGAGTGGATTTTCAAAGGATTTCTATACGCTGCTTTGCCAGCCGCGGTGTTGGGTACCTTTTACGTTGTTTGGGTAGATCAACGGTTGCGCGAGCCACACGATAGCGCTTGGCACTTTGGCCGTTCAATTCAAACAGGCTTTGGATTATTTGGTTCCAATTCTTCCCCACCTCTATCATTTACTAAGGCCGCTCAGTTTTTACTAGGTTGGTTTATCAAGGGTTTCTTTTTTGTTTTTTTACTACAAATACTGCCCAACAACTTAGAGTTTTTTCGGCTTCAAACATTTGACCCTTGGAGTAATTTATTTCGCTTGGTGTTTGTATTAACGCCCCTACTATTTACTATCGATATTGTGATTGCCCTTATCGGCTACGCTAGCACATTCAAAGTACTTGACTCACATATTCGGTCGCCCAACACGCGTTGGCTTGGATGGCTTGCTGCGTTAATCTGCTACCCACCGTTTGTTATTTTAGGTGGTTTCCCAATAACCGATTTTCGCCTTGGCGGCACATTTTGGGACATGTGGTTAAGCAACCCCAACCTAAAGTGGGTTTGGGCCAGCGCAATATTAATTAGCCTTAGTGTGTATGTTTGGGCAACGGTTGCATTTGGCATTCGCTTCTCCAATTTAACCCATCGCGGAATCTTGACACACGGGCCCTATCGCATTGCACGTCACCCAGCGTACATCTCAAAAAACATTTACTGGTGGCTAATTTACGTACCTTGGATTAATACCTTATCAAGCAAGCAAGCCGTGCTCAATTGCATCATATTGCTAGGCATTTCGATCACTTACTTTGTAAGGGCAAAGACCGAAGAAGCTCACCTGCGAGAAGATCCCGCTTACCTTGACTATAGCAATTGGTTTGAATCAAATAATTTGTGGCAACGCCTTAAGGCAAAATGAATACTGAAAAATCAAGTGGGGCTTTAACTGGCGTCCAATTAGCTATGCTGGTGGCTCTTACTTTATTTTGGGGCGTCAACTGGCCCATCTTAAAACTAGGCGTTATCGATTTTCCACCGTTAACTTTTCGTACCAGTAGCATGTTGGGCGGATTGGTTGTTTTAGCAGTTGCAGTGCTAGCCCAAAAGCAATCATTTGTCATCGAAAGAAAACACTGGCCCGAATTACTTTGGCTTACCTTTACTAATATGATTGTTTGGTACACCTGCTCTATTTACGCTGTGAAATTACTAGCGACGGGTCGTGCAGCAATTTTGGGTTACACCCTCCCCATTTGGACCGCTTTGTTTGGTTTGTTTATTTTTAAAGAGCGGCTCGGTGCTCGCTTATCCCTTGGGGTAGCCTTCGCCACTGTAGCCGTTGGGTTGTTACTAAAAGATGAATTGAATAGCATGGCAGGCCGGCCATTAGGTTTGGTGCTTATGCTTTCAGCGGCGGCATTTTGGGGCTACGGAACGCATTTAATGCGGCGACGCAAGTTACAAACCCCTTTAACCGTTTTAATGTTTTGGTCTCTGGCGATTACTACTGTTTGGTGCTTATTATTTGTATTCTTTTTTGAACGCTCGCAAATCGTCCGCTGGCCTAACAATACGGAATGGTTTGCAATTATCTATAACGCTTTTATTGTGTTTGGTTTTTGTCAACTTGCTTGGTTTAAATTGGCGACCGTATTGCCGCCAACTGCCAGCACTCTATCGGTAATGTTTATTCCAGTGCTTGGTGTATTTTCTTCGCAGTGGGTATTAGGCGAGCAACCAAAAACAGCCGACTACGTCGCTTTAGCGTTAATAATTTGCGCTATTCTTATTGTATTAATTCGTCCAAATGCAGCTAAAGCCGTAAAAAGTTCTTAACAACCCGTTAAATTAAATGAAAGGAACCTCCGTGAGCAATTGGCGCGAGCAACCCACAACCCTTGGCAGCACCTCGATCAAAGTACCCAGAATGTGTTTAGGCACAATGACTTGGGGCGAGCAAAATACGGAGCGACAAGCACTCGAGCAACTCGATTATTGTTTGGCAAACGGGCTAAACTTTATTGATACAGCCGAGATGTATCCCATCCCCGTGAAGGCCGAAACTTATTCCACCACCGAAACCTACATTGGTCGTTGGTTAGCAAAACAAAAACGCGAGTCGATTGTGTTGGCAACAAAAGTAGCTGGGCCGGGTCGCGGCATGGCTTGGGTACGTACGCCCGAACGGTTAACTGACGGCGAACTTTCTAAACAAGACATTATTTTGGCATGCGAAGCGAGCTTAAAGCGCTTGCAAACCGACTACATCGATCTTTATCAAATTCATTGGCCCGCACGTTACACGCCACTGTTTGGTGCTGGTGTTTACGAGATTAAGAATGAGCGCGATTGCGTTAGTATTCAGCAGCAAATCGAAGCGATGGAAGTTTTAGTTAAAGCGGGCAAAATTCGCGCGTACGGCCTTAGCAATGAATCGGCTTGGGGCGTAGCAGAATTTTCAAACGTCGCTAAGCGATTGGGCGTTACCCGCCCTGCCACGATTCAAAACAACTACAGTTTGCTAGCGCGCGAGTTTGAAACCGGCCTAGTTGAAGCGTGTCGCCACGAAAGAGTTTCGTTACTTTCTTACAGCCCACTCGCATTTGGGCACTTAACGGGAAAGTATCTTGAAGGCCAACAACCCGCTGGCGCGCGCATGACTTTGTTTGGAGCAAGTTGGCCTCGTTACAATCGTCCTGAAGTAACGCTTGCAGTTCAAGATTACGATGTGCTGGCTAAACAGTCGGGAATGACTGTTACCCAACTGGCGATGGGATTTCAGATGCGTCGTGAGTTTGTGGGAAGTTGTATTTTCGGGGCCACCAGCATGGCGCAATTAAAAGAAACCGTGGCGGCCGCCGATACAATTATTTCAGACGAACTAATGGGCGAAATCGACAAAATTCATCGTCGCTTTATGAACCCTATTCAGTAAGCTAAGTCGTTGGCTATTTAAATCTTTCGTCACCTAAACCCTTAAATAGCCAACAATTCAACTTCAAAATACAAAGTTGCGTTGGGGGGAATAACGCCACCGGCGCCACGAGCTCCATAACCTAGCGCTGCGGGAATAATGAGGTGGCGACTACCGCCAACTTTCATTCCTTGCACGCCTTCGTCCCAGCCCTTAATCACTTCACCAGCGCCTAAAGAAAAACCGAAAGGCTGCGAGCGATCTTTGGATGAATCGAATTTTGCGCCTCGTTCACCATTTTCGTAAAGCCAACCGGTGTAATGAACTGAAACAAACTGACCGGCCTGCGCCAAGTCACCAGCACCGACTGTTGCGTCGTGCATTTGTAAACCAGAAGTTAAAGTATTAAATTGCATATTAAGTAGATGTTTTAAGGTTAAAAAAGTACAGCTTTGCTTGCATCGCTGAGATGACACCAAACGCAGTTTAACCGGTTCAATATCCCAATTCGGGGTCTACCGAAAATTACTTCACCATTGTGTTGATTTCGATAATCGGCAAGAGCACAGCCAAGACAATTAAAAGAACCACAATACCCATTCCTACGACTAACAAGGGTTCTAGTAAAGTAGTTAAAGCCATCGTCTTGCGCTCTACTTCAGCCGCTTGCGCGGTCGCCGCTCGATCCAACATTTCGGGTAATTTGCCGGTCGATTCTCCACTGGCAATAAAATGAATAAGCATCGGGGGAAATTGTTTTTGAATGCCAAGGGCTCTCGCTAACGGCGCGCCCTCGCGGACCCGGGCAATGGCATCGGCTACATTGGCTTTAAGGGCCGTGTTTCCTAGGGTTTGACCGCCCGCTTCAAGTGCTTTTAACAGTGGCACACCACTAGCCGCCAAAATAGCCAAGGTACTTGAAAAGCGTGCCGTATTAACACCGCGAACAATACGACCAATGATAGGCATGCGAAGTACCAAAGCATCCCAAGCGAGTCGAATTTCTGGGCGACGCAAAGCGAAGCGCCACGCAAACCAGGCAATAATTAAAGCGGCTAAAACCAACCAACCCCAGTCGCGCAAAAAGTTAGAAATTTCTAACATCGCAATGGTAAGAAAAGGCAATTTTTGTCGAGTTTGCGAAAACACCCCAACGACTTGCGGCACCACATAGGTTAACAAACCAATAATGACCGATATAGCAACCAAGGTTACTACCGCAGGATACAAAAATGCCAAACCAACTTTTTGCGCCAAAGCACTGCGTGACTCGACGTGGTCAGCAAGTCGCTCCATAACCAACGACAAATTACCCGATTGTTCGCCAGCAGTAACAAGCGATCGGTAAATATCGGGAAAGTCTTTTGGGAAGCGATTCATTGCATCGGACAAACTGTGTCCTGCCAGCACCTCGCTACGAACAGCACCAAAACGTTCACGAACGATATCGGTTTCGGCTTGTTCTGTTACCACAGCAAGGGCTTGTCCAAGCGGCAAACCAGCGGCTAATAAACTAGCCAGCTGTCGCGTGCAAATGGCTAAGTCAGCGTTTTTTAAACGTCCCGAAACAGCGGGATGTTTACTGCCTATGGCCCCATCGGAGGCGGTCGCTTCAACCGAGATTGGTGTTAGGCCACGATCCTTCAGTTGTAAACGGGCTTGACGTGCGCCGTCGGCTTCAAGTAGACCTGACTCGATACGTCCAGCTGAATTAGAGGCTTCAAAACGAAATGCGGGCATAGTTCACAGTTTAAGACAGTGCAATAAAAACAAACGACCATTCATCGCAAACACTGGCCGTTTAGTCCGTAGAGAATTGAGAACTTACATTGGCGCGTTCAGTCTACTCGTTTAAGGCCATTAGCTACTCGAATGTTTGATCAGTTACCCGAAACAAAAAGCCCCGTGTTTACCAAGGCACAATTTGTAAAGACGAATGACCATCGCAATTATGCAATAAGCGCGAATGACGCGTCAGCAGATTTAGCGATTAACCCCTGGACGCCGTGGGAGCATTTATCCAATGATGTGCCGTCGATGATTGACGCAATGAGCCGTGTGTTACGTGCCCAACCGTTAAGCGACTATGCTCGCATTACTATTTGCACAGCCGCTCAAGAATTTCATAGTCCAGATGGTATTGAAAAAGCTCGGACCAGAGCAAAAATTGCTTACTTTTTGGTGACGAGCTTTAAAGGGTAATTTAAACCCCAAGCAGTTTTACTTCGAATACCAAAGTTGCACCCGGTGGAATAACGGTACCTGCTCCGCGCGAACCGTACCCCATCTCAGGGGGGACAGTCAGCACGCGGGTGCCGCCGACCTTCATGCCGACAATACCTTCATCCCAGCCTTTAATAACACGGCCATTGCCTAGCGGAAATTTAAACGGTTGTCCGCGCTCGATGCTGCTATCGAACTTGCGCCCTAATTTACCGCCCTCCATTAACCAGCCGGTGTAATGCACGCTTACCGATTGACCTGTGGCTGCAACAGGACCGACCCCAACAGTAGAGTCTTGGTATTTGACACCACCTGCTGTGGACAACATTTTTGCACCGCTAACAGCTGCAACCACGCTAGCAGGTCTAGGCACAGTGGTTAAGGCTGGCGATGCTAGAGCAGCAGCACTAGATTGAGCCGCTGGCTTGTCTGATTGGCGAGACGCATCTGGCTTATCCGATGCAGCGGCTGGCGGCGCACTCTGTTGAGGTTTAGGGCCTAAAGTCGGTGACGGTGATAAGGGAATCGTTGGCTTATTTTTATCAGGAGCACCTGGGGCCTGAGCGAATGCAACAGGTATGGCCGCGCTAAATACAAAAGCAACAGCGCTTGCAAATGCAAATTGCTGAGCTGTTTTAATAAAATGCTCTTTACAGGCAGTGGCGTTCATTTCGCCTCCCTAAACAAAAAAATATTAAACGAATCCTCACATTTTAGACCGGATCGATCTAGTCAAATGGCGACCCGCTCGTATATACACGGAAAATAGAGGTTTACCGTAAACTTTATTCGTTTGTCTTGGTCGACAGAACAATTAGCTAACTACGCGTTACCCTGACGACCTCGTCTAACGAAGTAACCCCTTCTTTTACCCAACGCTGCGCATCCTCACGTAGGTTGACCATCCCGCTGCGTTGTGCCGACGCACGGATGGCTTGTTCGCCCGCATTTTGATGAATCAGGCCGCGAATTTCTTCGTCGACCAGCAACAACTCGTAAATACCACTGCGCCCCGAATAGCCACTGCGATTACATTGACTGCAACCCACTGCCCGCCAAGTGCGGGTAATTGGGTCGGGCTGACGGCATCCCTTGCATAGTTTTCGCACAAGGCGCTGCGCGGCTACCCCGATAAGGCTGGACGACAACAAAAATGGTTCGACACCCATATCGACTAAACGCGTTACGGCAGAGGCTGCATCGTTAGTATGTAAAGTCGCTAAAACGAGATGGCCAGTTAGACTGGCTTGCACCGCAATTTGTGCCGTTTCAACGTCGCGAATTTCGCCGATCATAATGACATCAGGATCTTGGCGCAAGATCGATCGTAGGGCTCGCGCAAAGCTCATTTCGATACGCGGGTTCACTTGGGTTTGGCCGATGCCTGCTAGATCGTATTCAATCGGATCTTCGACCGTTAAAATGTTGGTGGTCGATGAATCAAGTCGTGCCAAAGCCGAATATAACGTCGTTGTTTTTCCAGAGCCAGTTGGCCCGGTCACTAAAACAATGCCGTGGGGTTGACGGACCAAATGATCAACACTTTTCAGCAATTGACTATCCATACCCAGCTTGGCTAAATCGAGGCGTCCGGCTTCTTTATCGAGCAGGCGCAAAACAGCACGCTCGCCATGCCCAGTGGGTAAAGTCGAAACACGGACATCCATTGGGCGGCCACCAATACGCAACGTAATGCGGCCGTCTTGCGGCAAGCGCTTCTCTGCGATATCCAACTGCGCCATGATCTTAATACGAGAAATAAGAGCAGCATGTAATTCGCGCTTGGGCTGAACCACATCACGCAAGGTGCCATCAACCCGAAAGCGCACCATCGAATAAGTCTCGAAGGGCTCGATATGGATGTCACTCGCACCGTCTCGGGAAGCCTGCGTTAAAAGCGCATTAATCATCCGAATAATCGGCGCATCATCTTCTGTTTCGAGCAGGTCTTCGACCTTCGGAACATCTTGCATTAAGCGCGATAAATCGATATCGCTTTCGACCGCATCAACCACTGAAGCCGCGCTTGAATCTTGTTGCGCGTAAGCGCTAGTCATTGCCGCTTGCAGCTCACTCGCGGTTTTTTTTACGGGGCGAATTCGGTAGGGCAAACTGCGAACTAGCTCAGCAATTGCGGTTGGTGAAGTGCGTTCTTCAACCCAAACTTCAAGCTCATTATCTTGCAGACCGAAAGCCAAAATATGATGCGCTTTAGCGAACCCGAACGGAATGTATCGCGCAGAAATAATTGTCGCCATTTAAACCCGCGCTATTTAGGCTGATCAGGTGGTGTTACACCCGTACTGGCTGCTGGTGCGGGGGTTGGCTTATCTTTCGCGTCAGGCAACCGTACATAGACTTCATTGGGTTTTGGCTGATAAGTTTCACCCGATGCAGTCGGTGCCGAGGGGCGCACTGGCGCACCAAGCACTTCGCGAATTGCCGGAGCAATTGAGGGTTGTTGACCGCTACCTTGAGCCGGTAAATCACTATTTTTTACTGGAAGCGCAGGTAAAGTTGGCACTTGAACATCCGGTAATAGCCAATGACGCGGAATAGGAATGTTGCCTTGAATTTGTCGTAAATAATCGTATCGATCCGAAGTAACCGCGTCGGTTGCATCGCTATTACGCATCACAACAGGTCGCATAAAAACTAAAAGATTGGTTTTATCGCGCTTTCTTGAGTCACTACGAAACAAGTTGCCAAGAATCGGAATTGAACCTAATCCCGGGACAGATTCTGTATCGCCAGTTGCTCGATCTTCAACTAAACCACCCAACACAACAATCTGACCATCTTCTGCGTAAACAGAGTTATTAATAGTGCGAACATTGGTAATAACGCCTTCTGGTCGATTCGTGCTAGCCAGCGAACTAGATTCGAGGAAAAACTGCAATCGAATTAAACCAGACTGACTGACTTGGGGTTTAACCTTTAAAGTAATACCAACGTCTTTACGCTCAATGGTTTGAAACGGGTTGGCCGCACCATTGTTGCCACCCGTTTGTGCATATTGCCCCGTTATAAAGGGAACGTTTTGACCAATCGTAATTTTGGCCTCTTCGTTGTCAATAGCGAGTACGTTGGGCGTCGAAAGAATATTCACTTTACTTTGCGTTTCAAGCGCGCGAATTAAAGCGCCGATGTTTAACGGAACATCTTTTCCGTTAAGCGAGATAGACGAGCCATTGCGTATGACTCCAACATTCAATCCACTCGTTAGTGCTGTTGCTAGTCCTCCTGTTGTTGCGGCTATGATATTGCCAGCAGCTCCAAAATTAGTCCCAGCAATAACGCTGGCACTCTTGGAGATTTGTTGCCATTGAATACCAAATTCCGCTGCGTTTTCTGAGGTGATCTCAACAATTAAAGTCTCGATATAAACTTGCGCGCGGCGCACGTCTAAACGATCAATGACATTGCGCAAACTTCTATAGGTTGCTTCTGGAGCAGTAATCACTAACGAATTAGTTGCTGGGTCCGCTGCAATAGTTGCCCCACCGGCAGAAAACACCACGGCTTGTGTCGCGGCCGCAGGAGCCGAAGCAGCGTTACTACCAGGTGCTCCTGTAGGGGAGTTAGCAGAAGCAGGTGCGGCCCTAGCAGCAACGCTACCCGCGTCACCACCTTGCAACGTACTACGCAAAACTTCTGCAAGCTTGACTGCTTCAGCATTGCGTAAGTACACAACATGAACATTGCCTTCGTTAGTGCCGGGCTGATCTAAACGCGCAATTAAACTTTTCGCTAAATTAACGCGCGAAGCGCTGGCTGCGCGAATCATGACCGCATTTAATCGAGGGTCAGAAAAAACAGACACACGTTGTCCCGGATCTTGTACTGCACCGCGTTGTTGATCATCTAACAGTCGCGCAACCATTACAGCAATATCACTAGCGACGGTATGTTTAATCGGAACTACTTCAACTTCATTAGTACTTGGGCTATCGAGTGTTGCAATGATGCGGCCAATCCGCTGCACATTGGCGGCGTAATCAGTCACCATAATTGAGTTACTACTTGGCACAGCACTGATCGAACTGTTCGCCGAAATTAAGGGCTTTAGCGCAGGAATTAAGTTAGAAGCCGATTCATAGTTAAGGCGGAAAATTTGGGTAATAACTGCTTCGCTGCGCGTTGCTGTAGCAGCCCCTACATTAACTGGCCCTGGTTGTAGTTTTGCGTCTGCTTCGGGAACTACGCGCGTTAAATTACCTGTTTCTACAACTGCAAAACCTTGCAGCCTTAAGGCCGAAACCAGCAACTGGTAAGCCTCGGCAGGTGACACCGGGCGCGGAGTTTCCAAAGAAATTTTGCCGCGTACCCGAGGGTCGATTACAAACGTGCGGTTTAAAATTTGTCCAAATGCGCCTATGACGGCATCAATTTCTGCGTTTACAAAGTTTAGGACAACGGGTTTGGTATTGGCATAGGCAGGCAAAACATGGCCGGTTGTTAAACATGCCGTGAGTAACCAAGCTAGCGCTTTAATTTTTCTGACTTCTTTCAAACAGCACCCAATCGAATAATCGTTCTATCACCGTCGCGTTTACCAAGCAAACTTAACAATGGTTGCAACTTTAACTGCTCAGCGGTCGCTTTCGCATACGCCAAAAACTTTAAACCACCGCGCAAAGTCCAATCACCTTGACCGTCCAGCTGCAAGGGTCCATTGAGCGTCGAGATACTAATTTGCGCTTTTTGACCATTACTATCGATGTCAATTCGATAACTTCCTAATGGCCGTACATTACTCAGCGCCGAAGCGGCCTGAGCCACAGTGACAACTGCTTTGCCAATAAATCTGCCTTGGTCGACCTGAAATGGTTCCCATCGAACCGACAAAGCCCCGCTAGGTTGGATTGTATTCCACGGCGAGCCCAAACGGTCCATCCGAATTTGCGGTAAATCGAACGATCCTGCTGATCCCACTAGTTTTTGCCGATTACCTTTAATGCTGACGGTATCTTTCATGTGCTCAAGCTTCAGTCGTATGTCGAGTTGCGCCAAAAACAACGGCCAAGGATTAAGCTGCCAGTTGCAACGACCTGGAATTTGCACGCCGCTAATGATTGAATCATTACCGGGTTGAACGCGCCCAGCTTCGGTTGAATCGATGTTGGCTAGAACTAATCGTCCCGAGCCGTTCCATAAACCACCCTGCGTATCGGTCATTCGTAAACGGCCCTCGCTAGCTTGCCGAATAATTCCGTCTAGCCACGAGGCGGGAGCAGCCCAAAGTGCCACGGCAAACGCTAACACTATCGCGATAAACAACCAAAGGGCGCGCTTAAACCAATTTGAAAACAAACCAACCTGTACAACATTATCGGAGAACGGTTTTACATCCCGATTCGAAATTTGAGGCACTGTAAAAGTCGACAATTTCATTTTTGCGAACTGGCAGCGTTACTACTGGGCCCAGCGCTATCAAAGACTACTTCACCATTAACTTTACCGGCACCACCGACTCGATCAAATTTTGCGCTTTGCACGCGAACCGACAACTCGCGCGGTGCTAAATTTACCCACTCCATCAAGGAGCCGAAAGGCGCCGAGGAAAAATTAATTTGTAATGCGCTATTGCCGGCGGATTCTTTAGTAACAATTTTAGACACTTCGAACAATCCAACGCGACGCAAAGAATTTTCTGTGTCGGCACGCAAGTTAGTGGAAGACACGGGAGAAGCCGCTTTGTTTAATGCTGTAAGACGACGCGCTTCATCTGATAAGGCTTTAACCGTGGCTGTCTCGGTGCGTAGGGCCGGTAATTCGGCATAAAGTTTACTAATATTGCGCAACGCTGGGTCTATCCCTACTCCGTACAAAAGCCCCAACCCTACAACGGCTATAGCAATTTGCACCATGCGCCGTTCGCGTAGTGAAAGTGCGGTCCATTTTTCTCGAATTGCTGGCGTCATTACAGTGGGTTCGTCAATTATTTAAGTGTTTAGTAAAACAACGGCCGTTGGTTCACGTTCGTTGTCAAATTGCAGCTTTAAACCGGCACGTAACAACGATTGCTTTAGTTGCTCGCGTGCGGGGGCAGTATCCGCATAACCGGGTTGAAACTTAACCCGTAACTGACCATTTCGATAATCGATTAAAGCCATCGAATCAATTGCAACGGCGTCCATCCCTTCGGCCAAGCGTTTAATTAAAACCGCAAAATCGTCCGACCCAGCTTGACCCGATGCTCGCCGTAAATCGCTAACTAACCGTTGCGCTTGCAGTTTGGGTTGCACCACAGCGCTGACTTTTGGAAACGCTGCGCGAAAAGTCTGATCGGCTTGCGTAGTCAGTTCACGCTTTTCGCTGGCTAACTTCCACCACATTAAATTTAAACCCGCAACCATTGCCAAGCAGCAAAATACCCCTAACCATATTGGCCAACGCCAAGCTGACCAATTCATTTTTTGTCCAGCATTAGTTTTGCCGATTCGCCCAGCAGCCGCCGCGGCTAAATCAGTTGTAGCCGCTTGCGGGCGCGGTAATGAAAAAATATCGAACTGCAAACCACGCTCTGTTGCAAATTGATTAATCGCTTCGGACCATTGGCTATCGTCGACAACCGCATCTATCCCAACATCTTGTGCAGCAACTTTGTCTTGCAAAGCGATCGTGTCAAAGAGAGCACCCAAGCTAGCAACCCGTTCGGCATTTGTTGTGCCGCCAGGCCAACCAAGGGCACAGGCATCAGTTTTAATTGTTAAGCCTTGTCCTGTCGCCGCAAGGGTCCAACGCTCGTCACGTTGCGGCAATGCCAATTGGGCCGGCCAAATAGCAGAAACTTTTACGCCCCGCCGTTCAAACGCACCTTTCACTTGTTCTAACCACGAGCGATCGGCAATTGCCAATTGCCGTTGTCCATCACCAGCTCGGTCGCCCAATGCAATCGCAACTTGGCTGGCATCTTGAAGCAGTTGGTCTTCGACAATATTGGGTAGCGCTTGGGCTAGCTTTTGTGCCGACAAAGGCGGTACTTGCGCTTTGGCAATCAAAACATCGCGCCCATCAAGCACTATATTGATGCTACGCAATTTACCTAACGCGGCCAAACTCGACACCTGCGGGTTGCGCGCACCAGCAGGCCAAAACAGAAAGCGATCGTCTGGCCCCAAGATGGTCGCGCCTAAGTCGGCGCGCGCTGGTAGCCATGCTATTGCTTCAGAGCGTTTTAGTAGCGGTCTTGCCATAACACATCAACGGTAGATAGTTTGTTGTTTTGCACTTTTTTTCGTTCGATTAGCGTATCACTGCGCGCTGCAACGCGGTCGTACTTTACATTACCACGCACAATGAAATAACTTGAAGAAACCGACCAACGGTTCTCAGCTAATGTTTGGCCTGGAAATTCGGGATTGGCTTCGCCCACAGTGCTAAAAAATTTGCGCTCACGACGCGCAACAAAGGCTTTTGCACTTGATAAATCAACTGGCAGCAACGCGCTGACCACTTCGGCACTTGCGGTATTAATATTTACTTTCGACCCAGGTGGCAATACAAATACTTGACCATCTAGCGCATTAATTATTCGGGCATCAAATCCTTCAATTCGCCCTAAGTCACTCACGCGCTTTAACGGCAAATTAGTTGCGGCTACAGCACTGCCATCAAAGTTTCGACTGCGGGTTTGCAATTGGTAGGCCAATAATGGTTCAACCAATCCTGCAGGCAAACTTAAATTGGCTAAAAGCCGCCGAAAGCTCTCTACTTCTACTGGATTTGCCTGCCCATTGGCTAACAATAAGTTGTTCAAATTAAATCGGCTTTGGGCATCGATTATTGAACCTGAGAGTGAAGCATTAGTAGCCGAGCTATCAATTTTTGCACCCGACGTTACGGTTTCGTCCATTTTAGTTTCAGCAACAGGCAATGCCCATACTTCACCAAGATGGTCAATATCACTCATCCCCGAATCGGACCGCATAATAACGCGCGCCCAATCGACAGCAGCGCGTTCAATCCAACGGGTTTGCGATAGAGCCAATCGGTTCTCAATCGAACGAATCGTGACATGCTGTCGCCAAAATAAACCGCTAATAATGACAGTTGCTAACGCCATAATAAGCATCGCCATAATAATTGCGGCACCGCGTTGGTTGGCATTTGTTTTAAATTTAAACATTAATCGCGCACCGAGTAAGTCCGGCGATAAACATCGCCACCCAGACGGGCAAGTTCCAACTGAACACCCAAAATTTCCGGCTGCGCTTGCGCACCAAGCGCCCCGCCAGCAGCACCAATTAAACCGCCCGGTGGCGCACCGGCACTTGGCGGTTTTAAAGTTCCAGTAACATTTGTTGCCGCAACGAAAGACTCGGCGGCAATCCACCCTTGCCCTTTAACCCAAACTTGATATCGCACTTGTGTCACGTCGGCCAACATTTGCTGCCAAATCATCGGTGCAATTTGGGCTGGAGCTCCTAGCGCATAGGGTGCAAATCCGCGCTCTAATTTACTATCTTTAACCCGATAGCGAACGCGCTCTGCGCGGACCGGATCCAATGCGCCTCCACCTTCTCGCAACAGTTCAATTTCCAAGTTAGTACTGGTCTCGGTACCCGGGTTACTTGGCGCAATAATCCGAATTGTGGGCGCTCCTACTACAACCACGCGCATCGGCCATGAACGACGTAAATCTTCATCAATTTGAGTAAACGCAACGGTCAGGGCTTTTAAATTATCACCGACGACACCTAAAGAATCGCGCGCGCGTAAAACCGAATCTAAACCACGCCAACAAATAACAGCCAAGACCGCCATTAATGACACGGCTACCAATAACTCGATAAGTGTGAATCCGGCTTGAATGGTTTGTTTGGTGGCATAAAAACGTGAACGTAATTTGGTCATGGAGGAGCAGTTCCCCCGCTTGCGCTATTTGGTAAATTGGTAGCGAACCCGGTCAGTTTTGCTAACCTCGGGCTCGTAGTGTTTGCTTCAAACACATTGACTTCAACGCGACGGAAAAATTGGTTTGCCGTACTAAATACTTCTTCATCGCAGCGTAATTTCAAATTACCTTGCGGACACTCAGTACTGCGCTTACCCAACGGCGGCCACTCGCGGTCAATTTCAACGCGAATGATTGACAAGCGGTTTTCCGCGCTCCATAAAGCAAGGGTTCTTAAACGCAATCCTGCAGCTGAATCCGTTAACGTTCCTACGGCTCCTAAAGCGGCCATCAATGACACGCTTACAATGACCAAAGCGACCAAAATTTCGATCAAGGTAAACCCTTTTGATCGCTGTTTTGTCTCTCCAAATAAATGTCGGAAGATGGATAACACAATAGATTAGTCCACCTGAAAGTTGCCAAGCCCATTGGCGGAAACAACCACTTGGGCCTCTTTGCGCGTCAACCTAATTTTAAACGGCGCATCCACGGAGTCACGACCAAACTCAACGACTGGCTTACCTTCGACGATACGTTCAATTTTTACTTCGGTCGGCTCTTGCCAAACACGCTCTCTTAGGTCGGGTTCGTTCGGAATTGGTTGCCATTCTCGGTCAAGCAATGCAACAAACCGATAGCCCTTATCATTTGCCTCAAACCGAATTGCCCCACCTCGAACTTGAGCCTCTTCGCGCGCTAGCGAAAGTAACGCTCCTAACCGTTCGGCTTCGAACCGAAGATCACGTCCTGGATTGCTAGCGACCGACATGGCAACCATCGACGTTAGCATTGCGCCTATGACCAAGACCACGAGTAACTCGATAAGGGTAAAACCAGAGCGCCGATTAATTTGCACTGGCAAATTAGTTATCCCACGAACCAATATCGGCGTCAAAGCCACTGCCACCACTTTGACCGTCGGCTCCAAAGGTGAACACGTCAATTTCACCCTTCACACCTGGGCTAAGTAATTGGTACGACTTTCCCCAAGGATCATTGGGTAATTTATCGATGTATTGCTTCCAATTGCTAGGAACCGGCTCGGAGGTTGGTTTTACAGCTAAGGCCTGAAGGCCCTGCTCGGTCGATGGATAACGCTGATTATCTAAACGATACATTTTTAGCGCACTAGTTAACGACGCAATATCTTGCTTAGCTTTTGTTACGCGCGCTTCGTCTGCCCGGCCTAAAACCCGAGGGGCAATTAAAGTAGCCAGCACGCCAATAATCACTAAAACAACCATTAATTCGATTAGCGTAAATCCTTTGGCGGCTTTACCTGACTTACGATCCGATTGCGAGTAAGACTGCTTAAACTGCAAAAATTGGCGATTAAAAGCATTTAAAATCATGGTGCGTCAGTTCCTTTAAATTGGTGCAGAGACGTTTTACTTGTTTCTCGAACGATCTATCAAACGATCTAATCAGTACAACAGTTGTTCTTTGGCTTACCAACAACCCACATAAACTTTAATTTTTTACTTGTATGCGTCAGGTTGTTTAGCCGTATGATACTAGTGAACAGTGACGAAGTTCTCATATTTACAATGCTGTTGCGACCGCCAGTCCGCTAATTTCAACCGATTGGGTTTGAGGCTTAGCTGCTAGCTTGCTGAAGACGCATTATTTTTAACGTTTCATTCTTATTTTTTGCTATGGCGATTTCACTGTCTACAAATTTTTTCTCCAAATTAGCCGCAGTTGCCTTAGGCCTTTGCTTGGTTGGCATTTTGGCTTTTTGGGCTAGCAAATTGCTCGCTCCGCGCGTTGCGGTTGCGCCCATTGTCGTTTCAGCGCCGCCTTCTGACAACCAAGAGTCAGCGTTTACAAAACAACTATTTGGCAATACACCAGTAACAGCCGCCACAAACAACGCTCCGGTTGATTCGCGACTTCAAGTGGTTGGGGTCATTGCAAGCGCTTCAGGGGTTGCTGTCTTATCAATTGACGGAGCGGCTGCTAAGCCCTTTAGCGTTGGCCAGACGATTGCGCAAGGGGTGGTCTTAACTCAAGTTAGAGCCGATAAAGTCATAATAAAACGTGACGGCGTCGAACAAACGCTACCGGCACCTAAACCATCGAATAAAAGCATCTTAACTGCAGGCAAAACGGCCGCAAGCGGGTCGCCCGCCTCCGCCTATCCGCCCGTTATGGGCGCGTCCAATGCAAACCAAACGCTCACAGGTGTAGGCGGACAACCACAAAACTCCCAAGTTCCTGCACAACAAGCACAAATGCAACCGGGACAGTCACCAAGCCCTCCATTTTCGAACGGGCAAGTTCAACCAAACCAGCCAATAAGTGACCAAGGCGTTCAAAATTCTCCGCAAAACAACAATAATGGTCAGTCAAATCCTGTAGGGAGTTCGATGAGATCGGGCAGCCCGCAATGAAACAACCATCTAATGGGACTGAGCCTTACAATTCGTTCAGATTTGTAAGTTCTATCGGTATAATTTATTGATGAGTGCTATCAAAAAATCATTTCGAGCCGAACAATTCGAGCTGCGCGAGCAGGCAATTCTCTCGGCCACTAACCGACTACTCGGTTTAAAGGGCTACGACGCTATGGCGATGGATGACATCGCTTCCGACGTAGGTATCGCAAAAGGCAGTTTATACAAGCATTTCAGCTCCAAAGACGAGCTAGCTGCTGCTGTAATGACCAATTTATTGCGTAGAACGCGCGAAAAATTAGAGTCATTATCAGTGGTTCAAAATCCCGTTGAGCGTATGCGTGCAATGCTCACTTGGATTTTAACGGAACGCTTAGGCGGTGGCGTGCCACTGTTGCCATCAACTAGCCCAGTATTGCAAAATGCATTAACTGCAAATCAGTCGTACATGGGCGAGCTCATGCGTATTTCCGATGCTTTTGGCGCATTGATCATTCAAGCCCAAGAAAACGGTCAAATACGCAAAGACCTGCGGCAGGAATACATACTTTTCACGATTTACGCGCGAAGCTGTGATCCGACGCTCGATTTCCTTAGAATGCAAGGTCAAATGACTTCCGAGGAAATCGTGCAGCATATCGTTGAGGGTTGTTTTAACGGCCTCAAAGGGTAATGCGGCGCGTGCATTAGCATGCAGCAATATCTAGATCTCATGCGCCATGTGTTTAATCATGGCGTTACTAAACAAGACCGTACCGGCACCGGCACTCGCTCGGTGTTCGGATGGCAAATGCGCTTTAATTTGGCCGAAGGCTTTCCTTTGGTCACTACAAAAAAAGTGCACCTCAAATCCATTATTCACGAACTCATTTGGTTCCTTCAAGGCGCGACTAACGTCTCCTATTTGAAACAAAATAAAGTAAGCATTTGGGATGAATGGGCCGATGAACATGGCAATTTGGGGCCGGTATACGGCAAACAATGGCGCTCTTGGCCCGATGGCAATGGCGGCGAAATTGATCAAATCGCAGAGCTGATCGAGCGCATTAAAAAAGACCCAGATTCACGTCGCCTAATTATTTCGGCTTGGAACGTAGCTGACTTACCCAAAATGGCCCTTGCGCCCTGCCATGCTTTTTTTCAGTTTTATGTTGCTCAAGGGCGTTTGTCTTGTCAGCTGTATCAGCGAAGTGCTGATATCTTTTTAGGCGTCCCGTTTAACATTGCATCCTATGCCCTGTTAACCCACATGATTGCTCAGCAATGTAATTTAGAAGTGGGCGATTTTGTTTGGACGGGAGGCGATTGCCATTTGTATAGCAACCACATCGAACAAACTCAATTGCAGTTAAGCCGTGAGCCAATGCAGTTGCCAAAGTTAAATGTCAAGCGCAAGCCCGCTAGTATTTTTGACTATCAGTTTGACGACTTTGAATTCGAAAACTATCAATCACACCCGGCGATAAAAGCGCCTGTAGCGGTTTAAAGCGCGGGGGCCCGATAGTTGAAACCAACCATTAGTTTAGTAGTTGCCATGTCGAGCAATCGTGCAATTGGCAAAGACAATAAAATGCCATGGCATTTGCCGGAGGACTTGCAACACTTTAAGGCCACCACTTTAGGCCATACGATGATTATGGGTCGCAAAACTTTCGACTCGATCGGCAGGCCCTTGCCTGGTAGAAAAACTATTGTTGTTTCGCGAAATCCCGGATGGGAATTTGCCGGAGTACAAACCGCAAGCAGCCTAGAACAAGCAATTTCTTTCGCGCAAGCAAAACTTGAACCCAACGCTCAATTACCCGAGATATTTGTTGTGGGCGGTAGCCAAATTTACCAGCAAGCCCTCGCCCTTGACCTTGCCGATGTCGTCATTGCAACCGAGATAGAAAAAGCGATTGAAGGCGATGCTTTTTTTCCACCATTAGATTCGAACCGTTGGGAATTGCGATCAGCTAAACCATGCACCAGTAAATCGGGGTTAAACTTTTGCATTAAACACTACGCCCGCCGAACAACACTGTAGCGCAATCCTGCCTTAAACTAGCGCTTTTAGCTTTTTAAGGCTTGAACCTATATGGCTGTACTGCCTGTACTTGGCCTCGCACAGGGCAAAGAGACCGCCTCACCAGTCTCGCGCGTTGACGCGGATCACTTTGCGGGTGTTCAACGGCGCTTAGCAGCGCTTTGTTTTGCCGATATCGCCGGCTGGACAGCATTGGTCGAGCAACGCGATTCAGTGGCTTTGCAAACCTGGTTGTTTTTGCGCGAGAGGATATTGTTTCCTTTGGCCGAGCAATATCAAGGAAAATTGCTGGATATGGCTGGCGATAGTGTCCTTATCGAATTTAACAGCGTCGTTAGTGCAATTGCTTGGGCTCAGGCAGTGCAATCGAATATGGATGTCAGTGCCCCCAAAATCGGCACAACAGAAGTCAAATTAAGAATCGCAGTTTCGGTTGATGATTGCATCATTGACGAGCAAAGGTTGGTTGGCGACGGAATCAATATTGCAGCAAGATTGCAACAGCTGGCACAGCCTGGCGAAATTTTAACAACGGATGTGGTGCGCTTGTTAGCTGCAAATAAAACAACTGCACTTTTTGTTGATCGTGGTGAACAACAGTTAAAGAACATTTCCCGCTCGCTACGCGTTTACAGTGTTCAACGCAGTAAAGAGTTCAGCGTTGAAGCTCCGCGCTCGCCCTATGACCATTGGCATACCCGTGCAACTATTGCTGTCTTACCGTTTCGTACTATTGGCGTAAGCGATGCGCCTACCTACTTCGCAGAAGGCATTACCGAAGAAATTATTAACGGGTTAGCGCGGACTAAATTGTTATTTGTTATTGCCCGTAGCTCTACCTTACGGTACGCCAAAAACCGCCCCGATGGTGCTACCATCGCCCGCGAATTGGGTGTACGTTATTTACTCGACGGGAGCGTCCAACAGGCCTTTAACAAACTGCGAATTAGCGTCGAGTTAACAGATGCAGTGAACGGCCAGTCGCTTTGGTCTCATCGATTTGAAGGATGTCCAGAAGACATTTTTAATGTACAAGATCAAATTGTTGCCCAAGTGGTTCCTGCGATAGAGCCTCAAGTTATGTCTAACGAAATTCGCCGCACTCAAAATCACCCAACTGATAGCCTTTCGGCTTACGATTGGTTTCTGCGTGCGCGTGCAAAAATGTTTACCTTTGACCCAGAAGATTTTGCGCTTTGCGGCGATTATTTATTACGCGCCAATGCCTTAGATCCAAACTACGCACAAGTAAAAGCTAATTTGGCTTGGTGGTATTCGCTACGTTTAGGCGAAGGCTGGAGCACCGACCGCGATGCTGACCGAACCCTATGTTTGCGTTACGCTCAAGAAGCCGCCTACGGAGATAGAGAAGACACTTACTGCAATGCTGTCTGGGGACATGCGCTTGCGTTTATAGCTCGCATGCAGGAAGACGCTGAAGAGCAGTTTAATTTTGCCATCGATAACGACCCCAACTCGGCCTTTACTTGGGGCACAAGTGCATCCAATTTGTGTTTTATGGGTCGCCCGCAAGAGGCGATTGAACGCTTAAAAAACGCTTACCGCTTAAGTCCTTTCGATCGCATGAATTTTTTCTTTTGGACGATTCAAGCCATTGCAGAATTTATGCTTGAAAACTATGCCGAAAGCATTGTATGGTCGCGCAAAGCGCTGCGTGAGAATGGTCGCTTTATCGCTGCTCAGCGCACGTTAACAGCAGGGCTTGCGATGGCCGATGACCTTACCAATGCAAAAAAAGCAGGGGCAAGATTACTCGAACTGGCTCCTAAATTTACAGTTAAAGATTTTGTGTCTTGGTACCCCCTTAGACAACCGAAGCATTTAACGCAACTTGAAATCGCCTTACTAAAGGCAGGTGTTCCGGAGTAATTAATTCAAATCGATTTTAAATTCTATGTCAACGTTGAAAGGTCGGTCCCATGTTAAGTAGTCCGAATGTAAATACGAATACGAATACGAATACGAATACGAGTATGAATACGAATACCAATACGAGTGCAAATACCAATACCAGTGCAAATTCCAATACCAATACGAATGCAAATACCAATACCAATACGAATACGAATGTTGGTAACAGTGTTGGTGCCAACATTAACGCCAGAAGTTTTTATGGAACACCAGTAGAGCTTGCCTACCGCCCGTGGGCACTAGACTTTTTATTCGATGAAGCGGGTAACCCGCAATTTCCGTCGCAGGCATTTAGCTGGCCAACAACTGGTCAGCCGCATTGGCGTTACGACGATTGGGACCCAATGTTGCGGTTTTGGGCGCTACCGTTTGATCCTTTTTTAGCCGATTGGCGCACTGCCCACGGTTCAGTCGATACCCCGGCAATTGTTGTTGGGCGTGAATTTGGTCGTCACTATAAAAATTGGTTATTTTTAGATGGCAGCGGCAAAGCACTAGTGCAAAAAAATTGGCTTAGTGAAGCTGCTTTGCAATGGAATGCACAATTTGTTTCTGATGCAACTGCACGCAAATTTGTGCAACGCGAGCTTTCTATCCTTGCCGAGCAAATGCAAGACGACCGCAATCTGTATTTAGGCGAAGCCTTAGGTCAGGCCGACGGCATTGCCGATTATTACCATAGCTTTTTAGGAATTAACCCTGATCAACATGGTTGGACTAAAGAGCTAATTCAATGCGCTATCGGCATTGGTAATATTTCGTATTCTGCTTACAAAGCCGACTTTAAGCGCGTTCGCCCTACTTACCATGCGCCCGGCTTAGTAGCTCCGTTTGGTCCACCAAGAACCCCGGCTTTTCCTAGCGGACATTCGTTTGTAGCGCAAACAATTGCTTTGTTGTTACTTGAAATCCCTGGTATTGCCGAGCGCTTTGGTGACAAACCTAAATACGGCGACCCTATTGTTAAAAAAGGCGCAAAAGTTACCGACAATTCAAATCCTGAGCAATTTGCACAACACCCATTGTTTTGGCTTGCCAATCGAATCGGTCGCAATCGCGAACGTATAGGGGTTCACTACCCATCAGATACCGATAGTGGTCGCCAGTTGGCTTGGGGAATTCGTAATATGCTGTTTAATGAAGGCAAGGCAAGTCAATCCATTTTGCCGAGCCTGGCTTTTGTTTTGAAAAAAGCTCGGGGCGAATGGAGCTAGTTTCTAGTTAATTTTTGCTGATTTATTTTGGAGTGTTTTTTTAGAATGTCCAGCGATCAATTCGACCCTCATAAAGTATTAAATTTACTTAGCAAATTTAAATTCTCATTCAAATCTGTAATTAGCTCGATAGGACTAACATTAGGGTTCACCTTATTTTATTTTTACGGCTTGGACATGGTGACTTACCCGTGGGCCCACAAGCTCACTGCTCAAACCCCGCAAGGTAATTGGATAGGCAAGATATCTTTTGATCAAAAAACGACCTTTCTTGTCAACATCAAAATGGCACACGACACTATTTTGTCGGATACGAAATCAAGAACAACTTCAGATATTCAAGGTTTGATCTCAATTTGTTCACCAAAAACAGAACAAGTAGAAGCTAGGGTCTGGGGCGACCCTAGCTGGACAGGTTCTTCGGTTGTTTTGGGTACTAAAATTGATTTCGGTAGCAACATCGTGCCTGAAAAATTAATTTGCAAAGCACAAAAGAACTCCCTCGAATGTATTTTTGACTTTGAGCACCCAATCAGCAACGCCTCGAAAAAATTTCGTGAAGATTTTAAGAAAGTCTATACGCCTAAAGCTGAATTCAACGCAAAAATTGCAGTGCAGTTTGAGCTAATGAATACCAGCGGAAAATCGTTTGCAGACCAATGCAAGAGCTTACGTTAAAACCTTTTAAGCTAATCCTTGCGCAGCAAAGCTGTCGATAATTTTGCTGTGGTTTTTTCCTTCGTTTCGCAACTGATCTGCATCTAACACCAAAGCAAGAAACTGCTTTGGTGTTCGTATGGGAACCAGCTCCGCACTGCCGGCTAGTGCAAGCGTATGAAAAATTAGACCCAACACCGTTGCCTTAGATTGCTCGCGTTGGTCCAACTTTTTATGATCGCCCCCGACCGCCAGATACAAATTAAATAAAGTAGTCGACATAATTTGCTCGGTTTTATACCCCTTTGGCGACATCGCTAAATCACGTTTGGTATACACGCTGCATTGATGCATTGGCCCAAGCCAACTCCAACCCTGCGCCAGGGTTCTGTCGTGTCGGCGGCCCGTTGGCAACCAAGGAAACGTAACACCCCGCGCGCCTTCGTTGGCATTTTCGTTAGGCCCTTTATCGTGTTCAATTGCAACTAGTGCATCGCAAATTCCATGGCAAAACGGTAGCTCCATATGATGCGTGGCAGCCCCTAATAAAACGTGACCAAATTCGTGCCAAGCCCAACGTGAATCAATTGCAGCACTGAGGTAATCGGGACGCCCACTAGTAGCGCTAGAGCGTCGAATCGATAAATTTGCGTGAGCAAAACGCACTTCGATAGTTGGTCGTAAGTCAGAAACGTTAAGTTCGCTTTTATCTAAAACGGGCTTCGGTTTTACCATCAGTGCTTGTGCGTTAACTGTTTGCCCCGCGTGGCCTGGCCCAGGCACTATAGGTGCCCGCACTGAAAGCACTAACGGCAGTTGAGCAAACTTAAAATAATCGGGTGCATTAAAGCCCGCTTCTTTCAGTCGCGCAAAAAACGCATCGCCGTGGTTCCATAAATTAACAGCCGCCATTGCGCTTGAAAATACGGGTAAGGGTTGTTCTTTTATTAACTCGATCGGTTGATTGATTTTAAGATTGGGAAATTCGGCAGCACCATAGCCCCCTTGATCGACATAAAAATGCTTTGCGTTTAACGTTAGGTTAGAAGCGACAGGGGGTTTCTTCTGTGTAACAGTACGCTGCAACTTTGCACTGGGGACGTACTTCATCGAGCGCAACATTTTTGCACTTGCATTTGCAGCTGCAAGCACCGCAGTTTGAATCGACGCATCGGCTGAACTAGTGTTTGCGTCGCTAACCTCGCGCAAGCTGCTAATTGCAAGTACGCGTTTGTTTGGGTCGGAGGTGGTATTTTGTTGAATAAAATAAGGCGCAATAGAACGAGTTGTCCACTCATAATTTTGAGCCGCTGGCTTCGCTTTTGCGTCGATCTTCCCGCTGTCCTTTAAATCTGCATCGTTAGCAACAATGCTTAAAATTTGCTGATCGGTTTTTTCGGTACGATGGCTCTTTAAGCGCAGCTCGATTGCCTTTAGGATTTCAGCCGAAGGAGGTACCGCAGCGGAACGCAAGTCCAGTGGCCCCACACTTTGAACGCTAACAGAAAGCAATGCTGGTTTTGCACCAAGTGCAACGACGACGCGCACAGTCACTTGCCCTTGCGCAAACGCCAATGGAAGACTAGCCGCGTGATCGATTGCATTGGTATAGACCAGCACCAATGCGGAGTCTTGATCGGTAGCGTGACATTCAAACGAACCGTGTGCGTCGAGATTATTTTTATTATTCGCCCCCCAACCTATTGGCCTAGCACGTACAACTTTTTGTGCGAGCCAACTAGCATGGAAGTTAAATCGCTTAGTCCACACCGCATCTAATAAGTGTTGAGTAACACTCGGCTCGATTTGAGCCAGTTTTACACTGCTTGACGAACCAACTGCGGCGTCGTTTTTGGGCAACTTTAAAGGCTCGGGTTTACTCGACCTATACAGCGCTGTGGTCACTTGTGTTTCAGGGTTATCAAGAAGCTCGATGAGGTGATTTTTGATATCCAATTTAGTAGCGCTTGGCATAACGATCCTTGTAGACACAGTGGCACTTAAACAAACAACGAGTGTCCTTCACGGTGACATAACGGGCGTATTTACGCATCATCAATAACGATGATTTTTAAGTATTGCAGCCCTAAATTATACTGTATATTTGTACAGTATGCACCCTTACGCCGAACTCCATTGCGTTAGCAACTTCTCCTTCCTGCGCGGCGCCTCCCACGCCGAGGAGTTGGTAGCGCGCGCGCACGAGCTGGGTTATGCCAGCCTTGCTATTACAGACGAGTGCTCTTTAGCCGGTGTCGTACGCGCCCATTTAGAGGCTAAACGAGTGGGTATGGCTTTATTAATCGGTGCCGAATTTAATTTAATTCACCGAACATTAAGCGTCGGTAACGATACCGAATTTCGTTTGGTACTCATTGCCCAAAGCCGCAAAGGTTACGGCCAGCTAAGCGCTTTAATTACTCGCGCCCGCATGCGGGCAAAAAAAGGTGTGTATGAACTGACCGACGAAGATTTTGAAATGACCAACGAAGCCTTGGGTGCCATCCCAGAATGTATTGCCTTGTTAATCACACCTTGGATCGCTTCTAACTTACCGGATGCACCCGAGCAGCGGGCGCGGTTACTCAAGGAAACCCAATATTGGAAGCAGCGTTTTAAGGGCCGTTTATGGCTGGGCGTCAATTTACTAATGCACGGCAACGATAGTGCTATTTTAGAGCAAGCCCGTTGGTTGGCGCAGCATAGCCAGCTACCCTTATGCGCCACCGGTAATGTGTATTTTCATATTCGTTCGCGCAAAACATTGCACGACACGCTTACGGCGATTCGTCTTAACCAACCCATTAACGAATTAGGTTTTGCATTACAACCCAATGCCGAACAACACTTGCGTAGCCGCTTACGTTTAGCGCAACTGTACCCGCAACACTTAATGGAAGAAACCCTAGAAATTGCTTCGCGCTGCCAATTTAGTTTGGATGAACTGCGTTACGAATACCCAGAAGAAATTGTACCTGCAGGCCACTCCCCTACTTCGTGGTTACGGCAATTAACCTACGACGGTGCATTGCTGCGATTTCCCGAGGGCATCCCAGCGCTTGTGCAAACCCAAATAGAACACGAACTAAAATTAATTTCCGAATTAAAGTACGAGCCGTTTTTTTTAACCGTAGCCGACATCGTGCAGTTTGCGCGCGGCCAAGGTATTTTGTGCCAAGGCCGTGGCTCGGCGGCTAACTCGGCGGTTTGTTATTGCTGTGGTATTACCGAAGTCGATCCGGCGCGCATGAGTGTTTTATTCGAGCGCTTTATTAGCAAAGAGCGCAACGAGCCACCCGACATTGATGTCGACTTCGAGCATCAACGCCGCGAAGAAGTCATTCAATATATTTATAAAAAGTATGGCCGCGATCGTGCTGCGCTGGCAGCCACCGTGGTTACTTATCGCCCGCGCAGCGCAATGCGTGATGTGGGTAAGGCTTTGGGCATCGATTTACAACGCATCGAGCAATTATCAAAAAACCAAAACTGGTGGGATGGTAAAACTATTGTGCCCGAGCGTTTTGCCGAAGCGGGGTTCGACCCCGAAAGTAATATTGTTAAGCATTGGATGCAATTGGCACAAACGCTCATGGCGTTCCCGCGCCACTTATCGCAGCACACTGGGGGCTTTGTTATTGCGCGCGATTCGCTGGCTAATTTAGTGCCCATCGAAAACGCCTCGATGCCCGAGCGCAGCGTTATTCAATGGGATAAAGATGATTTGGACGCACTAGGTTTACTTAAAGTCGATGTGCTTGCGTTAGGTATGTTGTCAGCGATTCGGCGGGCCTTAGAGTGGGTCGGTGCGCGGCGCAATTTACGCGACGCCCAAGGCCAGTTATGCCCCATGCGCGTACAAGACATTCCAGCCGAAGACCCAGCGACTTACGAAATGATTTCGCAAGCCGATACATTAGGTGTTTTTCAAATTGAATCGCGTGCGCAAATGAGCATGCTGCCGCGTTTGCAGCCCCGCTGCTTTTACGATTTAGTCATCGAAGTCGCCATTGTGCGACCCGGCCCTATTCAGGGCGGCATGGTGCATCCGTATTTACGGCGACGCCAAGGTTTAGAAGCTGTCGAGTATCCACAAGAGGCCATTAAACCCGCATTAGCCCGTACCTTAGGCGTGCCAATATTCCAAGAGCAAGTGATGCAAATTGCCATTATTGCAGCAGGTTTTAGTGGTGGTGAGGCCGACCAATTACGCCGCTCTATGGCCGCCTGGAAACGCAAAGGTGGCTTGCATCATTTTTATGAACGGGTCATGAATGGCATGCTAGAACGCGGCTACGAGCGCGATTTTGCCGAGCGTATTTTTAAACAAATTGAAGGCTTTGGCGAGTACGGTTTCCCTGAAAGCCATGCCGCCAGCTTTGCGCTGTTGGTCTACATAAGTTGCTGGCTAAAGTGCCACGAACCGGCCGCTTTTTTGGCCGCAATGTTAAACAGCCAACCGATGGGCTTTTATGCGCCCGCGCAATTAGTGCGCGATGCACGCGATCACGGTGTGCCCGTGTTGCCTGTAGACGTCAACGCGAGTGGCGTAGAAGCCAGCCTAGTACTCAGTATGGACCGCGCCAGTATTCACAGCATTGCCCCTACACCCAACCGCGCGCGCCAAACCGACGACGAGAGTGGTGTCGTCCCGGTACGCTTGGGCTTAAACCAAGTCGCCGGTTTATCGGGCGCTGCCATCCACCGGATTGCAGCAGCACGACAAGACAGCATGTTTGTCGATGTCACCGATTTAGCGCAACGGGCCGATTTAAATGCCCGCGAACTGCAAGCCCTAGCGGCCGCCGACGCCTTGCACAGCATTGCTGGGCACCGCCGTCACGCTTTATGGGAAACATCGGCCCTACAAGCCATGCCCGCCCTACTTAAACCCGCACGCGTGGCCGACGATGCATTTATTCATCTCGATGCGCCGACCGAAGTCGAAGAAACTTTAGCCGACTACGCTGCATTGGGCATTCCTATGCATCAACATCCCCTTAGTTTATTGCGCCATACCTTGGCAAAATTTCAGGTGCAACCCTACGCTGTGCTGCAGCACTTTCCCAACGGGCGCTTAGCGCGCGCTAGCGGGCTCGTAACACACCGCCAGCGGCCCGGAACGGCCAAGGGTGTAGTGTTTGTTACCCTAGAAGATGAGACCGGTGCCATCAACGTTATTGTATGGCCCGACCTATTAATGCGTTATCGAAAAGAGGTGCTGAGCTCGCGCTTAATGACCGTGTATGGCGTTTGGCAGCGCGATGAGCAAACCAGTGGGCGTGTGATGCATTTAATTGCACAACGCGTGGTTGATCACTCGCATTTATTGGGCGAGATAGCGCAGCACTCGCGGGATTTTAGGTAACTAACTAGCGGCTTGGCAAAGCGCTTTAATATCGGCCGGAATTGCAATCGACTTTAACTTATGGCTACTGGGGTCGGGGCGCACAGTAAACGCGCGCGTCTCGAGCCCCTCGCACATTAGCTGCTCTACCCCAAACTCGTCGGGTTGAAACACTTGATGTCGCTGCACAAACACTTTTTCACGCCATTCGATAACGCAACTACGAATTTCAATGGTCGTCCCGTACGTTACCGCGCGATAAAACTTGGTTTGAATTTCTAATAGAGGCGTGCCATTAATACCGTTAATGACTTGCAGCTCGCGCCACGGAGGCACGCCGCAGCTCATAAAAAAATGTAGCGAAGCCGCATCCATCCAGCGCAAAAAGTTAGGAAAAAATACAATACCGGCTGGATCGCAATCACCAAAGTTAACGCGTACGGTCATTGCGGTTAATTTAGATTGCACTGCAAATTCTGGGAAGGCGTTTTTAGGTTTCATATTGCTATTCTAATCTTGGTAAAGCTAAACCTAAAGAAGCGCTAAAGAAGCACTAAAGAACTTTAAACAAAACCCGTTAAGGCCCGGCGGTAGGCATTACGCCCCGCCTGCTTAGAGGTATACATATTCACGTCGGCAATGCGTAACAACGCATCGGCAGAGACCGAATCATTGGGCCAAATCGCCAAACCAACCGAAACACCAACCTCTAGTTTTTTATCATTCACATGAATCGGTTTAGAAACTGTTTCGATTAGTTTTTCCGAGACTAGCGCGGCTTGTTCTGGCAACGAAGTACAGGGCAACAACACCACAAACTCATCACCACCCACCCGTGCAACCCAATCGGTTGGTCGCAATGAACGCGTCAGGCGTTGAGCAATAATTTTTAAAACTGCATCGCCAGTGGCATGCCCATTTTGATCGTTAATGAGCTTAAATCCATCCAGGTCAAGGGATAACAAACAAAACGCTTGCGTCGTGCGATCGCCAACAACTTGATCGCATAGCTCACGCAATTTTGCATCAACTGCAACGCGATTCCAAATTCCCGTTAACGAGTCGTGAGTGGCTAAAAAGTTATTTTTTTCTTCTAGTTCACGCCGTGATGTTGCGTCAGTCAGTTGCCAGAAAATCCCGCGGTCAGCGTTAAATGGGTCCAGTAACCGCGCTTGAATTTCAAGCCAAATAACTTTGCCGTCTGGTCGAGTAAACGCCAACGATGTTGACAATAGTCCAAAGTTGTTTAAGTGGGCAATGATGCGATCCATCAAGCGGCCCCAATGGGCTGGGTTTAACTTAAGCCCATGGCGCAGATCTAGCAATACGCCATTAGCAGGTATCCCTAAAAGTTGCGAGGTAGCTGGTGTCATACGTACTAATTCTTTGCGCGTTGTGACAGCAATGGTTCCACGACCCGATTCGAACATTAAGTCGTGTTGATGTTCGATAGTAGAACGACGAATGCTGTCGCGAATTGCTGAATCAATGGAATTGCCGTGAGACACAAGCATATAGCCCGAGCACCCTAAGAGACCCAACGATAGGCCAACCATGACCGCAGGATTAAAACCATCCGATAACATCAGCATCCAGCCCATGCCTATCAATGGGGGGATAACCAGATAAAAATACCACCGCTGATTAGCCGCCAAAGTCCCAATTGCAACAAACATAGTGGCAATGAATAAACTAAATATATAGACTTGGTTTTGTAAAGGCATATTGGTTGATACCGCCAACCACGCGCCCCAAGTCACGCCAAGCAAGAGCGTAGTACAACCATAATTGCGTCGCTGGGCTGCCGAAGAAACAAGGTTACTTCCAGCTACCCTGCGAAAACAAAAAGGGCGTAAAAAAGTCAAGGTTAAAAACAAGAGCAAAAATGCAGCGTTTAAGTATCCAGAAACCTCGGCTGCACTGGCTGCAAAATAATTTGCAACGCCAACGGCACCCAGTAAAGCCGAAGCGCGTCCGGCACCGGTCGAAACAATTTCGATACGACGATCACGAATTTGCTGCTCAAGATTTCGATTTGCTGCTGTTTGCACTTTACCCGCGATGCCCAGTTAGAGGATTGCGGCAAGCTTAAGCCTTTAAAAACATGACCAGTGGATACGACCGCTTATCGGTATGCAGCTACGGATAGTTGGTCTGCAAATTGCATAACTGCTCGGGAACTAACAGCTAGTTTAAAAAACTGTGCATAAATCGAGTTTGATCTAACCCAATCCAACCCTCAAATCGTCTATCAAATCTTGCGCAAATTCTAAGCCTACCGACAAACGAATCATGCCTTCGGTAATACCTGCTGCTTGGCGCGCAGCTTCGCCGACACGGGCATGAGTTGTTGTTGACGGATGAGTAATTGTACTTCTGGCATCACCTAAATTGCCCGTAATGGACCACACTTGGCAATGATCAATAACACGCCAAGCATTCGCGCGCATTTGATCTGGGCTATCACCGTGCAACTCGACCGCAATCATTCCACCGCCACCAGTTTGTTGCCGCTGTACTAAGGCATATTGAGGATGCGATGGCAGACCCGGATAGAACACGCGCTTAACCTTTGGGTGGGCTTCTAGCCACTGCGCAATTTGCATTGCATTTTCGCAATGCTGGCGCATGCGAACTGGCAATGTTTCTAGGCTTTTAAGTAACAACCACGAGTTAAAAGCCGACAGCGTCGGCCCCGCGACTCGCAAATAGTTAAACATTTTGTCGTTAATATATTCGGCCGAACCTACCACCACACCCGCTAAAACACGGCCTTGCCCATCGATATATTTAGTGCCGCTGTGTACCACAATGTCGGCACCCAATTTTAAGGGCTGCTGCAAAGTTGGCGAGGCAAAACAGTTATCGACAATGAGTACAACATTATGTGCTTTAGCAATTGCCGCAATAGCTGCAATGTCAGCAACTTCTGTTAAGGGATTTGCCGGACTCTCGATGTAGATAAGTCTTGTATTGGGTTGAATAGCCGCTGCAAATGCTGCTGGATCGGTTAAAGATACAAAGTTAGTTTGAACACCGAAGCGCGCAAACAAACCTGTAAACAAAGTAGTTGTTGCGCCAAACAAAGCAGTCGCAGCAATAATGTGATCGCCGGTTTGCATCAAACTCATACAACAACCCATAATCGCCGACATGCCGGAAGCCGTCACGATGCAAGCTTCCCCGCCTTCAAGCGCAGCTAAGCGATTTTGCAGCATTGTAGTCGTCGGGTTTGAAAAACGACCGTAAATATTACCCTCTTCGGTCCCACCAAAACGAGCCGCAGCTTGCGCCGCGTTTTTAAAGGTAAAGCTCGAACTTAAAAACAGCGCTTCTGAATGCTCGCCAAATTGACTTCGTTCGGTACCAGCGCGAATGGCTAGGGTATCGGGGTGTAAGTTCTTTTTATCCATCTCTGTCAGCCAAATCTAGTTGCAGACTTAATTGTCCGTCGTCTTCTTGCGGGGTATTTAATTGCGCTTGGTTACTGGCTAAACGCGCACCTTCTAAGCGATCTAAATACTCAATCGTAATATCACCGGTAACGTACTGTCCATTAAAACAAGAGGCCTCAACTCGGCTCAATTTCGGATTGAGGTCACTAATTGAGCGTTGCATATCGCCAATATCTTGGTACACCAAAGCATCTGCGCCAATGGCTTGGCGAACTTGTTCTTCGTCACGATTATGCGCAATAAGCTCGTCACGGGTGGGCATATCAATGCCATACACATTTGGAAATCGCACAGCAGGCGCAGCGGAGGCAAAAAATACTTTATTGGCACCCGAGTCGCGCGCCATTTGCACAATTTCTTGCGAAGTCGTACCACGAACAATCGAATCATCGACTAGCAAAACATTTTTACCTTTGAACTCGATGCTCATTGCATTGAGTTTTTGCCGTACCGATTTTTTACGCACCGATTGGCCGGGCATAATAAACGTACGACCAACATAACGGTTCTTTAAAAACCCCTCGCGGTAATCGATGCCTAACTTCATAGCCATTTGCATTGCAGCAGGTCGCGAGGTATCGGGAATTGGCATTACGACATCAATTTCGCCCATCGGAAATTCGCGCGCTACTTTTTGCGCTAAGTACTCGCCCATACGCAAACGGGTTCCATACACAGAAGCGCCATCAATAATTGAATCGGGTCGAGCAAAGTAAACATACTCGAAAGCACAAGGACTTAAGATTGAAAATGGCGCACATTGCTCGGAATAAAACTGACCGTCACGATCAATAAACACCGCTTCGCCGGGAGCCACATCGCGCTCTAACTGAAAACCTAATCCTTCAAGCACAACCGATTCGGAGGCGACTAAATACTCGGGACCGGAATCGGTTTGGTTAACGCCGTAAACCAGTGGACGAATACCGTAGGGATCGCGAAACGCCAACAATCCATAACCGGCAATTTGAACCACACAAGCGTAAGCGCCTTTTACTCGGTTGTGCAAGGCGCGTACTGCTGCAAAAATAGTGGCTGGCTCTAACGACATGCCCGAAGCAGCGCTTTGCAATTCGTTCGCCAACACATTCAGTAACACTTCAGAGTCTGAACGGGTATTGATATGGCGGCGATCGCGCTGAAACAATTCGCGCGCAAGACTTTCGGAGTTGGTTAAATTACCGTTGTGGGCCAACAATAAACCATAGGGTGCATTAACGTAAAAGGGTTGCGCTTCATCCGAGCTAGCGGCCGAACCTGCTGTGGGATAGCGAACGTGGCCAATCCCGACGTCGCCCGGTAGGCCGCGCATATTGCGGGTTCGAAAAACGTCGCGTACTAAGCCATTGCCTTTTTGTAATCGAAACTGCCCAAACTGCTCGGTGGCTATTCCGGCAGCATCTTGACCGCGATGTTGCAACAATAAAAGGCCATCGTACAGAGCCTGATTAACAGCACTTTTACCAACAATTCCCAATATTCCGCACATAAATTAACTTTCTAACGGTTGGGAGATAAGATAAATCGAGGCATTGCTTGCAGCATTTAGAGCGTCTAAACCGGCACTCGTTTTTTTATCACTAAGCGGTTGCGAAACAAACGGATTTACCCAATCACGCAATCCATCAAGCAAAGGACGCGTATGCGATTTACTCCATTGTTCAGACCGATTCATTCCAAAACTTGTAGCAACCACAACCAACACCGCCAATATCAAAAACCCACGGACGCCGCCCAGCAAAGCGCCAAGCACGCGGTCAGTTCCACCTAAGCCAGCTTTACCCATTAAGCGCGATAGATAGGCACCTAACAATTGCACAAAAACTAAAATGACAAAGAACGCCAAAATATTGATAACCCAAACTGGCATTGGCCAACCAAGACCGGCAACGCCACCGTCAAGAACAATCGGGAAAACATACAACGGAATAACTACGGCAAGAAACCAAGCGCTTAAACCAAACACAGTTTTAATGAGACCGCGTAACGCGCCAAAAACGATTGAAACGACAACAACGCCTAAAACAATCCAATCGATTGCTGTGAAAGTGCTAATTACGTCCATAAATTAGCCCTACAAAGCGATCAGTGCTGGCTCTAAGCCTTGCTCTTTTAATTTGCTACGCGCAGCATTGGCTGCCTCACGACTTTTAAACGGACCAACCCGTACCCGAGTGCGCTCGCCGTTAGTGGTTTTAACTTTTTCTGTGACGACTTTGTAGCCTGCTTCTTTGGCTTTAGCGACCGCAGCAGTTAGTTTTTCGTCGGACGAAAAAGCACCTATTTGAACCATAAAGCCACTGCCCGCGGCGGCCGTTGCTTTACCTGCATTGGCTTCACGACTTAAAGTGGCCAGCGGATCTTTATCTTTTGATTTAGCTTCGGCCTTGGTTGATTCTGGTTTAGGCGCATCTACTTTTGGTGCATCGACCTTAGGCACTTCTACTTTGGCGGATTCTTGCTTGGGTGCTTCAATCTTCGGTGCTTCAATCTTGGGTGCTTCAATCTTGGGTACTTCAATTTTCGGCGCTGCAACCTTCGGGGCCTCGACTACGGTGTTTTCTTGTTTTGGCACAGTAGGCGTTGCGCTTGGCGCATTCGGAACAACTAAAGGTACGGGCGTTTGTGAAGGAACGTTGGCAGGTTGATCGCCGCCGGCTTTTTCACTTGATTTTTCGGTAACCGGCGTTTCTACTGGGCTCTTATCGCGCGCCGGAATTTTTAGGGCTAATTCGGGGGTTGCTGGTTTTGGCTCATGGTCAAACACTAATGACGCAATAACAGCGGCACCCGCCAAAAATACGGCAGCACCCACTAAGCGACGACGGCCACGTTTTTTTTCGGGCAGAGCCGGATCTGCTGCTTGACTTCGAGAACTTGAATCGGCCATAGAGCCCGTGCACCTTAAAAACAAAAAATTGGGGATCCAACACAGTTAATACGCAGGTAAATACGCAGTTCTATAGTTGGGGGCATTTCTAGCTGGAAAAACTGACTGGTTCGTAACCCGTATTTTCTATCGCTGCCCGTATTTACCTAAACACTCCGCAACGGTAAGAAATGAACCGAACACGACGATTCTATCATTCTCAGTCGCGCGATTTTTCGCTTCAACTAGCCCCTGCGCCGCGGAAGGCACTAAAGTAATTGATCGTTCCGCATTCTCGACAAGCTTGTTGTCTCGCCACATGGCCCGCACAGCATCAGCTAGCATTTGCCCGCTAGCCCCCCGGTCGCCACTTGTGTCGGCCAATATCCAGTGATCTACCTTGTCCCGCAGCGGAAAAATAACACCGGCGATATCTTTATCTTTCAGCATCCCCAAAACACCGTAAGTAAATGGGAAAAACCCCATTTGATCCAAGTTTGCCGCTAAATGCCCAGCGGCATGGGGGTTGTGCGCCACATCCAAAACGGTCGTTGGGCGACCGGGAAGCACATGAAACCGCCCAGGCAAGTCAACCACCGACAATCCTTGACGAACCGCCTGTTGAGTCACTGGCAAGGCTTGTTTAAGCGTCTCTAGGGCCGCCAAAGCAGCAGAGGCATTCAGTAATTGGTTTGTGCCCCGCAGCGCCGGGTAAGACATGCTGTGACGCCGCGCTACGCGCCCGCCATAAGCCCACTGCAGCTTGTCACCCGAGTAGTTAAAGTCGCGCCCAAATAACCATAAATCGGCACCAATCGTTTGCGCATATTGCAAGACCGATTGCGGTGGTTGCGGATCGGCGCAAACGGCGGGCTTACCGGCTCTAAAGATGTGCGCTTTCTCTAGCCCAATCGCTTCGCGATCGTTGCCCAACCAAGCTTGGTGATCCAAGGCTACACATGTTAAAACGGCACAGTCGCTATCGACGATGTTGACCGCATCAGTGCGCCCGCCCATACCGACTTCAAGAATCCAAACATCGAGCGCCGTTTGGCTAAAACTAACCAAGGCAATTAAAGTATCGATTTCAAATGGCGATAGTTGGGCTTGGCCTGCAACGTCATCAATTAATGCGCGCGCTGCTTGCAATTGCGGTGCGTTGACTGCTGCGCCGTTTATGCGAATTGCTTCACCTAATTCGAAAAAGTAAGGTGAGGTGTAGCAGCCGACCTGAAAACCCGAGGCAACTAAAATTGCTTCTAATATGGCGCAGGTAGACCCTTTGCCATTGGTGCCACCTACAGTAATGATGGTTGGCCTAGCACGTTCACCTTGTGCGAGTGGAAGTTGCGCGGAAGTTGCACTGGGCCAGCCGTTTTTTTCACACAACGCTTGCCAGCATAATGCAACTTGCGAGTTGTCTAGCCGCATTGTTGCGGTGGGGTAGCCTTTGAAGCTAGGCGGTATCATTAAAACCTTGAATTAAGAACTAATAAAAAAACTAAGAACGCACGATACTGCTAACCTCGCATCATCGGCGGCCCCTAAAGGACAGTCAATGCGTTACCCTTTCGCATCACGCATCATCGAAAAAATTGCGCCCGCCTTGGGCATTACCGTCGAGCTAGAGCCAGAGTTTGGGTTTGCTGGCGAACTTATTTTGCCAAATGGGCGACGTCATCTATTTAAAAACACTAACTTTAATATTAACCCTGCGGGCTCACACGATATTGCCAAAGACAAAGCCTACACTAAGTTTTTTTTACAAAAGCACGGCTTTAAAGTCCCACAAGGCAAAACGTTTTTCTCCGAAAAACTAAATCGTAATATTGAAAGTAAAAATCAACGCAGCGCCGAAAAAGCACGCGATTATGCGCAAAGCATTGGATACCCAGTGTTTATAAAGCCCAATCATTTAAGCCAAGGCGAATTAGTATGCAAGGCTTATAACGATGCCGATCTACTTAACTTCGCCCAACAAATTTTTGAAGTCGATCACGTACTGCTAGTGGAACAAACTTGCATCGGCGCAGACTATCGCGTTGTTGTATTGGATGATCAAGTTATTTCGGCGTACGAACGTTGCCCGCTAAGCGTCGAAGGCGACTCGGTACACACCATTGATGAATTATTGCAGTTTGCAAAAAGTGGTCTCCAACATCAAAACCGTCCGAACTCAGAAATTCAAATCGACGATCAGCGTATTGATGTTCGCTTGCGCGAGCAAGGCATTACCCGAACTACCGTATTGGCCAAAGGGCACAAAGAATGGTTGCTAGATAACGCTAATCTTTCGACTGGGGGTAGCTCGGTAGACGTTACCGAAACGATTCACCCAAGCTTTAAAAAAATCGCAATCGACGCGACCGCCGCAATGGGTCTACGCTTAGCCGGTGTTGATATTTTATGCCCAGACCTTGCTAATGATGCGCAGCAACAACCTTGGGTAATTATTGAAATGAACGCTTCGCCGGGCTTAGATAACTATGCAGCGCTAGGTGCAAAGCAACAAGCGCGCGTTGAGGATTTATATCGCAAGATTTTGCTGGCGCTTTAAAAAAACTGCAAGGCTTGTGGATCGCGCCCCTCCCAAGCCTCCGTAAATTCAGTTGCTAAGAACAGCCCGCCTGCCACAAAGACCGCAAGCTCCTTTTTGTTTGCATGATCACGAACGGCTTTAATCGCATCAGCAATATTTAACTGCAATTCGCATAGCGTTAGCGCCCGCCCCGATGCTTTGCTTAAAACTTGGAGTTGATTAAAAATGCTACCAGCATCGGCCCCTTTGTGATGCGCCTGCGTACATATAAATTGATCAAACCGATCTAGCAACAACTGCAAAATTGCGCTGGCGTCTTTATCCGCCGAAACACCCGTTACGCACAACCAATCGTAATTAGGGTAGTGATCATCTAAGGCTTGTAAGGCGGCTCGAATACCGTCCGGCGTATGGCCGACATCAACAATGACCAAGGGTTGATCATTAATTTTTTGCATCCGACCATTCCATTGCACTGTTTGCAAACCACGTACGACAGCAGCATTAAAAATCGCCTCATTAAAAGTCGCAGTATTAAAAGTCGCATCATTAAAAGTAGTACTGCCAAAATTGCCAACGTTAAAGTTCGATCTTTGCTGTTGCGTAAACCATGCCTGCATAAGCGCAATAGCAACCGAAGCGTTGTCTTGTTGAAATTCGCCATCTAAACGTTGATGATGCGCCAAAGGGTGCCGCTCGACCGCTACCGACTCTACGTTACGAAGTTTGTTATAAGTCGTAAAGATCGGCATTAGTGATTTGCAATTTGGACCATAAAACACCGTACCTTGCGGGGGGCAAGCATCGCTTTTGTCGAATCCAATCAGTTCAAGCGTATTGCCTAGCAACGCGGTGTGTTCTAAATCTAGTGAGGTCACGGCCACAAATGCGGATTGAACTAACCGTACTGGATCGTAACGACCACCAATGCCCGCTTCAAAAATAAACACATCGCAATCGGACTCTTGAAAATACAAACACGCCAAAGCAAATTGAGCTTCGAAGGCACCAAACTGATTTGCAGGTGAACCGCAGGCTTGAATGCCGGCCATTACGCGGGCAATGTAAGTTTTTAATTCACTTGCACCAATTGGTGCGCGATTAATTTGAAATCGCTCTGAAAAATGAAACAAATGCGGCGACGTAAAAAGGCCAGTTTTTAAACCAACACCCGCTGTTGATTGAATATTGCGCGCAATTGATTCACAAGTTGCAGCGCAACTGCCCTTGCCGTTGCTACCACAAACAACTACCGATTTTGCAGCTAACTGCCCGCGATTAATACCAAGCGTATCCAGCAGAATACTAAGGCGGGTAAGGCAAATGCCCTGCCCGTATTTTGCTAACGCAAACAAACCCTATCCCGCGATTGCGTCAACGGGTTGTTTATTGAGCATGGCGATTAAATGAGAAAGCTCATCGCGCATTTGACGTCGATCCACGATCAAATCTACCGCACCTTTGGCCATTAAAAACTCCGCGCGTTGAAACCCTTCGGGCAGAACTTCGCGCACGGTTTGTTCAATAACGCGCGGCCCAGCAAAACCAATTAAAGCGCCAGGCTCGGCAATGACCACGTCGCCAATAAAGCAAAAACTTGCCGAGACTCCGCCCATTGTTGGGTCGGTTAAAATTGAAATGTAGGGCAAACGCGCTTGGGCCAGCTGAGCCAACTGCGCCGTGGTTTTAGCCATTTGCATTAACGACAGCAAACCTTCTTGCATGCGCGCGCCACCCGAGGCCGAGATAGAAATAAACGGGGTTTTTTGCTCGATCGCATTTTGCACGCCACGTACAAAACGCTCACCGACGACCGAACCCATCGATCCGCCCATAAATTCAAAATCAAAACAGGCAACAGTAACGGGTAACGATTTAATAGAGCCACCCATCACAATTAGCGCATCAGTCTCGCCGGTTAACTCCATGGCTTCTGATAAACGCTGGGTGTACTTGCGGCTATCTTTAAACTTTAAAGGATCGGTCGGCACTACTTCTTGACCCAACTCGTAGCGACCTTCGGCATCCAATAAATAATTTAAACGCGTGCGCGCTTTAAGGCGCAAATGATGATCGCATTTTGGGCAAACGGATTGGTTTGATTCTAAATCGGCTGCATACAACACTGCATCGCACTTTGGGCACTTAGCCCAAACACCTTCGGGCACGGTACGGCGTGGATCATCGGTAGCCCCTAAGCGCTTAATCCGTGGTGGAAGAATCTTTTCTAACCAACTCATCGTATTCCCCTTAAGAATGTTACGGGCGATCCATTGCGTTGCGAATGGATGCAACAAAGGTAGAAGCGCGTGCCACAGCCGATTCTACCGGCCCTGCTTCAATTTCTTGGATTAGTTTACTGCCAATTACGACCGCATCGGACCATTCAGCAATTGCCCGCGCAGTTTCGCCGTCTTTAATGCCAAAACCCACCCCGATTGGCAAGCCCGTGGAGGCTTTTACATGCGCCACACGTGCTTTAACTTCGACCAAGTCTGGACTTGCACCACCTGTAATCCCATTCAGGGAAACATAGTAAATATAGCCACTAGCTTGTTTGGCAACGTTGGTAATTCGAGCGTCGGCTGAGGTTGGCGCCAACAAAAAGATCGGATCTAAACCATGTTGGCGCAACAAAGCCGAAAAATCGATTGCTTCTTCTGGTGGATAGTCGACCACCAAAACGCCATCCACGCCAACTTTTGCAGCGCGTTCAACAAAGGCTTGTGTACCCATCCGTTCGATTGGGTTTGCGTACCCCATTAAAACGATGGGGGTGACGTTGTCTTTAGTGCGAAATTCTTGAACGTAGCCCAAGACGTCTTTTAAGCCAACACCAAAAGTTAAGGCTAATTCGTTCGAACGTTGAATTGTAGGACCGTCGGCCATTGGGTCCGAAAACGGCACCCCTAATTCGAGGACGTCCGCCCCTGCGGCCACAATCGCGTGCATTAACTCGACGGTAATTGTGGGGTTAGGATGGCCCGATGTTATGTACGGAATAAGCCCTTTACGACCCGAAACTTTTAAGCGATCAAAGGTTGCTGCGATTCTAGATTTTGTAGCGTTGTTGCTCATACTTAAATCGTCATTCCAGTTCGTTGCGCTACGGTTTGCATATCCTTATCACCACGACCAGACAAGTTTACTAAAATCACTTTGTCTTTTGGCAAGGTCGGCGCAAGTTGTGCCGCGTACGCGAGCGCATGACTGCTTTCTAGTGCCGGGATAATGCCTTCGATGCGGCAGCAATCATGGAAAGCTTTCAAAGTAGCGTCATCATTAACTGGAATGTATTGAGCGCGGCCCGAGTCTTTTAACCAAGCGTGCTCTGGGCCGACGCCGGGGTAATCGAGACCAGCTGAAACCGAATGCGTGTCAATTACTTGGCCGTTTTCGTCTTGCAATAAATAAGTACGGTTGCCATGCAACACGCCCGGTGTGCCCGCCGTTAACGAGGCCGAGTGCTTACCGGTTTCAACACCTTCACCACCAGCTTCTATACCGATTAACTTAACTTGTTCGTGACCGATGTAATCGTAAAAAATTCCCATGGCATTGCTACCACCACCAACACAGGCAACAACATAATCCGGTTGACGGCCAATTAAATCGGGCATTTGCGTAACGCATTCTTTGCCCACTACCGAATTAAAGTCGCGCACCATCATCGGATAAGGATGTGGACCGGCAACTGTGCCAATAATGTAAAAAGTATTTTCGACATTGGTTACCCAGTCGCGCATGGCTTCGTTTAACGCGTCTTTTAAAGTGCGCGAACCCGAAGTAACGGGCACGACCGTTGCGCCCAATAGTTTCATGCGATAAACGTTTTGCGCTTGACGCACGATATCGTCTACACCCATATACACAACGCACTCTAAGCCAAAGCGTGCTGCGATAGTAGCGGTTGCAACGCCGTGCTGCCCTGCACCCGTTTCGGCAATGACGCGGGGTTTACCCAAACGTTTTGCTAACAAGCCCTGGCCTACCGTGTTGTTAATTTTGTGCGCGCCGGTGTGGTTTAAATCTTCACGCTTAAAGTAAATTTGCGCGCCGCCCAACATTTCGGACCAACGCTTCGCGTGATAAATCGGGCTTGGTCGACCCACAAAATATTTTAGTTCGTTTTGAATCTCGGCTAAAAATTCTGGATCGTTTTTATACTTGGCGTAGGCATCACGCAATTGATCGAGTGCGTGAATCAGTGTTTCGGAAACAAAGGTTCCGCCGTATTGGCCGAAGTGTCCACGCTGGTCTGGTAGGTCGTAAAGTTTCATAGGTTCAATCTCGAATTAAATGGTTGCAGAATTGTTTGCATTAACAACGGCTGCGATAAACGCAGCCATTTTTTTGGCGTCTTTTTCTCGTGGGTTAGTGCCTTGTATACCACTGCTGACGTCTACCGCCATCGCTTGAATTTTTGCAATTGCCTGACCTACATTCGTTTCGTTTAAACCACCGGACATAATCATTTTTGAGCGCACTAGTGCGTATTGCTGCGGACCCAACAAGCGTTCGATTTCGGCCAATATTGCCCAATCAAACGTCTCGCCTGTTCCACCAAACATTGGACTAAAACTGTCCAACAACAAACTTTCAGCGCTAGGAAATTGTTGTATGCAGTGTAGCAAATCTGTTTGATTTCGGCACCTTGCGGCACGCCACCACGGCAGCTGACATGCAGCACCAACCTTGGCGGCGAATTCTGGTGATTCATCACCATGCAACTGAAGAACATCTAACCCAACCATTTGGGAAACCCGTCGAATTTCATCAACCGATTCATTCACAAAAAGGCCAACAGCCGAGACCCAAGACGGCAACAACCTGCGTAATGCAAGCGCCTCGTCAGCATTTAAAACGCGCGGGCTTTTCTCGTAAAAAACAAACCCAATTGCATCGGCGCCAAGATGCACAGCATCACGCACGTCCTCGCAACGAACTAAACCACAAAACTTAATTCGGGTGCGGACAGCAAGACTGGACAAAGGCGGGGTAAGGCTAGGTTGCAGCATGGGTTGGGTAAAAACTTATCGTAAATCAATTAACGGTAACAATGCAGCCGATTGGTTTGCTTTAATTGCGTACTCGTTGGCGTACTCTACATCATAAAAATACAAACCATCGGCGCTAAATGTTGGCGCAGCTAGGGCACGATTACGCGAATCAAGCACTTCTTGGACCCATGCCACTGGCTGCGTCCCACGCCCCACCATGACCAGCATGCCAACCAAATTACGAATCATGTGATGCAAAAACGCATTGGCAGTGACACGAACGACAATAAATTGCGAATCAGCCAAGACTTCGCAGCGCGTCATGGTGCGAACGGGCGTGGCCGCTTGGCATTGGGACGAGCGCAATGCACTAAAGTCCTGCCGACCTAAAAACAGTTTCGCCGCCTCGCGCATCGCATCGATATTAAGGGGACGAAAACTCCAGCCAGCGCGCCCCTCCCAAACGGGCTGGCGTGTTGGATGTTGAACGATCAAGTAAACATAAGTGCGCGATAAAGCGCTCATACGGGCGTTAAAAGAATCGGGAACAACCCAAGCCTGATTAACCACAATCGAGCGCGGCAAGTGGGAGTTAACGCCACGTACCCAAGCATTTAGCGGGCGATCAAGCGCAGAATCGAAATGCACCATTTGGGCTAGCCCATGCACGCCCGCATCGGTACGGCCAGCGCAAATAGTGTTTACGGCGCCTTGCTCGATAACTGCTAGCGCCGCTTCCAATTGGTCTTGTATCGTATTGCCAGAAGGTTGAGTCTGCCATCCGTTAAAGGTTTGACCTTGGTAACTTAGGCTAAGTGCAATGCGAGGCATAAGGTAATGCAGCGTTTCTATTCAATGTTGGTAATTAAAAAATCTCACGACAATACAACTTGCAGTTTAACGGTTGGCCCATAAAAAAACGGCACCACCAAAGGTGATGCCGCTTTATCGAGCAAGCAAAAAACTTAACTGAGCTTTGAGAGCATCGCTTTTGCTTTTTGCTGCTGCGAAGAATCACCACCTTTAACAACTTCGTCTAGTAATTCACGTGCACCGTCTTTATCGCCAATTTCTTCGTAAGCGGCTGCTAAGTCTAGCTTTGTAGCCATTTCTTGCCAAGCAGCGGACTGGGTTGTATTGCTCGCAACAGCAGTTGCTGTGCTATTGAAGTCCATATCGAAGCCACTGTTTGCCGACGAACCGCCGTTACCAGTTAAGGCCTCCAATGAAGGTAAGTCGATGCTGAAATCTAGATCGTCGGCTAAAGCTTTTTTGCCACCACCGATTGAACCACCGATTTTTGCTGGCAAATCTAGGCTTGGCAAGTCGAGCTCGCCAAAAGTATTACTTGGGTTTGGCAGTTGGGTGTTGCCACCTAGGCGCTCAGCTGCTTTCGAGATCGTCGTCTTGGGCGTGAAATCAAAATCTAAAGACTCAGTTTTTGTGTCCAACGGTTTGGTGTCACCAAACTTCTGGTCCGCCATAAAGTCTGGAATTGGTGGAACGATTTGTGACGCGGCTTGTAACGAATCCATCGCGTTGCTAGAGATATTTTTACCCGATTGGGCAAAGCCACCAACAGCCGCATCAGCCTTACCACTCAGCGCCGAGAGCCCTGCACCTATAGCGCCAACGCCGAGAGCACCTGCAGCCGCGACACCACCAATCGCTTTGCCTGAAAGGCCAGAACCTGATTCTGCGCCAGTGTACAAATCGTTGCTTGGATCAATCGATAGTCCCAAAGTTACTACTTTAGGCCACTCTTCATTTTTGCCACGAGTTTGCGAGTGCATTTCGCGCGCAACGGCTTCAAACGCTGCAGTGTCTTTACGGCCAGCGTAAATTTCGAGCAATTTCATCCGAATCGCTTGACGATCACCTTGCTTACGTAGGGCCTCTTTTAAGATTTCTTCAGCCTGTCCTTCACGGCCGTAGGCAATATAAACCTCGGCTTCTGCGATCGGATCGACTTCAGTTGAACCGACTTCCACACCGGATTCGGTTTTTGTAGAAGTTGCGTTAGTGGCAACGCTGGTATCAACGTTTTGGCCGCCCGTAGTACCAAATAAAGAGTTGGCACTAAAAGCTTCGCCTTCCATCAAGCTGTCTTCAAACTTTTCAGCTTTTTTGCGACGACGCATTGCATACAGTGCGTAAGCGCCACCAACCAAAGCTAATCCACCGAGGCCAGGTAATGCAAATGGGTAATCATCCTGAACTGTTTCAAAAATTCCTTTTTCGACAGCAGGCGTTGGAACGGGTGAAACGGATTTAGGCGCTTCGACTTTTGGTACAACTGCAACTGGAGTGTCGACCTTAGGTACGTCTACTTTAGGCGCATCTATTTTAGGCGCCTCTACTTTAGGACTATCGACCTTAGGTGTATCAAACTTAGCTAGAGGATCTGTCGCAACACCTGTTGGTACAGCGGGAACTGCCGGCGCCTTAGGTGTTTCGACCTTTGGTAAATCTAATTTAGGCGCTTCAACTTTAGCAACTACCTTAGGCACATCGGCCTTCGGTGTTTCAATCTTAGGTGTTTCGATTTTCGGCAAATCTAGCTTTGGTGCTTCTACTTTGGCAGTTTTAGCATCAAGTTTAGGAATGTCGACTTTAGGCGCTTCGATTTTAGGCGCTTCAATTTTCGCTGTTGCAATTGGTGCTTTGCCAATTACGCCATCCGCCGTCTTGCCAACGGTGCCAGCCGTTTTTAAACGGGCCTCGGCGTCAGCCAGCTGCTTGTCTTTAGCCGACAAAAGCTTTTGTAAATCGGTTACGTTTTTCTCAAGTGCTGACACCCGTGAATTAGCTTCGCTAAGGGCTGCGCTAGAAGCAATTTTTGCTTCTTTACCGGTTGCACCCAAAGCCGAGCCAGTGCCCTTGCCCGTACCTTTGGAAAGCTTAACTTGATCTTGCGCTGACGGTTTTTGTGAACCATCTACAACTTGCGCACCAATTGCGCCCGAAGCTGATTGACCAGCTTTAGCCACACTTGGAGCGGCTTTAGCGGCGCGTGCAACCCGTGTTTTGTAGTTTGCAAAGCCGGTGCTACGAACTCTAACTTCTTGGCGCGCTTCAGCTACGGAGACCGCAGCCATTGCGCCTTCGTCAGGAATGTTTAAATTAACATTGGCTTTTAGGCGATTAACGTTGCCCAAGAACGCCGAAGGATTTGCACGGTAGATCGCAACAATGGCTTGCTCTAGCGAAACGGATGCAGGTTTATTGCGCATTGCAATTCGAGCCAATGTATCGCCGCGCTTTACATCAACGCTTCCCGCGGGCGAATTGGCGCTTGATGCTGCAGGCGTTGCTTTAGCAGTGGCTTTTGCAACTGGTAGTGGTGCGGGAGCAGCTTTTGGCGCTAGCGCTACGCCCGAAGGAACCAATGGAGCAATTGAAGGAGCGATTGCCAGCAGGGCCGCTAAAGGCGGTGGGGGAGCCACTGTTTCGGTGCGAGTCTCGCCACCCGCAACAGTTTGCGCGCCAACTTTTAGCTCAGCTGGGTCTAACAAGAATGTGTATTCGCGAACAAAGCGCCCTGTTGGCCAGGTTAACTCGACCATTAAATCAACAAAAGGCTCGTTGATTGGCGTTGCTGACGTAATTCGCACAAAATGCCGACCATCAGCACGCTTTTCAACCGTAAATCGAAGGTTGCTTAATGATGGGCTGTATTCGAGACCGGCCTGCTTAAAGGCGTCTTGAGAGGCTAACTTGGCAACAATGTTGCCAACCTCGTCTTTACCCAAAGCAGTTACTTCGACTTCAGCCCTTAAAGGCTGGCCTAAAGCGGACTGAACGCTCAACCGGCCTAGGCCGGCAGCATTAATTTGTGAAGCGCCCGTGGCAAAAGCCAACGCGACTGCTAAAGAGATCAAGGAGCGCTTACTGGCTCCGCGATTAAACGATTTTTTATTGTTCTGCAAAGAGGGCACCTGCTCTTGGCTAAATTTGGTAGAAACAAGCGTAACATCAGCCACTTACAATCGCAAGCTTAACTAACATGTAAGGTCGAAACCTGTCGCTTGTGCGTAACGCCTAAAAATGCGTCGAATTACTTGAAATCAACCTTCAGCTAACAACCGTAGCATGCGGCGTAATGGTTCAGCCGCCCCCCACAACAACTGATCGCCTACTGTGAACGCACTGAGGTAATCCGGCCCCATCGCCAGTTTCCTTAAGCGTCCCACGGGCGTCATGAGCGTACCGTTCACTGACTGAGGGCTCAGTTCGCGAATCGAATCTTCTTTTGTGTTGTTGACAACTTTTGCCCAAGGATGGGCCTCGGCAATCATTTGTTCGATCTCGTTCAGCGGAACATTGTCAGCCAGCTTAATCGTCAAGCCTTGGCTGTGACAGCGCATCGCACCAATTCGAATGCACAACGACTCAATTGGAACGGAGCCTGGCTCGCCCATTGGGGGTAAGCCCAATATCTTATTGAACTCAGCGCCGCCCTTCCATTCTTCGCGTGACATTCCGTTGCCAAGATCTGAATCGATCCAAGGAATCAAGCTGCCTGCCAATGCGACGCCGCCAAAATGGGTGGCTGGAAAACTACTTGCGCGCATCGCATCGGTAACACCGCGATCAATTTCTAAAATTGCCGAGGCTGGGTCGCCTAAATGCATAGCAACTGAGCGATGCAAAACACCCATTTGCTCAATCAATTCACGCATGTTTGCAGCACCACCGCCCGAAGCGGCTTGGTAGGTCATACAACTGACCCACTCGACTAAGTTCTCGCGAAATAAGCCAGCTAAACTCATCATCATTAAACCGACGGTGCAATTGCTTCCAACGTAAGTTTTTAAGCCATTAGTTAAGCCGTTTTTTATTACGCCTAAATTAACTGGATCGAGAATAATTATGGCGTCTTTATCCATCCGCGCCGCAGAAGCTGCATCAATCCAAAACCCATTCCAGCCAGCAGCGCGAAGTTTAGGTAAAGTGGCTTTGGTGTAGTCACCACCTTGGCAGGTAATAATGACTTCCATAGTTTTTAATACTTCGATGTCATTGCCATCGCGCAACATTGGGCTACCGGCCCAATCCGGGCCCGTTTGACCCGCAGCCGAAGTACTAAAATAAACAGGATCAATTAACGCAAAATCGTTTTCTTCGCGCATGCGCTGCATCAGCACCGAACCCACCATGCCGCGCCAACCTACTAAACCAGTGACTAACTTTTTCATTCCAAACTCTTTAAATAATTTTTATTACCAGGCGTCAATCACAAGGCAGCAATCACAAGGCAGCAATAACCGCATCGCCCATTGTCTTAGTACTGGCTTTAACATCATTGGGCCCAGCAATATCCGCAGTGCGAATACCCTGCCCCAAAACCTTTTTAACTGCAGCTTCAACTTTTGCAGCAGCTGCCTCTTGATCTAACGAAAACCGCAACATCATTGCAGCGGACAAAATTGTAGCCAAAGGATTTGCAATACCTTTACCTGCTATATCGGGCGCTGACCCGTGAATGGGCTCGTATAAGCCAAACCCTTTACCGTTTACCGAAGCCGACGGCAGCATACCAATAGACCCAGTCAACATAGAAGCTTCGTCCGACAGAATGTCGCCAAACATATTTCCACACAACAATACATCGAACTGCTTAGGGTTGCGAATTAGTTGCATCGCCGCATTATCGACCAACATATGGGTGCACTCAACATCAGGGTATTGCGGAGCAATTTCGTTTACAACGTCTTTCCACAACTGCGTGGTTTCTAAGACGTTTGATTTATCGATTGAGCACACTTTGCGCTGACGCTTGCGCGCCGCTTGAAACGCAACATGGGTGATGCGTGTAATTTCCGCCTCGTTGTAGCGCATCGTATCAAAGCCTTCGCGCAGACCTGCAGCATTTTTTTGAATGCCACGCGGTTGTCCAAAATAAATATCGCTAGTTAGCTCACGCATAATTAAGATATCTAAACCCGCCACAATTTCAGGCTTTAAGGGTGACGCATGTGCGAGCGCTTCGTAAACAATTGCGGGTCGAAAATTTGCAAATAAGTCAAAGTGTTTACGCAGGCGCAATAGACCTTGCTCGGGGCGCTTTGGGCGATCTAATTTGTCATACTGCGGACCACCAACCGAACCAAACAAAATTGCACGAGCACCTTCGCAAACTTTAACGGTTGCTTCGGGCAATGGGTCGCCAAATTGATCGTAACCTGCGCCACCAACGGCTGCATAGTCAAAACTAAGCCCAATGTTTAGTGCTTCCAAAACACGGACTGCTTGATCAGTAATTTCGGGGCCAATGCCGTCACCGGCTAAGACTGCTATTTTCATTTTAAATATCGATCTAAAAACAATTACAAAGTGTTGGCGAGCCAGGGCTGAGTCAATAGACGCTTGGCTTCAAATTCACGGATTTTGTCGGCGTGACGCAAGGACAAACCAATATCGTCAAACCCATTTAGCAAGCAATAACGGCGATGACCTTCGACCTCAAACGGCATGACCTTGCTTCCATCAATTGTAGAAACCAATTGTTTTTCCAAATCGATGGTTAATTCGAATCCAGGGAAAGTTTGCACGTCGTAAAACAACGCATCAACTTCCGCCTCGCTTAAACGAATGGGCAACAGGCCATTTTTAAAACAATTATTGTAAAAAATATCGGCGAACGAAGGAGCGATAATGGCCCGAAAACCGTAATCCTCTAGCGCCCACGGGGCATGCTCACGGCTCGATCCGCAACCAAAGTTTTTACGGCACAACAACACGCTTGAATTACGAAACCGCGCTTGGTTTAAAACAAAATCGGGGTTTAGTGGGCGTACTGAGTTGTCTTTTCCTGGCTCACCTTTATCAAGGTAACGCCAATCATCAAACAAGTTAGGCCCAAAACCGGCGCGACTAATTGATTTTAAAAATTGCTTCGGGATAATCGCATCGGTATCAACGTTCGAGCGATCCATTGGGGCGACTACCCCACGGTGAATAGTAAATGCGCGCATGGTTAAGCTCCCATCCTTCGAACGTCAACAAAATGCCCAGCAATACCGGCAGCTGCCGCCATGGCGGGGCTGACTAAATGCGTTCGTCCACCCGCGCCTTGGCGGCCTTCGAAATTACGGTTGGAGGTAGAGGCGCAACGCTCGCCCGGCTCAAGACGGTCGGCGTTCATGGCAAGGCACATCGAGCAACCTGGCTCGCGCCATTCGAACCCAGCGGCGATAAAAATTTTATCTAAACCTTCGGCTTCAGCTTGCGCTTTAATTAAACCCGAACCCGGCACGACCAATGCAATTTTGACACTGTCGGCTTTACGACGTCCGCGCACCACTACGGCCGCCGCGCGCAAATCTTCGATACGCGAATTGGTGCAAGAACCAATAAATACTTTGTCGATTTTTATTTGATCAATTGGGGTATTCGGTGTGAGACCCATGTATTGCAATGCGCGCTCCATGCCTTCACGACGTGTTGAGTCTTTTTCTTTGTCTGGATCGGGTACGCGGTCTTCGATGGACACTACCATTTCGGGCGAGGTTCCCCAAGTGACGTGGGGGCGAATATCTTCGGCGCGAAGTTCTACAATTGAATCGAATTTTGCACCAACATCACTAACATAGCCCGACCACAGTTGAGCCGCAACATTCCACAAATCGCCCGTTGGAGCTAATGGACGGCCCTTTAAATAATTGATGGTCGTTTGATCGACAGCAACCATGCCGGCACGAGCACCCGCTTCAATTGCCATATTGCAAACCGTCATGCGCCCTTCCATCGACAACGCAGTAATTGCCGAACCCGCAAACTCAATAGCAAATCCGGTGCCGCCAGCGGTACCAATGCGGCCAATAACGGCCAACACTAAATCTTTTGCGGTAACGCCAGCCCCTAAGCGCCCGTCAATACGTACCAACATGTTTTTAGATTTTTTGCCGACTAAACATTGCGTCGCCAACACATGCTCAACTTCTGAGGTACCAATGCCAAACGCTAGGCAACCAAAGGCACCATGTGTGCTGGTGTGCGAATCGCCGCAAACTACGGTCATGCCCGGCAGCGTTGCGCCTTGCTCTGGGCCAATAACGTGAACAATGCCTTGGCGTTGATCTTTAATATTGAAATACTGCAAGCCAAACTCGCTGGCGTTTTTATCCAGCGCTTCGACTTGCGCGCGAGATGTTGGATCGGTAATGCCAAGGCTGCGATCTGTTGTTGGTACGTTATGGTCCACAACAGCTAAATTAGCCGAGATTCGCCAAGGCTTTCGATCTGCAAGGCGCAGGCCATCAAACGCTTGAGGGCTAGTAACCTCGTGAACCAAATGACGGTCAATGTAAATTAAGCAAGTGCCGTCAGACTCTTCGTGAACAACATGGTCGTCCCAAAGTTTGTCGTATAAAGTGCGTAGCATAGGGTTCTTAGTAAAAACGGTCGTTGATTAAATCGACCGAAGTTGACGTGGAAAAAACTGCGAATCACCCCAGATTATGCCACGCACACCCCCCTTAAAACTTCAAAAAAAGCGGGGCAAATTACCCCCACTTTCTTTATTGTTTCAACGCTTGGGCGGCGGTTGACCGCTTCGGGCAGCTTCGTACAGCGGCTGAACTTTGGCCCCATAAGCGGTTAAGTCTTGAATCCGAGTTTGAGGTGACGGGTGAGTACTTAACCATTGCGGCCCTTTTGCGCCCGCTTGACTGGCCATTTTTTGCCAAAGCGTAATGGCTGCACGTGGGTCGTAACCGGCGCGAGCGGCCAACTCTATGCCCAAACGATCGGCCTCTTGTTCGTGCAAGCGGCTGTGTGGCAAACCGAAAGTGGTTTGCAAAGCGAGGCTGGTCATGTCCATCACTGCTTTGCTGCCGGTGGCAATGCCCGCACCCGCTGCGACCACGCTAAGCCCCATTTGTTCCGAAGCACGTTCGCGCGCATGTTCGCGCAACGCATGTGCAATTTCGTGACCCATGATGGCAGCAATTTCATCATCATTTAAATTTAGGCGCGTAATGATGCCGGTATAAATGGCTATTTTTCCGCCAGGCATACACCACGCATTTAATTCATCGGACCGAATCACATTAACTTCCCATTGCCAATTGGGTGCATCGGCCCGAAACACATTGGTGGCCGGAATAAGGCGGCGAGAAATCGCCCGAACACGCTCTGTCAAGACAACATCAGAATTAACATTACCTTTGGCGGACTCTTTATCGAGCACTTCGCGGTAGGCTTGCGCGGCACCTTGGCGAAGCTGGCTTTCCGAAACCATGCTGGACATTCGCTGACTGCGGTCGACACCGACCGTACCCGCTTGAGTTGTTTTTACCGATTTACAGCCCGTCATGCCAATGATCGCTAACGAGCACAAACCAACTGCTGCCCACTTGGCAACGCGAATCGTCGGTTTTTGATTGGAACGGGTACTAAACATTGTTGTAATCACAGTTGTTTTCCTTCTATTGATTCATTTGCAGAGCATAGATTGCTGTAGTACATAAAAGCAAATCCTAACAAACTAGCCACTGCGGCACCGTAAAAAACTGCGGCAGGGCTTACTTTTTCCCACAATACCGCCAACACTAAAGACCCTAGCGTGCCGCCTAGGCCGTACGCAATAACAATGTAAAGCGCTTGCGCGCGAGCTTGTTGGGCTGGCACAAACCAAGTTCGTAACAAAGCCACGCTAGCCGAATGATGCAGGGCAAAAGTAACTGCGTGTAATAGTTGCACAAAAACTAGAGCCACGGTCGAATCGCCAACGCCACCAATTAGCGCAAAACGAATCGCCGCAATTACAAAACTAAACAATGCTAAATGCTGTAACGAATACCGTTTAAAGAACAAATGTTGCACATAAAAAAGCACAATTTCGGCAACCACGCCCGCGCCCCACAACAGGCCAATTTCGGTCTTGGTAAAGCCTAGTTTTTCGAGGTGTAACGAGTAAAACGTGTACAGACTAAAGTGCGCAAAAACCATTAAAAACGCAGATCCGAAAAATGCAACAACCGCTGGGCGACGCAACACCGCCACAATAGGTTCCATATGCGACAAGGCGTTTGAAGTTGATCGCGGCAACGTTAACGAAATGCAAAACAAAATAACACTGGCACTTAGCAGCCACCAAGGCAACGATAAAATGCCAACCGAATCTAAAATTGGTCCCATTGCTAAAACTGCAACGATGTACCCAATAGAACCGAACGAACGCAACCGGCCATAGCGTCCTTGATCAGAGCCAGTTACACCCACTGCCAAAGATTCGCCAATTGGGCCAAATGCGCTAGAAACAAAAAACAGCAACATTAAAATAATGGCGTAGTTGATAAAGGCGTCGCCAAACAAGTTGCCGTAATTTAAAGCCGCGGTTAGCGGAATCATTAAAAACGCCGCCCATTGCACCAAACGTTCGGGCCGTTGCAAGTGATCGGCTAGTTGCCCCCAAACATAGGGTCCAAAAATACGCAATACCGATGTTAAGGACAGCAAAAAGGCAATTTCTGCGACCGCAAATTTTTGTGCCGAAAAATACAAACTTAAGTACGGCGAAAATATTCCCACATAGAAAAAATAGCCGAAAAATAACGCGGCAATTGGGCGACCCTCGCTGCTATTGGGCATATCGGCGTTTTACTAAATCAAGCAATCGACCCTGCAATTTTGGTCATAGGCGATTGCACGTCACCACATTGCGCGCGATGGCGTAATGCATGATCAATCAACACAAGAGCAAGCAACGCTTCGGCAATTGGGGTCGCACGAATACCTACGCAAGGATCATGGCGACCCAAAGTGCGTACCGAGGTTGATTCGCCCGATAAATTGATAGACTCGCGCTCAGTACGAATACTCGAAGTTGGCTTAATCGCAATTGATACTGTTACGGGTTGACCGGTGGAAATGCCGCCCAACACACCGCCCGCATTGTTGCCACGAAAACCATTGGGAGTTAATTCGTCGCCATGCTGCGAACCGAGTTGCTCTACCGAATCAAACCCAGCACCAAGACTGACCGCTTTTACTGCATTAAGGCCCATCATTGCGTGGGCAATATCGGCATCTAATCGATCAAACACGGGCTCGCCCCAACCCACTGGAACACCTTGGGCAACAACTTCGATGCGCGCACCGCAAGAGTCACCATCACGGCGCAATTGATCCATATACGCTTCTAGTGCCGGAATTTGCGAAACATTGGCGGCAAAGAATGCATTTTTTTCAACCTCATCCCAAGTTTCGAAAGCAATTTTTATTTTTCCAAGCTGAGACATGTGCGCCCGAACAGATATAGCGGCATGTTCGCTGAGCCACTTTTTGGCCACCGCGCCCGCAGCAACAATTGGGGCTGTTAAGCGGGCCGAGGAGCGACCACCGCCGCGATAATCGCGAATCCCGTACTTTTGCAAATAGGTGTAATCGGCGTGCCCCGGGCGAAAACTTTGAGCAATCTCGCTATAGTCTTTACTACGCGCGTCCTCGTTTTGAATGAGTAGCGCTATTGGCGTACCGGTGGTTTTCCCTTCGAAAACGCCGGATAAAATCTTTACCGTATCGGACTCTTGGCGCTGGGTGACATGCCTTGATGTGCCGGGCTTACGACGATCGAGTTCGGGTTGAATATCGGTCTCACTAAGCGACATCCCAGGGGGGCAACCATCGATGATGCAACCAATGGCGGGACCGTGAGATTCGCCGAAAGTGCTTACGTTAAACAGTAAACCGATGCTATTGCCAGACATATTGAGCTCGAAACTTAAAATTAAAAAACGAAAGAAAGGGGTAAAGCGACGCGTCGTTTGGACAAGCAACCGCCCAACTCGGCTATACGCAGTTTACCGGATCGCCAGCAGCTTGCGTTTTTGCTACCCTTGACTCAGTTTAAATCATGGAGTTCTTAAATGAAGTCGTCTAAATCTATTTCCTTGCAGCGTCGTCAAATCGTAACCGCTGCCGGTGCCGCCGGTGTATCTAGCGCTATGCCCGTATTTGCACAAAGTGCCTATCCAACTAAGCCTATTCGCTTAATTATCCCATTTGCACCGGGTGGCTCGACCGATATTGTTGGTCGTTTGCTCGCTTCGCGCTTGGGCCCAATTTTAGGTCAACCAGTAGTTGTAGAAAACCGCGCTGGTGGCGGCGGAACCATCGGTGCCGAATTAATTGCAAAGTCGACACCTGACGGCTACACCATCGGCATGGGTACTGTTTCAACTTGCGGTACCGCGCTGAGCACTTATAAAAACCTAAAGTACGATCCACGCACCGACTACGCGCCAATTGTTAACGTTGCTGCGGTTCCGGGCATTATTGCGGTTCACCCCAGCTTTCCGGCCAAGAACTATGCAGAATTTATTAAAGCCATTAAGTCGGCGCCGGGTCGTTATAACTATGCTCATTCGGGCTCTGGCGGTGTTGGTCATATGGCGATGGAATTGTTTAAATTCCAAACCGGTATTTTTATGACCGCCATCGGATACCGTGGTGCAGGCCCAGCTTTAAACGATGTGTTGGGTGGTCAGGTTCCAATTATTTGGGACAACTTAACCTCTACCCTCCCCCACGTTAAATCAGGTCGTTTAATTGCGATTGGACTAGCTAACGACAAACGTATTCCGCAATTGCCCGACCTGCCAACATTTGCCGAACTCGGTCTAAAAAACTACGATGCTTCCACATGGTTTGGTTTGGTTGCTCCAAAGCAAGTACCAAAAGAAGTTGTCACAAAGCTTCACGCCGAAACAGTCAAGTTATTAAAAGATCCAGATTTCTTGAAGCGTATTGGCGATTCAGGCGCGTTCCCAATTGGAAACACACCAGAGCAATTTGCCGATCAAATTGCAAAAGAAATTAAGAAATGGGAAGCCGTAGCTAAGTTTGCAAAAGTCACTGCGGATAGTTAATACAAAGTTTGGTTAACCAAACGTTTTAAACTGATTGGCGCGATTGATTCGCGCCAATTTTTTTTTAACTCATTGGCGCGGCCAGAGCCTCGCGCCCCTAATAAAAATGGACACCAACAAGCCGACAACTGCCGCTATGTATGCGGCGGTAAACATCGCGAACTTGAGCGCGGCCATTGATGAATAAGCGAGCGCTAATTTCGGCTCAAAGCTTGTCGGGTTAGCAAGCATAAAGTACGAGATGCCGTTTTCGAGGGCGTCGGCCGCAGGTCCAATGATCGACAATAAGGCGGCCCAGACAAGTAGCCGATGAGCGATAGACTGCGAAGGCACGAAGCGCGATATGAGGAGAAGCGCTGACATGTGCAATACGACCACCGATGCGATGAAAACAAAATCAATATGTTGCGTTTTTACGTACTGATCAAAGGTACCTTTGCTTTGCAAGTAGCCGTACCACGCCTTGAGTTTTTGATGATCAAATGAAAGTTGCGCTTCCCAGTAGGGAACCGGAAAGGCAGACGCCGCGTAGGCCGAGTTGAGAAGATCAGTTGCCCAAAGGTTGAAAACGAATGCCAACAATGTAATGAGCGCAAGCCGAGGGGTGTTGACTGTGGACTGCCAACGAAAGTAAGAATTAAACATTGCGGTACCGATGGTTGATTTGTAGCCCAAATCATACAAATCAAGCGGCAATGAATCTTCTCGGTTGTGTAACGAAATATTTCGTTGTGTGTCGCTGGCCGGAATGCGGAGGCTTTATCATTGCTGTTCGTTAATTTGATTCGCACTCGCTTTAAGAGCCTCGCCCGGTAGCCAACAGGCCATGCGCGTTGCAAGGCAACCCGCACGGCGAAACGGCTCTGAAATCGGGTAAAAACCCAGTGCCTTGTACGCGGCGACCGCGAAAGGAGTTGAGTTCAGCTCAACGGTCTTGACTTCTTTGGAAGTAGTTTCAACATGGCGCCGCGCTGCTTGCCACAAGCTCTTTGCAATTCCTTTACGAAGAAAATCTGGCTTTACAAAAAGCAGTCCGATCAAAGCGGGGCTCGGCATCAGTATGAACCCGACAAGTTGACCTTGTACTTCCGCAACGGCTGTGAATGCAGCTTTGCTAATCAGCTCGCGAACGCACTCGCCCGAGGTTTCAGCTAGAAAAGTAGCTACAGCATGTGCTTCCCAGTCTGGACCAACAAGCTGAATAAAGCTCTGTTGGATAAGAGCGGAAGCCATTTCAGCGTCTTCGGGTTGGCTTGATCGAATGGTGTGGCTCATTCGACCTTCCCTTTTGTCGTGTCGTCGGCCACCAGCAGCGCAAGAATGTCTTGTGCAAACTGCGCGGTCCGATTTTGGTCTTCAATGGTCTCGTGTGGGCTTTCACTGGCTTCATTCGCCGTGCTAATGCCTGCCCACTGAGCAACCTGTTTCGGTGTTGCGCTAACGAAGGCCATTTTCCAACCAACAAAGACCGCCGCCGGAACTTCGCGCTCTTGCAAGACGATCACATTTTCATGGCGTACGTCTTGCCTTATCTTTTCCATCAAGTCGTTTAGTAGATCCTTGTCACCTTCAAGGATCTGCATAAATATTCCCTCTTCGTAAACAAGCGCACCTGTAATGCCGTTTGCCGCGTTGCTGCGTCTGGAATGCTCAAGCAGTTCTTGCAGATCGTCGGTCTGCATCGGACTCCCTGATTTTGAAGAATAGACAATTTGGTATGTCACGAGAGCATCCTAGTAGATTGAATTTGGCAAGCAATGATCGACATGTTATACCGCATTTCTAGACGGCTGTTCCCAGTCTCGTGCTGCACCTTGCTCGCACTTACGGCATGACAATTGCTTCCCCAATGTTGCTCTTCGGCCTGCATCAGTCATTACCCACGGACGATTGGTCCAAGGCGGGTTGTGTCGGACGTGTTGATTGTGGCCACACTCAAGCCTTGCAACCCAGTGTTGCTCTGAGTCTTGGTGAAATCCAACTATTGATTGCTGCAATGTATAAACGCGTGGTTGCGGCGTGTAAATGAATGCCTCAAAAATTCACCTCCTTATTGATTAAGCCGTTGCCGCTTTAGCCCGGGACACTGATCGCGATTTGGATACTGGTAATTGCCGCATTTCCTCTCTAACAACTTTCCGCACCGCATCAAGCATCGAACGTTGTTGAATGGTAGCGACTAGCGCATCATTAATTAGGCTTTGATAATTTCCAGCCCCAGATTCTTCAATTTGCGTGCGAAAGTAATTGATTACAGCAGTGTCTAAGCGGATTGATATTTTAGTTTTACCCGGCTCCAATGCAATAACTGCTCCACGTTTTGCATTAGAGAAATCAATGTCGCGAATAGGTTCAGCGGCGATTTTTTTCATAAACTTTCCTTTGTGGCTTGTTAGCCTTCCATGCAGAAATTATTCGATAAATATCGGGTTCGCGGTGAGTAAACACTACGACCAGCAACACCCCTGTTCCAGACAGACCAAGAGAAACAAACCTTTGCTCTAAAGAAATATCGGGGTCACTTCGCGTCAATGCATAGTCGTCAAACAACACGGTTGCTGCTTCCGCAAATGAAACGTGATGATCCCTAAGATTGGCTACCGCCTTGTCTGGGTCCCATTCAATATCCATAGCCTATTGTATGGACAAATGTATTCCGTGTCAAATACATGTATTGGTCCAATACATACTGGAAAGTAGATGAGATTGAAGTAGGTATCGTACCGGTAATCGATCAGTTAAAGCACATCCGCTTCGCAGGTAACGAAGACTTCATGAATGCAAAAGCGCCGCGATTAGTTTTCCACCCCTTCAAGTCAATTTGGCTGCTCGTAAGCGCAATGCGCGAACTTTGCCCGACGCAAAGAACAGCGCGAACGAAAGCAGCGCCGAGGCAGTAGCAAGCGCGAATAGTGCGGAAGGACCCGCAGTGTTGAGCACAGCCGCCCCGACCATTGGCGCGACAAGGATCATAGCGTTCTGCCACGACTGGAGAAAGCCCCACACTTTTCCTATCGAGTCCGAATAATGGGCCGCAACGTGAACACTCATGGCGATCGAATATCGCGCACTGAAGGTTCCGATCACAAAAAAGAGCGCGCATAAAATAACGGCGGTATTGCTGGGCTTTAACCAAAGCAGCACGCCAATCGCACCGAACCCAATGGCCTGAAACATCGCTGGCAGTAGCATTTCTTGCAGCACGCCTCGCATAGGTTTTGCGTTAGCCCTTTTTGCCAACCATAGACCAGACAGTATGTTGCCCGCCCCAGACGAGCTCACCAGCAAGCCCAATAGCGCTTTGTCGAATCCTGACTGCTGAAGCACAAGGGGCACGAGATTGTTCACCATAAAGACAAAGAACGCGCATGTTGTAGCAACCCACAGTAACGGTACTAGGCTCACAAAAGGCGCTTCAATTGGTGCACCCGTTTTTCCATTTGAAATAGGTGTTGGTTCCTTTTCCGCAATCTGAATAAAGGCGAATGTGACGAACGACGCAGCCGAAAATATGAGCGACATGACGAGCGCAACTGCTTCGCTCGTTAGCGAACTAGAGACCGTGCCGATTGCAGGTGCAAGCACCTTCGCAGAATTGTTGAGCACATTTAGGATCGAATAAAAGCGTGGACGATCTGTCGAATCGACGGACCTAACCGCCATCACATTGATTGCGGGTGAAGCAACTGTCGCGAACACAGAGCGCAGGCCCACCAAAGCAACAAAAAAAAGATAGTCATGGCAAAACAAGACGGCGCCCGTGGCGACGACTCTTAGCAAAATCGAGGCAAGCAGGATCTGCTTTGGATTCCCGCGGTCACAGAGCCGACCAATAAACGGACCGGCGAGAATTCCCGGCAACAAACCAGCGGCGCTCACGACCGCCATTTGATAAGGCGTGACTTGGAACTGGTAGGCAGCAAGGGTCAGGATGGCGAGAAAGTCTATCCAGGTCCCGAAGGCTGAAAAGCCATCGCCAACAAGTAGCAAAAGTCGATTGCGATTCTTGATCATCTATCGATCATATGACGAGAGTGGGGGTTGGGTAGAAGGTGGTGTCATATGCTCTAAAAGCTATGTAAATACGCTACAAGAACGGATAGCCGTCACTGCGGGCCACAGCGTACACATATTCGACGCAAGACTCGCCACGGAACACTGTGCTGCGCTCCTCTAGTTTGCGCATGCCGACGCGCTCGAGCACTCCAATAGATGCACGGTTGCGCGCGTCTGTGATCCCGAGCACGCTTTCGACGACGGTCATTTGAAAAACGAGTTGCACCGCCTCGCGAACCGCCATCGTTGCGAGCCCGCGACCATGGGCTGGGCGAGCGAGAGTGAAGCCGATCTCAGCGTGATGCGAGTCTTCGGCGAGAAAAAGCCCGATGTCGCCAATAAGAGCCAAGCTTTCCGGCTCAGCGATTCCGATTTGAGCCCATTCACCAGGGCGAAAGAGTGGGACCTTATTCATCTCTTCCAAGAACTCGCGGGCCTGAGGGTCAGGCATGGCTGACCAACCTTGAAAGCGACCCAATTTGGTGTCGGTGCGATAGGCTTGAAATGCCGCCAGATCTGACGCAGCCAAGCGCCGCAAGGCTATACCGGCGCCAAAGCGTGGCAGTCGAGCGGCAAGGATCTTCATTGGCTGCAAACTATGGGATAAGCTGCCCGTTTATGGACGATGTTTAGTACAACACTAATATTTTTATGCGCGCTCAAAAGTTACTCTAAAAATTTCTTAATGCGCATAGACTACACGCACAACGCATTTATTTGAGGTTTATATGGGCGCTACTTTTGACACAAATACCGGAAAAAAGGCAGCAAACCTCACCGTCAATGGTGATTTGTTAGCTAAAGCCAAAAGTTTGAAGATTAACTTGTCAGCTACGCTTGAAAGAGCACTTACTGAAGAAGTATTAGAAAAAGAACGCGAGCAATGGAAACTAGACAATAAAGCTGGTTTTGAGGCGTACAACAGCTATAGAGCTAAACATGGCCTATTCAATGACCGCATGAGGAAGTTCTAGTGGAACAGTTTCAAGCCTATGACAACACAAATAAACTAAGCCGAAAGCGGATTTAGCTTCTTACAGACATGAAATTGTGTCTGCGATTGATTTCGTAATTTCAGATTTCTAGAACCACGTTCCTTGTCTAGCGTTCGAGTTAAACCCAACTGGAGGTGGCTAGCCCTTCAGTGCACTAGCAATATCCGTGAGCGCAATCACCTGAACTTGCTCTGAAAACGCATAGCGCTTGTCCACTTGCGCCCGATGAATGTCGCAGTGGGTTTTAAGTCTTGCATGGCGTTATGAAAGCCTTGCGTGACTTTGGGTGCGGACGAAGATTTAATCTCAAAGCAAATAGTTTGGCTGCCGTGTTGCACCACCACATCCATCTCGGCCCCCGCTGCGGTGCGGTAGAACATCACCTCGGCACCACGCGGCGCAAGCTGGCAAATGTGCTCCAACACAAAGCCTTCCCACGAGTAGCCCATCATAGGGCTCGACAATAAATCGTCGATAGTTTTAATGCCCAGCAAAGCATGCAGCAAGCCCGAATCGCGCAGGTAGGTTTTGGGTGTTTTAACTAAGCGTTTGTTCAAGTTGACATGCATGGGTTGCAAGCGGCGGAGCATGCGCACGGCCTCTCTTACAGGTCGATATATCGCCCCACCGTAGGCACGCTAATGCCCATGCTGGCGGCCAACTGGCTCATGTTGGTCAGTTGGCTATGGCCGTTACACGGTCAATCTCTGGCCGCAGGTGGCGAAAAATATCAGGCGTGTACTGCACCTCGTCCAGAACGATAAAAGCATTGGGGTGGGTTTTGAAAAACACATTCGGATCAGCAATACGAGCGCGGTCACGCTCGTATTGCTGGTCCAGATAAATAGATTCAGGCTGGCCCTTGCCGCCAGTTGCTTGGCCAAGGTAGTTTTGCCCACTTAGCTTGGGCCAAGTACAGCCACGGCCGGGGAGCGGCGTAGGGCGGAGGCTATTTGCACTAGGTCGTTGCGTCGCTACGTATCGTAATCTTAATATCCATCGTTAAGATTACAAGGTAACTTTGATATTGCGATCTCAGCGAACACCTAAACGCAACTGACGTAGCCGATCAAGATCAGTCGGTTTGTTAGTAAAGCGATCGAGGAAGCATTAAATCCATCATGTGCATTGTGTAAAAAGCATAATGCAACGCCGGTTACGCGAAATGTTGCCCAGTGTTCTTGTGTTCCCGGTTTACGTTTTTTGAATTGGCATGATTAAATGCTTGTTTTAGAAATTGAAAATCCTATGGCTTTTGATCCACGCAAGCGCCCTCTATCTAACATCGAAGCTCGGGTGCTTGGCACCCTAATGGAAAAAGCCCGTACGGTACCTGACAGCTACCCACTCACGCTCAATAGTTTGGTCATAGGCTGCAACCAAAAAACCAGTCGTGAGCCGCTGATGGAACTGAGTGATGCGGTCGTGCAAGAAGCCATTGATACGCTGGCGCAAATTCAGCTAACGACCGAGGCTTATGGCAGTCGCGTTAAGCGGTTTGGACAGCAGCTCCAACGCATTGCAAATGTTAGTGAGCCACAATCGGTGATTGTTGGGCTATTGTTGTTACGCGGGCCTCAAACAGTGGCTGAACTGCGGATCAATGGCGATCGTTGGTACAAATTTGTAGATAACGCAGCAGTTGAACAAGTGCTAAATAGCCTAGCTGAATTTAATGAGCAAACAGAGGCCGGGCGCAACCCAACGCACGGCGCACCACTAGTGGTTCAGCTAGCCAAGGCACCCGGTGCGCGCGAGGCGCGATGGATGCATTTGCTTTGTGGTGACGTTGACGTTTCGTTATACGAAGCCTCGACGGCCACAAGTGGCTCACGTGAGTCGGCAAGTACTATTGCAGCACTTGAGGCGCGCGTTGCGGCGTTAGAAGCTACAGTTGCTCAGTTGGTGAATAGATAAGCGGCGCGCAACAGGCCGCCAATGAGTGCTTGTTGTACAAGGCTTGCAATTACATAACAAAAGCTTGAAACCGATTTGCAACGCGTCCGTTCCATTAAAAGGTTAGCCTTCATTTTTAGTGCGAGGGTGAGCTGACGTCACCGTGCTTAAATACGCAACTACCTCTAGCTCAGAATGCAATTTATGACGTTCACCTGCAAACGTATCGTACATTGTTTGGTGTGCTGCGCAACTGCTTGAGCCCGTACGTTCGTAGTAACTACCTGCCCAAGCGAGGAGCTCCGATAAGCCGTTTTCGCTTTGTTCACGATTCATGTGCCTTTTACTTTCTGAGCCACGAATTCGCAATCGGTTTACGCAAACATCTAGTGGTAATTCAAGCCATACTAGAACACTAGCTTGCGGTAAAAACTTGCTCGCAATTTTTCCGAAAACTCCCTCAGCAACCCAGCTCGACCTAGACAGTTCTTCATCGATTAATTCGAGCACTTGCGAATCGGGTCGCTGTTGGTTAAAACCTTTGGGCAGCCAAAATATTTCGTCGAAATGAACGACATGGACGTCACAGCTTTGCGCAATTTGGTCAGCTAGCCAAGTTTTCCCGCTACCGCTGTTTCCTATAATCACTACTCTCATTTATTGAGGACTAACTTAGAGCTGAGCGGGCTGCGCGGCTGTTTGCGTAGCTCCGCTTGAACGCCGGATTAGCCCGCATTTTCGGTACCAGCGGGTTTCGGTACCACTTTAAGCGTTGCATTGATGATCTCGCGGTCCTCAGGATCTTCGAGGGCTGCAATGAGGCGCACAGCCTCGGCGTAATGCATTTTGTGGCTCTCATGTTCGGCGCAGGCTGACGCAACACCTGCCGCGACTGCGTGGGCAATGGCAACTTCCCATGGCGCAGAGTTTCCGTTGAAGAAAGTAGAAGCAACTTGGGCAAGGTGGTGCTTGGCAGGACGGGCTAATTTGAGCAAAGCGTAGACATGAGACAGGAGCTGCGCAGCATGTGCACGATTGTTCGCGTTGCCTACGATCTTCCAGAGATACATGGCCGCATTTGCCGCTTGAAGCATTTCTTCGTCTTCTTCTGGGGAGCGCCTCGGCGCCTCAGAAAGGCGCCACGCGCGGTTGTTGGCCTGGCTAGCGAGTCGACGCTGCCAAGTTGCCAGTTCTTCGGGGGCGGGGTTATTGCTCATAGTCAAGTACTCGGATGATTCTTGTTGCGGACTAACTATACGTTAGCTGGCGCATGCCCGGCGCGAGGTTTTGTACAAAGCTAAAAGCGATGTACGAAGACTTGCGGAGGGCATGGCGTCCATGCTGAACGGTCGAGTTAGACGCGGTGGGCGTATCTCAACGCCTAGAATACGAAGCCGTCGCTCGAACTCTGGAAACTCATTCTCATTCGCTTCAAAGGCTACGTGCCGATACGACCGCTCACTAGTTGGGCCTTGCATCAATGCGATCCAAATTTCGCCAATCAGAAAAAATCGCTCTGGATAAAGGGAAAATGTGTTGGTGCCACTGTTATAAACTTCCGACGCACCAAGTCCTTCGCACCAAAGCCTCGCCGAGCGACTTAAATCACTCACTACGAAAGTAATGTGGCTAAGTCCGTTGACGGGCATGCTTCGCCTTACGTTTTAGCTCAACATCGAGCGAAGGCCAAAGGCCGTAGCACGTTTGCTGAAGCAACATGTTAAGCAACACCCATCGAAGACTGAATAAGTAGCGCAATTTCGACTCGCTCCATTAACGGCATAACAATACCTTCTGTGAATTGATGCATGTTGGTAGCTATTGGGTGACCTAGGTTTTTTCATGCTTCGCGCTAGTTATTTTGTTAAGAATATTGCTAAGCCACCACAACATTATTGGAGGCATTACCAATTCAGTGAACCAAATAAACATAACAATTGCCGAGGGTGGCCCTACGACTAGAAACGATACTAGGCGGGCTAGTCCTGCAACAAAGCAGCACCAGAAAACACACCGCAAGATCAACGCGTACTTTGTTACGTCTTTGGCGCAAACCCAAAGTAGCACGCCGTAGATTACAAAGGCTGTGCCGTAGAACCTGTCTTGACTATCCAAAACTGGATCGAGTGGCCCTATTTTCAAATTAGCGCCAAGCATTACTTCAGCCATACTCCCAAATGAAAAGTGAAGTGCTGCCACCAGTACCAATATGGGTGCAAGAACCTTTAGTGCGATTGAAAAATTATGCATTTCTTTCATCTGCCTGCGGTTGAGTCAGGTGGTGTGAACTGTTAGCGGTTAACAAACTAAGTACGAGGGGTTAGGCCGCACGCTCACGTTGGCCGATGACCGTAGCTTAGGACACGTGTGATGCTCCATGAGTTGCCTTGCTGGCGCCACACGATTACAAACTCCGCTGCACCTTCGCACACACCAGACTTGAACTGGCAGAACTTGTGAACCCCTTGCGCGATAGCGCCAAAGTCCTTGATTGGATACACGCGAAAGCTTCCCTGAACCAACTCACGACTGAAATTACCGCAGACGTACTTCTCCGTGTTTGCGAGCATTTCCGCTCTTGTCCATGTGACGCCACCTTTGTCGTGATAAAACTCGACCCCCTCGGCAAAGAACCCCGCATGCTTCTGCAGTTGCCCGGGCATCGCGCAGGTATTGAAGGCAGTAAAAGCTTCTTTATCAAGTGCCAGCACCGTCTCATAGAGTTGCCCGCTTGTCTCTGTCGACGGCACTGTCGGTGCGGTGCTGCAGCCCCCAATGAGGCTGAGTGCCAGAAGCAGTAATGCACCAAGTGATTTTTGCAATGGGGACTCCGGTAGTGGCGTTTATGCGGCCTAACGAGGCTTTAAATAAATTTGTTTTTTCAAAATCACAAGTTAGAACAAGCCGATTTGCTCGTGGATTCTTTGCTTGCGTTAGTTTCACTTATTTAAGCGGGCCGGGCAAGCAAGCTTTGATTATTTTCTTGTCTAAATCAAGCCAATTGATCTGGCCCCCATATTTGAATATCGAAACCAGTCGTTATCTTATCGTTCGATTTACTAATCTAGTTTCACTTAAGGTTACTAAGCTGTTTTATGTATAACTAAGAGATAAAGGCGCGAAGACAGAGGCATCCCATTCGACCGTCATGTTATGCCTCACTTGATAACTTGCATATTTCGAGTGCGGCGTGGTGCAGGCATGAATAGTGTGAAAGCTCGCTAAAAATCCAAGTCGATTTGTAACCAGGAATTGCAGACCTCAGGTGTTCGGCCATCAGCGGTGGAGCCCAGTTGTCTTCGGCACCATGCCAAATATAGGTATTGACGCAGACCTCGCCGAGCGTCGCATTCCACGGCTGCACGTAAAGACCAATGTCTCTTGTGTAGCCTCGGACGCGGCCAATAAAACAGGCTTTCAATACCTCGGTAATGGTGGCCCGAAATTCACAGTCGGCAGCCAATTTAATATCTGCGCCAGCGGCATTAATAAACAACAAGTCAAAAAGGGCTTTGGGTGCAAACCGAGCAAGTAATCCTTGCCAGTAAGACAAAAAAACAAACGCGGTCGGAGATGTTTTCGCCAACTTAAAAACATGCTTCCCCGCCATTGTTTCAAGATAGTCGCCAGTTTCCAGCGGTGCAGCTGCAGAAACCAAATGCAGATTTCTGACACCATTGGTCATGTACCGGATCGTCTGTAGCGCAATGAATGCTCCGATTGAAAAACCAACGACGTCAACTTGTTCCCCCAAAGAGATCTTCGAAATTTCTTCTGCCAAGAGTTTGTAATACGCCTCCCCAGTAATGGACGGGTCGACCGAGAATCGATCGAAACAAATAAACCTAAGGCCGTAATTTTTCCCTGCGAGATCGAAAGCGCTGCATTCTTCCGGCGCTCCTGGCACCCCATGAAAATAGATCACAATGCGGCCATTACGGGAGCCAAACTGGCTATATCTCAAGGGCTTCCTCATAGTAGGTATAACGGCACAGTTATACAGACTGAGACGGCTGCCCGCAGAGCTCGCAGTATGCACAGTTTACTGAGCATACTGCGAGCGTGAATCCGTACTTCAACCCGATCTGCGCCAACACAAACGATACCTCTCGGATGCAAAAACTACGAGCATTAAGTGTGTAAACATTCAACGTGCTGAACTTTTTAAGTTTGCTAAACATTCGGCCATTTCTTTCGCTGCATGATTCTTCTTGGTCAATATTGAAACGCCGTCCGCAATTACGATCATTCTTTGCTGCTGGAGTCCATCGCGGAAGTAAGCATTTTTCGGTGTTAGTAAAGTTAACGGCCCGCAAAAAATGGCGTTCTTATGATCATTGTTTATATATACCCTGGCTAAGACTCCGCCACCGATCGCAAAGTTTTTAAGGGCGTAACCTACAAGACGTGCTGCTTCTTCGGCTTGAACCACTGGTATTGTTGCAGTTAGAAAAACCATGATTACTGGCGACTTCCAATCCAAGGCGATGTCGCTCCAAGGCTTTCCAAGATTAAAAGTAAAAACTAAAACTATAGCTAGGCCTAGCAGACTGATTCCAAATAAAGCATTCCCGTCGCCCACTGAATTAGCTAAACCATAAAGTACATAGTGAAAAACACCCGACCAAAGCAATGCAAAGGAAGCGAACAGGTATGCGCACGTTTTCTTTTTTTGATTCCCATTCTCTACCTTTGCCCTGCTAAAGAGGTAAATAAACCCCCAAAGATGTATTGAAAAAACCGTAATAAACACAAGCAAAACAAAAAGGAATGTGTTTACGCCGAAAATGCCATCAATGAAAAAATCGTACGAAAAAAAACCTTCATGAAACATGTAAATAACGGCGAGGTAAATTGGGAAAAACGCAAACCATATGCTTGTGATAAAGAGTAGCGATACCCGCAAAGTTAACGTTAAGACTCCGTATTTAGATAATAGCGTTTTAAAAATGTTTGTCATTTATCTGGCTTCTTCTCAGGCATAACAGAATGATAGGTTCAATTTTTAGTTGACGCTTCAGAGGTCGAAATTAAATAGACCGAAAGCGCCCCAGCGAGGTTCACGGCCAATTCAGCATGCCGAGCAGCTGGCTTAACTGCTACTTTCCCTCTACCGTGCGAGTCACTTAATCGATTTCTTAACGCACCCAGACCCTCTACCACAGTGGTACACCCACCCAATATCTGCTTAAAAACCAATTCTGTATGCTGGGAAGGGGCCAGATTCAGGCTCTCCGCAGTTAGTCGATATAGCTTGTTTAGATCGGGGGAATCTCCATATTCAATTTTAGATTCGTCAAGAATATGCTTACAGACTGCCTCAACTAGCGTTCTAGCCATTGTAATTGCGCCCTCAGGGTCGTCATTTCTGCGATCAAGAGCTTTTGACCAAGCGGTTTGAACATACTTTGAATCAAACCGTTCAAAGACTTTCGTTGCACTTTTATCGGCGGGAGCAAGCACTCCAGCTTCAAGTAGATCCAGCATCGGTCGAAACTGCCCCCAAATGTAGTTTCGTCGCTCGTGATAACTTGAAAACTCGTATTTAATGAATTGCCAAAACTGAGCAAGATTTCTACAAGTATTAAGGAATGCCGGAATTACTGATTCAAGTTGGGGTTGTTCAACTACTACTTTTCGCAATTTGATAAATTCGGCGTCATTTTCTAAACCGCCTGTTGCTTTGGAGACTAGGAGATTTTGTAACGACTCAACTTGGATATTTAGCTCACTCAAAATGCCAACGCACCGTTTGGGTTGAAAACCAAACTTTACTCCTTTTAGATTGAACTTAAACGATCCATTAACCCCACCCTATCGCACTTCATGCACTACCGGTACAAGCATACCGTTGCGTTCAGGTAATTTATACTTTGCCACTGTGGTGTCTGCGTTGGTTAAATAAATAACGATTAGGGCGTCTACTTCGTGGACTAAATCGGAGGTTTATTTCACAGTCTCAACGTTCGAGCTAAGCTGGCGACGACGGCGTGGCGCGCTGGACAGCATGCGCAAAATGGGGCGAAGCCCCAGCGCTTGATGGCCAGCGTGCCACGCCGTTGGCGCTCAGCTAGAGCGAGGTGTTAGGCGTCACCGCGCGCTGCCCGAAAAGACTACTTTGAACTTCTCGCAGACTACAGGCATACGTGCCTCCGGCGTTCTTCCTATGCGCTGGCACTCTCGCTCAAAGAATGCCTCGTGCGCTTGGCGCCAGAACCTAAGCGACCCATCGCCTTCACCTTCGGTTGCTGCAAACTCTGCGGTGACTTCCTCAAAGGGCACGATCTCCACGTTTTGGGTCTCAATCACGCATGAGGGCTTTCCAGAAAAATCCGTGACTATGCTGAGGTCGCCCGCCTGCGGGAGAGGCCGGTTGTCCTTCTCGTGACTCCAGAGGAGGCCTGCGGTTGCTTGCTTTCTACCAACTAGGACGAGCGCGGCCAGTTCATTTGCACTGGGTTCGTTGTCGTCAAAGAAAAACGCTTCGAGAAAACGCGGAGTGGGGTCCGCTATTCGGGTTGAAGAGAACTCGTGCCAGAAGTCGCGGAACTGTAGGGGAACTTGCATTTGTGACGCCTAACGAGACTGTGAATAAACCCGTTTTTTCAAGAACGATGGGCTTATTTAATCGATTTGTTTGTTTTGTTGTTGCATTGTTTTAGTTTCACTCATTTAATTGGACTAAGCAAGCGACGCGCCGTATTTCTAGCTTTTACAAAGGTAATATTAGCTCTACAGGCCGTCGCCCTTACGGGTGCTGCGCTATCTTTTCGATGTTGTGCCCTAGGCAATACAAGCGCCACTGTGTAGTGATCTTGGTTTTTCCACGCACCGTGAAACGGTTCATACTTTTGTGGTGCCGTAGATTGGCAAACATGGGCTCTACCGCTTCAACGCGTTGGCTGTAAAGACGTCTGCCGCGCTCCGAGTCAATGGCTTGTTTCATCAATTCGCTTGCACGGTTATTGTCAATCGGTTTGCTTAAATAAATCGCGATTTGACGACCTCGGATACTGTCTGGTTTACGTTTGCATTTGGCACTGTTTGAACACGAAGCACAGTCTTGAGCCTGTGCTTCGTAGCGCCGAAACGGCAAGCCAGGTTCGGATCGCGAAACCGTTGGTCTCGTTGGCGCATCATTGTGTCCGCAATTAAAGCGGCAACACCACGATCATGAAGCGCTTGAACGTTGGTATCACTGAAGTAACCCGCATCAGCGGTAATTAACGTATGCGGTTCTAGAAACCGGTTAGCCTGATCAACCATTGGCAAAAACATGCTTTGCTCAGCGCCAGAACCGATAACGTCAGCAGCAATTATGATTTGCGATTGTGAGTCAACGGTTGCCTGCGCCGCCTAGCCCTGGATTGCACCTTTACTGGTTAACATTTTTGCGCTGTCGGCGTCGGTCATGCTGGATTTTATTTCTTCACCTTTGACGTTCCGTCGTGGCTGATTGCTATTAATAAAATCACGGGTGGATTGCGCCTCTTTGCGCAACTGATCGACACGTTGTTGGCACCATTGCTCGTCGCGCGTAGGTCCCTCAATATCTTCGCGTTGGTCTAGCTCTAGTAACTTCGCTGCGGCTGACTCAAGGCGCCGCGCGCGATCCTTAAGCTCCTTGTGTGTGCCGCTTCGCTCTTTACTAGCATTACACGGCAACTTGACCCCATCGATCGCAAACATCGCTTTGCCAATCAAACCTAACCGATCGCAAGTTGTCAGCACTTGCGCAAACAGTGGCGCAATATCCTGACCAACTTCGCGCACAAACTTAGCAATCTGACCGTAGCTAGGACGAGCACCACCGCCGATGGCCATAAATACTGTGTTTTGCTCGCAAGCGCGTTCGATCTTGCGCGATGAAATCATGCCGCGGCTATAACCCAACAGCACAATTTTAATAAGCGTTCTTGGGTCGTATGCGGGTGCACCCATTTGGTCGTTACAAAATCGATCATCGAGTGCTTTGAAATCTAATTCATGGTCAACTAACTGGTTCAGTGCTCATTCGAACGTGCCTATATTCAGTTGCTCTTCAAGCACTACTGGTACAAACATTCCGTTGTGTTCAGGTAATTTATACTTTGCCACTGTGGTGTTTGCGTTGGTTAAATAAAAAATGCTTAGGGCACCTACTTCGTGGACTAAAGCGGAGGGTTATTTCACAGTCTCAACGACCGATTTCAGTTGCCGGAAGCAACTGGTTAAAGAGGAACAATTGTGTACGCTCTAGCGCGCACAATTCCGACTGCTGTCCCCTTGACTTCGCGTCTGATCCAACCACAAGTTGGCGCATGTTTGCAAACACTACTCCTTTAGTTGGCTCTGAATCTTTGACTCTAATTCTTGAAGAAACTTATTTCCCAAAGCAAGCCGGGCTTCCCACATGCGGATCGTCTCTTTCCGAAATGCTTCCACATCCTCAAGGCCAAGATCCTGTCTTATGGCGATTTGAACGGAGACCGTATCTTCGATTAGTTTTTGCTGCTCAAGGAGTAGCCATTTCGAAAAATCAAGTTGTAACCCAATATGTAGTTCAGTTGCCTCTTTCACCTTAAGTCGATGTTCTGCAACTTGCTCTTGATGAAATTTGAAATATTCTGTATGAGCGTCAAACACGTCCCTAGAAGTGTTTTGGGACTTATTCAAAGTCGCGATTTCCCGGAGAATATCCTCGACCTTTTCCTGAGCCCTCAGTGCAAGGCCGTTGTTTAGATCGGATTCAAATTTTGCTTCTTGCAGAGGAACAGTGGAGGTCAACGCTCTCATGAATAGTTCACCATAGCCAGTAACCAATTTTCCGACTAGCAAAGAAGTGCTTGATTCGGCGACCAGCTGAAGTTTTCCCATGGTGGTCAAAAATCCAGCGAAACCTTCACCGATGCTTTCTTTCTGAGGATCAATTTGAGGAAGTCTGCCAATGTAGAAACCTACATTTACGATCTCTTTAGCTGCTTCCAAATAAACCTCGTGCCTAAGCTCGGCAAATCGTTTTTTATCGTTTTCAACGGACTGATATTTTTGCTCTGACCTTAACCGCTTATGATTCGCGTAAATTGTAACAATGACACCTGCAAGCGCGGCAAAGGCACCGAAGAGCCCTGACCAAACGGCTATTGGAATAGTAGTGAAAAATTTGACTATCTCTTGCATGGTTATCGCTAACTACGCGTTAGCTGGCCCGTTGCGCGGAAAAAGCTTTTGTGTGAAGCTACGCGCACACAAAAGGTTGGGTAGCGCAATGGGTCCACGCTGAACTGACCAGTTAGGCGCTGTACCAACGCGTGATGCTCGAACCTTATTGACCGAATGCTTTTTCATATTCTCAAAAGTATAACGGCTTTAAAAAACTTAACTCAAACTTCCGTGGATCTAGCGGGTTTTGCTTCCCATAAACGCCCTTCCCGTTCAACACGACAGTGATAACAGGCACTTTGATTCACGTCCTTGCTATACCACTCATGCATGCCATTTGATTTGGCACAATCAGCACCCTTCTTTGCAAACCCCAAGTTAATCAAAAACCAAGGCGAACGCCTTCGAAACCACGTTCTTATTCGATATGGCTTTGCAAGAAAGCTAAGTGGCTTCATTGGGATTGGCGTTCCGAAAGATTTTTTCCGCTACTTCGACCTGTTTGAGAACGCTTTTTCGTGGCGATGTTCCGAGGTGGGCTGCCTTTTGCTTCAACTTCAAAATATATTCGTTAAGCGATTCCTGAGACATCGCCATCAGTTCGTCCTTCGTTTTGTACTCAACGACAGCGCGAGACATTGCCTCTGCCTAACGCAGGATTTAACCAGCGCCCAAACAAGTGGTGGCATGGTCACTGGAGCGCGAGAATTTATTCGCGCGTAAGTGACCACGCCACCACTGTTTCTAGCGTCTGGTTCAAACAATTGTTAGGCCGCGGTCGTTGCAATTGGAAAATTGAACCAATACCTTTCGCTTCTGAAACGAATTTCAACACAAGATTGAGACAAATCCAAAGACAAGAAGAACCAACGCAAGAAACCATAGAACGCTTAAGCTAATCTTGATCTTCCGGCAACGGTTGACCATGAAGCTCTGCAAGTGTTTTACCAAATGTCGGATTGAACTTTCTCGCCTCGGCCAAGCTTACCACTGGCACCCAGAATTTTTTAGTGTGCCGCCCACCGAATACGTCCAAAATTCGTACCGACAAACGAACCTGACCCTTCCAGACTCGAGGCTGGCAACCACCCCAACTGTCGGATTGTTCGAAGTAAACAACGCCCTTAGCTGATTGCCCCGGCTGGAGGAAAGTCTCGGGCCGGACTGGAGACAAAAAATTCTGTTGAAACATGAAAGGGAAAACTTTAATACTTTTGCCGATTGCGGCTTGGAAATCGCTAAGCGAGGCAGTTAACTCTTTTAGCCAAAATGGAAAAAGCGAAAATCGAAACCAACTCCATGTAAGTGGAATTAAGTTCCAACGATAACCTATATGGATAGCATGAAGACTCGAGGCGGATGACCCGCAATTGGCGACGGATAAGTACAACGCTATTCCGAGCCGATGAGCATCGTATCCGTTAAACTTTTCCCCAGTGGGAAGCACACACAAAAAGGTCGGGCCCGGAATAAGTTCAAATACGAATTTCGGCTTACGCCGGAGAGCAGAAAAGATTCCGCTCACCCAACCTAAGAATAGCGTGAGAAGGAAAATTGCAACCCCGACAACCCCTTGATTGTCATTCAAAAACTTCGCGAACTGCGTGAATGATGCGCTGAATTCAAATGACAATAAGGACTCCGATTCTCTTGCCTAACTTAATATAGGGCGCAAAATTGCTGCATAACTTGGCTGGCTTTTCTCAATCATAAGCATTAAGTGTAGGCCATAAGCCCCATTACCAATTGGTAATATTACCAAAACGATCTATATATTTTAAATCGTATCCAACCATAAAAAGCATCAACCCCGTTACGGCTCCACAATCGCAATCTGGAAGACTTTCGTCGTAAAAAATAAAGCAACGCAGTGAGCTTCTAGCGCTAACTATCCCCAACAACAGCCCGCAACCGCACAGCCGCTTCGTTCAATTCCACTAGCCAATTAGAAGCCCGCAACCGCCCAACCACTTCCCCTCTCGGTAGCAAAGCCAACATCGCATCCAAACTAGGCGTTTGAGCCGTCCCAAAAACAACCAACCGCGCAGGCATTGCCAATTGCGGCATCTTCAAACCCAACGCAGCCAAAGTCGACTTTACGCAACCAGCAATAGCTTCCCGATCTAATCGCGCTTCGTCTTTACTACCCAAGTTTTGGCCCGCAATTTCAATCGCTTCCAAACTATTAGCAAACTGTGCCAAGGCGTTTTTTGCGCTAGGTGTTAAATGCTCTGCTGCTGCAACCGAATCAATTTGCGGTCGGTTTACGAATCGTGCGACCCACTGGGCCAATTCGATTAAAGTTGAGCAACGTTCTTTTAGTAGCGCAACAATTGCAGCAATATCAAACGATCCGTCAGTTGCATTCACGGCATGCGCCTTTAAAAACGGCTGCAACCTCTGCACTAATTCTGCGTTTTCCATCGCTTGCATGTAATGCTGGTTAACCCACTTTAATTTATCAAAGTCAAAGCGTGCGGGGCCTTTGGTGATGTGCTCGCCGTCAAACCATTTTACAAATTGTTCGCGGTTAAAAATTTCATCGTCTCCGTGGCTCCAGCCTAAGCGCGACAGGTAATTGCAAATGGCTTCTGGCAAGTATCCATCGGCGTCGTATTGCATGACCGATACTGCGCCATGACGTTTTGATAGTTTTTGTCCGTCAGGCCCATGCAGTAACGGCACATGGCCATAACGCGGTTCGGCTCCACCTAGCGCACGCAAAATGTTAATTTGCCGTGGCGTGTTGTTTACATGATCGTCGCCACGAATAATGTGGGTAATTTGCATGTCTAAGTCGTCAACGACCACGCAAAAATTATAGGTTGGCGTGCCATCGCTGCGCGCAATAATTAGGTCGTCCATTTCGGCGTTTGCAATGCTAATGTCGCCTTTTACTAAATCGGTCCACGTAACAACCCCGTCGATTGGGTTTTTAAAACGCACCACGGGTTTAATGTCGGTTGGCGCAGCCGGTAAAGCTTTACCGGCCTCGGGTCGCCAGCGGCCGTCGTAACGCGGTTTTTGCCCGGCGGCTTCTTGCGCGGTTCGCATTGCTTCTAACTCGTCTTTACTGGCAAAGCAGTGATAGGCACGACCATCGGCCAACATGGTGGCAATCACTTCTTTATAACGATCCATGCGCTGCGTTTGATAAAACGGCCCTTCGTCTTGCTGCAAATTAAGCCACTTCAAGCCATCTAAAATGGCTTGTGTTGCTTCGGGTGTCGAGCGCTCTAAATCGGTATCTTCAATCCGCAAAATAAAGGTACCCTGATAATGCCGCGCAAAGGCCCACGAAAATAAGGCGGTACGGGCACCGCCAATATGCAAAAAACCCGTCGGGCTTGGTGCAAAACGGGTGCGTACGGGTACTGCAGGTACAGACGATTGCGTGGTCGATTGCATAGTCACTTGCATGTTCACTTTTTACTTCGAATCTTTAGGTATAAATGTTAGCGCAGCACCGTTATTGCAATAGCGCAAGCCCGTGGGCGCTGGGCCGTCTTCAAACACATGGCCGTGGTGGCCGCCGCATGTAGCACAGTGATATTCAGTACGCGGCCAAATCATACTAAAGTCGCGTTTGGTTTCTAATGCACCGGGAATCATTGTAAAAAAACTAGGCCAGCCAGTGCCGCTATCAAACTTCATTTCGGTCGAAAATATTGGTGTACCGCAACCGGCGCAAGCATAAATGCCTTCACGTTTTTCGTCATTTAGTGGGCTAGTACCTGCACGTTCGGTGCCTTCGTGGCGCAATACTTTGTAGGCCATTGGCTCCAATGTTTGTTGCCACTGTTGGTCCGACAATTTAGCAACATTTGCAGCCGCTTCGGCTTTACTTGGAAACACATGGTTGCTTGCAGAAAATTGCTGCCATTGCGCTTGAAGTTCTTTTTCAGTTTTCATGATTGCTCATTTAAAGTTTGTACATGGTCGGCTACACAACGTTGCAACGCGGCTAGGTCGTAACCACCTTCGAGCATCGAAACGATGCGCCCTTTGCTATGCTTTTGTGCCATTGCTAACACTTGCTCGGTCAGCCATTGGTAATCGGCATCATCCCATTGCAAGGCACTCATATCGTCGTCTTGATGCGCGTCGAACCCTGCCGAAATAAGTATTAATTCGGGGGCAAACGCATCCATCTGCGGCCACCAATGATCAATAACTGCAGCGCGCATTGCGGTCCCATTGGACCCGCTAGGCAAAGGCACATTAACGACGTTATCGGCCATGGGCTCATCACCCGTACCGGGATAAAAAGGATGTTGAAACGAGCCCAGCATTAGCGCGCGCGGCTCTTGTGCAACCCACGATTCGGTGCCATTGCCGTGATGCACATCCCAATCGATAATCGCCACGCGCTTCACGCCGTTTGCTAATGCGTAGGCGGCAGCTATTGCAATATTATTAAAAAAACAAAACCCCATCGCGCGGGTTGGTTCTGCGTGATGGCCGGGCGGGCGAACATTACAAAACGCCCGATTAATTTGTCCTGCCAAAACCGCTTTAACCGCCATAACGCCAGCACCGGCAGCAAGCTTGGCTGCGCTAAGGGTAAACGGGTTCATGGTGGTGTCTGGATCTAGGGCCACCATGCCAACCAGCGGTGCAATTTGAACAACACGGTCGATGTAATTTGCCGTGTGAACGCGCAGCAAATCTGCATCTAAGGCTGGCTGTGCTTGAAGCTCAATTACTTTGCTTAACAAGCCGCTGTTAGACAAATGCTGATGCACCAAACGCACGCGATCTGGGCATTCGGGATGCCCCTCCCCCATGTCGTGTTTTACACAATCAGCATGGGTGATGTACGCAAATTTCGAATCGCTCTTCATGACGCAACTAATGGTTTAGTGCAATTGATGATTAGGTGCATCCACATCATCGGGTAACTCTGCATGCACAATGTCGCCCTTGATATTGGGGTACATCGGCGCGCCACAGTCTTCACAAAATTCGGGGTCTTCCATGTTGGGCCAAACCCGAATTTCTTTGATGCCCACTTCCCGCAACAAACTTTTAATTTGTTCTAGTTGAGTCGATTGTTCGCCAAGCTCGCCTTGATTCATTTCGATAATGGCAATCGGGTCGTAACTTGTTTCTTGGTCCGACGATAAACTTTCGGGCCCAAACAATGGCCACACAATACCTTGGGCCACTTCATCACTATCGCCAATCGACAAGCCTATTCGGTATTCGTCAAGTTGTTGTCCGTTACCAAACCCGGCCACATAGGCACGCAATTTTTCTGCTGGAACTTCTAAAGTTTCGGTCAGGAAACTAACCCCAGCACGAATGCCATGTGGACGAACGCGTCGGTCCGATTCGCGTAAGTTGATGTGATACGCGTCGGGCAACAAACACTCGAAGCCACAACCGGGCAACAAGGTTTCGAAATGCGGGCGCGCGTTGTTTATCCAACGCTCTAGTGTTGCCACGCGCGAAACATGGGCGGGTGTATCTAAGTCTTGCCAACGAAACAAGGCTTGCGTATGCGGGGTGGCCACAGCACCTAACAGGTAGCGCGAATCGGCCAACATTTCGGCGGTCTCGGGCATGGATTTACTGTCTTGTTTAACCGGCGTGCCGGTAATAGCCGCTTGCCCTAAGCGCTTGGTGAGCTTACGCAACTCAGAAAATTCGCGCGGTAGTTGGTCGACACTAAAAAAATACGGTGCTAACGATAATTTAGCCTGCTTTGCCAGAACCTCTTGCTTTAAGCCTTGCTCAAATAAAGCGAGCTTGGGGGTCGCAATTGGCCCAGAACCAATCTTGTAGCGTGTCCAGGCGACAACAGGGGCGATCACTAGTACGACATCCCACGCGATGCCTTCATGTTCTATGGTCATCGACTCGGCTGCGTTTTCTACCGCCTCGACTAATGCGCCATAAGCCTCTAAATCCGTTTGATTGAGGCGCTCGATGGCGTCAAAAATGCCTTGGTTATGGCCATTTTCGAGCATTTTTTCGAGGCGTGCGGCCAGCATCCCTTCCCAGAAGTCGTCTTCAAAGCGACTTCCAGAGTTGGAAAGGCCTAGCGCACCAGCCACTAATTTTTCTGAATCGGGACTTAAATGCCCCTGACGATCACGCCCGCCGCGTGTAAGCCGTGATTCTTTCATCGCACAAATGCTCCTAAAGCGATATTCTAGGGCTTATTTTGAAACTTTTCGGACGAGTTACTCGGATATGAATTCTGTAAAGCATATTTTGGCTGCCCTTGTCGCAGTAAGCGGCTTGGGTTTATTGCATGGATGCGGCGGCGGTGGCGGTGCTGGTGGCACAACTAACGACCCAAACCCAATAGCGACGGTTGGCGAGGTAGTCGCCTTAAAAGACTATATGCAGGACTATTACCTTTGGTACAAAGAGCTTGGCAACCCCGATTTATCAGGTGTAACCACCGCCAAAGAAGCGTTAGAAAAACTCAAGGTCTTGCCTAAAGACCGTTACAGCTACATTGATACGGCCGCCAACTACAACGCGTTTTTTCGCGAAGGCAAGGCCATTGGTGCTGGTTTTGGCATGGTCGAGCGCAGTGAAAAAGTATTTATTAGCTTTGTGCGCCCCGGCAGCCCAGCCGAAGCGGCAGGGTTAAGGCGAGCTGATCGCATCCTGAAAGCAAACGGCGTAACCGCCACGACCATTAAATCGCTTGACGACGCCATAGGCGCTCGCGAAGTGGGCATTCGGTTAATACTGGATATCGAGCGCGCAGGCAGCAATTTGTCGATTGATATGACCAAGGCCGAGTACGATATTTTAACGGTCACTAATTCGAACTTACTGACGGTTAATGGCCGCAAAGTGGGTTACCTTTATTTTTACGCGTTTATTGCCCGCACAACGGCTGACTGGAATACCGCAATTGCTGCGTTACGCGCCCAAGGCGCACAAGATTTGATTGTTGATTTACGTCACAACGGCGGTGGCTATTTAAATACAGCGGGCGAATTGGCGGGCACTTTAAAAGCCACGCAACCGGGCCTTAACGATGTGCTAACCCAATTGCGTTTTAACGATAAACACAGCAACGAAAATTCGCCAACGCGCATTGGTCGTGCTGATACGGGCAGTCGTTTCAATAAATTAATTTTTCTAACCACTGAGGGTTCTTGCTCGGCGTCGGAAGCCTTAATGAACGGATTAGCGCCGTTTCAAAGAATTATTTCAATCGGTACTAAAACCTGTGGCAAACCCGTGGGCTTTACTCCCCGCACTGTCGGCACGCAAGTGTTTAGCATTGTTACTTTTGACATGGCCAACTCCGCTGGCACTGCCGATTACTACGATGGACTAGCGCCAACCTGCGTTGTTGAAGACACGTTTACAGGTCAATTTGGAACAAGCTCAGAGCCATTGATGGCAACTGCCTTAAGCTATTTGGCTAACGGTACATGCCCAGTTAGCGCAAATGCGGCGGGGGCTGAAAAGTCTGTTGGCGGGTTGGGTAAAACTGTTTATGGACGCACGGCGGACGTTGCTGGGCAGTTTGGTTTGTACTAAAAAGTAAAGTCGAACTAAAAGTAACGTCGTACTAAAGTAACGTCTTACTAAATTAAAATCGTTTAAGTTAAAGCCCGCCACAAAGCGGGCTTTTTACTTTCTTTTTCAATTCGGTCTAAGGTGCTGTTGTGCGCGACTAGATCTTGCTCACTGACCGATATTTTTATTAGTTTTGGCGGCCATGGTCTAGCGGCATCACTTGCAGATTCCTGCTGCTCCACTTCGATTTCCAAACTGTCTTGCCCACGAGTCATGGATAAAAACACTTCGGCAAGCAGCCCCGCATCTAACAACGCACCGTGATGAACGCGATGCTTGTTACTAATGCCAAAACGGTCACATAAAGCGTCTAGCGATTTACGCTTGCCTGGAAACAATTGCTTAGCCATGGCTAGCGTATCAATCACTCCGCTTAACTGCGGGCGCAACGCTTCGCGCCCGACTAGGCTGAGCTCGTATTCTAAAAAACCCATATCGAAGTTAGCGTTATGAATAATCAATTCGGAGCCTTGAACAAACTGCAAAAAGTCATCGGCTACATCGGCAAACTTAGGTTTATCTAGTAGCTGATCGATCGTGATGCCATGTACCTCGGAAGCCGCCGCATCGATCTCGCGTTGCGGATTTAAGTACAAGTGCAATTGCCGGTCGGTGACGCGCCGATTGATCATCTCGATGCAACCGATTTCGATAATGCGATGCCCGTCCTCGGTTAAAAGGCCAGTTGTTTCGGTGTCTAAAAATATTTGACGCACTGTTTACCTAGGTTTGTTAAGCGATGGTTCTAACCCTGCGCTTCCGGCAGGCTTGTCTTTTGCTTCAGTACCGTCAAGTCCACGTAGTTTTTTATGCGTCCGTCCAATTAAAGTATAAATAGGCGGGACCACAAATAAAGTTAACAACGTACCAAAGGTCATGCCACCTACGATCACCCAACCAATTTGACGACGACTTTCTGCGCCCGCACCAGTAGCTAGTGCTAACGGGATTGCACCCAATACCATCGCGCCGGTCGTCATTAAAATTGGCCGCAAACGCAAACTGGCCGATTGCAAAACAGCTTCCGATTTTGTTCGCCCTTGCTCTTGCAATTGGTTGGCAAATTCGACAATTAAAATGCCGTGTTTAGTAATTAACCCCACCAGCGTTATAAGCCCAATTTGGCTATACACATTCAGCGTTCCGCCAGACCATTGCAACGCTAAAAACGCACCTGTCATGGATAACGGAACCGTAAACAAAATAATGAACGGATCGATAAAACTTTCGAACTGCGCGGCCAATACGAGGTAAATAAAAATAATGGCCAACGCGAAGGTCAGCACTAAAGCCGACGACGATTTTTTAAACTCGCGTGTTTGGCCGTTGTAGTCCATTGCCCAACCCGCAGTCATGTACTTTTGCGAAGTTGCTTCGACCAACTCTAATGCCTCACCTAACGATGCGTTAGGCCCCAAGTTGGCTGTGATTGTGACCGCTCTTCGTTGCCCAAAATGATTTAAATCGCGCGGGCTAACCGTTTCGTCAACGGTCACTAAACTTGATAAAGGAATCATCGAATCGCCACGACCACGTACAAAAATATTGCTAATGTCGTCGGGTGAATTGCGATCGGCACTGCCAAGCTGAACAATAACGTCGTATTGCTCGCCGCCTCGTTTAAAGCGCGTTACTTGCCGCCCGCCCAACATACTTTCTAACGTACGTCCAATGGCATCCACCGAAACACCAGCATCAGCGGCCTTGTCCCGATCTACACGCAATTTAATTTCGGGTTTATTTAATCTTAAATCGGTATCAACACCCGTCAACAACGGGCTTTTTTGTAGATCACCAATAATGCGTTGCACTACACCTTGCATCTTGGCGTATTCGTCCGAACTAATGAGCACGACGTTAATTGGCCGTTCGCGCGGCGACTGACCTAGCGAAGCTGGCGCAACCGCAAAGGCGGTAATGCCCGGAATGCCCGCAAGCTTGGGTTGCAGCTCTTTAATAATGTCTTGTACCGAGCGCGTGCGCAAATCCCAATCTTCCATACGTAAAAAGGAAATACCTTGGGTTACGGTCGGGTTGCCGACAACCAAAAAGCGTCGATCAATTTCTTTAATGTTGCCGGCAATACCCTCGATTGCTTTAGCGTACTTGGTTGTATAGTCAATCGAGGCACCGTCGGGGCCGCTAAAAATAACCACAATCGTCGAGCGATCCTCGATAGGTGAAAGCTCGCGCTTAGTTTGCGTGTACAACCAATAACAAAGCGCAGCGACTGCAATGGCCAGTATCAATACTAACCAACGCAATTTTAAAGAAACTTTTAAAGCTGCTGTGTAGCCACGCGTCATTGCTTGAAAGCCACGCTCAACTCGACTGCCAATTGGTCCGTGCCCTTGGCCGCGTTTTAGTAAACGGCTTGCCATCATTGGTGACAACGTTAAGGCCACAAAGCCCGAGATTAAAACAGCACAGGCCAGCGTTAACGCAAACTCAATAAACAAGCGCCCCGTACGACCCGGTGTAAAAACTACCGGCGCGTAAACGGCTGCCAATGTCAGCGTCATTGCTACAACGGCGAACCCTACTTCGCGAATACCCTTTACCGAAGCGGCGACGGGTTCCATACCATCTTCGATATGTCGGTAGATGTTTTCGAGCACCACAATTGCATCATCGACCACGAGACCAATAGCCAACACCAAGGACAACAGCGTTAATGTGTTGATTGAAAAACCGGCAACCAACATTAACGTGAAGGTTCCGATTAAACACACCGGGATAGTGACAAGCGGAATTAAGCTGGCCCGGATCGAACGCAAAAATACGAAAATAACTAAGGCCACTAAAACAATGGCTTCGATGGCGGTTGTGTAAACCGACTGAATCGATTTATCGATAAACACGGTCGAGTCGTTTGCAACATCAATCGACATCCCCGGTGGCAATTGCGCCTTCACCGCGGGAAGCGCTTCGCGCACGGCTTTGGCAAGAATAAGGGGGTTTGCCGTCGCTTGTTTAATAACGCCCAAGCTAATAGCATTGCGGCCATTAAAACGTACAAAGCTACGCTCGCTTTGTGGCGCAACTTTAATGGTTGCAACATCGCCCAAGCGTACCGAACCGGTTATGCCCGAACGCAAAATGACGTTCTCAAATTCGGATACGCGCGTTAGGTCGGTTTGTGAAACAACCGTAAACTCGCGCTGCTGGCTTTCGATACGCCCAGAAGGTATTTCGATATTTTGCTTGCGGAGCGCATCTTCAACATCTAATGGCGTTAGTTTGTAAGAGGCCAACTGATCTTTATCGAGCCAAATACGCATGGCATAACGGCGCTCGCCAAATACCCTTACATCGGCGGCTCCGGGCAAGGTTTGAAGCAAAGGTTTGACTAATCGATTGGCTGTATCGCTAACATCTAACGCCGACATATTTTCGCTAGAAAAGGCCAACCAAATAATTGGATTGGCATCGGCTTCTACTTTTGCAATAACAGGTTCGTCAACACCTATTGGTAAGCGTGCTCTAACGCGCGAGGTCCGATCGCGCACATCGGCGGCGGCCGAATCCGCATCACGTTCTAGTTTAAAGCGAAGGGTAATTGAACTTGATTCGGCGCGCGAGAAGGAAGTTAAGACATCGATGCCTTCAATACCCGCAACCGAATCTTCAATTACTTTAGTGACTTGCGTTTCGATAATATCGGCAGAAGCACCGGCAAACTTGGTCTCGATAGTTACAACCGGCTCATCAATTTTTGGATACTCACGAACCGATAAGCGCTCGTAACTAACCGCACCAAGAAAAGTTAACACCAACGACATGACCGTTGCAAAAACGGGCCGTTGAATACATATCTCTGAAATTCTCATGGCTAACCTTTCTTCGCATCCTTGGATGGCGCTACTTCGGGTGGCGCAGTTGTTGGCGCTGGCTTAAGACTGGCATCTTTGGCTGGTGCGCCCTCTTTTGCAGCGCCTTCTTTGGTTGGGGCGCCTTCTTTAGCTGGCGCACCATCTTTACCCGGTCCTCCATCTTTACCTGGCCCAACTGGCCCACGTGGTTTGCTTGGATCGATCACCCGTACATCCCCACCCTCGCCCCGCAACTTAATTTGGCCTGCAGTAACCACGACATCACCATCGACTAAACCTTCGGTTACTTCAACTTTGCCATCTTTACGTAAGCCGGTTTTTATTTTTACGCGCTGTGCTTTGCTCTCGACCACTTTGAAAACAAACACATCGGGACCAATAGGAACAATGGCTTCTTCGGGCACCACGATGGCTTGCGGGCGGGATTCTAAAATAACGTTACCGCGTGCAAACATGCCGGTGCGTAGAACCGACCGTTGATTGACAACCGAGCTTCGCGCAATTACGGAGCGACCATTGCTATCGACCGTTACATCGAGTGCCGAAATTTGCGCGGGGAAATTTTGGTTCGGAAAGGCATCAAATTTTAAATCGATTTTTTGCCCTACCTTCACGCGACCCAATAATTTTTCGGGCAAGCGCAAATCGACTTTCATTACTGCGTTGTCTTCCATTAAAGCGATATCGGCACCTTCGCGCACATAATCACCCACGGACACGTTACGCAGCCCCATCACACCATTGAAGGGCGCACGAATTTGGCTGCGGGCCAAACGCGCTTGCGCCAATTGCAGCCTTGCTTCTACCACTTTTAAGTTGGCGGCCGCTTCGTCGCGAGCCCGCTCGCTAACAAAATTCTTTTGTGCTAAGTCTTGCGTGCGTTGAAAGTTAGATTTTGCCAAACCCATCTCGGCACGAACTTGCTCTAATTCGGCTTGGGGTAAGGCCGCATCCAAGCTCACTAATACAGCGCCTTTTTTAACGGCCGTGCCATCGCCAAAACCCAATTGCACAATACGGCCCGCAATTTCTGGGCGCAGCACTACACTTTCGCGCGCGCGCAAGTTGCCGGTTGCCGTAACTTCTTCGGCCATTGAAAAAATTTGCGCCTTGCCCACTTCGACGCCAACTGGACCACCCGGACCACGACCACCTGCAGCGGGGCCACCTGCACCAGGCGCGCCACCAGCAGGAGCGCCGGAAGGAGCGCCGGAAGGAGCGCCACCCGGAGCGCCACCCGGAGCACCAGCAGCGGGACCTTTGCCACCGGCCGAGTCTGGCGCACCCGAAGCGGCACCGGCTTTAGCGTCGGCCTTTGTATCAAGAGCGATACCGGGTTGATCCGCTTTTTGTTGCGCTTTCCAACCAAAGAAGCCAGCTGCGGCTAAACCAACGATTACTACTCCAACAATTGCAGGCTTCATTCCGACAAACTCCGTTCTTGATCTCGTTTGACTGTAGCATAGCAACACAAATGTACCCGAACTTAGCTTTAGTTTTTTGCCCAAAAAGAAGGAAAATCAATGCTCTCGCAGCAATCACCGCCACAAGCGCGACAAAGTATTCGACAGTTAGGTGCCTCTAAAATTCGCGAGGTCGCCAATGCCGCCATGTCTGGACAAGATGTGCTGGCATTTTGGTTTGGCGAGCCCTACCAAGCGACACCAGAAGTTATTCGCTTTGCTGCACAAGAGGCACTGTCCAGAGGCGACACGTTTTATCACCACAACCTTGGCATTCCCGCCCTACGGCAAGCACTGTCAGTTTATTTAAGCGCGTTGCATGGCGCACAAATTGCCGATCAACGCGTTGCAGTCACCAGCTCGGGCGTTAACGCCTTGATGCTCTGCGCACAATTGGTTATCGGTTTTGGTGACCGCGTTGTGGCTGTTACGCCGCTGTGGCCAAACATTGTTGAAATTCCTAAAATATTAGGCGCGCAAGTCGTTACGGTGCCGGTCACGCTAAGCGATCCAACAGCAACTATTAGTGATTGGGTTTTAGATATCGACCAGTTACTAACCCAACTAACACCCGGCACACGCGCCGTCATTATTAATTCACCTAATAATCCAACCGGCTGGGTAATGCCGCGCCAACAAATGGAAGTGGTTTTAAACCATTGCCGCAAGCATGGCATTTGGATTATTTCGGATGAGGCTTACAGCCGCCTAGTTTTTGACGGTAGTTATCAAGCACCCTCATTTTTAGATATCGCAAACGAGCAAGATTTATTGTTGATTGCCAACACTTTTTCAAAGTCGTGGCAAATGACTGGCTGGCGATTAGGCTGGATCGTAGCGCCATATTCGTTAATGGACGACTTGGGCAAGCTAATTGAATTTAATACTTCGTGTGCGCCCGGCTTTGTACAACAAGGTGGGTTAGCGGCTTTAAATGCAGGCCCCAAAATCATCACGGATTTTGTTGATCAACTACAAGAATCTGCCGCCTTAATGGAACAACGACTAGCCGCCATTGATGGCATTCAAATCGGTCGTCCGCGCGGCGCGATGTATGCTTTTTTTAAAGTGGCAGGTCGTACCGACAGCCTAGCTTTTGCAAAACATTTAGTGCGCGAACATCAATTGGGTCTTGCGCCGGGCATCGCGTTTGGTGCGGAGGCAGAGGGTTATTTACGCTGGTGTTTTGCTAAACCATTATCGGTATTAAACGAAGGGGTTGATCGATTTGTGGGTGCATTAAAACCTTAAACTTTTAGAGCTTTAAAGTTTTTGCCCACCGTTAAGCAAGCGCCCTATTACCCGCCCACGCACAAACAACTGATACGTCACTAAACAAAACGCGGTCGTTGCAATCATGTTGATCGACATTTTGGCTAAAGCGCTTAGGGGCGCTTGATACAACAGCGCGCCAAACCCAATGGTGCCAAGCATATGCACTAAGTAAGACCAATACGAGCTCGCGGCCAAGTATTGCAGTAGCGGGGTTTGCCTTGGGCAGTAACGTAAAAACGCACCAATAGTTCCAAAACTTAACAGCCATGTGCTGCAGTTGTAAGCATAGGCCATTACGAACATTGGTTGTGGCAACGACAATGGGTTTTGCAAATCATAAAGATACAAAAATACCCATGCCGCGTAGACCACTAAGCCGACAATTACATAAGACCAGCAGCGTTTAGTTAACAACGCCAAAGCTGGTTGTTGATAGCGATACAAAACAAGACCCGCAATAAAAAACAGGCCATGGTGAATCCATTCGCCCATCGGTGGAAAAAACGAACCGGTAACGGTCAAAACACCGCCCTTAAACGTTGAACCTATAAATGCCAGCGGTAAGGCCAGCAACAAAACGCCCCAATAGTTAACCATTAGCGCGTAAAAGTATTTTTGGAGGGCTGTGAGGCCAGAGGCAGGAATAAGTGCCGAAAAGTGCTGCCCAACTGCCGCCACAATTGCCACCAACGCGCAAAACCAAAAAAGTAAATACAAGAACCAAAGATGCAAGGTACTGATTAAAACGCCACTAGGTGGCTTTGGAATAATCGTTGGATCAAGTCCAAAAGTGCCGCGAACCATCTGATGAACAAACAGCATCATCAGCACAATAGTTGCCGGAAATATTAAGGGCCAAAAAATCGCAAATGGCAAAGCCAAACGTTTTGCGCGATGTTTAAGCATGCCCCACGGGCCGCGCTGAGCAAGCAGCATCGCAACGAAAAAACCGGCTACGACGAAAAAAACCGGCATTCGAAAACTGTGGATAAAGGCACCGAGCATGTCGGCCACCAAAGTTTGCTTTGAGTCACGCCAAGGGATAGGAAACTCACCGACCACATGGTTAACGCAAACATGAATAACGATGCCCAACCACATCATAATGGCGCGCAAATTATCTAAAGCATGCAGGCGTGGTTGCGGGTTCATGCGTGTTTGGCAGCTGCACGAACCCCAACAACAATTCCAATCGTAACCAAAAATAGCCCAAGCAATAAATTGAACGACAACGGTTCGTTTAAAAAAACCACCGCTGCTAATGCTGATAAACCAGGAACTAAGGCTGTAATCATTGTGCTGCGAATGGGCCCAAAGTACTGAATCATCTTGGTAAATGTGATGCCCGAAATAACTACCGAACCCATGCCTTGCCAAACGGTTTGAAACGCGATCTCTTGGATAGGCGCTGTCAACAACTTACTTTTTAAAATGCCACTCGCTATAAACACAATGTAACTAGGCAGAAAAAACACCGCACAAAAACAAATAACGGCGACCGTTGCTGGAACCGCGCCTAGCGAATATTTTCTACACAAAACGGTATAGCTTGCCCAGCAGGTAGATGCGGTTAAAAACAGTACATCACCGATCCATACGTTGCCACCGTCTTGCAGGCCTTTCCAGATTGAAACGCCACCGACCAAAACGCCACCAAGCAAAATAAGCAGTAAACCCAGCGACCTTTGACGGTTAATAGTTTCGCCCAAGAACCATACCGAAAATAACGCTGTCATTAACGGCAAGGTTCCGGGCAGCAAAACCGAAGCGTGCGCTGCTGGCGCAAACAAAAAACCGCTGTAGGCAAAAACGCTGTAGCCCACGCCGCCAAACAAACCGACCAATGCCGTAATTTTAAAACTAAGGGGCGAGATGCCTAGCCAATCGGGCAAACCAGCGCCCGCCGCTCTTTGCTTGCGAACGAGAAAGAAGCCCCAAGGAATTAACACCAAAGATGCGCCGAAGATACGGCAAAACACAATATCAATAGGGGTTAATGAGCGTAACGCCATATAACGAGCGACTACGATAAACGAGGTCCAAATAGCGACAGTGATTACAGCGGCGCTGATGCCGATTGTTTTTGGGGAGTAGGTCATGCGTTTAGTTGGCGACTATCAATTGCACATTAAGTGAATCGATTCTTGAAAAAACATCGTCACCGGTTACGAAATTGACGTTATCGCCCCATTCGAGCGCGGCTGCGGCTTGTAGAGCGTCGGGCGTTTTCAATTGATACAAAGCCCGCAATTGGGTGGCGCGTTCAAACACCGAGGCTGATAACTCTACAAGTTGGACTTTAGAAAAAAAGTCATCGTAGGCTGCCAATAAAACTTCGTTTTTTTCTTTTATAGGTTTTACTCGACACTCGAGCATTGTGATTCTAGTAATTGCAATTTCAATTTCTGTTTGGTCTTTGGATAATGCCTCGAGCAATCGGGACGTTGCAGAACGAAATGCATCGGAACCTTCAAACTGATAAATAATTGCACAAGCATCTAAAAAAATTCTCATCGCTTAACTGCGGTATCCCAAGAGCTTGCAATTTCTTCTAACCGATTCTTCATTGCGCGTTGGTCGAGTCCACCGCCTGATGGCTTGGGCGCCGCTAAAAAAAGGTTGAGCGCTTGTCGTGAAGCGACTTTGCTTTGCCCTGCGAGTTTTAACAGTGTTTCGTATTCTTCAGTCTTTAAAAGTACCGCACTTGGACGATTGCGCTTCATTAGATGAACAGGACCGCGGGTAAGCGCTTCTTCGAGCACTGAAAAACCGCCACGTTTTATCTCTGCAACAGTCACAACGTTCATGTTTCACCCCTCTTTGAGCCTGAATAATATCACTTTAGTGCCGAAAACGGTACCGAAAGCGGTCCTATTCCAGAGCTTTAAACCGGAACCCCATCATTAGCCAGCTGATCCGCACGCTCATTTCCCGGATCGCCTGCATGCCCTTTTACCCACCGCCACTGCACTTGATGGCGCTGTACTTGGCTTTGCAATAATTGCCATAAATCGGCGTTTTTAACCGGCTTTTTATCGGCGGTTTTCCAGCCACGTTTTATCCACGCATGAATCCATTCAGTCATACCCTTCATGACATAAGTTGAATCGGTATGCAGCACCACTTCGCTAGGGCCTTTTAGTGCGGCCAACGCCTCGATTACTGCCGTCATTTCCATGCGATTGTTAGTGGTTAATTTTTCACCGCCACACAACTCTTTGCGGTGCTCGCCGTAAATGAGCAATGCGCCCCAACCTCCTGGTCCGGGGTTACCTTTGCAGGCACCGTCGGTATAAATTTGTACGATTTTTTCTTCTTTGATAATGCTCAAATTAATCTGCCTTGAATTACTTTTGTTTATTAACCGACCCAGCCACAACCGCCTTGCGACTGCGCACCGGTTTACCGCGCCATGCCGGACCAATTAGGCGCATTCCGCCCACTCGTTTAACTGCACTTGCAAAATAAACTGCGCCACAAATTGGCCAAAATTTATCGCCCATAGTCTCCATAAAATGCCAACGATCTAGCCACTCTTTCGAGCGGCATGGGGGCGCGAAACAACCAAACTGCGTTGGCCCCATTTCGAAGGACAATAACTTAAACCAGTCCTTTAATCGCGGTACAGAAATAAACTGGCCTTCGCCGGGCAGATAAGGTCGCGTTATACGTTCGGGTAACGAGCGCAAACACACTTGGCGTGCCCCCCAAATACTGACTGGATTAAACCCCGAAATAAGTACCCGCCCTTCGGGCCGCAACACACGGTCGACCTCACGCAAAACTTGGTGCGGATCATTGGCAAATTCTAATACGTGCGGCAATATCATTAGGTCCACAGATTCACTGGCGATGGGTAGCTCTTCAAAGGCATCTAGTAGCAGTACATCGGGCTGTTCGCCATAGGCATCAGCAAGGTTCGTTGCGGTTGATGTACTAGCTGCACTTTTCGGCGTAATTAGCGCTTGTGTTTGCTCGGTCCACTCGCCAGGCAAGTACGCCGTTACGCGATGGGGCATGCGGTTTAAACGCAAGGGGTTTAATCCGGGCAAAGCGCATTGCAAAGCGTGAAAGCCGAACAGGTCTGGTACGACCATGTCGTATTGGTGTTGTTGCCACGCGAGGGCGTACTGGCCCGGCGGCGATCCAAGCCATTCGAGCCAAGCTTGTGAAAACCCTAAAGGAGACGCGTCAGGTGAATTCAAGTTCGAAAGTGAAGGCCAAAAGTTAGTTAGATAACCCTAGTTTACCCGTCCGAGGGGAAACTCTGTGAATTCTCAGTTAGAATAGACAAATCAATGACTTGGAGTAGTAAATTGAAGCCATTTCTCGTACCTGCCTGCTTGGCACTGCTATCCCTTGTTGGTTGTGGCACCACATCCTTAAAAACGAACGACAATTCGGCCAGCAATTTACCCGCGCCGATTGAAAAACGCGTCATTAAACAAACCTCTCAAGAACAAGCAGCCTCCAGTGCTTCGCCATCGGCTCCAGTTGCTGTTGGCGGCACTGCAAGTCAATCTGCTAGCGGTCAAACTACACCGATTAAACCGAGTGGTTCCCAAACTGGCGCTGTGCTGTCACCAATTATTGCTGCGGTTCCTCTTCCCGCAACGGGCAGTGCTTCAACTAACGCGTCGACTAGTAACGCATCGTCAAGTAACGTCAAACTGGTTCAATCCACAGTTGCCCCGCAAGGTGGTAATGCCAGTACTGCGGGTGGCGCTGTAGTTTTAAGTGATGCCCCACCACTCGCTGCTGTTGATCTTTGGGATCGCATGCGCGCTGGTTTTAAAATGAACGAGTTAAACAGCCCGTTAGTTGCTGAAAAAGAAAAGTTCTATCTTTCAAAGCCCGATTACCTAAAGCGAATGTTTAACCGTGGCAATCGCTATTTGTACTTCATCATGGAAGAAATCGACAAACGCGGCATGCCGATGGAATTGGCGTTGTTACCGTTTGTAGAATCAGCGATGAACCCTACCGCAATGAGCCACGCTAGCGCCTCGGGTTTATGGCAATTTATTCCTTCGACCGGACGCCAGTACAATCTTTCGCAAAATTGGTGGGTAGATAACCGACGCGATGTTTCTAAGGCAACCGTGGCCGCGCTCGAGTACTTAGATCGTATTTACAAAATGCAGGGTAACGATTGGTTTTTGGCTCTAGCGTCTTACAACTGGGGTGAAGGTTCTGTGCAGCGCGCCATGCGTGCCAACGCTGCCAAGGGCATGCCCACTGATTACATCAGCTTGAACATGCCTAACGAAACACGGCACTATGTGCCCAAGTTAATTGCGCTGCGTAACATCGTAATGCGTTCGAAAGAGTTGGGCCTAGAATTGCCTGAAGCGCCAAATGAGCCTTACTTTGTAAGCATAGAAAAAACACGCCCAATCGATTTAAAACTAGCAGCACAATTTGCTGGCATGTCCGTTGAAGAATTTGTTTCACTTAATCCGGCGCACAATCGACCCGTTATTGCGGCTAGCAAAAACAATCAAATTTTAATTCCGACTAAACGCGAGAAGCAATTTTTACAAGCAATCGAAACGCATTCTGATGGCAACAAAGTATTTGCTAGTTGGCAGCCCCGCACTTTGGGCGCAGGCGAAACCTTGGAAAGTATTGCTGCAGCCGGTGGCGTTAGTGTGGCCGAATTGCGCCAAGCCAATAGCATTAAGGCGCATCAACGTATTTTGCCGGGAACACGCATTATTGCCCCGCAAGGAAAAGTAAAAGACGAGTCGTTAGTAGAGAGCTTTGTTGCACCGCGCGTAGTAGAAGCCGTTAACATTCCCGCTCAGCGCCATGTAGTTGGCAAGAAAGAAACGCTCAAGAGCATCGCTGGTCGTTACGGAATAACTGTTGCTTCGTTAAAAGCGTGGAACGGTATTAAAAAGGCCGCCAACCGCGGCATGTCGTTAATTGTTCGCCCAGCCGTTGCTCAGACTGTAGTCACTAACGAAGCCGGTTCACGCCAAGTTGTTTCTAGTAATCAAGCGCGCATAATTCCGGTATCAACTAAAGAAGTCGAAGTTGAAGAAGAGCCAAAACCCAAAAGCACAAAAGCCTCAAAGCAAAAAACCAAAGGTAGCGCTAAAGAAGTAGTTGCCAAAGGTAAAAAAGCTGGCAAGGGTGAAAAAGTTGCCAAGGGCGGCAAAGCGGCTAAAGGCGAAAAAGTTGCGGCTAAAGGCAAGGGCTCGAAAAAGGCAGTAGCCAGTTCAGAAAAATCGGGTAAAGCTGGCAAGGCTACTAAGGGCAAAACCACAGCAGAGCGCAGTAAAAAACGCGCGGAGCGCGCTTAATCGCGGTTAAGGCACCCACACAACCGCATCATCAACCGCATACGGCTTACACGCCTGCTTGGCACTAGCAGCACAACGTTCAAGCGCTACTGCCAAGCCATCTACTCCCGATTGAAACGACCACTGCCCACCTGGGCCAATCACGAAGGCACGCGGGATGTCGGTGTTTAAAAATCGTTTGTAGCCGCCATTTCGTACTTCGTCGCTGACCAGTGGAACTTTGGCAAGATCATTTAAATTAGCAAAGTTAGTGGGCGGTGGCGCATTAAGCATTTTTGGAATTGCAAAGCCAGCTTGCTGCAAATATTCGTCGACAATCGGCCGCCATGCAGAAAAGCCTTCTCCTATGAGGTTGTGACCGTTTTCCGATACCTTTGGCAACATCACCATTTTTGCTTTACCGCCCGCTCCCACATACGCGTCGTGCCACTTGAGCGGAATTTGTGCTCCCCAGTATCGATCGTTTTCAGCGTACATCCATAGCATTGGAACTGAGGCGCTCTTGCCTGCACGTTGCGCTTGAGTGCCCAGTTGCGAATAATCACAAGGGGCAGCGGGACGCTCGATAGGGTCACCACCCGATCCACCTGCAAAATTAATTGCTGCTTTTAAACCCTCGATAGGTTGACCAGTTGCCATAACGGTCGTAAACCCACCGACAGATTGGCCAATTAATACCAAGCGCGAACGATCTACCCAAGACAACGATTTAGCAAACTCGACAGCCCGTTGCGTTTGCGTTACAGCCGCTTCGAACATTGGCCCGTAATTTTTTCGATTGCACAAGCCAGATTCTTCTGTATCCGGTTCTGTCCCCGTTGCACCGTAGCCCATTCGAGTCGTTACAAAGACTGCAAAACCGCGACGCGTAAAGTAGCGAACTAAACCTAATGGGCGGTAACGAGCTGGTTCGGCGCGTTGCGGGCCGCGCCCGTGATTAAAGACTACAAACGGGAAAGGGCCGTCGCCAGCAGGTCTAAAGTGAGACACAATTAAATGCCCAGTACGCTCGCCGCCGTAAAACAATTTAACAGTGACTGGGACTTGTTCAAACGCTTCACGTAAATTTGCGTCTAATGCAGCGCTTGTGTCGGCAGTTGGTGTGCTTTGGGCTTGAGCGGCAAAAGGCTGCAAAAATAAACACAGCGCGCTAAACTTAAACGCTGCCCTAAGTTTTTTTAAAGCTCGCTGCGATCGCATAAACTGTCCTTAGACTTTTAAATCCCTTAGCTTTTAATCTCTTAGCCTTTTAATCCCTTAGGCACAGCCCCCAACAACATCTTGGTATAACTATGCTTAGGTGATTGATAAATTTCGTCCGAATCGCCCTGCTCTACAACTTCGCCTTTATTCATTACCAACACTTCGTCAGCCATGTAATGCACTACTGCCAAATCGTGCGAGATAAAGATGTAGCTGGTTTTAAATTCGTCTTGCAAGTCTTGTAGCAAGTTTAAGACTTGGGCTTGAACTGATACATCCAAAGCCGAAACCGATTCATCGCAAATTAAAATTTCTGGGTTCATCGTTAAGCAACGTGCAATCGCGATGCGCTGGCGCTGACCGCCAGAAAATTCGTGCGGGTATTTATAAAACGATACTTTTGGTAAGCCCACTTTATCGAGCAAATCGAAAGCCATTTTTTCGCGCGCTGATTCATTGGCACCGATGGCATGAACCAACATTGGTTCGGTAATAATTTGTCCCACTGTGAAGCGCGGATTTAATGATGCGTAGGGGTTTTGAAACACAATTTGTATGCGTCGCTTGTAGGTTTTAAATTCATCGTTAGACATCGCTAACAAATCTTTTCCTTGATAAATCGCTTTGCCTTTAGTTGCTTGGTGGAGCCGCATTAACGTTAAACCAACCGTAGTTTTTCCAGATCCTGATTCGCCCACAACACCTAGTGTTTTACCGCGCACCAAATTAAACGAAACATCTTTAACGGCGTTAAACACTCGCTTGCCAAACAGACCCTCACGCGAAACAAAATCTTTACAAAGTCCTTCAACCTTTAACAATACTTCGTCATCTGGTTTAATACCACGGTCCCGTGTTTGGCCACTACCGACTGTGCCGACGTCTTTACGAACACCGTCTAAAAAGTCTTCAATAACCGCGAGGCGCAACGGGCGTGTCCCCACCGCGGGGCGACAAGCCAATAAACCTTTGGTGTACGAATCTTGGGGACTATTAAAAATTTGTTGGGCAGCGCCCTGCTCGCGAATTTCGCCATGGCGCATGACCACGACGCGATCAGCAATTTCGCCGACTACGGCTAAGTCGTGGGTAATAAACAGGATCGACATTTCGCGTTGCTTTTGTAACTTAGCTAGCAACTCTAAAATTTGGCGTTGAATCGTTACATCCAAAGCGGTAGTGGGTTCGTCGGCAATTAACAATTTAGGTTCGCAAGAAATAGCCATAGCGATCATCACGCGTTGTTGCTGGCCGCCCGACATTTCATGCGGATACATATCCACTCGGCGCTGAGGCTCTGGGATACCAACTTCTTCAAGCAATTCAATCGAGCGAGCACGTGCAGCACCTCGGCTTAAATCGCGGTGTTCACGCAAGGTTTCGGCAATTTGATCGCCGACGCGAAACACCGGGTTTAGCGAACTCATTGGCTCTTGGAAAATCATCGACAAATCATCGCCACGAATTTCACGCATTTGGGCTTGGCTTAAACCCACCAATTCGCGCCCATTAAATTTAACGGAACTACCGTCCAAAATACGCGAGTTTTCTTTGGGCAACAAACCCATAATGGCCAGCGAGGTAACTGACTTGCCGCTACCCGATTCACCAACTAGGGCAACCGTTTCGCGGTGCCCCATGTCGAATGAAATTTTCTTAACGGCTTCAAATTCGGAATTTTTGTCGATCCGAAAATTAACGCGCAAATCGCGTACCGAAAGTATCGGTGATGCCAAGGCGCTGGCGCTTCCAGTGGGTTGCGAAGCGTTGAGAGAAGGATTGAGTGAAGCGTTAGCAGGTGTTGAATTCATAGTCGCTGTGAAATTCGCAATAAATTTATTTTAATTTCGGATCGAGTGCGTCACGTAATGAGTCTGTAAACAAACTAAATGCGGTAACCAAAACACCCATAAACAAGGTGGCGGCAAGCAACTGCCACCAATATCCTAAGATCAATTCGTTCTGGGATTCGTTAAGCATGCTGCCCCAACTAACGGTATCCACTGGCACACCAAAACCGAGGTAGCTTAAAATCACTTCGGATTTAATAAAACCGACTACTAGCAAAGATAAATTCACTAAAATTACGTGGCTGACATTGGGCAATATGTGGACAAACATACGGCGCGAATCTGAAGCGCCAATTGCATCGGCGGCACGAACATAGTCGCGGCTCTTATGTTTTAAATACTCGGCCCGCACTAGACGAAACACGGTAGTCCATCCGGTTAGGCCTAAAATTAGAACGACCGTCATTACACCTTTGCTTTGCAACACAGCGGCAATTGCAAGCACTAACAAGATGTAAGGGATCGCACTAAAAATACTATAAAACCAATTTAAAAAATCGTCTGTTCTACCGCCGTAGTAACCAGCAAACGCACCTAAAATAGTGCCTATTGCGGTTGCGACTAGTGCCGCTGCAAAGCCCACAAGCAAAGAGGTCTGTGCACCTTTGATGGCTTTGGATAAAACATCGCGCCCCCATTTATCGCCCCCAAAAGGAAGTAGTTGCGCCTTAGGGCCATCGATGGCTTGAACCTTCGGCGAATCACTACCTTTGGCATTACCGACCGGCGCACTTGCTGAGTTTGGAGAAGCTGTCGAAGAAGCACTAGGCGCGCTGCCAGTAGCACCGCCCGAACGAATTTCACCCAAAATACCAGCCAGCGGATCGTCCGAATTACCGGCCTTAGTAGCAGCTTCAACTTTGGCTGGGGAACCTGCTGAACCCGTTGTGTCTGGTTTCGCTGGAGGCGGTGTACCACCACGAATTTGATTCAATGCATCTGCTAAAGGATCATCTGGATTTTGTGTGGCCGGAGTTGGAGCAGCAGAGTTTGAAGCAGCAGAGTTTGAAGCAGCCGAATTTGAAGCAGCCGAATTTGAAGCGGTCGAATTTGAGGCAGCACTAGTCGACGCAGACCCGGTACTACTCGGCGCAGCAGCACCAGAAACAGGCGCTGTTGTTCCGGATTGGCTTTTTGAAGGTTCTACTGCCGTAGGCTTTACCAACCCCGGCGAAAAACTTGGCCGTGCGTAGTTCACGCCCTTTTCCATCCACCATTCGGAACCAACCAGCCCAAGCGCCGAGGCGATGCATAGTAATAAAAACGCCGCAACAACGACCATCGAACCCATGCCAATACGATCACGCTTAAAGCGCTTCCAAGCCAATGCCCAAAGCCCGTCACTCACAGCCGCTTGCATGTTGCCCGGCGTGTTATTGCCAGGCTTGTTATCTGGTGCGTTGTTACTTGCAGAAGGTGAAACTAAAGTGTTCATAATGTGGATCGCTATTTCAATTGAACACGCGGATCAACCGCTCGGTACAGCAAATCGGCAGCTAAGTTTGCCAACAAAGTTGCCAAGGCCACGTAAACTGTAATTGCTTTAATTACAGGAAAGTCGCTTCGCTCTACCGCTAAAATCACTTCACGCCCAATGCCAGGAATAGAAAAGAAACGCTCGATTAAAAACAAACCAATCAACAGCAATGGCAACTGAATCATTAGGTTAGTAACGATTGGAATACCGGCATTGCGAAGAACATGTACCAACATTACTTTGTTCTCGGATAAACCTTTAGCGCGCGCGGTACGAACATAGTCTTGGTTTACTTCGTCTAGCAGAAAAGTACGATACAAGCGGATATTTGGCGCGAGGCTAACCGCAACGGCGATGATGACCGGCAACGCAGAATACTTGGTAAGGTTTAACCAAAAACTATCGCTCCAACCTTGAACCGGAAACCAACCCAACTGATAAGCGAAAAAGTATTGCAACACAATGATGTAGACCAAAATCGAAACCGACTGGGCCATTGTGCAAGTGATCATGATGCTGCGATCCGTTAACGAGCCGCGCACGTAAGCTACAAACAGTGCAAACAAAACAGCAATAATTGTCTCTAACACCAACAGCGAAATACCCACCATAAGCGATGCCGGCAACCTTGATGCCAGCAGCGAGGATACTTTTTCGAAAGTGCTCCAGCTATCGCCAAAATCGAAGGTAACAACCTGCTTTATAAAAATAAGCAGTTGCATCCAGTACGGTTGATCCAGACCAATTTGTCGGCGGATCATGGCGATTTGCTCGGGATTACTAATTTTGCCGGCAAGTAGATAGGCCGGATCACCGCCCACCATGTTGAACAAAATAAACAAAAATACAATCACCCCGAGCATGGTCGGGATGACTTGCAACAAACGTCTGAGAATATAAGCGCCCACGGGAACCCTAGACTAGAAAAACGGGTTAAAAACTAGAGCGCTATTTGCGACCTTCGATATCTAAATACATCCATTCTGCGTGCATGATTGGATGTTTTTTATAACCCTTTAGCCACGGGTAAATCATTTGGTTGCGCTTGCGCGTAGTGTGCAGTAACCAAGGTGTATCGGCTTCAAATACTTTATGCATTTCCGCATAAATCGCGGTGCGCTCTGGGCCGTCAGGCAACATGGTCGTTTTTTTGTAAAGCGCGTCGTATTTGGGCGATTGGTAGCACCCGTTATTCGACTCGCCCGTGTTTGGTCCGTAGAGCAACATCATGAAGTTGTCGCCATCGGGATAATCTGCAATCCATGCTGCGCCGCGCGTAACTAATTGGCATTGCTTTTCGCGTTTTAGTGCATCAGCAAATTTTTCTTTTTCGGCATCAAATTTAACGCCAATACGGTCTAGGCTTTTCTTCCAAAGCTCATCAAACTCACGTGAAACTGAAGAAGGATCAGAGTTGTATTTAAAGACCAATGGCTTACCATCGGGCAAAGTACGATACCCATCGGCACCTTTTTTATAACCAAATTTATCAAGCAATTTATTTGCCGTATCAACGTCGTATTGAATCGAGCTTTTGTGGGCGGGGTTATGGCCAGAAACACCGGGTGGCACGATGTACTCGGCCCGAACTGCCTGCCCTTTACGGATAATGTCGATTTCTTCGGCAACGTTATAGGACATAGCAACTGCGCGACGTAAGGCAATTTTGTCTACGCTGTAACCTCCCCAAACCGGGTCTTTCATATTGAAATAAGTGTAGGTAATTTCGGGGTCAAGTTGCGTTTGAACCCGAACGCCCTTGGCCGCCAAATCAGCACTAACTTTTCCACCGGGCAAAGCGATTGGCGCGAAGTTACCGGGCAGCGAAACATCGTCTAACTCGCCATTTTGGAATGCTAACCAACGAGCCTGCTCTTCTTCAATCACCGAAATTTCAACGCGATCAATAATGGGTAATGTTTTGCCCTTCATTTCGGTAATCAGTTGCGTATCAATCGGGTCGCTACTTGGAGCGAAATCCCACTTCGCGCCGCGGAAGTTAGGATTTTTTTCCAGCACCATTTTTGAACGACGCTGCCAATTGGTCAGCATGTACGCATTGGTACCAACTGGATGTGCATTGGTATCTTCATACCCTTCAATGACTTCGCGCGCTACGATACCAAAAGGAGTGTGCGCCAAGATATAACCAAAGTTGTAGTCGGTGACTTTAAGCTTTAGTTTTATCGTGTGTTTATCAACAACCTCTAAACCTTCAACCTTTGCATCGTAATTAAACTTGCCCGTTTTTTTCGCATCGGCCGCAAGCTCGTCAAGGCCAATAATTTTGCCTTCAATCAAAAATTTCCAAACTGGGCGATTTTTTTCGTCCATATGGCGCATGATCGAATACACAACATCTTGTGCAGTAACTTCGCGTTTTTGACCTTTAAACTTTTCATCAGGGGCAAAGTAAACGCCCTTACGAATTTTAAATGTGTAGGTTTTGCCGGTGTCTTCAATCTTGGGCATTTCTTCGGCTAAGCCGGGCACTAACTTGGGCGGACTTGCCAGATAATCGTAAGCCAATAGTTTTTCGAATATCGCGTCATTTACAGTGCTGGAATACAAATCGTGAACTTTTACCGGATCAAAACCAGTCTCGCCAACCACAAAGGCAATCCGCAATACTTTTTTACCAACAGTATCGGTAGAACTCACTGCAGGTTTAGCTTGAGTTGGATCGGCTGGCTTAGGCGTTTCTTCTTTTTTACCGCAAGCCGATAAAACTAAAAGTGCCGGTAGTGCTGCCACCAACAAACGACGCAAGGGTGATGCGCCACGATTCAAAATTTTTCCCATTCCCGGACTCCTTTAAACTCAAAAACGACTCGTTTTTCTATAACCGCGTACTCTACCACTGCGCGCCGCTGTCTTGCGTTCGCTCTTTGCACTCAGTCCGTGCGAAAATCGAATTATTGTTCTAACTTACTTTGGAAATATTCATGTTTCTCGCTGGCAAACGAATTTTAATCACTGGCCTCTTATCCAACCGCTCAATCGCCTACGGTATTGCAAAAGCATGCAAGGCACAAGGAGCCGAACTTGCCTTTACTTACCAAGGCGAGCGATTTAAAGAACGCGTCAGTGATTTTGCGAAAGAGTTCGACTCGAGCATTGCATTGCCATTAGACGTTGCCGAAGATAGCCAAATTGACGCACTATTTGCCAGCCTTGCTAGCGAATGGGGCACTTTAGATGGTTTTGTTCATGCCATCGCATTTGCCCCAAAAGAGTCGATCTCGGGCGACTTTGTGGAAGGCGCTAGCCGCGAGGCCTTCCGCCAAGCCCACGACATCTCGGCTTACAGCTTTATAGGTATGGCCAAAGCCGCAGCGCCACTAATGCCAAACGGCGGCGCATTGCTAACATTAAGCTACATGGGTGCCGAAAAAATGGTTCCCAACTACAACACAATGGGCTTGGCTAAAGCATCCCTGGAAGCCAGTGTTCGTTACCTCGCAGAAAGCCTTGGCCCAAAGGGAATTCGCGTTAATGGATTATCAGCAGGCCCAATCAAAACCTTGGCCGCTTCGGGCATTAAAGGTTTTTCAAAAATCCTTGAAGCGGTTGAGAAAAATGCACCACTTCGTCGAAACGTTACGGTCGAAGACGTTGGTAATGTCGCTGCGTTTATGTTGAGCGATTTAGCACGGGGAATTACTGCAGAGATTACTCACGTGGATAGTGGCTTTAACGCGGTAGTTCCAGGGATGGCTGATTAATTAGGCTATAGCGCGCAAGTGCGAAACCCAACAAATATGTCGTTGCGCTCTGGAACGTAGAAATTTCGAAACTTCGGATGCGCAATTCCGCGCGGGGTAGCAAACGAGCCGCCTTTTACAACGCGGTGATTACCAAACCAGGGTTCTGAATATTCTTTGTAGGGGTCGGCCACAAAACCGGCAAACGGATTGAAATCCGATGCTGTCCACTCCCAAACCGAATCGCCCCACTCAAACTGGGGCTCGTGAGTCACTGCGTATTCCCACTCTGCCTCAGTTGGTAAGCGGCGCTCTGCCCATCGGCAAAAGGCTTCAGCTTCAAAAGCATCAACGTGTACTAAGGGCCGGTTAACATCAATCGGTACGGCATGACCAAACCAACGCTCCGAAAGACGGCCTTTACTGTCGTGCCAATTAACCGGCATTGATCGATTGGTCAGCTGCAATTGCGCAAAATAATTAGAGTCCCAAAATTCGGGTCTTTTGTAACCGCCATCATTAACGAAGGACAAGAACTCGGAATTTAGTAACGGCGAAGTCGATATTTCAAACGGCGCGATATCAACTATGTGTCCCCATTTTTCGTTATCAAATATAAAACCTTGCTGCGGATTAGAGCCTAATTCGAGAACGCCACCCGAAAATTTAATATCGGCTGTTAAGCGACTTGCATCAGGCATTTCAATGCCGGTTGGCAAAGTGTAATCAAGCAAATGCCAAGTGGACACCAAGGCTTCAACATGCATTTTTTCGTGAAACAACGCCAAGCGAAAAAAGTACAACCCCTCGTCGGTTTCAGGTGCGCTGCGTAGCTTATCTAAAGTCATATCCAAAACATCGGACAAGTACTCGCGCATTACCGCTTGATCGGGCAGCGGTCTGGTCCAACGACTGGCATGGGTAATTACGTTCGAGTCATAAAACTCGTCGCTATTCAATAAAATGGAAGCGCGCGGTGCACGATCATAGCGATAGCGGTTACACCAAAACTCTTGCACCCAACCGATATGTCCGATCTCCCAAAGTGGAGGATTAATCGTCTCTAAATGCGGCACTGTCCATTGCTGTGGCTGCAAGTGATCGATAAGCTCTAGCGTCTGCGAACGCGTTGCCGACAACTCGTCTAATAATTCAATACGACTTATGTTGCGCACTGCAAAAACCCTGTCTCGATGGTACTCTTGGCTATGAAAAAAAAAGTCTTTATCGTTACGCCAGCGCTTGCAAAAACCAACAACGGCAACGGCCATACCGCGCAGCGTTGGGAAAATTTCTTAACTGAAAGTTACCACGTAAAAATGGGTTTGTCATGGGAATCCGAAGCTAGCGACGTCATGATCGCATTACATGCTAGGCGCTCTGCAGATAGCATTAAAGCATTCGCCGCGACGGGGAAACCAATTGTCCTAGTGTTGACAGGGACAGACTTATATCGAGATATCGAAACAGACCCGAAAGCACAAGAATCGCTACGCTTAGCGAACACTTTGGTCGTTCTGCAAGAAGCCGGGCTTGAAAACTTGCCCGAACAATTTCACTACAAAACCAGAACCGTTTACCAAAGTGCACCAAAATACTCCCGCATTGCGGCTCGTAAAACAACATTCGACATTTGTTTTGTAGGCCATCTACGCCAAGAAAAAGATCCGTTAACGCCCGCACGAGCGCTTTTGCAACTACAAAGCCCTAATTTACGATTACGCATGGTCGGTGCAACTTTAGAACCCGAGCTAGGCAAACAACTTTTAGCAATTAGCGAACAAGACCCTAGGTTTACGTTGTTAGGCAGCGTAAGCCACGCTAGCGCGTTGCGCGAAATTCGGCGCGCTCAGTTGCTAGTTTGTTCGTCGGTTATGGAGGGTGGTGCTAACGTTATTATCGAAGCGGTGCGCAGTGGCACTCCGGTTTTAGCCAGTAATGTCAGTGGCAATAGGGGTATGTTGGGCCGGGACTACCCCGGCTACTTTCCGCTCGGTGATGCGAGCGCGTTAGCTAGCCTAATCGAGCGTTGCCAAACCCATCCACAGTTTTTAGATTTACTGCGTAGCCATTGCGCAAAACGCGAAGCACTGTTTACTCCAGAGCAAGAACGGGATGGGGTTTTAGCAGTGGTATTTGATAGCTTGAAAAATTAAGCGCAAATTAAGCCTGCCCTAAATAAACCCCAAACCAACGTTGGTCATCCGTCCAAAAACGCGCATCAGAAAAGCCCGCTTCATGCAGCAAATCGGCAAATGCTTTAGGTTGGTATTTATACGAATTCTCGGTATGAATACGCTCGTTTTTTGCAAACTTTCGTGACACTGGGCGGTCTTCGTGAATCCAAACTACTTCGACCTCACGTTGCGCTTCTAGGTGCATTTCAATGCGACTTTGTTCAACATTAAACAGCGCAACATGCCGCCAATCGCCTAGCTTAAAGTTGGCGCCCACAATACGATTCATTTGATTTAAGGCGTTTAAATTAAACGCAGCCGTTACACCCAATGCATCGTCGTAGGCAGGCACCAGCGTTTCGATTGGTTTTACTAAATCAACACCAATTAGCAATTGCCCTTTGTCACCGCAACGCGAACGAACGCGTTTTAAAAACGCTAACGCTTGCTCGGGCGTGAAGTTGCCAATAGACGAACCAGGGTAAAAGAACTTAGGCTTATCGCACTGCAAATGACTTGGCAACTCTAAGTGCTCGGAAAAATCCATCCCAAGCCCCGACATCGCCATATGTGGGAAACGTCCTTTTAAACGCTTTAACGATTCCAACAAATAACTACTAGAAATATCAATCGCAACATAGTGATCTGGTTTAAACGCTTCAAACCAAGACTCTGCTTTTACGCAATCGGCTGCGCCTAAGTCAAACATCATGCCGCCGGTTCCTGCAATAGCAGCTATTTCTTGGCGATAACGGTTAAAAATGTGGGCTTCGGTACGCGTAGGGTAGTACTCGGGCAAATGACATATCGAGCTAAAGAGCGACGAGCCCAAGTGGTCGTAAAAGTACTTAGGTGAAATCGACGCGTTTGTTGCTGACAGCCCCGTATTAATCTCATTAGATTGGGCTTTGGCCTGCGCTTCTATCAACACGGCAGGCGTTAAGTCTCTAGTCGAGGTATCGAGATTCGATGCGCCAGCTGCGCCATTCTTAAATTCGGAAGCATCCGAAGGTGAATGATTTTCTGTGGATTTATTGGACCAGGCGGGCCAGTCCATGAACTCTAAAAGCGCGGGGTGTGAACTAACCGCGGCGCTTTGCCTTGGCATATTGGATTGCAAGGTCTCTTCTCGCTTTATAGTTTATTGTCTATTTCGTATCATAACCCTGTAGTTCATTACAGACCAAGTTGAAGGAATCGCTATTTTTTTACAACTGTCCCAAGTTGGCCGACAATTTGATCAACGGTGGGTATTGCGCCACTTGGAATTGCAAGCCAACAAGGGTGAGTTTATTGCTTTAATTGGTGAATCTGGTGGTGGCAAATCTACCTTGCTAAATTTGATTGCGGGTCTCGACGACCCAACCGAAGGCAGCATTACGCTTGACGGCGAAAATTTGCAGTTGCTCAATGAGGCACAACGCACTCAACTTAGACGAACGAAAATTGGTTTCGTTTTTCAAGCGTTTCATTTGCTAAACCATTTAAGCACATGGCAAAACATTGCCCTACCCTTACTACTTAATGGTACCGAAGCGAAACAAGCCAAAGAACGTGCGCTTACCGCCTGCGAGCAATTGGGCCTATCGCATCGCGCCCAAGCGCAAGTGCCACAACTATCGGGTGGCGAGCAACAACGGGTGGCCTTGGCTAGAGCCTTAATCCACAATCCTGCGTTGGTCTTGGCCGACGAGCCCACTGGCAATTTAGATCCAGGCAACGCACAACCAGCATTGGCTTTGCTGCGAGAGCATTGCTCAAAAAGTGGGGCCACGGTTTTAATGGTGACGCATTCCGTGCAAGCGGCTAGTTTTGCTGATCGCACCTTGCGCTTACAGCAAGGCCGGATCGTTGTTTAAGAACTCGAACTAATAACCCATGACTGCTAGCAACCTTGCATCTAAAGAATCGCCACTGGTGCGCGAGGCTTGGGGCAGCCGCACCAAAGCAAAATTGCACGGGCTTAGTTGGTTCGTTGGCCCTTTGTTATTGCAAAACCGTGGTCGCAATTTAGCCGCTGTTATTGCCATTGCTGCGGGCATAGCTTTGGCACTGGCGATTCATATTGTTAACCAAACAGCAGTTAACGAGTTTACCCGCTCGCTGGCAAAGGTAAACGGAACTGCACAACTACAAATTCGCGGCAGCGAAAGCTACTTTGATCAAAACGCTTACATTCAACTCAATCAAGATCTTCTATCGCTAGGAATACGCGAAGCAAGCCCAATTATCGAAGTTGAAAGTTCGCTACCCAATGGAAAACGCGTACGCCTAGTAGGGCTTGATTTTTTTCGTGCTGCGTTTGTAACGCCTGAGCTTCTAGCTCGGCCAAGCGAAAGTAACAAAGAAAGCACAAAACAAAGCACAAAACAAAGCAAAAGCGAAGCTAGTAACGAACAGCCAAACGAAGCAAATAACGTTAGCCTATTTGACGCCACCTTGTTGTACGGTGCCCGCAGCGGTTTAGTGCAATTACAAACACCCACGGGCTTTCTGCAATTTCGTATGGCTGGCAGCACCGGCTTAGATGACGAAAATCGCTTCGTTGGTGACATTGCGCAAATTCAAACGCTCTTTGGATACGAAGGAAAAATTAGTCGGATTGATTTGTTATTTGACGACTCGATCGATTTGCAAACAGCCAAAAAAAATATCGAAGCGCGCTTAACAAAAGACTTTCCGATACTGCGCTTAGTAGAACCCGATGCAGAAAAAACCCGCATGTCTAATTTATCGCGGGCTTACCGCGTTAACTTAACTGTGTTGGCCTTAGTTGCCCTAGTTACGGGTGGTTTAATTGTCTTTTGTAGTCAAGCGGCCATGGTCTTAAAGCAATGGCCAATGCTTGCCTTAGTTTCCCTGTTAGGCGCATCGCAACGTTGGTTAATGTTGTTTGTTTTAGCCCAAGGTTTAGTTCTGGGAATTCTTGGCACATTTGCAGGGTTGATTTTGGGTTATGGACTTGCCGCAGCATTGCTGCAATGGGTAGGAACCGATTTAGGTGGTGGCTATTTTTCTGCAACTAAAGCTTGGCCAAGCCTAAGCCTTTTAGAAACAGTTGTTTTTGTGGCTGCGGGCTTACTAGTTAGTGTGCTGGCCTCTTGGATTCCAGCTCGATCCGCATTAAACGCGCGACGCGCCGAAGCCTTGAAACCCGGCCACGGAGAAATGTCGCTTGGTCGCTTGCCATCGCGTTGGCCAGCCATTGTATTAACGATTATTGGCGCGGGACTGGCCACCCTACCAGCCATTGCTGGATTACCCTTGGCCGGCTATGCCGCGATTGCTTGTTGGCTATTTGCCGGTGTTGCTGCAGTACCTTGGCTGGCGCAATTTTTATTAACTAGATTGGCGCGCGGCCTAGCCGTTTTTACTTGGCCACAGCCGCCAGTTTGGTTAGCGCTGCATCGGGCGGGACAATCGCCAGGCCTAGCGATTCAAGCCATCGCTGGCGTAGTTGCTAGCATGGCCTTAGTAACCGCAATGGCAATTATGGTGTCGAGCTTTCGTAACTCAGTTTCTACTTGGTTAGATCAGGTACTACCGGCTGATTTGTATGCACGACTTCCCGCAGGCGCAGCACAACTTAGTTCCGAACAACAAGAAAAAATTGCAAAGACGGCTGGCGTGGCACGTGTAGAGTTTTTGCGCAGTATTGAAATCGTCTTGCCAGAAAGTAAAACCACAACCGAAGCAAACAACAAGGCGAAGCAACAAGCCGCAACGTTAAACACCCCGATCCCTATTTTGATTCGCCCTATTGACCCAGCCCAAGCGGGCAAGTTTTTACCAATTGCCGGTCGAATTGAAGTGCTGACCGAAGCGGAGAAGCAAGCCAATATCATTCCAATTTATGTCTCTGAAGCTATGGTCGATTTGTATCAAATGAAAATTGGTAGCAAGGTTGAGTTGCCTTTTAACTTTAAAGAACAAATTAAAGTTTCTGCAACCAAACCAGTCTTCAAAGTTGTTGCCGTTTGGCGCGACTACACTCGCCAAACCGGCGCAATTCAAATCGACCAAACTGATTACCGAAACTTAACGGGCGACACTAGTGTGAGTGACGTTGCGCTTTGGTTAACTAGCGGCGTGAACGATCAAGTGGTAGGTAATGCACTTAACAACTTAGCGCTTGACGGCAGACAATTAGAATGGCGCAGTGCCGCCGAAATTCGTAGTGTTTCGCTCACGATTTTTGATCGCAGTTTTGCAGTGACATACGCCTTAGAAGCTGCTGCAATTATTGTTGCACTAATCGGCGTTGCCGCCAGCTTTGGTGCGCAGGCAATGGCTCGGCAAAAAGAGTTTGCCGTATTAGTGCATCTCGGTGCCAAAGACTCTTGGCTTGACATCCAGTTAGCACTTGAAGGCGGCGTCCTTACACTTGCGGGCGCTCTTTGGGGAGTGTTCATTGGGTTTGCAATGAGCTGGGTGCTTATCGAACGGGTTAATCCGCAATCATTTCATTGGACCATGGATATCGACATTCCATGGCTAGCGCTAATCGCTGGTGTGCTAGCCATCACATTGTGCGCCGCGCTTTGTAGCGGGTGGGCGGGCCGCAAAGGACGCGCGCAGGGGCATTTGCACTCGATAAAGCAAGACTGGTAAATATGCCTGCGAACAACTCAACCTTTACCCGACGGAGTTTTTCAAAGCAATTAATGCTGCCCTATTGGGTTAATCGCTTAGGTCTAAACTCGGGTTTGTTGGGCAAACGTTTAGTTGTTTTAGGATCGCTAGGGGCAGGATCGCTGGGGTTCGGATCGCCGGGCTTTGGATCAACTAAAGCCCAAGTTGCCGCCCAACCAACCGTGCAACCCTTTCCAACACAAACACCGCTGGCAAATGCACCCGTTTTACCTACCACCATACTAAATTTTCCACGAGACTTTGGTGCGCACCTCGAGTACAAAACTGAATGGTGGTATTTAAGTGGATGGTTAGATCGAAAGGAAAACGCAGCCAGTGCAGTTGGTGTACAAGCTACTTTTTTTCGAACTAGGACCGATTACAACTTAGCCGGCAACAATGTCTTTGCACCAAGACAACTAGTGTTAGCACATATGGCTTTAGCGGTTCCGGAAAAGCAAAAACTATTACATGACCAAAAATCGGCGCGACTGGGTTTAGGGGCCGCCAGCTTAAATAGTTTGGATACTGATTGCTCGTTGTATGGATGGCGCTTTAAACGTGTAGATAGTGCTGAAAAAAATGCTAACCAAGAAGTGTATGTCGTACAAGCCCGTTGCAACACACACCTTCAATCGCAAGCGTTCGCGCTCGATTTACAATTTAAAACCAATGCGGCACCGGCACTGCAAGGCAAACAAGGATTTTCGCAAAAAGGCCCACTACCCTTACAAGCTAGCCACTATTACAGCCGTCCGCAATTGATCGCTTCGGGCAATATTGAATTAGATAAAAAAGTGGTGCCTGTCACCGGCACGGCTTGGTTAGATCACGAGTGGTCTTCGACCCTACTAGACCCTAATGCAGTGGGCTGGGATTGGATCGGCATCAACCTTATTAACGGTGGATCGCTACTAGCCTTTCGTTTGCGTAGCAGAGACAATGCGAATGTTTGGTCGTACGCGGTATTGCGCGATGAAAAAAATGCCGTCGTTCAAGAGGGTTCGAGCGAACAAGCAGTTAAGTTTACAGGCCTTAAAAATTGGCGATCTATCGTTAGCGGTGCGGTTTATCCTGTGTCGCAACAAATCGAGTTTGGCGCAAATCGCTATATTGTTGAACCCGCATTTGAAGCACAAGAAATCGACGGACGACTATCTACCGGAGGATTTTATTGGGAAGGCGCTGTTCGCTTACGCAATAGCAACGGCGAAATCATTGGACGCGGCTATTTAGAAATGACCGGCTACTCAAACAAAATTCGAATTTAAAAAATTCGAGTATTCAATGTGGGTTAGTAGTGGCTTGGTTGGGGGGGCGTTGGGGATTAGTTAGGAGATTAGTTCGGTGCCAGCACTTTAGTAACAACCTCATCAGCCAACTTACTCGTTAACGCTTGATGGATCGCTACTTCGCGATTTTGAATAATGCGTAAAAACGGTTGTGCATCGCCCATCGTTTTAAAAACACTAAAGCCACGCGTTAAAAAATCATGCATCGAACTTAAACCAGCCGCATGAGCAATAGGCCCCATGCTTTTTATAAGCCCACCTAACAATGGCTTACGAACTAATCCGTTTAACGATTTACCAATATCTTGGACAAGCGCCATTTGTCGTTCGCGGTGATTGGGGAACTCCTGCTCAACCTTTTGATAAGCGTTCCGATACAAATTGAAACTACAGTCGCTTTCATGTTGTACGTGTTGCGCTAACGCACGATCTAGCAGCTCCGATAGTGAATCTAATTCGACCGCGTCAGCAATCGTGCTTAACGCCGAGTCTGGCAAGAAACGTTGTAGCGCGGGGATGACGCGTTGTAACTCGGCGTCGCGTTGACTAAAGTCTTTGTCACCGTACAGATCGTTTAAAAAAAATCGCGCCGGAGCACGATAGGTCGGGTCGATTAACAAATCGCTATAAGTTTGCTCTAAACGATTGGCCTGAAATTGCTTAACCCGTTTGTAGCCATGATCGGGCTGGGCGCGCAAATTTTGCACCGATACGGCGTGATGCTTTAAGCGTTGTGCTGCCGACAGTGTTGAGGACATAAATTAAACGAAAGTTAGTGCATTAGAGTTTAAGCTCTAGGATAGGTTCCTACAATGCACCCACAGCGTAGACAACGACAGTGTCATAACGCAGCAATTTCTGGAAGAACGCTATGGCTGGACGTCGCAGGTTTTTAAAAGTTGGACTCATCGGATTAGGTTTATTGGGAGCGGGTGGCGCATTTTTAGCGATAACACGCGACCCGGCCAAAGAACGTAAGACTGTTTTAGAAAGCGTGATTCCCGCAATGCTGGCAGGTGTTTTGCCTAGCGAAACCGCCAAACAAAAAACTATTATCGAACAAACGCGTGTAGCTGTGGAAGTAGCGATTGCAGGGCTATCACCCAGCACGCAAAGCGAAATAGCACAACTGTTTGGTCTGTTAGCTAGTAAACCAGGGCAATGGTTAGCCGGTGTTAGTAGTTGGGACCAAGCCAGTCCAAAAGAGTTAGGCGAGTTTTTAAGTGGATGGCGTAACCATAAAGTGGGCTTGTTTCAGGTTAGCTACCACGCGTTGCATGACCTAATTACAGGAAGTTACTACGCCGAAAAAAATAATTGGGAACTGTTGGGTTACCCCGGTCCAATTAATTTGTAACGCCAAATTTGTTAAGCAAGCCGATCAATTTGAAATCGTCCAACCGATTACAAGCCAAGAAATCACGCAGTAATTAAACCAAGAGAAACACCACCATGAGTAGTTATCCCGATCCCATTAAAGCAGGCCTCGCTAAGGGCTGGAAAGTTTTCGACGCCCAATCGAACAATGCGCCTAGCAATTTCGATTGTGATGTTGCCATCATCGGTACAGGCGCAGGCGGTGGAATTAGTGCTGAAATTTTGGCCAACGCAGGTTTAAAGGTATTGCTCATTGAAGAAGGGCCTCTTAAAAGTTCGAGCGACTTCAATATGCGCGAATCCGAGGCTTATCCTCAGTTGTATCAAGAGTCCGCCGCGCGCAAGACCAAAGACAAAGCGATTAACATTTTGCAGGGTCGTTCAGTTGGTGGATCGACTACTGTGAATTGGACTTCGAGTTTTCGCACCCCCACCCCAACACTTACTTGGTGGCAAGAAAAATGGGGCCTAAAACAATACACGCCCGATCTGTTGGCCACTTGGTTTGCACAAGCCGAGCGGCGCTTAAACATTGGGCCGTGGAGCGTACCGCCCAATCAAAATAACGATTTGCTACGTTTAGGTGCCGCGAAGCTTGGGATTCCCGCAGCTGCGATTATGCGTAATGTTAAAGCCTGCGCAAATTTGGGTTACTGCGGAATGGGCTGTCCGGTCAATGCCAAGCAATCAATGCTCATTACCACGATTCCCGCCGCATTAGACCGAGGCGCAACTTTGTTAACCAAGGCGCGTGCGCACAAACTGATTATTAGCGGCCGCAAAGTCGAAGGCATTGAAGTTGCATGGTTAGACGAGCGTGGCCTGCAACCAAGTGGCAAAACGGCCACCGTACGTGCCAAGCATTACATCCTAGCCGGTGGAGCTATCAATTCACCTGCCGTGCTATTAAGGTCGGGCGCGCCCGATCCGGCAAAACTGGTAGGCAAACGAACATTTTTGCATCCAACTGTCGTGTCGTCTTCGATTTTTAAAGACCGCGTCGACGGATTTGATGGCGCACCACAAACTATTTACACAGATCATTTTTTAGATACTCAAGCGATTGACGGACCACTGGGATTTAAATTAGAAGCACCGCCAGTGCACCCCTTGTTGTTTGCTTCAACGACACCAGGTTTTGGTGTCGAGCACGCCCAGCACATGAAGAATTTTCGTAACACGCACGTATTAATTGCCTTAATGCGCGACGGGTTTAACGACCAATCGATCGGTGGTTCGGTACACCTACGGAGCGACGGCTCCCCCGAGCTAGATTACCCGCTAAACGAGGCGTTTTTTGATGGCGCGCGCCGCGCATTATTGGCAATGGCGGAAATTCAATTTGCCGCTGGCGCAACCGCGGTCTTACCGGTACACGAAAACGCTCAATTGGTTGACTCTTGGAGCAAAGCAAAAGAAGCCATCATGGCGTTGCCGTTAAAGCCACTGTTAACTAAAGTTGTTTCTGCGCATGTGATGGGCGGTCTGCCGATGTCCGATAACGAAAATCGCGGCATCGTCCGGCCTGATGGGCAACATTATCATTTAGATAACTTATCGGTGCACGACGGCTCACTATTTCCAACTTCGATTGGTGCTAATCCGCAACTTTCGATTTATGGAATTGCTACGCGACTAACCAACGGTCTTGCACAGCGATTGACTGGCAAAACCGATGCCGGCTTAATATCAAATCCTGATTAACAAAAAAATAAAATACCGATCAACCAATGAACGCAGCAATTCAACGATGTCTTTTAGCCTTTCAACTCTTTTGTGCGCTGTCGCTTGCCTTTTGGCTAAGAAAATCAGGCGTCTTTAGCTCTTTTGGATTAGCCCTGCTACTAGCAATTCCATTAGTATTTCTATTTCAATTTGTGCTGATGGGTGCCGACTTCGTTTTAAGTCGCATTCATAGCGGACAACTAAGTAGCGATCAACCACCATTGACCGGCAGCACAATAAAAGCATGGTTACGCGAAAGTATTGATTGCATTCGTGTGTTCAGCTTTATGCAAGTTTTCTTGGCAAATAAGCCTTACCCAACATTAACTACAACGGACTCACAAAAAATTCCCGTATTGCTTTTACATGGTCTTTTTTGTAACCGCGGCTTGTGGCATGGTTATGCAAAAATACTAACCAAGCAAGGTCACGTTGTAAGTGCAATAACAATGGAACCTGCTTTTGGATCAATTGACGAATATCCCGCTCAAATTGAACAAGCAATTCAAGCATTGATGAAACAAACAGCCAGCAAAAAAGTCGCACTTATTGGGCACAGCATGGGAGGCATCGCCGCACGCAGTTATTGTCGTCAATACGGTGATCGGCACGTTGAAAAAATAATTACATTGGGAACGCCGCATCAAGGCACCTGGATTTCACGATTTGGCCACGGCATTAACGTTAAACAAATGGCCATTCAAAGCGATTGGCTGCAACAACTAGCTAAAACCGAGAACCAAGCGCTTGGTAAAAAGTTCACAGTAATCCTTACAGACCAAGACAATATTGTCTTCCCGCAATTGGTGCAAACCATCCCCGGTGCAACGACCATTCGTGTTACGGGTATGGGTCATATCAGTATGGTGTTCGACCGCAAGGTGCAAGACATTGTGAGAGCTGTGTTAGCATAAAAAAGTTAACACTCCCGTTTGGGGATACTTAGCTGCCGCGCATCGATAGTAATTTTGCACGCGGCCTTCATCACTCGCATTACCCGCAGCACCACGTCGAAAGGACCTCACCATGGCCACCCAATCACGTAGCTTGTTTGCTTGGATTAGCAACCGCTTCCCGTTTTTTAAACCAACTCACGACAACCGCAATACTAATAAAAGAACTAGTTCCAGCGAGAACGATTCGAATTCCGAATTAGCCGCGCAGGCATTAAATGCTATGGCTAAAAGTTCAATTGCAACGCGTTGTGCCACTGTCATCATTCCGGCACTAAACGAAGAGAAACAAATTGCGAGTGTTGTTCGTTACGCCCTAGCGGATCCAGCAACGGCAAAAGTCATTGTTATCGACGATAGCTCGATCGACAACACAGTCGCGTTAGCCCAAGAAGCCGGTGCCACGGTTTATACCAGTTCCATGCTTGGTAAAGGCGCATCAATGAAAGATGGCTTGGCTTATGTCGACACGCCTTTTGTCGTCTATTTAGATGGTGATTTGGCTGGCCTAGAAGATAGTATTGTGACGCGTATTTGCCAACCACTGATCAACGACGAAGCCGACTTTGTAAAAGCCAAATTTGGTCGAAGTAGCGGGCGAGTTACAGAGCTAACTGCAAAACCGATGATCAGAGTATTCTTTCCCGAACTGGCGACTTTTTCGCAGCCACTAGGTGGAATTATTGCCGCCCGCCATCGTCTATTGAATAGCCTTAGCTTTGAAGACGGCTATGGCGTCGACATAGGCTTACTAATTGATGCTCATTTGGCACAAGCACGCCTAGCGCAAGTTGATATTGGTTCTTTGGAGCACGATAGTCAGGCACTAGATAGCCTTGCTCTTATGGCCGTAGAAATTGGTCGGGTTATTTTTCATCGCGCAAAAAAAGCAGGTCGATTAAACGTTGATCAAATTACCGCAATGTATGAATTGCAACGGCAGTCCAGTGGCGAAATAGACTTCTTACTGTCTCGTCGTTGCGATCGCAAAAAACTTTTTTTATTGTGCATGAACGGCACTGTGATAAACGCGAATTACGCCTACGAACTCGCGAGGGCTTGCGGGCAAGTTCAGGCTTTAGATGAAGTAGAAAAATCAAACGCGGGCGATCCAACTGAACGCGCCAAAGCAATCGCCAAAGTATTTCAATACGTTCATAAAAAGAAATTTGAAGAAGTTGCCAGCAACATTGCACTACGGACCGATGTCATCGCCTTAGTCAATCAATTGCGCCGTCAAGGTTTTATGGTGGGCGTTGTTACCGAAGGCTACAATATTGCGGCTGAAATTATTCGTCGTCGAGTTTTTGCTGATTTTGCAGTGGGTCATTTAATCGAGTTTGAACATGAAGTTTGCACCGGAAACGTTAAGCTAAACGCAGCATTTCTGGACCCGGCAAAACCGGATATTGGGCCAGTCTGCAAAAGCAATATACTTCGACACTTTTTGGACGACACATCCCAAGAAACAATTGAAACCACTTGGGCGATGGGCAACCAAATTAACGACTTGCCTTTACTACGACTGGCAGACAAAGCAATGACGATTGCTCCAAACTCGACCTTGCTTGCAAAGGATTCACGCATCGAACAATATGATTCGTTTGCAAAATTACTCGCCTACTTAAAACAAACCGATTCCGAGACCTACAAGGGGTTATACGAACTTAATTTAGGAGCCCGTAACAACGACGTGCAACGGGACTCACAGCCCAACACGGCCGCTGGCGGAATCATGGCACCAAAAGTCCACGTAGTTGAGGACGGATTTGGCACTATAAGGAAAGTCTATTTATAGCCTTTCCGAACCCTTGCTTAAACGCGAAGAATAGGTTCGCGTTTAAGGTCGATTTTTGAGCCATTGAAATAGTGTAAATTAGCGCTATGAACGCTAATTTAAAAACGCTATATCAGATCGGTGAAAAACCAGTTCGCCAGATTATCGGGTTAATGTCAGGCACATCCTTAGATGGGCTTGACGTTGCGCTATGTGCCGTATCGGGCGATGGGGAAAGTACAAAGGTAAAAATTCTTCAATTTTGTACTGTCGACTATACCGACGAAATAAAAGCGCAAATTCGCCAAGTATTTGCAAAAAAAACCATCAACTTTCAACACCTAACTTTATTAAACGGTTGGATCGGTCAATTGCACGCTCGAATGATTTTGCAGTGCTTAGACCGCTGGAAAATTTCGCCTTCTGCAGTTGATTTAATCGCTTCGCATGGCCAAACGGTTATGCACGCACCAGCGGCCCTACACAAACAAGTACAGTTTAAAAATTCAACTTTGCAAATTGGCGACGGTGACCATATTGCCGTTACAACCGGCATTATTACAATTTCAGATTTTCGACAAAAACATATCGCGGCAGGAGGCGAAGGCGCGCCGTTAGCCGTCTATGGTGACTACTATCTTTTTAGCAAACGCGGCGAAGATCGGATTATGCTTAACATGGGTGGGATCGCCAATTTCACTTATCTGCCCGGCAGCCTTAAAGCCGAAGACGTTTTTGTAACTGACACGGGCACCGGCAACACGCTTCTTGATGCCTATACAAGGCAAAATTTTCCGGGCATGGCCTACGATAAGGATGCGAACGTTGCAAAACAAGGAACCCTAAGCGAGCCTTTGCTAAAAGCATTAATGAGCCATCCGTTTTTCACCCAAGCCTTGCCAAAAACGACTGGCCCCGAACTGTTTAATTTGGAGTACTTACAAGACGCACAGCTAGCTAGTGACACATCAAAACTATCAGTCTCTGATGTAATGGCAACGCTCACCCACTTTAGTGCTTTAACCATTTCACAAGCTATCAGCAAATGTATAGGCTCCGCAGGCAGCAAGTTATCTAACTTCAAAATTTATATGTCAGGTGGCGGTGCGCACAACCCGCTATTGGTTGAATTACTAAAAAACCAACTATCTTGCGAGTTCTATCGAACCGACGATTTAGGTATCGCCGGCGACGCGAAAGAAGCCGTTTTATTTGCTATTTTAGCGAACGAAACTGTAGCCGGTGGCAAATCAAACTTTGGCGAGCGCAAAGGCATTCCGTCAGTGTCCATGGGAAAAATCTCGTTTCCTAGTTAAGGCTAAAAAATTCAACCGAATTGGATAGCACGGCGTGTTAGCTTTGCACTTTAGCTCTGAGCTTTAGCACTGCCGGGGTAGCACTGCGTGTCAGCCCTGCTTTTAGCCCTGCGCGTTTTGCTTAAAGTAAAAAAAGCCATTCAATGAAATGCGCCCATTGAAGGGATTGGCCGTTAATTTGTGCGGCTGCGTAATATCGGCCGAATGAAAAATATCGCCGCTATAAAAAGCGATGCGGTTCTTTTTGGCAGGAACCGTGCCAATTTTTTCGAACCACTCATTTGAATCTAACAAGTAGCCGCGTTGAACGCCATAAAATTTAAAAAACTGCTCGGCTTGCATAGCGATCGAATCGTGCACAATTTTTTGTGTTTCTTCGGGGGATTTTCGAGGCTGGTAAAAGCTAGTACCCCCTAGCGTTTCATCATCAAACAAATAAAGCACCGAAGCCGTCATTCGCCCGCCCGCATAACGAGCTACATCGCAATGGCAAATCGATTGCGCCGGGTGCAATTGCTCCGGCAGAAACGTAACCATAGACAACCGTGAAACCGAATATATTTCACGCCGACTTTGCGTGAAACGCCGAATATGTAACATAAAAAATTCGACTAACTGCCGATGCACGTCTATCGGAACAATCCATTCAATCCCCGGATACCCAACTTTTTTCTCATCGCTCGCCAACCGAAATTGCGCAAGATTTTTTGCGCCAAGCTGCACTAACGCGTCTGGCTCTAAACAGAAGTCGTCGATGACGTAAACAGCTTGTCCATTGGAGAGCTGGATTGTTTGAATAGTTGGCGATTGGGTGAACATTTTGTGTTTGGATTATGCAGTTTTTTTGTGGGTTTTGAAAGGATTGGTGTTGAGCCCTTTTGTAACTCAGTCGCTGGCGCTCCAATGAGTTTCAAAAGGGCACAACACCAATCCTTTCGCCCCGCGCTATACGGCGAGACCCGTCTTCGCACATTAACCTCCACTCGCCGACCGCACTCTCGTTTGCGCGGCGCTGCGCGCGCTTGGCACGGCGATACATGACAAACCGCTCAGGTGTTAGCGCTCGAAGAGCCGCGTAAGCAGTTAGCGCTCAACGAGCCGCGTAAAATGTGGGAAGACGGGTCTGCCGCAAAATGCGCGGAATGGTATGGGAGGGGGAAAGCGATTTTGAACTCATTGGAGCGTAGCGACTGAGTTGCAAAATCGCTTTCCCCCTCCCATACCAAAGCCTAACAAACCACCCCGCTTCAACTAAAAAAATCCTTGCATCTGGAATTCAAGCTAAAACCAAAACCACCAACCAACAATTGTTTGATAGAGTCAACAAAACAGAGTTTAAAACAAACATGAGCAAAAACACTGGCCCCTTGCAAGGCTTAAAAGTAATCGAATTGGGCCAACTGATTGCGGGCCCCTTTGCTGCAAAAACGCTTGGCGATTTTGGCGCGGAAGTAATTAAAATTGAATCGCCAAAAGGCGGTGATCCGCTTCGATCTTGGCGGCTAATGAAAGATGGCACTTCAGTTTGGTGGCAAGTTCAATCGCGAAACAAACAATCGATAGCACTTGATCTGCGGGTCGCCGAAGGACAGGACATTGTTCGGCAATTGATTAATGACGCAGATGTTCTTATCGAAAATTTTAGACCCGGAGCAATGGAAGATTGGGGTTTGGGCCCCACAGAGTTGCTAAAGCTAAACCCGAAATTAATTATGTTGCGCATTAGTGGCTATGGGCAAACCGGCCCCTATAAAGATCGTCCTGGTTTTGGAGTAGTCGCCGAGGCTATGAGTGGCTTGCGTCACCTTACGGCAGAACCAGGCCGCGCGCCGGTTCGAGTTGGTGTCAGCATTGGCGATACCCTAGCGTCGCTACACGGGGTTATTGGAATTTTAATTGCATTACATGAACGCAAAACTAGTAGCCAAGGTCAAGTAGTTGATATGGCATTGTACGAGGCCGTTTTTAATTGCATGGAGAGCTTGTTACCCGAGTACAGCGCTTTTAATGCGGTTCGCCAACCTGCAGGCAGCGCCCTACCCGGCATTGCACCAAGTAACGCCTATATTTGCGCAGATGGCGCTTATGCACTAATTGCAGGGAATGGCGATAGTATTTTTAAACGGCTCATGGAATGCATTGGTCGTGACGATTTAAAAAATGATGTTGCACTTAACAACAACACAGGCCGCGTTGCACGGGTTGCAGAAATTGACGCCGCTATTGAATCTTGGACAAAGACGCAAAGCTGCAAACAAGTTTTAGATGCTTTAGAAAACGCACAAGTCCCGTCCGGACGCATTTATTCGGTAGCCGATATTGCTGCCGATCCGCACTACCAAGCACGCGAGATGATTCAAACAATAACCATGGCTGACGGTAGCCAACTGTCGGTGCCAGGCATCATTCCAAAACTCTCAAGAACCCCCGGATCACAGCGCACCAATGCGCCATCATTGGGTCAAGACACTGACACTATTTTAAAAAACTTGGGTATTTCTGACGAGCAAATTGCAGCGATGCGATCAAAAGGAATTGTGGCTTGAGAATTTTTGACGTTTGAAAGCCAGCTTTTTTTGTAGGTTTTGAAAGGATTGGTGTTGAGCCCTTTTGTAACTCAGTCGCTTACGCTCCAATGAGTTTCAAAAGGGCTCAACACCAATCCTTTCGCCCCGCGCTTTGCGGCTAGACCCGTCTTCTCGCGTTTCCTCTACTCGCCGACCATTCTTGCTTTTGCGCGGCGCTTTGCGCGCTTGGCACGGTAATACATGCTAAACCGCCCAGGTTTTAGTGCTTGGCAAACTGCGTCAAGCGTCAGCGCTCAAAGAGCCGCGACGATTTTAGCGCTCACAGAGCCGCGTTACATGGTGGAAGACAGGTCTGCCGCAAAATGCGCAGATCGGGATGGGGGATGGGAAGCGATTTTGAACTCATTGGAGCGTAGCGACTGAGTTGCAAAATCGCTTCCCATCCCCCATCCCAAAGCCTACAAAAAAACTCTCCCAGTCAAGACTCAACCAACCACTCTCGAATCGCCCGCTGAGCAAACCCTTCCATCGCCACCGGCACAACCATTTGCGGCAACGAAGGTGGTGACAAACGCATTGATTTTTCTTTCCGGTCAACGGCTATTTTTGTATCTGCAAAAATAGCATTTAAATTACGCGAACTATCACCTGCTGCGCGCATGAGCGCTTCAATGAAGAACGTATTACTGCTCGTTGGATTGCAACCAAACGATGCACGATTTTGTGCGGCTGCAGTAACGACAATCCGTTGCGAGTGCGCCAAGGCAGGAATTAACGAGCCGGAAAAACATGCAGACACAATGACCACCGTTTTATGCTTTGTTAGCGGCTCTAAAATTTTTGCAATACTTTGCCCGTGTAGCAACGGATAGTCTTTCCCAAAAGCGCTGACCGCCAGTACGTTTGCATTGCCGTGGGTAGTCAGTAAAACGATTGCCACATCGCCTTTCTTCATCTTGGCGCCCATGTTCGCAATTGTGCGTTCCATGTTTTCTGGCGTGGCATAGGGCCAATCGTTTGCCTGATGCGCTGAAGGATTACCCAACTTTAAAACGGCAGCGTTATCGTCCAAATGTCTAATGAGCCTTCCGGTTTCGGTCACATCAAATTTAAATGCACTTGAGCCAGAATGCATCGCAAACCCCGCATACCAAAGCCGAGGTTTGGCGACATCGCTTTTTATAGCCGCGAACTGCGCATCTAAAAGCGCATCACTTCGCGTTTTTTCTGTTGGATCATATGGGGTGGTTGTGCAACCCACTAAAAACATGGCAATCGCTGCAACACTTCCAAGCAACATACGACGGTTAAAACTTGCCATCATCGATTTCAAAACGCGATTTCCTTTTTTCTTTAGAGCTTGAGAGTCATGCGGAGTTGTAATTTAACTGGATTCCGCTGGGGAGTAAACTAGAGCGGATGGACTATTGACATTTGTTTTGAGTAGGTTTTGAAAGGATTGGTGTTGAGCCCTTTTGTAACTAAGTCGCTGGCGCTCCAATGAGTTTCAAAAGGGCTCAACACCAATCCTTTCGTCCCGCGCTTTGCGGCGAGATCCGTCTTCGGGCGCTTACCTCCACTCGCCGACCGTTCTTGGGTTTGCGCGGCGCTTTGCGCGCTTAGCACGGCGATACCTGCTAAACCGCCTAGGTTCTAGCGCTCGGCGAGCCGCGTAAAGTGTAAGCGCTCGCCGAGCCGCGTTACATGGTGGAAGACGGGTCTGCCGCAGAATGAGCAGTACGAAAGCCGAAGGGCTAACCGTGTTTTGAACTCATTGGAGCGCAAGCGACTGAGTTCAAAACACGGTTAGCCCTTCGGCTTTCAAAGCTACAAAAATCTAAAAGTGAATACCCTTCATAAGCGTCTGAAATGCAATTTGATCAGCACTCATTTGTGGCTTAGGCGCCCCATCTTTCGCCCCCTTAGCCGCATCCGAATCCGGGAACATTCTAAAGCTAGTATTCATTGCAATTTGCATAATCTTAGGTAACAAAGCATGTAACACTTGCCCTGCAATACCCAATCGCGTTGCAATACGCACGGGCTTGTAAACAATCGCTTGCGCAACCAAATCAGCGGCTTCTTCGGGTGACAAGGTTGGTACGTTGTTGTACAACTTGGTCGGCGCAATCATTGGTGTGCGCACTAACGGCATGTTTATTGTTGTGAACTTAATACCCACATCGGCAAATTCAGAAGCCGCACAACGAGTCCACGCATCCAGCGCAGATTTTGAAGCTACATAGGCCGAGAAACGCGGTGCATTGGTTAAAACGCCAATAGACGAAATATTAATAATTTGGCCACGGCGCGCTTTAATCATCTCGGGCAGTAAACCCATTGCGGTTTTTACTGCACCCAAATAATTTAATTGCATCGTGCGCTCAAAGTCGTGGAAGCGGTCGAAACTGTTTTCAATACCACGGCGAATAGAGCGTCCGGCGTTGTTAACCAAAACATCCACATGCCCGTGATCGGCAATCAGTTGTTTTGTAAACCGATCGCAGTCAACCATATCTGCAATGTCGACTGAGTACGTAACGACCTTGGCATGCTTGCCTACTTTCTCGATGATTTCTTTTTTGGCTTCTACTAACTTGTCCGCATCACGGCCACAAATAACCGTTACTGCGCCCGCTTCGGCAACTTTAATGGCGGTTGCTAAACCAATACCGGATGATCCGCCGGTAATTAAAATCACGCGGCCATCAACCTGCCCTTTCAGGGTACGGTCTATCATTAAGTCGGGATCAAGGTGACGTTCCCAGTAGTCCCACAAACGCCATGCGTAGTCTTCAAGTCGTGGGCACTCAATACCAGAGCCTTTAAGTACGGTTAAGGTATCGCGGCAATCAAAGCGCGTTGGGTAATTTACAAACTGCATCATGTCATCGGGCAAACCCAAATCTTTCATGACTGCATTGCGAATACGGCGAACTGGGGTAAGGGCCATAACGCTTTTTTTAACACCACGCGGAATAAAACCGAACAACGCAGCATTAATACGAATGCTCATTAACGGCGCATGGGCTGCTTTGGCGAAAGTATTTAATACGTCACCAACACGCATGGGTTCTGGATCGACTAAATGGAAACACTTACCATCTAAACCTTTGGCGTGCGCAATGTAGTCCATTGCATTAACGACATAATCAACCGGCACAATATTAATACGACCACCTTCAATACCAATCATGGGCATCCATGAAGGCATCATTTGGCGCATTCTTTGAATCAGCTTAAAGAAATAGTACGGGCCGTCAATTTTATCCATTTCACCGGAGTGCGAGTCACCGACCACTAAGCCGGGGCGATACACGCGTAACGGCACTTTGGCCTGCTTGCGGGCGATTTTTTCGGACTCATGTTTAGTTGCAAAATACGGATGATCGAGTCCCTCGGCTTCGTCAAACATGTCTTCGCGAAACATGCCTTCGTACATTCCGGCAGCTGCAATAGATGAGCAATGATGCAAGCAACCGGCTTTAATAGCATTGGCAACCGCCACCACATTGGCCGTACCGTCCACGTTTACGGCCATTTGCGATTCGGCATCGGCACTTAAGTCGTATATTGCTGCTAAATGAAAGAAATGCTTAATTTTTCCATCCAGCAATTTTTTGTCGGCTGCGCTAATACCTAGCCCAACTTTAGCTATGTCGCCCTTAATTGGCTTGATTCGCCCATCGTCGTCACCCGCATAAGCCTGCAATTTGGCCAGTTTTTCCGGCGCTGTATCGCGCATTAGGACATATATATTGCCTTTGCGTGCCATCAGGTTTTTTAAAAGGCGCTTGCCAATGAAGCCAGTAGCGCCGGTAACGAAGTAAGTCATGCACATCTCCCTTGATGAATATTTTGTCTTCCCAGACGGATCATTGCACTGGGCGCAACACAGCGCAAGTATTAGGTGACTTTCCCTAGACATTTAGTGTGCCATCTCTAGGCTAGCTGCCTATAGTTAGGTCATCAACAAGCTTTTACGATTTTTAATTTCAATTTAGTTCTATTTTCCTAAGGAAACCCAATGGTTAAGAAATTCAAAGCAATGGCCGACACAACTGCAGCCGACAATCACTTGGCAGCTGCCATCAAAGACTCGGCTCAACAAATTTGGTTGGCTGGTTTAGGCGCATTTGCCAAAGCCCAAGACGAAGGCAGCAAAATGTTTGAAACCTTAGTAAAAGAAGGCGGCACCATTCAGCGCCGCACCAAGAAAATGGCCGAAGCACGCGTCGGCGAAGTTACCGGAAAGGTCACCAAAGTGGCAGGCGAATTTAGCAAACAAGCAACTGAAGGCTGGGATAAGTTAGAGCAAGTGTTTGAAGACCGCGTTGCACGCGCTTTAAACCGTTTAGGCGTTCCAACCAACAAAGACATCCAAGCGTTAATCGCTCGCGTTGAAGAATTAAATGGCAATGTATCGGGCGTGGCTAAAAAGCCAAGCCGTAAGCAAGCTGCCAAAGTAGTTAAATCGACCAAGGCCGTTGCAAAAGCGTCGACCAAAGCAGTTAAATCAACTGCTGCCAAATCAGCTAAGGCCGTTGTTGCCAAGGTTACAAAGGTTACTAAAGTTGGCCGCACAGCAGTAGCAAAGGCTTTATCGCCTAAAGCAGCGCCAAAAACTGCAACTAAAGCAGCTGCGAAAAAAGTAGTAGCTCGCAAGCCGCGCGCTAAAAAAGTTGAGGCTGCTTCTACTTCGGCTCAAGCCTAAGTACAGACTGCGCAAAAACACCGTTTGAGTATTGAAGGCACGCTAGTCATTAGCGTGCCGTTTTTTTGAGCAAAATAGTCATGGCAAAACCACTTTCTAAGCGCAACCCTGCAAAGGCTCGCGCAAAAAATCCATCATCTATTGGTCTAGCTTTAGCTGGCGGTGGGTTTTTAGGCGCCGTCTACGAAATGGGCACCTTAGCGGCCCTAAGCGAATGCGTTGAAGGTTTAGACTTTCGCGATCTAGATGTTTATGTTGGTGTCAGCGCGGGTGCCTTCATTTGCGCCGGTTTAGTCAACGGCCTAAGCCCCCGCGAAATGGTCCGCCGATTTATCGAAAGCGAAGACGCTGATGTACCCATCGACCCCGCTTTAATGATGCGTCCCGATTGGCTGAGCTTGGCCCAAGCCAGCAAAGTCTTGGCAACGCGCGGGCCAGCCTTAATGTCGACCATAACCAGTTTGGTTGATCAAACATGGCAGCAACGCTTGTGGAATGCTTTAGATCGCCTTTTAACCGCTTTGCCAGCCGGATTTATGGACTCGGCACCAACAGAAGAGCGCATTCGCTTACTGTTAAACGAACCCGGACGTAGCGACGATTTTAGAAATTTACCGAGCAAATTAAGAGTTGTGGCCACTGATATCGATCTTGGTGATTCAGTCGAGTTTGGTGCTGCGGGTTTTGATCATATTCCGATCTCCAAAGCCGTGCGCGCAAGCAGTGCTGTACCCGGCGTGTTCGCGCCGGTCGAAATTGAAGGGCGACGTTACTTAGACGGTGCTTTAACAAAAACAGTGCACGCTTCCATCGCATTGGAAGAAGGTGCGCAACTCGTTTTATGCCTAAACCCTTTGGTGCCCCATAAACCAAAGCTTGGCGGCGTTGGCGATACACTGCCCGCCATTCTTTCGCAATCAGTGCGTACGCTTATTCGTTCGCGGATGAGTGTCGGTGTTGAAAAGTACAAAGTTACCCACCCCAAAGCGGATGTAATTTTGTTTGAACCACCCGCTAGCGACCCTACTATTTTTAAATCGCGCTTATTTAGTTTTTCGGCGCGCCGTCGACTTTGCGAGCATGTTTACCAAAACACCCGACGCTCGCTAATAGAACGCCGCCACGAATTGGCCCCTATTTTTGAGCGCCACGGATTAAGGCTAAACACCGATGTACTGAATGACACTTCGCTAACATTAGTACGCCCGTTGGCTCGCTCGCGCAAACACAACGAACGCAGTTTGGGTCGTGCTGTGCAGCGCCTAGACTTTACTTTGGATGATTTGCAACGTCACCTAGCGATGCAAAGATCGGGCGCTAACAACTGAAATTCCCTTAGTTCGTTTGTTAATTCGTTTATTATTTTGCTCTAGCGGTGCTATTCTTAGCGACGATGCTTTAGCAAAATAATAAAGGGGCTGGTATGGCGCGTAAACCGCCACGCAGAACAAGAGAGCGCATTTTAGAATTAGCGCTTAGGCTTTATAACGAATTCGGTGAACCAAACGTTACGACGACGGTTATCGCCGATGAAATGAATATCAGCCCTGGTAATTTGTATTACCACTTTCGTAATAAAGACGAAATTACCAATAGCATTTTTGAAGATTTCGAGCGCGAAATTGACACCTTGCTCGACCTGCCGCGCAACCGCGATCTAAACATCGAAGATGCTTGGTTATTCTTGCATCTGCTGTTTGAATTGATTTGGCGCTACCGCTGCTTCTATCGCGACCTTAACGATTTGCTATCGCGTAATCGTAAACTCGAAGTTCATTTTCAACGCATTATCGATCGTAAAACACGCACGGCCCAACGCCTTTGCGAAGAGCTTAAACGCGGCGGCGCAATGGTTGCGTCAGAGCGCGAAATTGAAAGTTTATCGACCAGCATGGTGTTACTAGCCACCTACTGGCTATCGTTTGAGTATGTCCGACATGCCCGCCACTTTAGCGATCCGGCCACACAAAGCAGATCGGTTGCCAAAGGGGCATATCAAGTTCTTTCGTTACTTGCACCGTATTTGCAAGGCGATACCCGCGCCTTATTCGAGCGCTTGGCAAATTCTTACCTAGAAAATTTAAAGGGAGCAACACCTCATGGCTAAATGGACGAAATTTCCTTATCAAGACAGCGCTTACGAGTACACCGAAGCGACTTTGAAAAAAAACTGGGCACGGTTACATCAAGGCGATTGCGAGCCTTTGCCCAAAGACAAAGCAGTGCTTGCAGCTTGGATTGATTACCACGCAGGTAACTTTCAAGCAGCGCACGATGCGGGTATAGCTTTAGGTTTACCAGGCTACAACGTAGCCAATAAAGCGGCCGCCATTTACGCCAACTATCTTGAAAAAGCCGACAAAACGAAACTGCAAATTTTTATGGAAGTTGCCGAGCGCTGCGAAGAATTGCAAGCCGCTAGTCCTAAAGAAGCTAACGCGTTTTACTTGCACGCTTATGCGCTGGGGCGCTATAGCCAAGGTATTTCTATCACAAAGGCCCTCGCACAAGGTTTGGGCGGCAAAGTCAAAGCAAGCTTGCAGCAAACGCTTAAACTACAAGCCAAACACGCTGATGCACACATTGGCTTGGGCGCTTACCATGCAGAAATTATCGACAAAGTGGGCTCGATGATTGGCGGCTTAACTTATGGCGCGAAAAAAGACGACGGATTAAAGCACTACAAGACCGCCTTGCAATTAAACCCAGATTCGGCAGTAGGCCGTACCGAATACGCTGATGGCTTAATGATGTTGGACGGAAAAAAATCATTAAAACAAGCCGAAGAATTGTATGCCGAGGCAGCCGAGTTTGAGGCGATGGATGCGATGGAGCGCTTGGACGTAGAGGCGGCTAAAGCCGAGATGGAGTAACTTAGGCAAATAGCTGCATTTCGCGCCGCCCTATTGCATTTGGCGACCGGAGTTTTGCACTTTATCGTACCGTTTCCAATTCAAGTGAACTAAAACCGACAATGCCTCATCGTTAACCAGATGAGGTGTTGTATGCATAATATTTTTCGCCATTCCTTAGCAGCCGCTTTAATAACGTCTGCTTCAACTGCTTGGGCTCAAACAAGCTCGGTTTGCACGACCATTAAAGTAGAAGGACTAACACCCGCGACCGGTTTTTTGTATCTAGCGGCCTATGATTCTGCCGCCAATTACTTCAAAAAACCAATTTGGCGAACCCGAGTTAAAGTAACTGAGGCCACTGAATCGGTTCAAGTATGTGGCCTGCAGATCGACGAAATTGCAATAATGGGTTATCAAGACCTAAATGACAACGGCAAGCTCGACTCGAACCCCTTAGGCATTCCCAACGAGCCCTACGGTTCGTCTGGAACCTCCGCAATGTTTTCCTCACCCACTTGGGAATCTGCAAAAGTAAAGTTTGCGCCCGACACCTTTATTAGTATCAAGATGTAAGGGGCCAACATGAATACTACAAATAACTCACGCCGTGGATTTCTTGGCAAACTCAATGCCTTTGGCGGCGGTGCACTAGGAACCTTCGCAACCTCTAACGTCGGTTCGTTATGGCTTACAAGCAGCGCCCAAGCCAACCAAGCCAACAGTGCGGAACAATTTAAAATTGAATTTGCACAAGCGGTTAAAGCAGACGCTTCTTTAAAACCTTTGGCAGGTCTAAGCAGTGATGTTGAATGTGCCGCTTTGGAAATAGAAGGTAAGCTTCCCGCGCAATTAACCGGCAGGTTTTATCGCAATGGCCCTGCTCTTTTCGAGCGAGCGCAGCAACGCTATCAACATTGGTTTGCTGGAGACGGCATGGTGCAACAATTTACCTTTACTGGGCAATCCATTAGCCACAAAGGTCGTTTTGTACAAACCGAGAAATTTAAAAAAGAAGAGCAAGCCAAGAAATTTTTATTGCCTGCCTTTGGCTCTAGCATACCTAGCAGCGAACGCGTAACGGGCCCCGATTCGATGAATGTCGCTAACACGAACGTCCTTGAGCATGGTGGTAAATTGCTAGCCCTGTGGGAAGGCGGTTCGGCCATCGCTTTAGACCCAAAAACAATGGATACATTAGGCCCGATCGCCTGGCAAAAAGGTTGGGAACAAATGCCTTTTTCGGCACACCCAAAAATTGATCCACAAGGTAATTTGTGGAATATCGGAAGTGCCAATGGTCGGATGATGAGCTATCACGTTCACCCTAATGGGCAACTCGCAAAAGCGCAAATTGCGAAAATACCGTTAGACACAAAACGCACCGGCGGCATGATTCACGATATGGCGGTTACGCAACGTTATTTGGTTGTGCCAATACCTCCGGTTATCGATTGGGACAACCTTACAAAAGGCGCTATTGGCAATGAAGTAAAGACGATTACCGCTAACGAACCCCTACGTTTTTGGGTTGCACCCAAAGACGATATTACCCAAGCAAAAATGTTTGAATTACCCAGCGAAATGGTTTTTCACGTCGGCAATGCGTTCGAACGCGACGACGAAATTTTAATGACCTACGCGGGCGGAATCGCCAATAACTTTTTACGTGGCAGTGCCGTCGACATTATGCGCGGCAGGCGCACTTCACCCGAAGAATCAAAGTTAAAACAAGTTAGTTTAAACATGCGGACGGGGCAAGCAAAGGTCGAACTTTTAAACAACGACGCCATGGAATTTCCACGGATTAACAACACCGTAGTCGGACGTCAAAACAAGCTAATTTTGTCGCCTGTCAGTTGGAAAAAGTCTGCGACAACCGACCCGTCATTTCAGTTTGATGGCATCCAACTAATTGACCAAGAGTCGGGTAAAACGGATCGTTACGATTACACCAGCCGTTTTATACCCGAGGAACATATTCTCGTGGGTAAGAAAGCCGGTAGTAGCAACGAAAAAGACGCTTGGGTTTTAGGCACTGCCTACGACTTAAAAACCGACCGAACTTGCGTAAGTGTGTTTGAAGCGCAAAGCCTTGCCAGCGGCCCAATTGCGCGTGCATGGCTACCTTACGCAATTCCATTGGGATTTCATGGTAACTTTCATGGATGAGCTCACCGCATACCTATCGAACTATCTCCAACCACCCACTGTCGAATATACAAGCACAAACGCTTGAAGATCGCTTAATTAAGTCGTTGGGGCTACCGCACGCCATGGGTTTTGCCATGTTTGACGGTTACATTACTGCAATCGTCAGCGGCCCCAATATGATTACGCCAAATCAGTGGCTGCCGTGGGTCTACGATACAAACTCGGGTATTCATTTACCCCAGTTTGAATCGCAAGAACAAATGGAATCGACGATCGATTTACTTATTCAGCATCACAATGCGGTGGCCGATTGCTTAGAGAAGCGACCCGGCCATTATTTTCCTGCATTTGATCGCACGGTTTTATTAAAGGGTAGTTCGCTGGCGGGCGCTGCTTGGTGTAGAGGCTACGAGCTAGCCATTTCGCTCGACCCGTCCCCTTGGCGACCGATGTTAAACGCCGAGCCGCAATTTTTAGATCGTATTTTTAACAACGACACTTCAGTTAAAAACTTAATTGCACGCGATGCGGGCTTAGTTTTTGCATGGTGGTTTAAACGTCGAACCGACCCTATGAATGCAGGACGCAATGAGCCCTGCCCTTGCGGATCGGGCAAGCGCTTTAAACATTGCCACGGAGCGGTATAAATTTTTATGAATACATGGATCGTAACGGGCGCTAGCCGAGGCTTAGGCAAACACTTAGCCTTACAGTTGGCCGCCGGTGGCCGCAAAGTGATCGCAATGGCACGCAATGTGCAAGAGCTTCAAGCGCTGGCCGTGCAAGGCCCTAATGGCTTAATAGAGGCAATGCCAATCGATTTGTCTAGTAGCCAATCGATCAGTCAAGTGTTTAATCAATTACTAGAGCGCACAACACAAATTGACGGCTTAATCAACAACGCTGGCATCGGCACCTACAAAGCCTTTACAGAACAAACCCAGCAAGAAATATTAGACACCATGCAAGTGAACTTGCTGGCCGTCATGCAAATTTGCCATGCGGTGTTGCCGGGTATGCAAGCCCGCAAATCTGGTCATATCGTCAACATTGGCTCAGACCTTGGTCGTCGCCCATTAGCTAATATGGCCCCCTACGTGGCCTCGAAGCACGGGCTCACCGGCTTTACCCATTCTATTTTGCGTGAAGCAAAAACCCACGGCGTAAAAGTAAGTCTAATTAACCCGGGCATTATCGATACTGCGTTTGGCGGCGCTCAAGAAGGCAGTAAAGAAGAATCGTGGAGCCTAAGGCCCGAAGTGTTGGCAAAGTTGATTGTGCAGCTTATTGAGCAGCCCGGAAGCACTTTGGTCGATGAGTTGTCAGTACATCCTTTGGGGCAAGGCGAGTTTTAATTTTTCTAGGAAATTTAATTAGTTGTTAGCTACAATAACATTAATTAAATAAATTACTCAATCCATTGAGTAATTTTACCCAATAAATTGAGTAATTTAAATGGCAACCGAAATTCATCGCTCGCAGCTGAACAACTTTGTAGCGCGCCTTCAAGAACCGCGTCGCTTTATGCAAGTCGTCGCGGGGCCTAGACAAGTTGGCAAGACCACGTTTGTTAGACAAGCCCTAGGACGACTTGCAACTAATGTTGCCCGTCATTCTGTTAGCGCCGACAACCCAGGATTGGTTGGGTCCACTTGGCTTAACACACAGTGGGAAACCGCGCGCCTAATGGCTAAACAGGCGGGGGTATGCGTTTTAGTTATCGATGAAGTGCAAAAAATCCCGGGATGGACTGCAGAGGTCAAACGGCTGTGGGATGAAGATACCAATCACTCTCTTGACGTGCGCGTCGTTATTCTGGGCTCGGCCCCTTTACTAATTGCACGCGGCCTCACGGAAAGTATGGCCGGTCGCTTTGAGATTACTCGGATGGGGCATTGGCGATTCAATGAAATGCGCGAGGCGTTCGATTTTACGCTCGATCAATTTATTTATTTTGGAGGCTACCCCGGTGCCGCCTCGCTAATTTCTGATCAAACTCGATGGGTAAACTATGTACGCGATGCACTCATTGAAACCACGATCAGCAAAGATGTTTTACTAATTACCCCGGTACAAAAACCAGCTTTATTGCGCAGAGTGTTTGATATGGCTTGCCGTTATAGCGGTCAAGAGTTGAGCTATCAAAAAATGATGGGGCAATTGAGCGATGCGGGCAATACGACTACATTGGCAAACTATCTGCAGTTATTAGAAGGTGCCGGTATGGTGTGTGGTTTACAAAAATACGCGGGCCAAGCAGTTCGCCAGCGAGCATCAAGTCCGAAACTACAGGTTTTCAATACGGCTTTAATGGGTGCAATGGCAGCAAGCGAAGGCTATAGCTATGAGCGAGTTCGTTCGACGCCCGCGCTTTGGGGCCGATTAGTCGAGAGCGCCGTAGGGGCGCAACTGTTAGCGCGTTATTTAACCCACAGCACAACCGCACCCGTAATCCACTATTGGCGCGAAGGGCCGCGAGAAGTGGATTTTATAGTGCGTGATCAATCTAACCTTTTTGCGCTTGAAGTAAAAAGCGGCAATATTGAGCGGGCCACGCTTGGGCTTGATGCATTTTGTAATGAGTACACCGATGTACGTCCGCAAATAATTGGAACCGGGGGTATTCCGCTAGCGCTTTGGTTTGCTCAAGATTGATGTTTTCTCCATCGAAACTAGGCCATCGTCTGTGCAACCGTTACAAACGAAGCGCAGATGGAATCGGCCACTGCAAAGCCAACAACCGTCCGACTGAATAAATCAATGATGCACGTTAATAAAATCGAGGCAATCGGTAATTCATACTCGGAAAATGAACCGTCGGTTTTCTTAGTTGCCTTGGAATTTAGAGTGCTCACAAATAGCATCCAACTGAAAACTAAGCACTCGTAATTTGACGTTACAGTCGATAAAACATTGTTGCAAGAACACTGCCGATTAAATACGCATTATGCATTTCAAGTCCCACGCGCCGGTATTTTCGATAAAACGATTTGGCGATACGCCTACTCAAACTTGACTCTAAAAAACCATTAATGCAATCTCGAACCCGCAGTAGAGCTTAATAGGTTTTTCATAGGCCAAAGATTCGTCCAAGAAATTCGATCTTCCACAGTGGGCTAATTTGGGTTTTCGGCCGAAAACTATGGTGAGTAAAACAATACAACTAACTGTCACTAAGGCAGTAGGGGACACAAAAAATGGATATGAATCGACGACAGTTCCTGCGCGTAGGCGGGGCTGGTTTGGCGTCGTGCAGCCTTGCGGTGATGGGGTTTTCACCCACACCAGCGCTGGCTCAAGCACGCAGCTTTAGGCTTTCACGAACCACCGAAACCCGGAGTACCTGCCCGTATTGCTCGGTCAGTTGTGGGGTGATCTTGTATACCTTAGGCGATAACGCTAAAAACAATAAGCCAGCCCTAGTCTATGTTGACGGCGACCCGGACAATCCGGTGAACCGTGGCACGCTTTGTCCTAAAGGCGCGGGCCTTGCCTCGATGATTAACAGTCCTAATCGCCTAACCGAGCCGCAAGTGCGCGAGCCCGGCACTAATGAGTGGAAGAACATTAGTTGGGATACCGCACTAACGCGTATTGCGACCCACATGAAGGCCGATCGCGATAAGAATTTTATTGCCAAGAATGACAAAGGCATCGTCGTCAATCGCTGGAATTCGACGGGTCTTTTGATCTCCAGCGCTGCCAGTAATGAAGCCGGATATTTGTCGGTGAAGGTGGCGCGAAGTTTGGGGATGGTAGCTCTCGATACGCAAGCGCGAATATGACACGCGCCTACGGTGTCCAGTCTGGGCCCGACGTTTGGCAGAGGTGCAATGACCAATTCTTGGACCGATATCAAGAATACTGATCTCGTTCTGATTATGGGAGGTAACGCCGCAGAAGCGCATCCCTGCGGATTTAAATGGGTAGTTGAAGCGATGCAGCAACGCAAGGCCAAGCTGATCGTTGTTGACCCGCGTTTTACACGATCGGCCGCTGTGGCTGATGTGTATGCGCCCATTCGTGTAGGTACTGACATTGCCTTTTTGGCGGGTGTTATCAATTACATGATGAGCAATAACAAAGTGCATATGGAGTACGTTAAGCAGTACACCAATGCTGCGTTTCTAATTAACGAATCGTTTAAGTTTGACAATGGCTTTTTCTCTGGGTACGACGAGGCTAAACGCTCTTATAGCGATCGCTCTACATGGCAGTACGTCAAAGGTGAAGACGGGTTCGCAAAACTAGACGAAACGTTAGAAGCACCCAATTGTGTTTGGCAGTTGATGAAAAAGCACTACTCGCGGTATACCCCCGACATGGTGACGAAAATCTGTGGAACACCCAAAGAAGCCTTCCTAAAAATTGCCGATATGCTTGCTAGTACGCATACGCCCGACAAAGTGATGACGATTCTGTATGCGTTAGGCTGGACTCAGCACTCGGTCGGTTCGCAAAACATTCGCACAATGGCAATGATTCAATTGTTGCTGGGCAATATGGGTCGTGCTGGCGGTGGCGTAAACGCATTACGGGGTCATGCCAATGTGCAAGGCATTACCGATATGTGCGCTTATTCAGAAGTTCTGCCGGGCTATCTTAGCTCGCCGACCGATGCTGATGACACACGTGCGAAATATTTAGAAGTGCGCACACCTAAGCCATTGTTGCCTGGTTCAATGAACTTTCCAGCAAACTTTCCAAAGTGGTCGACTAGCTTGCAAAAATCTTGGTGGGGTGATGCGGCGAATAAAGAGAATGATTTCGCTTACGACTATTTGCCCAAGAGAGACACTGCCTATGACGTGTTGTCGATTTTTGACCGCATGTTCCAGGGAAAGATGAATGGCTTCATTTGCCAAGGATTCAACCCGGTAGCCGCAGTACCTAATAAAAAGAAAATGGTTGCTGCGTTTTCTAGCTTGAAGTACCTCGTAATCATGGATCCCTTGCAAACAGAAACCGCCGAATTTTGGAAGAACCATGGCGAATTTCATAAGGTCGATACTGCAAAGATTCAAACCGAGGTATTTCGTTTGCCAGCTAGTTGCTTCGCAGAAGATCCTGGTTCATTTACTAACTCTAGCCGCATTGTGGCTTGGCATGGCCGGGCTATCGAACCGCCTGGCAAGGCCAAGACCGATCGCGAGATCATGTCCTCCCTGTTTATTAAATTGCGTGGCATGTATGCAAAGGACGGTGGAGCGTTTCCCGATGCTATTCGCGATCTAACTTGGGGTTATACGACACCAAACAATCCAGCTCCGGAAGAAATTCTGCGTGAAATCAATGGTCGCGCGATTGCTGATGTAGTGGCCCCGGCTGATCCGAAAGATCCGCCGAATACGCCGCCGAAAGTCTTGGTCAAAGCAGGTGAGCAACTGCCTGGATTTGGTATGTTGCGCGACGATGGCTCGACTGCTTGCGGCAACTGGATTTATTCGGGTGTTTGGTCACAAGCGGGTAATAATTCGGCCCGACGCGATACCTCGGACCCGTCCGGTTTGGGTGTATTTCAAAATTGGGGCTTTGCTTGGCCTGCAAATCGACGCATTCTGTACAACCGTGCTAGTGCGGCTCCAAACGGAAAGCCGTGGGATCCTAGCCGTCGTCAAATTGCTTGGAACGGTGCGGCTTGGGCCGGGAATGACATCCCCGACATAGCGCCGGCTTTGGGACCAGATTCTGGTGCTGGGCCGTTCATTATGACGCCGGAAGGTCGGGCGCGATTGTTTGCTGTAGGGTTGATGAATGAAGGGCCCTTCCCCGAGCACTATGAGCCTTTCGAAACACCGGTTGGTGTGAACTTAATGTGCCCCACCAACCCGAAGGCGATCAGTAATCCGGCAGCGCGGGTTTACAAAGGTGACCTTGAGCAATTTGGTAAGGCCAAAGAGTTTCCATATGCAGCAACCACCTATCGTTTGACCGAGCACTTGCATTATTGGACTAAACACGCCAAGGCCAATGCCATTGTTCAGCCTGCGCAGTTTGTCGAGATTGGTGCGGACTTAGCAGCGGAAAAAGGTTTGAAGAGTGGCGACATGGTTAAGGTCAGTTCTAATCGTGGCGAAATCAAGTGCAGTGTAGTGGTTACCAAGCGCATGAAAGGCTTGATGTGTAACGACAAGAAAGTGCATACCGTAGGAGTACCGATTCACTGGGGCTTCCTTGGCTTGACTCAAAATGGGTACTTGGCGAATACGCTAACGCCTTATGTGGGTGATGCAAATTCACAAACGCCAGAGTTCAAGGCGTTTCTTGTCAACATTGAAAAAGCTTAAGAGGAAAACATCATGACAGTAGGATCGACCATGGATGTAATCGCACGTTCAGCCACCACCACGCCCTCATCTTCGGTGCGTGGGGCGGTTGAAGTGGCCAAGTTAATCGATGAATCTAAATGCATCGGTTGCAAGGCCTGCCAAGTGGCTTGTAGTGAATGGAACGGTTTATCCGATGACGTTGGAACGAATCTGGGGGTGTATGACAATCCCCAAGATTTGACGGATAAGTCGTGGACGTTAATGCGCTTTACCGAAATAGAAACCAAAGATTCCCTAGAGTGGCTAATTCGCAAAGACGGTTGCATGCATTGTTCCGACCCAGGATGCCTAAAGGCCTGTCCTGCGCCCGGTGCCATCGTGCAATACGCCAACGGAATTGTCGACTTTAATCAAGATGCTTGCATTGGTTGTGGCAACTGCGTAACGGGCTGCCCTTTTGATATTCCACGCATCAGCAAAAAAGACAGCAAGGCTTACAAATGTACTTTGTGTTCAGACCGAGTTGCCGTGGGTCTTGAACCTGCTTGCGTTAAGGCCTGCCCTACCGGTGCTATTATCTTTGGCTCTAAAGTCGATATGGTGGCCTACGCGGATAAACGTGCAGGTGAGCTGCAAGAACGTGGCTTTGCCAATGCGGGGGTTTACAACCCAGCCGGTGTGAATGGCACGCACGTCATGTATGTGCTCAAGCATGCCGATCGTCCTGGTGACTACGCCGGTTTGCCGGTAAATCCATCAGTGAGCCCCTTGGTATCGCTTTGGAAGGGTGCTGTTAAACCGTTGGCAATGTTGGCGATGGCCGGAGCGGTCTTAGGCGGTTTCTTCCACTATATGAAGGTGGGCCCGGTTGAAGTTAAAGACGACGATTCAGAAAAAATGAACTGAGGACACGATCATGGCAAAACCTGACATACAGCGGTACGACGACTCCACACGCATGAAACATTGGGTTGTGGCCCTGCTCTTTTTCGGCGCAGGGTTATCTGGCTTAGCGTTTTTTCATCCCGCTTTTTTCTTTCTTACCCATTTGTTTGGAGGCGGGACTTGGGCGCGCATCTTGCATCCGTTTTTAGGTGTCGCGATGGCATTAGTTTTTCTCGGGATGTATTTCCGGTTGGCTAAGCATAATTCGATCTCTGCTTCAGATAAAGAGTGGTTATCGAAAAGCTCCGAGATGATGAAAGGAAATAAGGCTGGCATGCCAGCAGCGGGTCGTTACAATGGGGGGCAAAAAGTGGTGTTTTGGTTAATGAGTCTGTGCCTATTAACATTGACCCTAACTGGCATCGCGTTTTGGCAGCCTTGGTTCGCATCGTATTTCCCAATCGGCGTGCGTCGTGCGGCAGTCGTCTTGCATTCACTCAGCGCAGTCATTCTGATTATTGGTGTAATTGTGCATATCTATGCCGGTATTTGGGTAAAGGGTACTAACCGGGCCATGACTCGCGGCACCGTATCAGACGCGTGGGCTCGCCAGAACCATCCGCTTTGGCACGAGGAAATGACAAAAAAAGGCTAAAGCCGCACTGATGAATTCAAAAGAAGCCCCAAACACCAATCCCGCGTCTCAACCAGCGCATTCGATTACTAAAATTTACACGCCCGAAGAAATTGCAGCGGGCGATGTAAAAGAACCGGATGCGCTTTTTTTTCCCGATGTAAAAACACTGTTCGCAAGTCGCGCCGAGCGCTTGCGTCAACTGGCTGTCGAACACCCGATGGCCGATTTTTTGAAATTCGCGTCGGTGCTCAGCGATGCTCAACAGACAGTGCTGTCAAGCCGATCAGATTCGTCTTTGCCCACTGAAGAAGCCTTAGGTGATGCTGTTCGAGCGAATGCCGCTCCATTGTCGTTGGATCGCTTTGACCGCAATTCGCAATGGCGTGAGGATCTTCAGGCACTCTTGGCGAATCTTGAATCTGCGCCGTCAGGGCTTAGCACTGAGCTATTGGCCATCGTGGCAGGATTACGAATTAAACCTACCGATGAAATCGAACGACAAGCGGATCGCCTGTTATTGGGTAATCCGGTTGGCTTAGACTTGGCAACTGCGCCGCTTATTGGCGCTGCGCTGCAAGTCTATTACAGCCGCTTGGTCGCGACCACGCAAGCGACTTTTCCCGATCTTGCATTCGACCGGTTACCCGATCCTAGAAATTGTCCGTGTTGTGCAAGCCCACCAACGGCCAGTATTTATCGTAATGTTGGGCGCGATAACTTGGTGCGTTATTTGCATTGCTCGTTATGTCAAACAGAGTGGCATGTTGTGCGTATTAGTTGCAGCAACTGTGGCGATACAAAATCACTACATTACGAAGAGGCAATACCAGAACAAAGTGATGCGCAAGACAATCAGCGTAGCCGCAATTCGGTACGCGCCGAATGTTGCGATCATTGCGGGCATTACCTAAAGCTTGTTACGACTGACCGTGATCGTTTAGTAGATCCTATCGCGGATGATCTTGCGAGCATGAGTCTCGATCTGTTGGTCGGTGAAGCCGGTTTTCAGTCACACGGCCACAATATGTTTTTAATCTTTGGTGCCAGTGATGTCGATCAACATCCGGCGCCAGACTTGCCACAATAAGATGATTTCTGTGGACCCGACTAGTTAAATGAATTCGCCCCCGAGATCCATCGTGAATGGTCAGAAGGCAAGTCAACCAGTACTTCGGCAACTTCCGTCTCTTGATCGTCTTCTTAAAGCGGCAGACGGGCAAACGGTCATAGAACTTTACGGCCTGCAACTCGTCACTCGAATTGCACGCGAACATCTTTCGGTGCTAAGAACAGAGCTTGCGCAGCAATTGTCGAATTCGGCATCGCAGCTCAGTTTTGAACCCCAAGCGTTATTAACAGAATCGGAGCTTTGGGGGCGCATTCAATTGCAGTGCGCTCAAGCGATGCAAAGCAGCCTTAAACCGGTGATCAATTTAACTGGCACCGTAATACATACGAACTTGGGCCGTGCAGTTTTAGCGGACGAAGCCTTAGCGCAAATTCAAGCCGTGATGCAAAGCCCGTGTAACTTGGAATTCGATCTTGAACGAGGGGAACGCGGCGAGCGTGACGATCATATAGAACAATTGTTGTGCAAACTAACGGGCGCGCAAGCAGCGACTGTTGTTAACAATAACGCAGCAGCAGTGGTCTTGAGTTTGGCGGCGCTTAGTAAGGGACGCGAGGTTATTATTTCCCGTGGCGAACAGGTCGAAATTGGTGGTGCGTTTCGTATGCCTGATGTAATGAAGGCTGCTGGCGCAAAAATGATCGAGGTGGGTACGACCAATCGCACTCATTTATCCGATTATGCCCAAGCCGTATCGCCGAAAACAGCGGTACTAATGAAGGTGCATACCAGTAATTATCAGGTCGTGGGTTTTACCCAAAATGTGTCCGAGGGCGAGCTTGCAAGCCTGAGCCGAACGCATAGCCTGTTTCTTGTCAGTGACCTTGGTAGCGGTTCATTGATTGATTTACGTCCTTATGGCCTGCCCCATGAACCTACGCCTCAGGAGTTGCTTGCTGCGGGTTGTGATGTGGTCACCTTCTCCGGCGACAAGCTGTTGGGTGGACCGCAAGCTGGTTTGATTGTGGGTAGTCATCAGGCAATTCAAAAGATTCGCAAACATCCCTTGAAACGTGCTTTGCGAATTTCTAAGTTACCGCTGGCTGCGTTGGAGGCAACACTCAAATTATATTTGCGTCCTGAGCGCTTGGTACACAGCCTACCAACGTTGCGTTATTTGAGTCGTGATTTGTTCAGCATTCGTCAGACAGCACAGGCTTTACATGGGCCACTACAAACTTGTCTTGGTCAATATTTTGAAGTGCAGTTGGCTAGCATGCATAGTCAAATTGGGTCTGGTGCTTTGCCGATCGACTTACTACCTTCTGAAGGGGTGACGATCACTCCGAAGGCCACGCTCAAACGCGGGCGAGGTTCGGCGTTGAAAGACTTAGCGAGCGCTTTGCGCAGCCTGCCAGTGCCGGTCATTGGACGGATTCAAGACGATCAACTGTATCTCGACTGTCGTTGCTTGGAGGGTCCAGAGCGGGTTCTTGAACAACTGACGGCGCTCAGCGCTCTGATCACCAAAGGCCGATCATGATTATCGGTACGGCTGGGCATATTGATCACGGCAAGACCAGTTTAGTCAAGCGTCTTACCGGCGTTGATACGGACCGCCTGCCTGAAGAGCAACGCCGTGGTATTACGATTGAACTGGGCTACGCGTATTGCGATACACCAAATGGTCAGCGTCTGGGGTTTGTTGATGTGCCAGGCCACGAGAAGCTGGTCAGAACAATGGTTGCTGGTGCTACCGGTATTGACTGTGCTTTATTGTTGATGGCCGCCGACGATGGTGTCATGCCCCAAACCAAAGAACATGCACTGATATTGTCTCTTTTGGGAGTCGCTTATGGCGTGTTGGTAATCACCAAGGCCGATCGGGTCGACGCGGCGACAATTGAGATTCGGCGCGACGAGGCACGAGCGCTTTTGAGCCGCTATCACCGCGAGCAATGGGATGTAGTTGTGGTCTCATCCCACACCGGCTTAGGCATCGACGAGTTACGCCAGCGAATTGATCAGATTGCACTAGTTGTTAAAGCCTCGCAGGAAAATCGCCCGCTGACCAAACAATCAGAGATGCAAAACGGGGCTAGCGAACCGAACGAACTGAACCATACCGAGCACTTACCCCTTGGCTTTCGGATGCCCATTGATCGCGCCTTTACCTTAAATGGCGTGGGCACCGTTTTAGCGGGCTGTATTTCCACCGGTCACGTGAATCAAGGCGATAGTTTTTGCTTTGCCGACAAAGCCGAAGAGCGCTTTAGGGTTCGTAGTTTGCGGGTACATGATCAATCAAGCGAAGTCGCGAAGGCTGGGCAGCGAGCCGCTTTGGGTCTAGTCGGACTAGAGCGAGGCAATGTCAAACGTGGTCAAGTTCTTTGCGATCCGGCCATTGCGCAAACCTCCGAGCGGATTGATGTTGTACTTAAAGTTGCGGCCAGTGAGAGCCTTGCCTTACGCTCTGGTTCCCACGTGCATTTGCATTTGGGCTGTGATGACCTGACGGCGACAGTGGCCATACTCGGTGCCAACAGCATCGCGCCAGGCGCTGAGGGATTAGCACAACTTGTTATTCAACGACCGATGGCGTGTTGGCAACATGATCGCTTAATTTTGCGGGATGCCAGCGCGCAGCGCACCATTGCCGGTGGCATCGTACTGGACTCGCAGGGCCTAGTACGTTATCGACAAACCAATGAACGATTGGCTTGGCTAGAAGCACAAAAAAGCGCTGATGTTTTAGCGCGCTTAGCGCAAAGCCTAAAAGCAGCACCAGCCGGCTTTGATCTCCAACGTTGGCTGCAGAATGTAGCGCTCAAAAAACTGCCTGTAGCGTTAGAGTCGAGCAGGCTAGCTGTCAACGAATCGGGTCGTTTTTGGATTGACGGCTCGGGCACGTGGATCATTGCTCAGACCTCGCTTGAACAACTAGAGTTATCGACTTGTGATGTGCTCAAGCGTTTCCACGGTGAGCATCCCGAAGAGATTGGGCCAGATTTATCTCGTTTGCGGCGCGCGGTTGCACCTGCTATGACCAGTATCCAATGGGGCCGATTGTGTGCTGCGTTTGTTGAGCGTCAGAAAATTTTTAAGCGTGGTGCATTTCTCCAATTGCCAAGTCACGCTGAGCAACTGCACGAGGCCGAGCGAGTAGTCGCACAGCGTGTTATACCGCTACTGTTGGAAGGGCGTTTTGATCCGCCTTGGGTTCGCGACTTGAGCGGCACTACAGGGCATGCTGAAGTCAAGGTGCGTTCTGTTTTGGCGCGACTTGCCAAAGCCGGCGATGTGTTTCAAGTCGTTAAAGATCTATACTACAATCCTGTGGTGGTTCAGCAATTGGCAAGCCTCGCTCGTGATATCGAAGCGGCACATGGCGAGATCACAGCAGCGAGTTTTAGAGACGCCACCGGCCTAGGTCGTAAGCGAGCTATTCAAATACTTGAATTCTTTGATCGGATCGGTTTTCTACGCCGTATCGGAGATGTTCATCGTGTGCAACCCGGTAGTAAGATGTTTCTCACAGATAACTCGGGTAGGTCGCCATGATGCATGCAAAACGTTTGAAACACGGAAGGAAATCGTCCCCGGTGGGGCGGCTGGGCTTCAAACCCAGTTGGTGGTGCAATGCATTGCTGGGTGGGTTCGACTCCCGCTTCCCTCCGCCACAAATTTTGTGTGCCGATTTATTTTGTGCTGATGTAAGCGCATTGCGTTAACCAATATGCAACTGCGCGGCTTCGAGTTTCCCAACCATTTACATTACCTTGTACATCAAGACATGTGGGTTTTGGCGCTAGGCGAAGATCGGTTTCGAATTGGCATTACGTCTTTGGGGGTTTGTTTAAGCGGTGTATTTTTTATGTGTCGCCCCAAACCATTGGGCACTGTGGTCGAACGTGGCAGAACGCTAGCATTGATCGAGGTCAATAAAGCAGCGATGACCGTTAAGAGTCCCTTGTCTGGTGAAATTGTTAGGATCAATCCAATTTTAGTTGATCAGCCCGAGTGCGTTGAACACGATCCTTATGGCGAAGGTTGGTTGGTTGAATTGCAAGCGACGCACTGGCTTGAAGAACAGGTCGATTTGGTTGCTGGTTCTGGTATTGAGGCGGCCATGCTGCAACGCCTCGCCTTAGAAAACATCGAGGTGAAATCATAGATACCACGATTGACAATTCAGTGGCAATTTTAGTCAGCTCGGCGACACTAGAACAGTCTGAACGAGTGGCTACAGTTTTTGTTTTAGCGCAAAGTTACGCGGCCTTAGATGCGAATGTAGAGATGTATTTTGTAGGTCCCAGCATTCAACTATTGAGTCGCGCGCAGCAAGCGCAATTGTTGGGATATGGCTCGCAGCGTTGGAGTCTTGCCCAACATTTGCAACAGACTCTGGGCGCTCAAGTAAAGTTATTTGCTTGTACACAAGCTGCTCAGGCTTTCGAGCTTAAAAAAGATCAGTTGATTGCCGAGGCATCTTGGGGCGGAATTATTCAATACGCATCAAGATGTTTGGAACCAGGTTGGCAGGGGCAAATTTTTTGAGTTCGCACAATCTCGCTTTTTTGCTAAGCCGGTATTCGATCGGCATTAAACACCTTGGAGAGCCAGGTCCGACGCACCAGCAAATCGAGCAAATGATGCTGGCCGCTCTAAGGGCACCGGATCATGCCGAACTTATGCCGTTTCGTTTTTGTGTCGTTAGTGGTGCGACCCGACAAGACTTAGCGCAATTATTTGTCGCCTATGCTCAAGAGCGTGGCAAGGACCCTGCCAGCATCGCGATTGAAGAGGAGCGTGCGCTACGTGCACCAGTGACAATTGCTGTTTTGGCTCGACTCGATTTAGGCCATCCTTTAGTCCCTGTGCACGAGCAGTGGATGTGCGTTGGCGGCGCTGTCACCAATGTGTTAAACGCGGCACATGGGATGGGCTTTGCAGGGAAAATGTTGAGTGGGGAAAAGGCAAGATCGGCCAAAATCGCAGCTGCATTTTGTGAGCCAGGCGAGACCTTAGTCGGCTGGATTGCAATCGGAACGCCGACCAGAGCGATCGGTACGCGACAGGCAAAATCCATACAACAAGTTTTGCAATGGTGGGTTCCTAAGTAGTCCTGTTTCGACTGCGCGGGGTATGATCGATCGAAACGCTGCGCTTGCATAAAATTATCAAACGCAGCTTTCGAGAAATAGAAGCGCGAATTCATGTCGTTACGGGCCTTCATGTAATCGTCATGAACTTCGCTTACCTATGTACTTGCACGACGCGTAAGTACATATAAAAAATTACTGCGCTTGCAAATTAATTGACTTAGCAATCGCAGCGCCAACACTCGCTTCCTTTTTATAAAACGCATCCAATTGCATCAAGCTCATTGGTTCTGAAAGAACGGTTCCATTGGTTTCGATTGATTTACGAACGTCTGGGTTTGCAAGACTCAAGTAAGCCGCTTTGTGAATCGCTGCAACCAAAGCGTCAGGTGTTTTTGCCCCAACTTGAATACCGATCCAAATACTAAATTGAAAATCTTCAAAACCTTTGGTATTGCGCGTTGGTGCCAATTTTGGAAAGCGCGGATTGACCTGCGGTGATGCAATCGCAATTGCCCGAATCCGTCCACCTTCTAGTGCGCCCAAAACAGGTCCCACCAGTGGAACTACCGCAAAATCGATCTCTCCGCCCATTAAGTCTTTTAAGTAGGGTGCTAGACCGTTGTAGGGAACATGTACGCCTTTTGAGCCAGCAATTTGCAATGCCTTCTCAGCTACTAAGTGATAAAGCGAGCCCAAACCTGTAGAGCCAAATGTCAAAGGTTTTTCGGCACGTTTCGTCAGGGCAATTAGCTCATCGAGTGTATTTACTGGCAGGTCTTTTTTCACCACAATAGCAAGCGGTGTGTAGCCAATCAAGGCAGCCATACGCATATCTTCGGGTTTGTTTTTTGCCGCAGCAACACCTAAGGGTGTGTAAATTAATTCGAGTGGCGAACCGGCCAAAATGGTGTAGCCATCGGGTGCTGCATTCGATGCTTTTCCAACGCCCAAAGCGCCGCCAACACCGGCTACGTTTTCGACGATAACCGGTTGGCTAAGCGAGTCGCTCATGCCTTTAGCTACTAAACGGCCGAGTACATCTGAACCACCACCGGGGGGAAAAGCAACAATCATCGTGACCGGTTTAGTCGGAAAACTCTGAGCCAAAACTAACGGTGAATTCAATCCCGTTGTACACACCGCGCCAACCAATGCCAAGTATTTCATCCACTGCTTCATAAAAATCTCCTTTATTTTAGAAGCCCGATTGCTCAGGCGTTATGGTCAAACAACGTTGCGTATTCGACGACCATTCGGTACGCAATTACTTAAAACAATTTCTCTTTTTCATGCTAATAAATAGTGATCAGAATATTCACTTCAACAAAATGCAAAGTCGACCTCAGGCGCCAACCCACTAACAATCCGCGCAATACTTTTGCCCGAGCCACAAGCATGGGTCCAGCCCAATGTTCCATGCCCAGTGTTAAGGAAAAAATTTGCAATTTTTGTTTTGCCAATTAACGGCACATTGCTGGGTGTTGCGGGTCTTAGACCAGTCCAAAAACTCGCCTTTGAACTATCGCCTGCGCCCGGAAACAATTGTTCGACTCGTCGGACAATAGCCTCACAGCGAACTCGATTTAGATCACGATCATAGCCATTGAATTCTGCTGTACCAGCAATTCTCAATCGATCACTATCAGGTCCAGTGAGACGCGAAAAAACCAACTTAAACTCGTCGTCAGTTAGGCTAACTTGGTGAGCCATTTTTGCATCTTTCACCGGCATAGTGACCGAGTAGCCTTTAGCCGGATATATGGGTAGTTTAATGCCCAACTGAGCGGCGTAGATTGGGCTTAAACTGCCCATGGCCATGACATAAGCATCGGCGCGTAGTTGTTGAAATTGGCCCTCGTTGTCGGTAGCTTCAACATGGTCAATAACGTCACCAGCTTGTCGTAACGACGTAATGGTATGGCTCATTAAAAACTTAACACCCGACACTTCACACAAGTTCACTAGCTCACGCGCGAATCGGTTAGCATCGCCCGACTCATCTTCAGCGGTATAGGTTGCGCCAGCTAATTGAGCACCAATATGATTTAAAGCCGGCTCTAATTTAATCGCTTCGTCCGCACTAATCACTTGTCGCTCACAACCCAATTCACGCATTTGCTCAGAGGGCCCCTGAGCGCTTTCAAATTCTTTATGCGAGGTGTAGAAATGCAAAATGCCTGCTGTACGTTGATCGTATTGCAAGCCAGTTGCCGCCCTTAATTCTTGCAACATTGACCGGCTGTAGGTTCCCAAGCGAACAATTTGTTCGATGTTATGTCGGGTACGTGCGGGTGTGCATTCACGTATGAACTGCAGTCCCCACAGCCACTGACGCATGTCTGCCCGTATACGAAACAGCAAAGGGGCATCTTCTTTACCCAGCCACTGCAGCACTTTTAATGGGGCGCTAGGGTTGGCCCAAGGTTCTGCATGGCTAACTGAAATTTGCCCGCCGTTAGCGAAGCTAGTTTCGGCGGCTGGATTCGCCTGCCGGTCAACAACGGTCACTTGATGACCGAGTTGCGATAAATAGTAGGCCGAACTGACACCAAGTAGTCCACTGCCAAGAACAAGTACATGCATAAGAGTTTTCCCAAAGAGAGCACAAAACCCGTTCGAAATGAACGAGTCGTGCCGCTCCCCCTGTCCTCGGTACCTGAGAGATTCACGGTCAACTCGAATTGACTCGTTTGCTCCTTCGGCGCGCTCGATTGCTCTTGCGACTCTCCAGACGGCAAAAATAACTTGGCAGTGCATGAACCTGAGCGTGTATGGGAGTTTGCGCCTTCGGTGGAATTGGCATGCATTATCTTGCCAACTCACTCTCCTGCTGCCTTGCAGTATAGTGCACAAACTAGAATACTAGTGATGTTCCTCTACAGATTCGTCCCATTTTTTTGTGACTAATTGGTTCTCAAAAGTTAAGCCTACCGCTGCCCCGTAATCTCCTTAAAAAACGCCTCACTATTAGCCTGTCGCCCTAAAAACGCCTCAACCAAAGCATGTGGAGGTTTTTGTCCACCTTGGGACAAAATCGTGTTGCGGTAGCGACGGCCAACATCTTCGTTTAGCATTTGACCGCCAAATGCAGACAGCATGTCCAACGCGATAACTTCGCTCCACATGTAGCCGTAGTAACCGGCTGCGTAGCCACCCACTAAGTGGCTAAAACCTGCGGGAAAGCGGGTGCCTTCTACATGGCCTAATGGGGTTGCGCCTTCGATGCGTTTCCATACCTCTAATGACGTACCGCCCTTCTCGTGGGTTAATGCCATATCGAATGCTGCGTATACCCACTGGCGCGCGTATTGAATGCCTTTACCAAATTTGCGCGATTGGTTTAGCGCTTCAATTTGTTCGTTGCTTAAGGGTGGGCAGCCGCCGCACATTTTTGCAAACATTTGTAATGGCTCTGGACGGCGGGCCCATTCTTCAAACATTTGTGACGGCGCTTCTACGAAATCGCGCATGACACTAGTGCCAGCTTGTGCGTTGTAAGTCGCTACCGACAATACGCCGTGCAGAGCATGGCCAAACTCGTGCAACAGCGTTTCAAACTCGTCTTGCGTTAAGCCAGTGCGATTTAAATTGGTAACTAACACGGGTATTGGTGTACGCCCTACTAAAGTCGATGCGTTACGAATGGGCCATACAGCAGCGTGGTTGTATTTACCTTCGCGCGGAAATAAATCGAGATACACCGTACCAATAAACTTTTTCGTTTTTGCATCACTGACATCAAACACACGCACATCGGGATGCCATGTTTTAGTGGCTACCGCAGCTTGGTTTTTCGCAACCAATTTGCTTGGAAAGACGCCAACATTAGTGCGCCCTTCAAACTTAACGCCATACAATTTCTCTGACAATTGCAGCATAAACTTTACGGCTGCTTCGGTCGGAAAGTGTTTACGTAACTCTTCTTGATTCACACTAAAACGCTTACGACGCATTTGCTCTTGCAAATAAGCGGTATCCCAACGACGAACCGTGGTTTGCTCTAGTGCGGTGCTGGTTAACTCGCTTTTTAATATTCGAAGTTGAGCGAGTTCAGATTTTTCTAGTTCGGTTACTTGGGTTTTTACTGACGCTAAAAATTTTAATACAGTGTCGGGGTTGCGGGCCATCTTGCGGCGCAACGTAAATGCTGCATAGCTTTCGTAACCATACAAGGCAGCCAATTCGCGGCGCAGATCGGTAATTTTATCCAACAAGCCTAAATTAACTTCGCTGCCTTCATTTACCTTGGCGCGCCACATTTTTTCACGTGTTGCTTCGGTGGTCGCGTTTTCCATTACGGGTAAGTACGTCGGGTAATCGAGCCCTAAAGACAACTGCCCATCGGGGCCAGGCTTTACGTCTTTAAAAACATTGTCGGGTACACCTTTTAATTCTTCGGGTTTTAACAGTACGCGGGTTTTATCTTCACGCACATTTTTTTCAAAATCTTTGGCGTGCCTAGTAATTTCTTCAATAATGGCTTTGGCACGGGTGCGTTTGTCGATGGGCAAACTTACGCCACTGTCTTCAAAACCTTGTGTCAATTCTTGCTGATAAGCCGCTTGAATAGGGTTGCTTGTTTTAGCCGCTTTAATTTTATTGTAAAGCGCTTCGCTTTGATAAATTTCTGTTTCTAGGGGCGACCACTTGATGGTGCATTCTTCAGCAGCATCACGCGTCGCTTTATCAGGGCTAACATTAGAAATGATGTACAGCGGGCCACTTAAATCTTCGACCAACATGTTGAGTTGATTCATTTGGGCAAAAATATCTTGCCCGGCTTTGCTCGTATTACTCTTGCCAGCTTCAATTTTTTTAAACAATGCTTTTGCTGTGGCTAAATCAACGTCGCAACTGGCCTTAATTGACTGCGCCGTAGGTACGGGCAAGCTCACTCGCGCGGGCGCCTGCACAACCGTTTTAGCAAATACTGCCGTTGGCGTCGTCAAAAAAAACAGCGCCGACAAAACACACCCTGTCAGCGCCGCATTAAAAGTGAAATTAAGATTTAAATTTAAGTTAGTTTGCAAATCCAATACTCCGTGCGTAACGCACCTCGGGCTTGACTGAATGCTCGCGTTCTAATTCCAACAAGAACTCGTCGGCAGTCACTTTTTCTTCGAGTAAAACCGCTTGGCGGCGAACCGCTGCGAAATCACCCGGAGTTAACATTTCAAGCTTAGCAAGGCGCTTTTTAAGATCGCCATCAAAGCTCTCGGGCACCCCCGCAAGCGCTTCGTTAATAAACATGCGCTCGCGTTGATCCGGCTTTAACGGCATAAACTTAATTTTAAATGAAAAACGCCGTAAAGCCGCCTCATCAATTCGATCAAACAGGTTAGTCGTGCAAATAAAGATGCCGGTAAAGCGTTCCATGCCTTGCAACATCTCGTTTACTTCAGAAACTTCGTAATTACGCTGCGCCATCTGACGGTTTTGTAAGAAGCTATCAGCCTCGTCCAACAACAATACTGCACCCTCACGTTGAGCATCATCAAACATTTTGGCCATTTGCTGCTCGGTTTCGCCAACGTACTTACTCATTAAATCGGAGGCGCGCTTCATCATTAACGGCTTTTCAAGCGACTTAGCAATATGCTCGGCAAGTGCCGTTTTTCCAGTTCCTGGAGCACCAAAAAAGCATAAAGTTGCGCGTGGGCGGGCCTGCATGGCTTTAATCATTTTTTCCACCGGATGACGCGTTTCGATATTGAGTAAATCGAGATCGTATTGCGTCACAATCGGACGAAACTCTTCGCCCTTGTCTTTTTGCCCAAGCGCTTTATCCGAGCGTTCTAATTGAGTCATCAATAAATCTTCAACCGATTCATCAATACTGTTGCGCGCTAATTGCGCGAAGCGCATAGCCGATTGAATTTGCGCGGGGGTTACTTGTTTACGTGCGGACACTTTGGTAATAAATTCGTCGCTCACGCCTAAATCACTAAGGTATTTACGCGCAATGTTCTCGCGCACTCGTTGTGGTGGATTCGCCAGCTCTAAGTGAAATTGAAACCGTCGACGATAGGCCGGATCAATTTGTGCGATGGCGTTTGATATCCACAATGTTGGCACTGGATTTTGCTCTAAGGTATGGTTAATCCACGCCTTACCACCCACCGCAATACCGCGAGGGTCTTCGCCACCAAACACACTAAGCATTTCTTGACCAATCGGCGGAAACACGTCTTCTACTTCGTCAAAGACTAAAGCAGCCATTTCGCGGCCACGCAAAAAGGCTTGCGAAACTTGCAGCGAACGATAACGCTCCTTGCCCGATAAGCTATTGCCTTCACGATCCAAGCAATCGACCTCGTACAATTCGCACCCCGCTTGAGCGGCAATTAGTTTAACCAATTCAGTCTTACCCGTTCCCGGAGGGCCATAGACCAAAACGTTAATGCCTTTTTCTTTGCGCTTGGAAGCAGCGTTAAGCAAAGCAATTAAGTAACGCACGTCTTGTTCTACGTGGGGGTAGTCGGCCAAAGCCAATTGAGTTTGCCCGGCAGGTCGCGTAAAGGCCGACATCATTGCAGCGTCGCTTTCGTACTCCACCGTAAGAATGGCCAATAGACGATCTGAGATGCGCAGCAAGTCGCCTAAATCTGTAATGGAGTGCTCTGAAATTGGGGTATCAATTAAGCCCAATGTTTCTAAGCGACCGCCCGACTTTAGCGCTACGCCAACTTCACTGCCGCTGAGCTTTAAAACATGCGCCATCATTGCATAGGCTTCTTGTGCGCTACCGGCTTTGCAATCGACCAAGACGGGTCGCAAATCGCGTTGATATTTGCACAGCGCCGCGTGCAACAGAATTTGTCGCTCGGCGTCGTTTAAGCTGAGTACAGTGGATAGCCGACGAATGTTATCGGTTAAACGATTGCCGTGATCGGACAAGCGCGTGTCAATAGCCTCGGTAGTAAATTGAAATACACTTAGAACGTCTTTGCCGTTTAACTTTACAAATTCGTCTAGAAAATAAAATAAGCTGGCATCGTCATACAGACCATTCCATTGCCCATGCTTTTGCATGAACTCTTCAATAGAAAGTGTTTCGACACCTTTCCATGCATCTAATTCGTGGCAACGCTTGTCGATAAACCGCTTTAGTTTTTCTAAGGTGCCTTGCGGCCAAACCCAATAACGAGCGCTTAATGTAACCAAATTATTAATGTCACGACGCAAGTTAAATTTTGCGCCAAGCTCCAGCACCGCCTTTAATGCGAAACGAACACACATTAAGTCGATTGTGTTGGCGTGTTCGGGCAAACTCATTCCAGGAATTGGTGCGGGCACTGCTACTGTAGCTAACGATTCAATCGAAGCGCCTGCCGCCGGGCTTGCGCTAGGGCTAGTGCCTTGGGTGGTATGGGATGAGTGCATACAAGCTCCTTTCGAGAAGCGTGAACAGGTGAAGCAACAACATAAAACTGAATCGAAAATTGCTTAATCAGACTTGATACTGCATTTAAACGCACGGTGCTGTGATGTTGTTTACCTTAAACTGAATTTTGATGTCCTGCTGGTCATTTTTGTGTTCTGTATACAGAACACAAAAAGTTAGTTATATTTGCGGTTATGGCTTTTCTAATCCCCCTTTTAAACAATCCAGACCTCGTTTCTAGGGTCTACGATGCCGTTCTTGAAGCAATTTGCACCGGCGAAATCGCGGGCACAGATCGTATAACGCAAGAGGCGATAGCGGCCATGCTAGGCGTATCGCGCCAACCGGTTTTGCAGGCTTTACGTATGCTTGAAAAAGACGGTTTATTACGCAGCACACCCAATAAAAAGGGGATGGAATTGGTTCCGCTCGATGCCCAATTTATCTCGCACTTGTATTCGGTTCGCTCGACTCTTGATGCGCTGGCTGCTAAAAGCACTGCCAGCATTCCAAGGCCCGATTTACGCGACGAAGGCTATCAACTTTTAAAGCAAGGTCGTGTTGCCTCACAAGAGGGCCAATTAAACCAATTAGTTTTGGCCGATTTGGCGTTTCATCAATTTATTTACAAAGCCAGCGGCAACCCATTTTTAGAGCAAAGCAGCACTTTGCACTGGCACCACACGCGTCGCGTGATGAGTACTTATTTACGGATGCCCGCCTCGTTTCGAAACGTCTGGAATGAGCACCAAGCGATTTTGGACGCGATTATTAAAGGCGAATCACGCGAGGCCGAAAAATTATCGCGCCAACACGCACTAAATTCGATTGATTTTTTATTTGCCCACAGCGCCGATGTGCAAGAAACACAGGCCGTTAAACCTGCAACAAAATCCCGTAAGACCAGCTAAACAAAAAGGACCTCACTATGACTACGCATACGCATCATCAGTTATTGCCAAACCAAACCCTAAGCGCGCATCAGCTCGAGCAATTTGATCGCGATGGTTATTTGTTTTTCCCTTCGGCTTTTAGCCCGACAGAAATGAAGGTACTGCTAGATGAAGTGCCCAATCTCTACGCCGAAAATCGTCCTGAAATTGTTCGTGAAAAAGACGGAAAAACACCGCGCACAAGTTTTGCTGCCCACACGTACAACGAAGCCTTTGCTAAATTAGGACAACACCCCCGTTTAATTGAACCCGCTAAACAATTGTTTGGCGAAGATGTGTATATGCACCAGTTTAAAATTAACGGCAAGCAAGCCTTTGACGGTGATGTTTGGCAGTGGCATCAAGACTACGGCACATGGCAGCGCGACGATGGCATGCCCCAAGCCCGCGCAATGAACGTTGCATTGTTCTTGGATGAAGTAAACGAGTTTAATGGGCCCTTGTTGTTCATACCTGGCTCACATAAAAAAGGCGTACTACAAGCCGGACATGACGTGTCCACTACCAGCTACCCATTGTGGACTTTAGATAACGCAAAAATTGCCGAGCTAGTTGCCCAAGGCGGTATCGTTGCACCTAAAGGTCCGCCTGGTTCTATGTTGTTGTTTCACGGCTGCTTGGTGCATGGTTCACCATCGAACATGAGCCCATGGAATCGCGTTATTGTGTATTTAAGTTTGTGTGCCGTGTCGAACCACATTACACAGTTTAATCGGCCCGACTACATTGCCCATAGACGCTTCAATCCAATTGCCTCGCTACCTAACGATTGCTTGACACGCGCAGATGTACCTGGCTTACCGTTTCCGGGTTACGAAGCAACCGCTAAAGCAGCTTAATTCAATTAATTTTGTAAAACAATGAACTTACATTTACTTTTAAAAAAACGCGCCGCTGAAGGCCGTCCAGTGCGGGTTGGGCTAATTGGTGCTGGTAAATTTGGTGCCATGTACTTATCGCAAGCGCAACGCACTGTGGGCATTCATTTGGTTGGCGTGGCTGACCTATCGCCTGCCAATGCAAAACGCTCACTATTGCGAGTTGAATGGCCTAAAGAGCAACTAACCGCGCGTACTTTAGAGGCGGCCGCCAAGTCCGGCAAAACCTGTATTACCGATGATTCGGCCGCGCTCATTGCCTCGCCATTTATTGATGTAATTATTGATGCAACCGGCTCACCCGCTGCAGGTATTCGCCATGTGTTGGCTTGTTGCGAAAGCGGCAAAGACATTGTGATGGTTAACGTCGAAGCAGACGCATTGGCAGGCCCCTTGCTGGCCCGCAAAGCCGCCGAGGCTGGCATTGTGTACAGCTTAGCCTACGGTGATCAACCCGCCTTAATTTGCGAACAAGTCGATTGGGCAAGGGCCGCCGGTTTCGAGGTAATTGCAGCCGGTAAAGGTACCAAGTATTTGCCGAGCTTTCATCAATCCACTCCTGAAACCGTATGGGGCCATTACGGCTTAACGGCCGAAGCAGCAAAAGTGGGCGGCATGAATCCGCAAATGTTTAATTCGTTTTTAGACGGCACAAAATCGGCGATCGAAATGGCGGCGGTTTCTAACGCAACTGGCTTGTTACCGAGCGACGACGGCTTGCACTTTCCACCATGTGGTGTCGACGATTTAGCGCGTGTACTAAAACCAATGTCAGACGGCGGGCAGTTGCAACGCCGTGGCCAAGTAGAAGTGATTTCGAGCGTTGAGCGCGACGGCCGCCCAGTGTTTCGCGATTTACGTTGGGGCGTCTACGTTACCTTTGCAGCGCCGACCGATTATGTAAAGCGATGCTTTGCTGAGTACGGTTTAATAACCGATGCCAGCGGTGTTTATTCATCGATGTACAAACCCTTCCATTTAATTGGCTTAGAGTTAGGCATTTCGGTCGCCAGCGTTGCACTACGTAAAGAAGCCACTGGTGCCGCGCAAGCTTGGCATGGCGACGTTGTTGCCACCGCTAAAAGCGATTTAAAAGCGGGCACGATATTAGACGGCGAAGGCGGATTTTGTGTATACGGAAAATTAATGCCCGCCAAAGCTTCGATGAAGTTGGGCGGCTTGCCACTTGGACTAGCGCACGGTGTTAAATTAAAACGCAAAGTCGCGGCCGGACAAGTGTTGCAATGGAGCGATGTGGAGTTTGATCCAAACAACGCGGCAGTGAAATTTAGACGCGAAATGGAAACTGTGTTTGGGGGTAAAAGGTTAAAAAGTTAGAGAATCGAAGAGCTAGAGAATCAAAAGAATTAAGCATCTCGATGTGAAATTTCAACCACACGAGCTCTGGTAGCCAATTGATCAATTAAAGCGCGCGCTTGGGCTCGGTTGTTAGCGTCCAAGTTAGCGTCCCATTCGTCTAGCAAATATACTTTTGCATTGGTATTGCTAACAATTTCGCGTAGCGACTCTAGCTGCTGTTCACCCGAAGAGTATCCGTTTTTATTGCCTTCGGAGTGGATAGTTTCATTTTTAGCTGACTCGATTTCAGGTTCAATTCCTGCATCATTTTCATCATCAGCTTCTTTTTCGATTTTCGCGTTCTCGCGCGATGCGGAAAAATTAAACGCCAACCGGTCTGCTGTTGGCCAATAGTAGGCTTGAGATTTTAATTGCGCGCGCAACGATACCAACAAACTCGACTTTCCCGATCCATTTTGCCCGCGTACATTGATACGCCCGGTCGGTTGCATCAGAACAATAGCAAGTGCATCTTCAATGCTCGTACATTCGATTTTCGTTTGATTTTGGCGTAATTGCAATCGATCTAGATTGATGCGTTCGTTAATCGTTACCGACTCACCCTCGTCGTTTTTTAAGCTCGGGTCCATATGATCGACAACACCTTTTGCTCGGGTCCATAGTGCCAGCAAGTCATTCCAACCGATTGCTAAACTATGCACCTCGTGAGTCATATCGATTTGTTTGGGCAGCGTTGTAGCCATTGCCAAAAGCAAGGTCATGTTATTGGCATCCTTAGCCACAACCCATGCCATCACCGAGAATACAATGATGAGCCCCAACATACCGCTAACCGAACTAATACCTTCGCGCAACAAAATAGCATGTATTTGCGCTTTTAAAGCATCGATTAAACGCACCTTAAAACGTCGATGCCAAATTTTAAAATTGTATAAGTTACCGCTAAAAATATTATCCCAAGCCGTATAGGTTTGAGCAGTCATGCGGTTAGTCATTTTTTGGTTGTTTAAGTACGCTCGCATCACCGGTTTACGTACCGCGAATTGCAGCATCATTACAATAACAAACACGATAGCGTAGGCAATTGGCAAGCTGCCATCAATTTCGCTACCAAGAACCAAAGCGCTTAAAATTAGGCCAAAAAATAATTGCAAGGCCCCTTCTAATTCGTACATCAACTCAAAAAACAAATGAAAGGTTTCGTTGGTCAAAAAAGGCTCAACGACTTCTCGCTGATCTTTCGCATTGAGCAACTCGGTTTTATAACGGTTATCGCGCGTAAATTGAGCTAAATAAAACGCAAATGCACGAAAGCCCGCTTGCTCGCCAAAAATCCAACTAATTGTGTGCAAAAAGTACGAGCCCGCCTGTGCTGCAACCAACCATACCAAGTGCCACGCAGTAAACGTGTCGGTTGCAATGCTTTTACCAATTTGAATGACCAAGTACGTTACACAAGCACCCAAAATCGCTTCAAAAAAAATTAAGCCAATCATGGTGTGAAACTGCCAGCAATTTAAATAGCGCAATAAACGCCAAGTCGATTTATCTGAAGTTAAACGCATAATGAGCTACTTAATTGCCGCTTACTGAGTACAAACTGCGAGTCGGTCTGCCGGCGAGCAACATTTTAATCATTACTGATTTATATTGTGATTTCATTTTCTGGACGCGGCGCCATATTTAGTTAGTGTTTAACGCAGTTTACGCTACTAATTAGCAGCCTCTGTGGCTTTGGTTAGCCTCATAATAATGGCTATGAGTTCTTCGTCAATTCCGTTGTTCAAAAGCATTTGGTTAGCCGCTTTTTGCAGTATGTGTTCGATGCGTATTTGCGACTCGATGTTGCCTGCTTTGGCTAATGACTTCAACACAAATACCGTCGCCGTAGCGGGCACTATCTCGGGTTTCGCAATTGCCTACGGGTTTATGCAACTTATTTATGGGCCACTAGCGGATCATTTAGGCAAACCAAGGGTCATTGCTTGGGTGAGTGTTGGTTGCGTGTTTGGGTTAGGCTTGGCAAGCATTGCGCCAACCTTGTTTACGTTAATTGGCGCACGGGCATTAACCGGGATGACCGCTGCGGGTATTATTCCCATCGCAATGGCCTACATCGGCGACAACAGCAACAGTGACAATCGACAAGCCACGTTAGCAAATTTTATTTCAGCCACAATTTTGGGTTCAATGGCTGGTCAGTTAATTGGGGGCTTAGCCAGCGACACGGTTGGTTGGCGATGGGCCTTTGCTTTAGTTTGCGCGCTTTTTGCGATAACGGCTTGGAATTTGCGCGGCTCATTATCAAAATCTGCTGCGGCACAAGATGCAGCGCAAAGCACTTCACCAAACGCATCGTTTGCAGCCAACATCTCAAGTGGAGTCAACAAGTATCGCGAAGTTTTCCAAACAAAAGGCATGCCGTTATTTTTAACGCTTACTTTTTTTCAGGGCGCAGTTAACTTTGCAGGTATGTCTTTCGTGCCTACTTTTGTTCACGAACATTTTGTTGTTTCGTTAACCAAGGCCAGCATTGTGGTTGTGGGCTACGCAATCGGAGGCCTAGTTTACTCGCGTACAGCAGCTCGTTTATTAACCCGATTCACGGTCGCACAAATCGCAGCGACGGGCGGTTTATTGCAGGCACTCAGCTTTGCGAGCCTTGTGCTTGTGCCGTTGTGGTCGGTTGCGCTAGTGGTCGGTCTAATTGGAGGGTTCGGTTCGATTATGTTGCATAACAGTTTGCAGACTCAAGCAACGCGAATGGTGCCTACTTCAACAGGCACCTCGGTTGCTTCATTTGCGATGATTCTTTTCGCGGGCCAAGCCATCGGTGTTTCAACTATTGCCGCATTGATGGCATGGTTTGATCCAAAGCTTGTAATGTTCTTATTAGCGATTTTTTCGGCCCTATTGGCGACCGCTGTTTTTTTACGATTTAAATATTTCGCGCAACCGTAGCTTTTTCTGGCACCGGATAACCGGCTTGCGTAAACACATCAGCAATGGCTTTATTGGTATCAAAATAAACTTGCCAATAGTGATCGTTATTAGCGTAAGGACGCACACATAAAACCGGGCCTTCGGCACTGAAAGTTTGAATTTCAATCTCAGGTGCTGGTGTAACCATCACATTTGGAATCGCTTTAATAATCGGTGCCAAACGAGCAATCGCATCTTTGTAGTCAACGCTGTAAGCGATTTTTGCATTGCAATCAACGCGTCGGTGGGGCAGTGCAGAAAAATTCTGAATTGTGTCGCTAAATACTTTGTTATTGCCCACAACCGTTTGCACGTTATCACCGGTAACAAGCGTGGTACCAAACAAACCCATCTCTTTAACTGTACCGGTAACGCCACCGGCAGTTACAAAGTCACCCACTTTAAATGGACGCAACACTTGCATAAAAGCACCAGCAGCAAAATGAGTGAGCAACCCACCCCAAGCCGTACCAATTGCCAACCCAGCGCCCGCGATTAAAGCGGCAAACGAAGCCGTTTGAACGCCAACCATATCCAAAATTCCCATTGCTAAAACAATGGTTAACAGTACTGAACCAATAGAAACTACATAGTTGATTAGTGTCGGTTCTAATTTGTTATTTTTGCTTAATACGCCACGCAATAATTTCATTACGAAACTAATTACCCAACGGCCAATTACCCAAACTGCAAGTGCGCCAAGGACTTTTAAAGCGACATCGGTACCGCGTGTTGTAACTAGTTGAATGACTGAGTCAACATTCATATGTACTCCAAATTTTGTGAAATAAAAAAAGCCTAACCAATAAAATTGATTAGGCTCTTAGGATATCAGACGTTCGACTGACCAGTACGACAGTTTTATTAGAAGGATCGAACTGCCCGCCGCAATTGTTCGCTTCTCAGCAAACAGTTGTCAATACATTACGATACTTAGGCTGCTGGTGCAGCCACTACACCGGCCGCTGCATCATCCGCTGCGGCAGCTTTCATAGACAAACGTAAACGGCCTTTGTCATCAGCTTCAATGGCTTTAACGCGTACCACTTGGCCTTCTTTCAAAAAGTCTTCTACTTTGTTAACGCGCTCGTTGGCAATTTGCGAAACATGTAGCAAACCATCACGACCTGGCATCACTTGAACAATTGCACCGAACTCTAAAATCTTAAGCACTGTGCCTTCGTAGATTTTGCCAATTTCAACTTCGGCGGCGATTTCTTCGATACGCTTTTGGGCGCGGCGAGCGGCATCACCATCGGTTGCAGCAATCGTAATATGACCATCATCAGTAATATCGATGGTGGTTCCGGTTTCTTCGGTAATTGAACGAATAACGGCTCCGCCCTTACCAATTACGTCACGAATACGCTCTGGGTTAATCTTCATTTTGTACATGCGTGGAGCAAAATCCGACAGCTCGGTTTTTGCAGCGCCCATGGCATTTTTCATTAGACCTAAAATATGCATGCGGCCCTCTTTAGCTTGCGCTAAAGCCACTTGCATAATTTCTTTAGTAATGCCTTGGATTTTGATGTCCATTTGCAAAGCAGTAATACCAGCGTCGGTACCGGCTACTTTAAAGTCCATGTCGCCCAAATGATCTTCGTCGCCTAAGATGTCGGTTAACACGGCAAAACGGTTACCGTCTTTAATTAAGCCCATTGCGATACCGGCAACGTGTGCTTTCATTGGTACACCTGCATCCATCAACGCTAAGCAACCGCCGCAAACAGAAGCCATTGACGATGAACCATTGGATTCCATAATTTCTGAAACCAAACGAATCGAATAACCAAATTCTTCTTTGCTAGGAATTAACGGGTTTAACGCACGACGTGCTAAACGGCCATGACCTACTTCGCGACGCTTAGGAGCACCAAAGCGGCCAGTCTCGCCAGTCGCAAACGGCGGCATGTTGTATTGCATCATAAAATGCTCTTTGTACTCGCCGCCGATAGAGTCAATAATTTGCTCGTCGCGGGCAGTACCCAAAGTAGCAACAGCCAACGCTTGTGTTTCGCCACGGGTAAATAACGCCGAACCGTGAGCACGCGGTAGTACGCCATTGCGAATTGCAATTGGACGCACAGTGCGAGTATCACGACCATCGATACGTGGGTGGCCACCAAGCACTTGGTTACGTACAATTTTGTATTGCAATTCAAACAACAAGTTGTTGAGTTCTGCATTATCAGGTGCGGCTTGGCCAGCAGCAACGGCTTGTGCTGCTAATGATGTACGTGCTTTGTCTTCAGCGGCTTCAATAGCAGCAGTGCGCTCGCCTTTGTTACGCATTTTGTAAGCAGCAGTCATCTCGGCTTCGGCAACAGCTGAAAGGCTGGCAATAAGCGGCTCGTTTTTAGCAGGAGCAACCCAGTTCCATTCGGGCTTACCAGCTTGATCAACAATTTCGTTAATCGCGCTAATAACTACTTGCATTTGCTCGTGCCCGTAAACAATTGCGCCCAACATAGTTTCTTCGGTAAGCTGATGCGCTTCCGATTCCACCATCATGACGGCACCTTCGGTACCAGCAACGATTAGGTCGAGTTGCGATGTAGACATTTGCGATGTGTTGGGGTTCAACACATATTGGCCGTCGATGTAACCAACGCGAACTGCGCCGATTGGGCCATTAAACGGAACACCTGAAACAGCTAAAGCCGCACTTGCTGCAATCATTGCAGGAATGTCGGAATCAACTTCTGGATTTGAGGATAAAACGGTAACGATAATTTGAATTTCGTTAACGAAACCTTCAGGGAACAAAGGACGAATTGGGCGATCAATTAAACGGCAAGTCAGAATTTCTTTTTCAGTGGCGCGGCCTTCACGCTTAAAAAAACCACCAGGGATACGACCGGCTGCGTAAAATTTTTCTACGTAGTCAACGGTTAGCGGGAAAAAGTCTTGGCCAGGTTTGGCCTTAGGTTGGGCTACTGCAGTGGCAATAACAACGGTGTCGTCCATGCTAACAATAACGGCGCCGTCGGCTTGGCGAGCAATTTCGCCAGTTTCTATGGTTAGTGTGTGTTGTCCCCACTGGAACGATTTTTTTACGATTTCAAACATATTTTTCTTCCTTCAATTTTCATTTCCCGTACGAATTAATCGCCGCGGTACGGTTCGCAGCTTCAAAATAAAAATGCCTGCGGCTCTTAAAAGGCGCAGGCATCTTGGTATTTCTAATCTATTTACGCAGACCGAGCTTTTCGATCAACGCACGATACGAATCGGGGGACTGGCCCTTTAAATAATCGAGTAGCTTACGACGACGACTAACCATGCGTAACAAACCACGACGTGAGTGGTGATCTTTAGCGTGCTCTTTAAAGTGACCAGTTAGGTAGTTGATGCGGTTTGTAAGCAACGCAACTTGTACCTCTGGTGATCCGGTGTCGCCTTGGGCGCGTTGGAACTCTGATACTACTTTTGCCTTGTCGGCAGCATTGAATGACATAGTTTCCCTAAATCAAAATAAATTAAACTTGCGGTTCCCCTTGGGTTTAGAGGGCCGTGCTTAGCTTGCATCAAAATTTCGGCAAGCCTCTAATTATACGTCTATTAGCTAACGCTGCACATGATACAAACACGCGGCAATTCGCAGCCGAGGCCGAAATAGTTGCAAACAAAGCATTTGCGCCTGACAAAGACGATCTGTCGGAATATTTACCAATTCCCAAACAATGCATTCGCAACGTACGAACAAATTCGTGCCAAAAAAGGTAAACCCTTTCAAATCAACAAATTAGCACCCCCCAATTTTAATGACTGTGCGAATTGGCACAGTTATTGCGTGTGTTTTGTCACGCTTTCAGTTTTGTTATTAAACCCCATAAAAAGGAATTGTATGTATCAGCTTTTTTTAAAAACAAGCATCGCAATTGTAGTTTCGGCGACAGCTTTAGCTGCAAACGCCGGCGCTATTCGCGACGCAGCATTATTTAATACCAATTCGATACCCGCCAATGACGACGGTTCATCTCCCCAAACTAACCTTGGGTTCGCGGTAAACATCAATGGCACTTCATACACCTCGGCCTATGTAAATAACAATGGCAACATTACTTTTGCAGGTTCGCTTAGCACCTATACACCAAGTGGCATTACTTCAAGTTCTACGCCAATCATTGCTCCGTTTTGGGCGGACGTCGACACCCGAGGCCCACTTTCAAGCTTAGTTAGATACAGCTCAGGCACATTAAATGGAGCAAACGTTTTTGGTGTGAACTGGATTGGTGTTGGCTACTTTAACAGTCAATCAGACAAGTTAAACAGTTTCCAATTGATCCTAACGGATCGTGGCGCTGGTAACTTTTCTATCGAATTTAATTACGATCAAATTCTCTGGGAAACGGGCGGCGCATCCAGCGGGGTAAACGGATTCGGCGGCTCGCCAGCCCGAGTCGGCTACACAATTGGTACAGGAGCCGCCGTTGAGCTAGCGGGGTCGGGTATAACTCGTGCATTCTTAGACTCTGGTCCAAGCGGAACACGGTTAATCGGCAATTCAATTGGTAGCACGGTCCTAGGTCGTTACATATTTAATGCACAGGGTGGCGTTATTACCCCTTCAGAACCTCCTACAGGTGTTCCATTGCCAGGAAGCTTGGCATTACTTGGTTTGGGATTAATTGGAATGCGTCTGCGTCAACGCACGAAGTAATCGCGAAGGCGCGTTATTCAAGTAATTGCAACAAGACGCCCTGCAGTTTTTAAAACTGCGGGGCGTTTTTCGTTTAATTGAAGTAATCTCCATCTTGATTCTTAAACGGAGCAATCATGGACTCTAACTTCCCCATCATCGCAATTGAGCTAGTCCTTGTACTTGGAGGCGCCTTAAGCTTTGGGTGGTGGCAATTTCGCGATTTAGATCGCGAAGCGGCTAAACGCAAGCCTTCTGAGAATGCAAAATCTGAAGACCAACAGCCCTTAAAGAACGAATAAAAGTTCGTTGAACGTATCTCCAATCACTAGCATAAGTCTATGTCTGGCGTTGATTGCAACTAAGTTTTCGGCAACGTAACTCCAGTTTGCCCTTGATACTTGCCGCCCTTATCTTTGTAAGATACCTCACACACTTCATCAGATTCTAAGAACAAAACTTGCGCGCATCCTTCGCCGGCGTAAATTTTTGCCGGTAAAGGGGTCGTGTTTGAAAACTCCAATGTAACGTGCCCTTCCCATTCAGGCTCTAAGGGCGTCACGTTAACAATAATTCCGCAACGGGCGTAAGTCGATTTGCCTAAACAAATCGTTAAAACAGAGCGTGGGATACGAAAATATTCGACCGTGCGTGCCAAAGCAAATGAGTTGGGCGGGATAATACAAACATCGCCAACAAAATCGACAAAAGACTTTTCGTCGAATGCTTTGGGGTCGACAATTGTCGAGTTGATATTGGTAAAAATCTTAAATTCGCGAGCGCAACGCACATCGTAACCGTAGCTGCTAGTTCCGTAGGACACAATGCGCCGACCATCAACAGCACGTACTTGACCAGGCTCGAAGGGCTCGATCAATTGATCGGATTGCGCCATACGACGAATCCATTTATCCGACTTAATACTCATTGTTTCCTCTATGCCGTGGGCGTTTTCGTAATGCTAGCAGGGAAAGCAATTGAGCTGTGGCGGACCGCTTACTGGAATTGCAATTGCTTCAGCGCGACGCGGGCCGATTCTGAGGTTACAAACTCGATGAATGCTGTCGCGTCGTCTTGATTAGCACTGCCTAAAACAGGCGCAACATAGTGGGTTATAGAGGCTTGCACGGGCAAAATATTGAGGCCCTTAACCCCTTTAATTAAGGTATCCGAGCGGTAAACGAGGGCCGCATCGACCCCGCCTCGAACCACATAATCTAAAGCTTGGCGAACGTGTATTGCTAGAACCAATTTTGGCTCGACGTCTGCCCAAACATTAGCCAAGACCATAGCTTCGCGAGCATAACGTCCCGCTGGTACTTGGGCGGGATCTCCGATTGCTATGCGCCTAAAACGATCCTCTGCCAACTGGCCAATTTCGGTTATCTTTTGCTTGCTAACGACGGCCAAACTATTTGAGGCAAATTCGCGGACGCGTGCTCTTGACACCTTTCGAGTAGCAACCAGCCGCGACATCGAATTGTCGTCCGACAACATGACGACATCAAACGCTGCAAAATTGGCTATGCGGGTTACTAACACGTCGGACGCTCCCCACTCGATCTCGATGGTCAGACCAGGGCGCTGTTTTTCAACCACTTTGGCCATGCTGCGAACTACATCGACTAACGAGGCCGCTACGGCTACTTTCAAAACTCGCTGCGCCGTTTGCGCGCGGGCGCTTTGGGAGCTGAACACTCCCAAAAATGGCATGGTTGCTAACGAGTAACGAATAAGATTGCGTCGATTCATGTTTTTATTTTAAAAGCCAGCAGAAAAAAGCACAGCGAATTGATGCACAAATTACCAAATCAAATGTTTTAACGAAACTTAGCAAGTTCGGATGACAAACATTACTTTGCTTCAATTGTCGTGACGGCCCGCCCCACTGGTAAACTTGGATTCTTCCGCCCCACAAAAAATCGAATTGCAATAAATGAATAGCCCCGTTAGCTCAACAACCGCATCCGTTAACAAACCCAAAGTCAAACGCAAATTGTTTGTAACGACAGCCCTACCCTATGCCAATGCCCCTTTTCATGTCGGACACATGATGGAATACATTCAGGCCGATACTTGGGTGCGTGCGTTACGGATGCAGGGCCACGAGGTGCATTTCGTTTGTGCGGACGATGCGCATGGCGCACCAATTATGTTGCAAGCCGAATCTGAAGGCATCACGCCCGAGCAATTAGTAGCGCGTATTGCAGCGGGACGCCCGCAATATTTAAACGGCTTTAGCATTTCATTTGATCATTGGCACAGCACTCATTCGCCCGAAAACACCGAACTTTCGCAAGATATATATCGCAAACTAAGGACTGCCGGATTAATTACTAAAAAATCGATCGAGCAATTTTACGATCCCGTCAAGGGGATGTTTTTGGCGGACCGCTACATCAAAGGTACCTGCCCAAAATGTGGCGCTGCAGACCAAAACGGCGACAACTGTGAAGTGTGTGGTGCCGTTTATGCGCCGACCGATCTAATCAATCCGCGCAGTTCGTTAACCGGGGCGGTGCCCGTTCTTAAATCGTCCGAGCATCATTTTTTTGCTCTTAGCGATCCACGTTGTATCGAATTTTTACGCGAATGGACTGGGCACGGACGTTTGCAAAGTGAAGTCTTTAACAAAGCATCCGAGTGGTTAGTAGGCAAGCCAGATGAAACCAATGCCGATGGCAGCCCAACCGTCAGTAGTGGCATGGCCGATTGGGATATTTCCCGTGATGCGCCCTACTTTGGTATTCCGATTCCGGATACAACCGACAAATACTTTTATGTTTGGTTAGATGCACCGGTTGGGTATTTGGCCAGCTTTAAAAATTATTGTGATTTAAAAGGTATTGATTTCGACGCGTTTTTAAGCGATCCAAATACCGAGCAAATTCATTTTATTGGCAAAGATATTGTTTACTTTCACACCTTGTTTTGGCCAGCCATGTTGCACTTTGCCGGTTACAAAGTACCTAACAAAGTAAACGTCCATGGTTTTGTTACCGTCAACGGCGAAAAAATGTCTAAAAGCAGAGGCACAGGAATTTCGCCGTTGCGCTATTTAGAGCACGGGCTAAACCCAGAGTGGTTACGCTATTACTTCGCCGCTAAAGTAAACGGTCGCGTTGAAGATTTAGATTTCGTGGCGGATGATTTTATGGCGCGGGTTAATAGCGACTTGGTTGGCAAGTACGTTAACATTGCCAGTCGCGCTGCTAATTTTATTACTAAGTATTTCTCGGGCGCATTAAGCTACGGCACCGACCTAGAAGCATTGCAAAAACGCGCTATCGAAATAGCCGCCAATGTTGCACAGTTGTTTGAAGAACGCGAAACAGGCCGCGCTATTCGCGAATTAATGACGTTTGCCGATGCAATTAACCAAGCCTTTGATGAAGCACAACCTTGGTTATTGGCTAAAGACAGTGCCAAACATCAACAATTGCAGCAAGTTTGTAGCAACACGCTATTTGGTTTTAAAACGCTTAGCGTTTTGTTGGCCCCTGTGTTACCAGCGACCACAACCCGAGTAGCCCGCGAGTTGTTTGGCAGTGACCGAGACTTTATTTGGGACGACGCTGCTCAAGCACCGAAAACTGTTAATGCCTACCAACACTTAATGACTCGCGTTGATATTAAGCACATGGAAGCATTATTTGAAGCACCTACCGAGCCGGTTGTAACCAAGGTAGCTAAAGTAAAACCCGTTGCGGCCCTAGCAGCAGCTAGCACTGCAGAAGCCAACGGTTTTATTTCTATCGATGACTTTGCTAAGGTCGATTTGCGAATTGCAAAAATTATTGACTGCAAAGCGGTTGAGGGTTCCGACAAGTTGCTGCAACTCACTTTAGATGTTGGCGAAGAAAAAACGCGTAATGTGTTCTCGGGTATTAAGTCGGCTTATGCGCCCGAAAGCTTGATTGGCAAATACACCGTGATGGTGGCAAACCTTGCGCCACGCAAAATGAAATTTGGTATGAGTGAGGGTATGGTGTTGGCGGCATCGGGCGAAAAAGATCAACCGGGTCTTTATATTTTGGAGCCACACGCGGGGGCACTGCCTGGCATGCGCGTTAAATAGATCAAGCACAATTGAAACCAATAAAAATTTAAACCAACTGTAGTTAACAATAAATTCACCCCGTGCAATTTAACTTTTCTCCGAATATTTTAAGCAGCTTGCGTGACTACAATCGCGCAAAGTTTGCTAAAGATGTTTCGGCGGGTATTACAGTTGGAATAATTGCTTTGCCCCTAGCGATGGCCTTTGGAATTGCGTCCGGAGTAAAGCCCGAACAAGGCATTGTGACGGCGATTGTTGCTGGTTTGGTTGTGGCCCTGCTAGGCGGAGTCCGTTTACAAATAGCGGGGCCCGCCGGCGCATTTGTTGGTTTGTTGTATGGCATTGTAGAAAAGCATGGTGTTTCGGGTTTAATTATTTCGACCATGATGGCCGGCGTCCTAATGTTCTTGCTGGGTGCTTTACGTTTAGGCGGTAGCATTCGCTATGTCCCCCTCCCGGTAATCATTGGTTTTACCAATGGCATTGCAGTGATCATCGCGTTTGCACAATTGCGTGATTTGTTGGGCTTAAGCATTGTAAAAATGCCGGCTAATTTTTTTTCGCAAGTTGCCACACTTTCGAATTCTATCGCTAGCATTAATCCAAATGCGGTCGCGCTTGGCTTTTTAAGTATTGTGTTTTTGTTTGCATGGCCAAAATTAGCCAATCGACTCTCGCTTACGTTAGGCAAACTCCCTGCTTCACTGATTGTTATTTGTGTTGGGGCAATTTCCGTTGCGTTGTTTAATTTTCCGGTTGAAACGATTGGCTCGCGATTCGGCGGTATTCCGCAATCGCTGCCGAGCCCAATTTTGCCTAGTCTTAGTTGGAGCACAGTCCAAAATTTAGTCGGCCCGATATTATCGATTGCCTTTTTGGGCGCGGTCGAATCATTGTTATGCGCCCGCGTCGCCGACAAAATGACGGGCGACCGACACGACTCAAACCAAGAACTAATGGCTACAGGCGCCGCTAACTTTATTACACCTTTGTTTGGCGGATTTGCAGCGACCGGAACTTTAGCGCGTACCGTTACAAACATTAAATGTGGCGCGCAAACTCCAGTGTCCAGTATGGTTCATGCGCTGACGCTGTTGCTCTTGGTTTTAATATTTGCGCCTTTTGCAAAACATATTCCAATGGCTAGCCTCGCCGCGGTTTTAATCGTGGTGGCTTGGAACATGGGCGATTGGTCTGCGTTTAACACTTTGCGTCAACACAAGCATAGTTATCAACTGGTTTTATTGGCTAGCTTTTTGTTAACAGTTACTTTTGATATCACCGTTGCCGTCGAAGTGGGTTTGTTGCTGGCTTGTTTTTTCTTTATTCATCGGATGCGTGGCTTGAGTTCGTTGCGCCTTCAGATCAACAGCGCAAACGGATTAGATGAAACCAAAGGAACAAACAATGGAGAAATTAAGTTTCAAGCCTCGGGTGTTTTGTTCTTTGGCTCGATTAGCGTTCTGGATGAACTCGCCGAATTGGCCCGCAGCCATCCAGCGGCAACTATACAAGTCGACCTTAGCGATGTGCAATTTATTGATGTCAGCTTTGCCGAGGAACTGCGCGCAGTGGCCGGAGATTTAAAACTTCATGCGGGTCGGTTACACCTAATTGGCGCACGTGCCCAAGCAATCGCGCTATTTCAGCGAATCGATTTGCAAAAGGACGTCCAAATAAGCTGACAGTACATTTGATTGTCGGTATGCTTTAGTGTTGTGAATGCCCCAGACAAAAGCAGTTAAATGAACGACAGTATTAAACATGAACGACAGAATTAAGCATCAATCGGCCAAAATCGGTGCCGTAGCCAATAGCGGTGAATTAACCAATCAAAGCTTGGTTGCTGACAAAACAAATCCAACACTGTCGTTGCTGCATGGGCTTACATTATTCGATTTATATGCCACAGCGGGCCTACGTCAATTAGACGAACACTTTGTTAAATTTTTAAGCAAACGCGAACCTGCCTTATCCGAACAATTACAAAAGGCTAGATCCGATCCTGCTGCCCTAACCGAGCTTGCTCATAGTCAATTAATTTTAGTGCTAGCACCTGAGTTAGAAGAATTTTTAGCACAGTTGTTTGGCATTGAAGTTGCGGTCGATCAGTTGCAACAACAACATGCCGACCTTGCCCCGCTTTTTTTGGCAAAACGTAAATTTGTACAACGCGTTGCACTGCGGGCCATTCCCATTGAAGATGCGTTGGCATTAGAACAAGCAACAGTCGAGTTAAAAATTACCACCTTGTTACCCCAAAACTGGGGCGAATTAGACTTTGCAATTGCCGTTACACAATGGCAGGCAATAGCCGAGGAAAATGCGAATTTTGCGAACGCTCAGAACGCACTAGAAGCCGCTAAACAATATGCGGCATGGGCAGTACATCACCCAGCAGGTCGAGCCAAACACAGCGCGGGCGTTTTGTTTAAAATGGCTAATGGTGTTGACCCCGATCATTTGGTGCCGCACGTCAAAACGAAATCGGTAAATGAACACTCTGTTGCCGTTATTCATTTTGAGCCTAAACATTTACGCCGGCGCGAAGGGTTTAGATTAACCGATCACGGACGTAATTTAGCCTATGCGTTAGATCAGGCTAACTATTGCATTTGGTGCCATGCACAAGGGCGCGACTCTTGCAGCAAAGGGCTAAAACATAAACAACGTGAATCGGCCAAGGGCAAGGAAGCCTTTAAGCAAAGTGTCCACGGTGTTACCTTGGCCGGTTGCCCACTTGAAGAACGTATCTCTGAGTTTCAACAATTAAAAGCACAAGCCGTTCCAATTGGTGCCCTCGCGGTGGTTTGCGTTGACAATCCGATGGTCGCAGCAACTGGGCATCGTATTTGCAATGACTGCATGAAAGCTTGCATTTATCAAAAACAAGATGCAGTCAATATTCCCGAAGTTGAAACCAAGACGCTTAAAGACGTCTTGGCGCTGCCTTGGGGGTTCGAGATTTACTCGCTGCTAACCCGCTGGAACCCGTTAAATATTTACCGCCCATTTCCGCTTGCGGATACCGGCAAACGCGTGCTGGTGGTTGGCCAAGGCCCGGCGGGCTTTACGTTGGCGCACCACTTAATGAACGACGGCCATCAGGTCGTTGCTATTGATGGGTTAAAAATAGAACCTTTACCTGCCGATTTAATTGGCAAAGATGGGCAAGGCTACAAGCCAATATTTGACGTAAGCACTTTAGTCGAGGAGTTAGACGAACGCGTATTGGCTGGCTTTGGTGGCGTTGCCGAATACGGCATTACCGTGCGTTGGGATAAAAACTTTTTACGCGTGGTTCGTTTATTGTTGCAGCGGCGCACGCAATTCGAATTGTTTGGTGGAGTTCGCTTTGGTGGCACACTTACCGCAGAACAAGCCTTCGCGTTTGGATTTGATCATATTGCGCTAGCGATTGGCGCGGGCAAACCAACCACCTTAAATATTCCCAATGGTCTGGCCCGCGGCGTACGGGTTGCTAGCGACTTTTTAATGGCGCTACAACTAACGGGGGCTGGCAAAAAAGATTCAATTGCCAACCTACAAGTTCGTTTGCCCATCGTGGTTATTGGCGGTGGTCTAACAGCCATTGATACCGCTACCGAATCACTTGCCTACTACGTCGTGCAAATAGAAAAATTTTTGCTGCGCGTCGAAAGTTTATCCGCGCAGGGCATTGTATGGGACAGCGACCTAAGCGATGAAGAGCGTGGCATAGGGCAAGAATTTATGTTGCATGCTCAAGCGATTCGTAACGAACGCGAGCAAGCGCAAATGCAAAACCGCGAGCCAAATATTATTGGACTACTGCGTGGTTGGGGCGGCGCAACTATTGCCTACCGTAAACGACTAATTGATGCGCCTTCTTATACATTGAATCATGAAGAAGTAGAAAAGGCCCTTGAGGAAGGCATTTATTTTGCCCAGCAATTAAATCCAAAAGACTTTGACGTTGATGCCTTCGGCGCAGTGCAGGCCATTAATTTTGAGTCGGTTGAAACTACCGGTGCCGCATCAGTACACAAACGCTTGCCAGCGCGGGCTATTTTTATTGCTGCAGGAACATCCCCCAATACTGTGTTAGCGCGAGAAGACGGTGATCGCTTTAAACTTGATGGTAAATACTTTCAAACGATTGATGAATCAGGATTAAACGTTTCCGCAGAATCAGCCATTGCTAAACCCAATGCGGTTCAAGTGCTGACGCACAAAACAAAAGACGGCCGCTTTGTTAGTTTTTTTGGTGACGTCCATCCAAGCTTTTTTGGTAACGTAGTTAAAGCGATGGGCTCGGCCAAAAACGGATATCCAATTGTTTCGCAAGTAGTTAACCAAATACCCGTAAGCAGTGGCAAATCCAATTCAGAATTTATTACTCAATTACGGGAAGGTCTTACTGCTCGTGTTCACGTGGTACGTCGCTTAACGCCCACCATTGTTGAGGTCGTAGTAAAAGCACCGTGGGCAGCACGTAACTTCGAGCCGGGCCAGTTTTATCGATTGCAGAACTTTGAAACCAGTGCACGCCGCGCTTCCCACTTAGCTTCCGGAACCGCTACTTTGCAAATGGAAGGTTTGGCTTTAACCGGCGCGTGGGTCGATAAAGAACAGGGCCTACTATCGACTATCGTGCTGGAGATGGGTGGTTCAAGTAATTTATGTATCGATCTACAACCGAATGAAGAAGTTGTATTAATGGGCCCAACGGGCACGCCAACAGAAATTCCACGCAACGAAACCGTCATGTTGGTTGGCGGTGGTTTAGGTAATGCGGTCTTATTCTCGATTGGCGCAGCGTTGCGGGCTGCGGGTTGCACCGTGCTGTATTTCGCAGGCTATAAAAAGATCATTGATCGCTACAAAATAGAAGAAATTGAAGCTGCCGCCGATACCATCGTGTGGTGTTGCGATGAAGCGCCGGGTTTTAAAACCAACCCTGCTCGGCCGCAGGACAAGAGCTTTGTTGGCAATATTGTGCAAGCCATTCGTAGTTACGCGGACGGGTCGCTTGACAACAATTTATCTGCAAGTCCAACAAAAAATTCAATTCAAGTCAACACGGTCGATCGAATTATTGCAATCGGTTCGGACCGCATGATGGCAGCGGTTGCTCGTGCTAGACACAATGAATTAAAGCCGTACTTAAAAGCGCATCATCACGCGGTCGGGTCGATTAATTCCCCTATGCAATGCATGATGAAAGAAATTTGCGGGCAGTGTTTACAAGAACACACCGACCCCATTACAGGAAAAAAATCGGTGGTGTTTAGTTGCTACAACCAAGATCAAGAATTGGATCGGGTCGACTGGGCTAATTTAAACGCTCGCCTAACGCAAAATTTAGGCAGTGAGAAATTGACCGCTAAAACAATCAGTTTAGCGCTGGTTAAAACGAGTCATTAAAACACCTCGTGAGGTGCTAAGTAGCGCCATTGCCCAACCGGCAAAGTTGACAAGGTTACGCGACCAATTCGAATGCGTTTTAAACCAATAACTTGCAGCCCTACTAGTTCGCACATTCTGCGAATTTGGCGATGACGACCTTCCCACAAAACAAAGCGCAACTGGTCTTCGTTTTGCCAACTCACTTTAGCCGGTTTTAGTTCCACACCGTCTAGGCTAAGGCCATGGTTTAAGGCGCGCATACCTTCCACAGTTAAGCGTCCTTGCACTCGCACTAAATACTCTTTATCAATCTCAGAGTTTTCGCCGATTAGTTGCTTGGCAATCCGCCCATCTTGGGTCATCACCAATAAACCAGTCGAGTCGATATCTAGTCGTCCGGCAGGGGCTAAACCCCTTAAATGGTTCGGGTTAAATTCTGCTTGCCCTGACATTAAATTGTCGGGGTTAATTAAATTTACAGCCGGTTTGAAGCCTGGCTCAGGTTGACCAGACACAAAACCCATTGGCTTGTGCAGCAAGATCGTTACACGCGCTTGTTGCATATTGCGCGCTGCTTGATTTAGGATAATTTTTTGATGTGGCAAAATTTTGGTGCCAAGCTCGGTCACGCGCTCACCATCTACATACACCCAACCACGTTCGATCATTACATCGGCTTCGCGCCGCGAGCACAATCCTAGCTCGCTCATGCGCTTAGACAAACGCATTTGACCGTTGGCCAAATCATTGTCTTGGGAGTCTTGAGTATCGCTTTGAAATATCGGCTTGCCGTCGGGAAAGCGCGGGTCAGTTTTGGGATCTTGAGGTACAAAATCAAGTTTCTTTTGCCGACGCAATGGCACTTTGGTACTAAAAGTGCGCGGCGCTACTGCACCAGATGCAGGACCTCGTGCGGAACCGCGTGCAGGTCCACGAGCAGGGTCAGTACTGCGTCCCTCAACGGTTGAATCTGCACGTCCCGTGCCTACGGCGCCAGTACTACTTCGGCGCCCACCGCGAGCGTCGCCAAGCGGCTCCGCTTTGCGGTGCAGGCTAGGACGCGGTGCAGGGCCACTGCGAGCTGGCGCACCCGATCTCGACGCGCCTGTTTTTGGCGCGCGAGACTTTGAGGCACGTGGATCAGAGGCGCGACCGCCAGAGCGTGTTGCCAAAATTAATTACCGCCTGTTTCACTTGGGTCATCTGTAGCGTCAGTGCCTTTGACAATTCCTTGCAGATCCATCATCACATGAAAGCGACGCGATTTGTAATGAATGCCTTTATGGCGCCAAGTCCAGACTTCCTCTTGTTTTAGTTTAAAAATTTCTGTTTTGGTCGGGCGGCCCAATAATTTACGTAGCTCATCACGAGTCATACCGGCTTTTACTTTGGCAAAAGTGGCATCCACCAAAATATTTTCCATCCCTAAATAACGGCCGTCGGGTGTCAAGCTAACCATATAAGTTTCGTGACCTTCGGGGCCGCGCGGGTACTCGTACTTGGAAGAACCATCTTTTTCTTCCCAGATCATTTCGGGTTTACCCATTTTTAATAGGACGTCATCTTTGGTAGAAACGCCTGGCTGCAATTCTTTTTGGGCAATGTAATCACAACCGGCTAACGAACCGATGGACACCATAAAAAACACCAAAAAAGCTGCTTTTAAAGCTGTAAATCGACGAACTAAACGCATTAACTTCTCCTAGGGTTTGGCCCTGTTTCAAGACATTGTAAGAAACACTACTAGCAAGTGAACCACTTCAATCAAGCCAAAGCCAATTATTTTTCAAGGCGAAGTGTACACATCGGGCAAAAATAACCACTGTTTTTTGACGTTTTGAGACGCTTTTGACTTGTTTATAGCTCACTTGCACGCTCATTAACGCCCAGCGTTGGCGGGGGATGACAGCCTGGCACATAAATGATGTCGGGCATTTTGCCCTCATCCGGTAAACTACAGCCTTTCCTGAGTGCTAAAGTTAAGCCGGTATTGAAGCCCAGTAGTCCGGTTTGCCACTTGGCAGAGGCATCACCACCATTTTGAATCGAAGTTTATGGCTATTTATAAATCCGAAATAACCCAATTTCTTGAGCAACTCAAAAAAGACAAGCCCGATATCGAATCGGGCCAATTAGCTGGGCGCGCCTTGCTTTGGGACAAAGAACCCATTTCACCGGAACGCAGCGCCGAAGTGATCAAAATGGAAATTATCCAAAAAGCTTACCCCTACTCCACTAAGTAATCCGACTTAAAAGTAATCCGACTTAACATCAGGCGGACTACAAAAGTACTTTAATGACTACCGAACCCAATCCTGCAGAAGTAGAAACCGTCGATAGCGATATCGATGTCGCGGTTGCCGACGAACCCACCAGCAAAGGCCCTAAGCAATTAGAGCTGAAGGCGTTCGCTCGTTTGTATGGTGAACCGGTTACTAAGCTGCCTCACGACTTATATATTCCGCCCGACGCGCTAGAGATTTTTCTCGAAGCGTTCGAAGGTCCACTCGATCTTTTGCTGTATTTAATTCGTAAGCAAAACTTTAATATTCTCGATATTCCGATGGCCGATTTAACGCGCCAGTACTTGGGTTATGTCGAAGAAATTCGCGGTACAAATTTAGAACTTGCGGCCGAATACTTGTTAATGGCCGCAGTGTTAATTGATATTAAATCGCGCATGTTATTGCCGATGAAAAAGGCAGACTCCGAGGAAGATGTTCAAGATCCGCGCGCCGAATTAGCGCGTCGTTTGCTGGAATACGAGCGTATTAAATTGGGGGCACGTCAGCTCGATGATTTGCCCTTAGTTGGTCGCGATTTTGTCAAAGCCCAAGTGCTTATCGACCAAACAGTTGCCGCCAAGTTACCTGATGTCAACGTGGTCGATTTGCGCGAAGCTTGGGCCGATATTTTAAGTCGCGCAAAACTCATTCAGCACCACAAAATTGTTCGCGAACAATTGTCGGTACGCGAACATATGACGATGCTCTTAAAGATTTTGCAAAACAAACGCTTTTGCGAATTTGACAGTTTGTTTGATACCAAGCAAGGCACGCCCGTAATGGTCGTCACGTTTATTGCGATGCTAGAGCTAGCCCGCGAATCGCTAGTAGAAATAACTCAGGCTGAAGCCTTTGCCCCAATTTATGTCCGTCTCGCGTATTCACCCAGTTAAGCGGACTGCAAACGCATCGTTAAAACGGCTCAATACATTTGGAATTGAGTCGCACGCCCAAGAATTAATCGTACTTTCGTCGCTCGATCAACTTGATGATTTGCATAAGTTGTTGTCGACCCATCCTGATCTTCAAGAAGGCAAACCCTTGCATGTGTTGGGTGGTGGCAGTAATTTATTAATTGCCAGCAATGTCAATAGTCTAGTTTTAAAAATCGAATTAAGCGGCATAAACTTGATCGCAAGTGTCGGTAGCAAACTAATCATCGAAGCTGCTGCGGGCGAATCGTGGCACGGGCTTGTGCGAACCTGTTTAAGTAACGGTTGGAACGGATTAGAAAACCTGTCCTTAATTCCCGGCACTGTGGGTGCAAGCCCAATACAAAATATTGGGGCCTACGGTGTCGAATTAAAAGATCGCTTTGAGAGCCTACAAGCTTGGAATTGGCGAACTAACAAACTACGCACTTGGCAGCGAGATGATTGTCAATTTGCCTACCGAGATTCGGTTTTTAAGAAACCCGAAGGTAAAGACTGGATCGTGTTGTCAGTGAGTTTTTCGCTCAGTAGCCAGGCTATGGTCAGCACCGAATACGCCGATTTAAAAGCAGAATTAACGAATCGCGCCATTGCCTCAGAAACTGCAACGCCGATACAAGTAAGCGACGCAGTTTGTGCCGTGCGCACCCGCAAATTACCCGACCCTGCCCAGCTTGGTAACGCCGGTAGTTTTTTCCAAAACCCCATTATTGCCAAGACTTTAGCAGCTTCACTAAAAGAGCAATTCCCAGCGATGCCCCAATGGCCAGTCAATGCGCCCACCGACGTTTCGGTAAATAGTGCAACTAAAGCAACTGCCGAACCTGCAAGCGCATTGACTAAAATTTCAGCCGCTTGGCTAATCGATCAATGCGGCTGGAAAGGTCATCGCGAAGGCGATGCCGGCGTCCACCAACATCACGCGTTAGTGCTCGTAAACTACGCTAGCGCCACTGGTCAGCAACTAACACAACTGGCCCAATCAATCCAAGTTAGTGTCCACCAAAAATTCGGCATCCACCTGCACCCCGAACCTATCCAGTGGCCTTTAGCTTAATAAGCAGCCTAAATATCCTTTAGCTCCGCTCGAGTCTTTTGAACAAAATCCACCGCCAGCGGCTGAACCTCATCGGTCATCCCCTGCTTATAAACTTCACCCATTGATTTCAAAGCTTCCGAATAAACTTGTGGCGCTTTTTCGGTAAACTTTTTACCTACCGGCGATTTGTAAAACTCAATTGCTGTTTTTAGCTCAGCCAATGTAAAGTTGCGCCGAAAAACTGGCTGATAGACTTCGTCAACAATTTTTGCCCAAGTGTATTTACTGGCCAATTGCTTACGAGCGGTTTGCGCAAACTCGCCCAATCGCCTATTGACGATTGGTTGGGCATTTAAAGGGTTCTTAGCGTCGATGGGTTGGCTTTTTAACGATTCACCTAATAAATTGCGGGCCGCGTTTACGGCTGCATCGGTCATAAAATTCAAAATCAGTTGATGTTGGTTTTCAGCACCAGAAACTTTTAGATATTCGCGCGTAGCGGCGCTAATTTCATCCCCAGCAATAGACACAGCAGCGCTCGGGGCTTGTTGCATAGAGACCTGAGCGTTTGACCGATCAGTCCACAGACCTAGGCAAGCCACTAAAATCAACATCGCGGATGTTGCAAAAACACGGAAAACACAATTACTCATCAAATTTGGGGAATTCATGGGACCTCCTGCGGCAAAACGGTATAATAGCGTTCTTACTCGAAATCAAAATATATAAATTCAAAATGTACGAAGAACAAGATCGTGAACAAGAAGGAATCGTTGGCTGGGTTATTGGAATCGGAGCCTTCACTGCTGTTGCCATTTCATTGTGGATGGGCCTTATGGGCGCGTTTTCTAACCAAAATAGCGCAGCAACATCTGGCGCGGCTACACCAGCAACAGTATCTGCAAGTCCCGCCGCAACAACCACAATAGCATCGAGTCCCGCCGCTCCAGCAACTAGCGCGGCAGGTGCTGCAGCTGTAGTAGGTAGTGCCGAAACCGTTAGTATTTACTTTGACGTCAACAAGTTTGTGCCGCCTGCAGATACTGCAACTAAGCTCGACGGGCTAATTAATTATGGCCGCGCCAATTCAAACTCTAAAATTGCAATTACTGGCTACACCGACAAAACTGGCGACCCAGCTAAAAATGCTGAATTGTCGAAACAACGTGCAATGGCCGTAAAAAATCAATTAATTTCAGCCGGTATGCCCGAAGACCGCATCATGATGCAAAAGCCTCAGCAAACAACTGGCGACCAAACCGACAACAAAGAAGCACGTCGGGTGGATGTTTATACATTGCAGTAATTCGTTACAGTAATTAAATTTTCCGTCGAAAAACCAAGACGCTTGCATCTGCAAACTGATTGCGTTTTACGGCCGACGATTTAACCAAAGACGCTGATAGCTTTTTATCAACGTCTTTTTCTTTGGTAGCTACAGAATCAAAATAGTAGCCGTCGACAGCAAAAGTTTTTAGTTTCGCGACCGACTCAATGCGTTCTTGCACGATAAAACGTGCCATCGAGCCACGCGCTTTTTTTGCGAAAAAACTAACCACTTTAAATTCGCCACTGCTAAAGTCTTCAAAGATCGGTGTAACTAGTTTGGGTTGAAAGTGGTCGCTAAAACCGTCGGCACGTACTACTTTAAAATACTCTTCTGAAGCCAAATTAACCAACAACGGTCCACCAGCATTTTGCAATTCAGTTTGCAAAGTTTGCGATACTCGATCACCCCAAAATTCGTATAAATCTTTGCCGTTGGAATTAGCCCAGCGCGTTCCCATTTCAAGGCGATAAGGCTGCATTAAGTCGAGCGGTTTTAAAGCGCCGTAAAGACCCGATAAAATTCGAACGTGTTTTTGGGCGTAGTTTAAATCTGTAGCACTTAGTGTTTTTGCTTGCAAGCCATCATAAACATCACCATTAAACGCAAAAATTGCTTGCCGCGCATTCGTCAAATTAAACGGCAACTGCCAGCTGTTAAAACGATCGCAATTTAACTGGGCTAGGTCCGGGCTAATTCCCATTAGTTGCTGTAAGTTCTGGTTTGTTTGAGTCTTTAGCCCGTGAATCAGTTGGCTTGATTGCTCTAAAAATGCCGGTTCAGTAAATTTTTTACTAGGCAACTTAGACTCGTAATCTAAGGTTTTAGCGGGGGAAAGAACAATCAACATGAAAAGCCAAGCAAAGCGATGAAAGATGGTATCTTTGATCAATTCATTAGGACTTGGAATGCGACACATTAATTCGCTGATTTGTAATCAAAACCTTGGTATCCAAAAAATTGGTGCTCAACAAACTTCAGCCAACTTTTTAATTGCAGCACTACTGTTGCCTTTGGCGTTAGCAAGTACTGGATGCAATCAAGCGCCGCTTCTAAAAACCGGTCCTGTACAAGGGGCAAGCCCCCAGCAGTCTCCTCAGGCTCCAAAACACCCAGCAACCGCTGAAGTAATTAGTAGCGCACGCCAAGACTTGTTGCGCGATGCTGCAACCATTGGGGGCTTAACACAAGAAGCTATTACGCTCGATTGGTTAGCGGGCGTTAAATATTTACCAACGGTTGCTACACGCACTTTGTATCGCAATAAATCGACGCGCGCATGGTTTACACAAACGGAATTTGACGCGAGCGGTCTAAAAACAGAAGAAGTAAATCAAGTTCCTTTTGACGAAAAAAGCTACTACGCTACCTTTTACGGGACACCAATTTCTTATTCGCTTGTTTTAGATATTGTTGGGCAATTAGGCTACAAAACACTGAACGGTTTAAAAATCACCGACTACGGCTATGGTGCAGTAGGAACGGCCCGCTTAAGCGCTGCGGCCGGCGCACAAGTGGTAGGGCTGGATGTCGACCCAATGCTGGCTAAACTGTACAACAAAACCCAAGACCAAGGCTTAGTTAATGATCGCCAAGCCTCGGCACAACGCAGCGGCCGAATCGCACTAATACACAAGCCCTTTCCAAACGAGGTAAGCGCAACCCAAGCGGCGGCTTCAAGTGATTTAATCATTGCCAAGAACACCTTAAAGAAAGGGTTCGTGCGCCCCGCTAGTGGCAAAGCAATGATCGACTTAGGCATGACTGCAGAGCAATATTTAACTGGCTTTGCTAAGGCTTTGAAACCCGGTGGCCATCTAGTTATTTACAACCTTAGCCAACGTCTCGACCCCAACAACTATCGACCTGCCAACGAAGGCGGCTCACCGTTTAGTCGAGAAGAATTTGCGGCCGCCGGCTTTAGGGTTATTTATTTCGAGCAATCAGATAACGAAAAAGTACGCCGCTTAGGCGAAGCGCTTGGCTGGGGCGGTCCGCAGGGAATGGGCGACCTGAATACTAATTTGTTTGCCCAGTACACCGTTTTGCAACGATTACCTGCTGTTAGGGCACCGTGACTTTGCCTTCCCCAAACAAGGTTATTTTGGACACCAATACGTGGCTCGATTGGCTACTATTTAATGACATCAGCGTGACCGAAATTCGGGAACGTTGCAACAATAAAACCATTCATCTTATTGCAACTTTAAGGATGAGAGACGAACTAGCGCTCGTCTTGATACGGCCCCAGTTTACAAAACACTTTAACGAAACCCGTCAACCCGAACAATTGTTGGCCGAATTTGATGCGTTGGTCGAAATAGTCCAAGCACCGCCAGCGCTTGAAATAGTTAAAACCCCGTCCCACCCCTTAATTTGTAAAGACCCAGACGATCAAATTTTTATCGATTTGGCCCTGGCTTCTAGCCCTTGCGTCTTGGTCAGCAAGGACAAATTGGTCTTAGCTGTGGCAAAACGTTTAAAAAAGTGGCTGGTAGCGCAAGAGGCGGAAAATCGACCCCAAGTATTAATTTGTCGCCCCAGCGAATTTGCAACCCTACCCCTATAATAGATTTTTAAAATATCGGTTCTAATGCTTTATTGAGCCAAGCCTAACCTCGCGTGAAAATCTATGCAGCTTGCAACTAATTCAGCCCCTTCTTTTGCTCCGGCCTGTAACGCCGTTTCTACCCCGCATTTAACAACCAAATTGCCCAAAGTGGGCACCACTATTTTTACGGTTATGTCCGCTTTAGCAACCGAAACCGGAGCCGTTAATTTAGGCCAAGGTTTTCCCGACTTTAATTGCGACTCGTTGCTAATTGATGCGGTTAGCGACGCGATGCGCCAAGGCCTAAACCAATACCCACCCATGGCAGGCATTCCATCATTACGGCAGGCCGTTGCGCAAAAAATTGCCACTTTGTATGGCGCACACTATGACTGGAATACCGAAGTCACCGTAACTTCAGGCGCAACCCAAGCTGTATTAACGGCGGTGTTGGCAGTTATAAAGCCGGGCGATGAAGTAATTGTTTTGGAGCCATCGTATGACAGTTACGTGCCTAATATCGAGCTAGCGGGAGGTATTGCTGTCTTTGTGCAAATGGACGATCAATACCGCGTGCCGTGGGGAAAAGTGCAAGCGGCTGTAACAAGCAAAACCCGCGCCATTATTGTGAACTCTCCACACAATCCATCGGGCATGATTTTCTCAGATCACGACATGCATGCACTTGAAGATATTGCGGTTGCCAATGACCTTATTGTAATTTCAGATGAAGTTTACGAGCATATGGTGTTTGATGGTCGCCCGCATTTGTCGGCATCCAGTTATCCAGCATTAGCCAGTCGTAGTTTTGTTGTGTCGTCATTTGGTAAAACATTTCACGTTACCGGATGGAAAATTGCGACGTGCGTAGCACCAGCCGTAATGATGGCCGAGTTTCGCAAAGTGCATCAATTTAATGTGTTCACCACGATTACGCCGGTACAGCATGGCTTAGCAAACTACATGAGTGATCCGCAACGTTATTTAGCGCTGCCGGCGTTCTACCAGCAAAAGCGCGATCTTTTTCGGGCCGGTTTAGCCAAGACGCGTTTTAAGCTGTACCCCAGTGAAGGTACTTTTTTCCAGTTGGTCGACTACTCGGCTATATCCAATATGCCTGAAGCCGACTTTGCCCAATGGTTAACGCGCGAAATTGGTGTTGCCGCTATTCCTATGTCGGCGTTTTATGATGTACCAGAAGAGCACCAAGTTGTACGTTTTTGCTTTGCCAAAAAAACCGAAACACTAAATGCCGCCCTAGAGCGGTTAAGCAAAATTTAAATTACTATCATTCGAGGAGAACACAATGAATACCAATCTTTCCACAGGTCGTCGTCAATTAACTTTAGCCTTTGCATTAGCAACCACTGGCCTTGTTGGCTTCGGTCTTTCAGCTTGCAACGCAGTACCACCTTTAAATTTAAAAGCACCTGACATTGGTTTTTCGGATTTATCCGTTTCCGATGTTGGCTTTAGCAATATTAAATTTATTGTGACCGTAAATGCCGATAATTCAAATGATGTCGACATTCCGTTAAGCGACGCAAAATTCGAGCTGTCATTAATGGGCGCGTCATTCGCAAATGGTGTTGCTAAAGAAACCGCTATCGTCATTCCAAAAAAGGGCAAGCGCGCTATTCCAATTGAATTTACAGTGCCTACTAGCCAATTGATCGACACCGTAAAAAAGTTAAACCTTAAAGACTTAAGTACCTTTACCTACGCTCTAAAAGGCAGTGCGCGTTGGGGTTCTGGTCCGTTTTCCGTTCCGTTCGAGCGTAAAGGCGATTTAGCAGCGCTTAAGAGTGTTGCCGATTTGTTGCGTGTATTTACTAAATAAGGTCGGACGAAGTAATTACGAGACAAAAATTACGACACAAAAGATTCACAGTAAGCGATTCAATTTTTTATTAAAAAATATAGCGAGCAATCATGGATTTACAATTTACATCAGAGGAACTAGCGTTTCGTAGCGAAGTTCGTACTTGGGTTCGTGCAAACTTACCCAAAGCAATTAGCGAAAAAGTTCGCCTAGGCCACGAATTAAGTAAAGCCGAACTACAACAGTGGGGGCAAATTTTAGGGGCCAAAGGTTGGCTGGTTCCCGCATGGACCAAGCAATTTGGCGGCCCCGGCTGGAATGCTGTGCAGCGCCATTTGTTCGATGAAGAATGTGCACTAGCCCACGCCCCTGGCATTGTGCCGTTTGGGCCGGTCATGGTAGCCCCAGTCATTATGGCCTTTGGCTCACCCGAGCAACAACAACGTCATTTACCCGGCATTGCCAGCGCCACCGTTTGGTGGTGCCAAGGATACTCAGAGCCGGGCTCTGGCAGCGATTTAGCCTCGTTAAAGACACGCGCAATTCGCGAAGGTGATCACTACGTTGTCAACGGTCAAAAAACATGGACCACTTTGGGCCAACATGCCGACTGGATATTCTGTTTAGTCCGCACAAGCACCGAAGGTAAACAACAGACCGGTATTTCGTTTTTACTAATCGACATGAAAACACCCGGCGTTACCGTGCGCCCTATTATTACAATTGACGGCTCGCATGAAGTTAACGAAGTTTGGTTTGATGACGTTAAAGTGCCGGTCGAAAACTTAGTAGGCGAAGAAAACAAAGGTTGGACATACGCTAAGTATTTGTTGGCGCACGAGCGAACCAATATTGCCCGCATTAACCAATCGAAACGCCAACTCGAACGCTTAAAAATTATCGCTAAGCAAGAGCTAAGTAATGGCAAGCCGTTAATTGAAGATGTACGATTCAAGGACGACATCGCTCGTTTAGAAGTCGATATTTTGGCATTAGAGATGATGGTATTGCGCGTACTGTCGTCGGAGCAAAAAGGCAAAACCGAATTAGACGTAGCCGGTTTACTAAAAATTCGCGGTTCGGAAATTCAGCAACGCTATACCGAGCTAATGATGCAAGCGGCTGGCCCATACGCACTACCGATGATGCGCGAAGCAATGGCCGCGGGTTGGCAAGGCGATGCAGTTGGCGCTGATTATTGTGCGTCGTTGGCAGGGACTTATTTTAACTATCGCAAGACGACAATTTACGGTGGCTCGAACGAAGTACAGCGTAACATTATTGCACAACAGTTAATGGGCGTTTGATTGGGCGTTTAACAAATAGCGATAGCTTGTTTAACTACAAGTATCTGTAAATACCGAGCGCCAATTAAAATGTTGGCATTGAATAAAATTTAGGGGTTGTAATGGATTTCGAATTTTCAAGCGATCAAGAGATGTTGCGTGACTCTGTTCGTAAATGGGTACAAAAGGTTTACACCTTTGACAATTATCGTTCGACGGTTAAGCACGGTGGTTTTTCTCAAGATCACTGGACAGCATTATCAGAGCTCGGTTTAATGGGTTTAGCTGTACCCGAAGAATTTGATGGTCTGGGCATGGGTCCGTTAGAAGCGATGATTGTGTCCGAAGAATTAGGGCGCGGATTAGTGTGCGAGCCTTGGGCTAACAATAGCTTAAGTGCCGTCTCGATTTTACGTGACAATGCAATTAGAGAAATTCAAGCGCAGTACTTACCTAAAATTGCCGACGGTACGGTACGCGTAGCGGTCGCTTTCGTCGAACGCGCTGCGCGCTACGAATTAGGTCACGTTACAACAACCGCCACACAAATAAATGGCCAGTGGCAACTCAGTGGAACCAAAAGCGTTGTTGCAATGGGCGACCAAGCCCACTTTATTATTGTTGCAGCCCGTGTTTCAGAACTAAGCAGTGCTACGAATAAGTCTCTAATTAGCTTGTTTATGGTCGACACTAAAGCCAGCGGTGTAAGTAACCGCTCTTATTGCATTCAGGATGGTTCGCGGGCCGGTGAATTTACTTTGACCAATGCACCCGCACAATTAATTTGCCAAGATGGACTGCCCGCGTTAGAGCGCGCAGCAGACATCGCCATAGCCGCTTCTTGTGCACAAGCCGTTGGTGCGATGGATCAATTGATGGCATTAACCATCCAATACATGAACACCCGCAAACAGTTTGGTGTTGCCATTGGCAGTTTTCAAGCGCTGCGCCATCGCGTTGCCGACGTCAAAATGCAAGTTGAGTTAGCACGTTCCATGAGCTACTACGCCAGCCTAAAGTTAACTGCACCGGAATCCGAACGTCGCTACGCGATATCGGCAGCCAAGTACCAAATCGGTCAGTCACTACGATATGTTGGGCAGCAGTGCATTCAATTGCATGGTGGAATCGGCGTGACGGACGAATACTCGGCGGGTCATTATTTTAAATACCTCACCACTATCGAACTAAGCTTGGGTGATTCGAACCACCACTTAGGGCAAGTGGCAGATCGTATGACTGAGACTTCGGGCGTGTTTGAAAACTAAGTAGATCTCAAAGCCATGCAAGCCATGCAAGCCAAAATAAGGGAGCCGCACAATATGTGCGCTCCCTTATTTGCTTAAGTACCCGGTTGCGACACGATTAGCTCACTTAGGCTCGAAGCTTCGTAATGAGGTTTGGACCCAAGCAGTTCCGCAGGTTGTCCCAACCGGTTTACCCAAAACACCTGAAAGCCGTACCAATTGGCGCAGCTGGCGTCCCAACCATTCGACGAAACAAACAATAGTTTTTCTGCGGGTGTTTTTAAAGCCCGTGGTGCCAGTGCGTAAAGCGCGGGATCGGGTTTGAAGCGCTGCACGTCTTCGCTTGATAACAAATGGGTAATGTACGTTTCAATACCGGCAGCTTTAATTGCGGTTTTAACCATGGCGCGATTGCCGTTGGTTAAAATAGCACAAGGCATGTCTAATTCTCGTATTGCCTTGAGTACCGGAGCCACATCGGCAAACGCCGAAAGCTTGCCGTACTGATCCATTAAAGCATCTATTTGCTTGCCTGAAGCGTTTAGACCCAGTTTGCGTTGCGAATGCTCTAAAGCCGCTTTGGTAATGTTCCAGAACAAATCGTAACGACCGGTCATGGACCTAAGGCGCGAATATTCAATTTGTTTGTCGCGCCAAAGTGCGGCTAAGGCTGCGCCCTGCCCCGCAAATAAGGTTTCGGCCAATTGCCCGATGGAGTAAACATCGAACAAAGTACCGTACGCATCAAACACCACACCTTGAACTTTTTCTAAAGCTTGAGAATTCATCATTTCACCATCAGTCTAGTTCTGGCATGATAAAGCAATGAATGTAATCACTAGAATCGACTCGCATGGATAAGTTCAAGCAAATTGAAACCTTTGTTGCAGTTGCGACCCGCGGCAGTTTATCGGCGGCTGCAAAAATTGAAGGCGTGGCACCGGCACTGATTGGGCGGCGCATCGATGCGCTTGAAGAGCGGCTGGGGGTTAAGTTGCTAACGCGCACCACACGCAAGCTCAATCTTACCTTTGAAGGCACGGCCTTTTTGGAGGACTGCCAGCGCATTTTAGGCGAGATGGATAATGCCGAAGCGGCCGTTTCATTGGGTGGCGTTAAACCGGCTGGGCAATTGCGAATATCGGCACCGGCAGGGTTTGGCCGACGGCATGTGACGCCGCTAATTCCGAAATTTCTAACCGACAATCCCGAGGTAACTTTGGCCATCGATTTATCGGATCGTTTGGTAGACATCGTCAATGAAGGATTTGATTTAGCGATTCGAATCGGCACTTTAGATGACTCGAATTTAGTAGCTGTAAAGTTGGCGGATAATCGTCGCGTGGTGGTTGGCAGCCCAGGTTATCTGAAAAAAAACGGTGCTCCCAAAACCCCGGCTGATTTAAGTAAACACCGCTGCCTAACCTTTGGCGTTAGTGGCAATCAATCACGCGGATGGATCTTTACGATCGATGGTAAAGCAATGCCGGTAAAGGTGCCCCCCGCGATCGAATGCAACGACGGGGCGGTACTACACGACTGGGCGCTAGAAGGCCAAGGCTTAGCGTGGCGCTCGATGTGGGAGGTGGGGGACGAAATACAAAATGGCCGCTTAGTGACCGTTTTGGACGAGTTTGCAGCCCCGCTTAACGCGATTTACGCCGTATTTCCCCAACGACGGCACCTGCCCTTACGTGTGCGTTTATTCATCGATTTGCTTAAGGCCAGCTACAGCGATGCCAGCTATTGGCATGGTCAGCGTTAAAAATCTGCCAATTTCCTCACAAACAAGGCAATTTAGGTTTGATCCGATGAAACGGACGTCAACAATATCACTGTCGTAAACCGGGTGCGCGCCGACACTTAAGCCTTGAGAGATCGAGGTTATCCAGTGCAAGCATCCACCACAAAATTTAACGCCAGTACCCCTTCCGCCAACAGCAAGCTCTTGGTCAAAAACGTCGGCGTGTTTGCTGTGGCTCTTGCGGTTTTAAGTGGTTGCGGCGGTGGCGGTGGATCAGAGCCAGCAGCAACTACAACGACCACCAGCTTGGCTGCAACAACAAGTGCAACATCGATTAATGCTGCTGTGCAAGGAGTACCGGTTGAACCTTTAGCGGTTGTCGCATCGGTTGCTGCTGCAACCAGTTTTAAAGCCTTAGATGCTGGCATTCCAGGATGCCAAGCGCCCGATTCGAAACTTCAGTTCTCTGCGCAAAACGGGTTTAGTTTTAACCAACAAGACCAAGAAACCGAATTTACTGAATTGCTTAACTACTTACGTTGTTTGGCCGCTTTACCTGCCTTGACCCGTGCAAACACCTTAGATGTTGCTGCTCAAAAACACGCAGACTATGCAATTGCCAACGGCACGGTCTCGCACGATCAAATTAGCGGCAAGGTAGCTTTTAGCGGCGCAGCCCCTGGCATCCGTATGGGCAATGCCGGTTATGCAACTGTTGGCACTTCTAATCAACCGGCGGCATGGGGTGAAGTGGTTTCCAAAACTGGATCGAGTGCTCGCGAATCGTTTGAAGGTTTAACAGCCGCGATTTACCATCGCTTTGTAATGCTAAGCCCACAGTTTAATCAAGTTGGTGTTGGCTTAAAACAAGCCCCCGGTACAACCGATATGCTAACCGTTGCCGATTACGCCGCTACAGCCGCAATTAAAAGCGATCGCGTGATTGCGTTTCCTGCTGCGGATCAAATCAATGTACCCACCTCATTTAACTCGGACTACGAGACACCCGATCCAGTCGCAGGTGCAAGTTTTGTAGGTTACCCAGTGAGTGTTCAAGCCGATCGCGGTACGCAGTTACAAGTGACCAGCTTTACTATTCGGAAAGTTGGCGAGACCACTAACTTAGACGCTTATGTTCGTGGCCTCGGCGCAGAAACTGACGCGCACATGGAATCGCACACAGCATTTTTAGCAACCAAAGCAATTTTGCAAGCCGGAACAAAATACGAAGTAAATTTTGTTGGGACATCGTCTAAAGACGGCGTAAGCAAAAACGTTAATTTAACTTGGACCTTTACAACGGCCGGTCAACAAGAATTAGCCATTGCAGAAACGACAACACCAGCAGTAAACCAATTTATCCGCGTGAAGCTAAACGGTTGCGGTTCGACTTACAAATGGCAGTACACATCGGGCTTAGAAGTTACTGTTTACTCAAGCCAATGGATGCAAATTAAACCTGTCCGTACCGGTGCGCAGTGGGTTGAAATTACCGATAGTTGTGGGGCTATTAAGCGGGTTGAGTTTACGGTTAAGTAAACTCCTCGTATTTCGAACGCGCTACTGAAAACTAGCACGATTATTATCGCTGGTTGTCTCAGCGGCATTTAACAACCGAATACACATTGCGGCTTACTAATGCGAAGGAATTTCAATTGCAAGCGGCAAGGATAAAAGCTGTGTGCGCCGGAAATACTTGGCGAAGCGTCTACTGCGGGGTTGGTGGTTAAGCCTTAGGCGATGATCGTGTTAAAAGCGGCTCTAGTCACGAAGTGTTGTAAGGAGCTTTACTAGCTCTGCAACATCGGTAAATGGTTCCGGGTCGGTACGCGCGTTGAAACGCACGGCTAATTGCTGCGTACGCGCGATGGCAAGTGCCAAGTGCTTTCGGGTTACGGTGAAAGCATTACTCGCACCTTTTTCGTAATTTGGAATATGGAGTTTAAGACGGTTCATCACTTCATCGCGATGCAGCGGAGCCTGAATGTCTTCAAAGTGAAGCAAGAGCCACAACTCGAAACTAGGAACAGAAGCAATGGCTTGGAAGGTTACCGACTGCTTAGCATCGTTTTTTAGCGTGCCATTTAGCGAGTCCGCAAACGCTAGCGCGTCATAGTAAGTATCGTGGTCGTCGCGATCAAAAACGGCATAGACTTTCTCAAATGCACGACGTTGAATTTTTTTATGTCGATCGCCATTTTCAAATAACGATTGAGCGTATTGCACAACCTGCATTGGCGCTGTGCCCAATTCACTAGCCCTTACTTCTACGTTGGCAGTATGCAGACGGTACGCAATACGAATTTCACTAAAATAATTGGGCTCAGTTTTACTTCCTTCAGAAACAATTAAGATCCGGTCATAGCTGGCCCGCCGTCCTTGTTTGCGCTCGAGTTGTTTTTGTTGTCGCTCTTTAGGGGAGTTGTCACGGGCCATTAGTGTTTAAGCCCAAGGTTCTGGCTTAAAAATGGCACGCCGCCGTAACGCCCTATCAAATAACCACGTTCAAGTGCTTCGTTTTTGCGCGGACTGAATTCAGAAAGGCTCACTAAAGTCGAAGCCTGATTAAAGTCTTTCTCTACAAACCAAACTTGATCGCGGCGAAACAAATCTGGCGCGTCTAAAAGTGACGTATCGTGTGTCGTGAAAATCAGTTGCGCTCCGTCGGCGTTCACTCGAGGGCTATGGAACATTCGCACGAGCTCACGAACCAACAAAGTATGCAAACTGGTATCAAGTTCGTCGATTACGAGTGTTAAACCTTTACTTAGAATATCTAATACGGGTCCAGCAAGAAACAGTAAATTTCGCGTACCACTAGACTCGTCTACCAGATCGAAAACGGCTTTGCCCTGATCTGTAACGTGGTGAAAGCGCAACTTGTGCTCTTCCATTTCTTCCGACCTAACTTCGGCTTTACTTGCCAATAGATCAACGTGTACTGCTTGACTTGGAACTTTGCGTGTTTCCACGTCAATATTGGAAATACTAATGTCAGCTGCAGAGAGAAAATTGCAAATCTCTTTACGGCCTTCAGTTTGCTTGAGCATCTGAATGGACACTTGCGGGTTTAGCTGAGCGTGTTCATTAAAGATAACCAAACGATTCGCAAACCAATCGAAAATAGGTCTTAACGCGTCACTATTTAGTTGGACAGCCATCGATAAAAAAAGGGAATTTGGACGGGTAGCGCCTTCCCATAAATTCTTGGGCCCTTTTAAACCAGGACCGAATTCGTACACATCCTTGCCAACGTCAGAATCAAAATGCCGAGCAAACCAACGTTGGGGCTTGAACGCCTTGTAAACCAGCAGGTGCTCGCTAACGATACGCTGGGCCGTCATGGCAAAGCCGTATTGATACCGAACGCCATTAATTAAAAACGTAAGTTCGAACTCGTTGGGCTGCACAGCGGATTGGGTGTCAAGAAGGAACGGTTGAACTGCAAAAGTCTGCCCAGGTTGAATCGCAGTTGCCGATTCGGTAACAACACCACGCATAAATTGCAGCGCTTTAATGAGGTTGGACTTGCCGCTGGCGTTCGCACCATAAATAACGGCACTGCGCACTAAAATAGGCGCGGCGTTAATCTCAGTTGGTTGCGTGTTGCTGTCTTGTAGTGTCTTGTCTTTGGATGCAACAAGGCTCAGCACATGCTCATCACGGAGACTACGAAAATTTTTGACGCGAAATTCAATTATCATTGAATTGCCCCTATAAACAACATAATATTAGTTAATTATGCTCTATTTGCGCAAAAAATCAATATATTTTAGGTCTAACGGTGGCTGTAAAGGCTGCAAAAAGACTATTTCTAAGCTCGAACATTTGGTCTTTTCATAAAATAACGAGGTGCTGTTACTGCACCGTTTCAAAGGCGGCTCAGGTGCGATGCAACGTTATCAAAGAAATAAACCGATCAATCTTATGTCTCAACACCGGAAGTTTCATTAAGTGAAACCTATTGAGTAAGGATTGTCTTACCTATACCGAATTTAAATCGTTAGACAAGCTAACTGCGGCTCGATTACGGCGACGCACTTGCCCTACTTCGATAGTGTTTAAAACCTCCGCTAGCGCAGGAATCGTTTCTATTTCGAAACTAGACGACCACCAAAAAAAATCCTGCAAAATAGTCTTAACGCTTAACAAACGCGGGTCTTTGATTTTTGCATCATCGGTGGTGTCGTTGATACAAAAGAAGTGTAATTTTTCAAATACCGCAGCAAGGGTTAAGAGTTTTAAGTTTAAGACTGGGTCGCCGGTTGCTACATAGGCTTGATCGTAGTTTCTTACTTTTGCTTGGCCGTTGGCTAATGCGAAGCGCATTACAAAATCAGAAATTACGGGTGGTTTATTCCATTGCCTAAAAACCGTGGATCGAACGGCGGCAAACCATTCGGGTGCCGCTTTTTCAGCTGCATAAACAATCGATCGCAACATGGGCCGAGGCGAATGCGAAAAGGTTCTAAAGGTATGTTCGTAGTTCTTTGCAAAAACCGCATTAGATGCAAACCAACGGCTAGAAAATCTGCACGCATTTTCGAGAGCGTTTGAATTGGGTCGCATCGCTTCGTCGCTGACATCTTTTTCGTCCGACCAGCCGACATAAAAACCGTCATCCCAAAACCAATCGTTTAAATCAACAGGCGAGCCAAAAAAGATATCGTCGTTTAAGTAGAAATAACGTTCCGACAAGTTGGGTATGCGATGAATATACGACTCGATATTGCCAGAATCAAACGTTGGCAGCGATGCCTCCGGTATCAGATCTTTGTGATCGACAATACTTAAGCGACTAGAAGGCTTTAACCAAGAAGGCGTTTGTCCATCGGTCACAATATAAACATGACCATGCTCGGGGAAAAAACGGTCTAATGCTCGCAAGCTATAACGTAGCTCGTCGTTGTCGCGAAAGCGGCCATCAACATTACTGTAGATCGCCATGGACGCGATCTCGTCGCCGCTCAGCTTGCCAGAAGCTACGCGGCGCTTAGCTCGCCATACGGGGTCATTACCGTTTACCCAAAGGTACACGATGTCGACTGGAAGTTGAACGGGCGCTGTAATCACGTACGGCAGTTTACACGGCTCAACAATTAAGCCTACAAAGCATGTGCTTTTTACTTTTCGGCAACAAACGTAACAAACCTAAAAGCTATTCATACTTGAATCAAGTCCTGCGTCAATTCCACTACAACACAATAACCCCTATATCAAAAAGTTTAGAAAACCTATGCAAACATTGGGTTGTTTTAAACATGGCTTAGAGCATTCAAATTAGTTTAGAAGACCAATCGGCAATCATCGCGCGCTATTTGCACCTCACGCGTGTCGTCATGCCAGCAATTGCCCAAGAAAAATCGCGTCATTGGCCAGTACGCAACGATCACTGCTTTCAACGAATCGTCTTGGATACAATTTGTGCAGGCGTTTGGTACGATTTTATAAACCGACCTGCTTACAAAAATTTAAGCCTTGAGCAAGCGCAGTTAGCCGTTTTACTGTGCGAAGACATTATTCAAGAGCGCGCTGATTTGGTTGCACTGAACCAGAAATCACTTGCCTGGCGCGGCAAGCTTCGAACGGCCGATACAAAAAAATATAACGCTAAACCCTGAGGATAAAATTTTGAAACCGTCAGCTTTCATTGAACTGCGTGACCTGCACCTAACTTCGACAATAGGGACGTACGGGCCAAAAGATGTCGTACCCAATAGCCATATTCTTGACTTGACGCTCGAGGTATCGCCCACACTTGTACAAGTGCCGTCTGATGAGATGACGCATGTATTCGACTACGATCCACTGATTGCTCAAATTGATGCAATTGCAGCCCATCAAAAATACGAGACGCAAGAATATCTTATGACGCTCATTGCAGGCGCTTGTGCTCAATACGATCAAATAATCGGCCTCGATATTTGTCTAAAAAAGCAACCAGTACTTAGAAGTACCGGCTCATTAGGTGTGCGCTTACGTTTACCTTACAGCGACCTATTAGCCCTGCGTGCACTATTAAAAAACTAGTTACAAAAAGACTATCGCAGCCATAAAGACAATGAATTGGATTTACGCGCGAAGCGTCGTTAAAGTTTTACCTGTTGTTATCAACCTCCAATCCAAAAAATCTAGAAAGCAATAAAAAATGTCTTTAATTAATACCGTTGTACAGCCGTTTAAAACTGAAGCATTTCATAACGGAAAGTTTGTTGAAGTTACCGAAAAAAACCTGCTCGGCAAATGGTCTGTTTTAGTTTTTATGCCCGCTGCATTTACATTTAACTGCCCTACCGAAGTTGAAGACGCGGCCGAACAATACGCATCGTTTCAAGCCGTTGGCGCAGAGATTTATATTGTCACTACCGACACGCATTTTTCACACAAAGTTTGGCACGAGACATCGCCTGCAGTGGGTAAGGCTAAGTTTCCGTTGGTTGGCGATCCAACACACAAGTTAACTCGCGCCTTTGGTGTACATATTGAGGAAGAAGGTTTGGCATTACGCGGTACATTCGTAATTAACCCAGATGGCGTTATCAAAACTTCTGAGGTGCACGACAACGCAATCGCTCGCGATATGAAGGAAACCTTGCGCAAATTAAAAGCAGCGCAGTACGTTGCCAAAAACCCTGGCCAAGTGTGCCCAGCTAAATGGAACGAAGGCGCAAAAACAATTAGCCCGTCGTTAGATTTAGTCGGAAAAATTTAAACCTTAAAGATCGAGTACCCCCATGTTAGATGACGCTCTAAAATCGCAGCTTTCAAGTTACCTCACAAAGCTCCAACATCCGATTCACTTAACGGCCTCGCTCGATCAGAGCGATGGCTCGCAAGAAATGCGCTCGTTGCTAGCCGAGATTGCAGAGCTATCAAATTTAGTGACTTTTGATGACAGTGGTACGAATGCACGTACCCCGTCATTTTTAATTAGTCGCGAAGGACAATCGCATGGCGTACGCTTTGCTGCTATTCCCTTGGGGCATGAATTTACATCGCTAGTGTTAGCCATGTTGTGGGCTGGCGGACATCCACCAAAAACTGAAGCCTCGTTGCTCGAAGCCATCGACCATTTAGATGGACCACTTCAGTTCGAGACCTATATCAGCCTTAGTTGTCATAACTGCCCTGACGTCGTACAAGCCTTGGCGTTAATGGCGTTGCGCAATCCAAAAATTGAAGTCACTGTAATCGACGGCGGCCTCTATCAGGCCGAAGTCGACCGCCGCGAAGTAATGGCAGTGCCCATGACTTTTTTAAACAACGAAGTGTTCGGTTCGGGTCGCATGTTGTTGGAAGAAATTGTTGCCAAGTTGGATGTAAACGACGAAGCGCGCGCCGTAGAAAAACTAAATGCTAAAGCACCCTATGATTTACTGATTGTTGGTGGTGGACCTTCGGGTGCCGCAGCAGCTGTTTACGCAGCACGTAAAGGTATTCGTGTGGGACTTGCAGCCGAGCGTTTTGGCGGCCAAGTGAACGACACATTAGGCATTGAAAACTATATTTCGGTTTTAGAAACCGATGGGCCAAAATTTGCCGCTGCAATGGAAGCCCAAGTGCGCCACTACGATGTCGACTTAATGAATTTTCAGCGCGCAGAAAAAATTATTCCTGCGAGCGAAACCGATCCTTTGGTGCAAGTAGTACTTGCCTCGGGTGCTGCATTAAAAGCGAAGAGCGTCATCCTTTCTACTGGCGCACGTTGGCGCGAAATTAACGTGCCTGGCGAAAAGCAATATCGCAACAAAGGCGTTGCCTATTGCCCTCACTGCGATGGGCCATTGTTTAAAGGCAAGCGCGTCGCCGTTGTAGGTGGTGGTAACTCTGGCGTAGAAGCGGCTATTGATTTAGCTGGCATTGTTGCGCATGTCGATTTAGTTGAATTTGCCGACGAGCTAAAAGCGGACGCGGTATTGGTTAACAAACTAAAGTCATTACCAAACGTGAGCATTTATTTAAACGCAAAAACCACCGAGATTACAGGCGACGCTGGGCGGGTAAATGGCCTACGTTATATGGACCGCGCGACGAACCAAGAGCACTTGCTTGGCTTGGAAGGCGTGTTTATTCAAATTGGTTTGGTGCCTAATACTGAATGGTTAAAAGGCACGATCAATTTATCGAAGTACGGTGAGATTGAAGTTGACGCTAAAGGGCACACCAATATTGCAGGTGTGTTTGCTGCTGGCGACTGCACTACCGTGCCTTTTAAGCAAATTGTGATTGCTGCGGGCGATGGATCGAAGGCTGCGTTAAGTGCGTTTGATTATTTGATACGGTTGCCACAGAGTGAAGTGGTCTCTGAGGTGGTGGAGGCTTAGCCGGGACCTGAATTGAAAATGGCGAATTAAATAACCCAATTCTCCGTTTTCAATCCCGGTACGCGCTCAAATTCCGCTAAATTATTGCTGACTAAAATTAGCTCACTGGACAGAGCATGAGCAGCGATCCAAAGATCATTATTGCCAATTGGGCGTCCAATTTTTTGCAGGATCTGACGCACATAGCCATATTGCACCGATGCATTCGCATCAAGTGATAAAACGGGTATTAATTGTTTTAATGCCGCCAAAGTTTGTATCGCTTCAACTTGCTTGGAACTTTTTGAGGCGCCAAAGCACAGCTCACCAAAAGTAATTGAGGACATCGCCACATCACCAGGCTGTAAGGCTGAAAATCGCGCTAACACTTCTGGCGGTCGGTGATTCTTAATGTAAATACAAATGTTGGTGTCAAGTAGATAGCGCGGCATAGCTTAAAGACCAAGTCGTTCTTGAGGCGCTTCGTCAATTCTGTCGGTTAAAACATCTCCGGGAAGCGCAACAAGAATATGAAACGCCTCGGCGAGTGACACTGGTTTTTTACGCAATATCAATTCATCGTTGCGACGAAAAATCTCGACTTCATCGGTGTCGAATTGGAACTCAACAGGAATTCGAACGGCTTGAGAGTTTCCACTTTTGAAAACTTTGGTTACTTGCATGTGCGGCTCGCCCTACAAATGTAATCACATGTAGTATATACAAAATAAGACAACCTTACAATCCCTCTATCTTTTGCGTTGGCCAGTTATAAAAACGCGTCCTAAATGCACGTTTTGGCAAAGAAATGTCAAATTCCGCTCACCGGCACTTTGCTTTCTTTTTTCGAGGCATTAGACCAAGCTTGGATTACCGTGCAGGAATCGGTGGGGGTTAGGGTTTTAATCAACACAGCTTACAACCAAGCGATTGGCGGATCGCTAAATAACGCTGGCACGAACGCTCGTAGGCCCAAACAAACACATCGCGCAATAGCTCGGGGCGCTGCAATTCGTAAACCCCTAACGTGCACTCGATGTAGGCTTTATCGGGTACATCAATAAACGACAGCGGACATAAATTTTTTTGAATCAGCGGTATGTTTGCTGCAAGGCGCGACACGCGCTTATTTACGTCTTCAAATGGCTGTAAGTACGGCAAGTGCACCATAGCAAAAAAGGCTTGCTCAAAAGGATCAATAATTGCGGCGGCTTTGCGCAGGGTTAATTCAAAACACTCGGCAATTTTTTGTGGAATTGAAAGCGGTAGAAAAACGGTGCCGCTAATTTCAACATCACGAATGCGAAGTCGCCCGCTGGCCATTGGATCGGTCAACAAATTATCGGAAAGAATGCTGTGTAAATTCAAAATAGTAAACGGGTTAAACGCTACCTCATCGGCGTTGCTAACAATAAATTCTATTGCTGCTTTATGATTCAAAATCATCTGCGTTTCTTGCGCATTTTTTCCCTCGGCAATATGGCCGCGCTCAATTAGTAGCTGCGTGTCTAACCGGCTGTATGTATTGCCTTCGAGTCGCGATGACGACCACGACAAGTCAATTAGTAATCGGCTTAAAACATCGCGCGCATAAGTACCCGCAGGTCTCGCGTCCATTGATGTGCGTCCCAACTCATGCAGGCGATTGCGTTGAAATTCCGAAAGGTAAAAATCTTGATTTGGGCGATACCGTTCTAAAAAATCGCGGTCATATCCGACTGGATTGCGCCTAATGAATGGCCGACTTAGGAGAGTGATAGCTCTAGCGCGGTAATTCCGAGGCCGGTTGGGTTGAAGCTGATTAATTGGGTTATTGTATTTAGGTGATTGTGTTTGCGTTTTGCTTGCATAATCAAGGACGTTTTGGCATAAATATTTTATTTGCGCCATTAAATACTTGAATTAAGCCTTTTTTGGCGTGAAAAATGGCGCAGACTCAAATGCAGACGCACAAATCAACAATAACGATTAAACGTCTTGAGACCAATTTCCTACCGTGCTATCCTACTTTCTCTATTTCACTACCGAGGGTAATAAATGGCCGAAGTCCGACTACGCCCAAAAGGGCAACTGACTATTCCTGCATCAATCATTGCGCAGGCCAAGTTAGCAGAAGATGCATCGTTTGATATTGCCTTTGTCGGCGGTGTCATCACGCTGACGCCTCGTGTGAAAGACAAAAAAAAGGACGACATCCTTTCCTACGCGGGAATCTTTAAGGGTGCTTGGGGCGAGACTCGCGAAGAGTTTGATGAAACGACCAAAAGCTTGCACAACGAATGGGAGCGTTGACCAATGTGCTCGCTCGCATCAACGGCCAGCGAGTCTATTTCGATGCCAATGCGCTGATTTATTTCTTTGATCGCCGAGAGCCATTTTTTGGCGCTGTAGCCCAGTTGTTTACCGCTTGCGATAACGGCCAGTTTACGGGCTACACAGGCGATGCTGCCGTCAGTGAAGTAATGGTCCATCCCTATCGCACCAACCAACCCGAGGAAATCGCGCGCGGCAAAGGTTTGTTTACGCGAGAGAATTTTCTAACGGTACTAGGCCACGATGCCAACACCTTCGATCTTGCGTCGCAACTTCGTGCCCGACACGGGCTTAAACTGATCGATAGTTTGCATTACGCGACTGCACTAAACGCAGGTTGCCGATTTTTAATTAGTAACGATATTGATTTCAAGCGAGGTAGTGCGTTGGAGCTTATTTTGATTTCGGATTTAATTTAACTTTAAATGAATAAAAGTTCTTTAAATGTCTTTACCTCTAAGCACCCTGGACCTCCCCCTAAAAACTGGACAGCGGTACACTCAAATTATCATTAAGGGGTACGGCATGGCCAAGATCGAAGGCGCAAATTCAGAAGGAGTAAGCGAGTGGTTCTGGTAAACAAACTCAACATCACTGATCAAATTGAGCTTGCCCGCGCCGAAGAAAAAATCAGCAAACAAAAAGCCAAAAAACTTTTTGATTCTGGCGATATTCACAAGGTAGAAGTGGGCACATTCGCCGGACTGGCGTTTATTCATACCTATTTATTTGAAGACATTTATGACTTTGCCGGCAAAATTCGCGATGTAAATATCGCCAAAGGTACAACTGCTTTTGCGCGAGTTATCTATCTGGAGCAATCGCTAAAGAACATCGATGCCATGCAACAAAAAACGTTTGATGAAATTGTCGAAAAATATGTGGAAATGAATGTTGCCCACCCCTTTCGCGAAGGCAATGGCCGCGCCACCCGCATTTGGCTAGATTTAATGCTTAAGAAAGAAACCCAGCGGGTGGTAGATTGGAACCGAGTCGATAAAGAAAATTACCTTTCAGCGATGCAACGCAGTGTCGTGAAAGACCTTGAAATCAAAGCCGTGCTCAAACAAGCTTTAACCGACCAAGTTACTGACCGAACCCTGTTTATGAAGGGCATTGACGTTAGCTTTTACTACGAAGGTTATAGCGAATTTAAGACTGACGAGCTTTAAGTGTGAGTGATGCAGCGTGGAAATGCACTATGAGTATGAAAACCTCTGGCTCACGCAAAAAATGGTTGCTACGCTCTACGATGTTTCGGTGCCAGCCGTCAGCCAGCATTTGAAGCGTATTTTTGCCGATAACGAGCTGAAGCGTGAGGCAACTGTTAAGCATTACTTAATGGTTCAAACCGAGGGCGAGCGCGAAGTTCAGCGCAAGGTGAATCACTTCAGCTTGCAGGCAATCATTGCCGTCGGGTTCCAGGTTCGGTAGAAATCAATCGCTTTCTGGCAATCGAAACACTTGTTCCCCATGTTTCGCAAATGCGAAAAGTATGTGTACAGTTAGGAATTAACGAGCGCTGCTACGGTTTGCGCAAATTGAAGCTTTGTCACTTAACACAGATCAACATCCTCCAAATTAAAAGCAACAATGCCTGACTCAAACCTAATCTACCCCAAAGCTACAAAAACCACCCGATTAGAGGTTAATGAGGAAAGCATCGAACAAGGCTTTATTGGCAAGCTCAAGAGCCTCAAATATGAATACCGCGCCGACATTCGCGACCGCGCTGCGTTAGAGAAAAATTTTCGTGAAAAATTTGAGGCGCTCAATAAAGTTAACTTAACAGACGGCGAGTTTACTCGGCTGCTAGAAGAAATCACGACACCCGATGTTTTTACGGCAGCCCGTACCTTGCGCGAACGCAACAGCTTTATTCGCGACGACGGTACACCGCTGAACTACACCCTAGTCAACATTAAAGATTGGTGCAAAAACACCTTTGAGGTCGTTAACCAATTACGGATCAACACCGACTACAGCCACCATCGCTACGACGTTTTAATTCTTATCAACGGTGTGCCGGTGGTTCAGGTCGAGTTAAAAACGCTGGGCATTAGCCCACGCCGGGCGATGGAGCAGATCGTTGAATATAAGAATGACCCCGGCAACGGTTACACCAAAACACTGCTGTGCTTTTTGCAGCTTTTTATCGTTAGCAACCGCACCGAGACTTTTTACTTTACCAACAATAATGCGCGCCACTTCGCGTTCAATCAGGATGAGCGTTTTTTACCGGTGTATCAGTTTGCGGCCGAAGACAACACGAAAATTTCTCATCTCGACAGCTTTGCCGAAACGTTCTTAGTCAAATGCACCTTAGGCGAAACCGTCAGTCGCTATATGGTGCTAATCGCCAGTGAGCAAAAGCTGATGATGATAAAGAAATGCTTGTTCGTTGTTGATCGCAAAGACCTTGACCGGCAAACGCGAGAGGAGTTCAATAAATTTCAAGAAGGCTGTGTCGAGCAAAACACGAACACCGGTATGTTGGTCGAGCGCTTGCCGTCTGATAACCAGGCCGACAAGGTCATCGTCACCACCATTCAAAAGCTTGGCCTTAACGCGTATGAGTAAAGCCAAGCGTGCCATTGTCGAAGTTCAAGGAAGCACCGTTGCAGTGCTTTCGCAGAATCAACAGGATATCTTTTGTCTGACAGATATCGCCAAATTCAAGAATCCGGAACACCCGGACGACGTAATTCGAAATTGGCTGCGAAGCCGCAACACGGTAGAGTTTCTCGGGGTGTGGGAGCGGCTAAACAACCCCAGTTTTAATCCCGTCGAATTCGACGGGATTAGAATGCAAACAGGTCTAAACAGCTTCGTTCTTACACCAAAGCAATGGATCGAAAAAACCGGGGCTGTGGGAATTACCTCAAGTGCAGGCCGCTACGGCGGCACCTACGCCCACAAGGACATCGCGTTCGAATTTGCTTCTTGGGTTTCTGTCGAGTTTAAGCTTTACCTTGTCAAAGAGTTCCAGCGCCTAAAGGACGAGGAGAACGACCGTCTTAAACTAGGCTGGAACCTCCAGCGCACACTTGCCAAGATCAACTACCGCATCCACACTGATGCCATTAAGGAAACACTGATCCCGCCCATCATTGCGAAAGCTCAGGCAATACAAGTTTATGCTGACGAGGCCGACCTACTCAACGTCGCCCTGTTTGGACAGACCGCCAAGCAATGGCGTGACACACACCCCGACGCCGAAGGCAACATCCGCGACCATGCCCCATTGGAACAGCTCGTTGTCCTAACCAATCTCGAAAGTCTCAACTCAGTCTTGATTCGGCAAGGGATCACTGCGCCAGAACGCCTGCTGAAGCTCAATGAAATTGCGATCATTCAGATGCGCACCCTGCTAGTCGACCATAACCTGAAAAGGTTAAAGTGATGATGGCAACGGGCCCTCAAACGACACCTTCGGCCGACTCCGACGATTATAGTGCCTTGCTTGACAACCTCGCGGCAGTCATTGCCCCGCTCCAGGCATTACACCAGCAAGCGATCGAGGCACTCACACCTAATGTGCACGACATTGTCGAGAGCAACAGTCGAGATGCACGCTTAATCGAGCACACACTTGATCAACTTCTAGACCACGCCTGCATTCCCCAAGGGCTTGCCATCTTTAAATCCCTTTGCCGATACTATTGGAAAATCGACCCCCATGCCACCGCTAGCTATATCTATGCGTACCGCGAAATGTGGGCTTCCGATGACCCAAAAGCCAATGAGGCCAACATCGAAACTGAAGTGGCCAACGGCATCGCGCAAGTATGAAAAATAAAAAACTGGAGCTAGTCAAAAAAATGAAGAGCCTGTCCCTCTAAAGAAAAATACGAGCTGAGTCAGAGCACTGCTCTGACTCAGTTGCCAAGAGTTTCTTTGCAACGGTTAAGAATCAAGCGATACACGGTTACAAGCTAAAAACCAAAGACCATATGCGTACTGAAATAGTTGTTTATATTGATATTTACCCTGATCGAATTCGCAGACACTCAGCCAACGGCTGGGTCAGTCCAGTTGCATTTGAAGCGCTATATAACCAATCTTTCGAGGCGTTGGCTCTCCATTAAAATGACCCGCACACAAGCAAAAGATGGTCGCTTGAATAAGCAGCCGACCCCCCCCCAAAAAAACGAAGTTTCACTTGCCCGCTCATCTGCGGCCGAATATCTGACCTTCGTGGCTGCAACCGGCAACGTGCAAAGCAGCGTGGAAATGCGTTACGAAGATGAAAACCTCTGGCTCACGCAAAAAATGATGGCCACGCTTTACGATGTATCGGTGCCGGCCATCAGCCAGCATTTGAAACGTATCTTTGAGGACAACGAGCTGGAGCGTGAGGCAACTGTTAAGCATTACTTAACAGTTCAAACCGAGGGCGAGCGCGAAGTTCAGCGCAAGGTGGATCACTTCAGCTTGCAGGCAATCATTGCCGTCGGATTCAAGATCGAAAACGAGCGCGCGGTGCAGTTCCGTAAATGGGCCAACCAAATCGTTAAGGATTTCACGATCCAGGGCTGGGTCATGGATGCGGATCGCCTGAAGAGTGGCGGCAGCGTACTTACGGAAGAATTCTTCGAGCGCCAGCTGGAAAAAGTCCGGGAAATCCGCGTTTCCGAGCGCAAGTTCTACCAAAAGATCACTGACATATACGCCACGGCGCTGGATTACGACACGTCGGCAACGGCAACCAAACGCTTTTTTGCAGCGGTTCAGAACAAGCTGCATTACGCCATCCACGGCCAGACAGCCGCAGAAGTCATTGTAGACCGGGCTGACCATAGACAAGAAAACATGGGCCTGACCAGTTGGGAAGGCGCGCCCCAAGGGAAGGTCCACAAATACGACGTTGCCGTTGCCAAGAACTACCTGTCGGATTTCGAGCTGGCTCAGATGCAAAGAATTGTCTCGGCGTATCTCGACATGGCAGAACTTCAGGCCATGCGCCGCATGCCTATGACGATGGCGGACTGGGAAACACGCTTGGGCGGCTTCTTGAAACTCTGGGACCGTGAGGTGTTGCAGGACGCTGGCAAAGTAACAGCGGAAATCGCCAAAGCCCACGCCGAAACCGAATTCGAAAAATACCGTATCGTGCAAGACCGGTTGTTTGAGAGTGATTTTGATCGGGTAATCAGGCAGATTGAATCTGGCAGCCAACCGGACAGCAACGAGGAATAGCGGATATGGCCACGAAGAAGAACAAGCCCAGCTGGGGCGATGTCAAAAACAATCTTGTGAACTTCGAGCGTGCTGGCTTGCTTAGCTTGTTGCAAGACCTGTACGAACCCAACAGGGACAACCAAACCTTCGCGCACGCCCGCCTGAGCTTAGGTGGCGTTGCTCCTTTTCAACGGACACCGTATCGTATCGTCTAGAGTAACTTTTTTAGGGACTCTGGAACGGCTTGTCGCTAAAGGAATAAATAGTTCTAATGAGTAGCAAACATTACATATTTAGTAACCCGCCAAATATGGCTGTATTGAAAGGATTGCGATAATTCGAGAACAGTTTTTGATCTTATAGGAAAAGTGATCAATGCAATATTAAAGTACTGGTGATGTCCTAATAACATCAGTGAAGTGCATCTTAATAACCGGCAGCGTTAGTTCAATTTCTCGTTAAGGCTCAACGTTTTCGCTGATTTGACAAGTTTTTTAGTCTACAACCCAATCGATGTGTGTAATCGTTTTGCTAGCCAATCGAGTTTTTATTTAGTTGCACAATCGAAGAAAAACAAATAAAGGTAACGGGAATGGCACCCTCACGAATCGAACGCATTTTAATCCTAGCGAAGACATATCCTTCGCCAAGCGCACAATACGTTGAAACATCATGTATCGCTGGAATTAACGATGATGGCTCTATGCGTAGGCTTTACCCCGTCCCTTTCCGAATGATTGAAGAGGGTCAGAAATTTAAAAAGTGGCAATGGATTAATGTTCGAATTGAAAAGGCCAATAAAGATCACCGGCCTGAGAGTCACAAACTCTATATTGATACGATTTCCTGCACAGATGTAATCGACACAAAACGAGAATGGATCGGCCGACGGGAATGGCTCGATAAAATCGCAACATTTCGAAGTTTTGATGATCTTGAAATTGAACGTTTAGCCAAAGGATTATCGATAGCCATAATTAAGCCCAAAAAATTACTCGGACTTGATATTTCGAAAGCTCGCAACCCAGTTTGGACCGAGGAAGAGCAACAGAAATTGACTCGCGAGCAAATGCAGGAAGATCTTTTTTCGGCAGCCGAAGCACAACAACAGGTTAAAGAACTGCGTAAGGTACCTTTTGATTTTCATTACCGATACTTATGCGATACACCAGATGGCGAAAAGGAGTATCGACACAAAATAGTCGACTGGGAAGCTGGAGCTTTGTTCTGGAACTGTCATCAGAAACACGGCGCAGATTGGGAACTGCCGTTTCGAGCTAAACTCGAAGCCGACCTTGGCGAAAAAGACCTGATGTTTTTAATGGGAAATCAACACCGGTTTCAAAATCAGTGGCTGATCATTAGCCTAATTTATCCGCCCAAGCGTAGGCAGCTCGAGCCGACACCGCAGTCCTCGCTTTTTTAACGGTAGCTTTTAGATGCGTAACATTGGCATTCGAAAATTCTTTTACGGCATTTGCTACCATTGAGCGATGGCAAAAATTTGGGTCAGCTTCGTAGCAGAGTAATGCACAGTTCGCTGAACTTACTAACACCGAAACTTCAGCAATTGCATCGTTTTGTGTTTGAAGATACTGCAGGAACCCGGCTGTATATTGTTTCCAATCGCCGTTATCACGGTAACGATCACGAACGGTTTTAGGGCAACCCAATTCGCCTAGATGAAAATACTCCAAACCAGACAAATTCAGCGCGTTCGCAAGCGATTTTTTTGAAAACCCAAACTTGCGAGACAAAGGAATTTCCCGAACGTCGATGATCGTATCAATTCCATGTTCATTGAGGAGCGACAGGAATTCGTCCAAGTCAAGACCTTCATAGCCTATTGTGTAAACATCCATTTTTGTAAATCTCCTACTTCATTGTAACTTGGCGTGGCGCATCCGATTAGCCTAGCGGGATAAATTAACTTGGGCGGCGGTAAAACTATGGGTTAAATCAATTGAAGTGACTTTTCTACCGAAATTCCACGTTTGAGACAAAGGTACATCCAGCCAATTCTTTTGCCGGGTATCAGCTCTGCCCATAGGTTCGGATTCCGGAGCACTAACAAAAAGGGCCAAGCAGGCCCTTTTTTACAATTTAAATCAAGCCTCAGATTCCTTAGAAGCCCGCTTACGCTCATGCTCCTTCAAATAGCGCTTCCGCAACCGAATGCTCTTTGGCGTAATCTCCACCAATTCATCGTCCTCAATAAACTCAACCGCATACTCCAACGACAAAATAATTGGCGGTGTAATTTTAATCGCGTCTTCTTTGCCGGATACGCGGAAGTTGGTTAATTGTTTGGCGCGAATTGCGTTTACAACTAAGTCGTTATCGCGCGAGTGGATGCCGACAATCATGCCTTCGTACAACGGGTCACCGGCTTTAACAAACATGCGGCCGCGGTCGTCTAGTTTGCCTAGCGCGTAGGTTACGCATTCGCCGTCTTCGTGGCAGATGAGTACGCCATTTTTGCGGCTTTCAATTTCGCCTTTGTAGGCTTCGTAGCCATCAAAAATATTGCTAATTAGGCCGGTACCGCGGGTCATGTTCATGAATTCGTTTTGGAAACCAATTAAGCCACGTGCAGGAATACGGTATTCCAAACGGGTGCGGCCCATGCCATCGGGTTCCATATTGACTAGCTCGGCTTTGCGCTCGCCTAGGGCTTGCATGGCAGCGCCTTGGTGCTGGTCTTCTACGTCTACGGTAACCATTTCAATTGGCTCGTGTTTCTCACCATCAACCATGTGGTACACAACGCGTGGCTTGGATACGGCCAACTCGTAGCCTTCGCGGCGCATGTTTTCTAACAAAATAGTTAGGTGCAATTCGCCCCGGCCCGACACTTCGTAAATACCGTCTTCGTCGGTGTCTTTAACGCGCAAGGCGACGTTTGATTGCAATTCGCGATCTAAGCGATCACGCAATTGGCGGCTCGTCACGTACTTGCCTTCGCGGCCCGCTAATGGCGAGGTGTTAACGCAAAAGTTCATCGTTAAGGTTGGCTCGTCAACTTGCAACATGGGCATCTGTTGTGGCTTCTCTAAATCGGTAATTACGATACCGATACCGAGGTCTTCAACGCCGTTAATCAACACGATGTCGCCAGGGCCAGCTTCAGTCGCTACTACGCGCTCTAGGCCCGAGAACTTTTGAATTTGATTCACGCGGGCTTTGCGCGGTGCGCCATCCATGCCAATACAAACACCAACATCTTGTCCAGTTTTTAAGGTGCCTTGGCTGATACGGCCAATACCAATACGGCCTACGTAGCTTGAGTAATCAAGCGAGCAAATTTGCAATTGCAATGGCTCGGTAGGTGAACCAGCATGGGCTGGCACGTGAGTAAGAATCGCTTCAAACAACGGCGCCATGTTTTCACCAACGTGGTTCGAGCTTTCGCTGGCCCAACCGTTTAAGCCCGATGCGTACAAAATTGGAAAGTCCAATTGCGCTTCGGTGGCACCTAATTTGTCAAACAAATCGAAGGTGGTGTTAATAACGTAATCGATACGTGCACCGGGGCGGTCTACTTTGTTTACAACCACGATGGGGCGCAAACCTAAGGCTAAGGCCTTTTTGGTCACGAAGCGCGTTTGGGGCATTGGGCCTTCTACGGCATCGACCAACAACAACACGCTATCGACCATCGACAATACGCGCTCCACTTCGCCACCAAAGTCGGCGTGCCCAGGGGTGTCGACGATGTTGATACGGGTGCCTTTGTATTCAACGGCGCAGTTTTTAGCCAAGATGGTAATGCCGCGTTCTTTCTCAAGATCGTTGCTGTCCATGACGCGTTCGCTAACGGCTTGGTTTTCGCGGAAGGTACCCGACTGACGTAGCAGTTGGTCTACTAAAGTGGTTTTGCCGTGGTCAACGTGGGCGATGATGGCAACATTTCGAATGGAGGTATTCATATTAATTTGGCGTTGTAAATTTAGAAAAATTTGATATAAAAATGCAGAATAAAAATGCGGGATAAAAACTATTTAAAAAATTCGGAAAAACGGATCGTAAAAACTTTATAAAAATAAGTGAATAACACGGGCCGGCTCTAGGGCCGATGCCGATAGATGGGCTAAGCCCAACAGTTGTGCTGCATCAGAGTGGGATCGTTCGGCATTATTGTTTGCCAAATCGTCCGCTCCGCTTTTTAGATAAACACGATACTTCTGTGGTTGTTGCAATTGGGTTACTTCGGCTACATTCTGCTCTGCAGTTGGCTCAACACTCATTCCAAGATCCGCCAAAGCAATGCGCTGCCCTTGGCAAAAACGCTGCGCTAAAAATGCATCTAAATCTAAACGCGGCAGGCCTTGCAACAAAGTATCTAATGGCAATAGTTTTTCACGCCGCGCATCTACACTGAGCTCTTGCAAGCTGGCAATATCAATTGCATCTTCTAAACGCAGTGGCCCGGCTTGGGTACGGCGTAGGGCTATCAGATGCCCGCCACAACCCAAGGCGTCGCCCAAGTCGCGCGCTATCGAGCGGATGTACGTGCCCTTGCTGCAATGGATACGCAAGTCGACTTCGGGCAAACGAACGGCCAAAACGGTCATTTCATAGACAGTAATTTTGCGCGACTCTAATTCGAACTCGATCCCTTCGCGGGCGTATTCGTACAACGGTTTACCGTCGCGTTTTAATGCCGAATACATGGGCGGTACTTGGTCGATATCACCCCGAAATTGTTGGCAGGCGGCTTCTACTTGTTCGACCGTGCATTCCACTGGGTGTTGCGCTGTGATGTGGCCTTCTGCATCGGCGCTATCAGTGGTAACGCCTAAAAACACGGTGGCTTCGTAGGTTTTGTCTGCACCTAATAAGTCGTTAGCAAATTTGGTGGCTTCACCAAACAGGATGGGTAACAATCCCGTCGCCATAGGGTCAAGCGTGCCCCCATGTCCAGCCTTTTGGGCATTGAACAAGTACTTTAATTTTGCAACCGCTTGTGTCGAACCTTGGCTTATCGCCTTATCCAGCACAAGGATGCCGGATACTGCATCGCCTTTGCGCTTCATAGGTTCTTCTTAACGACCTCGTCTGGAACTGCTTCTGGCACTGTTTGCACAGGCACAGCATCGTTTTCGCTATCGGCAGCGCGAACCGAATTGGCTTTAGAAATAAGCGAAGAAATTTCTGCGCCCCGCTCTACCGATGGATCGTGCTTAAAGCGTAATTCGGGTGTTGTATGAATGCGCACACGACGACCAATTTGCCCACGCAAAAACCCCGAGGCAGCTTGTAAGCCTTGAGTCGTACGCGTAACGGTTTCGTCGTCGCTAGGCAGCACCGTAAAGTACACGGTGGCGTAGGCATAGTCTGGCGTTAAGTCGACACCGGTAATGGTGATTAAACCAATACGCGGGTCTTTAACTTCGGCGCGAATCATCACCGCGATTTCATGCATCAGTTGCTCGGCCACGCGTACTCCGCGGGCCGGCATGGATGATGAATGTCGCGAATTGTGTTTCATTACAGCGTACGCGCTACTTCTTTAATTTCAAACGCTTCCAACTGATCGCCTTCTTTTAAGTCTTCAAAGTTCTTTAGTGACAGGCCGCACTCGAAGCCGTCTTTAACTTCTTTAACGTCGTCTTTAAAGCGCTTGAGCGAATCGAGCTCGCCCGTCCAAATGACCACGTTATCACGCAACAAACGAATGTTGGAATTGCGACGAACGAATCCGTTGGTAACCATACAACCGGCAATGAGACCAACTTTTGGAATACGGATCACTTGGCGAATTTGCACCATACCGATAATTTCTTCCTTCTTATCGGGCGATAACATACCGGACATGGCTGCTTTAACTTCGTCTACCGCATCGTAAATAATGTTGTAGTAACGAATGTCAATGCCGTTGGTCTCGGCCAATTTACGCGCTGCTTGATCGGCTCGTACGTTAAAGCCAATAACCACGGCCTTTGATGCAACGGCCAAGTTAATGTCGCTCTCTGTAATGCCACCAACCTGCTGGTGAACCACTTGAACGCGCACTTCGTCGGTCGCCAACTTCATCATGGCGTGAGACAACGCTTCTTGCGAACCTTGTACGTCAGACTTAATAATTAAGGCCAAAGTCTTGGCTTCGGAATTGGCGTTCTCGAAGATGTTTTCTAGTTTTGCCGCTTGCTGTTTCGCTAACTTAGTTTCGCGGAACTTGCCTTGACGGAACAATGCAATTTCGCGCGCTTTACGCTCGTCGATAATCACTAACGCATCATCACCAGCGCTTGGCACTTCCGACAAACCTTGAATTTCAACCGGAATCGATGGACCAGCTTCGTCCACCGGTTTACCGTTTTCATCCAACATTGCACGAATGCGACCGTAAGCAGAACCGGCCAACAGTACATCGCCACGACGCAAAGTACCTGAGGTCACCAATAGTGTTGCTACTGGACCGCGACCTTTATCAAGACGCGCTTCAATAATAACGCCTTTAGCAGGTGCATCTTTTGGCGCTGTTAATTCTAATACTTCGGCTTGCAACAAGACGTTTTCTAGCAACTCATCAATACCTTGACCAGTACGCGCCGAGACTGGAACAAATGGCGATTCGCCACCGTAGTCCTCGGGGATAACTTGATGCGCCACTAGCTCTTGCTTAAGGCGCTCTGGGTTGGCTTCGGGTTTGTCAATTTTATTCATTGCAACAACAATTGGCACACCAGCGGCTTTTGCATGTGCAATCGCTTCAATGGTTTGTGGCATTACGCCGTCATCGGCTGCAACCACCAAAATAACTAAATCGGTTGCCTTGGCACCGCGAGCACGCATGGCGGTAAACGCTTCGTGACCCGGAGTGTCCAAGAAGGTAACCACACCGCGTGGTGTTTCCACGTGGTAGGCACCGATATGCTGAGTAATACCACCGGCTTCGCCTGAGGCAACTTTGGCGCGACGAATATAGTCGAGTAACGAAGTTTTACCGTGGTCAACGTGGCCCATCACAGTTACAACTGGCGGACGCTTAACCAACACAGCATCGCCACTGCCTTGGTCTTCGACCATGTCTGATTCTGGATCATCCAACTTGGCAGCTAGCGCTTTGTGGCCTAATTCTTCGACCACAATCATGGCCGTGTCTTGATCGAGCACTTGGTTAATCGTAACCATTTGCCCCATCTTCATTAACGACTTAATCACTTCGGCTGCCTTAACCGACATTTTGTGCGCTAGCTCGGCAACGGTAATCGTTTCGGCGATATGAATATCGCGTGCTACGAATTCTGCTGCTGGTGCTGGCTCGTTGTTGCGATTATCGCGACCACCACGACCCTTAGGACCGCGCCACTGACCAACACCGCCCGAGGCATCGCCACGGGTTTTAATTTGACGTTTTTTCTGTGCGTCTTCTTGCCAAGTTGATGACAAGTTGCTGGACTTGAGATGCTTTTTATCTTTGTCGCCAGCCGCTGGTGGTTTTGCTGCACCACCTTTATCGGCACCAGGCGCAGCTGCTGAACCGGGAACACCGGGTTTGCGATGCAAGGTTGCGCCACCTGGGCCCGCGGTACGCGCACCAGGCGCCACTTTAGCCACTGGGGCAACAACTGGTGCCGGTGGTGGAATGGGTGCAGGTGGCGGCTTGGGTTTACGCGCATCAGCCATCATCTTTTTGATGGCTTGCATTTCGTCTTCGGCGCGTTGCTTGGCGGCAACTGCGTTAGCAGCGGCAGCTTCTTGTGCTTTACGTGCATCGGCAGCAGCTTGGGCAGCGGCGGCAGCTTCGGCTTCGCGAGCCGCTTGGCGCGCTTTTGCAGCGTCAGTTTCTTTTTGAACTTGCTCTAAGTTGGCATCTGGCGAGACCACTGGGTGGGCTGCTTCTTCACTAGCTTGCGCTGCCGATTTTGCAGCATCGTCGGCCAGCTTTTGGGCCTTGTTCGCTAGTACAGCGGCTTCTTCGGCGGCACGTTCTTCACGAACACGGTCGGCTTCAAAACGCTCTTGCTTTTCTTTCAGCTCTTGCGCTTGATGCTCTAACAGTTGACGTTGACGGTCATCTTCTTGCGCGCGGATGGCTAGTTCGGCTTCGTTAATAACCGGTGTTGCCGCTTGCGTTGCTGCCTGATTAACAACTTCTTCTGCAACTGGCGCACCGGTTTCATCATCACGTTTAACAAAGGTACGGCGCTTACGCACTTCCACTTGGATTGTGCGTGCCTTTCCTGAGCTATCAGCTTGCTTAATTTCGGTGGTTTGTTTGCGCGTAATCGTAATGCGTTTTTTGCTCGCATCGTCACCCGAACCATGAGCGCGGCGAAGCCCCGATAGCAACTGCTGCTTATCGGTTTCGCTAAGCTCTTCATCGCCGCTCGTTTTGCTAACGCCAGCCCCTTTGAGCTGCTCTAGCAGCACATCGACCGGAACATTAAGTTCGGTTGCAAATTTTGCGATTGTCGTACTGGCCATTGATTTTCTTTCTAGCATGCCTATTGATGCCAACTACTTATTTTTTTGCTACTGATCTTTTTGCTGCAAATTTACGACTCTTCGAACCAATGTGCACGCGCCGCCATAATTAACACCTTGGCACGCTCTTCATCCACACCGGTTGCATCTACTAACTCGTCTACAGCCAATTCAGCCAATTCATCACGAGTAAAGATTTTGCTATCGGCAAGCTTGGCCGCTAAATCGCGGTCCATGCCATCCAACGACAATAAATCTTCGGTAGTGCTTTCAATTTTTTCTTCTTTAACAATGGCTTCGGTTAACAACACATTTCGGGCGCGGTCACGCAACTCGGTAACGGTGTCTTCATCGAAACCTTCAATCGACATAAGCTCTTCTTTTGGAATGTATGCAATCTCTTCCAAGTTAGTAAAGCCTTCGTCGATCAACATATCGGCAACGTCTTCATCAACGTCGAGTTTTTCGATAAACGAAGCACGAATACCATCACGCTCACCGGCTTGCTTTTCAGCGCTTTCGTCGGCAGTCATGATGTTAATTTGCCAACCGGTTAACTCGGAAGCCAAACGTACGTTACGGCCACCAGTACCGATGGCTAGCGCCAAGTTTTCTTCGTCAACTACAACGTCCATGCTGTGCTTTTCTTCGTCAACCAAAATTGAAGAAACGTTGGCCGGAGCCAAAGCACCAATTACAAATTGCGCTGGATCTTCGGACCACAACACAATATCAACACGTTCGCCTGCTAATTCTTGGGTAACTGCTTGCACCCGTGAACCACGCACACCAACGCATGTACCAATTGGATCGATACGACGGTCGTGCGCTTGTACTGCAATTTTTGCGCGTACACCCGGATCGCGTGCAGCACCTTTAATTTCGAGCAAACCTTGCTCGATTTCGGGTACTTCAATTTCGAACAACTTCATAATAAACTCGGGCGAAATACGCGACAAAATTAATTGCGGGCCACGGCCTTCGCGATTGAGCTTTTGTACGTAGGCACGAATGCGATCGCCAACGCGTAAATTCTCTTTTGGAATCATTGCATCGCGCGGCAAACGGGCTTCTACGCGACCGGATTCGATAATTGCGCCTTCACGGTCCATACGCTTAATAGCGCCAGAAACCATTGAATCGCCACGCTCGAGAAAGTCGTTAATAATTTGATCGCGTTCAGCATCGCGAATTTTTTGCAAAATAACTTGCTTGGCCGCTTGCGCACCGATACGGCCAAAGTCTTCTGCTTCTAGCTCTTCTTCAACAAACTCGCCCAATTCGATATCGGGAATTTGCTTACGCGCTTCGGTCAGAATAATCTGTAAATCATGATCCTCTAACTCGCCATCAGGAATGACGTGCCAGCGACGGAAGGCTTCGTGCGTACCGTCTTCACGGTCCATCGTTACGCGCACATCGACTTCGTCTTTAAAGCGTTTTTTGGTGGCCGATGCCAGCGCCGATTCTAGTGCGGCAAAGACTATCTCGCGCGCAACGTTTTTTTCGCGGGCTAAAGCATCAACTAATAGCAACATCTCACGACTCATTTTTGACCTCTTTTTACAGATTGTTCTTTATTGCGGTTAAAGACCACTTGAGGAACCAAACTGGCCTTATCAACATCTTCAAATACAAAACTCAAACGCTTGGTAACGGCTTGATCCGCTGCACTGGCCTTTGAGGGAGCTACATTTTTTTGGGTACTGCTATCAGCATCTTCGTCAGGTAGCGTTGCATCTAACACTGCTGCTTTACTTTTTGCGTTGGTTTTTCCGGCTTTAGCTTTTTTAGGTTTGGCAACGGTTGCTGGCATCGCACTGCCATCTGTATCGCCGTCGACACTACCATCGCCATCGGCATTAGTGGTTACAGTTTTCTTACTGGCCTTAGGCTGTTCATCCCAATCGAGTCCAAATTGCCCATCGTCTAGCAATTGCAAAACACCTTCGAAATTACGGCGACCACCCATGGGCATACGCAACCGTAACTTCACTTCTTGCCCAACAAAACGCGCATAGTCGTGCGGTTTCTTCAGCGGGCGATCGAGCCCAGGTGTAGAAACTTCTAGACGGCTATATTCGATATTTTCTACTGTAAGCACATAAGTAAGCTGACGACTTACTTTTTCGCAGTCTTCGACATTCACAAACACAACATCCCATGGCGCGATTTCTTGATCTGCCTGATTATTTGCTTTGCGCTGCTTTTTTAACGCTTCGATGTGCTGCTTAATTTTTTCGTATGGCCAATCAATGGTGACACGCAACAAAGCACGACCAGCGAACTCGACGTCCACTAGTTCATAGCCCAAACCGGAAACGGTTTGTTCTATCGTTGTGTGTAAATTGGATGCATACAGGGTGGTCATTTTAAAATACAAATAAAAACGGGCTGCAAAACAGCCCGGTTCGAGAAACTTGTGCGGCCGTTATTACTTTGGCGCACTCAACACAGCTTTAGAGTATACCACCCCAAAACTGGCTGGTACACCCCCACAACGTGGCTATTCAGCACCGCCGCCCGAACTGTTGTTACCACCACCAGCGTCGCCGCCTGTGTCTGAGCCGCCTCCGGTGCCCCTACCGTTGTTTCCACTATTGCCGCCACCGCTGTTTCCACCTAAAGCGCCATCACCGCCCGCACCGCGATTGGTATTGCGACCGCGATTTTGACCACGATTTTGCCCACCGTTAGGGTTGCGACTTTTTCCAGGGGGACGCTGACCAGTGTTCGGGCCACGCGGGTTTCCGGTACCAGGTTGGCCCTGGGGACCACGTGCACCGCGATTGGCATTTTGCCCATCGGGACGACGACGACCCTGACCAGAAGCCTGATCTAAACTAACTTGATCAGTGCGTTTACTATCCATTGGGCCGGTAAAGCTGGGCGTACCGCTACCCGGCTGACCACGTGTTTTACGACGACCACCGTTTGCGCCAGTACCTCCCGCTGCGCCGCCACCCGCGCCACCGCCAGCAAAGCGATTATTCTGGCCACCACCCTGTCCGCCACCAGTACGACGGCCACGGCCGGCGTTAGGGGTGCTGCCTGCTGGCCGCTCGATTCGCGCTGCTTTGCGAACTAAACGGGTAATACCTTCTAGATGCGCCGTTGCGCTGCGTGGCTGCCAAGTGTCATCGGTTTCCGATTCATCAAGATCAATATCTTGACGCTTTGCGTTTTTATCGACATACGACGCGGGCGGTTGATGCTCCAACGGATCGTTCATATCCGGCAATGCGCCAAACTCATCCGAATTGTCCGCAAAACGTGGGTCACGAGATAACGCTTCTTCTGGATCGATGCGATTGGGATGAACCCGCGGCGGATTACGATTTGCGTTGCGCGGGGCATTGCGAACGCGGCCTTCACCACGCTCGTCACTGCGCTCTTGTCCACGTCCTTGTCCTTGGCCACGACCTGGTCCACGTTCACGACCTTGCCCGGCATTTCTTCCGGCCGCGTTTCGTGGTGCATTAACTTTAGGTGCAAATTGTCCTGGAATTGCCACGCCATTTTCGTCTAACAATGGCACGCCTGGCGAGTCCATTGACTCGTCATCAGCGCCTAGTGGATTGCCATTTTCGTCGGCCAATTCTGCGCCCGGACGTCCACTTGGATTATTTTGTCCTGCTTCGCGAATCGCTGTATTGAGTAATTTAATATCTTGCTCATCGAGCTCGACCCAACGACCACGACGCAATTGACTTGGCAAGGCAACCGGACCAAAACGCACCCGACATAAGCGACTAACTGTTAGCTGAACCGCTTCGAACATGCGACGTACTTCGCGATTGCGGCCTTCGGCAATAACGACGCGATACCAAGCGTTGGCACCGTCGCCACCTAAATCTTCGATGGAACTAAATGCAGCAGGTCCGTCGTCGAGCTGAATACCCGCCAATAACTTTTCGCGCGATTCTTCGTCGAGACGACCCAAAATGCGCACTGCGTATTCGCGCTCCCAGCCATAACGTGGATGACTTAAGCGATTAGCCAAATCACCCGACGTTGTAAAAATTAATAAGCCCTCGGTATTAAAATCGAGGCGCCCTACGGCGACCCAGCGCTGGCCTTGCAAACGTGGCAAACGATCAAACACTAACGGGCGATGCGCGGGATCTTCACGAGTCACCATTTCACCAGCCGGCTTGTGATACAACAACACGCGTGGTGGCAATTGCACAGCGCGGCGGCGAATAATCCGACCGTTTACGCGGACTTGATCGTTAGCATTAAGACGTTGACCAACGTGTGCTGGCGCGTTGTTCACCGAGACGCGGCCTTGCAAAATAAGCTCTTCCATTTCGCGACGCGAACCCAAACCTGCGTCGGCCAAAGCCTTGTGCAATTTGGATGATTCGTCATCAACTTCAGGGCTTGGGCGATTGCGGGGATTACCACGTTTTGGTCTAGATTGGTCGGCTGCATTTAGGCCAACAGCTGCATTTAATTCAAATTGTGGCAACGGATCGTCTTCGACCATTGGCACCGCAGAATCGCTACCATTTGGGTTAGCCGCCGTGCGATCTGCCCCGTTTTGGTTATTGCGATTGTTACGGTTATTTCGGTTGTTTCTATTTGGGCGATCGTTGGATTGCTCGTCACCTTGCTGGGCATTGCGGTCGCGTCGATTATTGCGCGGCGGGCGATGCGGCCGAGTTTGCTGACCTTCTTCGCCTGGAAGACCAGAATTAAAACTGTTTGGCGTTACAGAAACCGCAGCTGAATTGCCGTCAGCATCACTGCGAACGAAATCGATTTTTGGCTGCGTTTCGGGAATTAAGCTCAACTGCGGCTGTATTGGTTGCTGTACTACTGGTTGCTGCACTGCTGGTTGTTGGGCTGCTTTTTGCGCTGGCGCTTCTAGTTCGGTTTTAACTTTAGCGACTCGTGGAGCGCGCTTAGCAACTATTGGCACATCTATTTGGACGGCTGAATTATCAGCAGCTACAACTTCTGAAACTTCTACTTTTTTAACACGGGGCTTACGAACCACGACTTTTTGTTCGACGACACTTTCGGCTTCCGACGATGAAACACTAGCTGATGCAGCAACTTTTGCTGCTTTTGGCAGTTTTACTACTGTTTTTGCTGCTACTTTTTTTGCAGCTTTTACTACTACTGGCGCTTCGGCTGCTACCGCAGTTTCGATTAGTTTTGGCGCGGCCTTGCGGCGGGGTTTTTTAGCTGCAGCCGTGGTTTCTAAATCGTCACTACTTGGCATGTCATCTTTGTTCACTTGGGGGTCCCCTCAATGGGATTAGGCACTACTAATTGTTCTTGCTGTTGTTCGATGTCGCCCGATTCAGCCACTGGACCTTTTACTTCTTTCGGTTCTGCACTGGCCTCTGAAGCGGTTTCTACTTCGGGTATCACTTCTTGGCATGCTTCTGCGTCTGTCTCTGAACCTACTCCAGCACCAACTTCCGCTACTAAATCAGCCTGCAAGGTTGCTGCATTTTCGTCAAAAGTGATTTCGCTTTGAATAGAATCTGCCAAAGCGTTTTCGGCACTAACTAGGTTAGGCAATTGATCCAGAGAATTTAAACCTAGGTCGTTCAAGAATGCTTTAGTTGTTCCAAACAAGGCTGGACGACCCACTACATCTTTATGGCCGATCACTTCAATCCAGCCGCGGTCTTCAAGGGTTTTAACCACTTGCGAAGAAACTGTGACACCGCGAATTTCTTCAATATCGCCGCGAGTAACCGGCTGGCGATAAGCAATAATAGTTAGCGTTTCTAAAGTCGCTCGCGAATACCGCGGGGTTTTTTCTGGGCTAAGGCGACTAAAATACAGCGCCATATCGGGACTACTTTGAAAGCGCCAGCCTGTAGCCAACGAAACTAGGGTCAGGCCTCGGCCATGCCAAGTCTCGCCAAGTTCTTCTAACGCAGTTTTTAAAGTATCGGCGCCCACTTCGTCGTCAAAGAGTCGGCGCAATTGGCCGATGGGCATGGGCTCTTGGGCACACAAAAGTGCGGCCTCAATGACTATCCGAACGTCGTTCGAGTTCATTTACAAAACATATGGGATTCCGGTTGTCAAACCTAACGATTTTCGCTAGGGACTGTCGGGGTCAAGCCGACGCCAATCTATCTTTTTAACTTGGCACCAAATGGCTATTGGCACCCTGCCTTTTTAAAACTTTAATTTTTTTGGTTGCGGAGGCAGGATTTGAACCTGCGACCTTCGGGTTATGAGCCCGACGAGCTGCCAGACTGCTCCACCCCGCGATGCGAAGTATATCCTAGGTCGCAGGCACTTGCCAATCAATGGTGGCGCGACAGCGACGCATGACCAAACCGGCTGCCGCTCACTCAAAAACTATAGCCATTGATCGGCCTTATCCAAAAGCGGCTTGAAGCCTTGCCAACCGCAGCTAATACTTGGGTAAGCCCATGGAATCTAAAGAACTGCTCAATCGCATTGCCCGCCAACAGCCGCCAACAAACACGGCGGTTTCTGTGCGCGTGCCTGCACATCAACCAGAAAAATCGCCTAGCCAGTGTTTCGCATTAAATTGGGGACCGATTCTTACTCGCATCCACAATGAGCTTCAAAACGAGACTCGTTTAGCCATGCTTGCAGAGAGCATTGCGCAACAGTGGGCGGCTAGCCGAGTCGTCCTATTAAACGCCCAACCCGGCAAACCCTTAGAAATTCTAGGCGCATCCAACGCACTCATTCAAGACTTAAACGAACAAGACAAACAAAACTTAACCAACGCTGCGCACGAGGCACGCGAGCAACATACTAGCGTTTGGGGTAGTTACGGTTTAAGCAGCGATTTACAATTTGCCGAGTGCAAACTTGTTGCAATTGCTCATCATCAATTAGCTAGGGACGTTTCCGGAATTGCGTTAAGCCTACCGTTAGGACTAGCAGGTAAAATTGAAGCTATCCTAGTCGTGGAATTTGCTCTGGATCAGCAGCCGCAGGTGATAAACAGCCTAGCTCAATTCTGGACCGAATCTGTTCGTAGGATTGAAACCGAAAGTATCGCAATCGCCAGCGCCCTTTCATTGGTACAAACTAAGCAAGCAACACCGCTGATGTTACGAAACCCTTTACAATTTATAAAAACCAAACTTATTGGACGCAACGGCTTAATTGCTGGTGCATTATTGGTTGCAGCAATCACCTTGATTCCAATTAACGATCCAGTTAGCGCACCAGCAAGGGTTGAAGGGCAAATTCAAAGACAATTAACTTCACCCACCAACGGCTTGTTAAAAGCGGTTTACGCCCGACCTGGCGATCGCGTAAAAACAGGTCAAGTAATTGCTGAATTAAAAGAGCGCGATTTTGAGTTAGAGCGCTCACGATTGCAGAGCGAGCGCGCCGCTTATGAAGGCAACTATCGATCTTCTATTGCTAAAGGCGATCGCGCAGCAATGATCCTCGCGCAATCTAAGGTAGAAGAGTTAGACGCTCAACTTGGATTAATAGCCACGCAAATCGATGGCATTCAAGTTCGAGCGCCGATTGATGGGGTGATTATTTCAACTGACCTTTCGACCCTAGTCGGCAACTCTATAGAACGCGGCCAAACGTTGGCCGTAGTAGCTCCGGAGAATAGTTTTCGCGTCATTATCGAATTAGACGAACGCGATAGTAGCCGAGTTAAAACGCTTCAGAAAGGGCAGCTTGCGTTATCGGCCCGCCCTTTCGAGAGTATTAGCGTTCAAGTCGATTCGATTTCGCCCGCTGCAATCGTAACCGAATCGGGCAACGCAATAGAAGTTCACGCCAAAGTTACTAAAGCAACTAGCAGTAATCAAACAAATTTTATAAAACCGGGCCTACGTGGCGTCGTACATCTAGAAGATGGCAACACACCACTCGCATTTATTTGGTACCGGCAAACCAGCCAATATTTACGCTTATGGGCATGGCGTTGGCTGCCGTGGTTGGTAGGCTAACGTGGCTTCGCAATCGCCCGACATTTTATTTAGCCCAATGTGGCACGACGTTGCCAACTTAAAGCCTACCTGGAGTCGTCACACGCGCATGCGTAGCGAAACTATTCGAGGCGAGCAATGGTACTGGTTAACTTGCGGAAATGGTAAAAACACGCTGCGTTTTAATCAGCAAGCTTGGGAAATTATAGGTCGCTGTAACGGAAAAATCACATTAGACGCACTTTGGCAAAACGCAATTGAAAGACGCCAAGATGCATGCGCCACACAACCAGAGACCATTGAAATATTGCAGCAATGTTTTGAGAAAAATTTACTTAATACCAATGCTAACGCGGCATGGAATAACTTAGAGCAACAAGCAGACGAAAAAAGCAAACAAGAGTTTCAGGGCCGATTCTCACCTACGGGGTATCGCCTAGATTGCGGCAACCCCAGCAACACAATTGCTCATTTGCAATTTTTTGGAGCGTTTTTTTGCTCGCCATTAGGCGTACTTATTTGGTTGTTGTGCTGCGGATGGATAATTTCTGTGTTGGCAAACAACGGCCAACGCTTGGCGATGCAGGCAAATGAATTTTTAATGCAGCCAACGTCGTGGTGGCTAATGGCTGTAATGTTTATCCCAATTAAACTAATACACGAGTTAGCCCATGGAGTTACAGCACGCCACTACGGGGCAAACGCGCGCCAGTGGGGCGTTAGTTGGATGTTTTTATTTCCCGCGCCTTACATTGATATTTCCCAAGCGAATAGTTTGGGAAAAAAGAGTCAACGCATTGTCGTTAGCTGCGCAGGAATTGCCGCTGAAATTTTTATCGCTGGGTTAGCGTTACTGCTATGGCAACAAGCCGAACCGGGCTTTGTTAGACAAATTTTATTAGCAACTTGGTTAACGGCGGGCTTATCAACCATTGTATTTAACGCCAACCCGCTTATGAAAATGGACGGTTACTATGTTTTGGTTGACGCACTTGAGTTACCCAATTTAGCGCAAAGAAGCGGCCGCTTTTGGCAAGACAGTTTGTTCACCCGCACGATGTTATTAAGACCAGCCCCTGGCGAGCGCATTTGGCTTATTTTGTATGCACCTGCGGCTTGGCTCTGGCGGGCCAGTATTTTTTACTGGGCATTTATTTGGATTGGTAGTCTGTACCGATCGTTGGCGTTTGGTTTAGCAATCGCCGCGTTTGTGCAGCTTATCGGTAAGCCTTTGTGGCAATTAAAAAACAAGCTTGATCAATCAGCTGCAAATGCGGCTCAGCAATCAAAATTTCGGCATCGCTTTGTTTGGGTTGTCCTTACGACTTGTGTGTTCTTTTTAATGCTGCCTTTACCGGATCGCAGCATTCAAAAAGCACTTTGGACCGTGGACAATGAATTTTTAGCTAAAGCGCGTGCGGATGGTTTTGTACCGCTACAATTTGAGCGGCACAATGCAAGACTTGCTTTAGAAGATCCGAGTATTGATTTACAACTGTTGCGTATTGAAAGCCGTCTACAAGCCTTACAAGCCCGTCAACAGCAGGCTTTGCAAACCAATGTCAATTTGGCCAAGCAACTCAATGACGAAATAGAAACATTAAAATCAGAAAGAAACTTGTTTCAAGAACGCAAAGACGAGCTTATCGTTGAACCTGCGGTAGCAGGCTTAAGAAAATCAAACCCGAATCAACTCGGTAGTACAACCGTCGATTGGATTAACGCACAAAATTTACCGGGACAATGGGTAAAAAAAGGACAACTTTTAGGCGTTTCAACATTGGAGAGAACTGCAAACTTGCAACTTGTTGTGAATCAAACATTAGCCGGCAGAATAACTACCCAGCAGGTCCAGTTCTTCTGGGCTGCCAATAACACATTATTAAGCGGCTCTTTGGAGCGCCAAACTCCGATGGCACTGGAAAAATTGCCAAATGTCGGCCTAAGTCAAACCCGTGGCGGTCATATCGAAACCGATCCGCTTGACCAACTGCATACCCGCCCCTTGCACCCAAGTTTCGCGTTTGATTTGAAGCCATCTGATTTAAAGCCATCTATTAACTCAGCTGTTACTCACGGAACAGTAGCTTGGGTTGTGATTGATTTTGGTTACAGCATCGTTGCTAAGCAATTGCTACGCGGCATTCAAGAAACAATTCGTACACAATTTGCTGTGCGAACTGCATAACTTAGATTGACGAGCACTATATCGTGAATCTTCAGCTAGTTCAGCCAGGATCTTTGTGGGGCAACTACCCTACCCGAAAGGACAGGACAGCTCGTAAACCTAAGCTTACGATGATCGGCCATCGGCTTGCTCCTTTGGTTGGGAAAGAACCAACACAAGCTGGTGCACAAAAACGTGCACAAGCCATTTACGATCAATTACAAACACCGAAAAGCGAATACGATTTACTCTGCAACTTACCGACCCTGCGAGCCAATTTGCGGAACAGTCAGTGTTCGACTAAAGCAATTGACTTATCTATTTTGCATGTTGCCGTAGTCGCAAAAAACATCATGGGCTGGAGTGCCTTTCGTTCACAAATTGAGTGCGCAATTTTACTTATTGAGCAATCGTTTGTAGAGTTAGCCACTGGTGAAGGAAAAAGTCTAGCAATAGCTTTGGCTGCATCGGTACTTGCACTTGCGGGAAGCCCTGTACACGTGTTAACCGCCAACGAGTATTTGGCAAAACGTGACGCCGAGCTATTTGAACCGCTTTACCGAGCACTTCACTTAAGTGTCGCTTCTACTGGCGAACAAGACCCAGCCAAATCTCAACGCAAAGCCTTTTTAGCCGACATTACTTACAGTACAACACGATGCGTTGGGTTTTCATTTTTAAAGGATTCATTAGGTCCACAAGACGATTCGCGACTTTTACGCGGCTTGTGTTGCGCGCTAATTGACGAAGCTGACGTTACACTGTTGGATGAAGCAATAATGCCGCTTGTACTATCGCAACAAGTGAACGATGCAAACGAAAAATTAATGGCCTTTCGGGCTATCGAATTTGCCCAACAACTAAAAGAAGCAACGGACTGGGTTGGTAAAAACCAGGCCCGCGCGCTAAATATAAACGCCCAAACTAGGCTAGAGCAATTACCAATACAGCCTTGGTTAACCATTGCACACCGTCAGCAACAAGTGCTTACGGCACTCCATGCTCTACACGATTTAAAGTTAGGTAGAGATTATTTAATTGACGATAAAGAAATTCAAATTATCGACATAAGCTCCGGACGTGTTGCAGTCGGCCGTCAGTGGGGCAATGGATTACATGCGATGGTGGCTGTAAAAGAGGGATTACCAACCCCCAAACGCACAACGCAATTGTCGAGCATTCAGTATCCGGCACTGTTGCAACGGTATTACCATCTTGCGGGCTTAAGCGGTACCTTGCTAAATGACAAAGCCGAGATCGAAAAAAACTATCAATGCTCGGTTGTGTTGGTAAAGCCGCACCACAACTTACTACGAAAAGAACTGAAACCATTTATTGTTCAAACGATTGAACAGGCGCAGACAATCCTGGTACGCGAAGTCGGTCTACTAACTCGAATTGGTCGTCCCGTCCTAATTGCAACTCAAGACGTTAACCAGACCAAAGTAATTGCACAGGCGTTAGAAAACGCAGGGCTTTCGGCAACTGCACTCAGCGCAGACAATGAATTACACGAAGCGAGGGTTATTGCACGAGCCGGTAACGCCGCTGCAATTACCATAGCTACGCAAATGGCAGGGCGCGGCACTGACATTAAGCTTGATGCAAGAGCTTTACGCGCAGGCGGTTTAGCGGTCATTAGTTTTCAAATCAATAAAAGCCCACGAACTGATCGGCAGGTTATGGGGCGCGCAGGACGTCAAGGCCAACCTGGCTCAGTACAGCAATGGATCGTTCAAGACGCTCTAATTGAAATGAGTCAACGTTTTGGTATTTTAAATCCTCAAGAATTGCAACAAGAACTATCACCGGCTGCCTGCCTGTCGCTTTACGCAAAAGTTCAAGCTTCGAGTAGTCAGCAAGATCGCTTCCAGCGAGGTCGATCTATTCAAGCGGATCTTCATTGGGCAAAACGTCAGTTATTTTCAAAATCGGTTTGAACCACAACTAAGCGCTTCCACCAACCGTCCAAAACAAGCCACGTATCGGATGCGAGTGGTCGATTGACCTGCACCCGCAAATACTCTGTGGGATGAAGAAGTCTCTATTGTTGCGCTTGCTGTCAAATTTTTCGGGCTTGGCCAAAAAAAGCCAAATCGCTGCAATTTGCTCAGCCCAAAAACTTACTTTGGTTCGCACTAAAGCAAGCGCAGAAACAATGGACAAAGCCTTGGAAGAGTTGAGTCAAAAAATACTAAATCCAAAAAATACAGCCCAGACGGAACAAACCAATGTCCAAGAAGTCGCCTAAAAAAGCGCGTAGCAAAAATAGCGGGTTTGCAAATAAGCTGCGTTCTTTAGTCAATGCTCGAGTTCTGTTAACTTTCGGACTTGTTTCGTTGGTCATGAGCGCATTACTCGGCGCAATGTTCATTGGTGCTATACCAGATCGCGAAGCAAATGAACGGCAAGCCCGAGCGGCCTTAGCGGAAACCGTAACAGCGACGTTAATGGTTGATCTAGCTGATGGACGTTTAGCCAAAGCGCAAGCTATTTTAGAATTCGTTCTGTCACGTAATACCTCATTAATTTCGCTCGCAATTCGTAACGAACAAGGGGAAATTGTTAGCGTTGCGGGCCCGCATAATGAGCAATGGCAAGCGCGCGCGGATGGCAAATCAACCGACACGCATATTTTGGTACCGCTTACTGGAGGCGGAGGAAAATGGGGCCAAACCGAATTGCATTTTAAGCCAATCACTTCCAATAAAATTTGGATTTGGGAGGCTGACGAGCGCCTGCAGTTACTAATTATTGTTGGGCTATGCTGTAGCTTCTCGTTCTTTTTGTACTTAGGCCGAATGCTAAAACAACTCGACCCAAGTCGTGCGGTTCCGGATCGCGTGAAATCTGCACTTGATACGTTATCTGAGGGCTTACTACTTTTGGACCAAAACGGACAAATCGTTTTAGCCAATCAGGCCTTTGGCAATTTAGTCGGTCTTTCCCAAGACAAGTTGTTAGGAACGGATGCTGACACATTGGCTTGGCAAGGATTTGAAGCTACCGAAGCACCTTGGCACCACGCTTTAAATACTGGTCAAACTCAATTAAACATAGCAATCGGTCTAACTGATGCCAATGGAAAATTACGCTCTTTTCTTGCCAATTGCGCGCCTGTAAAAGGCGAAAAAGACACCGTGGGTGGCGTCTTACTCAGCTTAGCTGACGTTACCGAACTGCAAGAAAAAGAGATCCAACTGATTGAATCCAAAGCGCAAGCCGATTCGGCCAATCGAGCTAAAAGCGATTTTTTGGCCAACATGAGTCACGAAATTCGTACCCCGATGAATGCGGTACTAGGTTTTACCGATTTATTAAGACGCGGCGTCTACAAAGATCCAAGCCAGGCACAACATTATTTAAATACAGTACATTCGAGTGGTAAACACTTGTTAGGCTTGATCAATGATATTTTAGATTTATCTAAAGTTGAGGCGGGTAAATTAGAAGTTGAAAAGCTATCTAGCCCAATACACGAAATCATTGCCGAAACAATTGAAGTACTTCAAGTGCGCGCTAGCGAAAAAGGTATTCGACTGAGCTACCAACTGGACGGTGCAATACCAGCAACAATTAGCACCGATGCAGGTCGAATTCGTCAAATTATTACAAACTTAGCGGGCAACGCAATTAAGTTCACCGAAAAAGGTGAAGTAAAACTAATACACCGTTGGATTGCAAAGACGAATCAAATTGAAATTGACGTGATCGATTCTGGTATCGGCATTCCAGCCGATAAAATTGAAGGTATTTTCCAACCGTTCGTGCAAGCAGAAACATCGACCACTCGCCGCTTTGGCGGTACAGGGCTTGGTTTATCCATCAGCCAAAAATTCGCTCATGCACTAGGTGGTGACATTATCGTTACAAGCCAGTTTGGTAAAGGCAGTTGCTTCAAAGTTGTGTTAGATGCCGGCCAAACGAGTAGCGAATTGCTACACCAATTGCCAGTTCGCCAAACACTAAAATCGACAGGGAACAGCCAAGCAGCAATTCGCTTCGCTCACACGCCAATTTTGGTCGTGGACGACTCCCTCGAAAATCGCGAGCTTTTGAAAGCTGTTTTAATACCTGCGGGACTAGAAGTAGATGAAGCTGAAAACGGCGCAATTGCCGTCGCTATGGCGAAAACCAAGCAATACGCGGTTATTTTAATGGACATGCAAATGCCCGTAATGGATGGTTTTACAGCTACAAAAACACTACGCCAGGCTGGTCACAAAGAAGCGATTATCGCTTTTACCGCCCATGCACTCAAAGGGTTCGAAAAAGAGATCAACGACGCAGGCTGCTCCGGCTACCTAACTAAACCTATCGACATCGATCAAGTCATGTCATTGTTGGCCAAGTATATTAAGGTTGACGGATTGCAACGCAAACGCGAGCAAGGCTTCCAAGCCGAAGTAGCGATTGAATCAACATTAGTAACATCAGCTGACTCGGGTCCATTGCGATCGCGTTTAGCTAGCAACATCAACTTACGCAACGTTATTAATATATTTGTTGAACGTATGCCAAAACAGTTGGCTGCAATGCAAACAGCTCAACAAAATTGTGACTGGGAAGAACTAGGAAACTTGGCTCATTGGCTTAAGGGCTCGGCAGGTTCTGTTGGTTACGATGCTTACACCGAACCATCGAAATTTTTGGAAGAAGCGGCAAAAGTGGGCAATGCCGCCGACGTAGATAAATACATGAAACAAGTCATTGCGTTAACTCAGCGTTTACAACCGATCAGCGGTTTTATTGCCTCTCCGGTCACGGCGTAGGAGGATAATTTAGACATGTCATCTTCCGCTCCCGCTTCCTCTTCTTCAAATTCACCCTTGCCTACCGGTACTAATTCAAAAGGCCTCGGTATGTTGGCGCACGCCAGCATTATGATGATCGACGACGAGCCAATCTTGGTCGAAGTTGTGCGCACCTTTTTGGCCGAATCAGGCTTTACAGAATTCGTCAGTATTACCGACCCAACATTAGCGATTGCTGCGATTCAAACGCAACGACCCGATATGTTGCTGCTCGATTTAAAAATGCCTAAAGTTAGTGGCTTTGATATTTTAAAAATGGTCCGCCAAGACCCGTATCTAAAGATGCTACCTGTTGTTGTCATGACCTCAGCCTCCGACGCTGAAACCAAACTACGTGTACTAGAGTTAGGCGCTACTGATTTTCTAGAAAAGCCTGTCGATCCAAGTGAATTGGCGCTGCGCGTTCGCAATACTTTAGCGGTAAAAGCCTACAACGATCGTATGGCTTATTTTGATCCGTTAACAAGCTTGCCAAACCGCAGCTTTTTAATGCATCAGTTGGCAGGCCAAGTGCGCCGAAGCGCCCGAACTCTGTCACCTTTCTCCGTTTTACAAATTAACCTTGATCGCTTTAATAAAATTAACGAAAGTCTTGGCCATCGCAGTGCAGATGCGCTCTTAGTTAGCGTAGCAGAGCGTTTACAAGCCTGCATTCGTGGTACCGACGGAATTGGTCGCCCTGCTGACCAACCCGGTGGAAATTCACTCTCGCGCTTTTCAGGTGATGAGTTTACTGCGGTCCTAGTGGACCTGCCTGAAGGTTTACTTGCCGGCCAAGTAGCCAAAAGACTACAAGACGCAATTGCGCGACCATTTCATATCGATGGAAACGAATTATTTATAAACGCCTCAATTGGGATTGCAACATTTCCAAACGACGGTGATACCGCCGAAAGTATGTTGCGTAACGCCGAATCGGCAATGCGCGAAAGCAAACGCATTGGTCCAAAAACAATTCGTTATTTTAACAGCGCTTACAACCGCGAAAGCGCAGATCGATTAGCCTTAGAGAGCCAGCTGCACCGCGCAATTGAACGCGGCGAGTTTCGATTACTGTACCAACCAAAAGTTGATTTACGTACTTTAGAAATAGTTGGTGCTGAGGCCCTAATTCGCTGGCAACATCCAGAACGCGGCTTATTAACCCCAAATTTCTTCATCTCGATCGCAGAACAATCTCGCCTAATTATTGACTTGGGCGCTTGGGTGATCGATGAAGCTTGCCGCCAAATGGCCGAATGGCAACACCTTGGTATTCGCGATTTGAAAGTAGCAGTAAACGTGGCAACTCCACAATTGGCCGAGAACCGATTATCGAAAGATTTAAAACGTTCCATCGGACGGCACGGTGTAAAGCCGTCTAATTTGATCGTGGAATTTACCGAATCGATCTTGATGCAAAATGATCAAGAGATAGACATTGCTGTTAAAGCCGTCGCAGAGACTGGTGTGTCCATTTCACTAGATGACTTTGGTACGGGTTTTTCGTCACTTGCTTACCTAAAACGATTGCCATTGACCGAGTTAAAAATTGATCGCTCATTTGTAATGGGACTACCAGGTGATAAAGATAGCGCCGCTATTGTTGGTGCCGTTGTCGCGTTAGCCCGCAACTTAGGCTTGCAAGTAACCGCAGAAGGTGTCGAGACCGAGGGGCAATTGCAATTTTTGCAAAGCTTGGGTTGCAACCAGTTCCAAGGCTTTTTGCGCAGCAAACCCATCGCTCCGCAAGACTTTATCGCGCTTTTAAAGTAAGCGCTTTTTTTCAGCGTTGACCCTGCAACGACTTGGCCTAAGCAATTTCAAATTTAATCGGCTACACTCCTGTTATGGTAGCCGAGACATACAAATTTTGTTCCGCATGTGGCGCGTCAGTCCAATACGAAATTCCGCAAGGCGACAACCGCCTTCGGGCTGTTTGCTCGCAATGTAAAAGCATTCATTATCAAAATCCAAAAGTAGTTATTGGCACATTGCCCGTGTGGGATAACGGTGGCGACAACAGCTCTGGCCCCAAAGTTCTTTTGTGCAAACGCGCCATCGAACCGCGTTATGGCTTTTGGACTTTGCCAGCCGGCTTTATGGAGAACGCCGAAAGCACGGCTCAAGGCGCAATGCGCGAAACCCAAGAAGAAGCTGGGGCAAACATCGAGCTGGGGCCCTTGTTTTCGGTCGTTGATGTTCCTTATGTCGACCAAGTCCATTTATTTTATCGTGCAAAACTGATCAACTTAGAATTTGCACCGGGCGAAGAAAGCCTAGAAGTACAGTTGTTCTCCGAAGATCAAATTCCTTGGGATCAACTCGCGTTTCAAACGGTCGCTACTACCCTACGGCGTTTTTTTGAGGATTCAAAAACCGGACATTTTTCGGTGCACTCAAAAACTCTAGAGTACCGGCCAAAGCTCAGCTAAAACAACCATGATGCGGCTTCCTGTTCCGTGGGTCGACATTAATGATCCACTACCCCACGCCAGCACTGCTTTAGATTCGCCCAATGGCCTACTTGCTGCAGGTACCGATTTATCTCCTGAGCGCGTGCTAGAAGCATACAAAGGCGGCATTTTCCCGTGGTTTTCCGAAGGGCAACCTGTGCTGTGGTGGTCTCCCGACCCGCGCATGGTACTTTACACGGCTGAACTACGCATTACGCGTTCGTTCAGCAAGACCCTCAAAGCGTTACGTAACAACAGTCAACTCACTGTAAAGACAGATACTGCGTTCGAGTGGGTGATGCGTGCCTGCGCGGAACCGCGCAATGGGCAAGACGGCACATGGATTACCGAAGAAATGATTGCCACCTATAAGGCCTTAAACGAGCGCGGCATTGCACACTCGGTCGAGCTATGGAATGGGCAAGACTTAGTCGGTGGACTTTATGGCATGAACATAGGACGAATGTTTTACGGCGAATCGATGTTTGCACGCCAAAACGATGCGTCAAAAATCGCGTTAACGGGGCTGGTAACAATCCTCACTGCGAACGGCTGCCCCATGATAGACTGCCAACAGAACACCGCTCATTTAGCCTCTATGGGTGGTAGAGAAATATCGCGTCGCCAGTTTTTAGATCGGCTAGAAGTGCTAACTGCCGAACCAAAATTTCAGTGGCCAATTGGTGAAATTAGTCTGACCCCTTTTACCTAAGGAAGTACTTGTTCGCATGACGCACCTGAAGGACCTACCCTTCTCCGCCTTACAGTTTTACACGACGGCGCCTTACCCTTGCAGTTACTTGCCAGGCCACCAAGCGCGTTCGCAAGTTGCTACCCCTAATCATTTAGTAAACGCCGATCTGTATAGCGATTTAGTCGGTGCCGGCTTTCGTCGCAGTGGCGTGTTCACTTACCGCCCTCAATGTGATGGCTGCCGTGCTTGCACGCCAATTCGTGTTTCGGTTAATGAGTTTGTACCAAATCGTACCCAACGTCGCGCCGTTAAAGCCCATCAATCACTACAATCGGTTGTCGCTCGTTTGGGTTTTGTTGCCGAACATTACGAACTGTACTTACGCTATCAATCGCGCCGTCATAGCGGCGGCGGTATGGATCACGATAGCCGCGACCAGTACTCGCAATATTTATTACAAAGCAAAGTCAATACACGGTTAGTTGAATTTCGCGATGGGACTGGTGCCTTACGCATGGTTTCTATTATCGATATTTTGAACGAAGGTTTATCGTCGGTTTATACGTTTTACGATCCCGATGTGCCACGTGCCAGCTATGGCAAATACAATATTCTTTGGCAAATTGAACAAGCTAAGTTATTGCGTTTACCTTACGTCTATCTTGGCTATTGGATTGAAAACAGCCCGAAAATGGCCTACAAAGCCGAATTCGGCCCAGCCCAAGTTCTTATTGGTGGGCAATGGCAGGCTTTACAAATCTCGGCGCCCCAAAGCTAAGTGCTTTAAAAACTTAAACGCCCGACCGTTTACAATGTCGTCCTATGATTAATCCTTATTCTGCTATCCGTCCTTGGCTGTTTGCCATCGATGCTGAAAAAGCCCACGAAATGGTTTTGGCCAGCATGACCGTAATGTCAAAAGCTGGTTTGCTTAAAGTTGCCTCTGGCCCTGTTTGTGACGACCCATTTGAATTAATGGGCCTAAAGTTTCGTAACCGTGTTGGTCTAGCGGCTGGTCTAGATAAAAACGCGGCCCATATCGACGCCTTGGCACAACTAGGTTTTGGTTTTATCGAAGTAGGTACCGTCACGCCTAAAGCGCAAGCTGGCAACCCAAAGCCGCGTATGTTTCGCTTGCCCGAGCACGAGGCGCTTATTAACCGGTTGGGATTTAACAACCTCGGTGTCGATACATTTTTAAGCAATGTACAACGCTCACGTTGGGTTAACGAACAAGGTGGCTTGATCGGTCTTAACATCGGCAAAAACGCCAGCACCCCAATTGAGCAAGCAACCAACGATTACGTTATTGCTTTGCGCGCGGTGTATCCGTATGCTGCATACATTACGGTAAACATCTCGTCACCAAACACTAAAAATTTACGCCAACTGCAAAGTGGCCATGAGTTTGAGCAATTGCTGACTACTTTAAAAATGGAGCAATCCGCGCTTGCAATTAAACATAAACGCGCCGCACCTATGCTCGTAAAAATTGCACCCGATTTAGAAGACGACCAAATCGAAGCGATTGCTAAAACTTTAAACCGCCTAAAAATAGACGGAGTCATCGCCACCAACACCACATTAAATCGCGCCGCCGTTGAGGGGCATCCACACGCCCAAGAGGCTGGTGGTTTATCAGGCGCGCCTGTTTTACAAGCTAGCAATTCGGTCATTAAAAAATTGCGTGCCGCACTGCCAAGCAAGTACCCCATTGTTGGCGTTGGCGGCATCATGAGTGCTGCCGACGCACAAAGCAAAATTGCAGCGGGTGCCGACTTAGTACAAATTTATACCGGTCTTATTTACAGCGGCCCACAGTTAGTTGGCGAGATCGCGCACGGCCTTAAACAACTCAGAGCTGCCAAATGAAAGTAAACAAGTGAACGATACGTCTCGCTTAGTAGAAGCTTTAAAAGCCGCCCTGAAAGCGCGCAACATGACCTACGCTGAGTTATCAAAGCTATTAAAGATGAGCGAGGCGAATGTAAAGCGCATGTTCTCGCGTCAGGTGATGACCTTGCAACGCCTTGAAGAAATTTGCGATGCACTAGAACTTGATTTTTTTGAACTCGCAAAATTAGCCCGACAACGTGCCGAGCTAATGACCGAGCTTTCAATCCAACAAGAACGCGATTTAACCAAAGACCCACGGTTGTTAGGGCTTTGGTATTTGCTGGCCAATGGATGGACCATGGCGCAAATTATTGACAGCTACGAAATCACTGAGCCCGAGGCAATACAGTTGGCGGTGAAGTTGGATAAAATTGGTGTCATAGAGCTAGGCGCGGGCAATAGCATTAAGCTAAAAACTACGCGTACCGTTCGGTTTCGGTTGCAAGGTCCAGTACGTATTTTGTATGGCCCCGTAGTAGAAAAGAGTTTTCTTACCGATAAGTTTACCGACACCTCAGAGATTTTTCGATTTGAGTTCCGCGAGCTTGGACCCGCGTCGATGGCCGTGCTTAATGGCAAACTCAATCGGTTGTCGCAAGAAATTAATGAACTGGCCGATGTTGATGAATCGCTTGGTATTCAAGGACGTACTACGGTTGGCATGATGCTGGCTTTGCGCAATTGGACTTTTGAAGACATCGTTAGCCTTAAACGTAGAGCCGAAAAACTTTCGGATATAAATTAATAATGAAGCAAGCCAATATTCTTTTAAGCACTTTAAATGCGCGCTTTCAACATGCCTCATTAGGTTTGCGTTATTTGTACGCCAACCTAAACGAATTGCAAAGCCAGGCCCATATTGGCGAATTTGTAATGGGTACCAAGGCCGAGGTAATTGTTGAACAAGTGTTGGCGTACGACCCACGCATTGTTGGCTTTGGTGTCTATATTTGGAACGTCGAAGAAATAACCACCGTAGTGGGAATGCTAAAGGCCATCGCCCCCGAAATAAAAATTGTTTTAGGCGGGCCAGAAGTTAGTTTTGCAAACGACCTACCTGACTTAGCAAAATTTGCCGATTACATTATTACCGGCCAAGGCGATATTAGTTTTTACAAACTGTGTAAGCAATTATTGGAAGGTCCAAAAATTGCCCAGCAGCTATTGCAAAAAATCATTCCTGCCGAAGGTTTTGAATTAGATCAATTGCAGTTGCCCTATCAGTTTTACAGCGATGAAGATATTCGTAAACGCTATATTTATGTTGAGGCTTCGCGTGGCTGCCCGTTTAAATGCGAATTTTGTTTAAGTTCGTTAGACAAAACTGCAACCCCGTTCGACCTTGACAAATTTTTAGCCGAGATGGAAGGCTTATATGCCCGTGGCGCGCGCACTTTTAAGTTTGTTGATCGCACCTTCAATTTAAATATCAAAGCCAGCCAACGCATCATGCAGTTCTTTTTGGATAAGTTGGCACTCGATCCAAATGATCCTGTTTTTGCACACTTCGAACTGGTTCCCGATCATTTACCCGCTGCGTTACGCGAAACAATTTTAAAGTTTCCACCGGGAGCCTTGCAGTTTGAAATTGGTATTCAAACTTTTAACCCTACCGTGCAAACATTAATTTCACGGCGCCAAAACGACGAAAAAGCCGAAGACAATATTCGTTGGTTGGTATCAAACACCAATGCCCATTTGCACGTCGATTTAATTGCCGGATTGCCCGGCGAAAATTTAGAAAGTTTTGGCGCTGGTATTAATAGGCTGTACAGTTTTGGCCCGCATGAGATTCAGCTAGGTGTACTTAAACGCCTACGCGGCACGCCGATTATTCGCCACACCGAAGCCCACAGCATGCGCTACAACTGGCGCCCACCCTATAACGTGCTGGCTACTGACGCTTTAACTTTTGCAGAAACGCAGCGCATCACAAGGCTTGCGCGCTATTGGGATTTAATTGTGAACTCGGGGCGCTTCCCGAACACCCTACCCCACTTACTTGGCAATCTGCCCTTCGAGCGTTTTTTAGCGTTTAGTGATTGGATTTATGCAAAAACCGACGCCACGCATCAAATCGCGATGGAGCGATTGTTTGATTTGGTCTATGAATTTTTGACTGTGCATACGACCGATACAAGCGAAGCGGCTGCATTAAGCCTGCAAGAAGATCTAACTAAAGACTACTGGGCGACCAAGGCTAAAGGTCGCTTGAGTTTTATGGCCAAAGGCGTTTCGATTGGGCGCGATGGCAGTCAAGCCGACTCGTCCACTGCTGCGAATCAATTGACAAGGCCTACCGATAAGACTGCGCCAAGATCTACGCCAAAACGACAAGCGCGGTTTGTAAAAGCGGAGCAAGTTTAAGCGCGTGACTCATGCTTAGGGGCGTGACCCAAGTTTAGTCGCGTGACCCAAAAGGGCAGTAGCTTTGAAACATCGTTTCATGATATAAAACATTCATGAGTCCTCCCTTACCCACCGAAATCGCCGAAACTGGCAGCAAATCGAGCATCCAAGTTATAGAACGGATGGTGGCGCTGTTTTCAGCACTTGCAGAGCACAATGATCCGGTCAGTTTAAAGGCGCTAGCCAAGCGCACTGGCTTGCATCCATCCACCGCACATCGTATTTTGAATGACCTAGTTACCGCGCGGTTTGTTGATCGACCGGAAGCGGGCAACTACCAATTAGGGTTGCGTCTTTTAGAGTTAGGTAACCTAGTAAAGTCGCGTTTAAACGTACGCGATGCTGCCTTGGCGCCCATGCGCGAGTTACACCGCGCTACCCAACAGCCCGTTAACCTTTCGGTGCGCCAAGGCGACGAAATTGTGTACATCGAACGCGCAATTTCCGAACGCAGCGGCATGCAGGTGGTTCGTGCCGTTGGTGGCCGTGCGCCTTTGCATTTAACTTCGGTCGGTAAATTATTTTTAGCTGCAGATGACTTTACGGCGGTTCGCCACTACATTACGCGGACCGGTTTGCGCGGCCAAACTAAAAATTCGCTTACTGAACCACAAGCACTAGAGCGAGAGTTAAGCCTCGTGCGGGCACGGGGCTATGCGCGCGATAACGAAGAACTAGAGTTGGGCGTGCGTTGCATTGCGGCGGGCATTCGTGACGATACCGGACGGCTAGTGGCAGGCTTGTCTATTTCGGCCCCTGCCGATTTTATGCAAGATCAATGGATTGATCAGTTGTGTAACACCACATCGCTCATTTCAGGCGCTTTGGGTTACGACATTCCAAGCGACTAAAGCGATTTAGCTCCTTAGCTACTTACTTAGCCAATCCCTAATTCGCTGGGCGTCGCCAAACTTTGACAATCGCCCTGAGGCACCTAACAAAGCTATAGTCACGGGCCGGCCATCGACCTTACCGTGAACGATTAAACAGCTCGCTGCTTCAGAGGTAAATCCGGTTTTCTGAACCCGCAAATCCCAGCCAGAATTTTTAACCAATCGATTCGAATTACCAAAGGTAATTGGACGTTTACCATTGTGAATACTAAGCTCCTCAGCGGTGCTTTGTTCTCGTATGAGCGAGTAACGGTCAACGGCCATTGTAAGTTTGACGAGATCTTGTACGGTTGATGTATTGTCAGGTGAAAGACCCGAAGCATCGGCAAATTGTGTTGCACCCAAACCGAGGCTTTGGGCCCTTTGATTCATTGCCGCTACAAAAGCGTCTTTACCACCGGGAAAATTTCTAGCCAAAGCACTTGAAGCTCGGTTTTCAGAGGCCATCAACGACAATTGCATTAAGTCCTTACGGTTTACAACCGACCCTACGGGCAATCGCGAGCGACTGTTTTTTTCACGATCCACATCGGCCTCGGTAACCGTAATAATTTCGCTCATGTCTTGTTTGTTTTCAAGAACAATCAGAGCTGTCATCAGCTTGGTTAGCGACGCAATCGGCAACACGGCTTTGCTATTTTTTTCAAACAACACTTGGTTGGTTTTCGAATCGATGACTAAAGCAGCTGCCGACTTTAAGCCCAAGGCATCCGGCTCCATATTTAAACCAGCTGCCTCTGCCACCGAGGGTTTTGCTGGAACGATAGGTGCCCGAGCCACCAAATTGTTTTTTGATTTAGATTTCCCGCGAGGGCCTTGGCGTGCTTTACCGACACCTTTAGAAGTTCGCTTTGCAGCCGACTTTACAACAGGCTTTTTTTCCTTAAAAGCCTTAGTGTTTTTAGCAGAATTTGACGCTTGCGCATAGGAAACCGAATGTACCGCTCCGAAAGGGTCAATAGCCACGAAACAAACCAGTACTACAAACTTTATTAACAATTGATTCAAACAATCTCCAGCTGAAAACCGAAATTTTTAAGCCGCAAGTTTGCCAGAGTTACGACAGAGTAAGCGCGTCGATCCGACCATTAAACCCTTAGTTTTTCCAAACTGTCGGTTTTCTTTAAAAGTCTTTTGCATAAATAGTCATTCGTCCCCTATGATTTCTTGTTCAACAAAATTTACATTTAGGTTTCTTTTGCCAGTTTTTCGAGACGATTTCGAGCGCGCCCTACTCGATCTACATTTACAGCCTCAGCCCAAACCCGAGCGCAACGCGGTAAGGCGTGCTTACGCGCAACTAGCAAAAACTATTCGCCCAGATGACGACCCTAATGGCTTTCAAGCCTTGCGTCAAAGTTATGAAATTGCCTTAATTGGTGTTGATGACGGCTTTTATGACGACGATGAAGATTACGAAGAGTCGAATGAATCTCACGAAGTACCATCTCACGAAGGACCAATAGAAGAACAAGAAAAGTTGCCTAGCGGTGACGAAAACCAAACCATTGTGCAGCTCGAAGAAATGGTTCTAACCGATGCCGATGGGTTGCAACAAAAAGCGCGGCCCTTTCAAACCTTCGAACGCGTAACGCAAACAGGCGGTCCAGCGCTAGGTGAACTAGAACAAGCGCAACAAAACGATCAAAACGAAGTACAAAAACTGCGCGATCAAATTAACGCATGGTTGGCCCAACCGGAGGGGCAAGAGGATACTTTGCTGCGTTTGACCGACCAACTGATAGCCCATCGTGCGATGGAGTGGTTAGAGGTATCATTTGAAACCCGTAATTGGTTGTTATCGCAAGCGGCATGGAACGAAAATGCGCCGCTTAATTGGTTACAGCAATTAAACGCGAAGTTTGCCCTCGAAAAAACACAGGACGACTATAGCCAAGGCCTGAATTTTAACGACGCAGCCATTCAAAAAATTATGGCTCGGCTTAATGCAGTTGATCAATGGGCCAGCATTCGTCTAACCGCTGCTACCGACTCTAAATCAACGGCAAGCTTTGTATTAAATTCGCGCTCATTTTATCCATGGCTGTGGATTCGCACGTTTTGGCAAAGTTTCGATCCAATCTTTCGAACTTCGGTGAACAACCTACTAGACTGGATCGCAACGACAGGTCAATCTGCAGCACGCAATCAACCAACAATAACGCCCCAGTTTAGGAAACGATGGAATCTTGCGCAACAATTTGCTGCCATCGGTAAAATAAAAACTTGCCTACTTATTTTGTTTTCGAGTTCAATATTTAGCGCGTTAACAACCCCTGAAACAGAACCGAGTTTTGCATTCCTGCTAGGGTCGTTGTTTGCCGGTCTTTGTTTGGCAGGTGCGTTTTTATGGTTGGGCGGGGCTGCGCTCGAAAAATTACGCGCGCGCCTTGCGAGTTATTATGTGACGCTGACTCGACTAGAACTATTAACGATGGTCTTGTTAATTTGCCTCTTGCCGCTAGTTACTACAGCTGGCAAGACCGTTGAAACTGATCATGAAGGCTATGCGTTCTTAGCAATTTCGCAGCCTGGATTGATTCCAAGGTTCATCGTGCTCACGTTTTTCGGTTTGTTTGTAATCAAGACAGCAATCGACACCATTACTTATCAGTACACTTTGTTCTTACAGGCCAAAGGTGAAATGCTTTTTGGTCTTGGGCTTTTATATGCAATCGTCGCTTGGTTAACTAGCTTAAGTTCCGGGTTTAACTTTTCCATCTCGACGGCCGTAGTTGGTTTTTATTTGTTTATGGCCACGTTAGCAACGAGCGCAATTCAACGAGCTGGTCCAAACTTTTTTACCTGGCGTGGTGGCAGTGCTTTAAAAATTAAACCGCAGCAGACCATCATTGCTTTAATCATTTTGCTAACGCTGCATATGGTAGCAACTCAACTATTAACACCAGCAATAATTCCTAATCAAACGCGCGAGTTTACTTCGCCAGTTTCCTATTATTTACTTGCGACCAGCGCGCTGTTATTAGGTTACTTTACTGTTTTAGCGTGTGGCCTGCCCGTTTCTGGAAACCAAGGTTTTATCATTTTTACATTTATAGCCGTTGGCGGTAGCTGGGCTTTTATTGCGACCGTTAAAGACACCATGCCATTAGTTCGGTTTCAAATTGCCGATTTATTTCTAATAATAAACTTAAGCTATAGCTTGTACATCACCCACAAATCACAAAAAGAAACAGCCCAATGATTGGTATTGACCTTGGAACCACTAACAGCCTTATTGCATTTTGGGATGAAACCACTGGCAAGCCCAGTTTAATTCCAAACGCCTTAGGTGAGTTTTTAACACCGTCGGCCGTTAGCTTAGACGACAGCGGCACCGTGTTAACCGGCAAAGCTGCATGGGAGCGCCGCTTGACTCACCCACAACGCACCGCCGTAGCCTTTAAGCGCGACATGGGTAGCAAAAAAACATTTCGTTTGGCCGATCGCAATTTTTTGCCAGAAGAACTTTCGGCCCTAATACTCAGTTCGCTAAAAAGCGATGCGCAAGCCTTTTTTAAACGGGATGTTAACGAGGTCATTATTAGCGTGCCCGCTTACTTTAACGACACGCAACGCAAAGCCACTAAAGCCGCGGCGCAAATTGCCGGTTTAACTGTATTACGTTTAATAAACGAACCAACTGCAGCCGCCCTTGCCTATGGCTTAGGGTCAGCTCCGGAAGAATCTAAATTTTTAGTTTTCGATTTAGGCGGCGGCACTTTCGACGTCAGCATCGTCGATCAATTCGAAGGCGTGATAGAAATTAAAGCCTCGACAGGTGATAACTATTTAGGGGGCGAGGACTTTACCGCCGCATTAATTAATCCGTTAATCAATAAAATAAAACAGATCGACCCCAACGCTGCCATAGCACCAACTAGCACCGATGCAGCACGTTTACGTGGCCTCGCTGATCGCATGAAGTGCGAACTATCGACGAATAAAGACACCAAAGCAGAATTTAATTTAAACGGTCAGTTACTTTCTTTAAGCATGACGGAGGATGAGTTTGAAGCCGCTTGTGCGCCGCTGCTTGAACGCCTAAAAACACCCGTAGAACGTGCCGTTCGTGATGCTCGCTTAAAACCTTCAGAAATTTCCGAAGTGATTTTAGTAGGTGGCGCAACCCGCATGCCCATGGTTCGCAAATTAGCCACACGACTGTTTGGCCGCTTTCCCAATGTAACGGTGCATCCTGACCATGCGATTGCCTTAGGTGCCGCAACACAAGCGGCGTTAGTAGCGCGTAATGCTGCATTAAACGAGGTATTGTTAACCGACGTTTGTCCCTATTCGCTAGGCATTGCAGTCAGTGAATCGGGCGTGGGTAACCAAGTAGTGCACGGCATATTTTCACCCATTATCGAGCGCAATGTGATTGTTCCGGTCAGTCGCGTCAATTCCTACAGCACGGCTAACGACAATCAGACCACCGTGCAACTAGAAATTTATCAAGGCGAGCGGCGTTTTTGCAAAGATAACATTGCGCTGGGCCAACTCGATGTAACAGTTCCACCTTCTAAAAAGGGCGATATTTCAATTGAAGTGCGCTTTACTTACGATGTATCGGGTCTGCTTGAAATTGACGTCACAGTGCCTAAAACTGGCGCTAAGTTTTCTAAATCGCTGTTAGGTTCTGCGTCTGCGCTTAACCCCGCAGAAATAGAAGAGCGCCGCTTGGCCTTAAATGCACTCAAAATTCACCCGCGTGAAGATTTACCTAACAAAGCCACAATGGCCCGCGCCGAGCGCCTATACGCCGAGCTTATCGGCGGCTCGCGCGAACAAGTCGGGCAAGCCTTAACGCAATTTGCGCTAGTCCTAGAAAGCCAAGACCCTATGTTGATTCAAAAAAATAGGGTGCAGCTAGACTCTTGGCTCGATGATGTTGAAAAAAGTATGTAACTAACTTTGCAATTAAATCGCAGCGCGCTTATTCGCGAAATTTTACAAAATTCGCCACCGATTCACGCTCTGTTCGTAGCGTGTTTTCAATAGCATTGGGATCTGCATAGCCAAGCGACATTCCACACACTAGCATTTCGTTATCGGGATACGCTAACTCTTGCTTAATAATTCGGTGGTATTGCGTCCAAGCTGCTTGAGGGCAGGTATCTAAACCCATTGCGCGCGCTGCGATCATTACACTTTGCAAAAACATTCCGTAATCCATCCAAGAACCCTGTTGCATTACGCGATCGATTGTAAACATCAACCCAACGGGTGCATCAAAGAAACGAAAATTTTTGCCGTGTTGCTCGTGCATACGCGCTTTATCAGCTTTGCCAATGCCTAATAAACCATATAAATCCCAACCCACTTTTCTGCGTCGATCAATAAATGGTGACTGCCATGCGGTTGGGTAGTACGGATATTCTTCTTTATGCTGCGCGGCTTCGGCTGGGTCGTTAAAACAGGCTGTTACTGCATCGCAAACGCGTTGCTTACTTTGGCCTGTTAGCACATAAACCGACCAAGGCTGCGTATTGGTTCCTGACGGGGCATAGCGCGCGATATCGAGCAAGGTTTCGAGATCGGACTTACTTACCGGTTTATCTAAATACGCGCGAATCGAGTGGCGCGATGTGATTGCATCAAATACTAAGTTTGAATTGTGTGAGGTGGTTTCGGACATAAACTTAAAAAATAAAAAATTGATTTAAAAAACTATATAAAACTAAACATAAACCGAGAAATATTAAACAGGCACCACTAAACATGCACCCTTCAACAGGCACCACTAACCGCTAACCACTAACCACTAACGCTAAACAACAACCGCTAATTTTTGCAGCTCGCTTTTTAACTTATCCGGCAATGCTACAGGCCGCCGATTTATTGCATCTACATAGACGTGAACAAAATGCCCATGGGCAGCGGCAATATCCGATGCATCTGCAAACACCGCCAATTCGTAGCGTACGCTAGTGTTGCCTAACCGCCCTAACCTTAGCCCGATGTGTAGCGCTTGCGGAAAGCTAAGACTTGAATGAAATTCGCACTGCGTTTGCACAACTAAGCCAATCAAATTTTTAACTAATAACGAATGATTAAATAACCATTGGTTTACAGCCGTATCAAAATAACTGTAATACACCACGTTGTTTACATGACCGTATTGGTCGTTGTCCATCCAACGCGTAGTGATAGGAATAAACTCGGCATATTCGCTGCGATTAGGTACTGTTTTACTCATTCAAATTGGCGTATTGGGCTAAGGCTGCAATAGTGTTGAAGTGTACCGCGACTGTCTCCTCAATTCTGGGGCAGTAGCCGCCACCCATCGCTGCTGCAATTGGTAAGCCTAAGCGGCGGGCAAAATCGATGACTAACCGATCACGCTGTTGGCAACCTTCGACGGTTAATTTTAAATGTCCAAGTCGATCACCTTCATACACATCGGCACCAGCCAAATAAATTAGAAAGTCTGGCTTAAATCGCTCTAGGCCTAAACGCAAAGCCTCTTGCAATGCGCATAAATATTCTTCATCGCCTGTGCCGTCGGGCAAACCAACATCTAACGAACTAATTTCTTTGCGAAAAGGGTAATTGTTTTCGCCGTGTATCGACAACGTAAATACCGATGAATCGTTTTTTAGTATTGCGGCTGTACCGTTACCTTGATGAACATCTAAATCAATAATCATCACATGCCGAATGGGACGTGCACTTTGCAAGGTCTCAGCTTGGATCAAGCGCGCGGCAATTGCCATATCGTTCAAACAACAAAACCCCTCACCACGGTCTGCATAAGCATGATGGGTTCCACCGGCTAAATTTGCACTAGCACCATCCGATAAAGCAGTACGACAAGCCGCAATCGTGGCCCCTGCAGAACGTCTAGAACGCTCCACCATAGCAAGACTCCAGGGAAACCCCAGAACGCGCTGCGCCTGCGCTGTTAGGCGGCCATTGACCAAGTCGGCAATGTATTTAGGATGGTGCGCAAGAGCCAATTGCCCGTCGGTTGCAGCCGCGGGTTCGCACAGTTGCACCATTTGTAACTCAGCCCCAACCCGAGCGCGCAGTTGACTGTATTTGACCATTGGAAAACGATGTCCCGCAGGTAGGGGCAAAACAAAGTGGTCGGCGTAGAAAGCTTTCAAGCGAAACGTCCGATAGGCACCACAACCACGCCATAACGCCGCAGCGAACCGGTGATTATGTTGCACCGCACCAAATTAGATTGACCTCTCAAAACCATTCCGTTAATCTTAAATTGTTGCAGCGCACCATTTGTTCTAAACCTTTGTTTCTGATCATCTAATTGTAGTACTTGCGCCTCGGCTTTAAGTATCAAACATTTTTTTATTCATTATTAATTCAGGAGTTTCAAATGATTGCAGGTTACGAAAAAGTATTAGACGCACAACAGTCCTTCTTTGACTTCGCACAAAGCGTAAGTACAAAAGCAATCGAAGGCAGCAAGCGTTTGGCCGCATTAAATTTTGCCGCTGCAGAAGCCGCATTAGCCGAAAACACCGAGCAAGTTAAGTCGATGTTAAGCGAGTCTAAAGACCCAATGGAAGCAATGCGTAGCTTTACTCCAGCAAAAGCCCAGCCAGCTACAGAAAAAATGAATGCTTACCTAAAGCACGCCTATGAAATTAGCAGCCAAACTGGTACCGAAATTGGTGGTCTAGTTCAGCAGCAAACACAAGCTGGCCGTCAATCTTTCGAGCAAGTATTAGCTTCAATGGGCCAAAATGTGCCAGCCGGTGCTAAGAGCTACTTCGAGAACATGAACAACATGTTCAAAGCAGCAGCAGAGCAAGTAATTGTTCCTGAAGCAAAAGCTAAGCGTAAGTAATTGCTAGTTCGAACCGCACATCGGTTCGAACTAAATTGAATGCATAAAAAAGGGACTTTTAAAAAGTCCCTTTTTTTCGCCTAGTATTTTTAAGTTACGCGACGGTTGTAAAACCAATGCGTAGGTTTTTATATCTAGCGAAATCCGCTAGTGGTAAAACCTAAACGAGCCGACAACCTAGACGCGCATTGTTTGGTAATCAACATAAATTGTTCAAGCTGCTCGGCTAAACGGTGGGCTGGCATTGAAAATCCCAAGGCCGCAATCATTTTTCCGTGCGAATTATGAACCGGTGCTGCAATGGACGACAGGCCCAAAACAAACTCTTCATTATCTACCGCAACACCAGTCATCCGAATGCCTTCGATATTGCGCATTAACACCTCGGTCGACAGAATAGTTTTTGGCGAGTAGGCCATTAGCCCACCCTCGGGAATTGCTTTTTCTAAGTCGGCTGGCTGCATAAAAGCCAACATTAGCTTGCCGCTAGCGCTGGCATGCAACGGGAGCTTAGTGCCGACTTTCGACATTAAGATTTGAGTAGTTAAGCTGGCTTGGGCTTTTTCGATTAACACCGCCTCAGAGCGCTCGAATACGGACAGGTGGCAGCTTTCACCATGTCGCTCCGCCATTTCGTGCAAAATTGATCGCCCTTCTTTAATCAGCGCATTGGAATCAAGCAGCACTTGATTGACTGAAAACCAGCGCCAACCTAAGCGATACCTGCCTGGAGGAATGCGTTCAACAAGTCCCTGAAGGGCCATACTGGTCATTAGCTCAGACACCGAGGATTTTGGAATATCAAGCTCGCGCGAGATTTCCGTTACGCCCCATTCACTTTTATCGAAAGTGAATAGATCTAAGATTGATCCGATTTTGTCTACGATCTGCCGCACATACACCTCTGAAAGTTGCTAGCTGCGAGTATTTCAATTTACAGAGCATTACACAACCACCCTTTTCGCAGAGTACGAACGAACAGGTGAACAAGTGCCGATTTTACGAAAAAAACCTGCGGGTGACCGGTTATTCCGTACTGATGGTCGCTCCTAACGCAACAACACCGTTTTTTAGTCGCAAAAAAGCATCATCAATATTGGGTGCATTTCCTTTAACGCCTAGTTCGATATGGCGACGTACTCCGGCCTCGCCCATCGACGGAAGGCTAAACACTTTCACACCGACAAACAACGATTCTATTTGCTCCATCAATGGCGTTGCATCAGCTTCGCCAATATCAAAAACGCGCATCGATAGCTCTCTTGAAATCTCTTGGTTATGCAGATGTGCGTACTGTGTATCTAGCACCCATTCAATCATTGGCCAAGCCATCACCGGAAAGCCTGGCACAAACCAATGATGCCCACAATTGAATCCAGGAATTTTGTTGTAGGGGTTTGGAATTAACTTAGCTCCCTTAGGAAATTCACCCATACGTAAACGTTGTTTGTTTTCAGGCAAGTTCATGTCGGAGCTTCCTCGCCCTTCAGCAGCCATTTCTGCGGTGCGCTGGGCAATCAAACTAGCCGCATCAGGATGCAGCTCTAGGCCAACGCCAAGCGCAGCAGCAGCCGATTGGCGTGTGTGATCGTCTGGCGTAGCGCCAATTCCACCGCAAGAGAATACAATGTCTTCTGAAGCCATTGTTCGTTTTAAAGTAGCTGCGCAAAAATCGCGATCATCGCCTAAGTACTGGGCCCAACTTAACTGCATGCCACGTGCGTTCAATAATTCAACTACTTTACTAAAGTGTTTATCTGCACGTTTACCAGACAATATTTCATCACCAATAATAATTAAACCAATCGCCATAAAAATTCCTAAATTTTTTTATTGTTTGTACACGGGCTATAGGCTAGTTACCCAAACGCTGCACGTCCTTGTATTGCACTGCGGTTACATGGCTTTATCGAATTTTTCGATTAAGCAGTTGCTGATACAAACGCACCATGCCTAGTTTTTGGTGTTGCCAAAAGCTCGATCCGTAATCGCGCCCTGACAATTGATCGCGAACACCAGTAGGAACAAAACCGGGCGAAAAATCAGCCGTTTTAAAGAGACGATCCCAAAACGAAAATACAACCCCAAAGTTACAACCAAATGTTTTGCCTTCGTGCCCAGCGCCAATTGCATGATGCAAGCGATGAAACGACGGACTGACTAAATGCTTTTCAAGCAATGGCGTAAATTGCAATCGAATATTGGCGTGCTGCAAACTTTGGACAACCCGGCTAAGGACAATTAAACCAACAAACTGTGCTGGGGCGACACCAATAAATAAGGCTAGTACCGCAAACAACGCATCCCTTAGCAAATCATCTAACAAGTGGTTTCGGTTATCGCTCCATAAAGTCATTTGGCGTTGACTGTGGTGCAAAGCATGCAACTCCCACCACCACTGCCACCGGTGCTGGGCACGGTGAATCCAGTAATCGAAAAAATCTAAAATTAATAAGTAAATTAAAAATGAAACCCACGCTATATCCGTAACGCCAGGCCATACAAGCTCGACCTGAACGGGTTGCCATCCCAATAAAGTCAGTTGCGATTTGGCGGTATCCATTAAGGGCTGCACTAGGGCAAAGACAATTAAACCGAATGCACCTAAGCGATGTAAAACGGTATAAAAAATATCGGTGCGAATTGTTTGTCGATCGGTTACGGGTTCCGCCGGCCTAAATTTTTCAGCGGCGCCCAACACAATAGCCAGCAACGTGATTTCAACAATACCAAGCAAAACCCAAAACGTAGCATCGTAAGCAGGTTCGGCAAGATGAGCCATACCTGTCACAAACAAAAACGGCTGCACCACTGATTCGAACAAACCAGTGAGTACTACATTAAATAAATTGGTAATGCTGTCGATCATTTTTTTCCGACGTTGCTACTGTGCTTACTAAAGTCTGGATGTTGCGCTAGCGTGGCAAAACACAAGCCACGCTCTTTTAGACCCACTACAAGTGGTTCAAAGATATTGTTAAATCGTTCTTTGCGGGACCAAATACCCAAGTGCGCCATCAGTACATCACCATCTTTAACATCACGTAGCGCGCGCTTTAACAACAACTCATTTGGGTACTGATCACTAGGTAATTCATCGCCTAAAAAGCCGGTACTAGCCCAATGGACATGCTTGTAATCACAGCGCTCGGCCATTTCGATTGATAAGGCATTGGTACGGCCACCTGGAGCGCGCCAAATTCCACTTAGTTTTTGCCCGGTTAAACGTTCGAAGGCAAGCGATGGCCGTTGTAACTCACTACAAAATTGCTGATCATTCAGTTGGATTTTTTGCCCAGCTTGTTCGCCAAATTGCGGTTTGTAACTAACCGTTTTAGCGCCGCCCTCACCTTTGCCAATCAAACCATGCCGCCAAGTATGGCTACCAAATACGTGACCCTCGGCAACGCGCGCCTGCCAATAAGCACGCCAAGGTTCTTCTAGGGCACTGGTTTTTCTATCGGGCCAACTTTCTTCGTTCGCTACGAAAAATGTTGCTTTAATTTGGTGCTTGTTTAAGGTCTGTGCAATATTGCTGGCATCACGCATATTGCCGGTATCAAGCGTTAAGTAGACCGTCCCTTTACAACTGGCTGAAGCATTGGCAGCTGCTGTCGATTGAGCACCCGCAGTCCAGTGGGTCGCAGCAATCGCAGCTAAACCAATCAATTGAAGGGATTGAACTTTTATCAATTTCAATTACAAAATACCCGATCGTTTATGAACATAAACACCATGGGGCGATTTTCCAACCGCCACTTGCTTGACCACTTTGCGCGTCGGTAAATCAATAATACTCAATTGTTTAGTCCAACGCGAAGTAACGTACAAAGTTTTCATATCTGCAGAAACCTCCATGCAATCTGGCCCACCGGGAACTGGAAATGTATCGACAATAGTCATGGTGAGCATGTCAACAAGAGAAATAGTATTGGCCACTCTGTTTGATACAAACTGATGTTTTTTATCGCCCATAGCGCGCATTGCGTGAGCACCAGCACCAGTTTTTAATTGCTTAACCGATTTTGCAGTTCGCCAGTCGATTACATCGACAAAGTCTTCGCCCATAACACCGACCAACAATAACTTATCGTCGGGGGTTATGGCGATGCCCGCCGGTAACTTCCCGGTTTTAATTTTCCAAATTTGGGTTTGCGCAATGACATCAAATGCAACTACTTCATTGGACTCTTGAAGCGTAACAAACACATGACGGTTATCGGCGCTCCACACAATGTGGCTGGGTACTAAACCGACCGACCAGCGCTTTACGAGTTTTAACGCTGGTGTTCCGTCAGGTGCTTGGCTGTAGGCATACAGATCGACATGGTTTAAACGATTAGCTGCAACCACCATCCATTTGTTGTCGCTAGAAAGCGCTAAATGGTAAGGGTCGGGAATTCCGGTGATTTGACCTTTTGCAGCACCCGTTAACGGATCAAAGAGCGAAATAGAATTTCCAGCGGCGTTGGCCACCATCAACAATTTTCCGTCAGGTGTTGGGTACAAGTGATGAGGTTCTTTGCCAGACGGAACAGTCCCTAATGTAGCTTGGGTGTTTACATCGATCAAACTAATGTTTGCATCACGGGAATTAAGAACCACGACGACATTCGCACTCGCAAAAATGGTGTGAGCAGAAAGAAAGAACAGCGCAATAAATTTAAAATACAGTGACATAAATACAGCTTTATAAAAAACTTCAAACGAGACAAGCTAGATTATCACCCAGCGTTGATTACTTGCCACAATTTTTCTAGCCGTTTAACCGACACGGGAACCGGGGTTTTTAGCTCTTGCGCGAACAACGACACCCGCAGCTCCTCAATTAACCAACGCAGTTCTTGCAATCGTGGGTTCATCACTGCGTCGCGCTGGCTCATGGCGCGCTGAACGTTGTTTAATAAACCGCTTAACTCGAGCATTCTTTGTTGGTCGCGTGCGCCATCGGCCTTTAATTTATCGATCCTTAACGCGATTGCCTTTAAATAACGCGGCAAATGCGTCAGTTGCTCCCAAGCAAGAGTCGTAACAAACTTTTTATCGACCAAGTTTTTTAATTGCGTCTGCATATCGGTAAACGCTTGGCTATGTGATTTGGCAGACACCAGTTTCTTTTGGGTTGTGGTGTATTCGGACAAAATGGTCCCAACTAAACGCCCAACCTCTTGTGCAATTAGCCCAAACTTTGGTCTTGCTTGCAAAACTCGGGCTTCAAATTCTGCGCGATTTACTGGCAAAGGGTCGGCCATACAGGCGCGGTTTAACGTAACGCTTAACAGTTGCGCACGCAACTCATCCGCATTACCTAGATTCATGTAGTGCATCGTCATATCGCGAAACGCAATAATATGGCGATCAAACAATTTAACTTGTTCTTTAAATTGCAGCGCAAACAAATGCGCAAGGCCGAGCCGATGTTCGCGTGAAGCCACTTGCGGATCGTCAAACACATCCAACAAACAGGCATTATTTTTAACGACTAAAGCAGGATAACCATACAGAACTTTTCCATCAGGACCCGTTGCTTCAATTAGTTCGGTCAATTCACCAAAAGACCAATCAACAAACTCTTGCGCTAAATTTCGTCGATCACTATTGGCACCATTGGAGGTTTCTGGGCGTTGCGAGACCGATTTTGGCTGTCGATTTGTTTCGTCTGCTGAACTCGGTTGAATAACTTCGTTTTTAGATGATTTACCATTAGCACCGACGAAACTTAGATCCCCAACAATCCCTTCGGTGGCGTTTTTTCCGTCAACAGCACGTTGCATTTTTTCTTTAAACTGTGACTGGGCTTGTTGGCCAAGTTGACTTCGTATTTGCGCTAGGTCACGTCCAGAACCCAATTCGCGGCCGTATTCATCTTGCACTACGAAGCGCATCCAAAAATGCGGGGCAATATTCTCACTGCGAAAATCGGTCGGCAGCACTGGCAACTGCGTATGGCGCTTTACAGCATCACGCAATGCATCGGTAAACCGACCTTCGGGGTCGGGCCCGCCAGCACCAAAATTATCGGCAGCAAATTTTTGCGCAAACTCGTCTAACGGCTGCAAACGGTGACGCTGTTTTGGCGGCAGCGTTTTTACAAAGGCCAGCACTTTTTCTTTTAGCATGCCCGGAACCAACCATTCGGTGCGCGGCCCGTCAATTTGATTGAGTAAGTGCAGCGGTACGATTAACGTTACGCCATCATGCGCCGTGCCGGGTTCGAAGTGATATTGAACTTCTAAATCAACACCCCGCATGCTCAGAAATCCAGGAAAACTTTCGCTACCAATACCGTCGACAGACTTGCGAATTAAATCGTCTTTTATTAAAAACAATTCGCGTTTATTGGGCTGCTTGCGCCACCATAATTCTAGCTGCGCGCCAGTCACAATATCGGCGGGTACTCGCGCATCAAAATAGCTATACAACATCGACTCATCAATGAGTAAATCTTGTCGACGAATACGATGTTCTAAAGCTTGTATTTCCGATACCAATCGTCGGTTGTGGTCCATAAACGCTAAGCGTGATTCCCACTCCATATCGACTAGGGCGGCGCGAATCATTAGCTCGCGTGATAACTCGGGGTTTATTCCACCAAAGGGAACCCGGCGTTGCGTATAGACTGGCAGGCCATACAACACGGCGCGCTCGAAGGCCATTACTTGGGCGGCTTTTTTTTCCCAGCGTGCGTCGGAACACGAGCGACGCAACAAATGTGGTGCCGCTTTTTCAATCCAATCCACTTGAATTTGCGCTACGTGGCGCGCATACAAACGCGTCGTCTCGACCAGCTCGGCGGCCATTACCCATTTACCCGGTTTTTTGGCCAAACCGGAACCGGGATGCACCAAAAACTTTACTTCGTGCGTTCCTAAAAATACATTTGATTCGGTACTTTTTAAACCCAAGTTACCTAGCAGTCCCGCTAATAGTGCGCGATGAATTCGCTCGTAAACCGGTGCTTCTAAGGGCTTGGAAAAATCGACGGGCTTAAACGTTGCCGCATCACTTTTAACTGTCGTTAGCGGGGCCAGTTGCTCGGCAATACTGTTGCTTGGCTTTTCAGGCTTGGTTGATTTTGATTGAAATTTAGGCTCACCTAGCCAACCAATCTCTTTGACTGTGTCTTGTAGCTGATGATGCACGTCGGTCCATTCACGCAAACGACGAGGTGATAAAAACTCGCGCTTTAATTGCTCTTGTCGTGTTCGGTTAGAGCCATCTTTGCCGCGCGATTCTTGCCAGTACTGCCACAGTTTTAACCAACTAACAAAGTCGCTGCGCTCGTCTAAAAAGCGCAAATGCTTTTGGTCAGCCGCTTGCTGGGCTTCCATCGGGCGCTCGCGCGGGTCTTGCACCGACAAGGCGGCCGCAATTACGAGCATTTCTGGCAAACTTTTAAATTCGTGACCTGCAAGCAACATGCGTGCAATGCGTGGATCTAAAGGCAATCGCGCCAGTTGCTTACCAATTGGGGTTAACGCTTTATCATCGTCTAAGGCTTGTAGCTCGGTAAGTAGCGCATAGCCGTCCAAAATTGCGCGGCTGGGAGGACGATCTAAAAACGGAAACGCTTCGACCTCGGTTAGTCGTAAAGCCTTCATGCGCAAAATAACTGCGGCCAAAGACGAGCGCATAATTTCCGGGTCGGTAAACTTGGTGCGCCTTAGATAATCAAACTCATCGTATAGCCGAATGCAAATACCATCGGCAACACGCCCGCAGCGACCCGCTCTTTGATTAGCCGCCGCTTGCGAAATAGCTTCAACTTGAAGTTGCTCGACCTTGCTGCGGTAACGGTAGCGTTTAACACGCGCCAAACCGGTATCAATTACATAGCGCACACCCGGAACCGTAAGCGAGGTTTCTGCCACATTGGTGGACAGCACAATACGCCAGCCATTGCTGGTGCTAAACACCCGCTCTTGATCGGCTGCCGACAGACGCGAAAACAAAGGCAAAATCTCGACCGCTTGCGAACCCAAGCGGCCGATACCACCGCGCCCTTGAGCTTTACGCAAATGCTCCATGCAATCGCGAATTTCGCGCTCCCCTGGCAAAAACACTAAAATATCGCCCGGCCCTGAGCGCCATAATTCATCAACGGCTTGGGCAATCGCGCCCGGCAAAGATTGCTCTACATCATCATCTTCGGCATCGGGTTCGTCGTCGGCTCTACCCTCGTTGTTCGTAGCGCTTGTGGCCGCTGGTTTTTGCGTCGGCTGATTTTTCTTAGGCTTATTTTTACTTAATTCCAGCGGGTTGTAACGAACCTCGACTGGATACAAACGCCCCGACACTTCAATCACTGGTGCTAAACGATCACCGTCGGCAAAGTGTTCTGCAAACCGTTGTGCATCAATTGTGGCCGAGGTGATAATTAGTTTAAGCGTGTTTTTACGCGGGCCATCCAACAATTGCTTTAAATACCCCAGCAAAAAATCGATATTTAAACTCCGCTCGTGCGCCTCATCGATAATTAAACAGTCGTAAGCGCGTAAATGCGGATCACTTAGGGTTTCGGCCAGCAAGATGCCATCAGTCATTAACTTAAGGGTGGCGGTTGCCTGCATCGTTTCATTAAAACGAATTTTGTAACCCACATGTTCGCCGGGCGGGGAACCCAACTCTTGAGCGATCCGTTTTGCAACCGAAGTCGCTGCAAGGCGGCGCGGCTGAGTATGCCCAATAAGCCCTTTGCTGCCGCAACCGGACTGCCAAGCAATTTTTGGCAACTGCGTGGTTTTTCCAGACCCCGTTTCACCGCAGACGATGACCACCGGGTGCTCAGCGATAGCCCGCGCAATATCCTCCCGCCTGCCACTAACCGGCAAACTCTCGGGATAAACGATATTGGGCATTGGCGCTCGCACGTTTGGACGATCTGTTGGACGGTTCGGTGATTGCACATCGGACCGTGGTACAGAACGTTCAGATGAACGCGCTTTTGAAGCTAATGCCAAAGGAGCATTTTTTTGTTGTTGAGCCATGATAATCTTGCGCCATGATAATGACATCCGACCATGCGCAGTTCGTAGCTTGGCTACGCGGCGTAGCGCCCTATGTACACGCCTTTCGTGGCAAGACCTTCGTTGTGGGCATCCCCGGCGAGCTAATTGCCGCTCAAAAGCTACATACCTTGGTGCAAGATTTAAGTATGTTGCACGCCATGGGCATGCGCATTGTTTTAGTTCACGGCTTTCGCCCGCAAGTTGAAGAGCAACTGCGCCTACGCGGGGTGCAAAGCCAATTTGTAAACGGTTTGCGTGTCACCGATAGCGTTTCACTAGAATGCGCCAAAGAAGCAGCGGGCGAAATTCGCCTCGATATCGAGGCCGCGTTTTCGCAAGCAATGCCCAATACGGCGATGGCCCACTCCGCGGTGCGCGTTGTTTCGGGTAACTTGATTGCAGCTCGCCCGGTTGGCATTGTGGATGGTATCGATTTTCAGCATACCGGTATGGTGCGCAAAATTGATACCACTACAATTAAATTTGCCCTCGATTCCGGCACCATCGTCATGCTGTCGCCGCTGGGCTACTCGGCCACCGGCGAGGCGTTTAACTTAATGATGGAAGATGTGGCAGCGCATATTGCGGTTGCATTGGATGCCGACAAGTTGATTTACATTACCGAGACCAGAGGTGTTGCCGACGAAACCGGCAAAATTCGCACCGAAATTACCGAGGCAATGGCACAAGCTATTTTGGCTGGTAACGATATTTCGGACGACACGCGTTTGTATTTGCGTTTTGCGTTAAAAGCCTGCGAAGGTGGGGTTGCCCGAGCGCATATTTTGCCGTTTAATTTAGACGGCAGCGTGCTACTAGAATTGTTTTTGCACGACGGCGTTGGCACGATGGTTGTTGAAGAAACACTCGAGTCTTTGCGCGAAGCAACCGAGGATGACGTCGGCGGTATTTTGAGTTTAATTGCCCCACTAGAAGCCGATGGCACTTTAGTAAAACGCGATCGCGCCACCATAGAGCGAGAGATTCAAAATTACACCGTAATAGAACACGACGGCATTATTTTTGGCTGCGCTGTACTGACTGGTTTTGCAGCAGAAAAAATGGGCGAAATGGCTTGTTTAGCCGTTGATCGCCAAGTACAAAGCCAAGGCGATGGCGAGCGCATTTTGCGTCGCATCGAGCAACGCGCCAAAGCCCAAGGCCTAGAAAAAATATTTGTTTTAACAACACGCACTACGCATTGGTTTTTAAAACGTGGATTTAAGAATGCTGATGTAAGCGAGCTGCCTGCAAGTAAGCGCGCTTCGTACAATGCGCATCGCAAATCGCAAGTGTTGATTAAAACGCTTTAACACTAGTGTTAATAAATACGCTAAAAAAACTTTACCGATATTAAGGAAATAAAATGGCTCGTACCGTGCAATGCATCAAATTAAATAAAGAAGCTGACGGCCTAGACTATGCACCCTACCCTGGCGAGTTAGGCAAAAAGATTTGGGAATCGGTTTCTAAAGAAGCTTGGGCCGGTTGGTTAAAACACCAAACAATGTTGGTTAACGAGAACCGCTTAAATTTGGCCGACGCCCGTGCGCGTAAGTACTTGGCAACGCAAATGGATGGTTACTTTTTTGGTGATGGCGCAGAACAAGCAGCGGGCTACACGCCACCGAAAGAATAAAAACTAAAGTTACTAATTAAGCCGCGTTTGCGGCTTGTTAATCGACCACTAATGGGTCGGCTTATTTGTAATAATGGGTCGGCCTCTTTGTAATAATAAGTCGGCTTATCTTTAATCTTAGTCGACCGCTTCTTGAGTCTGCTACTTGCCCATTATTCTTAAACCGTCAGCGCTAGCAACAATGGCTACACTGGCTGGCTTAACTGCGAACAAGCCATTGCAAACGACTCCGGTAATTTGATTGATCGCTTGCTCTAGGCCAACTGGGTCAGTAATTTGAAGACCCGAAACATCTAAAATTTCGTTCCCGTTGTCTGTAATTACCCCAGCTCGTAGCCTGGGTTGACCACCTAATTTAACTAATGCACGGGCTACCTGATTACGTGCCATAGGTATCACTTCAACGGGTAATGCAAATGCACCTAAAGTTGTTTTAACTTTGGTCGAATCGACGATACAAATAAAGCGCTCTGCTTGGGCTGAAACAATTTTTTCGCGAGTTAGTGCTGCGCCTCCGCCTTTAATCATGTGGCGCTGGAAATTAATTTCATCGGCTCCATCCACATAGATGGGATAGGTTTCTACTTCGTTTAAATCGAGCACAGCAATGCCATGTGCGCGTAATAGTTCGGTACTGCGCACCGAACTTGAAACGGCCGCTTTTACGCGGTGTTTTTGTTTCGCTAGCTCTTCGATAAAAAAGTTAACGGTCGAGCCGGTACCGACACCAATGATTGAACCATCAACCAAATAGTCCATAGCTTTACGCGCCGCCGCGATTTTTAATTGATCTTGTGGGGACATGAGATTTAAACCAAGTGGGGAATAAACGAAAAGGGGTGCCGACTGAAAAAACTGTATACCAATGCGGGAGTTGAAACGAAAGTGCTGATGGGGTGAGTAACGGGACTCGAACCCGCGACAACCGGAATCACAATCCGGGGCTCTACCAACTGAGCTATACCCACCACTGAAAAACACTTTTGTGGCCTGCCCGACAGGAGTCGAACCTGTGACCCTCAGCTTAGAAGGCTGATGCTCTATCCAACTGAGCTACGGGCAGTAAGATCAACGAGGGGTAAATCACAAAACAATGCAGAAGGCGCTAACAAACCACTAGAAACAAACTGCTAAACCGCGCGCTACTGGCTTAAAACTACTGGCTTAAAACTAATTTGGTCGGGGCGAGAGGATTCGAACCTCCGACATCTTGCTCCCAAAGCAAGCACTCTACCGGGCTGAGCTACGCCCCGAACAATCCAAGATTATAGCAAAGATTTTGCTTAAAATCACACGCGAAGTGTGTCGGCGATGCGCTCTGCTGCCTTACGTGCGACATCGGCGTCGCGCGCTTCGACCATAACTCGCACTAAAGGCTCTGTTCCGGACGCACGAATCAACACGCGCCCCGAATCACCAAGCTGTGCCTCGACTTCTTTGTGGGTTGCTTTAAATGTTTCGTTGTTTTGCCACTCGGCATCTTTAGCAATTTTTACGTTAATTAGCGTTTGCGGAAACATTACTAAATCGGAAACCAATTCGGCTAATGATTTCTTTTGATGTTTAATTGCGCGCAAAATTTGTAGCGCACTAATCGTGCCGTCGCCAGTGCTGTGACAATCCAAAGCCAACAAGTGCCCCGAACTTTCGCCACCATAACGCCAGCCTTTTTGTTGCAAGGTCTCTAGGACATAACGGTCGCCCACTTTGGCGCGTGCAAAACCAATTCCAAATTGTCTAAAGGCTTGCTCTAACGCCAAGTTGGTCATTAGAGTGCCGACAACACCGGGTACATATTCGCTAGTCATACGGTCTTTAACCATAATGTACAAAAGCTCATCGCCGTTATAAACACGACCAGCATTGTCTACCAACATCACGCGATCGGCGTCACCATCCAAAGCAATACCTAAATCGGCACCGGTTGACTTAACCGCTTCCACTAGCGAATCGGTATGTGTCGCGCCGCAATGGTCGTTAATATTGGTTCCATTGGGCTGCGCATGAATTCGGATTACTTCTGCACCCAATTCGTGAAAAACTGCTGGTGCAGTTTCGTAGGCTGCGCCATTGGCGCAATCGAGCACAATTTTTAAACCGTGCAAGGATAAATTGCTAGGAAAAGAACTTTTACAAAACTCGATATAGCGACCTGCGGCATCATCGAGGCGGCGTACTTTTCCAAGCTTATCCGAAGCTGCACAAACTAAAGGTTGATCCATTTCGGCTTCGATTTTGCTTTCGACGTCATCGGGCAATTTATTGCCTTGTGCCGAAAAAAACTTGATGCCGTTATCTTGGTACGGATTGTGCGAGGCTGAGATAACCACGCCTGCTGACATACGCAACGCGCGCGTTAGGTAAGCTACAGCAGGTGTAGGAATTGGGCCGGTCATTACGACGTCGACACCTGCCGCTGCGAAACCGGCTTCTAATGCGGCCTCTAATAAGTAGCCAGAAATACGTGTGTCTTTTCCAATTAAAACTGTGGGATGCGCTACATCAGAATTGTTAGCTAATACACGCCCTGCCGCAAAACCTAATTGCAACATGCGCTCGGGAGTGATTGGGTCTGTACCCACTAGGCCACGAATGCCATCTGTTCCGAAATATTTGCGACCCATATTCTTAAACTCTCTTTTAAATTTTTTGTAGTACTAATCAATATTTACGTCTGCAATTGCTTGAGCAACTTTAAGGGCATCTACCGTGGCTCCAACATCGTGGACGCGCACAATTTTTGCACCTGCTTGCACTGCTAATACTGCCGCTACAACACTACCAGCCAATCGCTCGTCAACCGATCTACCGGTGATTTGACCGATAAAACTTTTACGAGACAAGCCCACTAAAACCGGCAGTTGCAACTTTGTTTCTAACGCTTTTAACTGCCGGATTAGCAGCAAGTTGTGTTCTAAAGTTTTGCCAAACCCAATGCCCGGATCTACGCAAAGCCGATTGTCGGCTACGCCTCCAGCACGAAGTCTCTCAATTCGATCGTAAAAGAAATGTGTTACTTCATTAAACACATCCCGATAATCGGGCGCTTGCTGCATTGTTAAAGGCGATCCTTGCATGTGCATAATGCAACACCCGCAATTAGACTGGCGGGCTTGCTCAATACTTAGGGGGTCAGCAAACCCTTCGACATCGTTAATCATATCGACGCCTAAGGCCAGCGCACGCCGCATAATTTCGGGTTTGCGCGTATCGATTGAAACAGCAAAAGAGCGCTTCGTTAAAGCCGTTAAAACGGGTTCTACCCTTGCCCATTCTTGTTCAATATCAACTAGCGGCGCGCCGGGGCGGGTGGATTCGCCACCAATATCAAGAATATCTGCACCTTGCTCATAAAGTACCAAGGCGTGTTCAATGGCTGCCTTCGCGCTATCAAACTGCCCCCCATCAGAGAATGAATCAGGCGTCGTATTAACAATACCCATGACTAAAGGTCGATTCAGGACGAAGCTAAAACGGCCACACTTTAGGGTCAACGGCGCATCAGTTAAATTGTTCTTGTTAGACATTGCGGTAGGCATTGCGAGTTTCGACATCCCGAAAAAAACATGCCCGCAAACTGGCGGGCATGTTTTATTAATTACGAAAACATAGGTTTTTTAGTCCTATTTAAATCCTGCGCGTAACTATTTTGTTAGGCAGGATTATTCTCTGGCCCTTTAGTCGGCGGGATTGGCGCTGAAGGTTCATCGGCTGGTTTTGCATCTGCAACTTCAGCTGTTACAGGCGCTGCGGCCGCTGGTGTTCCACCACTTGAGGAGCCCGAAGTGGAACCTGGCTCTTTAGGTGGACGCGGTGCACGGCCTTGCATAATATCTTCGATTTGCTCAGCATCGATGGTCTCAAATTCGAGCAAAGCCTTTGCCATTGCATGCATTTTGTCCGAATGCGTTTCGATCAAATTACGCGCCAATGCATATTGTTCATCCAAAATTCGGCGCACTTCAACATCAACGGTTTGCATGGTTGCTTCGGACAAATTAGTCGTTTTGGTAACTGATCGACCCAAGAACACTTCGCCTTCGTTTTCGGCATACACCATAGTGCCTAATTTATCGCTCATGCCATAACGCGTAACCATATCGCGGGCTAATTTTGTAGCACGTTCGAAATCGTTTGAAGCGCCAGTAGTCATTTGATTCATGAATACTTCTTCGGCAATACGACCACCAAACAGCATGGCAATTTGATTCAGCATATACTCGCGGTCGTATGAATAACGGTCTTTTTCTGGCAAAGACATGGTTACACCTAAAGCACGTCCGCGCGGAATAATGGTTACTTTATGAACTGGGTCCATTTTAGGTAGCAACTTGCCGATTAGCGCATGGCCAGATTCGTGATAAGCCGTGTTGCGCTTTTCTTCGTCGTCCATCACTAAAGTACGGCGCTCGGCACCCATAATAATTTTGTCTTTAGCGCGCTCGAAATCGTTCATTTCTACAGTGCGACCAGCGCGACGGGCTGCGAACAATGCCGCTTCGTTTACTAAGTTAGCTAGATCTGCTCCAGAGAAACCTGGGGTTCCACGAGCAATTGTTTCGGCCTTGACGTCGTTGCCCAAAGGCACTTTGCGCATGTGTACATTTAGAATTTGTTCGCGACCACGAATGTCCGGTAACGGCACAACGACTTGACGATCAAAACGGCCCGGACGCAGTAAAGCTGGGTCAAGTACATCGGGACGGTTTGTTGCCGCGATTACGATAATGCCTTGGCCAGTTTCAAAGCCATCCATTTCGACTAGCATTTGGTTTAATGTTTGCTCGCGCTCATCATTACCACCGCCTAGACCGGCGCCACGTTGACGACCAACCGCATCGATCTCGTCGATGAAAATAATACAAGGTGAATTTTTGCGGGCGGTATCAAACATGTCGCGAACCCGCGACGCACCAACACCCACAAACATTTCAACGAAATCCGAACCTGAGATCGAGAAGAACGGCACTTTGGCTTCGCCAGCAATGGCTTTAGCTAACAGCGTTTTACCGGTTCCGGGTGAACCAACCAACAAAATACCACGGGGCATTTTTCCGCCCAACTTTTGAAATTTTGACGGGTCGCGTAAAAAGTCGACAATTTCTTTCACTTCTTCTTTGGCTTCGTCGCAACCAGCCACGTCTATGAAAGTGATGTTGTTGGTATTTTCGTCCAACAACCGCGCTTTGCTTTTACCGAAGGAAAATGCACCGCCCCGACCGCCGCCTTGCATTTGGCGCATGAAGAAAATCCAAACGCCAATGAGCAACAACATCGGGAACCAGTTGATTAAAATTTGCTGCAGCAACGACGACTCCTGCTCAGCTTTGCCGGTGACGACAACGTTTGATTTCATCAAATCATCGGCAGTCCAAATATGACCTGGCGAGTACGTTGTTACGGCTTTGCCATCTTTGTCGATTGCGCGGATTGTGCGACCATCGATTTCGGCAGACTTAATTTGGCCATTGCGGGCTGCGTCCATAAAAGTACTAAACGGCAAATCAGTGCCGCGCGGTGTGCTCTTATCGAATGATTTGAAAACCGTAAACAAAACTACGGCGACGATTAACCAGACTGCTGCTTTTGGGAACAAATTGTTCACTCGGATACCCCTTCGGTTGCTGCACTTAAATTGCTTATGGACATACACATTGCTGATGGGTGCTGCCGTTCCAACTGAACTGACGGAATCCCACTCTTTACTCGTTTCATATTCTAAACCTCATTAACAGCCTATGCGCGCTTCAAAGCAGGGGCATTTTTTGCAACATTGACACACGTCAGCACGCAACCTTGCCATTGTTTTGGAACATGGGGTTTAAAGGTCAATTTACAAGCTTTAGTGGTCGTCAATTGTTGCGCAATTTCGACCGTTGGTTAAAACTTAATCAAAACCGTTTTACCCGCTAGTTCCAAAGACTAGCTTATCGGCTTTTCACTAGTCGGTCTTTAATCCACGACCTAACAGAAAGGTCTCTTTGGATTTGGCGCGCGAGGCATTGGGCTTGCGGATATGCACTTGGGTAAAGTTGGCGCGAAACAATTTGACGATTGTGTTGTAACTAGGCCCATGAAAACACTTAATCAGCAACGCCCCACTAGGCTTTAAATGCAACCGAGAAAAATCTAGGGCCAGCTCGGCTAAATACTCCATTCGGGCACTATCTACGGACCCAATACCGCTTAAATTAGGGGCCATGTCGGATAAAACCAAATCGAGTTTATGCCCACCTAAACGTTGCTCTAGTTCTTTTGCAACGACCTCCTCCGTGAAGTCACCCAAAATAAACTCGATACCCGCGACTGGCTCCATCGGCAATAAATCGAGTGCTATCACCTGCCCGTCCAAGCCACCTTGCGGAATCGCCAAACGCTCGCGCAGCACTTGACACCACGAACCAGGGGTTGAGCCCAAGTCAACAATGCGCATGCCTTTACGAATTAAATGGTCTTGGGCATCAATCTCAATGAGCTTAAAAGCCGCGCGGGCACGGTAGCCGTGTTTGGTGGCTAATTTTACGTAGGGGTCGTTGATATGGTCGTGAACCCATTGCTTACTGAACTTGTTTTTACTCATGCACCGTGAAAAGGGGGGTGGAAAGAAGCGGAAAGGGCCGAAATTGGGGTGCTACGTCGACTCTAGGAAAGATTACCTAGGCTTGAGCGTACTACAATGCGTCATTGTTCAAAGAAAAAGCTAATTGCCATGTTGACGCCCGCCCAACGCCAAGAATTAAAAGGTCTTGCCCATCCCTTAAAACCCGTTGTTTTGGTGGGTGATAAAGGACTAGGACCAGCCGTTTATGCGGAAATCGATCGTGCCTTGCGCGTCCATGAGCTAATGAAAATTCGCGTTGGCGGCGAAGATCGCGAAGAACGTGGTGCTGCTATGGCCTCTATTTGCAAAGAGCTCAACGCTGATGCCGTTCAAATTATCGGCAAAACCTTAGTGATCTACCGTGCGATGACGCAAGAAGAGCGCGAAGCCACGGTTGCCAAACAAGTTGAACGTAAACAACGCCGCATTAAAGTAGCCCGTCGTGCCGAGACCGAGCGTAAAGATGCCGAAGCCGCCGCACGACCAAGAGTTGCAGCGCGACCAATGCGAGTTGGCACCAAGCGTTCGCGGTTAAGTGATTCGCCAATTCGTGGTCAAGAAAGTTCGCAAGGAAGTTCGCAAGATACAAGGCCGGTTCGCGGGGCATTTGTTCGCGATACTTCGGCACGTACTTCAGCGCCGCGTGAGTATTCAAATCGTGAATCATCAAATCGTGAACCATCAAATCGTGAATCATCCAGCAGAGATTTTTCAGCCCGGGATTCGGGCCGTAGAGACTATTCGAGCCGTAACGCATCAACCCAAGGCGCTGCTCCTCCACCCCGTCGCCCAACTAGGGACGATATGGCTGCTGGTCCGCGTACGCCAGCACCGCGTCGGACCGACAGTTTTGGCAACAATTACGGCGAACGTGCCGATAGTCGCCGCGTTCGCGTGAGAGACGATCAAGCTGCAACGCCAGAAACCAGCAGTCGTTTTGGACGCAGTGCGCCTAGCGGACCAGTTCGTGCCCCAAGCCCTGCGCGCGCGCCGAGTTCAGCGCCGCGTGGGCCTAGAACTTCGGCACCGAGGCCGAGGACTAAGTAACAACGCATCATTAAATGGCAAGTACAAACCTTAATGTGCTTGCTTTTTTTCAATTGACATTTTAGTGCCTAAGGCCTATCTTCCACATATAGCACATATACGGGAGGCAGCGCCATGTCACAACTTCATTTTTATGTCCCAGACGACGTGGAAACCCAAATACGCCTAAAAGCGAAACAAGCGAATTTGCCACTTTCTAAATATCTTGCAGAGCTAGTTAAACGCGAAACCTGTGCTCAAAATCAATGGCCAGAGGGCTATTTAGAGCTATTTGATGCTTGGCAAGGCGAGGCGCAATCCAGACCTGCCGAATTGCCACTTGAAGCAAGGCAGCGCTTCAATTGATACGTCTTTTGGATACCAACGTTTGCATTCAGTTATGGCAACGTAAAAATCTGAAAGTACGCAAGCAATTTTTGCAATACGGTCCATCGGATGTTGCGCTTTGCAGCGTTGTAAAAGCGGAACTTTTATTTGGCGCGCTGCGTAGCGAGCAAAAAGAACAAAACGTTCAACTGTTGTACAAACTGTTTGCGCCGCTAAACAGTTTTGAGTTCGACGACAAAGCGGCAGAACACTACGCACAAATTCGGCTGGCGCTTACTGAGCAAGGCAATCTAATTGGCGCAAACGACTTATTGATCGCTGCAATAGCGTGCGCCAACAAAGCCATATTGATTACGCACAATACAAGCGAATTTAGCCGGGTCCAGGGTTTGGAAATTGAAGACTGGGAAGCATAGGGGTACTACTTATGCGAGCAACATCCTTAGGCACGCTATTATGCGGGGCGAGGTTTTTAAGCCTTCAAACTAAGCGTTCAAATACACCTATTATTTCCCCAAGGAGACATCATGCTATTTCGTCGTCAACTAATCGCTCAGGCCTTTGTTTTAGCAGGCTTATCTGCCGGTTTTATTAATGTTGTAAGCGCACAGACTACTTTAAAAATTGGCTATGCGGTTGTACGTGATTCACATTACGGTGCAGGCGCCAACGCTTTCTGCGAAGAAATCGAAAAGAATACTGCTGGCCGCTATAAGTGCCAACATTTCCCCGCATCCGCCTTAGGTGGTGAGCGCGAGATGATTGAATCGGCGCAGCTAGGCACGATTGATTTAGTAGTGACTTCTACGGGCCCCGTTGGCAATTTCGTACCAGAAACAAAAATTGTTGATATTCCATTTTTGTTTCGCGACTATGACCATGCGCGCAAAACCCTCGATGGCCCTATCGGACAAGAGATCCTAACTAAGTTCCCTGCGCGTGGTATTCAAGCGCTGGCGTGGGCCGAAAATGGTTTCCGTCACATGACCAATAACAAACGCCCTATAACAAGCGCGTCTGATGCAGCTGGTTTAAAAATGCGTACGATGGAAAACAAAGTGCACATGGACGGTTACAAAACGTTTGGCATCTTGCCAACTCCAATGGCATTCCCAGAGGTATTCGGTGCATTGCAACAAGGTGTGATTGACGGTCAAGAAAATCCGATTCCAGTTATTTTGGCTTCAAAGTTTTCGCAAGTGCAAAAACACTTATCGTTAACTGGACATGTGTATTCACCCGCAATGATTTTGATGTCCGGTGCTGTGTTTAATAAGCTGGCTGATGCGGATAAAAAAATCTTCACCGAAGCTGCAAAAAAAGGCGGGACCGCCATGCGAAATCGCGTTGCTAGCGATGAGGCACGTGGCGTTGCTCAGTTAAAGTCTGAAGGGATGCAAATTGTCGAAAAAGTCGACGGCGAGAGTTTCCGCAAAGCGGTTGTTGCGGCTCAAGCCGGTTACGCTAAAGAGTTCGGTGCTGATCGAATTGCTGCCATTCAAGCGGTAAAGTAAACCGTATGGATGCCCTAGAACGTTACTTCGTTTCATTTAATCGCTGGCTTCTTATTTTAATGTTAGCCGCCATGGCGATGATTATTTTCGCTAATGTTGGATTGCGCTACCTCACCAGTCAATCGATTGAGTGGGCTGAAGAAGTTGCCAGACATTTAATGATATGGGTAACGTTCTTGGGTGCTGGCCTCGTGTATCGATACGGCGGCCATGTTGCGATTGATAATTTGCAAGACGCATTGCCAAAAAAACTGGCGATGTTCTTGCGAATTATCGTTGCGTTACTGTTGCTGGGTTTTTTCTGTTTCATGGTGTACTACGGATACTTGTACATGCTGCGTGCGCAGTTTCAATCAACTGCTGCAACGCAAATTTCCTTTGCGTATATTTACGCTGCAATGCCAATAGGCGGTGTGTTTTTAATTATTCACTGGCTGTTTATTGTTCGCGGTTACATTACCGATAGAAAATTTGCTTCGGATGAACATTTCGATGCGAATGCGAGTGCCTCGCTATGAGTGCTAGCCTTATATTGCTGTTGTGCACTTGCGGTTTTTTGGCGATCGGCTTACCGGTTGCTTTCGCATTGGGTTTGTCGACCCTTGCCGCTATTGTATTCGGCACAACCTTTCCGCTTTTCGTTTTACTGAAAGAAACTTTTTCGGGCATCGATAGTTTTCCATTAATGGCAGTACCGTTTTTTATTCTCGCCGCCGAGCTAATGAGCGGCGGATCGCTTACTGAAGTACTACTAAAATTTGCCTCACAATTTGTTGGTCACAAACGTGGCGGCTTGGGCTACACCAATGTGGGCGCGCTGACCTTTTTCTCGGGCATCTCAGGCTCGGCATTAGCCGATGCGGCTGGCCCCGGTTCGATGATGATTAAGATGATGGATAAGGCTGGCTATGACCGCTCTTATGCTGCCGCGCTCACAGCTGCAACAGCCATTGTTGGGCCCATCATACCGCCGTCAATCATCATGATTGTTTATGCGCTGCAAGATGAAAGGGTCTCGGTTGGCAAGCTGTTTGTGGCGGGCCTTTTACCCGGCCTTTTGATTGCAGTTGGGATGTGTATCGTGAATTGGCGCATTGCTAATAAACGCAACTATCGTGGTGTTGGTGAAATGCCTCCTGCCAAAGAAATGCTGCAAACGACTTTCAAAGCGATACCAGCGCTGTTGCTACCAATTATTATTTTAGGTGGTATGCGTGCGGGTTGGTTTACGCCAACCGAAGCTTCGGTTGTTGCTGTGTTTTACGCTTTGATTTGCGGCAAATTTATCTACCGCACTTTAGAGTGGAAAGCGATTCCCGACATCCTTGCACGCTCCGCTTTACTGACAGCATCGGTGCTTATCATCATCGGACTATCCAACGCATTCGCGTGGGTCCTGACGATTGAAGGCGTACCGCAAAAACTAGCGGAATGGATGATCGCCCAGCAATTCTCGGTGATTGGTTTTCTCATCGCCGTTAACATCTTTTTGCTGATTTTTGGTATTTTTATTGAGCCTTTGCCGGGCGTGATGGTACTAGTGCCAATTCTTGCACCCGTGGCGGCAAAGCTAGGCGTCGATCCAATTCATTTTGCAATGATCGTTATCTTTAATTTAACGTTAGGGATGATTACCCCGCCGGTTGGGGGGCTCCTGTTCGTAACGTCAAACGTATCGAGAGTACCGTTAAATGATTTGGTGCGAGAGCTAAAACCATTTTTGCTAGCGCATGCAATTATTTTGGTGATGCTTACTTTTATACCGGCTTTAAGTACTTGGCTACCGTTGGCGTTGGGGTTTAAGTAAGGTAGCGGCAGACTTAAACTGCCGCCATCCCCGCAAAACGCACCGCCGCTTTATCGAACGTTACAGTCTGTATACAACCGGCTGATTTAGCGACTTGCGTAATAAGCACATCCACAAAACTTGCTTTTTTACTTTTACAAACTCGAATAACGGCTTGCACCACCTCGCGTTGCTCGATATGCACGGTTTGGCTGGCCAATAAATCTTCAACTGTAATTAGCCACTCAGATCCAGTCACGCTGTACAAACTTGTAAGCACCCAATACAACTCTTGCAAAACCACCAAGCTTACAAAGCCGGGATCGACAACCGTTAATTTGTTTTCTATTAACTGGGTAGCTTGGGCCGCTTGTTTTAGCTCATCTTGAACCAAGTAGCGAACCAGCACATTGGTATCCAACCCAATCATAGAGCCCCTTTGACAGCACTCCGTGCAATAGCCGCATCCATCTGTGCAATCGTGATTGGTTTTTTTACACGCCCCGCAAACCGTCCGCGCAATGCAGATACCTCGGTACGCATTGCGACGACACGAAAGCTATCACCATCAGGCAAAAAATCGACCTTCTGGCCCGCACTTAAACCCAACGCTAGCCGTACGGCAAGTGGTAGGGTTATTTGACCTTTGCTTGTTAAGGTTGCGGTGGGCATATAAATTCCTTACTAGTAGTAAGGAATACTAGCACTGCAGAACGCGAGAAGCAAGTTTTCGTCGACATCCCAAAACTTACACTTTTGCTAATTAGCTTAGCCACGCGATAAATTTGAAAAATGTCACGTCGGAAATTTTTCAAAGGCAATTTACTCTCCAAGTTTTTGAGTCGATTGCATCACATTTTTCATGTGACTTAATTTTGCATCATCGCGCTCAAAACTCTAACCCATTGATTTAATGCAGAGAAATACCGCGCAGTCATGGCTTGGCACACAAAATGCTAGGTAGCTATCAATCAAACTCTTCCTAACATTGGTAGTTATCATGAAAAAAATTATTCTCGCCTTCGCAATCGCCGCCGTTGGGACCAGCTCAGCAATCGCTGCTACTTACGCAATTCAATCAGGTCCATTTAACAATTCCCCCCTGCACAATCAAGGTTTAGATATCGTTACTTGGCAAGCCACTTTGACTGCCAATGCAACAGGTAGCTCTACACTTGGCGGTTCGTTTATTGGCTCGGATCATAAGACATACAACATCAACATGACTTTTTCAGACACCTACTATTCAGGTGGTTTTCAATACTGGGGTAACTTTTCAGGGTCTGTTACCGGCAACGGCCGCAATATTAGTTTGAATGACATCACACCAGCACGTGACCTAAACAGCGATGCTGTTTTGGGCATTAACGCGACTCTCTACAACAATCATTTACCGGGCGGAAATGCGCCTAAGCTTGAATTCGGTTTTTGGGGTGACGATAATGCGGCAGCCGGTGGAAATCGTAATTCTGACATGAACACCCGCGTAATTTGTACTTCTGGTACCGGTGCAAACGGACCGGCGAATTTAGACGGCACTTGCACGACAGGTAGCAACGCGGTTCCATTGCCTGGCACCGTTGCTTTATTGGGTCTTGGCCTACTTGCTTTATCAAGACGCGGCCGTCGCAGCTAAGTTTTTTACAAGTGTCCATTTCGGACACTTGTGAACTGATCTAGTTCGACCATTTGTATTAAGCTAAAAACGGCAAACAGTACTTAAAAACTGTTTGCCGTTTGATCATTTCTGCAGGCCTAAAGTTGCTGCAAAATTAAATAATACCTAGATGTACTTAACATCCAAAACTTCATACTCACGCAGACCACCGGGTGCATTAAACGAAACGGTATCGTCAACATACTTCCCAATTAATGCGCGAGCAATCGGGCTGGATATTGTGAGCCAACCTTTTTCAATATTCCCTTCGTCATCACCGACGATTTGGTAAGTCACTTTTTTACCCGTTTCAGTTTCTTCTAGTTCGACGGTTGAACCAAACACAATACGGCCTTCGCCGTCTAGCGTGGATGGATCAATAATTTGCGCGTTAGACAGCTTGCCGTCTAAATCTTGAATGCGGCCTTCAATAAAGCCTTGGCGCTCACGAGCGGCTTCGTATTCGGCGTTCTCCGACAAGTCGCCTTGGGCGCGCGCTTCGGCGATGGCAACAATAATATGTGGGCGATCAACAGATTTCAGCCGATGCAACTCTGCGGTAAGTAGCGCCGCGCCGCGCTTGGTCATGGGGATAAAGGCCATAGAAATTCTTTCAAACAAAAAGGGTAAAACGAAACCCCGGCATTGAGCCGGGGTCGGTACGGTAGCGTAAGTATAAAAGCCTAGCGGAAAACCGACAAGTTGCCTTTAAAAAGCCCTAGAAGCGACTTCTTGTTTAAACCAGACTTTCGTGCAAGGCCTGTAGACTAGTTACTTCCAAATTATGCAAGTGCTTAATGCCCTCCACTGCTGCCATTGCACCGGCAATCGTAGTGTAGTAAGTCACTCGCTGCGCTAATGCAGTCGTTCGCAAGGAACGTGAATCGGAAATCGCTTGACGCTTTTCTTCAACGGTATTGATCATTAACGTAATGTCGCCGTTTTTAAGGCGATCAACCACGTGCGGACGGCCTTCAGTTACTTTAAACACTGTTACCACTGGCAGGCCGGCCTCGCTAATAGCCGCCGCTGTACCTTTGGTAGCAATTAAGCCAAAGCCTAAATCGTGCAAGGCTTGAGCTACTTTGACGGCCCTTACTTTGTCCGAATTTTTCACGCTGATAAACGCGTTGCCCTGCTCGGGTAACTTAACGCTTGCGCCCAGCTGCGATTTAACAAAGGCTTCGCCAAAAGTTTTGCCGACACCCATGACTTCGCCAGTGCTCTTCATTTCTGGGCCAAGAATGGTATCTACGCCAGGAAACTTAACAAACGGAAACACGGCTTCTTTTACAGAAAAATAATGCGGCGTTACTTCGTTAAAAACGCCTTGTTGATCTAAGGTAATACCCGCCATGCAACGGGCCGCAATTTTAGCTAACTGCAAACCGGTGGCCTTCGAAACAAACGGCACGGTGCGGCTAGCGCGGGGGTTTACTTCCAACACAAAAATAGTGGATTCACCCGCCGCATTTTTTTGAATCGCAAATTGCACATTCATCAAACCAATGACTTGCAAGGCTTCGGCCATTACTGCAGTTTGGCGTTTAATTTCAGCAACGATGGTGGCATCTAAAGAGTACGGCGGCAAGCAACACGCCGAATCGCCAGAGTGCACACCCGCTTGTTCGATATGTTCCATTACGCCGCCAATAAACACACGGTGGCCATCAGCGATACAGTCAACGTCGACTTCAATCGCATCATTTAAAAATCGATCAAGCAATACGGGGCTATCGTTAGAAACTTTAACGGCTTCACGCATATAGCGTTCTAAATCACGCTGCTCGTGCACAATTTCCATCGCACGGCCGCCTAGTACATAGCTGGGGCGAACGACCAAGGGGTAACCAATTTCAGCGGCCAAACGCAAGGCCTCTTCTTCGGTTCGCGCAGTACGGTTAGGCGGTTGGCGTAAGTTTAATTTGGTCAGTAGTTTTTGAAACCGCTCGCGGTCTTCGGCGATGTCAATCGATTCAGGGCTAGTACCAATAATCGGTACATTATTCGCTTCTAATGACTTGGCTAGTTTTAGCGGTGTTTGACCACCGTATTGAACAATGACGCCAACGGGCTTTTCTTTTTCTACAATCTCTAAAACATCTTCGAGTGTTAATGACTCAAAGTACAACCGATCGCTGGTATCGTAATCGGTGGATACGGTTTCTGGATTGCAATTGACCATAATGGTCTCGAACCCATCTTCACGCAATGCAAGGGCCGCGTGTACGCAGCAATAATCAAATTCAATACCTTGGCCAATGCGGTTGGGACCGCCACCCAGCACCATAATTTTCTTTTTGTCGGTGGGGTTGGCTTCGCACTCGTCTTCATAGGTGCTGTACATATAGGCCGTATCGGTGGCAAATTCGCCAGCACAAGTATCGACCCGTTTGTACACTGGGCGTACACCTAAGCTATGGCGCTTGCGACGTACTTCGCCTTCGCTGCTGTCTAGTAAAAACGCTAAGCGGCGATCCGAGAAGCCTTTACGCTTCAGCTCCCGAAACGTGTTGGCAGAAATATTAGATAAAGTAAATTTTTCAATTTCTAATTCCAGATCGACGATTTCTTTAATTTGTTCTAAGAACCAAGGGTCTATTTTTGTGAGTGTGAACACTTCGTCAATACTAAAACCTTGCGCAAACGCATCGCCCACATACCAAATGCGCTCTGGGCCAGGCTCGCCTAATTCTTCTTCAATAACAGATCGGTCGGTGGTCTTTTGGTTTAATCCATCAACACCAACTTCGAGACCGCGTAATGCTTTTTGAAACGCTTCTTGGAAAGTACGGCCGATAGCCATCACTTCGCCAACCGATTTCATTTGGGTGGTTAAGTGAGAATCGGCTGTAGGAAATTTTTCGAAGGCAAAGCGTGGAATTTTTACCACTACGTAATCGATTGACGGCTCGAATGATGCGGGCGTTGCACCGCCAGTAATGTCGTTACGCAATTCGTCGAGCGTGTAGCCAACCGCTAGCTTTGCAGCAATTTTTGCAATTGGAAAACCGGTTGCTTTTGAAGCCAAGGCCGAGCTACGCGACACCCGGGGATTCATTTCGATCACAATTAAACGCCCGTCCTCGGGGTTAATTGCAAACTGCACGTTAGAGCCACCAGTTTCGACGCCAATTTCGCGCAAAATTGCGATTGAAGCATTACGTAATAATTGGTACTCTTTATCGGTTAGCGTTTGCGCGGGGGCCACAGTAATAGAGTCCCCTGTGTGAATGCCCATTGGGTCTAAGTTTTCAATAGCGCAAACAATAATGCAGTTGTCGTTGCGGTCACGCACAACTTCCATCTCGTACTCTTTCCAACCAATCATGCTTTCTTCAATTAGCAATTCACTGGTGGGCGAGGCTTCTAACCCGCGCTTACAAATAATTTCAAATTCTTCGGCGTTGTAAGCAATACCACCGCCAGTTCCACCCAAGGTAAAACTAGGCCGAATAACTACTGGGAAACCAACTAACCGTTGGGCACCCCAAGCCTCATCCATCGTGTGTGCAATAGACGAGCGCGCCGAACCTAACCCAATTTTGGTCATGGCGTCTTTAAACTTTAGGCGATCTTCGGCTTTATCAATCGCTTCGGGTGAAGCCCCGATAAGCTCCACATTGTATTTAGCCAACACGCCATGCTTATGTAAATCGAGTGCGCAATTTAAAGCTGTTTGACCACCCATCGTTGGCAAAATTGCGTCAGGCTTTTCTTTAGCAATTATGGCTTCTACAACTTGCCAAGTAATCGGTTCGATATAAGTTACATCGGCGGTTTCTGGATCAGTCATGATGGTGGCCGGATTGCTATTGACCAGAACCACACGGTAACCTTCGGCGCGCAAGGCTTTACATGCTTGCGCCCCCGAGTAATCGAACTCGCAAGCTTGCCCAATAACGATGGGGCCTGCACCAATAATTAAAATACTTTTAAGGTCGGAACGTTTGGGCATGTTAGGCCTTCTTTTTATTTGTTTTGATCAGTTCAATAAAGCGATCAAAGAGATAGCCAATATCGTGCGGACCGGGACTTGCTTCGGGATGACCCTGAAAGCAAAACGCTGGTTTATCTGTCCGTGCGAGGCCTTGAATTGTGCCGTCAAATAATGAGGTATGGGTAATCCGTAAATTGCTTGTTAGGGTATTGGGATCAACCGCGAAACCATGATTTTGCGAAGTAATGTGTACTTTGCCAGTATCTAAATCTTTAACTGGATGATTGGCACCGTGATGCCCAAATTTCATCTTCATGGTTTTAGCGCCGGAGGCCAAGCCCATAATTTGATGACCAAGACAAATACCAAAGGTAGGTAGACCCAATTCGATTAACTCGCGACTTGCTTTTATGGCGTAATCGCAAGGCTCTGGATCGCCTGGGCCATTGGAAAGAAAAATTCCATCTGGCTTTAAAGCCAACGCATCTTGCGCCGAAGCTTGTGCAGGTAATACGGTAACTTTGCAACCGCGGTCGGCTAACATGCGCAAAATATTACGCTTAACACCAAAGTCGAATGCCACGACATGATACGGTTGCTCTGCAATGGTTCGGTGTCCGCTGTCTTTACCACCGTTGCCCAAGGCCCACGAACCTTCGGTCCATGTGTATGAAGATTTGGTGCTTACCTCTTTAGCTAAGTCCATTCCTGCTAAACCTGCAAAGCCTTGGGCTGCTTTTAAAGCGGCCGCAACATCCAAGGTTTCGCCGGGTAACGAGCCTGCAATTAAGCATGCGTTTTGGGCACCTTTTTCACGCAACAAGCGCGTGAGCTTACGGGTATCAATATCGGATATACCGGGAATTGAGTGCCGAACTAAATAGGCTTGCAAATCTTCTTTGTTCCGCCAATTTGAAGAGCGGCGCGGCAAATCTTTTATGATTAAGCCAGAAGCAAAAATACCGGAGGACTCTTCGTCTTCGGGCGTAGTGCCGGTGTTGCCGATATGCGGATAGGTTAGCGTTACGAGTTGCCGTGCATAACTCGGGTCGGTGAGAATTTCTTGGTAACCCGTTAGCGAGGTATTAAAAACAACTTCGCCGGTTTTCATTGTGGCGGCTCCAATCGAGCGACCGAAAAATACGGTGCCATCGGCTAACACTAATGCAGCGGGAATAAAGGGATCTAAAAGCCGTGAAGCGGCTGATGAGCTATTGGACTGTTCTGCGCTTGAGGCAGTTTGATGATGTACCGCTGACAACGGTAACTCCTTGAGTGTACCGACGCAGCGACCTCGCGAGCTTGATTACCGACCCCAGCTTAAATTTAGTGCTTGGCTAAATGACTGCTTAGCGAAGCAATTGACTAGGGACGTAAAAGTTCGAGGAGATATGAATGTAGTCGCTAGCCGGTCTGATTATAAGTAAACCCTTGAATTTTAACAGGTTTAGCTTTTGCTTCGGCTCTTAAACCCCCCTACTCTAAGCAACGCGCGCCGAAGCCGCAGCACCTTGAACCGCTTGATCGAGGCTGGCGTTATCGGTCGAACTAGCGTGCATAGGGTCTACTTTGGGTGTCTCACGAGCAAACCGCACCGAAGTTTCGCGAGCGCCTAAAGCTCTCATAATGGGCAGCAAAGTTTGGGTAGCAGACCCTTCAATATCGCGCCGGTAACGCTCCATCAAGAGCAAAGCTTGCGATTGTGCATGCTCGCGTGCCGAGGTAATCAGTTGGTTTTTATCGGCTTCCGAAAATCCTGTGGGCAAGAACCCATTAAGTAAATCGGGCAGCAACCAAGGCAGCAATTTAGCGCGTTGCTCATCGTAAAACGAAAGGTCGCGCAAAAGAACGTTGCACGTGCATGGCGGTAAAGTTAAATGCGCGAAGCGGCCGCCTTCGGGGGTAATGACACCGGTTTCAATTTTAAGCGCTGGGTCGCGTAAATCGAAACGAAAATCGATTTCAAACTCGAACACCATTGCCAACTTTTTTTGCGAGAACGCCCACTTTAAATAACGTCGGCCAAAATCGCCAAAACTATGATCGGTATGTGTCAGGATATCTTTGGTAACCACACGAAATGCCGACAGCTCGCCGATAGCGCGTAACTCGACTAATTCACTGCGTTGCTCGGTGCGCGCGCCTTCTATTTTGGCGTTGCGGCGCACATACCAACTAACGACCACGCCTAAACCCACACCAACCAACAGCATCACGCAAAGCCCTAGGGCCAAACCAATCGTATCCATACGCTCTCTAATTTAGGCTTTTTTTAAGTACAACAACACCATCATACCGCTGGGTTGGGGAACCCAAGCAACGCTACCACCCATGTCACGCATAATGCGCCGCACGATCGGCTGACCTAAACCGTAACTTTCTTTTTCTAGGTCGAGGCGCGCCCCGTTGGCTGCCAAATCAGTGACCGCAACATTGGTACTGGGTTTAGAACCACTTACATTTTCTACCGAGAGCCACAACATTCGGTCAACTTGCTTTGAGCTCAATACAATGAGCCCATAAGGATCGTTATGCTTCAAACAATTATCTAACAGGTCGATCAGTGCCTGATGTAGCGCAGCCGGATGGCAATACACGCGGTGCTCTGGGTCAATTTGGTTATCAACCCGCCAGCCGCCCTCTTCAAGCAACGGCGATATTTCCTCTACTGCAGCTAAAACTATCGATCTTAAATTAGCCGCTTCGCGTTCGTGGTCGTTTCGCGTTCTAGCTAACGAAAGTAAACGATTAATCAGCACCGTCAATCGATCCAATGTTTCGAGTTGTGATTGCAGCTGCAATGGTCGATTTTCATTCTTGTTTGAATCGCTACTCTCTAGTCTTGCGAGGTCGCCTTCGATTGATAAACGCAACGTTGCCAAAGGGGTCCTTAGCTCGTGAGCGCAATGCTCTGCAAATCGCTCCACATCGCGAAATTGATTTCTTAAATCGAGTACTACATCGTTATACGAATTGGCTAATCGGGTGGCTTCGATACCGCGCGCTGGAATATCTAATTCGCGTAACGAAAACGCGTCTTTGTTGCGGGTAATTTGAGAATTTAAAGCATCGATCGGTTGAAACTGTTTTGCCACGACCCAACCGACTCCTAACGCGCCTAAACAACCTGCAAATAAAGCGCTTACAAGGCTAACCCAGCGCGCAACTGCAAGCTCTTTGGTCTCGTGGGACATATCCCGCCAAATCAGCAAGGTGTATTTTTCATTACGATAATCGGCCTGCTCTGCGTAGGCGATCATTTGTAACGGGCCTTGCTCAAAAAGAACTGTAGTTTTGCGATGGCCCGCAATTACTGCTGGCGGCTTAACGCCAGCACGCAATAGGCCCTGTTTATCGAGAACACTAAAGGACGAGTCCACGGCCAAAAAATGTTGTTGTAAGCTGAGGTCGGCATCCAATTGGTCAAGCGCGGTTATCGAACCCATCGCTTGATCGAGGATTAAGACGTCACGTTGCAAATGAAGCTCAACATGCTCGTTAAGCAGTTTTTCGGTCGACTTTGAACTAAAAAAGCCCAGCGCAAGGGCTATTAAAACCACCAATACTCCGCTGCCAATCGCAGCAGTGGTGGCCGCATTTAACTTCTTCAATTCAAGCCTATTTTTCTGATAGGCCGAGTACAAATCCAACGCCTCGAACTGTGTGCAATAAGCGCGGCAAGCCGGGCAACTCTAATTTACGCCTAAGCCGCGCCACGTGTACGTCCATTACGTTATCGGTTACAAAGGTGCGGTTACTGGTTTCCCACAGCGCTAGCGCAAACGTATCACGAGAAACTGGAGCAGGCGAGTTGCGCGCTAGCAAGATGAGCATGTCCATTTCGCGAGGGGCCAATACCAACATTTGCCCATCGAGGCGCGCTGTTTTTGCCTGCATTTGGACCGATAGCGGTCCTATGACAACTTCTCGATCGGCAACTTCGTCGTGACGGCGCATTTGCGCGCGAATTCTTGCTAGCAGCTCAGCCAACACGAACGGCTTACTGATGTAGTCATCCGCACCTAAATTTAAGCCTTCAATGCGTTCTTGCGGCGAGATTCGGGCCGTTAAAACAATGTTGCGCGAGTTGGGCGCGGCTTTTCGAAGTAAGGATAATAATTCGAGGCCATCGCCATCAGGTAAATTGAGATCTAGCAACGTTATTGCCGGCGGCGAATTGTTTACCTCGGTTTTTGCTTGGTGTAAGTTTTTACACCATCGCACTTCAAAGCCCTCGTCGTTTAACACTTGTTCTATACGGACACCAAGTTCGGGTTCATCTTCTACTAGCAATACGTGAGTGCTCATAAAATACCTTGAACCTATTTAAAGTTGAATCAAAAGTGCTGTCGGCTCTTAACCTGCTGTTGGCTCTTAACCTGCCGTTGGCGATTAAAAATACTCTAGCAACTAACGTCGATCGCGCAATGCTTGTGCAATAGTACTCGCATCTACATACTCTAGCTCACTACCCATAGGCACTCCGCGGGCTAATCGGGTAGTTTTGATACCGCGCGATTTTAAAAACTGGCTTAAGTAGTGCGCTGTGGCTTCACCCTCTTGGGTAAAGCTAGTGGCCAAAATTACTTCTGTAACCAAACCATCTACTGCCCGAGCGAGTAATTTTTCGAAGGCAATATCATTTGGTCCGATGCCATCTAACGGTGCTAATCGGCCCAATAAAACAAAGTAATAGCCTTTAAAAGCGAGGGTTGTTTCAAGCCCCGCCTGATCGGCTGGCGACTCGACAATACACAGCAAAGTAGCGTCACGGCTCGAATCGCTGCATAACTTGCACAGCGCGTTTTCCGCTAGCGTGTTGCACCTTGTACAGTGCCCCACCTTAACCACCGCTTCTAGCAACGTGCGCCCCAACAATTCGGCTGCGGGGCGATCGTGTTGTAGCAAATGAAACGCATAACGCTGTGCTGTTTTTGGCCCTACACCCGGCAAGCGCTTAAACGCTTCAGTGAGAACATCGAGAACGGGAACTTTTTCCAAACTAATTTACTGACTAAAACGGCATTTTAAAACCAGGCGGCAAAGGCATTCCGCTAGTAACTGAAGACATTTTTTCGCTCGACATTTGTTCGGCTTTGCGCAGCGCATCGTTCATCGCAGCCGCAACTAAGTCTTCTAATAATTCTTTATCGTCGGGCACCATCATGCTGGCATCGATTGTGACGCGCTTTACATCGTTACGACAATTCATCAGCACTTTGACCATGCCCGCGCCGGACTGACCTTCAACGTCAATATTGGCTAACGCTTCTTGGGTCTTTTTCATGTTGTCTTGCATTGCTTGGGCTTGCTTCATCAAACCCGCCAATTGGCCCTTCATCATAAGACTGTACTCCTTGAAAAAATTGATAAATAGATGGTACTAAATATAGGGTGCTAAATATAGGGTGCTAAATACTGGGTGTTATGTACGAAGTGTTATGTACGAAGTGTTGTGTAAGTAAGTTTTATTCTTGCGTTTTTACCGAACCCGGCACAATTGAAGCGCCAAATTCTTTAATCATCGATTGTACGACGGGGTCCGCTTCTAGGGCCGCGTTGGCTTCTTTCAAACGTTTTTCTTGATAAATTTTTCGCACACTATCAGCCGTCTGCCCCTGTACAGCACCAACCACAACATTTAACCGAACAGGTCGCCCAAAATGTTCGCTAAGCGCATCGCGCAAACGCGTTACATTAGCAGCCTCGGCTAATATTTTTAAAGCAACCCGAATCTCAAAAGCATCGCCTTGAATCGACAACATTTCACTCGTTGTCGCTAGTTGACGCGCAACACCTGACAATGGAATTGCAGCCGCTAATTTTGGCCAATCACCGTCAAAACCTAAACTTGCGCTTGGCTTAGATTCGACGCTAGGAGTTATTTCAATGGGTGGCACGTTGACTTCGGTTGTTGTTACATCAACAGGTGCAATTACATCAACAGGTGCAACCGGCGGCGCGATCGGTAAAGGCTTTACTACTTGCGCAGATGCACTAGGAAACGGCGAAACTTTTAACGTCGCGCTTGGTGCCAAAGTTGGTGCAAGTAGGGCTTGGGCAACTTTGGGTGATGCCGCAGCCGCAACATTACTGACTGGCTTGTTTGAAGCAGGCGCAGCATTTACAGGACCAGCAGGCAAAAACGCCACCATCCGCAATAAACACATCGTAAATCCCGATAAAGGATCGGGTGCTAAGGGTAAATCACGTTGTCCAAAAATCGCAATTTGGTAAAGCGCTTGCAAGGCCGTTGGTGCGGCTTGTGACGCTAACGTAACCAATTGTTGCGACTCGAATTGACCGTCATCAGATGGATCAATGACTTGCGCCAAAGCAACCCGATGAATTAGCGTAGAAAAATCTGCCAATACGTTGTCGAGCGCTACTCCGTTTGCCTGCATTGCATCGGCTTGAGCAATCAATTCGGCCGTCTTGCCCGCCAACACGTTACCCAACAAATTATATAAATCGTGGCTATCAATTGCGCCTAACATTTGCGCAACCGATTCGCGCTGAACTTGGCCACCACCATAAGCAATAGCCTGGTCCAACAACGACAAAGCATCTCGCATACTACCGTTGGCACAGCGCGCAATTAATTGCAGCGCCGCCTTGTCAAACGGAATATTCTCTTGTTCAAGCACATGCGCAGCGTGATCAACAATCGCTGGCTGAGGCATGTTTTTTAAACTAAATTGCAAACAACGCGACAATACCGTTACGGGTACTTTTTGCGGATCGGTCGTCGCTAAAATAAATATGATGTGCCCCGGCGGCTCTTCAAGCGTTTTCAACATGGCGTTAAAGGCCGTGTTGGTTAGCATATGAACCTCGTCAATTACGTACACCTTGTAACGACCAGCACTAGGCGCGTAAACAGCCGCGTCGAGTATTTGGGTCATTTCAGCGACGCCGCGATTCGAGGCTGCATCCATCTCGATATAGTCTGGGTAACGACCCGAATCAACTTCGGTACAGGCAGTACAAACGCCGCAAGGTGTTGAACTAACCCCCTTTTCGCAATTGAGTGCCTTGGCGACAATTCGAGCAATCGTTGTCTTACCCACCCCGCGCGTGCCAGTAAACAAGTACGCATGATGCAGTCGCTGGGTATCAAGTGCATGAGAAAGCGCGCGCACCACGTGGTCTTGACCGACCAGTGTGGAGAAACTACGGGGGCGCCACTTACGGGCGAGGACCTGACTGGACATGTAGATAACTTAGTTGCGCAATACAAATCGACGGATTGACGAGCCTTGCCCTCGGCACTCAAAACAATTGGCTGTGGCTGCTTCCTTCCGGACCTGACCAGATTGACCACGTCTCAATGCGAGGAGGCCCGTCAGTTCCAATTGTACTTCATGCCCAAATGCGCTCTGGCCAATTTATGGTCCGCCAGCAAAGCTTTGGCGTCGGTGCTATATTGCGACCTAGCCACTTATTAACCAAAATTCAGGATCTTGCTATGTCGATCAAGCATGTTAGCGACGCCACTTTCGATCAAGACGTTGTTGCCGCACCCACCCCCGTACTCGTTGATTATTGGGCCGATTGGTGTGGCCCTTGCAAAATGATTGCCCCAATTCTCGAAGAAGTCGGGCGCGATTACGAAGGAAAACTGCAAATAGCTAAAGTAGATGTCGACGCTAACCAAGCCGTTGCGGCTAAATTTGGTATTCGTGGCATTCCAACACTGATGTTGTTCAAGAACGGCGTGCCGGTCGCTACCAAGGTCGGCGCGGTCTCAAAATCGCAATTAACAGCTTTTCTGGACAGCCACCTGTAAATTCGTTACACTTTAATTCAGGTTGTTGATTTTGCACGATGCAAAACGACACCAGCGGACAGAAACTGCCGCGCCCCGCCCGACGTTCTGTTGGGCGGATGAAAAAACCAAGCGATAAAATTGAGTAGTAAAGCAACAAAACATACGTAAGCCAAACCAAGTCTTTACAGCAAAAACTATCGAACCCTATTTGTTCGCCCACAGGTCAATCAAATTTACCTGTCGCACACACCTTAAAAAATCCCATCTGCATTTTTCTATTGCCTCGACATCGAAGCGCCAAACTAATTTCAATCCAAGCCTAAGCTAATGTACCTATCCGAATTAAAAGCAAAACATATTTCCGAGCTCAATACGATGGCTGCTGGCCTCGAGATTGAAAACGCCAACCGCTTACGCAAACAAGAATTAATGTTTGCAATTTTGAAGCGCATGGCCAAGACCACCGGCGAATCAATCTTTGGCGACGGTGTTTTAGAAGTGCTTCCTGACGGCTTTGGTTTCTTGCGTTCACCTGAAGAATCGTACCTAGCCAGCACTGACGATATTTATATTTCGCCTAGCCAAATTCGCCGCTTTAATTTGCACACGGGCGACTTAATTGAAGGTGAAGTGCGAACGCCAAAGGATGGAGAGCGCTACTTTGCACTCGTAAAAGTCGACAAGATAAACGGCGAGCTGCCCGAGAGTACCAAAAACAAAATTCTGTTTGAAAATTTAACGGCGTTACACCCCGATAAAATGCTCAGCCTAGAGCGCGATATTAAAGCCGAAGAAAATATTACTAGTCGAATTATCGATATGGTTTCACCAATCGGTAAAGGACAGCGCGGCTTAATCGTTGCGCCACCAAAGTCCGGTAAAACCGTGATGATGCAGCAAATCGCTCATGCAATTACAGCGAACCATCCCGATGTTCATTTGTTTGTTTTGCTCATCGACGAGCGCCCCGAAGAAGTAACCGAAATGACTCGTTCCGTTAAGGGCGAAGTGATAGCCTCAACGTTTGATGAGCCTGCAACCCGTCACGTGCAAGTTGCCGAAATGGTGATCGAGCGCGCCAAGCGTTTGGTCGAACATAAAAAAGACGTCGTCATTTTGTTAGATTCAATTACACGCTTAGCTCGTGCCTACAACACTGTGGTTCCTACCTCGGGCAAAGTGTTAACTGGCGGTGTTGATGCCAACGCATTGCAACGCCCTAAGCGCTTTTTTGGTGCCGCACGAAATATTGAAGAAGGTGGTTCGCTAACGATTATCGCGACCGCATTGATTGATACCGGTAGCCGTATGGACGAAGTGATTTACGAAGAGTTCAAAGGTACCGGCAATATGGAAGTATTGCTAAATCGCCGGATGATGGAAAAACGCGTTTACCCTGCAATCGATATTAATCGCTCGGGAACTCGCCGCGAAGAGTTGTTAATTCCTAAAGATATTTTGCAAAAAATCTGGATCTTGCGAAAGTTGCTGCACGACATGGATGAATTGCAAGCAATGGAGTTCTTGTTAGATAAGTTACGCATCGCAAAATCGAACAGCGACTTTTTTGACTTAATGCGGCGCGGCGGCTAAAACTCGCCAATTTGGCGGCGACACTTCGCCGCCAAAAACAACACTTAAAGACCAAAGGGTAGGCTGGCTATTGGGCGACTTATCCCAGCCAGCTATAATCTAAGGCTTACTAAACCTCGGGCACGTACTTTACTTTCAGGAAAAGCGGCGACCTAAATAATGACGAAAAATATCCAATGAAGCCAGGCATCCACCCCGAGTACCGCGACGTAGTTTTCCGCGACGTTTCAAACAACTTTGAATTTATCGTTCGCTCCGTAATTAACACACGTGAGAAAACAACCAAAGACGGCGTTGAGTATCCTTTGTACAAGTTGGACATTTCGTCAGAATCGCATCCTTTCTACACTGGCGCACAACAGCGTGTTCTAGAAACCGGCCGCGTTGAGAAATTTCGTCAGAAATTTGGCAAAGTTGGTAGCAAAACCGGCAACTAAGTCGGCAACTAAGTCGGCAATCAAACCAGCTCTGCTAGCAAACAAGCATCAGTTTCAACAAAAGGTAGCCAACGCTACCTTTTTTCATTTCTAATTGGTCTATGCGCCCATTTTTTGTAACTGCCAACGAAGCTCGCAAACTGCCACGACTATTATTGTTGTTGCTTTGTGTGCTTTACGTGGTACCTGGCTTTTTAGGGCGCGACCCCTGGCGTAATGATGACGCCGCTAGCTTTGGCGTAGTCGTTACGATGTTGCGTGGCGTGCCACAAGATTGGTGGCTGCCCAATGTATTTGGACAGGGTTTTTACGACGAAGGCCCATTATTTTTTTGGGTTTCCGCATTTGCTTCAAAAGCCCTCCCTTTTTTAGAGCCCCACTTTTCAATGCGACTGACTTCAGCCGTATTTTTAGGCTTGTCGCTTATTGGTATTTGGTACGCCACTTATGCGCTTGCGAAACGGCCCGAAGCACAACCAGCCGACCCTTTTCGCCTTGCGGCAAGCTCCACAAACTTTGCTCGCGCCGTCGCTGACATTTCTATTTTAGTCATGATGTCGTGCTTTGGCATTATTTTGCGCGCGCATGAAACAACCTCAGAAGTTTTACAACTCTCTTTAATGGCGCTGTTTTTATGGGGTTGCGGGTTAGGACTTAGTTCACCTCGATTAGGTGGCTTACTTGCAGGCTTAAGCATAGGTGCAACAACCATAACAGAAGGGCCGATTTTAGCGTTTGCTTTGTTAACAACAGCTGGTCTGTTGCCCCTATTTTTACAACAGTATCGGCTAGAAACCAATAAATTTTTTATACCCCTTGTTAGCGTGGCTGCGGTTTTCGGTTTGGCTTGGCCTTTCGCTTTACTGTTTAATAACAGCGCTTATCAAAACCATTTAGCATTGTGGTTAGCCTCTGCGTTTCCAGGTTGGATCGACCCTAAACAAATGGTCACTAGTTTCGTTTGGACTTTGCGTGCAGTGCCTTGGTATTTGTGGCCGCTATGGCCCATTGCTTTGTGGACTTTAATTCGCTGGCGGGGTCAATGGAGTCAACCCATTATTATCTTGCCGGGTCTTACGGCAACTAGTGCTGCGATTGCATTTTTGATTACAGGCCAAGCCAGCGAAGCGCAAATGATGGCCTTAGTTCCACCGCTTGCAGTTCTAGCAGCGTTAGGTCTACCTACACTAGCCAAATCATTAACGAATTTATTGGACTGGTTAGCCGTGGTTATATTTTCGACTTTCGGTTTGATTATTTGGCTTTATTTTATCGCTGGCGTCAGTGGTTGGCCTGTAAAAATGGCAAATAGTTCTATGCGGTTTGCGGCGGGTTATCCGCTGCAAATTGATGGACCAGAACTCGTGATGGCGATCATTGGAACAGCCATTTGGATTGCCGTTGTAGTTTGGCGCTTTTCGTCTGTCCAAAAACCAATTTGGCGAACTATTGTTTTATCAGGTTCAGGCTTGGCTTTGGTTTGGTTCTTATTGATGAGTTTGTGGTTGCCGATATTCAATCATCGCAAGACATATCGTGATGTTAGTCAAGAAATTTCTGCCGTTATTCCGAAGCAAACACGGTGCATTAACTCGACTGGGTTGTCGCTTTCGCAGCGCGCAATTTTAGGCTACTTTTTAGCGATTCCGTTCGCAGAACAAACGGTTAAATCTACCGTGGGGCAAGCGGCAGACATAAATGCAAATGCGCCCGAAAAAAAAAATGTCCGCCGCCAATGCGACTGGCTGCTAGTTGCAGATCGAACTAACAAACCAATTTCCGCCCCCGACCCGAAACAATGGGAATTACGGTGGGAGGGTCGTCGGGTAGCCGATCGACAAGAGCGCGTGCGGGTTTATCGCTTATATTTGCCCGAGACGATGACTGCTTTTAAATCGGTGCCTTAAATCGGTGCCTTAATAAAGTGCTCGCGGTAGTACTTTAGCTCGTCAATAGATTCACGAATATCTGCAATGGCGGTATGAGCACTGCGTTTCTCGAAACCTTTAGCAATGGCCGGCTGCCAGCGTTTGCAAATTTCTTTTAGCGTACTAACGTCTAAATTGCGATAGTGAAAAAAATCTTCTAGCTTAGGCATGTTTTTGGCCATAAACCTTCTGTCTTGGCAGATCGAGTTACCGCACATGGGCGATTTACCCGATGGAACCCAAGGGCGCAAAAATTCGAGCATAAGCAATTCGCCCTGCGCCTCGTCCAAGGTTGAATCTAATACTCGTCGTGTAAGCCCCGATTTACCATGTGTGCCCCGATTCCAAGCATCCATAGCGTCCATAGTGGCCTTGGTCTGTTTAATCGCGTAAGAGGGGCTTACGGCAAGTTCGTTTAGGTCGCTATCGGTAATAATTGCGGCCACTTCAATAATTCGATCGTTCTCGGGCGACAATCCCGTCATTTCCATGTCGAGCCAAATTAAGTTGAATTCGCTTGTCTGTGCCATAATTTTCCACCTCTTCGTTTTTTGATTGTCGCATGTGAACGCAACTGTATTCTCGTGGTTATTTGTAGCATTTTTAGTGGCGATGACGCTAACGCGTTTGTGGCTATCTTCTAGGCAAATTCGTCATGTCGCTCAGCATCGTGCTGCGGTGCCCGAACAATTTGCTCAAACCATACCACTCACTTCCCATCAAAAGGCCGCCGATTACACCTTGGAGCGAACCCGCTTTGGCCTAATTGATATTGTGTTTGGCGCGGCCCTAACCATCGGCTTTACGTTACTAGGGGGGCTTAGCTTGTTGCTAAATTTGGCTACACAGCTATTGCCAGACTCGCCACTTTTACGCCAATTACTCATTATTGTTTTATTTGGCCTGGTCGCAACTGTTGTGGAATGGCCCTTCGATTGGTATCGCCAGTTCACCATCGAAGCTAAGCATGGCTTTAACCGAATGAGCAAAGGCCTGTTTATTTCCGATCAATTAAAAGGCTTAGCATTAGGTGCCGCTATTGGTTTGCCCTTAATTGCAGCCATTATTTGGATCATGCAAAATGCTCCCTTATGGTGGTTTTGGGCGTGGGTGCTATGGGTCAGCTTTAGTTTGCTAATGATGATTATTGGACCCAGCATTATTATTCCTTTGTTTAACAAATTAGAACCACTACCCGACGGCGCTTTAAAAGAGCGCGTTCAAGCCTTAATGAAACGCTGCAACTTTGAAGCCAGTGGTTTGTACATTATGGATGGCAGCAAACGCTCGTCGCATGGCAATGCGTTCTTTGCAGGTATGGGCAAGGCGCGCCGCATCGTTTTGTTTGACACAATTGTTAGCCAACTGAACGAACCCGAAATTGAAGCTGTCCTAGCACACGAGCTAGGCCACTTTAAACGTAAGCACATCATTAAACGCATCGTGCCATCGCTGTTGTTGGTGCTACCGGCGTTTTGGTTGATCGATTATTTGATGCACCAGACTTGGTTTTTCCAAGGTTTAGGTGTTACCGTGCCGCTAACCGGTAAGGAGCACCAAGGCATTGCCCTAGTGTTGTTTATGCTGGCGTTTCCCGTGTTCTCTTTTTTCATCGAACCCTTGTCTGGAATATTTTCGCGTAAACATGAATTTGAAGCCGATGAATTTGCTGCTCAACATAGCAATGCAACCGATTTAGTGAATGCCTTAGTAAAGCTATACAAAGACAATGCTTCGACACTAACACCCGACCCCATACACTCGGCGTTTTATGACTCTCACCCGCCCGCCTCAATTCGCATTGGGCGGCTCAATACACTGGCTGCAAAATGAATACCACAACAGAAGCAAAAACCAACGCATCGGAGCTGCCTAGTGCAGACACCTTAGCCAATAAACATTGCAAAGCCAATGTAAAAGAAACCGAGCCCACGTGGCTATGCGAAGCGGTTGGCTTTGCTTTGCCCGAATGGAAAATTTTGGTGGAAAGTATTGAAACCGAAGCGAATGTTAAAGTGGTCGATGAAGGGCTAAAAGCTGCAAGCGTATCTACTGAACAATTGGATGAAGCGTTGGCAACGGAGTCGAGCGAAGAACCAATATTCAAATCTGCTCGTGCAATTGCACTTGAGCGAACATTTAGTTTTGACAATTACTTTCAAACATTGAGCTTTGTAAACAGCATCGCCTCTATGATTCATCGTGAAGACCATCATCCGCAACTCACCGTTACTTTTAATCGATGTATTGTGCGTTGGGATACGCACACTGTAAAAGGTGTCTCACTAAACGATTTAATTTGTGCCGCCAAATGTGATTTTGTTTTTAATGCTGCCGCGCACACTAGGGCCAAGTAAACTTTGAATATTAACAACGAATACTGTGTGCAAATTGCCAACGATTGGTTTGTACACTGGGTTGTATCTTGAGCAAATTCGTTACCGCAATAATCGCTTCGTACGGTCGCCAGTTTGCAGTGACCGATCCAACTTCAAATAAAACAATTTCTTGTGTCACGCGCGGCAAACGAATCGATTATTGTGTTGGTGACCTAGTAGAGTGCAGCTTAAGTGGCGACGGTACTGGTGTGATTGAAAAGCTCGCCACCCGCGAGCACTTAATGAAACGCTCCGATCATCGCAAAACAAAACTCATTGCTTCGAATTTGGATCAGGTTATGTGTGTCGTTGCCACGGAGCCCGATTTTTCAGAGCAGTTGTTAGGCCGCGTTTTACTGGCGGCCGATGAAGCGCAGTTGCGCGTTCATATTTTCGTAAGTAAGTGCGATTTAAAATCCAGCTTAGAACGCATCGAGCCACGCCTCGATGTCTACCGTTCACTTGGTTTTTCGGTCATTCTTGCGGCACCAAAAAATAACGAGCAAGAAACCCAAAAGCAGTTGGCCGATTTGTTGGCCAACAAAACGACGTTGCTGTTGGGTCAATCGGGTATGGGTAAATCGACTTTAGTTAATGCTCTAGTACCCGAAGCGCAGCAAGCCACCCGCGAAATTTCCGAAGTATTGGCTAGTGGTAAACACACGACCACTTTCACAAAGTCATTTCAGTTTTCATTTTCTAACGCTAAAGGAGAACCTGTTTCAGGGACCTTAGTCGACTCGCCGGGTTTTCAAGAATATGGTTTGTCGCATTTACACCCGTCGCAAGTGGAGCATGGCATGTCCGAGTTTAAAGCCCTGTTGGGGTCCTGCCAATTTAGAGACTGTCGCCACTTAGATGAGCCCGGTTGCGCCGTTAAAAAAGCGGTCAGTGACGGCAGCGTCGACAAACGTCGCTATGACTTGTTTTGCAAAGTAATGAATGATCTCGATTTTTATCAAGAGATCGCTTACAAATTTACTGGCAAGAACCACATCAGAAAAAAATAATGAATATTGGCATTCAATTTCCAACGCAAGTTGACGGTTCAACCAGCACTACTAAAGTGGGCGTGGCTATTTTGCAAGCGGCCCTCGCGCCGTTGAATCCAACTTTGTCCGAAAAAGCGCGCAACGAAAACCATTGGCGTCGACGCTACCCAATATATTTTCGCGCCCTAGTCGAAGACGCTTTAAAACATCCAAACGCAGCTAGTGTTGCGCTTGAAAGTGCAAAATCTGGGCTTGATTGTGCTTGGCAGCAAATGCAGTTTGAACACACTTCGGGGTTTTCTTCTTTAGCTGCATTAGCCAATATGCAGTACGCAGCCGACATTCAAAAACCGTTACAAACCTTGGCGTTTTCGGGTCGAGGTGATAGCGCACCAGTGCCATGGGCCGTGCCGTATAAAGGCCAATTGCTGCAAGGGGATAACCTTCGCCAGCAAATCGATTTATGGAGTAGCAAAGGGGTAATAGAACCTAGCGCAGCGCAGGCTTTGCACGCTTGCGCAACCAACCCCGATTGGTTTGATTTATCTGATCGTCAATTGGTATTGATGGGTGCTGGTAGCGAAGCCGGACCGCTCCGTTGGTTAGCTAAGTGGCGCGCTCAATTGATTGCAATCGACATTAATCGTAAACCTGTTTGGGAAAAAATTGCGGGCATCGTATTTGAAGGTAACGCCACAATGCGCGTACCGTTACGCTACGATGCGCCTAACAATTTAAACCCCAATAGTTATGATTGGACCGACTATGCGGGGGCCGATTTATTAACACACACGCCAGCGCTTATTCAATGGTTGCAGCAGTGTGACGGTGCTTTAGATATTGCTGCACACGCTTATTTGGATGGCGAAAAACACGTTCGCGTGGCTTTAGCGATGGACTTAATTCAAGAAGCCTTGTGCCGCGATAGAGCCTCTACTAGCTTGGCATTTATGGCTACGCCCACCGATGTATTTGCCGTGCCAAAAGATGCCGCGCAAGACACTATTAACGCCTTTAAAAATAGATCAATGTTGACCCGTAGCAGCCAAAAACCGTTGCGGCTGGCGGGTGGTGATCGTTTCTTTCAAGCCAATATAGAACACTTAATTCAATCGCCAATGGCGCACGGTGGCATGACCGAGTATGGCGTCGTCGATAGCTTGGTACTTGAGCAAGGCCCCAACTATGCACTCGCAAAACGCTTCCAACAATGGCGAGCTATCGTGGCACGCGCGGCTGGCCATAAAGTGTCACTAAATATAGCGCCCTCCACGACTACGACTTCGGTAGTAAAAAATCCAGCACTGGCAGCGGGTTTCGCAGGTGCAGATAGTTTTGGTATTGAAGTATTTGAACCAGAAACAACCAATGCATTAATGGCAGCGCTGTGGGTGCGCGACTTACGGGATACAAGTGCGCGGGCAAATCCACAAACGCCTTTAAACCATCCGTTTGAGTTGTTTATGGACAATGCATGCCATGGGGGGTTGTGGCGCTCGGCTTATATTCCAAGAACGGCGTTACCGTTTGCTGCAGCGCTGGGATGGGTACGGCAACGGCTTGGTAACTAGTGGGCTTCTAAAACGGCCAATGTTACTGGCCGTTTGGTTCGCGGGCATTTCACCCGCGAACACTCAACGAACTTATTTGCGAATAAAGCGACGCGATCCGAGCAAACCCAACAAGCCAAGACCCAGCAAAGCAATTGAGCCAGGTAAAGGAACTGCACGCAACGCTAAATCAGTAATTACGTTATGACCAGCCGATGACGGATGGAATGGATCGGAAAACAAATAACCAGCGCAACGGGTTGCAACTCCAGTTACAACTGGCGGTGTTGCTTGAATATAGAAGCAAGCATTGTTCTTCAGCAGCGGATTAAAACCAATTGCAGTCAGTCGTAGCTACCGACAATACTCTTCGCGCGTTGCGCGGCGCAGCAGACAAATTAGAGCGCTTGAATTTAAAACAATCAATCACCTTAGAAAATACCGATTTGTTTCCGAGTCGGCCACAGAAAGCTGATTTGATCGTCTGCAACCCACCTTGGATACCAGAGAACGCAACTGCTCCAATCGAACGAACCATTAATGATCCTAACGGCATCATACTCAAGGGGTATATAAATGGCTTATCAAAGCATTTAAATGCTGAAGGACCAACTTGGTTAGTTATGTCTAATCTGGCTGAACTTTTAGGTCTTCGAAGCGCAAAGCAATTGCACGACCGGATTAGTGCTGCTGGTTTAACAATTGTTCAAAAGCACTCAGTGGCGCCAAAACATGCGAAGACCAATGACCGTCGGACCCGTTGTTTACTGCACGAGCAAACGAGATCACTAGTTTGTATCAGATTAAAATAAAGACCATCTGATTGCGACACACAAAAAACGCCCGCAGCTGTTGAATATGCGGGCACAAAAAAACCCGCTAATTGGATCAGCGGGTTCTTTCTAAGTACAACCAAACACACCTTTACAAGTTGCTTTGGCTACAACAGCTAGTTAAACCGATTTGCGGCGCAATCCACCCACTGCCAGTAAACCAAGTCCTAGTAAGGCTAATGTGCCCGGTAAAGGTATCGCACGTAGGGCTTCGGCCGCAATAAAGCTGTGCGCACGAGCCGTTGGGTGGAAACTGTCCGAGTAAAGGTAAGTGTTACAAATTCCCACATTGGCCACAACTCCCTGTGCCTCGAAACACGGCCTACTGGTATTGCTAATACCGTTTCCAGCAAAATCAAAAGTATCCAACGCGCCAAACCGAAGTACGTCTATATCGACGTTGGCAATTGTGGCGCTTAAGTCATTGATCATTGCATAGAACAAATTGTTGTATTGCGTTCTCAAGGCACTCGCACCCGCTTGAACACCTGGATTAGCCCGCTCCAAATCTTGAAACACAGGGGTATCTGCAACGTTGGGCATATCAGCGACCAAAAAGTGGCGCGCACCATCGGCAGCAAGCAGTTGAATTTGCGTCTTTAGATTGGCCGATACAGTTGCCATGTTTACCGTTGATCGACCCGTTACAAACTGAGCTAAATCATTGCCACCAATCATTAAGACAAAAAGATCTTGCGCTGACGAATTTGGCGTTAGTGCCAAATACGTACTTATCTGAGCCGCCGTACTGGGAATTCCGCCTGCCTCATAGGTTCTGGCTGCCGCAACTGCAAAGTTGTTGCCACCAGCTAAACCTCTGGCACGGGGCCACGCCGGCGCAGCATCTGCAGAACGGCCTAAAGACTGAGCGAACTGAGCAGCCCAAACAAAACCGTTGCGATCGGTATATTGACCTGTTTGGTAAGGGCCATCGGTTGGATTAGGTGTTGGCGGTCCGCCGTTGCTTTGGCTTAGTAAGTTCAAATTTCCTGTGTCTGACAAACTGTCACCGAAGAACCAAATGCTTCCAGCTTGAGCGGCGAACGAAGTGGTAACTGCTAGTGCGGCAAAACTAAATTTGAATACATTCATGTTGTCTCCTATTTTTTCTATACATTGCCATGCAAATATCACGCCAGCCGTGTGACCAATTTCACAACTCATTGATTTCAAAATGATTCATTGATGCCCTTCAAATTTTTATTAGATTTTTTTTACAACAATGTCATATTCCTCGACAGAATTAATTAAAAACACGTTCGGAAACAACGACAGCCATTCGGCTCGCTTTCAAATTTCACTGGAAACGCTTTGTAAAATCTTGAACTCGCCGCTGTATTTGCGGATAGGAATTTAAAAGCCCTATTGCTGCCGCTGCGGGCGTTTTACTAGCGAAATGCGCGTCTAACGTTATTGCTTAGTTATTTAGCTGCGTGGTTGGATCGGCAAAAAGGCTATGCAAGCGCATAAGCACAGCTGAAAATCCACCCCAATCGACTGCAATGCACATTGCTAGCGGCAACCTTCACAGCCAGAATATTTGAGCTGTGCTCTTTGGGTGCTTGCTTTAGTTTTTACACTTGACGCTTCAGAACGCCATTTGTCCGCGCGCTGGCGCTCGGGGTGGCGGTTGCGCCTCTAACCCTAAATGATTCAGGATCTTCTCTACCGCTTGGCGCTGTAGGATCGCTGCAACGATTCTCAATTCACCGCCACAGTGCGAGCAATGGGTTAAGTCTAAGTTGAACACCCGCTTCAATAGTTTGGCCCAATCCAAGCGCATTGGTCGACCGTGTTCGGGCAGGTCTTGGCAGTCGGTTGTAGTTGCGAATGCAGACAAGGCTTTAGAGTGGCCTGGCGGTTGCGGTACTACCTTTGCGCGCCACTTCGCATTCGGCGCTAATACCCCATGAAATCGGATTAAATGCAGCCGTGGTCGTGGTACCAATGCCGCCAGCCTTTGCATAAACTCCAACGGCGATATCACGTGATGCGTGGTGCCATCGCGCCAAGGCGCCATGGCGTCTTTAGTTTGAGCTCCATCTGCCCTTTCGCGTTGATCTTGATCCGGTCGTTAGCCAACGCTGGGCGGGTAATGTAACGACACAAACGTTCTAGTTTTAGTCGCTCGTTAGCGTGGCAGCGCACTGCTGCGTGCAGGCTAAAGCCTTGTTCGTTGGCGCATAACGGTTTACGTTCTTAGTCGTTGTCCGTTTCAATCGGTAATGCCTCGCGCAAAGTCAACACCTTACGACTGGCTCTGGGACCAAAGGCTTTACGATAAACTCGGCTTACGAAAACGAAGCAATGCGGTTAATGACTTCTCAATATTTTTGAATATTCAATTAACATTTTTTATCAGACGGCGATCAATTCAGTCGGCGACATTAAAAACGGGTTGATTACTTCCACGGTTTCGTAGCGTTGCAAATGCTGCATATCTTCGCTCAGTAAATAGTTACAGCCCTGCTGCTGCGCCGACGACACAATTAACGCGTCCCAATAGCTTAGTTTAAATCGATCTTGAATAACCCACGCACCCTCTACTGCATAAGTGTCTAAATGAGGGGGTTGCCAGAGTTGCAAAATACGTACTTGTTCCCTAGCTTTTTCGACAGTAACTGCATTTCGGAATTTGGTAATTGCGTTGTTGTAAAACTCGTTTAGCACCTGGGTGCTAATTCGCCCTGCCCTCTGTGACCAACACCAGCTTAGCCATTCGTTGGCGCGGATTTGTTTGGGCAAGTCGCGGGCATCTTTGGCGTATAGATGCACATTGGTATCAACGAAAACGAGCGCGGTCATACAACTCGTCTCTGGTTAAATAATCTCCTTCGCTTTCGCCCCATGTCTCAAACTTGGTTGCTTTGCGAATTGCTTGTGCGTAGGCATCTTCTTGCCGCATTTTTTCGGACAACATTTCGCCAACAAGCCGCGACACACTTGAATTGCGTTTGGCGGCCTCGATACGAGCCCATTCGAGCGCAGTTTCGTCAACAGTAATAGTTAAATTTTTCACCACTGAATAGTAACACGAATTTCGTGTAGCACGAAATTCGTGCGCTCTCGAGTTTATAGTCACAGAGATTTCTACGGTGGATTTTGACTAAAAACAACAATCGTCGTAATTAGCGCCCTAACCAAGTAGCCATAGTCAACATCGCAAAAACAGCAATCCACAGTAGAACCGCTCGCCAAACCAAACCAACCGAACTGCGTAAGCCAGCTGCGTCGGGGTCGGCACCAGCCCAATCAAAACTATTTTCGGCATCGCCCGGGGCGGACCATTGCGCTTCTAACTTTGGATCGGCAATACGCAGCCCTAATGCACCCCCACCGGCTGCTAAAAGCATGTCTCGCTGCGGGTCGCTAGTTTTTATTCCACTAGCGCCACGCCAGCAATACACCGCGTCTTCAAAGTTCCCGACGATGGCAAAGCCGGTAATGGATAAGCGTAACGGAATCCAATCAATCCAACGATAAGCGTCTCGCGCAAACTGTGTGTAGGGTTCGACAACATCGGGCCAAGCTCGGGTTAAATATTCAGCAACGCGATACAACACCGGGCCGATAGGACCGGGCAATAAAATGTACCAAAACAGCGGGCCAAATACGTGGCGGTGCGCTTGCACAATGGCGTGAGAAATGGCTAAGCGACAGACTTCGGCTTGCGAGGCTCGGGCTATGGTGAGTTCGGGGTCGTGTACTTGTAACCAGCGTTCTAAAATACGGCGCGCTTCGTCTACATCGTTTGCAGCTAGGGCAATTTGAATTTTGCTAAACGCATGACTAAACTGCCTAAAGCCAATTGTGGCGTACAAAATTACGACGTGTAATGCAAACAGTAGCAGTGGATGAATTTTGTTTGCAACCCAATGCAGCAAAACAGCTAAACCAACAGCGCCACCAACTACTAAAAACCAGCCAATCATGCCAAAACGCACGGTGCCCGCATCGGTGGCATTGCGCACAGACGTAGCTAACCAGCGAATGACGTTATGGGCCGGGTTATCGCGCGGTAACGGCTTACCTTGCTCTAACAATAAGGCCAAAATAAGTGCAACAAATCCCATAGCTGTTTTGGTCTACTTAGTTTGGTCAATAGAATGACTTGCGGCTAAAAAACGATACAAGTTACGCAACATTGCGGCGGTTGCACCCCATACAAAATACTCTTTACCTGCGATGGCGCGCGGTCGCTCGTGTGGTGCAATCCAAGGCATTGCAAAAAAACTGCGTTGCTCTTGGTCCATAGTGTAACCGCGACGTTGATGATTTTTTGGATCAAGCAAAAATTGCAGTGGCACTTCGAAGGCGTCGGCGACTTCGCTCGTTTGCAATGTTAACGCTTGATTGGGTTGGACCAAAGCCACTACGGGTGTTACGTTAAAGCCGCTGCCGGTCTGATAGTCGGGTAGGCGACCAATTAATTCGATGGCACCCGAGGCTAGACCAATTTCTTCGTGGGCTTCGCGCAGTGCCGTGTTTTCTAAGGTTTGATCGTCGTCGTCAAATCGACCACCAGGAAACGCTACTTGGCCCGCATGATCGTTTAAATCAGCCGAGCGCTCGGTAAGCAAAATAGTGTAGCCGTCGGCATGGGTAACAATAGGCACAAGCACAGCGGCTGAGGTAATGGGGCGGTTGCTAAAACGAACACGGTCGCTGGTTTGATCAGGCTGCCATGCCAAAGTGTGCGCCGAGGCAAATGCGTGACGCAGCTGCGGGGCTGCCCAACGATTTACATCAACACGAAAATCTGAATTTGCGTTGTTTTCAGTTTGAACTTGCGCTAAGCGAGGATCAAAAAAAAAGCGCCGCGAACTTGGCTCGGGGCGCTTTATTTCCACTGTGGGATTACTCTGCTGCAGGTGCTGGTGCTGGCGCTGCTTTTGCAACACTAACAGGCACGCGGCCTTGGAGCTTTTCTTTAATACGTGCCGATTTGCCTGAACGCTGACGCAAGTAGTACAACTTGGCACGACGTACATCACCACGGCGCTTTACTTCGATAGACGAAATAAGTGGTGAATATAATTGGAATGTACGCTCAACGCCTTCGCCTGAAGAAATTTTGCGAACAATAAAGTTCGAGTTTAAACCACGGCTACGACGCGAAATTACTACGCCTTCATAGGCCTGCACACGCTTACGTGTACCCTCGACTACGTTTACGCTAACGATAACGGTATCACCGGGCGCGAAGTCTGGAATGGATTTAGCTAAACGAGCAATTTCTTCTTGCTCTAATTGTTGAATCAAATTCATGTTTGTCTTTCTACTTTCCGTTACTGTGCATCTTGTGCGACCGTTGTTAGTGGGGTCTGCTTTGTTTGTATTACTTTTTGTATTGCGTAGTTCTTAAGATCAAGAACAGCAATGTGCCGACAGAGGATGCTGGAACGCCCGCTATTGTAGTATTTTCAAACACTTAGGAGCAAGTGCGGCGAGCGCGTCGGGCTGCCGCGCAGCGGGGTAAAAAGCACTAAAAACCGTCCAAAAAAGACATTTAGATCCCTTTACTCGCTTAGCTGCTTACCAATTACAAATGCATGATAGCGGCAGCACCAAGTACCAAGCCAATACCTGCTACGCCGACAACACCCCATTTAAGCCAATTTTTTTTGGTCAATAAGGCAATAGCAGCTAGCGCAATTGAAATTTGCAGCGCGGTGGTGGCTTGAGCCCAACGGTGATGAAGATGCATTTCATCATCGGAACGTTTGTCCCAATTTTTCGACTCAGATTCGAGCTTGTCGGCAGCAATTTTTATTTCATTTTTTTCGGCTTTATAGCGTTCGATTTCTTTGCCATAAACCGCTTTTTTATCGTCAACGACTAGCACTTGCGCCAATTCAGCAAGATTTTGCTTGCTACTTTTTGCTTGATAAAAGTTCCATTGGTTAGCGGCTTCAGTTTTTTTAATTGCGGCATTATTTTTAAACAGCCCAGCGTTTGCCTGAGTTGCTCCGCCCATGTAAGAAAAAAGTGCGCCTATCGTTGCTAAAATTGCGGTCATAACAGCAATGGTTCCGCTAAAACTATCTTTATCACCATGTTGAGCGGCATGCTCAAGCTCGTGATCGTGGGGGCCGTGAACGTGAAAACTATTTCCAGACATGGGGAGCTTTTATGGTTATTCGAGTCACGCAAGGATATCAGTAAAGTCAACAATCGATGAGGTAGTAAGGCTGGTCAGAAATTTTTATGGTGCAATATCAAACTAATTTGCAAATTGCAAATAATCACGAACAGTCAAACAAACCTTAGAGGGCTACATGACGCAGTTTATAAATTACGGGCTTGTTTATTTGGTCGGTGCTTTAGCAATGCCGGTATTCGCATTCGCGCAATCCTTTCAAGTTTCGCCACCAAATCCAGTATTAACCGGGCAGCCAATGTCTATTAAGTTGGTAGGATTTACCCCAGCGACAACAGTCACGGTCACTAGCGAACGCGCTTGGACCAGCCTTGACTCTTCCGACAAAATGATTCTGTATAAAGCGCAGGCGCAGTTTATGACGGATCGCAATGGACAAGTCGATCTAACCACTGCCGTACCCATAGAAGACAAATTGGCAACCAGTGATACGTATAAAAAAGCCGATATTCGCGGCTTGTTTTGGTCAATGCAACCGACGCAAACCCAAGCCACTGCGGGGCAAACTCAGGCACAAATAAAACTAACCGCTACTCAAAATGAAAAAATCGTCGCTTCGCATTCCGTTGTAATGGAATCGTTTTCAAGCGATTTGAAAATTCAAAACGTTGCACAATTTCCCGGCTCTATTTTTGCATTGCGTCCGAGTAAAATTGGGCAAAATAACTCAAGTGCGGTGCCAGCAAAACGGCCCGCTATTATTGTTCTAGGCGGCTCAGAAGGCGGGGCTAGTTTAGTGAACGACTCTGCTAAGCGTTTAGCATCACTCGGTTTTGCAACCTTATCTTTACCCTACTATTCGCCACCGCAATGGCCTTCGCGCAAGCCCGAAGTAGCAGGTTTACCGACCCAATTCGTAGACATTCCAATCGAACGTTTGAACCAGGCACGCGAATACTTACGTAATCGAGATGATGTCGATGGTGATCACATTGCACTCTACGGTGTATCAAAAGGGGCTGAATTTGTACTACTCGCGGCGGTATATTTTCCGTGGGTAAAGACAGTGGTGGCTATCGTGCCCAGTGACGTGGTTTGGGAGGGTTGGGGTGAAGGCATTACCCCCAATCAGCGCTCGTCCTTTGCTTTTAATGGCAAACCGTTTGCGTTTACGCCTTACAAAGATTTTGGACAAGAGTTTCAAGGCTATCAAACCGGCGAGCCTGTTTACATTCGACGCCCACAAGATCGCGGACGAGCCGCGAACCCTGCTGCGGCGGCTGCCGCAAGAATTCCAATTGAGCGATACAAAGGCGCTTTGCTGGTGGTGGCGGGGCAAGATGACCAGATTTGGAATTCGGCGATGATGGCGCATAATATTGCCGAGCGACGCGCCGCTGCCAACCTATCCATCAACAGTTTAATTTACAGCGATGCTGGCCACTACCTAAGTGGCACCGGTTGGTCACCCACCACACAATACAACACGGGCCTCGGTAAAAGTGGTGGCACGCCGGAAGGCAATGCCGCCGCGCAAGGCGATGCGTGGCTAAAAACAATTGATTTTTTAAAACGACAACTCAGATTAGCTGAAGGCTGGGCTTTGGCAGAACAAGTTGAATAAAATACTAGTATGGAATTTAGTGATCGTTTGGATGTGTTTGGCTAGCGTGCCAACGCAGGCCAAAGACGGTAACCTCAAAGAAACACCTATTGAGATCCATCAACGCATTGCGAGCTCAACGCAAATAAATAAAAAAAACAATACAATCGCTTTGACTTTAGATGCGTGCTCGGGCGCCTACGATGATGATTTAATTCAGTTTCTAATTCGCAATCGAATTCCTGCCACGTTGTTTATCACAAAAAAGTGGATTGACAGCAATACCAAAGGCGCACAAGTTCTGAAGAACAATTTAGATTTATTCGCACTAGAAGATCACGGTGAAAACCATATACCAGCCGTCATTGGTAAAGGCCGAAAAGTGTACGGTATTGCAGGCGAACCTGACCTGCTGCATTTACGGCGCGAAGTGCTAGAGGGCGCCAAAGCAATTTACAATCTCAGTGGAACCCATGCGCATTGGTATCGTGGCGCAACTGCCGTTTACGATCGGCAAGCGGCTTTGGAAATTGAAAAATTAGGTTTTAAAATTGCCGGTTTCTCTGTCAACGCCGACGCTGGGGGAACTTTAAGCCAAAGTAAAATCATCGAGAACATGCGCCATGTTAAAGCCGGTGATGTTGTGTTGGCTCACATGAATAAACCACGCGGCTACACAGCTGAAGGTTTTTCGATCACGTTACTTGAGTTGCTTAAGCGCGGTCTTGTTTTTGTAAAACTCGACGAAATTGATCTTGTTACGGTGAAATAGTTGCAAAATCTGATCGCGATTGCGCTGAAATTAACGTACGATTTGACAATGGCTAGGTTCTCGCATGGCAAGCAAATCGCGATCAAGTATTTTAGAAAGCCATAAATTTATGAAAAATCCAATGATCTCTGCAGTATCGACGATCCTCAAGGTAGCAATCGTATTTCTACCCATTGCTGCAGTCCTTGCGCCCAGAGATGCTTGGAGCCAAGAGTACCCTTCTAAGCCACTTAAAATTATTGTGCCGTTTGCACCAGGGGGCCCTGCTGACATTTACGCCCGTGCAGTCGCACAGCGACTTCAAGAGGCCTTCAAGCAAAACGTCATTGTTGAAAATCGAGTTGGCGGCGGTGCTGTCATCGGCACCGATGCAGCGGCAAAGTCAACGCCAGACGGGTACACCTTGTTGATGATGTCCAACACCCAAACGGTTAATGAGTCTTTAATTCCTAACAAGCCCTATCAACTAATGCGCGACTTTGTTCCCGTTGCGCCTATCAATTCTTCCGATCTTGTTTTGGTCAGTAATCCAGCGCTGCCCGCCAACAATTTAAAAGAATTAATTGCTCTAGCTAAAGCCAAACCAGGCAAATACAACTACGCATCTAGTGGCCCCGGAACGCCTTACCATATGGCTGGAGAACTCTTTAAAGCAATGAGCGGAACCTTCATTGTTCACGTACCATATCGCGGAAGCTCCGGAGCGCGTACTGACGTTATTGGCGGACAAGTCGAAATGATGTTTGATGCAATTCCTACAATGGTTGAGCAAGTAAAGTCGGGGCGAGTTCGCGCGCTTGCTACAACCGGCCGAGAGCGTTCTAGTGTATTTCCCGATGTGCCGACAGTTTCCGAATCGGGCGTGAAAGGTTATGAAGCAACTCTTTGGTTAGGCATCATGGCACCCAAGGGTACGCCAACCGCAATTGTCGAAAAACTAAATATCGAAATTAATAAAATTACCAGCCGAGCTGAAGTTAAATCTACTTGGGCTAAAAGCGGTGCAAGCAGTATGAATATGAGCACCGCCGAGTTTCAGAAATACTTGCAAGACGATATTGCTAAGTGGGCGCGCATTGTCAAAATTTCAGGCGCTAAGCCAGACCAATAAATTAACTTAAATTAACGCGAATCATTTTTTGGAGATTGATATGGTAAATATCCTTAGTGCGGGCGCTTGCAAAGGCCTGTTTCAGGCCTTGTTTTCGAAGCGCCTCGAATCGGGTAAAGCCGTTGCTTCGTTTGGTGCTGTAGGTGCGATGAAGGAAAAGCTACTCGCTGGTGAAGCCTGCGATATTTTAGTGCTTACGCGCCCAATGCTAGAACAACTCGCAATAGAAGGCTGGGTCGTTACCAGCACCCTATCTGATCTTGGCAACGTAGGTACTGGCATTGCGATTTCTAGCAAGCTTAAAAGTATTCCGGACGTCACCAACGATGCAAGCTTGCGTGCTAACCTGTTGGCCGCCACTACGATTCATTTTCCAGATCCAGCCAAAGCAACGGCGGGGATTCATTTTCAGTCGGTCTTAAAAAAGCTTGGTGTGTTTGACGAAGTTGCCGCCCGTTGCCAGCACTACCCTAACGGCGCAGCCGCAATGGCAAGCCTAGCTAAAAACGACCCTAAATTTGGCGACCTACAAATCGGTTGTACCCAAATAAGTGAAATCCTTTACACCAACGGATTAAAGCTAGTAGGCGAACTGCCAATGCCTTTTCAATTGCGAACGATGTACTCAGCAGCGCTAACGCCGGCTGGGGCTGAATCTGGGCGGGCGCATAAAATGTTGAAAAAACTCACCGCCTTAAAAACCCAAACCCTTCGAAAGAAAGGTGGTTTTTTGCTATAGCTGTTTTTGGTTAACACCTTCGGCAGAACCTGTTTTCGTTAGAGGTTCGTTAGCGAGTTGCCACATCAGCCACATACCCAAACCTGCGTTTACCAGCACGACGACCGACAAAACCGCCCGCCCTATTCCACTTAAAAAACCGCTTTGCAAAAAAAACATAAAAACAGTGGACAGCGCGTTTAACGCAATCATGAGCCAAAAGCGCCGGTCTTTAGGGCGGTACAGTTGCTTAAGTTTAGTGAGGGCGGTTGGCATTAGATTTGAAGTTTAACTGCAAGCGTAGTGGGCGACACCCTAAATTGCTAAGATGCCGCAATGGATCAAAATTACGATAGCAAAACAAAACCTTCAATCAACGAACTTGTTGCAAAGGTAAATAAAACTCTACCATTGCACAACATGTGGGATGGATTGTGGGTGCATGCCTTTAAACGCAGTAACTTAGTGATTAGCGCCGCATTTGACCGAAGTTCACGCCGCGATTACGACATCGTATTTAAAAAAGTTAGCTTCTTTAATCTACCTGCCGCATGGCGCGATGACGATATTGTTGGCGACAATTTAGTTCGCGTAGCCACTAAACAAGAGTTTGCCCAACAACAACCAAACTTCGACACCCAAGACTTAAGTATTTTTGCTTTTGATATTGATTGGAACTTAGGACAACAAGGCCGCGTAACGTATACCTATTACATCGTGGCGCAAACTGTTTGGATTTTTAAATGTGAAGGCGAAGATTGCAAGTATGGCGGTGCAGAATTTATCGATCCTTGGGCTGTTAACGGATATCCGCAATTGGTTAATGGCAAGCCTTGTTTTCAAAATCGGGTGCTTAAAAACCAACTCAATACGGGTTAGTCGAATTAAGGTTAATATTTAGCTTACCCCATCTTTTATAGCAGAAAACTAAATGCCAAAGTTAACGTTATCTTTAGTCTCAATTTTCTTTTACAGCCTGCTTTTTTTAACTGGGTCCTTAACGACCTCATTAGCAATCGCTCAAGACAAAGCTGGTAGTAGGGATCATTCATTATTTTCGCGCTACAAAAATTTGTATATTTCTGAGTACGGTATAAAAACCTTTGATCGTTATGAACACAACCCCGTGGATTGCGATCCGAGCCCGTGCAAAACCAGCGTCGTTAAAGATTTTACCTTTACGGTTGAAGGCAAAATTACAGAAATTCGGTATGTATCGCCAGGATTCGCTGCAATTAGCTTGCTAGAAGCCTTGCGCAACTACGAAGCTGCGGTTAAACAACTGGGTGGGGTTCGATTAACTACAAACAGTCGAGCGAATGCAAACCATATTTTTTCTATTCCGTCAAAAAAAGACGACCCCAAATCAGCCCCTATTTTTTTGCATTTAAATATGACAGTTGGCGACGACGGTTTTCGTTTGGCTGTTATTGAACCCGCCGTTGTGGAGCAAACGGTAACAGCAGGCGAGTTAGGCAAGGAGTTAAAAGCAAAGGGCTTTATTACGCTTTACGTTAACTTTGCTACTTCAAAATCGGAGCTACCTGACGATGCAAAAACAACTATTCGTGAAATCGCGAAGTTGTTAGAAATTAACCCTAAGCTTAAGTTAAGCGTTGAAGGACATACAGACAACGTTGGCAATGCTAAAGATAACCAAACCTTATCCGACAAACGTTCAGAAAGTATTGTTGCCGCTTTAGTAACCGCTGGCGTAAATAAAACTCGCTTACAGGCAGCAGGTAAAGGGCAAACAACACCAATCGCAGACAACAGAGCTGAAGAGGGGCGCGCTAAGAACCGTCGGGTTGAATTAATCGAAGTAAAGAATTGAAGCCAACTGCGCCCTACCTGGCGAACGGCTTTCAATTCGTGTTGTCAGAGCGAAACATCACGACAAGACCATTTCTACTAGGCGATACAACCTGCACCGACAAATCAATTGGCGGAACCATTGCCACTGAGGTAGTGGTTAACACTGCAACCCCTACAGGCATTTGTGATTTACCTATCGATGCAGCTTCTTTTCCTTTAGAAATTTTGCGCTAACACGCAGATGGGTTGTACAAGTTTGATGATATTTAAACAACGCACAACACTTCAAACATCTGTCATACGGGATTTAACAATTCAAGGTGAGTGCAACTATTTAAGCGCCGCGAGCGGCCTTGTGTGTGCTTATGGCAGTGCATATGTCGTAGCGGACGACCAGCAGGTATTAGCGCGATTTCGCGACTCGTATCAGCGAGGTGAATTGTTAGAACTAAGCACAATTTCCTTGCCGAAAGATGCTAAGCAACGAAAGAAACAAAAACCTGATTTTGAAACTTTGTTTTTGCTACCATCAAACAATGGAGCGGCTTCTAAGTTGATTGCCCTAGGTTCAGGGTCAGGGCCAAAGCGTAACCACGGCACGCTTGTGAATTTAGACGCTTCCGGCGCATGGACTGGGTCACCATTAGACTTCGATTTGCTCCCAATTTACAGCGAATTAAAACGCGAGTTGGGTGACTTGAATATCGAAGGTGGCTTCGTTGCACAACACGCCGATCTAGGGCAAACACAATTGGTTTTAATCAACCGAGCTGTAGCCGGAAAATCCGCGAATGCAGCCGTTTATTTTCCAATTGGTATGCTGCACGACGCAATTGACGGCGAGTACAAAATAACAAAACCGCTAGATATTTGCGAGTTTGACCTTGGCGAATTAGATGGAATTGGCCTAGGGTTTACCGATGCAACTCCGCTTGCAGATGGTGGCTGGTTATTCTCGGCTGCAGCAGAGGACCGATCGAATAGTTACAACGATGGCGTTTGTACCGGCTCTGTAATCGGACGGGTTTCACCAAACAACAGTCTATCGGTTATGAAGCGTTTGGATAAAAAAATCAAGGTAGAAGGTTTAGCCGTGCAACCAAAATCTACTAAATTAAGAACATCAAAACGGAACGAAATTCTGAATGTTTGTATGGTGACCGATGCAGACGACCCGGCGCTTGTTTCACAGATGCTAGCTGCTCAATTTTAAGGTTGTAACTATCAATTGACCACACCAAAAGGTCCAAGTAATCTCTGCATAGCCATAGTACTTGGGCATAATAAAAAGGATCTCAAATGTCTTGCAACATCGCACAAGCTAAAAAACACTTCTTTGAAGTTGTGCGTTTAAGCGCACAAGAACCGCAAGCAATCCACAACCGCGAAACTGCAGTGGCTACTGTCATTTTAAATGAGTAGCGAAAAACATTTCAATGCGCGACGCAAAATCAAGTTGGTTAGCGGGTTTGCGAAAGCCATGACCCTCTTCTGGGTAAACCACCCACTGCGGATCGTTGCCCGCAGCTTGCATTGCACGGCGAATTCGCAAGCCATGCTCTAGCGGAACGCGTTTATCCGCTTGACCATAGGCGAGCAAAAGCGGTTTCTTAATTCGGCTGGCTTGTTCAACGGGTGAATTAGCTTTTAACATAGCCGCATCGTTTGTTGCGTCGCCTAAAATTCGCGGAAGGATAACTTCGCGCCCGAAATCACTAACGTCGTCGCTTCCTGCATATTCACCTTGCAGCAATAAAAACGGGTCGCTAACGCCTACCCACGAGAGCCCACAACGGTACAACCCATCGTAGCGTATCAATCCCATTAGCGTTGCGTACCCGCCATAGCTAGCCCCTGCAATACAAAACTTGTCGCCCCAGCCTTTTTCCCGCGCCCACACAGTAGCGTCAGCAACATCATCTTGCATTGCCTGCCCCCATTGCTTCCAGCCAGCCTCTCGATGCTTTGCTCCAAACCCATCTCCACCACGAAATTCGGGGCTGATAACAACGTATCCTAGTGATGCTAAATATTGATTCATCGGATTCCAACGCCAATACTCACCACGCACAGTTGGCCCGCCGTGAACCATTACTATTGCAGGACCACCATCGCCCGCTTTGCGCCCTTTTGGAGCGGTAATCCAAATTGGAAGATCGAGACCGTCACGTGCTTTTATTCGTATAAAGTCTACCGTAGCCATTGCATTCGGATTGATTTCAGGGCGAGCCGCAGCCAAGGGTTTCCACTGCTGCTCGGGCTCACCAGCGCCGTTTCCTTGCAACAACCAAAATTGACCGGGTTCGCGATCACTGTAAGCAAAGTTTAGAACAACACGGTCCGATGCATCACAGCGAACGCAACTTAAACGGTTAATTAAACCAGGAAATCGTTTGTCAGTTTTTTGCTGCAGGTCCTTTAATCTGGGCTCAAACCACACCGTTTGTTCGGCATCTGTAACAACCCTAACGCCCAAGCTTTTACCGGTGGCAATGTCACGCAAATAGTCTCCTGAAAAATCAAACCCTGGGGTGTTCACTAAGGGTGTTGGTTCTGGAGCGTTTCGCACAAAATCATAACGCGTCAATGCCGCAACAGCATCCGCCCCCCGCGCTACTAAAACGGTTAATTGATTTGCGTTAACGAAGTAAGGTGTAAAGCTCGCTCCCATAACGTCACTACGGTTTAGTTCACGCCAAGGTACTGTGGATGAGTCACGCCAAAACACAATTCGCTCTCGGCCAACAAGTGCCGTGGCGACACGAGCCACACCCGTCTCATCAAACAACCACGAAACAACATTATCGGGCGCACCGATGGCTAGTGATTCCATTTTCATGGTCAGCACATTCATTAGGAAGGGGTTTACATACACGCTGCCATCTCGATTACGTTGGTACTTACCGACAATTATGAAATTGCCGCCGCCATTAGCTCCAATGACCTCAGTGGGACCTTTAATCGGCACATGCAAAAGGCCATGATCTGGTCGTAGTGGTCCTCGGCCGCTGCGACCGTCAGTAACAAAAGCGCCCTTGCGTTCAATTAATTGCTTTGCTTCAGTCCCGTCCGTTTTAATAACGTAGAGGCCACTGCCGCGCTCGTAATCGATTCCGCTGGCTTCATCAAGCTCGCCTAACTGAAATAAGATTCGCTCTTCGTTTAACCAACGAACTTGCAACACGTCAGATTCAGGCACACTAACCAATTGTCGAATGCTCTGTTTCGACGTACTTCCGGCCGAGCCAATTTCCAATACAAAAAGGGCTAGCCGCCCGTTACCACCGTTTGCTGTAAATGCTAGCAACGTCCCTTTAGGCGAAAGAGTTGCACCCACAAAACCAGGCAATTTAAAAAAATCGGCCGCGGGTGTTTTTAGAGTTTTGGCGTTTTGCGGGCTTGAAGGTGATTGCGCCCAAATTGCAGTGCACCACAAAAACAAAAAACAACTGACTACGAAAATTACGAGATTTCTAACAGTAGTAGAAAAATTAGGGCGAATGTTTTGTGGCATAGAAAGTACCGAGTCAAGTAAACGTCGTACCTAGCGTAAACACATTGTTGCAATTGGTAACGTAGCCGTTAAAGATGAACTCCTTTGCGATTTAAGGCAGCGCAACCCACCACTCGTTGCGTCGATTCCACGGCAGCGTAAACGGATCGTCATAAAAAGCAACCGTGTACGGCCCCTCGGTCTCGATTTTGCGTTCGGCGATAAAGGCTTCGAGCAAGGCTCGATGCTTGGTTAAGTTATCAACGGTTGAAAGGCCACTAAAGCGAATAGTCGCCCGTTTTTCGCCTGGCAGTGCGGTTAATTTTACTGAGGCATTGTCGGGTTTGGGCAAATTAGCGAGCGTGTATTGACTGGGCATTGTAAAAGTCACGCGCCAACGCTGCGCACCATCGGCGCTAGCGCCGCTTTGGGTTTGCGTCACCGGGGCCGTCATGGCTATTTTTTCACTGGCCACCGGTTGTGGCACTTGGGTAACAGGCGCTGTCATCGCGATTTTTTGTGCACTTTTGTTACCGCCAAAAATATAGCCCGCTAATGCGCGAAAACCTTTGCTCGCCGCATCGGCGCGATCACCTTCAACTTCGACTTCGGCAACAATAGTAGGTTCATATTCGCGTAGCTCGATTGCGCCAATCGCTTCAATCACACGGTGTCTGGGTTCTTCAATCGCCATGGCGGGTGCTGCGGTGTAAGCGCAAAAGGAAAGAGCGATGATGAACTGGCGGGTAAAACTTGGGCATCGCATAAGAGCTCCGTGAAGTGAAAAAGGTAAGACTGAGAAGCGAGTTGATCCGACCGAGTTCAATTATCATAGACCCTCGCTCGTTTAACTGGAATAACTGAGCTTACCGAATAATTTAGAAAAGACCCGATTACCCTTTTGCCTTCAATTCCTATAGGACTGGACTTTCTAGCAATAGAACTTGATTTTCTTTTCATTATTCCACGACACTAAAACGATGACTTTCACTGCGTTAGTTACAGCCGTCGGTTCACGAGGTCTAGATACCAACGCCGCAAGCCTTTGCTTGAACTCCAACGGAGACATCACATAATGCGTGGTGCCATCGCGCCCCGGCGTATTTAGTTTTAGCATCGGATCGCCTCGCGCAAAGTCAACACCTTACGACCGACCTTAGGTCCAAAGCGATACGATAAACAATTGAACTCAATGCCTTGTGCGGTTGAATTTCCTACGCTTTAGCGTTATTCAGGTCGAATAGACTGAATACTTACACCCAAGGGTTTTGCGATCTTTAACCAAGGTCGATCTGCTGTCAGTACTTTTGCTCCAAGGCGTTGTCCAAGTGCAAGACAAAGTCGATCCCCTAGACTTAACCCAAGTTGACGAGTTTTGGCTCGCATTGCACCAGCCGCAACACCGTCGGCAGCTGTAATCTCAACTACAGAATAGTTTAGTTCGTCGAGCAGGACTAGTAATGTAGAAAGAGTCAACCCATAATCAAGGGACTTTGAAATAATCTCTGCTTGGTTAGCAGCACTTACGAGGCAAGGGTCTGATTCCAATGCACTTAGTACAATATCGGCACCGGGCTCCCCTTGCAAAAATGCGAGTACTGCCGAAGCATCTAAAACGGTGGCAATTTTCATGCTTTGTCGGCAACATTTTCCGCGCGCCGCTCGGCAATAAGTTCATCAGCAAGGGACGACGAAGCGGATTTCAACTTCCTTTGAAACAACGCCTGGGCATTTTGAAGTTGAGCTCGTCGAGTAGTTACCATTAATTCCTCGCCTCGGATAGACCATATCAACTGATCACCGTCTTTCAAATCGAGTTGCGCTCGCAAAGCGGATGGAATCACGGCTCGGCCATTGGCTAGGTTAGAAGTATAATTCATGGCAATTTCTTTTTTATTTTAAAGAATAGCCATTTTATACTCAACTCAGCGATCTTGCCAGAAATTGCAAATACTGGCCTAAAATGGCCATAGCGGAATCTTAAGTTGCGCTACCCTCAAAATGCCTTCAATGCTGTGCCGAGTAATTCATTTCAAGCAGCCGCCTTCGTAGCCAGCATGAGCATTCCAGTATCGACTACACACACATCACCGGTGCCATTGTTGGTGTCGGCAACACCCAACGTGCCAGCGCAGTTCGTTGGGGGTGTTGCGACCAATATTGTGTGGCCTTGGGTACTGACTATTCCTGCGTCAGCATTTGTGGCGGCTATAGCCTATTGGGTTGGGTCGCAATTGTTTTAAACACTGACTGCAACCTACTCAGCCTTCGCCCCAGAATCTTTAACTACTTTTGCCCACTTACGAATTTCGTTGCTTTGGTAGTTTGTTAGCTCTTCGGGCGATGACAAAATAGCGTCTAAGCCCAAGGTCTTTAAGCGCTCCTGAATATCAGGCAAACGAAACACCCGGAGCACTTCTGCATTTAACTTTGCGACGACTTCTTTAGGCGTGCCGGCCGGTGCAAAAACGGCAAACCATGAAGTTGCTTCAAAGCCTGTTATGCCTTGTTCGGCTACCGTTGGAATATCGGGCGCAGCGGGTGAGCGCTTCGATCCGGTTTGGCCTAGCGCACGTAACTTCCCTTCACGCACCATAGGCAAAGCGGAGGGCATGTTATCGAACATCAGTTGAATCGAACCCCCGACTAAATCAGGGATAGCCATTTGACGACCTTTGTAAGGCACATGGGTCATTTCGGTGGCCGTCAGGTTTTTAAACAGCTCACCCGACACATGTACCGAGGTGCCGATACCCGGTGAACCAAATGATAATTTGTTTGGGTTGGCCTTCATATAGGTAACTAATTCGGGCACCGATTTCACGGGTAGACTGGTATTGATCACTAACAAGTTTGGTGTCGATGCCAACAAACTAACTGGCGCAAAATCTTTAACCATGTCATAGGGCATTTTTGCGTACAGCGCGCCGTTGATGGAGTGTGTACCAACCGTGGCCATGACTAAGGTATAACCGTCAGGCGCTGCTTTTGCAACCGAATCAGCGCCAATGTTGCCACCCGCGCCAGGTTTGTTTTCAACAACCACTTGTTGGCCCAATTGAGCACGTTCGGCAAAAATACGCGCCAAAATATCGGGGGCGCCGCCAGTTGGAAATGTGACCACCATTTTTATTGGTCGAGCGGGATAGGCCTGCGCCTGCACTGAAGATGAGGCAATTGCGAAGGCCGCGCAAAGTCCAGCGCCAAGCAATTGTTTGAATGAAATACGTGAATGCATGATCTCTCCTGTTTTATAAAACACTATTAGGCTGCTAACCATTCTTTATTTTGTTTACCCATTGATTCGGTTTCCTGCGCATACTTTTTAAGCATGACACTATTGAGCGCAAAAGAGAAGCCTACGGCAATAGCCAACCGTTCAGCTAGCCTCGTAGGCATGGGAAGCTTTTGACCTTCTGGCTTTAGTACCAAAGCGGCAACACAAAATGCAATGACGGTATGCACAATGAACATATCGCTACCAGAGTCACTGAAAAATTTCGTAGACGAGCGGGTAACCCAAGGTAACTACGGTACGAGTTGCGAATACGGGCGCGAGCTAATTCGCAAGGATCAAAATCGTCAGCACCTTCGGTTACTACTGCTTGCTGGCCCGCAGTCAGCGTCGGGTCCCCCCGCCGAACCAGCCTATTTCGAGGGGCTATGAAATCGGGTGCACAAAGCGGCGAGGGTCGTAAAGCGAAAGTGAAAGCAAAGTCGGTTGTAACGCGTGGGCTTGCGAGCCGCGACGTTGAAGATGCAATTGACTATTTCGGTGCCGAAAACGCTGAGCAGGCCGCGCTTGATTTCATTAAAGCTTTGGAACACGCGTTTACGCACATCGGGCGCAATCCTGCAACTGGATCGCCGCGCTATGCCCATGAATTAAACGTGCATGCCTTACGCTTTTGGACGCTTGCGAAATTTCCTTTTCTTGTGTTTTACCTTGAACGAGCAGATCATGTTGATGTTTGGCGCATATTGCATGCCCAACGCGATATTGATGCATGGATGCAGAGCCTGAGGGTCACTAAACGTTCAAGCAAGGTGCGTTCGAATCAAACCCTTAGTGAGCCAAACTGCGGGGGTTAATGTTTATTCTGAATAGGTAATGAAGGGCAATGGCGCGTCAGCTTTGGCTCATTACGGCATTATGTCAATTTGTAAACCGCATCTTAGTTCTGCAGGCAATGACCGAGGCGGAAAAAATTGTTTTTAAATTTCCGATTCCTAAAGATTTCAGCCTAAACATTCTGGCTGTGAAGATGGCCGCTTGCAACCTGAGTTAGAGCCGATTGATGCAGATTTTCATCGAAACTTTTACGCTCGCATAGATGCAAAGCCGTTTTGTCGGCGTAATCGCGCAGATAGGCAGTTCAGTAATAAAGTCATATGCTGAAATCGTGAGAGAGAACGACGGCAGCGTAAGCAAAAAGGGTTTTTAAAATGCCTACCCCCTTATTTTGATGCTTAGTGCTTGATGTTTGATGCGCTTATTGGTAAAATCCAGAAAACCTAAAAATTCGACTTATTAAGTTCCAGTTTTAACTTCTTAAAAATCTACAACTATGCGAACAACTCTCGATTTAGACGAAGACGTCCTTTACGCTGCCAAGCAGTTAGCCCAGCAACAGCGCAAGTCAATGGGACAAGTCGTAAGTGAACTGGTTAGAGATGCTTTTTCCGCAAAACTAGCCAGTGCAGAAGCTACAAATTCCTACAGTGTTTCAGAGCCGCTTCATCAATATGGAATATTTCCGCTGCCTAACCGAGGCGCAATCGCTAGCAACGAATTGGTCAACAAATTGCGCGACGACGAAGGCGTTTAATGCGCGCACTTCTTGATGTGAACGTACTGATTGCGTTGCACGATAAAGATCACATCAACCACAATCTTGTTAGCCGTTGGTTCCAAACCGACGCCGAAAAAGGCTGGGCTAGTTGTCCGATTACCCAAAATGGCTTTTTGCGAATCATGTCGCAAAGCGGTTATGCAAACCCCCTTCCAATTGCAATGCTTTCAGGTGTTTTAGCGCGATCAACACAATCACCATTCCACCAATTTTGGCCCGATGCCATCAGCGCACTAGATGAACAACTATTCGCAATTGGATCTCTATCAAGCCATCGCCAATTGACTGACGCCTATTTACTCGCACTAGCAATTCATCACAACGGGCGTTTTGTAACCCTTGATCAAACAGTAGCGAGTATGGCGGTTAAATCATTTTCAACAAATCGGTTGTTGGTGATCAGTTAGAGAAAAGTTTTGGGTACAGCAATTTTAAAAACCTTCTTACGGCTTTCATCGGCGTTTTGCTTTGCGAAAAAAGCCCCCTACCTAGTTGAGTAACTAACTGTTCGCTTGGCCCTATTGCCAAACAGCCATTGCAACCGCAAAAGTACCGCTGAGAATCGGCACCAAATCACTCCAATTCGCTTTTCAAGCAGCTCTGCCTTCACAGCCAGAATATTTGGGCTGAAATCTTTGGGTGTTGTTTTAGTTTTTACACTTGACGCTTCAGAATGCCATTTGTCCGCGCGCTGGCTCTCGGGGTGGCGGTTGCGCTTCTAACGACATAGTTCGATACCAAAATTACGTCCATTTAACAGCACGATTGCGCCATACCGATTGCGGATAACTTTGCTGACGCGGGTAAATTGCCTACCAGTTGCCTCTCTTTTTTCAACCTCCAACCCAAAAAAATTGCAAACAGAATTATTTACTGATACGCTAAATTAATGTGTTTGATTGCGTGAGCCGAGTCCTTTTTATAATCAGCATCCAAATTGCAAACACGATTTACCGTCGAGTTCTCGACATTTTTTTCTGAATGGAAGGTTCTCCCATATGATGAAAATTTTGGCCGGATTAATCTTGGCTTTTGTCGGACTGTACGGCATATTTTTCGCAATTTTTGGCACGATGTTTAGTTACCGAGATACAACTGCCATTGATTTGTTGTTAAAAGCCGTCGCGTTCGTTGTGGCCTTGTGCGCTTTTTATTTTTCGACAATTCTTATAAGCGATGCTTCTGTAGAGACGCCAAGAAAATGAAACAAATAATAAAATAATGCAGCAAAGCCAAACTAAGTAGCAAATCGTTAGGTGCCTTTATGTCTTTCGCCGAGATCATGCATTTATCTTCCGCAATCTACATGCACAAACTCGAATAGCTGAATGCACGCGCCGCAGAGCGACACAAAGTATAAATTTTTAGCATAACCAGAAACCTCGCCTAATTTTTGGTCGTGCCTAATTCCACGTTGCTTTAGCCACAGCCCGACTTTTATGGGGTTACTTATTTGCCCGCGGCTTTAAACATTTCGGCTTCAAAATTAAATTTTTTGCTGTAGTTAGTGCCAGTCCCATTACTGGAGTCGGTCGCGTTTATTCATCGTGTTGGGTCGAGCTTAAATAAACACTTTGGGTTTAGTAATTTTAAAAACCTTTTTCTGGCTTCCATCGGCGTTTGGGTTTGCAAAAAAAAGCCACCCCAACCTAGTTGATTGACTAACTGTTCGCTTGGCTCTGTTGCCAAACAGCCATTGCAAACGCAAAATTACCGCTGAAAATCGGCACCAACCCACTCGAATTCGCATCTCAAGCAGCCCCCTTCGTAGCTAGAATATTTGGGCTGAAGAATTGAGTGGTCTTTTTACACTTAACGCTTCAAAACATCATTTGTCCGCGCGCTGGTGCGCGGGGCGGCGGTTGCGCCTCTAACCCTAAATGATTCAGAATCTTCTCTATCGCTTGGCGCTGCAGAATCGCTGCAACGATTCTCAATTCACCACCACAGTGCGGGTAACAGGTTAAGTCTAAGTTGAACACCCGCTTAAACAGTTTGGCCCAACCCATGCGCATTGGTCGACCGTGTTCGGGCGGCTCTTGCCAGTCGATTGCCGTTGCCGTTGCGCTCAGTGCTTTAGCGTTGTCTTGCGCGTGCGGCAGGGCCTTCGAGCGCCACTTCGCTTTCGGTGCTAATACCCCATGAAATCGGATCAAGTGCAATCGTGGCCTCGTCACCAATGCCGCCAACCTGTGCACAAACTCCAACGGCGACATCACGTGATGCGTGGTGCCACCGCACCACGGCGTCTTTAGTTTTACTCTACCAGCCCTTTCGCGTTGATCTTAACTCGGTTGTTAGCGAGCGCAGGGCGGGTAATGTAACGGCACAGACGTTTAAGACTTTAAAACCATCCGCGTTAAGCTAAAGACACCGCCATTTCAAGCATTGTTCTCGCATAATCAACGCCGCCATCGGGCGCGGGTTGTTTCTTCATTTCTGTGAGCACAAATGCATAACTAACTTTTCGTTGAATCTGAAATAACTTGACGTCTCGCTTGAGGTTGCAATAAATACCCTCCGGGACGATGAAATTATTGTCAAGCTGTACATTTATTGAATTTGACGGCACTGAGTCTGGTCCTGCAACATAAACGCGAACGATTGTGCCTTTCACCTTTATTAATGGAATTTCACCCGTTCGAATATTCTCCCACCACTCTTCAGATCCAAACAAACCGTGTTTTGCGCTTAAACCATACTGTGTCGACAAATCCAAAGACAGCGATTGTGCACGCTGCAGACGCTTTGAATCCTTACGCAATTCTTCACTAAATGAATACACAAGCTTCATTTCACGGCTTGAATCACTTAAATTTAAAAACATTATCGCCCCCGTTGACCGCTAAATTTTAGTTTTCCGACCGCTTCAAAACCTATTAAATTAGTATTAAATATATCAAGGGCCACCCCCCGCTCTTTTCCTAACGGTGTAGTGATTTGCCCGCCTTCAAGTTTAAACCTTGCATGATCAAATCCCCAACGACCTGTTTGTTCGAAAAAATCAGGCATATGGTTAAGGGCCGCTTTGGGTATACTAAATTTAAAAGTCTTTTTACGGCTTCCACTGGCGTTATGCTTCGCGAGAAAAGCCCCCCAAACTAGTTGAGAAATTAACTGTTCGCTTGACTCTATTGCCAAAACAGCGATTGCGAGCGCAAAATTACCACTGAGATTCGGCACCAATCCAGTCCAATTCGCATCTCAAACAGCCGACTTCACAGCCAGAGTATTTGGGCTGAAATCTTTGGGTGTTCTTCAGTTTTTTACATTTGACGCTTCAGAGCGCCATTTGTCCGCGCGCTGGCGCTCGGGGCGGCGGCTGCGCCTCTAGCCCTTAGTGGTGGTTCGGGATCTACTCAACCGCTAGGTGCTGCATGATCGCTGCCCCCACCGCGCTAATCTTGACGCGAACATTAGGCAGCGCTGGGCGGGTAATGTACCGGTCAAAAATATTCCACCTCTTAATTCGCTATTAACGAACAATTAGCACTTATCGCCGTACAAATCATTAACTTTAATGATGCGCAGTTCGGAGAAGTACCTTAACTTTCCGAACAGATAACCTGCGAGCGCGTGTGAAACCTTTTAGCATTGACGACTTAACCGCTGGTCTTTACGAGGCGGCCCTAGACCCATCCCTAATTCCTGTCGCACTAGAGAACATTAGCCAAAGCTTAGGCTGTCATACCTACCACCAATTATTGATTGATATTCCTTCCAATCAAGTAATAGGCGGTTGGACCGGCGAAGTTGTTTCGGATTCGGTCCAAAGACAGTATGAAGAGCACTATATGTACCAAGATAATCGACCGCTGCTGGCCGACCAAATAGGTCTTGGGCGTTATTTTTCAACTGACTCTATCATTACCGAAAACGACATCAGTAAAAGCGAGTTGTTTCAAAAGTTTTTGCTTCCTAACGGGGTTAAACATACGCTTGGCAGTAATACGTTCAACGACGGAAAATCAAAACTGGTTATCGCATTTTTAGGTGCAAACGATCGCGACACGTTTTCAGCTGATGAACATCGTAAGCTGTCGATCTTGATGCCGCATTTAGGCAAAAGCGCGGCGCTCATGTTCAAGTCCCAAGCGCTGCAAACATCCGCTCAAAAGGGGGATGTTGCTTTTGATGCCTTGCCTTGTGCTGCCATTACTTTGTCGAGCAAGTACCGCGTAATGTCGCTAAACCATCTTGCGCAAGACTTGTTATTTGAAGGAAAGTATTTGCATGATATTGGCGGAATTTTGCAAGCCAAAGGTACCAGCAATACGGCTTTTGCAGCGCTAATGAGCCGAGTGCAAAGCACCGGTATCGCCGAAAGCATGAAGCTATATGCCTTTGGCAATAGCAACGTCGCTTATGCCACCGTTACGAAACTAAGTTCTCACTTTGGCTACCAGACGATCGACGCTGCTAAATTATTAGTTCTGATAGACCAACCAAACAATATGCAAATCGCAAGCGTTAACCAGTTAATGCAAGTGTTTAAATTTTCACCAGCAGAAGCTCGCTTAGCGCACGAATTCGCTTTGGGTATTGACCTTGAAACGTACGCAATACAGCATAAAGTTAAACTGTCGACGCTACGAAGCCAAATCGCAGCTATTCACTTAAAAGCCGGCGTGCAAAAACAAACGGATTTAATACGGGTGCTTTTAGCGGTTCCGTGGATAGCTGATTAAAATAAAAACTACTTGTCTAACCGATCAGTCCGCTTGGCCAAATAAAACCACTCTTGCCCCGATTCTGCCTTGGGATTAGGAAAGACAATATAACCATCTTCATTAGAAACAATTGGATCGCCGTTAGCGCGCGTTCCAATTTGCTCGCCTTTTTTTACCGCATCAAAACTAGCCCACGCTTTGCTAAACCCATCGGCAGGATTGGTCTTGTCAATCACCTCATAAAGGCTAAGCATTTCGCGCTGCGCAACTGGCTCAGGCTTTGGTGAATCGATCAAGCCAAAACTAGCAATGGTATTTTTAATCGCTGTGTAAGCCACGTGAGGCGACTGCGCATCGTCGTGCTGCCCACACTCTAAAGTTATTGCAAGGCCACCGCGTGAACGCATGTATTCGGTGGTACCAACACCGTAGCGCGGGTCGGTATTAATAACGTTTTTACGATCGCCACCGGTTCCATATTCGGCAACGCGGCGGGCAACACCCCTCGCATAAGTATCAAGCCAACCATCGACAAAGCGAGTAACGCCTAAACGCAATGCCATCGCCTCTTCGGCAGCATCGTGCGCAAAAGGTTCGAGTACGCCATTGTTGTTTCGTGGCCCGACCATTGCAAACGCTTGCCCCCCAGTATGAAACGAGTGCAAATCCAATAGCCCATCATGCTGCGCCATAATTGGACACAACCAATTGGCAATACGATCTTCAAACTCAATGGGCGAATCGGTGGGACCTAAATTGCGGTTTAAATTGCGATCACCGGAGCGCTGGCGCTTTTGGTAAGCCAAGGGATTGGTGATGGGCACAAAAGTAACGCTGCCCTTCACTAACTGCAATTGCCCACTTTCAAATTCTTGTAATACTTGCAAAATACCGCGTGTGCCGCAAGTTTCATTGCCGTGCACAGCACCGGTTACTAAAAGTTTAAAGCCCGGCTCTGGCGCGGCATACTGAATCGCGCGAAACTGCAAAGGGGCCGTAGGCAAAGGAGTAGGAAGGTCGAGATAGTTCATTCGCGGTATTGTATTGCTTTCTGAAGTCGACATGCCAAAACCAACTAAAAATTCTAAGCCTACAGCTGCTCAATTACTGAGCGACGTTTTGGTGCCCGGCCAGTCCATCGAGCTATTGCAGGCCTTGCATATTGTGACGCGCGAAGGCGGCATTAATCAAGACAGCCGTCGCAAATTAAAGCAAGTGCAACATTTGGCACAATTTGTCGAACCGCTGATCGCGCAAAGTTTAAAGCAGCGCCCAGCCAATACACCACTGACTTTGGTGGATCACGGTGCTGGCAAAGCCTATCTGGGCTTTATTTTGTACGATTTGTACTTAAAAAAATTAACGCTAGACCCCGGCGTGCAGGTCTGGGGAATTGAAACTCGCGAAGACTTAGTAGAACGCGCTCGGGCGCTTGCGAACTTGATTGGTTTCGATTCGATGCATTTTGCTTTGCTAGATACCGCGCAAGCTGTTTCGTCCAAGCAACTGCCGGCGCATATCGACATTGTTACCGCGTTACACGCTTGCGATACCGCAACCGACGACGCCTTACATTTTGCGTTAGCGCGCAAAGCTAACCATGTTGTTTTGGTACCCTGCTGTCAGGCCGAAGTTGCGCGCAATTTACGACAATACAAAAATGTCATGCTGGGTAAAACGGCACTATCTGAATTATGGCGGCATCCTATTCATACGCGCGAAGTGGGCGCGCAGATTACCAATGTGTTGCGTTGCTTAGCCCTAGAGGCTGCGGGATACGATGTAACGGTAACGGAATTGGTGGGCTGGGAACACTCCTTGAAAAACGAACTGATCGTCGCCACATTAAAATCTGACGCCAACACCAAAAGCGCTTTATCACATCGGTCAAAAGCAGCGGCTCGGTTGGATGAATTGCTAGAAACTTTTGGCCTGCAAACCATGCGGCCTCGATTTGTTTTTGTTCCTTAACTTTTTTACCACTTTTAAATTGCCATGATTGAATCTACTGCACAAACTTTTAAAGCCGACGTAATTGATGCATCAATGCAAACGCCGGTTCTGGTCGATTTTTGGGCACCCTGGTGTGGCCCTTGCAAAGTATTGGGCCCTACCCTAGAGCGCTTAGAAACCGAATACGGTGGCCGCTTTAAATTGGTGAAAGTCAATAGCGATACCGAGCAACAACTATCGCAACACTTCAAAATTCGTTCTATTCCCACCGTGTTTGCGGTTGTTGGTGGGCAAGTGGTTGATCAATTTCAAGGCAATTTACCCGAAGGAAAGTTGCGCGAATTTATTGACAAATTTATGCCCAATCCGTCCGACATGGAAACCGAAATGGCCTACCAAGCCGTTGAGGCTGGTGACGTTGAAAAAGCGATTGGCCATATCCGCAAAGCCATTAACTTAGACGAGGCAAACGACGGAGCACGTTTACTTTACGCGCAGTTATTGTTACAAGAAAAAGACGCAGCTGCCGCGCAAGTGCAACTCGAGAAACTTTCACCTGAAGCACGTCAAGACCCACAAACTCAAGCAATTGAAGAACAAGTTCAAGCGGCTTTAAAGGATTCGGCGTTGCCACCCAACCCCGAATTGGAAGCTAAGCTTGCTGCAAACCCGGCCGACCACATCGCCCGTTTAGCCATGGCCGAACATTGCATTGCTTACAAAGCTTGGGAACCTGCATTCGAGCATTTGCTAGAAATTGTAAAAGCTGACCGAACATTTCAAGAAGACATTGGTCGCAAGCGCATGATTGAAGTATTTAACTTGGCCAATTCGCAGCCTGATTTAGTCAGCGCTTGGCGTAGAAAATTAAGTTCGGCAATTTTTTAACATTTCGCGCAGAAATTGCTTTAAGGGTCTTTACCTTTGGAGTAATCTCATTGTTGTCGGTTATTTTCCAGTTGGCTATTCGTTCAACTGGTCTTGTAAGGGGTTGTTGCATTAGCGGACAACCTTCAAAGAAACGAACTAACAAACAACAAGCATTTTTGAGGCAATTTTGATGCGCTGGCCAACATTTTTTAATGCACTAAAAATACGCAAGGCTTGGCGCATGCCGGCGTTAGCAATCACCAGTGGTGTAGTCGGTGGCCTCGGTACTGTGCTGGCCCTGTGGGCTTGGCAAGGTCAGCCGCAACGTCTCACGCAAGAAGACATCGACAAAGCGGTTACTAAAACGCTTGAAAAAATAACCCTACCCTCGCAGGCAACCCGAGCTGCACAAATTGTGGCCCCATCGGTTGTCCAAGTGCTGGGACAACAATCCGATCGCATCAGTGCACGCGACCCAGAGCAATTTAAAACCAATGGTGTTGGTACCGGCGTTGTCATTGTTGAAACCGGACTAATCCTGACCAACCTGCATGTTGTGCAAGGGGCGCAAAGTATTAAAATTATTTTCCACGATGGGCATGAGTCACCAGCAAAAATTGTTTCGGTCCAGCCCGAGCACGACCTTGCAGTTTTGCAAGCGAGCTCATTACCCGATGACTTAAAAGCCGCCACGTTGCGCTCCACCAACGACTTGCTGCCAGGCGACATGGTCGTGGCGGTAGGCTTTCCATTTGGTATCGGACCATCGGTTAGTGCGGGTGTAGTTTCTGGCCTAAAACGCGAATTTCAGTCCACCGAACGCGGTACTGCCAGCGCAGCAAATGCCAAGCCGCTGCGTAACTTAATTCAATTCGATGCCGCTGCAAACCCAGGTAATTCAGGCGGCCCTTTAGTTACCGCCGAGGGCGAAGTGGTAGGCATTGTTACTGGAATATTAAATCCATCAGGTGCGCGAGTCTGGGCTGGTATTGGATTTGCCGTGCCGATTGAAAATGCGGCTTCGGGCGTGGGTATGTCGCCGTTTTAAGTTCAAAAGTTTAAGTTCAAAAGTTTGAATCAGAAAGTTTGGGTATGTCTACAGTCTTGTCAGCTAGTGATGTTGCAGCACAAATGCAACGCGTGTTGTACGAAGTCAAAAAAGTGGTCGTCGGCCAAGATGCATTTTTAGAGCGCGTGCTAATTGCACTTTTAGCGCAAGGCCATTTGTTAGTAGAAGGCGTCCCGGGACTAGCTAAAACACTCACTGTAAAAACTTTGGCAACAGTGTTACAGGGTAGTTTTAAACGAATTCAATTCACCCCCGATTTAGTGCCAGCCGATTTGGTGGGTACGCGAATTTTCAACCAACAATCGTCTGAATTTTCGACTTCGCTTGGCCCCGTCTTCGCTAATTTATTACTGGCCGATGAAATCAATCGCGCACCAGCCAAGGTACAAAGTGCGTTGTTAGAAGTTATGCAAGAGCGGCAAGTGACGATTGCTGGGCAAACCCATTTAGTGCCCCTGCCTTTTATTGTCATGGCTACGCAAAACCCGATTGAAACGGAGGGTACTTACGCCTTACCAGAGGCTCAAGTCGATCGATTTATGATGAAGGTTTTGGTGGGTTACCCCAGCGAAGAAGAAGAGTTTGTAATTGTGCAGCGGGTTACCGGCTTGCCCACTTCGATTTCGCCCGCGATTACGACCGAGCAATTAGTTGAAATGCAAAAAGCTTGCAAAGAGGTGTATGTCGATCCGGCTTTAATTCAATACGCAGTTAAGTTAGTTGCCGCAACGCGTGATCCCGAGCGCTTCGGATTAAAGTCGCTGCGCGGGATGCTGACCTTTGGGGCCAGCCCACGCGCATCAATTAGTTTAATTGAGGCGGCACGCGCTATGGCATTGATTAAGGGCCGCAACTATGTCTTGGGTGAAGACGTAACAGCATTAGTACCCGACGTAATGCGCCATCGAATGACCCTATCGTATGAAGCGATGTCTCAAGGTAAAACAGTTAATAGTATTTTGCTTGAAGTAATGACCGCCATTAGCGCACCTAAATTACCTTAACATGACGCTCGTTTCAAACCCTTCCTATAAGCGCTCGCCTGAAGCCATTTTGCAAATGTGCGAATGGACGGTGCTTAAGCGCTTGGATGGTTTGTTACAAGGCGACTATCGCACCTTGTTTCGAGGCTTCGGAATAGACTTGGCTGACCTTCGCGAGTATCAAACCCATGATGATGTGCGCCACATCGATTGGAACGTTACAGCCCGTATGCAAACCCCTTACGTCCGGCAATTTACCGAGGACCGCGAAGTTACTGCTTGGTTTTTAATTGATCGCACCGCATCAATGAATTTTGGTTCTGGCGAGCAACGTAAACATGAAGTGTTGTTTGATCATATTGCGCTGTTGGCACGTTTACTAACCAAACATGGCAATCGTATTGGAGCCATTATTTACCGTGGACATCAGCGCAACGGGAATGACAGCGTAGCAGCTTTACAAGTAATACCGCCTGCCACCGGGCGGGCACAAGTTCTGTTAATTTTGAATCAGTTACTCAAACTGAGTGATTACCAAAAAGAAAATACAAAAGCCTCAGAAATTCAAAGTAACTTGGGTGAGTTTCTTAAGCAATGTGGCTCTATTTTAAAACGACGCAGCTTAGTGTTTTTTTCGAGCGATTTACAAAGTGTCGATAACTATGAATCCGCATTGGTGCAATTAACAAAACGCCACGAGTTAATTGTTTTAGAAAGCCAAGACGCATTAGAGCGCGAGCTACCTAATTTAGGCATGATTCAAATGCAAGACGCTGAAACCGGTGAACAGTTATGGGTCGACACGGGTAACAAACAATTCCGTGAAAATTTTGCCCGCTTACATCGTGAAAAAACCGAACAAAAAGATTCGCTCTTTTCGCGTTGGCAAATTGAGCAATTACCAATGGGCTCGCTAGAGGACTTAATAGGCTTTTCGCGCACCCGAGCCGCGTTGCGTAAAGCCAAGGCCAACCCCCACATTATGGAAGCCAAATCATTATGAAGTTTCTTTGGCCAAACATGCTTTGGTTTTTAATTTGCCTACCATTATTGGTCATGCTTTATTTTTGGTTGATGAATCGCCGTAAAAAAGCGAGCATTGTTTACAGCGACCTAACGCTAATTAAACAAGCGATGCAGCAACAAGCCAATTGGCGACGTCACGTGCCACCTATTTTGTTCCTTTTGTCCTTGGCCTTAATGCTTATTGCATTGGGACGGCCCAGTGCAATCGTATCGCTACCGAGCCAACACGAAACCATTATTATGGCGATGGATGTATCGGGCAGTATGCGAGCCAAAGATGTCGAACCCGATCGAATGACAGCATCACAAAATGCAGCTAAGCAATTTGTAAAAGACACACCACTAGACACCCGAATTGGTTTGGTTACTTTCGCTGGTAGTGCGGCTCTGGTACAACCACCCACCCGCACCAAAGAAGATTTAATTGCTGCGATTGATCGTTTTCAGTTTCAACGTGGGACAGCGGTTGGTAGTGGTTTGCTAGTGGGATTAAAAACAATATTTCCAGACATGGAGATTGATTTACGCGCACCCACAGCGCGTAGCCGTAACGGTTCTAACAATATTGGCACAAACTCTGGTGGTCTGCCTAGTAGTGCCAATGTGGGCGATGGCAAAGGCACCGAAAAAACACCGCCTAAACCGGTACCGCCAGGCTCGAATAAAACAGCCGTAATTGTCCTGTTAACCGACGGTGCAACGACCACTGGGGCTGACCCAATCGAAGCGGCCAAAGAGGCCGCTAACCGGGGCATAAAAGTATTCACGGTCGGGTTCGGTACACAGAACGGTGAAATTATTGGGCTTGAAGGGTGGTCCATGCGTGTCCGCTTAGACGAAGAAGCACTAAAACAAATTGCTTCCATAACCCAAGGCGAATACTTTTACGCCGGTAGTGCGCTCGACTTGAAAAAAGTATACGAAACCTTAAGTTCACGCTTAGTAATGGAGAAAAAAGAAACTGAAATTACTGCGTTTTTTACGGCAGCGGCCGCGCTGTTGGCTACGCTAGCTGCAGGGCTTTCAGTGCTGTGGTTTCGGCGCGTTTTGTAACAGTTACTGTCGCCTTAATATTTCCTGCAACTTCTATATTTGCTGCAGCTTCTATTTTTCTCGCTGCTTCAACATTTCTTGCAGCTTCATGATCTCATCTTTTGTAACTGAACCATTTTTTAAAGCGTTTTGCAATAACTCAGGACGCTTTGTTGCGGTCGCTAACAAAGCTTGCTCGCGACGCCACTGTTTAATTTTTTCGTGATGCCCCGAGTTTAAAACCACGGGGATTGATTCGCCTTCAACCATCTCAGGCCGGGTGTAATGCGGGTGATCTAAAAGGCCATTGATAAATGAATCGTTTTGCGCTGAGCGTGCGTCATTTAATGCACCGGGTAAACGTCGAATCACGGCGTCTAACAACATCATTGCTGGTAATTCGCCACCCGATACTACGAAGTCGCCAACGCAAATTTCTTCATCGACGTGATTGCGTAAAAACCGTTCATCAATGCCTTCATAGCGGCCGCAGAGTAACGTAAAGCCCGCGCAACTAGCGAGCTGATCAACTTTAGCTTGGGTCAATGGCTGACCTTGTGGGGACAAATAAATCAGTGGCTTTGTTGCCCCATTGCTTAGTGCTTGATCCAAGCATGCCTTTAAGGGCGGTGCCATCATCACCATTCCTGGACCCCCGCCATAAGCTCGATCATCAACGCTTTTGTATTGTGTGTGAACGTGGTCGCGCGGATTCCAAAATTGCAATTGCAATAGTTGACGCTCGATTGCGCGGGCTGTGATGCCGTGATGGGTCAGCGCGCTAAACATCGGCTCAAACAGGGTCATCACATCAACCCGCAGCATTAGTTTTGCCAGTCGAGTTCCCAGTCCACCAAAATTAGGCGCTGGGGTAATTGAACTTCATCGATGTACGAAGCCACAAACGGAATAAGAACCTCTGCTGGCGCAGCTGCAACTGCTGCGTCAGGATTCAGCTCTAAATCAACGGGCAATACAGGAGGCGGCTGGACTTTTAAAAACGCATGCGCGCCGTGGTCATCGACCTCGCTGACGTGGCCCAATATGACCTGCTGCCGGTTGCGTACCTCACAACCGATTAAATCGACCCAGTAATACTCGAGCTTATCGGTCGGCTGAAAGGCCTTGCGTGATATAGCGATTTGACCGCCGGTTAAGGCTTTTGCCGCTTCGGGCTGGGTGATGGTTGTAACGTGCGCAACGATATCGCCCGAGTGGGCGCGCGCCTGCTCTACCTTAAATTCGGTGTAGACGGGTTTGTCTGTTTCTATTCCACGAGGCAGCAACCACCAATCGTTTGTTTTTAACAAATTACTAGTGTTTGCCTTGTCGAAAGATTGAATACGCATCCAACCTTTGACACCGTAGCTGCCGGTGATTCGCCCCAACACGATGAGATCATCGGGGGGCTTTGGCGTTAACTTCTGCGCTGATTCATGCACTGGCGGCTTGCTTGAATTATTTTTACTTAAATTGTTGAAAACAAATCAACAATTAAGCAGCTGCGCCAGCTTGTTTCTTAGCAAATGTTTTTACAATACGCTCGACTGTGGGCGACAACTGTGCGCCATGCGAAGTCCAATGAGCCAAACGGTCCATTGCAATGTTGGTACCAACAACGCCTTCTTTAACCAAAGGGTTATGGAAACCTAGACGCTCGATGAAACGACCATCGCGACGGTTACGCTTGTCAGCAACTACGATATTGAAAAAGGGGCGATTGTGTGAACCACCACGAGCTAAACGGATGACGACCATGTGAGTCTTTCTAAAACTTGTTTAAAATTGCAGCAACGAAAAGCCCTCGATTTTAACTGACCGAGGGCTTGTGAACAACAGCCAAACTAGAGCATGCGACTAAGTTGGGCTGCAAAAGGGCGATAAAGCGTCTTTAAACCCCAATTCCAGTCCTTTTTAAGCAAATTTTTCTAGCGAAACTTCGACGCAGAACCATTTGTTGGCAATTGCGTACTAAACCGACCATTAACAGCACCAGGCGAAGTCTCGTAAACAGTGCGTAGCGCAGCCGTGTCGGCCTGCTTGCCAGTATGCGTTTGAACGATGCTAACGCCGCCACCGGAAACAACCACAACTTGCGCTGCTTCGTTTCGTTTTTCAGCCGCAATTGATGCGCGACGAGTCGCTTCTAAATCGCGGTCGCGCGCCAATTGTCGTTCTGCAAATGCATCAGAGCGTTGCCGCCAATAATCGCGTTCTTTACGTGCGATTTCTGCCGCGTCGGGACCCGAACTATAGTGAGCAACCGTTACGCCAGTCGACTTTTCTAAAGGCCGATCGCTAAACACAATTGTGCCGTCGCTTAAGGTTGATTTGTAAACACCGCCCGCAGTACGGACACTGTCTACAACTGCACCAGCAGCCGGTTTTGCTTGCGCAACGCCGGTTACTGCTAATGAAACTACCGTTGCCATCAAAGCCAACTGCCCTGCTTTTTTCCAACCTGCTCGCTGATTTGCCATCGCGGAAGCTCCTGAAACGTTTTTATGTCGGCATCATTTACAAATCGTGCCATTTTGTGTTGTTTACAAGATACTAAGCAGGTTCTGTACCAGCTGCACAACGGCAATTCAGCCTAGCTGAACAGCTCCATTTGCTCGGTTTGCAGCGTCGGCTGAAAGCTACGACGAAGCGGCCCTGGGTTGAACAAACTACTGTCTAGAAAAAGTCGTTTATTTTGCAAGCGGTTACGCCGAGCGGCAGCATGCATTCGTGCTTTTATCAATTGCGCCCAAACTCCCTGCCCCTTCATTCTGGTGCCAAACCTAGGGCCGTTATCTTTTCCGCCACGCATTTCTTGAACTCGCCTTAAGACTCGGTCGGCTCGGTCAGGAAAATGGGTTTCCAACCAAATTTTAGATAACTCGGCAACCTCCCAAGGCATACGCAATACGGTGTAATGGACACTGCGAGCACCAGCTTGCGCTGCTTGATCGACGATGGCCTCAATTTCTGGCTCGTTTATAAAAGGAATAATGGGCGCTACCAAAACACCAACAGGAATTCCTGCGTTGCTTAACTGCTTTACTGTTTTTAGTCGGCTATGGGGTGCCGCCGCACGAGGCTCCATTAACTGACTTAACTTGCTATCGAGGCTGGTAATACTTAGAAAGACTTGAACCAAGTTTTGCTGCGCTAACGGAACCAACAAATCAAGATCACGCTCGATTAAAGACGATTTAGTTACGATAGTGACCGGATGGCGTGCCGCCAACAAAGTTTCGAGAATGCCGCGGGTTAATTGATATTCACGCTCGATGGGTTGATAGCAGTCTGTTGCGGAGCCCAAGTTAATTGCGCTGGCCACGTAGCTGGGCGCTGCCAATTCTTTACGTAAAAGCTCGACTGTGTTGAGCTTTGCGGACAACCGAGTTTCGAATTCAAGACCCGGCGACATATTAATGGTGCTGTGATTTGGCCTTGCATAGCAATAAAAACAGCCGTGTTCACATCCCCGGTAGGGGTTGATCGACAGCTCAAAAGGAATATCAGGGGATTGATTACGACTAATAATAGAACGGGCGTGCTCTGCGGTAACACTCGTTTTAGGTCGTCTTTCAATAAGCTCGGTTGTTTCGAGCCTTGGATTGCCGCTATCGCGCACTAGCCCGCCAAACCGCCCGATTGGGTTGCTTAGAGCACTGCGCCCTTTAATTTTTAGGGCTAAAAGTGGAATACTGGCCATTGCGTTCATGTATTTACTGTATATAAATACAGTAAATTGTGCAACTATTTTTTGCAGCCCAGTAAATTAAGTCCTAAAACGACCTAAACCAATTTACCTGGAAAAAAGTACAGCAAGGCATAGGTGTAAACAATATAGCGAATCAATTTGCCGATGCACATGTAAATTGCACTAGGCCAAAACGGCATTTTTAACCAGCCGGCAACTGCACATAGTGGATCGCCTACAGCTGGCAAAAACGACAGTAACATGGCTTTTGGCCCAAATTTTTCAACCCAGCGTAAGGCTGTTAATTTAGCCCGACCCGTGTCTTTTGAAATGACTTTATTTGCGCCGTAGCCCATCCAGTAGTCAACAATACCGCCTAAGGTATTGCCCGCTGTAGCCACAAAAATAGTTGGCCACAACATATCGGGGCGCAGTTTAATAAATCCAAATACGGCAGGCTCGGAGCCTAAGGGTAATAAAGTCGCCGAAATAAAGCTGACAACAAATACCGTGCTTAACCCAAACTTAGGTAATGCCAACCACTCAAGTAATTGCTCTAACCAGACTTCAAACCAAGAGGACATTTGTTAGCTCGTTTACAAACTACGGCTTAAGTACATAGCGCACAAAACCATCAGCGCGCACAAACTTGTCGTAAAGCCCACGAGCTCGGTAGTTGTTTTCTTTGGTCATCCAATAAATTCGTGACCAACCTTGCGCTTTCATTCGATCTTGTAGCTCTGATATTAGCGCCTCGCCTACTCCACTTCCACGCAGGGTGTTTTCGACAAACAAATCTTCTAAATAAACCACTGGGGTCATGGTCCAAGTATTGTCGTGCAATAAATAATTACAAAGCCCCACTACTCGGCCCTCTGTGTTTTCGGCGACTAAACCTTTTACCGTCGAGGCGGGGTCAAGCAAACGCTCCCAAGTAAAGTTAGTTTGCTGATCAGACATTTCTACATTGTAAAAAGTACAGTACCCAGCCCAAAGGCGGCGCCAAGCGGCTTCATCACTATCTTGTAAATCGCGAACGCGGGATTGCTGGGGGGATTCGATCAACATAATTTATTTATTGGAAGATTTAAGTTTAAGTAGTATTTTACTCTGCAAATCTAATCATCGATTTATCAGAAAGTTTATATGCCTCATATTGACCAAAACGCGCAAGACCAATTGTTTAATCATGCACGTACTGCGAACGGATTTCTCGCAAAACCGGTGTCTAACGAACTGCTTGAACAAGTATATAACCTTGCGCGTATGGCCCCAACCTCGATGAACACACAACCCACGCGCTATGTGTTTTTAAATTCGCCAGCATCGCGCGAGCGTCTCATTCCGACTTTAATGGGTAGTAATGTAGATAAAACTCGCCAAGCACCCGTTACCGTGATTGTGGCAACCGATACCCAATTTTATTTAAACATGCCGACCATTTGGCATGACCCCACAACGCAACAGTTTTTTGAAAACGCACCACCCACAGCACAAGCCACAGCAAGTCGCAACGGAACTTTGGGCGCTGCTTATTTTATTATGGCTGCGCGCGCGTTAGGCCTCGATTGTGGACCCATGAGTGGCCTTGATCTTGCAAAAGTAAATGCTGAATTCTTTCCAGATGGTCGATTGCAAACTAACTTTGCAATCAACCTAGGCTACGCCGATCACAGTAAAGAATTTGCTAGAAATCGTCGTCTTGATTTTGCGGAGGCCTGCCAAATTTTATAAAATTGGGGGGCTTTTGAAATGTAGTTTTTCGACTTATCGTTGCAACGCTAAGGCAGCTAATTCTTTAGTTAACTGCTCGGCTCCGATGGTTTTGCAACCGCTGGTATTTTGCCCACTCCACAAAGGGCTAAAGTCACCCGAACCTTGTTTTTCTGCGGCACTGCGCAGTGGGGCCATTGCTGATGTTGCTAATGGAAAACGCGGTACCGTGGCATTGATTGAACCGAGTTCTCGCATTACGCGATTCACGATGCCTCGCGCCGGGCGGCCCGTAAACAAATTGGTTAGCGCAGTATGCTGTGCTTCGGGCGAAAGCAAGGCGCGCCGGTGCACTTGCGAAGTTGTCGCTTCATTACAAAGCATATAGGCCGTTCCAACTTGGGTCAAGCAAGCGCCTAAATCGAGTACCGCTTTTACACCCCTTGCGTCGACAATCCCACCGGCCGCGATAACTGGTAAACGCACTGCCTTAACAATTTGCGAGAGCAATGAAAGGGTTGAAATTTGCGTTGTTAAATCGAGCGCAAATGAAATATTTGAATCAGCATCCAAAAAAATACCGCGATGTCCGCCCGCCTCTAAACCTTGTGCAATGATCGCATCAACCCCTTGCGCTTGCAGCCACAAAGCCTCGTTAACAGTGGTCGCTGAAGAAAGCACTAGCGCACCAGTAGATTTAACCGCTTGCATCAAACTAGAGTCAGGCAAACCAAAATGAAAACTGACAACGGCCGGCCTATGGGCTTGTACTATCGCCAGCGTAGTGTCGTCAAACGGGGATCGACCGGGACCTTCACGAATCGTATCTGGGTCGATGCCAAACTCGTTAAAGTACGGGGTTAGCAAGCGCTTCCAAGATTGCTGCTCGGGTTCACTCGGACTTGGCGTTTGATGACAAAAGAAGTTTAGGTTTAGTGGCGCACTTGGATTGACGATTGCCGCTTTAAATATTTCGATTTCTTTGACAATTCCCTCGGGTGTCAACATTGCGCAAGGAATTGAACCTAAGCCACCTGCGTTGGCTACGGCTGCCGCTAAGGCACCGCCTTGAATTCCTGCCATTGGGGCTTGAATTATTGGCAGTTCAATGCCAACTGAATTTATAAACGCCGAACGATCCATTGGGCCTAAACTAAATCGACTTTAAACTTCAAGCCTTCGTGACCGCCGTAACCCGCATCTTCGACAAAGGTTTCTAAAAAACGGCCTCGGTTCGCTTCAATCACTTTGCGCGAAGCAGTATTGTCGGGCTGAGTCGTAATGTATACATGGCTCAAACCAAGCTGCTTAGCTTTTAGCAAAACTAAGGCTAAAGCTTGCGTGGCATACCCTAAATTTTGCTTCCAAGGCACTACGGAATAACCGATGTGACCTAAACAATACGACGGTAATTCGGAAGTTCCGTTGACCCAACGAAACCCAATACTCCCGCAAAATTCACCATCGAACATCCAAGAACGATCGCCAGGCAAACGATCGACTATGCTGCCATCAGGCAAAGTAATTGGATCGCCTTTAGCTTCAAGATCTACCAAGCTATTTACAAACTCTTGCGGATCTTTGGCTATTTTTTCAAGCTCTTCGAGCCGCGTGCGTTCAGCGGTAACATTATTGGGTGACCAACCCCGTTGTAATGCGTCTTGGTATCCCGCAACAAATGCCAAGGACGGCCGTACCAAGCGTATTGTGTCGCTTACAGCATCACACGACTTGCGATCGGACGGCTTTGGTTTGGTCGTCATAGCTAACGTAAAAAGTTTAGAACTGCTCGTTACTCATTGCCAAAACACCAGCGGCACCTGTACAAATTGATGAGCGCAAAGCAGTGGCTTGGGGCAGGATATGATCGCAATAAAACCGGGCCGTAGCAATTTTTGCTGAGTAAAACGAAGCATCTGCAGACCCCGCTTCTAAATGCCGTTGGGCCGCTTGCGCCGCCCGCACCATTTGCCAAGCCGAAAACACCATACCCGCCATCCGCAAATACAAGACCGAGCCAGCAAACACCGCTTTGATATCGGTTTTCGAGTTGGCCACAATATAGTCAACTACTTGACCAAGAGCCGTAGCCGCTGCGGTCAGCTCGTTACGCATTGCCGCTAAGTCGCCACTTTGTACCGTCGCCAACGAATCGATTGTCACGTGAATTTGAGAAATTAGTGCTTTAGCAACGATGCCACCATCGCGCGCTGTTTTACGACCCACTAAATCATTCGCCTGAATCGCTGTAGTGCCTTCGTAAATTGGCAAAATGCGCGCGTCGCGGTAATACTGTGCAGCACCTGTTTCTTCGATAAAGCCCATGCCACCGTGTACCTGCACGCCAAACGACGTGACGTCGATCGACATTTCTGTGGACCAACCTTTAATAATCGGCACTAAATATTCGTAAACTGCCATATTAGTTTTACGTACCTGTGCATCACTGTGGAAATGCCCAGCATCAGAGGCAGCAGCACCAACATAAGCTAGCGCGCGAGCGCCTTCAGTCATTGCGCGCATCATCATTAGCATACGACGCACATCCGGATGATTGATAATCGCTACAGGTCCTGCAGAGCCCGCCAAATCGCGGCTTTGAACACGATCACGCGCGAACGCAACCGCCTTTTGATACGCGCGCTCGGAAATGGCAACACCTTGCATTCCAACGCCAAAGCGAGCGGAATTCATCATTACAAACATATACTCAAGTCCACGGTTCTCTTGGCCAATTAAGTGACCAATGGCACCCGGTGCATTGTTTTCGCCAAGGCCAACATCACCCTTTCCATCGCCAAATAACAATACCGCCGTTGGGCTGGCTTTGATACCTAACTTATGCTCAATCGATTGACACCAAACATCGTTGCGTTTGCCTAAACTACCGTCTGCGTTAACTAAATACTTTGACACCACGAATAATGAAATACCTTTAACGCCTTCGGGGGCATCGGGGGTGCGGGCCAACACTAAATGCACAATGTTGTTGGACATATCGTGCTCACCATAGGTGATATAAATTTTTTGCCCAGTTACGCGATAACTGCCATCGGCTTGCTTGACGGCTTTAGTGCGAACCGCAGCCAAATCGGAACCGGCTTGTGGCTCGGTCAAATTCATTGTCCCGGTCCACTCACCGGACACCAACTTTGGTATGAATAGTTGCTGTTGCTCGGGCGATCCAGCTGTTAGTAAGGCTTCTACCGCACCATCAGTCAGTAATGGGCAAAGGGCAAACGACATATTGGCCGAGTTCAACATTTCAGTACAGGGCGTGCCAATTAGTTTAGGCAGGCCTTGGCCGCCAAATTCGGTTGGGTGTTGAATACCTGCCCAACCGGCCTCACCAAACTGTTTAAAAGCCTCGGCAAATCCTTTGGAAGTAGTTACTACGCCATTTTTTAAAGTTGATGGTTCTAAGTCACCACTCCAATTTAGGGGCGCAATTACTTGCTCGTTAAATTTTGCGCACTCTTCAAGTACAGCTGCGGCTGTATCAGCGCCCGATTCTTCGAACCCAGGCAACTGAGCGATTGCATCAATATCGGCTAACTCTGTTAGCACAAACATCATGTCTTTTACTGGTGCAACGTAACTCATAAATCACCTAACTTTTTATAAACTGCCCGACAATTCGGGAACCGCTGTAAACAAATCAGCCACCAAGCCGTAGTCGGCTACACCAAAAATTGGCGCTTCGCCGTCTTTGTTAATCGCGACAATAACTTTGCTATCTTTCATACCAGCCAAGTGTTGAATGGCCCCAGAAATACCAATCGCTACATATAACTGTGGAGCAACAATTTTGCCGGTTTGACCCACTTGCCAATCGTTTGGCGCATACCCTGCATCGACCGCAGCGCGTGATGCACCCATCGCTGCACCCAGCTTGTCGGCCAGAGGCTCTAACAATTTAAAATTTTCTGCACTGCCCATTCCGCGGCCACCTGAAACTACGGTTTTTGCGCCAGCTAATTCAGGGCGTTCGCTTATTGCTACTTCACGTTTTACAAACGATGATTTGCCCGAATCGGCCACGGTCGTAATGGACTCAACTACACCAGAGCCACCCGAAGCAGCAACCGCATCAAAACCTGTAGTGCGCACGGTAAGAACTTTTACAGCATCTAACGATTGCACGGTTGCGATTGCATTACCGGCATAAATTGGGCGAGTAAAAGTATCGGCCGATTCAACCGAGGTAATGTCTGAAACTTGCGCCACATCTAACTTGGCGGCAACGCGCGGCGCAATGTTTTTACCATAGGCGGTTGCAGGGGCTAAAATGTGTGAATAAGCCGCAGCAACAGCCAACACTTGCTCGGCAACGTTCTCGGCTAAGCCGTCGGCAAATGCAGCCGAATCTGCCAGCAAAACTTTACTTACACCCGCTACTTGCGCGGCAGCGGCAGCAACAGCCGTGCAACCTGCACCAGCAACTAAAACGTGTACATCACCTCCGCATTTTAATGCGGCAGCAATCGTATTAAGGGTGCTTCCTTTTAAGGAAGCGTTGTCGTGTTCTGCAATAACGAGTGATGACATGTTCTTGGCCTTGTTTAAATTTTTAACGGTATTAAATTGAACTAAATTGTTTGAATCGAACTAAACAACTTTTGCTTCGTTCTTAAGTTTGTCAACTAAAGCAGCAACGTCAGCTACTTTGATACCTGCTTGTCGAACGGGCGGCTCGCTAACTTTTAGTGTTTTAATGCGCGGGGTAACATCAACACCAAGATCAGCTGGCTTAAAAATATCCAGTTGCTTTTTCTTGGCTTTCATAATGTTTGGCAGGGTCACATAACGCGGTTCGTTTAGCCGAAGATCGGTTGTGATTACAGCAGGCATACTTAAAGACAAAGTCTCTAGTCCACCGTCGACTTCGCGCGTAACACTGACTTTGCCATCGGCTACTTCTACCTTAGAGGCAAAAGTGGCTTGCGGTAAATTACTGAGTGCAGCCAACATTTGCCCAGTTTGATTTGCGTCATCGTCAATGGCTTGTTTGCCTAAAATAATTAAGTGGGGCTGCTCTTTGTCGACAATTGCTTTGAGTAATTTGGCTACAGCCAAGGGCTGTAGTTCGACATCAGTTTCGATCAAAATAGCACGATCTGCGCCAATAGCCATCGCTGTGCGCAGTGTCTCTTGGCAAGAAGTAATGCCGCACGAAACGACGATGACTTCAGTAGCAATACCCTTTTCTTTTAAGCGGGTTGCCTCTTCAACGGCAATTTCGTCGAATGGATTCATCGACATTTTTACGTTGGCAATATCGACCCCTGTTTGATCGCTCTTGACCCGAACTTTTACGTTGTAATCGACCACGCGCTTAACCGGAACTAAAATTTTCATAATAAACGGCTCTTTCAACTTTGTTTCATTTCAATGACGGAATGAATGCACTATCCCTGACTAACAACATCGTAGCCTGAACTATGCATGTTGTCAACCTAGTTGACAAGCTTAAAAAAACGGTTAAGCTAGCGACAAATCTGCACATTTCGTGAATAAACTTTTATGCCCAACGCTCCCAACCTAAATCAACTATTGCTTGCCAGCAATGATTGGCTGGCGGCGGAAATTTTAAAAGGTGTTCAACGCTCCACCTATTCAAGCCTGACTCCAGCACAAGCACGGCTCTTAGCCATTATGGCAGGACAAAGCGCCAGTATTTCTGACCTTGCACGCCGCCTGGGCTTGTCACGCCAAGCCGTACATAAAACGGTGAGCGAACTCGAGCGACGTGGCATTTTGCAAGTAAAAACCGACCCCGAACGGGCCAATGCTAAATTGGTAAGTTACACGCAGTTAGGCAAAGAAGTTAACCGAGCCGGTGCACGAATTATTGACGACATTGAAATTAAGATTGCAAAACGTATCGGCAAGCAAGGTGTCGATCAGTTAAAACTTTTGTTGGCAAACACCCTAGGTTAACAATGTCACCTTTAGTCTCCCCATTACCTGCCGACCACGACCCCGAAGTAGCCGAGCTTGCGTTGTTCTTTAATCAAACACTAGGCTTTGCACCTAACAGCGTATTGACGATGATGAGACGCCCTGCCATAGCGCGGGCATTCACTGCGTTAAACAAAGCAGTCATGCAAAACGAAGGCAAAGTAACCAGCGAATTAAAGCGGTTGATTGGACACATTGCTAGCACAACCGCGGGTTGTCGATACTGCGAGGCGCATACCATTCGCGCCGCCGAGCGCTTTGGCAGACAGAACAACCCGGATCAACAACAATTGCAAGAGCGATTACTTAATGTTTGGCAGTACAACGTAAGCTCTTTGTTTACAGAAGCGGAAAAAGCCGCACTAGAATTTGCGCGTGCCGCTGCTAGTGTTCCTAACGATGTAACTCAAGAAATCAAGACGAACTTACAAGCACATTGGGACGAAGGCGAAATTGTAGAAATTACTGGCGTGATTGCTTTGTTTGGCTACTTGAATCGTTGGAATGATTCGATGGGCACTACGCTTGAAGACGCCGCAAAGACCGATGGTACCCAGTGGTTAGCGCATCGAGGCTGGAATGCCGGTAAGCACAGCACCCCAGTTATTTAGCGGAACAATCAGTCGCAACGAAACATTAGCTACGACTCAAAAGCAACGACTGATAATCCAGCTTTGTTAGCTAACTTTTAAAATTAATTTTCCGAAATTTTCACCAGAAAATAACTTTAATAGCGCGGCAGGAAAGTTATCTAGACCTTCAACAATATCCTCACGCGATTTAAATTTCCCCTCAGCCATCCAGCCGCCGATCTCTTTCACTGCAACGCCATAACGGTCCGCGTAATCAAATACAACAATGCCCTCCATGCGCGCGCGGTTTACCAACAACGACAAGTAATTACTTGGGCCCTTAACTGCCGTCGTATTGTTGTATTGCGAAATTGCACCGCAAATAATAATGCGTGCTTTTTGGTTGATGCGCGTCAGTACGGTATCTAAAATTTCACCACCAACGTTGTCGAAATAAACATCGACACCATCAGGACAATGCTGCTTTAAACCGTCGCGTACCGAGCCGTTTTTATAGTCGATACAGGCGTCGTAGCCCATTTCATTAACTACAAAATTACATTTATCTTGGCCACCCGCAATGCCAACTACTCGACAACCTTTAATTTTTGCAACTTGCCCTACGGTCTGACCAACCGCACCGGCAGCACCCGAGACCACAACTGTTTCACCTGCTTTGGGCAAACCTACTTCGAGTAAGCCAAAGTAGGCGGTCATACCGGGCATTCCCAAAGCATTCAACCATTTTTCGGCCGGCGCGACGCGCGTATCAATTTTTACGGTGCCTACTTTATCAACCAAGTTACCCGGCAATGAACAATAGTCTTGAACGTTACACATAGTGCTTACAATGCATCCAACCGGGAATTTTAAATTGTTGGAAATTACCACTTCACCGATGCCGCCCGCGCGCATAACTTCGCCAATAGCAACGGGTCGAATATAACTTTTACCATCGTTCATCCAGCCGCGCATTGCGGGGTCTAACGACAGCATTTGGTTGCGAATGACAATGCCGCCTTCACCGGGATCAGCCACTGGGGCGCTAACATGCTCCCAATCAGTTGGCTTTGGCATACCAATAGGTCGAGCCGCCAACAGAATCTGACGATTCACTAGGGTGCTTAAAGTTGCTGTATTGCCCATAAAACTAGCTCCAAGTTGTTTACTTTATTGTTTTTAAATCGAAATTATTTCGCGCGTTTTTCTAGAAAAGCATTAATGCCGTCCACAGTTTCAGGGAGCATCATATTCCATGCCATCGTTTCGCCCGCTAGTTGATAGGCCGCAGGCAAACTTAAAGCTTGCTGTTGATAAAACAATTGCTTGCCTAACGCCACGACATTAAACGGTTTGCTTTTAATTGCATCACATAGCAACTCAATGCTAGCGTCTAACTCGAACGGAGCAACCACTTGGTTTAGCAGTCCGTGCTTTAACGCTTCGTTCGCATCCAAAAACTGACCCGTCATCAAGAGTTCGAAAGACTTTTTTCTATTGATGTTACGGGTTAAGGGCACTGCAGGTGTTGAACAAAACAATCCCAAATTAATCCCGGAAACAGCGAAGCGCGCTGTGCTACTAGCCACCGCCAAATCACACTGCGCTACAAGCTGGCAACCCGCCGCTGTCGCTACCCCATGCACCCGAGCAATAACGGGTTGTGGAATGCTGACAATCATTTGCATCATTTTTGCGCACAAAGCAAAAAGCGCTTGAAAGTAGCCTTGCTCGTCGGCGTTGGATTCGCCCTTGCGCTCGATACTTCGCGCGCGCATTTGTTTTAAGTCGTGACCGGCACAAAAGGCCGCGCCCGAGCCTGCCAACACTACAACTCGAATTGTTGAGTCCGCTTGAATTTTTTTAAAGGCTGCAATAAGTTCGTGCAACAACTCTTCGCTTAGGGCGTTTAATTGGTGTGGTCGATTTAATGTGACAAAAGCCACACCTTGTTTGCAAGTAACGCTTAGTTCATCAGACATATTGTCTTTCCGGAGTTCCGGTTATCGGCAAGGCCTGCCGCTTGCCATCCCGATAGACGGCAATCCTCTCAAAGACGCCTAGAATAAGGCATTAACAAATTGTGTGCGCATGTTAGAAAAAATCCAAGCAGCTGCCGCTCAGATAGGCAGCATCGTAGTAGGCAAACAAAGCCAAATCCGCCTCGCCCTTACCTGTGTGCTGGCACGCGGCCACTTATTAGTCGAAGACTTGCCGGGTGTTGGCAAAACAACCCTCGCGCACGCTGTCGCAATTACCTTAGGGCTCGACTTTAAGCGCGTACAGTTTACAAACGATTTACTTCCGGCAGATATCGTCGGAGTTTCAATCTTCAATCGGGCCACCAGCGAGTTTGAATTTAAAGATGGTCCAGTCTTTTGTCAAATATTGTTGGCCGATGAAGTCAATCGCGCATCACCAAAAACACAAAGTGCTTTGCTTGAAGCAATGGAAGAGCGCCAAGTTTCGGTGGACGGAAACGCCAGAAAACTGCCGGACCCATTTTTTGTAATCGCAACGCAAAATCCCTTAGATCAAGTGGGTACTTTTCCATTGCCCGAGTCACAACTAGATCGATTTTTAATGTGCATTGAATTGGGCTACCCCGACCCGCAAAGCGAACGCGCTTTACTCAAAGGTGAGGATCGCCGCGTTCTATTGCAAAAATTAAAGCCGGTTATTACTCCTACCGATTTACGCCAATTGCAAGGTTTTGTACGTGAAGTGAAATGCAGCGATGCGTTGCTGGACTATGTGCAAAACTTATTGACTTACACACGTCGTTCACCAATTTTGGCCGAAGGCCTTAGCCCACGTGCAGGACTGGCCTTATTGCAAGCTGCGCGTGCTTGGGCTTTGCTAGACGGACGCAACCATGTGTTGCCTGATGATGTGCAAGCCGTATTTTTACCAGTTGCCGGCCACCGCTTAAAACCGGTTAAAGGAAGCGCCAGCAATCATCGTGCGCGCGCCGAGTTGGTCGCGCAAATTCAAAAAGAAGTTTCGGTCTAGGTTCGCGGCCGATGTTTCGCATGTCCGAGCAAGCGCTCAGCCTTGAGGCTACTTGGATTAAGCGCGTCGAGCGCTGGGTAGAACGCAAGCGCCCTTCGGATAAAGGCGAGCTCGAGCTAAACCGCAAGCGTATTTATATTTTACCGACGCGCGCAGGCGTAATGTTTAGTGTGATCTTAATGATCATGGGCCTAACTGCAATTAACTACAAACTGTCCTTAGGTTACGCGCTGGTTTTTTTACTAGGTGGCATGGCTTGGACTTCGATGTTCAATACCTTCGGAAACCTCCATCGATTGGTCCTATTGCCGGGTAGGGTCGACTCTGTATTCGCAGGCGAACTGGCCCCGATTTCGTTAACAATCAAAAACCCGAACAACCGGGAGCATTTTTCAATTCGCTTGGTCTCACCAGAATTTGTTAAGCAAGCGATGATCGATTTAATGCCCGAAAGCGAACGCACTTTACGCTTTGCACTTAAAACTACTAAGCGCGGATGGATGCCATTGCCGCGTTTAACAGTGGACACGGTGTTTCCGATTGGCATTTGGCGTGCTTGGAGTCGCTGGCAACCCGATGTCAGCATTTTGGTTTACCCCGAGCCGGAAGCTGGCATCGTTCCGCTGCCGGATAGTTTGGCAACCGGCGCTGAAACATTCGGCCACGCTGACGGACAAGACGATATTGCAGCGTTGCGTAATTACCGCGAAGGCGATTCGCCAAGAATGATTGCTTGGCGCGCCGTTGCACGCAGCCCAGGTGACGAACTGATCAGTAAACAATTTGATGGTGGCGCTTCGGGTGAATTGCGGTTTGACTGGAGCAACACACCGATTACCCTTGGCAAAGAGGGCCGTATTTCACGCATAACGCGTTGGGTAGTCGATGCTGACAAAGCAGGTATCAAATTTGCCTTAAACATTCCTGGCAATCAACTAAACAGCGATACCGGTCCGGTGCATTTGAAAAATTGTTTGACCGCTTTAGCACTGTTGGAGGTCTAGCAATTTATGGCTAAATCTCTTTTAGGCTGGAAACTTTCGTATCGTGTATTGGGCGGCAAACTGGGCGCCGATTGGGAGCGCGATCGACGCGACACTTTGTTTTTAATGGGTTCAATTGCAGTGTGCAGTATGACCCACGTCGAGCATTTGCCATTGTGGGTCTCTATCGCATTCGCAATTTTGTTTTTTTGGCGACTAGGTTTGGTGCTATCGGGCCGTTGGCTACCGCGCACATCGGTAAGATTAATTGCAGCATTCGCAGCAGCATTGGGCGTTTATGCGCAGTACAAAACGCTGTTTGGCCGAGATGCCGGCGTTGCACTACTAATTTTGTTTCTCGGCCTAAAGTTGATGGAAATGCAAGCCAAGCGAGATTTGTTTGTAGTCATTTTCTTGTGCATGTTGTTGTTGCTTCTTTCGTTTTTGTATTCCCAAACTATTTGGATGGCCATTTTAGTTACATTGGCACTTCTAACCTTGGTTGCTACCTTAATTAGCATGCAATTTGGATATCACGAGGCACCTGTTGCTAAGCGTTTTAAATTGTCCGCAATGTTGATGTTGAAATCGCTACCCGTAGCGATGGTTTTGTTTTTATTGTTTCCTCGTATTGACCAACCTTTGTGGAAATTACCCAACGACGCCAACAAAGGGAAAACAGGTTTGTCCGACCAGATGAACCCGGGAACAATTAGTGATTTAACTGAAACCGATGAAATCGCTTTTAGGGCGAAATTTGAAGGCGAAATTCCGGCGCAAAATCAACTGTATTGGCGGGGTCCAGTATTTGGTTTTTATGATGGAACAACTTGGCGTCTGCCTAAATACGATGTAGTGGCACCTCCCAATCCAGTCGTCAATGCGCAACCACAGTCCGTTACTTTTAACTATGCAGTGACGATGGAACCCCATAACCGCAATCACGTGTTTACGTTAGAGCACCCGATTGCAATGCCCATTATTAATGAAAGAAGTAGCCAACTACAAGCGGACTACCAATTAACGCATCCTGAAAATTTTGACGAACGGGTACGCTACACAGCGACCAGCAAACTCGGTACAAAAATTGGATTAAACGAAACAACGCTTTCGCTACAAAACTGGCTTAGCTTACCAGCGGGTTTTAATCCACGAACCTTGCAGTTAGCGTTAGAGTGGAGCAATCAAGAGACTGATAAACGCAAATTGATTGAGCGAACATTAAAGCAATTTAACGAGCAAAATTTTTATTACACCCTTGAACCTCCGCTTTACGGTAAGAACCAAGTAGACGAGTTTTTATTCGATAAGAAGCAAGGGTTTTGCGAACACTATTCACAAGCTTTTGTAGTGTTTATGCGAGCACTCGACATTCCATCAAGGGTTGTTACAGGCTATCAGGGTGGTGAACTAAACCCCATTGACGGCTATATTTCCGTACGTGGTAAAGATGCTCACGCTTGGGCCGAAGTTTGGTTACAAGGCGAAGGTTGGGTTCGCATCGATCCAACGTCCTACGTTGCGCCAGAACGTATTACAAAACCACAACGAAGCAACGCGTCCGTGGCAAGTGAAAAAAACAAACAAACGGGTCTTGGATTATTGGACGCAGCTAGGCATCGCCTGGATGCCGTTACCAATGCTTGGAACCAATGGATGCTGAACTATGATCGCAAAAAACAACGTAGCCTAATGGCTCTTATTGGGTTAGATGCCGACGATTGGCAACAATTGGTTGGACTTTTGGCCGTGCTACTAACGCTAGTTTTAGCAGTTGTTGCGCTAACCACTTTGCGTCGCAAGACCAAACCGGATCCACTAGAAAAATGTTTTGATGAGGCCTGCAACAAATTAGAAGAATTTGGCATTAAACGGGCGAAACACGAAACTGCGATTAAACTAGCAACCCGTGTCGCAACTCGCGCGCCTCTTTTATCAAAGCAGTTTAATGAAATTGTCCGACTTTATAATCAAATGCGTTACGCCCCTGACGGCGAAAACAACCCGCCTAAACAGCTTAAGCAGTTACAGTTGTTGGTTAAACAATTGCAATAAAACGCTTTTTTTGGTTGCGGGTTTAACGCTGGGACAAGCCTTGTTACCACAGGTATTGCCAGCCCCAATAAGTTTTGGTTCAGCCCAAGCGGCAGCGCCCGAAACACGCAAAAAAAATACCAAAAAGCAGCAAGCAGCGAAGCGTCCCAGCAAAATTCGCGAAGAAGCGTTTTCTAATTTCGACTTTTTGGCCCAGCCCGATGTCCGTACTTTTATCGATAAAATGCAAACCACGCATGGGTTTGAACAAACCGATCTAACACGCTGGTTGGGACAAACTAAGCATCGGCAACAAGTCATCAAATTAATGACGCCGCCGAGCAAATCATTCAAGCGCTCGTGGGTTGTTTATCGAAGCCGTTATTTGGACGAGCTACGCATAAAAGAAGGCGTAAAGTTTTGGCAACAACACCAAGTAGCCGTAGCACAAGCCAGCGAAAAACTAGGTGTTCCACCTGAAATTATGGTCGCCATTATTGGCGTTGAAACGGTTTATGGGCGCGTTACGGGCGACTTTAGGGTTATCGATGCGTTGGCCACTTTAGCTTTTGATTACCCGCGCCGCGCCGTGTTTTTTAAAGAAGAGTTAGAACAATTTTTATTGCTATCGCGCGAGCAAAAATGGGACCCATTAACGATTAAGGGATCGTTTGCAGGTGCGGTGGGCTATCCACAATTTATGCCAGGCAGTATTCGCCGCCACGCAATAGATTTTAGCGGAGATGGTCGTATCGATTTACTGGGAACGCCCGAGGACGCTATTGGCAGCATTGCTAATTTTTTGGTTAATCACGGATGGCAACCGGGACAAGCGACCCACTATCCCGTGCGCGTCGAAACCAGCGTAAACACACTTCAATTTACAGACAAAGGTATTAAGCCGGAATTTAGCGCACGCCAACTGAGCAGTGCCGGCGTAGCTTTTGCCAAATCGACCGAACTTGCCGATGAAAATAAGTTGGCACTTATTGAATTAGCAACTGCCGAGCAAGACTCGCAATGGATCGCCGCTGCAAACAATTTTTATGTCATTACCCGTTATAACCAATCGTCGTTTTATGCAATGGCAGTCATTGATTTAGCGGCCGAACTTAAAAAGAATTTTAAGTAGGCACTTAATATTTTGCACAATTAGCCCGGAAAAATACCGGTCGACAAATAGCGATCGCCGCGATCACAAACGATAAAAACAATAGTCGCGTTCTTTTCGCGCTCGGCAATGCGCTGGGCAACAATACACGCCCCCGCAGCCGAGATGCCGCAAAAAATGCCCTCTTGAATTGCCATTTGACGCGCCATTTCTTCGGCTTCGTCTTGGCTTACGTACTCAATTGAGTCGACCAAGGCATGTTTGTAAATAGCTGGTAAATAAGCCTCTGGCCATTTACGAATTCCGGCGATTGAACTGCCGTCGGTAGGTTGGGCACCAACAATTTGCACCGATGCAGATTGTTGCTTTAAATAACGAGAGACACCGGTAATTGTTCCGGTTGTTCCCATCGCCGATACAAAGTGCGTAACTCGCCCTTGCGTATCGTTCCAAATTTCTGGACCCGTACTGTGCAAATGAGCATCCCAATTATCGTCATTAGAAAACTGATCGAGTACTAGACCTTTACCTTGTGTTTGCATTTCAAGCGCCAAGTCACGGGCATATTCCATTCCTTGCGCTTTAGTAACTAACACCAGCTCCGCACCATATGCTTTCATCGATTGCCGACGTTCTAACGAAAGATTGTCCGGCATGATTAACACCATCCGATAGCCCTTAATTGCGGCCACCATCGCTAACGCAATGCCGGTGTTACCACTGGTCGCTTCGATCAAGGTGTCACCGGGTTTAATTTGACCACGTCGCTCTGCTTGTTCGATCATATTGAGAGCGGGCCGATCTTTTACAGAACCAGCAGGGTTGTTACCTTCCATTTTTCCCAAAATGACATTGCCATTGCGAGCGCAAATATCAGCGCCGATGCGCTGCAAGCGTACTAAGGGGGTCTTACCAATGGTGTCGGCAATAGTGGGATAAGTCATGGGATGTAATTCTTAAAAAATTAATGCGGGTGAAACTGCGCGCGCTCTTGAGGCAACTTATTGATCGCAGGCAGATTTAATGAAAGCACGGCATTGCGCACCATTTCGATAGCCGCGCCGCGCGTAAAACTTTTACGCCAAGCCAGCACAATACGTCGCGACGGTGGCTCGCCTTGAAAAGGCAAATAACGCAGCAACTCGTCTTCGGGTAAATTAGGTGTCGCCATAATTGGCAGCACCGTAATACCAATGCCCGATGCCACCATATGGCGAATGGTTTCTAAGGAACTGCCCTCGAAACTGCGTTGAATACCTTCGCTACTTTGCGAAAACCGCGATAGCTCTGGACACACTTCTAGGACATGATCTCGAAAACAGTGACCGGCCCCCAGCAGCAACATCGTCTGCTTTTTTAACTCTTCCGAGCTTACCGTTTTACGCGTCGACCATTCGTGATTTTTGGGCAGCGCTACAATAAAAGGTTCGTCATAAAGTGCTTGCGTAACCAAACCAGTTTGTGAAAATGGTTCGGCTAATATCGCTACATCGATCTCGCCGGCACGCAACAATTCCATTAATTTAACCGTGAAATTTTCTTGCAAAATTAACGGCATTTGCGGCGCATCGTGAATCATTTTTTTAACTAAATGCGGTAACAAATACGGACCAATCGTGTAAATAATGCCCAGCTTTAACGGTCCAGCTAAAGGGTCCTTACCTACTTTAGCTAGCTCTTTTAAAGTCGCAGCTTGATCCAACACCTTTTGCGCTTGCTCAATAATTTGAGCGCCAATCGGGGTCACAGAAATTTCGCTGCCACCGCGTTCAAACAAGGTTATGTTTAATTCTTCTTCAAATTTCTTAATTGCGACCGAAAGCGTCGGTTGCGACACAAAGCAATGCTCGGCCGCTCGGCCAAAATGGCGTTCGCGCGCTACAGCAACAATGTATTTTAATTCGGTTAAAGTCATAGCTAGATACTAATCGAAATTAAATGCAGGCGTTATGCCTTTAGATACTCAGCGCGACTTGAAAACCATCGGCGCAAATGTTCTTGGGCTAAATCTGGACGTTCGCGCAGCAAACGTTCGCCAATTAGGCTAGCCGCTTCTAGTAATTCGATATCGCGATCCAAATCGGCAAAGCGCAGCATTGCTTGGCCCGATTGACGCGCGCCCAAAAACTCGCCTGGCCCGCGCAACTGCAAATCGCGGCGAGCGATCTCAAACCCGTCACTACTTTCGAATATAATTTTTAGGCGCTCTTTGCCATTCGCTGATAACGGCTTGCGAAACATAAGCACACAAGTCGATTGCGCAGCACCCCGCCCTACTCGACCTCGCAGTTGGTGCAGTTGGGCTAACCCAAAGCGTTCAGCGTGTTCAATAATCATTAACGAAGCGCGCGGCACATCCACGCCAACTTCAATCACTGTTGTGGATACCAATAGGTTAATTTGCCCGGCACTAAAGGCTTGCATTATTTGCGCTTTTTGCACCGCCGGTAAACGACCATGTATTAAACCAATAATTAAATTGGGTAATTCTTGTTGAAGTTGTCCGTAGGTCGCCGTGGCAGTCTGTAAATCAAGTGTTTCACTTTCTTCAATTAGCGGACAAACCCAATATACTTGATGGCCCAATTGCACTGCATCGGCAACTCGCTCAACAATTTCGTCCCGACGATCTTCACTAATGAGTTTCGTTACAACAGGGCTACGGCCGGGCGGTAATTCGTCGATCACCGAAACATCTAAATCGGCCAAATAACTCATCGACAATGTACGCGGTATTGGGGTTGCGCTCATCATTAACTGATGGGCAATTGCACCCGCACGCTCTTTGCTTCGCAAAGCTACCCGCTGACCAACGCCAAAGCGATGCTGTTCATCCACAATAGCCAAACCCAACGACGCGAACTCTACAGAGTCTTGAATAAGAGCGTGGGTGCCAATCAGTAAATCAATCTCGCCAGCGGCACAACGTGCCTTAACTTCCTTTTTAGCCGATTCTTTTAACGACCCCGCCAACCAAGCAACGCGCACCCCTAAGGGGAGCAACCAATGCGAAAGTTTACTAAGGTGTTGTTCGGCTAAAATTTCGGTGGGGGCCATTAACGCCGCTTGCTTACCGCTTCCGATGGCTTGACACGCAGCCAATGCCGCAACAATTGTTTTTCCGCTACCAACATCGCCTTGTAACAACCGATTCATCGGCGTTTTACTTGCAAGCTCTGGCACTATTTCGCGCCAAACACGTTGTTGTGCGCCAGTTAAAACAAAGGGCAACACTTCCATAAACCGCTTCGTTAACTGATCTCCAATTAACGCAGTAGCTACAAGTTTTGCTCGCTCAATTCGTGCCAAGCGTAACGACAATTGCTGCGCTAACAATTCATCAAATATTACGCGCTGCCAAGCGGCATCGGTACGATCCGAAAACGCTGAAAGAACGCTATGAGCCGGCGGGTTATGCAACCGTTCAATAGCCTGCAGCGGTGGCATAAACCCGTAAACAGATAGCCACTCTGCGGGAACTGTTTCTAGTACCAATCCCTGTGTTTTCGCCGTATCCAAACCAATGGCAACCGCTTTGCGAATTGTATTTTGAATTACACCAGCAACCGTTGGATAAATAGGCGTAAGCGTTGTTGGCAGCTGGGCTTCGCTAGCTCGTTTGACGGTTGGGTGAACCATTTCGCGCCCCAACAAACCAACACGAATCGTGCCATGAACTCGCACTTGGTTGCCCAGCGCCATTTGCTTTATTTGCGATGGATAAAAATTAAAAAAGCGCAGCACTATATCTGCGCTTTGGTCCTGGATGGTCACTAGTAAAGTACGGCGTGGCCGAGGAACAATCCGCGATTCTATTACTTCGCCTTCAATTTGTACCTCATCCCCACTAAGACCCTCGGCGATCAGAATGACCGCCGTTAAATCGACATAACGTAACGGTAAATGCAGCAACAAATCATCGTTGCTTTTGATACCTAAGGGCTTTAGTTTTTCAAACGCGGGGTCGATCACCAATTTGCCCACAGCCGTTTGGTTTAATCGTGCTGGTTTTATTACTTTTACAGTCAAGGTAAAACAACAATCACTTCGCCTTCAATTTGCGCGCCCTTTGGCAGTGCACTAACGCCCACTGTTGAACGCGCCGGATAGGGTTGCGCAAAATACTGGGCCATGATCTCGTTGACCTTTGGGAACAAACTTAAATCGGTAACAAACAAGGTAATTTTAACTACGTCGCTCATTTGACCACCGGTTGCCAAAACCATGCCCTGAATGTTCTTAAACATTTGATGGGTTTGTGCTTCGAAACCACCTTCAACCATTTGGCCCGAAACTGGATCCAACGGAATTTGACCCGAACAATATACAGTTTGCCCGACGCGAATCGCTTGAGAGTACGGCCCAATCGCAGCTGGAGCAGCGGTGGTTTGAATGACTTGTTTCATGTTGAATTTCCTATTAAAAATTTAAACGCGCGGTTAATTCGATTCTCGTTGTCCGGATCATAGCGCAGTGCACTTTAAAAAAAAGCTCAAGCAGTCTAAACTTTGTCTCTAACTCTCAAAACGCTATTAAGCACTTTTCGATGCCAACAACCCAAATGCAGCACAAAACGCCCGAGCAACAAATCCATATATCGGCGCTATCCGCTATTGTTGGAGCCAGCAACGTTTTAACTCAAGATTTGCAACCCTACGAGCTCGATTGGCGCAAAAAATTTGAAGGACGTGCTTTAGCGGTTGCTAAACCAAAAACCACTCTTGAGGTTGCAGCACTTGTGCAATATTGCGCCGCCCACAACATTAGTATCGTGCCTCAAGGTGGCAACACAGGTTTAGTAGGTGGCGGGACGCCCGATCTTAGTGGCACGCAGTTAATTATCAATTGCTCACGGATGAATCAAGTGATTGATGTGGACTTGATCAACAACACGATGACTGTGCAAGCCGGTTGTATTTTGCAGTCAATTCAAGAGCTTGCAGCCAACAATGATCGTTTATTTCCCTTAAGCCTAGCGGCGCAAGGCTCGTGTGAAATTGGGGGTAATATTTCAACTAATGCCGGGGGAGTTCAAGTGCTGCGCTATGGCAACACACGAGATTTGATTTTAGGTCTAGAAGTGGTCCTGCCCGATGGCCAGATTTTACCTTTGTTGAACGGCTTGCGAAAAGACAATACGGGCTATGACTTAAAGCAATTGTTTATTGGGGCCGAGGGGACTCTGGGTATTGTTACGGCTGCCGTACTAAAACTGTTTCCAAAGCCAAGCGCAACCGTTACCGCTTGGGTCGGTTTAAATTCAGTCCCCGCAGCAATGCAATTGCTTACGCTTATTAAGTCCAATCACTCAGAAAGTTTAACGGCCTTTGAATTAATTTCTCGACGCGCTCACGAGCTTGTCTTAAAGCATATCGATGGCTCGCGCGAGCCTTTGAACGATAGCCACCCTTGGTATGTATTGATCGAGTTAAACGACTCGCAAAATCAAGAACGTTTGCAAGAAGCATTGTCAGTCACACTAATGCAAGCGCTAGAAAATGAAATGATTGACGACGTCGTTATCTCGCAAAGCCAACAAGAATCACGCAATTTATGGGCCTTGCGCGAAAACATAACTGAAGCCCAAGTGCATGATGGAAAGAACATTAAACACGATGTATCTGTACCCATTTCTCTTATTGCTGAATTTATCGAGAATGCTGACGCTCAACTTGAGTTAGCCTTTCCTGGTGTACGACCCGTTAATTTCGGCCATTTAGGTGACGGTAATTTGCATTACAACATTAGTCCCCCCTTGATCGGATTTAGCGAAGAGCAATGGATGGAGCAGTGGGAAATTGTGAATAATATTGTCCACAAACAAGTGGCACGATTTAATGGTTCAATTTCTGCCGAGCACGGGATTGGGCAGTTAAAACGTGACGAACTGGTCAATTACAAAAGCTTAGTCGCTTTAAATACGATGAAATTAATCAAAAAAGCGCTCGATCCCAAGGGGACAATGAACCCCGGAAAAATGATCAATTCAGCGTAAAGTTCACAGTTGTGCGTTTGTGCCTGTCGGATACCATTACAATGGCTCATCTCACTTTCAACGTTGCCATGCCAAGTCTTTGATTTAAAACGACTAAATCTGTTTGGCACGAATTTCGCTTAGACTCACCCAATAAGAGGTGTTAGCCATGGTATCTAAAAAATTTGTTTTCTTTGCAGTTAGCTCAATGTTCGTTGCCGGAGCCACTTTGGCATCCAACGTTTCCTTTGGGCAACGCGCTGCGCGCTGGGTTAGCCAGAACATGGACTTCATGGGTCCGGTTAGCGGATTGGTTAATGCGGTTGTTCGGACAGCCGACTTCGGCCGTAATAATCCGGTGCTTTCATTTCAAGTTCAAGGCGAATCAAGTGTTGGAAGCGCGTTACGTGCTGGTCAAGCGACTGAAATCGCGGCTTACCGCGGCCAGTATGGTAATTATTCGGCAACCGGTTCCGACAACTCGGGCGGATACGTTGGCCAACTGGCAGGCGATCGGCTTTCCGAGCGTCAAGCGGGCAATTCCTTGCTAAGCGGTGGTCTATCATCACGTTTTCAAGGGATTGTTGGCGATAACGATTCGGCAATTAATCGCTTGGCAAAGGATTTTCTTCGCAAGGGTTCTTTAGCCGACGAAAAAGATTTGTGGAGTATTCTTAACGGCGCTGGCGGTCTTAAGCAAGTTGGTGAGATCACCGCCTTCTCGACTGGAAGCTCAACAGCAAGCGGGCCAAGTTCGGCAACTAGCGATATCCCAATGATTTTAGCGGCAGCAACTAACGGGGACTCTTTGGTCTCGTCCACGGCCGTTGTTGGATCTGCGATTGAGTCTCAACAACTAACGCCGACAAAACCAACTGCAACTTCAGCGTCACAGCGCGTAGGTGAAGTACCTGCCCCTGGTAGCTTAATTTTATTAGGCGTCGGCCTACTAGCTTTCGCAATACGCTACAAAAAATAATCCAGTAGTTTATTAACGATACAAAAAAGGGACTTTTTCAAGTCCCTTTTTTGCATTCCAACTAGTTGCATTTAGTTCTTTGCGATTTCGGCGCGGAACTCTTTAAGCACTTGCTCACCGTTCGTTAGGCCCTTCGCTGCGGCATCTTTAATCCACTTGGCTTCTAAAGTCGAAACCTTATCTTTTACTTCTTTTAGAAACGCTGCGTTCGCCGGTGTTGTAACTACATTGTTTGCTTGCATAATCGCTACGCCACGACGGTCTACACCATCCCAACCGCGACCAAACATGCGAGCGGCAGCTTCACCCGACAGCTTTGTAATAGCCGCCTGATCATCTTTGCCGATTTTGTTCCAAGCCGCTTCATTCATCATAAAAACAAAACTAGTGTTGTAAAGACCACCGGGAAATGTTGTGCGATGCTTAACGAGTTTTTCGAGGCGGAACGATTCAACTGACTCGGACGGAAACAAAACACCATCCATAACGCCCGAAGACATTAATTCGTAAGATTCGGGTGCAGGCTTTAAAGTAACGTTCATCCCTAAAATTTTTCCAACCTCGTTAACCATCCCGCCACCTACGCGAAACTTAAGACCCTGCAAGTCAGCCGAGGATGCTATCGCCCGCTTGGAATTGAAAATTGCACCAGGTCCATGCGTAAACACTGAGAGTACTTTGATCCCTTTATGCTCGTTCAATTTACCTAAGTATTTATCGTAAATTTTTTGATACGCCACCGAGGTTGCTTCAGAGTTGTCACCTAAGAATGGAAACTCGGCCATTTGCCCTAAAACAAAACGACCAGGCGTGTATCCATGAACCGTGTAAGAAATGTCGGCCAAGCCGTCACGCACCGCATCAAAAGTGCCTGGTGGCGCTGAGACCGCTTTTGGCAAAATGTTGCACTTGACTCGATCACTGGTTGCCTTGGCAACTTCAGCACACCACTTGGCTTGCGTGACCGATAAGGTATGGGTGGGCGGCAACCAACTGGAAGCCGTTAACGTTACATTGTTTTGCGCCAGCACTTGCGTACAAGTTGCTAAGCCAGCTACTGCAAGCGCTGCATTTAGTGCTCTATTCATTAGTACAAACTCCTAGGTTAAAAACGTCTTTAAACATTAAATTGGATCGGCTGCAGCCCGAAGGCATTCGAGCAAAACGTTATGGCTATCAATTTGGTTGGCAAGCAACAAAATTAAGCGCGCATTAAATGCCTCGCTTGCATCTCGGTCAAGTTCTTTGTGTGCAGTCAGTAGAGCATCATAAAACAAATCTGGCTCTTCGATATTTCGAGTTGTTTTCATCTGGTTACGCGCTAATCGTTTCTAATGAACTCAAACTAAAAATACGTTCTAAATTATTGGACAGTTGTTCGATGCTTATTGTTCCTTGGCTATGCAAATCGGGGCGCAAAATGCCCACATGACCCGGACGCAAGTTAAGCTTGTTGGTTAAATACCCTGTCGAATCCGTCCAAGAGTTTGCCGCGAGTCCCGGGTATTTGTGTTGAGCACCTACTAATGCAACGAACTTCGCAACAAACGCAGGAAATCGTTTTGCAATTTCGGCCGTCTGCGCAAGACTTTCTGTATCAACGCACAACAAACAAATTTTGCCACCTTCGGCGCGCATTAAATCAATCAGGTGCCGAACAAATTGACTAGGGCTGGACATTACACAATTGGCGATGCTCAGTCCAGTAATTGCGTCGATTGAGTTATCGCCGACTTCGGCTACGTTCTCTCGTGATTGAACTGCTGGCTTTTGGCTAAACACATGTCCATATTCTGTCGGGGTTGATAGCCGCCCTGTATTAACTAACGATTGTGCAAACTCAAACTGTTTAGCTAGATCGATAACTGCTTTGCGAAACACTTTTTCCATAGGCGTTTGAGGTGTCAAAAACCGCATCGTACGATTGGTAATCGCAACATTTTGCTCAGCTGCAAAATGACGCTCGGAATGATACGAATCGAGATAAATCGCGGGCAGTAAACCTTTGAGTACCAGCGCTAGTTTCCAGCCTAAGTTATCAGCATCTTGTATTGCGCTGTTACCGCCACGGGCACCGAACGGGCTCATAACGTGAGCACTATCACCCAAAAAGAGAATGCGTTGCAGACGCATTTGCTCCAACACATGGCTTCGATAACCATAAGGACCAACCCAAACTAATTCAAAATCGATGTCTGGACCAAACTGAGCGCGTAACCGTTCGGACACTACTTCGGGGCTACTAATTAAAGCTGGGTCTGCGTCTGGCGCCATTTGATAGTCGAGTCTCCAGACATTGTCGCCCATTAAATGCTGCCAAACGGCACGGTTTTCGTTAAATGGCGCTTCGACCCAAGTCCACCGCTCTATCGGTGGTTTGTGTTTAAACCGCACATCCGATATGCACCAACGATCTTCACCCACCGCAGGGTTCGTTTTCAATCCGAAGTGATCGCGAATTGGGCTTTTAATACCCGTGGCGTCGATTAACCAATCGGTTTTCACAGTGTATTCGCCAGCGGGGCAAGACACTGTAATTTGGACACCATTATCGTCTTGCGAAACGGCGGTTAAAGTTGATTTCCATCGCAAGTCAACTTGCTCAAGCTCTTGCAATAAATCGACTAAAAACCACTCAATGTAAAACTGTTGCAAATTGATAAAAGGAGGTTGTGTAGAGGCATTATGAGAGTTTTGTTTAGCGAGGTCGAACGAGTAAACAACATCGTTACCCGCTAGGGTCTTACCAACCGACCATTGAATTCCTTTTTCTTGAATTCGTCGATAAGTGCCTAATCGCTCAAATATTTCCAAGCTCTTTTGTGCATAACAAATGCCGCGACTTGAAGCTCCGCGAACGCCTACGGTATCGTCCTCGTCGATTAAGAGAACTTGAATTCCTTTGGAAGCAAGGTCAGCAGCAGCGGTTAAACCGGCAAGGCCGGCACCAACAATAACCACTGGATAATGGGCGTTAAGCCTGTCTCTTTCCTTTATTTGCAGCTCTTTAGGCACTACAAAGTCGTACGTCGGAAGGTTGTAGCCGGATTGAACTTGTTCCGTCATTTCTGCTTACACTAAAAAGAAAAAAGGGCGCGCATTTCTGCGCACCCCAAAATAGCAGCAAAGCCGCCTCTCCTCCTCCAAATACATCTGTGCGGACTTGTCCAGCACAAATGCACAAGACCGAATGTATCCCTTCGGGCCAAGAAAGCCAAGCTTTTTATTATCTAGTCCAGACATTACACACAAAGCTTAGGAAACTTAGTATTTCAAGCGCGATCAACCCAGTAAAGCATAAACAAAGCAAGTGCGGTAGCGAGCAAACTTGGCGTTGTTGCAGCAACCCAAGGCGGCCAAGCACTCAACATTCCCACATGGGAGAACAAACTATTTAAAGTGTGAAAAGCAATGCCCAACAAAATACCTGCAGAAACTTTGTAACCAATGCCGCCAGATCGAACGTTAAGGTATCCAAACGGCAATGCAAGAACCAACATTACGACGGTAACAAAGGGATAGATCACTTTGCGCCACATTGCAATTTCGTAACGCTCAGCAGCTTGTTGATTTTCTTTTAAATGCGCTGTGTATTGCCAAAGTCGAACCGCAGACATTTTTTCTGGATCGATTGCTAGAACGCCAAATAGTTCAGGTGTTAACTCACTTTTCCAAATTTGCTTCGATTCAAATTTGGTCACTGCAACTAATTGCGAATCCCCTTGATTCATTGTGCGTTCGTTATAGTTAGTCGTTTTCGCTTGATTGAAGGTCCATTCTCCATTTTTGACGTAGCTTGCTGACTCGGCCGTAATTACGCTCCGCAAATGAAATGTTGCATCGAACTCGAAAACTCTAATGCCGCTTAAACTTCCATCGCTCTCCAATGTTTTGACGTTGACAAACCGTTGTACTGCGACGGTATTGTCAGCTGCTCTTTGTGTGTCTTTTAGCCAAGCACCGCTGCGCAATTGAGCGACTTTTCGGTCTGACGATCCCGCTTTAATTTGCTTCGAGAATTGCTCTAATGGCGGTGCCAAAAACTCACCAACGCAAAAAGTAAACAAAACAAAAAAGATTGCTAATTTCGATACCGAAAGCAGCGCCTCTTTTCGACCTAAACCGGCGGCTCGCATTGCTGTAAATTCTGAATTTCCAGCCAACTGAGACATTGCATAAATTGCGCCAATGAGCACGCCAATCGGCATTAACTCATAAATGCGGCTTGGCGTATTTAAAAGAACAAACGAAATAGCTTGGCCGTAGGTATAAGCTTTGCTCAGTTCATCAAGCTCAGTTTTCAAATCAAAAAAAGCTTGAAAACCAACGAAAGCGAACATAACAACTACAACTGCGACTGCAATTTGGCTAGACAAGTAGCGCGCAATAATCATTAAGCACTTATCCCTGATGTGTCCGTCGAGGGCTTACCCGACCTAGTCGGAGACAAACGGAAAACCCGTCGAAAAAACCGCATAAAAGCCCCGCGGATGCCGCCAAGGCTTAATCGCTTAACAAACAACAATATCAGCACCACAATGAAAATAATATGGACCACAACAATGCCAAAACCAACATTCACTTTACCCAGACCAATTAAGGTTTGAAAATAATCTAGTAGCTGGTTGTAAATAAAATAAATCAAGATCGCTGCAATAATATTAGCCGAGCGACCGACCCGTGGATTTACATAAGCTAGCGGAATTGCTAAGAGTGACAAAACTAGCGCTGTAATAGGAACACCAATGCGCCGGTGTAATTCCGCTAAATTAGTTTTATTAGGCTCTTTAATTAAGCTAGACGTTGTTTTAACTTTTGCAGCTTCGTCGGAAAAATCGATGGCTTTAGACTCAAGCCGAATGCCATGGGTCTCAAACTCAAGCAGTTGCAATTCAGCTGAGGTTTTTGCTTGATCGTAGCGCCGACCTTTTTCCAGGACTAAGAATCTATCTTTTCCGTCATCGCGAATAAACCCGTTGGCAGCAACAACAATCGTTTGGTTATCGGTTCGTTGTTGTAAAACAAAAATATTGCGTACTTCGGTAAAGTCTTTCGCTAGGCTTTCGACGAAGAAAACCCGATTGTTAGCGGCCGATTCTCGAAATTGACCTGCAACGACTTGTGAGACATCTTCACGCTGTTCAAAGCGTTTTTTGCTTGCGCTAATTTGTTGGTTGGCCCACGGCGTTAGAAAAAACGATAAGCTTGCTATGACCAAAATGATCGGCAAGGCGAAGGTAATAACGGGCCGAATCCAAGCCAGCTGTGATTGACCTGAGGCGAACCAAACCACCATTTCAGAATCGCGATGAGCTCGTGAAAGCGTCGCGAGTACTGCAATGAAAATAGCAACCGTTAAGATTGATGGAAGCACGTTAACCGCAGTAAAAGCCAGATTAGGCAGCACACTTGCGGTATCAACTCGCCCATTGGCGGCTCGTCCCAAAATTTTAATTAACGTATTGGTTAAATAAATGGTGAACAAAATAACAAACACAAACCCTGCTGTGCTGGCCAGTTCTCGGTGAAACGCTTTGCTAAACAGCATTAAAAATCCGCGTAAAGGTTAAACATCGGACCAAAGATTGCGTCGAAGGGCTTTATCACCCTCACGGGCATTATGGCCGCGAAGGGCTTTATAATAGGCACTAAGAAAACTATAGGATCCACCATGCAATTTAGCACAAAGACAATCGCCCCAGAAAAGCTAAAAAAAGCGAGCATTTTATTGCCCATTTACCGGAACGATCGCTTAGGTGTCGCGGCCGCTACTTTCGACAAGCTAACCGGTAGCTTAATTGCCCGAACACTTGCCCGTGGCGACTTAGCCGCAAAAGTAGGTTCGACATTGCTAGTGCACGGTTTCAGCACACCAAGTCAGGCCGTTACATTTGATCGCTTGGTGCTGGTTCGCATGGAAGGCGAGCAAGCCACTAACAAAAAACAATTTACCGAGGCCACCCGTTCGGGTCTACGTCACATGATTAGCACGGCTGCAACAGAAACAATTTCGTATTTACACGAAGCCGAAGTCAGTTCGAAAGATCTAGCGTGGAAAATACGTTGCCAAGTTATGGTTTCCAACGAACTAACGTACCGCACGGATCAATGGAAGGGCAACCGCGAAGCTGACGCGAGCAAACTAAAAGCAGTGCAATTTGCGATAGATAAAGAAGGTAGCGCTCTTGCATCTAAGGGCCTTAAGGAAGGCATCGCCATTTCAGCTGGTGTGCAAACGGCCAAAGATTTAGGCAACGCTCCCGGCAATGTTTGTACGCCTATTTATTTAGGCGAACGCGCCAAGCAAATTGGCAAATCGAACAAAATTAAAGTTCAGGTTCTGAACGAAAAGCAAATTAAGGCGCTTGGAATGGGCTCCTTTTTAGCGGTAGCCCAAGGGTCAGAACAGCCGCCACGATTGATCGTGATGGAATACAAAGGCGGACCTGCGAAACAAGCGCCAGTTGCCTTAGTTGGCAAAGGAATCACATTCGACACAGGCGGCATTTCGTTAAAGCCTGGCGCTGAAATGGACGAAATGAAGTTCGATATGTGCGGTGCGGCCTCAGTGCTTGGCACCATGCAAGCCGTTGCCGATTTAGGGTTACCAATTAACGTGGTCGGCGTAGTAGTTGCTGCCGAAAACATGCCTAGCGGGAAAGCCATTAAACCGGGCGATATTGTAAAAAGTATGTCCGGACAAACTATCGAGATTTTAAATACCGATGCCGAAGGCAGACTAATTTTGTGTGACGCATTAACGTACGTTGCGCGTTTTAAGCCATCGACGGTTATTGACATCGCGACACTAACAGGGGCTTGCGTCATTGCCTTAGGCGGCCACCATAGCGGCTTATTTACTGCTAACGAAACATTAAGTAATGCACTACGATCAGCCGGAGATTCGACCGGCGATACTTGTTGGCCAATGCCGCTCGACGAGGAGTATCACGAAGGTCTAAAGTCAAACTTTGCGGATATGGCTAACATCGCTAGTCGCGCAGGTGGCGCAATTACCGCGGCTTGCTTTCTTGCAAAGTTCGCCAAAGGCTATGATTGGGCGCATCTAGATATTGCAGGAACTGCTTGGAAATCTGGCGCAGCAAAAGGCGGCACTGGGCGACCGGTACCCTTGCTTACGCAGTATTTAATTGACCGTTGTGCAAAGTAAGTTTGTGAATACCAATCGAATTTGTTGCGCATGACCGAAATAGACTTCCACATTAAAGTGCCTGATGTACGCAATTACGCTTGCCGCATTTTGCGTATTGCGTACAACAAAGGAGCCAAGGTAGTTGTATTTGATGACAACGTCGCGCGATTAAAAGCATTTGATGAACAGCTGTGGACGTTTTCGGCGCTCGACTTCATTCCTCATGTAATGGCGGGCGATTCGAACGAAAACGAAACACCTATTGTGCTTACAAGTGATGATGGCTTAGCCAAAATGCACGACGTCATTTTAAATTTGTCCGATATCAAGCCACCTGGATTTGGCAGCTTCAAACGCTTAGTTGAATTTGTCCCCACTGAAGGTGAAAGCTTAATCGCAGCACGCCAGCGTTATAAATTTTACAAAGATCGTGGCTACACTATTCGCACCCACGATTATCGGGAGTTAGCTCGTTGAATAAAACAAATGATCCCAATAACCCAAACATACAAAACACACCGGGTTCAATTGCTTCGCCAGCCAGTCAGCAAGGCGCATTTCCAACGCTCACCGAAGTGATGAGCGTGCCGCGTTATTCCAGCGCCGAATTGCCAGATACCTTAACTGAAATTGATTGGACTCAACTTGCATTGCGCGTTCGCGAAAATGTTTTAGAGCGGCTTATGCGCCGGTCTGAAGTAATGCTCGACGCTCAGTTGAAGTCAACTCTTGAAAGAGTTACTACGCGAGCTGCCGAGTCGCTAGCTGCCGAAATGCACGATTCACTTTCTCAGCTAGTGCGCGATATTGTTGCGCGTGCAGTCAATGAAGAACTAACACGATTGCAAACCGAAATTCAACGCCGCCAAGGCTAAGTTAGTTTCGGATTTGAACAACATTCCAGATTTACAAAATAGTAAGAAGATATAAAGATGAGTGATTCATTAGCAAAGAGTTTTGATCCACAAACCATTGAAAAGTGTTGGTATCCCATTTGGGAGCAGCGTGGTTACTTTAAGCACGGCAGTGTTACTAAAGATGCCGGACCAAACAGCGGGGCTTATTCTATTCAGTTACCGCCGCCGAATGTAACGGGTACTTTGCATATGGGGCACGCGTTTCAGCAAACCCTAATGGACACATTAATTCGATATCACCGTATGAAGGGTCTCGATACCAATTGGGTAGTCGGTACCGATCACGCGGGTATTGCAACGCAAATTGTTGTCGAACGGCAACTGCAAGCGCAAAACAAAACACGTCATGATTTAGGCCGCGAACAGTTTTTAAAAACTGTTTGGGATTGGAAAAAAGAATCCGGCGATACGATCACTCGCCAAATGCGCCGCTTGGGCGACTCAGCTAATTGGACTTATGCAGATTCGGATGGCAGTAAGTCGGGTTACTTTACGATGGACGCGAAGCTAAGTAAGTCCGTTAGCGAAGTGTTTGTTCAGCTTTATGAGCAAGGCCTTATTTATCGTGGCAAACGGATCGTTAACTGGGACCCGGTTCTTAAAACTGCGGTATCGGAACTTGAAGTTGAAATGACCGAAAAAGATGGCCAAATGTGGCACATCTTGTATCCGTTTAGTGATGGCGAGCAGCAAGCCGGTATCAATGCTGACGGTACTGCGCACAATGACGGCATGGCCCTTAAAGGGATGACCATTGCTACAACCCGACCCGAAACCATGTTGGGGGACGGCGCACTGTGTGTTCACCCTGAAGACACTCGCTACAAGCACCTCATTGGAAAGTTTGTTGACTTACCTTTGTGTAACCGAAAAATTCCGGTTATTGCTGACGATTTTGTTGATCGTGAATTTGGTTCCGGTTGCGTAAAAATTACCGGTGCACACGACTTTAACGACTACGCCTGCGCGCTACGTCACAACATTGAAATGCCAATCATTATGGATTTCGATGCAAACATGGCGGCACCAGCGCCAGCAGCGTTTATTGGAATGAATCGCTACGTTGCACGTAAAGCCGTGGTGGCGGAATTAGAGCGCATTGGGCTGCTTCAAAAAGTAGTTCCACATAAACACATGGTTCCTATTTGTGGGCGAACTAACGAAGTAGTTGAACCGATGCTTACCGATCAATGGTACGTAGCGATGAGTAAACCGGCACCCGAAGGAACCTATGCGCCCGGTCGCTCGTTGGCCGACGTTGCGCTAGAGTCTGTTAGCAGCGGACAGGTTAAATTTTTTCCAGAGCATTGGACTAATACATACAATCATTGGCTATCAAATATTCAAGACTGGTGTATTTCGCGCCAGCTTTGGTGGGGTCATCAAATACCCGCTTGGTATGATGAAAATGGCAAAATTTTTGTTGCTCGAAACGAAGCCGATGCGCAGGCCCTCGCGTTAAACGATGCCAGCCATCAAGGTAAAACATCGGTTACGTTACGACGTGAAGCCGATGTTCTTGATACATGGTTTTCGTCAGCACTAGTGCCTTTTACTACCCTTGGCTGGCCCGACAATTTACCTGGTCAAGCCGGAGTTTCTTCAGAGGCGGCAGAACAAGCTCGTATCGATTTAGCGCGTTATTTGCCGTCGTCATTATTAGTAACTGGTAATGACATTATTTTCTTTTGGGTCGCTCGCATGATTGTGATGACGACTCACTTTACTGGCAAGGTTCCCTTTAAGCATGTCTACATTAACGCCATGGTGCGCGATGCAGAGGGACAAAAGATGAGCAAATCCAAAGGGAACACTTTGGACCCGCTTGATCTTATTGACGGTATAGAGATTGCGCCACTGCTCGAAAAATCAACAAAGGGCCTAATGCTAGCAGGCCATAAAGAGCGCGCAGAAAAATACGTTCGCAGAAATTTTGCGAACGGAATTCCTGCTTACGGCACCGACGCATTACGGTTTACTTTCTGTGCGTTAGCGCCACTATCGCTGACTTTGAATTTTGATTTAAGTCGATGCGAAGGGTATCGAAATTTTTGTAATAAGCTGTGGAACGCGACACGCTTTGTTTTGATGAACACGGAAGACAAAGATTGTGGCATGGACGAGCACACCGCCCAGCAATGTGTGCCCGGAGGCTATTTACAATTTTCTAAACCCGATCGCTGGATTGTTTCAGAGCTCCAACGGGTTGAGGCCGAAGTTGAAAAAAATCTGGCTGAATACCGTTTCGATACAGCAGCACGTGCAGTTTACGAATTTGTTTGGAACGAATATTGCGATTGGTATTTAGAGCTAGCTAAAGTTCAGTTGCAGTCTATCGATGAAGCGGTGCAGCGCGGAACCCGGCGCACGTTGTTGCGAGTTCTTGAAACAGCTTTACGATTAGCGCATCCCATCATTCCGTTTATCACCGAAGAACTTTGGCAAAAAGTAGCACCATTAGCCAAACGTTATGGCGATCGCGGCATTCAAACTCTAGAAGCTGACGCTCTAGCAACCGCTGTTGAAAACAAACAATTTTCATTGATGCTGCAACCCTACCCGATTGCTCAGCTAGAAAAAATAGATAGCGATGCAGATCAATTTGTTTCGCAAGTAAAGGCTATGGTTGATGCATGCAGAGCTTTACGCGGTGAAATGAGCATAAGCCCAGCTGCACGAGTGCCTTTAGTTGCTAGTGGCAACTCGGAACAGCTAACGCAAATTGCACCGTATTTGCAAGCCCTTGCAAAGTTAACTAGTGTCGAGGTTGCTGCAGTACTTCCGGCTGACTCAATTGCACCGGTACAAATTGTTGGCGAGACCCGCTTAATGCTAAAAGTCGAAATTGATATTGCGGCCGAAAAAGAACGACTAGGAAAAGAAGCCAATCGATTAGAGAGCGAAATTACTAAAGCAAATGCGAAATTGAGCAACGCTGGCTTTGTTGATCGAGCGCCACCGGCTGTTGTTGCGCAAGAGCGCGAGCGCGTGGCCGGTTTTGAAGCGCTGTTGCAAAAAATGCGCGAGCAGTTAATTAAGCTTAATCGAGCGTAGTTAAGCTTTTAACTTTAGCGACACCATTAATTTAAGGCGCTTTTACAGACTCGAACAAAAAGCCGAGCAGATCAATCTGCCCGGCTTTTTTATTGCTCTCGAAGCAGTCGTTTTGCTTAGAACTTGTAGCCAACACCTACGATTAACAAGGTATCAGTCTTTTTTACACCAGTGGGTACTTTGTTCGCGTAACGGAAGCCCAAGCCAGCGTTTAAGCTTAAATTGCCAGCTAACGCGCTGCTTAAGCTAGCATCCCAAGAGGCACGTGTCCCAACATCGCCACCGGCTGGATTAACAACAAGACGTTGCTTGAAACTTGAGGTAGCCGACAGTTTGTGAGTTGATTCTTCACCAATTTGAACGCCAAAGCCTTTGGTATCTTTCAACGGCGCCTTGAAGTCGTTAATGGTGTATGCAACGCCGCCGAACACATCAAACGTTGTAGTTGCATCACGAATCACTTTGTAACCAACGCCAGCTGAAACGCCAGTGCGCATTTTTAAGTTAGCAATTTTATCGCGCTCTAATTCGAGGCCACCATAAGCGAACAATTGATCGCTTAGGTTGCGATCGTAACGACCACCAATACGAAACAAGTCGCTCGTTGTATTGCTAACACCGCCCGATTTGTTGCCTGCGCGGGTAATTAAACCGTACAAAGTTGTTTTATCGTTTGCAGTTTCGGCAGCAGCATCGGCTGTTAGATTTAAAGCATTCGAGCTGGTATTGCCAGAAGCTAGTGAAAGACCAGCAGCAAACGTGCCATGAAACTGGCCATCAGGCTTGGCTTGAGCCAACGCAACGTTACTCGATACCGCAAGGCTAAGGGCTAATAAGATTTTAGTTTTCATTTCGGAGCTTTCAGGTAGGTCTATTAGGTTTCGATGGGCTAATCGTAGAGCACTCGAACCTGCCGAACATCAGAAATCAGGAGAAAGACTATGTTTAGCGCGGCAAAGCGCACCGTTTTCGCAACAAGTTCGTCTCTTTTTTGTGGAAAATCTTTACCGACGTTTGAGGAAAAAAAACCAGCGACGGTCTTTTTCAAACTGTAGCTCCAACATATTTCCGGTCTGACGTGCAAAAGATTCAAAATCCCGTTTCGATCCCGGATCTGTTGAAATAACCCGTAAAATTTGTCCCGTTTGTAACTCGGACAAAGCTTTCTTGGCCTTCAATATAGGTAATGGGCAATTTAAGCCGCTGGCATCGACATCTTTGTCGAAGGAATGATCGTAGTTTATTTCTGACATTTTCTGATTATAGTAGAACTGCAGAAATTGTTGAAATTTTCGGCAATTTCGAATTCAAGGTCAATTCGTAAAAAGGAAGTCACTCTAAAACATGGCGTTAAACCTATTTGTTTTCGACTGGCGCAGGTCGAAACGGAAGATCAACAAACTCATAAGGTAGCCCTCGATTTTTCATAAAGTCGGCAACCGCATATCCGGTACCAGCGCGCCACGGTTTTAGCTTGGCTGGCTCGACAAATCGATATTCGACTAGCTCTTCGGACAAAGTAACTTCCCCCATCGCTTTGACATGATAAGCAACGATCAATTCATTTTTACGCGTAAATTCGTAAACACCAACCAAGGCAGTTTCAAAAACATCTAAGTTAGTTTCTTCTTTAACTTCGCGCGCAATACCCTCTTGTGGTGTTTCACCAGCCTCTAAAAAACCTGTAATAAGTGCAAAAACTTTTGGTGGCCAAGCCGCATTACGGGCTAGCAATATGTGCCCATCCACTTCGACAATGGCGGCGACAACTGGTAATGGATTGTTCCAGTGGACGAACTCGCAGTTAGTACATTGTTTGCGATCGCGCCCCGCATTTGCAATTACAGAAATAGCTGAAGCACAGCGCGGGCAAAAGTTATAGTCAGGATGCAGCATATTTGAACAACCCTAAAAGAGCGCCGATTGCTAGCAACCAGAGCGGATTAATTTTCGTGCGAACAACTAAAACAACCGTAAAAAAAGTAACCGCGGCCCATAGCCAATTTGTGTCGGCGGCCTTTGAAAGTGTCATACCAGTTGCTGCAATCATCCCCAAAGCCAACGGCGCCAAGCCGGTTGCGATTGCTCGCATTAGCGGTGTGTTTTGGTAGCGCGCGCGCATTCTAAAACTATAAAAGGTCATCACGCTCGAAGGTAACAATATACCAATAGTAGTTGCGACGGCTCCCAAAGGTCCACCGACTTGAAGCCCTAGCAAAGTTACAAACAAAATATTTGGGCCAGGCGCAATTTGCGCAAGGGCAATACTGTCGGCAAACTGACCCGAACTCATCCATTGGCGCTCATCAACCAAATAGCGATGCATATCTCCGGCAGTCGCTAAAGCACCTCCGACAGCCACTACACTAAGGCTACAAAACTTAAAAAATAAATCCCAAAAATCGCTTGAACTCATTGTTCTGACAATCGTAAAAACCATGCAAGTGCAATACTGATGGGAGCCATAACAAGTACCACAGTGGCAACAGAAAATTGCAAAACGAAAGTTGCAATAAATGTTACCGCGCCAACTATCAGCCATAGCAAAGCAAGTTTAGTTTCGTGCGCTTTGTACATTGCCAAACAAAGCTTAGCGGCCATACCCAAGATAAGCCCAGCGGCTACAGGTGCCATACCATCGAGAACGGCACGTAGCCACGGTGCTTGACCTTGCTTCGCATACAGCCAAGCCAAGGCAAAAACTGTAATCATTGGAAAGCTCAACATTCCTAAAAACGAAACGATGGCGCCACGCAATCCAAAATAACGGTCCCCCATTGCGATCGATAAGTTGACAACATTTGGACCCGGGGCAACTTGGGATAGAGCCAGTAGCTCGGTAAATTCGGTCTCATCCAACCATTGTTGTTCTTCAACATAGACGCGATGAGCCCACGGTAAAACGCCACCAAATCCACGCAAAGCCAAACGCGTATTAACCCAAAACAATTCGGTACAGTTGGCGGGTCGTTTTAACTGGGTTGACGTTTCAAGTCGAGCGTTTTGCGTATTCATTAATGCAGATTTTTTAATAGTCACTTACAAGTGCTGTTTTTAAGTTCGGTTTACAAGTTCGATTTACCTGTTCCGTCTTCGGCTCCAAAAAACAAAGCCAATACCACCAGCCATAAACACTGCCAACGCCCAAAACACCGAAGCAAATCCAAGCGCGCCAAAAGCACCACCCATCATGGGTAAAAATGTTTGACTGGCATTGACCAATGTTAATCGCAAACCGGTAGCTTCCCCAATTCGATCAGCTGGCGCAGCGCGATACATGACCGACATTACCATCGGTTGGGCAACGCCTAAACCCAAGCCGAGCATAAAGGCTAACGCTAACATTTGGCTTAAATTAGAAGCCCAAGGGTAGGCAAAGTAAACCACCAGCGCCACAGCCATTGCACCCAATATTAACGGCCACTCACGCACATAGCGCGACGCGAATGGCAGGATTAAACGTACGATGAAAGTTGCTAATGAAAACGTGCCCAAAACCAAACCAATTTTAGAGGCTGACAAGCCTTGCTGAGCGCCGTAAATGGGTACTAAAAACTGATGAATATCCCACGCCGCGCAAATCAAAGTAACGCAAACATAAAGGCGCAATAGTTCTGGATCTTTCATCAATTCTAAGACCGGTCTTTTAGCCACCGATGACGCGTTTCTAGGCGGCTCTGCAATTAGCGTGGCCGATTCGATGGTTATAGAGGGGTCCTGGGAATCTGGTTCGTCAATACTGCCTGTTTGGGTTGCAGTGACATCGGGGTAACTTTGCGTCCAAAAAAAGTACATTGCAGCCAACATAAATACACCCATGACTGCAAAGGTGTATCGATGCCCAACAGAATCAATTAGTAGTCCAGCCATCGTTGGCCCAATGAATCCACTAATTGAAAACGCCAACGCCATTTGGCTAAAATTACTTTTACGTTCTTGACTATCACTGGCAAGGCCAGCCACGCGCTGAATGCACAACAGGACCGTCATAAAACCCAAGCCAATGCAAACAGGCGCTAAAAAAAGCGAGCCCATATCGAAAATTAAAAAAGGCAAGGCAATACCGAAGGTGGCTAAGATCATTGACCAAACAATGGGTTTACGAACCCCAATTTGATCGACCCAACGTCCCGCGCTAACCAGCACAAACATCGGCAACAAACTATACAAAGACAACATCATGCCAATAGTAAATGTAGAGGCGTTAACCGAGAGACCAGTTAAAGACACTGCAACACGACTTCCTGTAACTGCCGAATGTGCAAGTATGCAAGCGAAAAACAATCGCCTTAAAGAGCTACTCGGAATCTTTGGCTCCGGTCAATCTACCCACCGAGCTTTGCAGTGACCCATGCAACAACACTGTCTAGTGCTTGCGGCAATGGCTCTGGGTTTGTACCACCCGCCATAGCCATATCGGGACGACCGCCGCCCTTGCCGCCGACTTGTAAGGCCACATGATTGACTAAATCACCGGCTTTTACCTTGCCCATAACGTCGGCCGAAACACCTGCCGCCAATTGAACTTTCCCATCAATGACGGTTGCCAAAACAATCGCAGCCGAACCCAGTTGCGATTTCAATTGATCCAATGTTTCGCGCAACGTTTTCGCGTCAGCACCTTGCAACGCAGCAGCTAATATTTTCACGCCATTTACTTCGACGGCTTGCGCCCCAATGTCTTTGCCTTGGGCCGACGCCAACTTAGCTTTGGCCTGCGCCAATTCTTTTTCTAGTTGCTTACTAGAATCAATCATTTGCTGTAACTTGGCAGCAATATCTTGCGGTGTCGATTTTAAAGTCTCTGCAATATGGCTCAGAGCTTGATCTTGTTGCTGCACCAGCTTAAGTGCGTTCAACCCCGTTACCGCTTCAATACGACGAACACCTGCGGCAACCGAACCCTGCGAAATCACTTTAAACAAACCGATATCGCCAGCCCGTTCTACGTGCGCTCCGCCACACAACTCGCGCGAAAAACCAATATCTAACACGCGTACTTCGGCACCATATTTTTCACCAAACAAAGCCATTGCACCGCCTTTTACAGCCTCGTCAAAAGACATCAACTGTGCTCGGGTACCGGCATTGGCTAAGATTTGCGAGTTAACAATGGTTTCTACTTCTTCAATTTCTGCTGCGCTTAAAGATTTTCCGTGTGCAAAATCGAAGCGGGTTTTTTCGTCATCGACTAACGAACCTTTTTGTTGCACATGCTCGCCCAATACTTGGCGCAAGGCCTTGTGCATTAAATGTGTAGCCGAGTGATTGCGAACAATTTTCTGGCGGCGCGTTGCATCGACCTGTGATTGCAAGCTATCGCCTACTGTTAGCTTACCATTGGTCAACAGTCCTTGATGACCAAACACTTCGGGAATAATTTTTTGCGTATCGCTAACTTCAAACGAAGCCTGTGTGTTCGATAACAAACCGGCGTCCCCCACTTGACCGCCCGACTCTGCATAGAAAGCCGTTGTATCTAAAACTACAACGGCATGATCACCCGCTTCAATTGAATTAACTGGCGTGCTGTCTTTATACAAAGCCAAGACCTTGGCGTTAGCGGCCAAGTTTGTATAGCCTGAAAAAACAGTTTTATCACCTGCATAACTAAGGCTTGCACCTACTTTAAACTTACCAGAAGCGCGTGCCTGCTGGCGTTGACGTTCCATAGCTAAATTAAAACCGGCTTCGTCCACCGAGACGCCTTTTTCGCGGCAAACGTCAGCTGTTAAATCTAAGGGAAAGCCATAGGTGTCATAAAGTTTAAAAGCGGTATCACCATCGAGAACTTTTGCACCACTGCTTAGTGCTGCTTGCAAAATTTCCATGCCGTTACCTAAAGTTTCGGTAAAGCGCTGTTCTTCTTGCAATAGCGTATCCATTACACGCTGTTGGGCATTGGCAAGTTCGGGGTAAGCCGAGCCAATAATCGCAACTAGGTCAGGGACTAATTTGTAAAAGAAAGCACCCTTTTGCCCCAACTTGTAACCGTGCCTTAGCGCGCGCCGCATAATACGACGCAACACATAGCCGCGCCCTTCGTTGCTAGGGATAACGCCATCAGTAACTAAAAACGAACAAGCACGAATATGATCAGCAATTACTCGTAAGCTTGGGTTAGACAAATCGTTGCTGCCAGTTTCGCGTGCAGCGGCTTCGACCAAGCCCTTGAGACCATCCGATTCATAATTTGAATTAACGCTTTGCATCACACCAGCTAAACGCTCTAGGCCCATACCGGTGTCTACACAAGGCTTTGGCAGTTTAGTTAAAGTACCCGAAGCATCGCGCTCGTATTGCATGAATACAAGGTTCCAAATTTCGGTGTAGCGATCGCCATCTTCGTTAGGCGAGCCAGGAGGGCCACCGGCCATATGCTCGCCACGATCATAAAAAATTTCTGTGCATGGGCCACAAGGACCGACGTCGCCCATGGTCCAAAAATTATCGGAAGCGTAACGAGCACCTTTGTTATCACCAATGCGTACTATGCGCTCAGCAGGCACGCCTACTTGTTTGTTCCAAATTTCGTAGGCTTCATCGTCTTCGGCGTAAACAGTGACCCACAAACGCTCTTTGGGTAACTTGTAGCCTTCAGTTAATAACTCCCAAGCGTAAGAAATGGCATCCTTTTTGAAGTAGTCGCCAAAACTAAAATTACCCAACATTTCAAAGAAAGTATGGTGCCTAGCTGTGTAACCAACATTTTCGAGATCGTTGTGCTTACCGCCGGCCCGCAAACAGCGTTGCGAAGTTGCAGCACGGACATACGAGCGTTTTTCACGCCCCAAAAAACAATCTTTAAACTGCACCATTCCGGCAACCGTAAACATGATCGTCGGATCATCGCCAGGAATCAAAGAGCTAGACGCAACTCTTGTGTGTCCTTTAGATTCAAAAAAACTTAAAAATTTCTCACGGATTTCGAAGGTATTCATTTTGAAGTGCTTAATTTTTCGCAAGGCGCAATCTTGGCGCATTGAGGCGCACAAAGGCGCGCTGATTTAGGAAACGTTGTCCGCCTTAGTTTACTTGAGCCAGCATTATTTCATGGTGCGTCAAACGGAACAAAAAGAAAGTAATCGCAATTGAAAGCTGCGGTTTATACGAATTTGCAATTACGGCATCCACGCCTACAGTGCAAACAGCCTAAATTAATGTGAACTTATTGATGAAGTATTCAATTCGCCGTCTAGTAGCAGCTGTCAGCTGTGCATTTCCGGCATTGCTTTTGGCGAGTGTTGCTTTTATTCCTCTGGCGAATGCTCAAACAGCCAGCGGCGCCTACCCGCAAAAACCAATTCGCTTTGTTGTGCCCTACCCACCAGGCGGACCGCTAGATCAAGTTGCGCGTATGCTGGCTGAAAAGATGCGTGACTCGCTGGGTCAGCCGGTAATTGTTGAAAATAAAGCCGGTGCCGGTGGCAATATCGGAGCAGATTCTGTCGCCAAATCGGCCCCTGATGGTTACAGCATCGTTATGGGCGCCGTAGCAACCCATGCAATTAACCCTGCGTTGTACCAAAAGATGCCTTACGATGCGAATCGCGACTTTAGCCCAATTTCTCGCGTGGCCGTTGTTCCAAATGTGTTGGTGCTCAACGCACAAACTGCCGAAAAATTAGGCATTACAGATGTTAAAAGTTTGATTGCCTACGCGAAACGTAATCCTGGCAAGTTAAATTTTTCATCGGGTGGTAATGGCAGTGCTGGACATCTTGCCGGTGAATTGTTTAAAGCAAGCGCCCGCGTGTCGATCGTTCATATTCCATACAACGGCGCTGTTCCTGCGCAATTAGGTTTAATGTCGGGTCAAACAGACTTAATGTTTGACAACCTCGCCTCAGCTACGCCACAAATTCGTGCCGGCAAATTAAAAGCACTAGCTGTCACCACTGCCAACCGAAGTACCTTTTTCCCAGAACTGCCAACAATAAGTGAAGCCGGTTTAAATGGCTTTGATATTAGTACTTGGTTTGGTGTGTTCGCCCCCGCCAATGTTCCCAGTGCAATCGTCAATCGATTGTATGAAGAAGTCTCGAAAGCGCTTGACAGTGCTGACGTTAAAGAACGCATGGCCAGGTTAGGCTCGGAGCCTGCCGCAATGAAACCCGAAGCGTTTACCCAATTTGTGCAAGCTGAACAGCGCAAATATGCACTTGTGGTAAAAACGTCTGGCGCAAAAATAGATTAGAACGCAAACAAAACAATTTTCACCGAGGGAACAGTAATGACTATAAAAAATACTAGAGACTTTTACGCGGGGCTGATGTTTATCATTTTCGGCGCAATTTTCATTGTTTTATCACTGCAATACACTATGGGCACCGCTTCTAAAATGGGGCCCGCCTACTTCCCGACTATTTTGGGCGGGATATTGGTTGGTCTTGGATCGATAGTTCTAATCGGCTCTCTGGCCAAGAGCGCACCCGAACTTAAAGTCGAAAAATTTCAACTCGACATCATTGTGTACTTACTGGGTTCAGTTGCTGTGTTTGCAGCCTTACTAGTGCCAGGCGGCTTCGTTGCTGCGCTATTGGGTCTAATTTTCATTTCCTCCAAAGCGAGTCACGAATTTAGTTTACGTGACACTTCAATCTCCGTAGTGGTACTTGCAATTGCCTCTTACCTAGTGTTCATCAAGGGATTGCAATTGCAAATGCCTAGTTGGCCGAAGTTTTTAGGTCTGTAAAAAAAGCACAAACAGAACAACAAAGAGATCACTTAAAATGTCTGAATTATTTTCAAATTTGGCCCTCGGCCTAAGCGTTGCAGCAACGCTTAACAATCTGTTTTATTGCTTAATCGGTGTCTTTCTTGGCACTTTAATTGGCGTGTTGCCAGGTATTGGTCCCTTGGCAACAATTGCAATGTTGTTACCGATCACCTACAAAATGGGCGATCCAACTTCGTCGCTTATTATGTTGGCCGGTATCTACTACGGCGCACAATATGGAGGCTCAACAACCGCGATATTAGTTAACTTGCCTGGCGAATCTTCGTCGGTTGTAACTGCCTTGGATGGTTACCAGATGGCCCGACAGGGTCGAGCAGGCCCCGCGTTGGCAATCGCTGCTATATCGTCATTTTTTGCGGGAACTGTTTCTACATTTTTACTAGCCGCGTTTGCGCCGCCCTTGGCCGAGTTAGCGTTTAAATTTGGACCCGCTGAGTATTTTGCATTAATGGTTCTAGGGTTAATTGCTGCGGTTGTTCTCGCCTCTGGCTCAGTGGTCAAAGCACTAGCCATGGTCGTACTCGGTTTATTGCTTGGCATGATCGGTACCGATGTAAATTCTGGCGTTGCACGTTTTTCGTTTGATATTCCTGAGTTATCAGACGGTATCGAATTTGCAGTAGTCGCGATGGGCATGTTCGGTTTTGCTGAGATTATGATTAATCTAGAGCAACGCGAAAAACGCGAAACTTTTACCAATGCGGTTAGTGGCTTATTTCCAACCAAGGCCGATTTAAAGGCATCGTTTGGCGCAATGGTGCGGGGAACTGCGCTTGGTTCTGTCTTGGGTATTTTGCCCGGCGGCGGCGCCGTGTTAGCTTCGTTTTCAGCTTATGCGCTAGAAAAGAAACTTTCTAAAACACCAGAAAAATTTGGTACTGGCATGATCCAAGGTGTTGCAGGCCCTGAAGCAGCTAACAATGCAGGTGCGCAAACGTCGTTTATCCCAATGTTAACCCTTGGTATTCCAACAACGCCAGTCATGGCGCTGATGGTTGCTGCGATGATGATTCATAACATCCAGCCCGGCCCACAGGTCATGAGCAGTAATCCTAATTTATTTTGGGGTTTAATTGTTTCGATGTGGATTGGTAATTTGTTCTTAGTGATCTTGAACTTACCGCTAATTGGTATTTGGATCAAACTATTAACGGTTCCCTACCGCGTGCTGTTTCCAGCTATTTTGTTGTTCTGCTGTATAGGTGCGTACTCCCTCAACAATAACGTTTTCGACGTCTTTATGACGATCCCGTTCGCGATTTTGGGTTATTTGTTTAAAAAGTACGATTGCGAACCAGCTCCCTTGTTACTTGGATTCGTTTTGGGCAAGTTAATGGAAGAGTATTTGCGTCGAGCGCTAACAATTTCGCGCGGCGATCCGACGGTGTTCTTTACACGGCCATTATCAGCATCGTTGCTCGCAGTTGCCATTGTTTTACTGCTGGTTGTCTTGTTACCTGCAGTAAAAGCCAAACGTGCAGAAGCGTTCAAAGGCGACGACTGATTTTTACAAGGTTTGTAGAAGAATTAAAAAACCGGAGAAATCCGGTTTTTTTTCGCCTTTGCTTTCTTGGCTTTTGCTGGATAAACTGAGCAGTATTGCTCGATTTTCATCGTTTTACTTAACCAAAAGATAACTACCACTATGTACAAAAAGCAACTCATCGCCAACTTATTCCTTTTGTTGCTAACACCATTTGCTCAAGCCGCTAGTTTTGATTGCACAAAAGCGAACACTTTTGTAGAAAAAGAAATCTGTGCCAATCGCACCTTGAGTGAATTGGATAAAACACTGGCAGAGGTTTATGCCACCGAAATCGCGCGGGAAACCGAATCGACACGGATTAGAAACGCGCAGCGCAATTGGTTGGTCAAACGCGATACCTGCACCACAAATGCCTGTGTAGAGCAAAGTTATGAATCGCGACTTGCTGAAATGTTTTGTGATGGCAAAGCGTTAGGTAGCGGCTCTGGTAACAACAGCGCCAAATGCCACTATTATTCTTTGCAAATGGCGAACCGTGAGCTCCAACCGTTAGAAGAGTTATCGTTAAAGTCAGTCTTAAAGGATTCAAATAATCAAAAATATCTGACCGACACTTTTTACGCTGAAAATAAGGCTTGGCGCGAGTATCGACGTGCTAGCTGTGCACTCTACGGTGCAACCGAAGGTGGGCTCGATATATGGAAAACAGCATTTGCTCTTGGTTGCGAACTCAAAGAAACGCAAACTCGAATCAAACGTCTAAAAGCTGAATTAAAGTAATGAGCTTGCCTCGAACCATCTTTGTGAGAATTGTAAAGTTCTTTTCGGCTGTTGTTACCTTATTTTTTGTGCAAACGCTTATTCTCAATCCGGCTGCATCCGCAAACGGACGTCGCGCAATTGAAATGACATTTTTGAAGTCAAAACCAACAGAACGCGAGACGCTAAAAGCATTCATCGTAAGCAATTGGTTTGAAATGGATAAAGTCGCCCATGAACAAGGGCTAATTGAGTCATACAAAATCACTGATACTGGATCTGACGAAGGAGATTGGAATTTACTGGTCACCGTAACCTATTACCAAGAACTAGGTTACGAAGGTATCAAAAAAGAGTTCGATGCCATTGCAGCAACTCATAAAACACGACTCATAGATGGAAAGAATTTGCGCGAGCTTGGTGCAATCGTTAAGTCGAATCGTACTTTCGAAACCGTTGCTAAGTCGAGCTCTATTCCTAAATCAATTCAAACTCCGCTGTCTCAGAATTCAATTTTAGAACGTAACAAAACGAATGTACTGGCGTTCTACGATTTATTGTTTAATCAATCAAAACCAGCACAAGCCATGGAACTATACGGAGCGGCTAGTTACAAACAGCACAATCCAGAAGTAGCTGACGGGAAAGAGGCATTTATTGCCTATTTCGAACGGCTAGCCAAAGAATATCCAAAAAAATCAATCGCGTTTAAACGCGTGATTGCTGAGGGTCAATTTGTTGTTATCCATAGTGAGCACAATTTTCCAGGCTGGCGTGGCGGTCAATGGGCTGCGATCGACATTTTTCGCTTAGAGACAAACGGAAAAATTGCTGAACATTGGGATGTTCTGCAAAAAGTACCATCCAATGCGGCACACAGCAACGGCATGTTTTAGGAACCCGCGTGTCTACAATAGATTATCCAGCCCCACTAATTAAGGGTGATTGCATTGCAATCACCGCACCGTCGACTGGGGTTCCGAGTGCATTACATAAAAGACTCGATTTAGTCCTCGAAAATTTGCGCAGCTTAGGTTTCCAAGTTATTGAAGACCAGTGCTTACGCGATGAAACAAAAAACGCGAGCGCTAGCAAAGAAAATCGCGCCAAAGAATTTAATCACTTTTTACACGACCCGAATATTGCTGCCATATTTCCGCCATGGGGCGGTGAATTGGCAACTGAATTATTAGACTTGATTGATTTCGAGTCGCTGAGCCGACAAAAACCTAAGTGGCTATTGGGTTTCTCGGACATTAGCACTTTACAGTTGCCACTTCTATTGAGATCAGGTTGGGCGAGCGCACACGGCTCCAATTTGATGGACCTTATCGCCGATCAAACCAGCGTATTAACGCGCGATGTTATTAAGCTATTAAGTAGCGATCAATCACAACATTTTTTGCAACTAGCAACTGAAAAACACCAAGTTATTTGGACAGATTTTGCAGAGGTACCTAATGTAAAAATGAACTTAACCGAACCTACTGTCTGGAAAAGACTAGACGCTAGTATGCAAAGCACTGAATTTTCGGGCCGACTGATTGGCGGCTGTCTCGATACTATTGCGGGCCTTGCCGGAACGCCCTTCGGAAATGTACCCAAATTCATTCATCAAAATCAACTAACTGGCGTAATTTTATACTTTGAAAACTGCGAGCTAAACCCAGTTGCATTAGTGCGTACTTTATTAACTTTAAAGCGCTGCCAATGGTTTGAAAATCTTAATGGCTTACTTATCGGGCGTAGTACTGGCCCCAAAGCAAAAACTGAAGATCAATTAAGCTATGTAGAAGCCTTGCGCTCGGTCTTAAATGACCTACCTTGCCCAATTTTGTACGACACAGACATTGGCCACATCCAACCGCAGATGACTTTAATTAACGGCGCTATTGCAACAGTGCAATTTCATGCACCGTTGCAACAACCTTGCTCCATTAGTCTGCAAATGCAATAGTTACTCGCCAACCGTTGCCGACAATCGAACCGATATTTCCATCTATTTCGACTTTAATAAACGCGCAATTTTTACTTCAATGCCATCTGCTTTATACGCCGCTCAATGTACTGAATACACAGCAGCGCAATAATAATTGATACTAAGGCTGGTATTGCTACTTGTTGCAGACTTAGCGTTTCAAACTTTAGTACTTTGTTCATCACTAATTGCTGTGCTAAGCCAGGCACCCAGTAATACCAAGGTCGATCCCCGCTAGGGTCGAACACTGAAATAAGCGGCATCATACTTACCGCCAAAATGACAAAGGTATTATTTGCATGAGCCTCTTTAAATGTTTTACAACGAATCGCCACCGCCATAAACAAAGCCGAGGTTGATGCTGCAAAAGGCAAGAGTACTAGTAAAAAGCCCAATGCTTCACGCCATCCAAAATTGAACATCGACTTAAGCGTGTCGGTTTGAATTAACCATTGCGCCGGAAAAAAGCTGAGCACGGCAAACGTAGCTGTGAGCATTGCAATCGCTGCTACCGCCCCCCACTTTCCAATCACCAAAGAAAACCGCGACATCGGATTCATTAACAAGGGCTCTAACGAGCCGCGCTCGCGCTCGCCAGCCGTAGTGTCCAAAGCAGCGTTTAAGGCACCATACAAAATCGCCATAACAATAAAAATTGGCAATATAGATGTAAATTGCGCGGCACGACTTTGCGCGCTAGATAGGTCAACTTCGTTAAACTCAACCATTCGCAAAGTTTGACTAGAAACGCCTTGTACTGCCAGTTCTAGGCGCGAGTTTTCTCGATTGAATTCACTAATCAGGCGCAGAATTCGGCCAGCTCCAGCGGCAACCGGTCGGTTAGTTGATGCGTTCATTACCGTGAGCTCTGGTGGCTCACCCTTGCTTAGTTTTTGCCCGAAATCTGGTGGCACAATTAAAACCGGAAACGAAAACGTGCCGTCACGAATAGTTTGCTCAAAATTTGGCGGTGCATCTTTAACTTCGAACGATTGACGTTGAAAAAAATTAACCAGAGCTGGCGCGTATTGCTGACCTTGAATATACAAAATGCGTTGATCACGACCATCTTCAATTTGTGCAAACAACATCGACAACATCACCAGCATCACCGGCCCCACCAGCACTGAAGACAACAAAACACTAATCAAGGTTTTACGGTCCCTTAAAGCGTCGAGTATTTCTTTTTTAAGTACCGCCCAAGTAGCTGACCAATTGAGCCAATCTGTTTTACCCGTTTCTAATTTTTTCATCACAGGCCTAATTGAGGATCGGCTTGCGCCGATGATTGGGATTGGGCAACGACATTAACTTTAGGAAAGGCTAATCGAACAAATGCCTCTTCGAAGTCTTGCGTGCCTGTGCTGTCTAGCAGTGTTTGTACGGAACCATGAGCAACCGCTTTACCGTCGGCCATGACCACCACTTCATCACATAACCGCTCAACTTCTTGCATGATGTGCGTCGACACAATTATGCATCGCCCTTGTTCGCGCAGTAGCATTAAGCATTCGCGCAACGAGCGAATCGCTAAAACGTCAAGACCATTGGTAGGCTCATCCAAAACGATATTTTCCGGGTCATGAATCAGCGCTCTTGCCAGCGCTGTCTTCATGCGTTCACCCAAACTAAAGCCCTCGGTGCGCCGATCAAGCAAGGGCATTAGCCCAAACAATTTAGCCCACTGCAACATGCGAGCACGCGCCTGGCCGTCATCCAAGCCGTGCAATTGCGCGTAGTACAAAATATTTTCTGCTGCTGTTAAACGCGGGTAAAGTCCACGGGCATCCGACAACATGCCTAGGCGACGCAACCCAGCGCCCGGATCTTTGCTCATGTCATGACCATCGATGTCGATGCGCCCACTATCGGGCACAATTAGCCCGGCAATCATTCGCAAGGTGGTCGTTTTTCCAGCGCCGTTGGCGCCGAGTAAACCTGTAATTCGTCCATTTAATGCTTCGAAAGTTACGTTATTTACCGCGTGCGCAAGACGTTCACGCCCACCTTCTTTAGTTGCAAAACTTTTATTTAAATTTTGTACGCGAATCATTTTGCAAAAGCCCTATCCGAAAACGGTACGAAAAAGCTTGGCGCAGGAATCGATTCAACGCACTTTGCATCGATCTTCATTGCTGCCTCGTTGTTGCTTGCATTTAAAAAGCGAAACATCAAGTCAGGCATGCAACCTTGCGTCATTACTCCATGCCCCAAGTTGGGAGCAATAATATGCCTGCTCGAAGCGCCAAGTGCTTGTGCAATGCGCTCACCGTGGCGCGGCGGTGTAACTGGGTCAGCGCCTCCCGATAAAATTAACACAGCGGCTGAACTTGTTTTTACCGCGTAAAAATCGGGCTCTACTTTGCCCACTGGCCAATCTTTGCAAACCGTACGGTACATCGCAGTCATCGCGTCTTCGCTCAAGGCTTGGGCGTCGGAAATAGCCGTCATTTTTGGATAATCTTCGCTACAGATAACTGCAAAATGCATACCCCAAGCTAACTTCGCATTGGAGTCCGAACTGAGCGCAGTCGCTAGCCCCAACAACGGACCGAATTGCCCCGCATTGGCTTGAGAAATTGCGTAGGGCAGACCGGCAGCAAAAGAAGGTGCATACAGCGGTTGGCGCAACATCATCGTTAAATTGTTGCTAGAAATGGTTACTGTTTCTTTTTTTTGCGTAGCTGCATTTTTAATTTCTGTAGTCACCGGCATTTTCTTCAGTAACTCTTCCCACTGTTGGTTCAGCTGGGGATAGCGCGTATTACAGGCTTCATCCGCAGTACACAACGAGAGCATTCGTTTCAATGAAGCTTTAAAGTCTTGGGGTCCACTCACTGGCAACACCATATCGGGCGGCGCAACCCCATCAATCACAATTCGCCTAACGCTGGCCGGAAACAAACGAGCAAATTCCAAAGCGGCGCGGGTTCCATACGATCCACCAATTAAGTCAATCACACCGTAACCTAAACGCACCCTAATTGCCTCTAGGTCTTGCATCGCTAAAGTAGTGGTAAACGCACTCAGCTTGCCATACGGCAAAGCCAGCCACTGTTTTTTACAAACCGATAATTGCTCAATTTGCGTATCGGTTTTTAAGGATTGCCCAATATTTGCTTGCGCTGGTGGTTGTACACACAGTAGCGGTGCTGACTTACCAGTACCCCGTTGATCGACAAACACAATATCGCGGCGCTGGTTTAATCGATTAAACAAACCATCTAACTTTGGCGCTAAATCGATGGCCGACTGCCCCGGCCCGCCGGCAAGAAAAAACAGCGGCGGTGCCTTCGAGCGCCGTGCCAATGCGGGAAAGACAACATAGTGAACGTCGATCTCGGGCGCAACCGTACCAGCACTTACCAACTCTAGGGGCCGTTTTATCGATCCACATTGCACTTCGTTAGATAAGCCCGGCAAACGACAAGGCGCAATAGCTTGCGCTAACACAGGCTGCGATAAAAATAGGCAAAACGTAAAACCCGCAAAAGTTGAGGCAATAGCTATGAGCCGGAGACAGAATAATTTCATACTTGGCCCCAATTTAAAGAACGCTTTACCGCCTCGCGCCAGCGCGCTAATTTTTCACTTGCTTGGTCTCGGGATATCGTCGGAACAAACTCGCGCTCTATTTGGTTTTTTGCTGCAAACACTTGCACAACTTCACTTGCTTTTAAATCGGGGTTCGCACCTAGAAAAGCCAGCGCAGCAGCACCTCTAGCGGTGCTTTCCAATACTTTTGGCCGAACCACCGGTGCATCCAATAAATCGGCTTGCATTTGCATTAACAAATTGTTTGCCGCAGCGCCACCGTCAACTCGTAGGCTTTTAATTTTACTACCACTATCTTCTTGCATAGCGAGCGCCAATTCGGCCGATTGAAACGCAATTGACTCTAGACAAGCCCGCGCAATATGCCCCTTTGTTGTCCCGCGATTTAAGCCTACCAACACTCCACGGGCATTGGCATCCCAGTAAGGTGATCCTAAACCAGTAAACGCTGGTACAAGAAACACGTCATCCGTAGTGTTTACAGTTCGTGCCAAAGTCTCTATTTCGTTTGACTCTTTGATAATTCCAAGGCCATCGCGTAACCACTGCACAGCAGCCCCAGCAACAAATACCGAACCTTCTAGTGCATATCGGCCATTCGCGGTCGATATAGCCCTTATTTCCGCGCGTGAATCTTTAAACGAGGCTGACGTGCTGGCCGCCGCGGTGGTAATTAGGCCGTGCTTTGAAGACACCATTTCTGCACCAGTATTCATCAACATAAAGCAACCGGTGCCGTAGGTATTCTTTATTTCTCCTGCTTCAATACAGCCTTGTCCAAACAAGGCAGCTTGCTGGTCACCAGCCACACCACGGATAGGAACGCTAATTCCCAAAACGCTTTCGAGCGCCGAACCAAAATCACCCGCACTGGCACGAACCTCGGGCATCACTGACTTAGGAATATGCCAACGCGCCAACAGTGTGTCGTCCCATTCGTGACGCTCAATGTTGTATAGCATGGTGCGCGCTGCGTTGGTTTCATCTGTGGCATGCACCCGACCGCCGGTTAAATTCCAAATAAGCCAGCTATCAACTGTGCCAAAAGCTAACTCACCAGCCTCAGCCGCTTTGCGCGCGCCAGCAACATGTTCTAGTAGCCACACTAGTTTGCTAGCCGAAAAATAAGGGTCCAATACCAGCCCAGTACGTTTGTGAACGTATTCGGACAAGCCCGCATCGCGCTGTTGTTTGCACCAAGGTTCGGTACGACGGTCTTGCCAAACGATAGAGCGCCAAATAGGTCGCCCAGTTTTGCGTGACCACAGGACAGTGGTTTCGCGTTGGTTCGTTATGCCTAAGGCTTTTATAGAATGGCCGTTACTTTGAACGGAACTAATTACACTTTTCAAAACCGCGAGTTGCGAGCTCCAAATTTCATCTGCATCGTGTTCGACCCAACCCGATTGAGGAAAGTGCTGAGTAAATTCACGCTGTTCGCTAACTATGGGCACAAAGTGTTCATCAAAGGCAATTGCACGTGAACTGGTGGTCCCTTGATCAAGGGCGATAATAACGGGTTTACTAGTTGAATGATTTACTGACATGGTCAACAACAATCTCCTGACAATTCGCTATGCTCGCGGGGTTTGAACGGATCATAAAGCACAAACTATGAGAACTTGGTCCGATCCGCATTTGTTTGCACATCGTGGCGGTGGAACGTTGGCTGCACAGAACACTTTGACTGCAATCCAAGAAGCGGTTGCCCAAGCCTCAGGTTGCGAAGCGATTCATTGCAACGATCGACTATTGAATGCGTCAATCGCCCGCACAATTAAGGAGCAAGGCTACTGATTGTTTTGCTATACCTTTAATGTTCCAAAAGTAGTTGATGATTTAGTCCATAGGGGGGCTGATGGCTTTTGTACCAATCGCCTCGGTTTGTTTAAGAGCAAAACACAATGATGAAAAATACTTTAGTCTCACTAGCCATTTTCTTTGGCGCTGTAACAAGCTTAACCTCGACTAGCGTGCTTGCACAAGGCTCGGGAGCCACTTATCCCAGTAAAACAATTAAGCTCGTTATCCCGTTTCCTGCAGGCGGTGCCACCGATATTTTAGGGCGTACCTTAGCGCTAAAATTAAGCACCGCATTAGGCCAACAAGTTATTGTTGAAAACAAACCCGGTGCGGGTGGCACAATCGGTGCCGACTCGGTCGCAAAGGCAACGCCCGACGGCTACACCATTCTAATGGCCACTAGCTCTACGCATTCGATTGCACCGGCCATCAACCCCAAAATGGCTTATGACGCGCTAAACGATTTTGCCCCCATTGCGCATTTCGCCAATGCACCGTCGGTGATGATTGTTGGCAATAGTTTTCCCGCTAAATCCGTACAAGAAGCGGTAACGTTGTTTAAGACCAATCCCGGCAAATACAATTTTGGTTCTAGCGGCATTGGCACCTACCCCCACTTAGTTGCCGAGTTGTTTAAATGGCGCGCTGGTGGTTTGTTTGTTGTGCACATTCCTTATCGTGGCACCGGATTAGTCATTACCGACTTGGTGGCAGGACAAATCGGTTACTTGATGGACAGCATTGTTTCGGCACAGCCCCATATTAAAGACGGCAAAGTACGACCCTTAGCCGTTAGCGGCAAGGCCCGTTCAAAATCTTTACCCAACGTTCCCACATTTACGGAAGCGGGGGTGCCAGGCTTAGAACTCAGTAATTGGTTTGGTGTTTTTGCACCAGCCAACACACCGCGGGCCATCGTTGATCGTCTAAACAAAGAAATTAATGCAATTGCAAAACAGAGCGACGTAGTTGAACGTTTAGAACGCGCCGGCGCCGAACCAGCTTCTGGTACGCCAGAGCAATTTTCTAAGATAGTGAAAGACGAACTTGATGGCTGGAAAGCCGTTATTAAACGCGCCAATATCAAACCCGAATAATCCGTATTTTTAGCCCGGCGAAAAAACTACCTCGATGCAATTTAAAACTGACAACCCCTACCCTAGTACGCGCGTACCACTTTATGCACGCAACGTTGTAGCAACTTCACAACCATTGGCCGTGCAAGCCGGCATGCAAATTTTGCACGCGGGTGGCAACGCGGTCGATGCAGCCATTGCAACAGCGGCAGCCCTTACAATTTGCGAACCTGTTTCAAACGGACTTGGCAGCGATGCTTTTGCTATTGTTTGGGCGGGCGGCAAACTGCACGGTTTAAACGCATCTGGCGTAGCACCAGCAACTTGGGATGCGCAATACTTTACAAAAAAACATGGTGGCAAAATACCCATACGCGGTTGGGATACTGTAACGGTGCCAGGCGCAGTGGCGGGATGGGCCGCACTACACGAAAAATTTGGTCAATTGAGTTTTGAGGCGTGCTTGCAGCCAGCAATTCGCCTAGCACGCGAAGGTTATGGCGTTAGTAATATATTGGCCCACAAATGGGCCGCACAAATCCCGCATTTACAAACACAAGCGGGGTTTGCCGATGCTTTTATGCCTAGTGGTCGCGCCCCCAATGCCGGTGAGCGATTTGTTTTTGGTAATGCAGCGCGGGGTTTAGAAGTTATTGCTAAATCCAAAGGGCGCGCATTTTACGAAGGCGAAATTGCACAGGCCTTGGTCGAACATTCAGCTGCAAACGGTGGATCACTAAGTTTAAGCGACTTAGCGAACTTTAAGCCAGAGTGGGTCACACCTATTAGTATGGATTATCACGGTTACACACTGCACGAAATTCCACCAAACGGCCAAGGCATTGCTGCACTAATGGCTTTAGGCATTTTGAAAAACTTCGATTTACAACAATATTCAGCCGATTCAGTCGAAACACGGCATTTGCAAATAGAAGCAATGAAGGCAGCTTTTGCCGACGTTTACAAGTTTGTTGCTGATTCAAGTTCGATGAAAAAAGTAACTGCACAAGATTTACTAGACCCCTACTACTTAGCACAACGTGCAAAAAATATTCAGCTCGACCGAGCGCTCAATTGGCAGCACGGCGAACCTAATAAAGGCGGCACGATTTACTTAAGCTGCGCTGATCAAAGCGGCATGATGGTCAGCTTTATTCAGTCGAACTACATGGGCTTTGGTTCTGGTGTTGTCGAGCCCAAGTTTGGTATTTCTTTACAAAATCGTGGGCAAGGCTTTAGCACGGATGTAAATCACCCTAACATCGTAGAGCCTGGCAAACGCCCTTTCCAAACCATCATCCCAGCGTTCTTAACTAAAACCGGCAAACCACAAATGAGTTTCGGTGTGATGGGCGGCAATATGCAACCGCAAGGGCATATTCAAACGTTGATCCGCATGGTCGATTACCAACAAAATCCTCAAGCGGCATGTGATGCGCCGCGTTGGAAGGTCAACAGCGGATTGTCAGTCGATGCAGAAGCATCAATGGAACTGTCGGTTCGCGACGGCTTGCGTGCGCGCGGACACGTCCTGGAATCAATTGCCGATCCGTATATGGATTTTGGTTCGGGTCAATTTATTTGGCGTCAAAGCGATGACTTAGCCGACGGCTATATTGCTGCCAGTGATCCGCGTCGTGACGGACAAGCTAGCGGATTTTAATTGCCGCATCAAATTTAAACTTTTTGGCTAAACGGAACAATACAGCAATGACTACAAAAACTTACGACGCTATCACCCCCCGCAAACTTGCCTTTATTGGTTTGGGCGTTATGGGCTATCCAATGGCCGGACACTTACAGCGAGCGGGCCATCAAGTAACGGTTTACAACCGCACCGCTAGCAAGGCGGCACAATGGGTTACAGAATACGGCGGCAACTCTGCGGCAACGCCTGCTGCGGCGGCTCAAGGCGCGGACATAGTCTTTGCCTGCGTCGGCAACGATGATGATTTGCGCGGTATCGTCTTAGGTGAGTCTGGTGCATTGGCAGGCATGAAAACCGGCGCAATATTTGTTGATCACACAACGGCTTCAGCCGATGTAGCGCGCGAACTCAACACGCTAGCAAGCACCAAAGGCTTACAGTTTATCGACGCGCCAGTCTCAGGCGGACAGGCTGGGGCTGTTAATGGCTTACTAACCATAATGTGCGGTGGCGATACACAAGCGTTCGAACAAATAAAACCCGTAGCGCAAGCGATGGCCCGCGCCTGTACTTTAATTGGCCCGGCGGGGGCCGGGCAATTAGCAAAAATGGTCAATCAAATTTGTATCGCCGGATTAGTGCAAGGTTTAAGCGAAGCGATTAACTTTGGCAAAGCGGCCAACTTAGATATGAAGCTAGTGCTGGATGTAATTAGCAAAGGTGCAGCCCAATCGTGGCAAATGGAAAACCGCGGCCATACTATGGTTGACGATAAATTTGATTTTGGCTTTGCCGTTGATTGGATGCGCAAAGACCTCGGTTTATGCCTTGATGAGGCGCGACGCAATGGTGCGCCACTGCCTACAACCGCTCTAGTAGATCAGTTCTACTCTGATGTTCAACGTTTAGGCGGCGGAAGGTGGGATACTTCGAGCTTAATAAAACGTTTGGGCTAGCCCCGAGCAAACGCTTGGCTTAAACCCCAAGCAAACGCTTGGCTCCGTTTCAAGCAAACTTTGGGAACTTAAAATTTATGCGTTTTTTAATCTATTTACTGATTCTAATCATTGCCGTTATTGCGGCGGGCCGATTAGGCTTGTTTCGAGGTAAACAACCACCTGGTCTAGGCGCAATTGATGGCAAACTCTCGCCGCCAAAGCTGGGTTCCACCAACTCTGTATGCAGTCAACACCAAACCCAAGACTACCATTCGATCGCACCACTGCGCTTTAATGGCGATGGCCAAGCCGCAATGGCTAGGTTGGCGCTCGCGATCGGTAACGTGCAAGGCGCATCAATCGTTAAAAACGAAGATGGATACATTTACGCGCAAGTTCAAACAAAATGGATGCAGTACATTGACGATCTAGAGTTTTTGCTAGATAACAAAGAACAAGTTATTCACGTACGTTCGGCGTCACGCTTAGGTAGCAAAGACTTTGGCGTAAATCGTGATCGCTTGGAAGCAATCCGTAGAAAATTTGAAAACTGAAACTAAAAAACCGCATTTGCAAACCCGCATTTGCAAACCACTAAAGCTTTACGCTCATGACTAACCCAGCACTACCAAACGCTAAAACCTTAACGACAAACCCAACGTCAAGCACAACGCCGTCCGAAAAATCCGAAGCGCACATAACCAATTTTGTGCGCAATCGTATTGACGCCGAGCTAGCCCAGGGTAAGTACGCCACGCGTCGGTGGATTGGTGCTCCGGGTCTCGCGGACCAACAAAGCCAAGGTTTGATCGACAGCGCAAAAATTCGTACGCGCTTTCCGCCCGAGCCAAACGGCTATTTGCATATTGGTCATGCAAAATCGATTTGCCTAAACTTTGGCTTAGCCCAAGATTATGCGGGTTATTGCCATATGCGTTTTGATGACACCAATCCAATTAAAGAAGACCAAGAATATGTTGACTCTATTATTGATTCGGTTCATTGGTTAGGATTCGATTGGCAGCACGGCAGCGAAACCAATTTGTATTACGCCAGTGATTATTTTGAGCAGCTGTATTTGTGTGCCGTAGCTTTAATTAAAAGCGGCGATGCCTATGTTGAAAGCCAAACAGCCGAACAAATGCGCGCCATGCGAGGAACCCTGACCCAAGGTGGGCAAGATTCTCCGTTTCGCAGCCGCAGCATAGAAGAAAACCTAAGCTTATTCGCGCAAATGCGAGCGGGTGATTTTGCTGATAGTAGTCATGTGCTGCGTGCCAAAATTGATATGGCATCGCCCAACATGAACATGCGCGACCCAACGATTTACCGAATTCGTCGCGCCCATCATCACCGTACCGGGGATGCTTGGTGTATTTACCCAATGTACGATTTTGCACACCCAATTTCGGATGCACTAGAAAATATTACCCATTCGGTTTGCACTTTAGAGTTCGCCGATCACCGTCCGTTTTACGACTGGTTGCTCTATAAATTAAGTAGCGCAGGTCTGTTGCAAAAACCAGTGCCCGAGCAAATAGAATTTGCGCGCTTAAATTTAACGACGGTTATTACTAGTAAACGCAAATTGCAGCAGCTAGTTAACGAGGGTCACGTCAGTGGTTGGGATGACCCGCGTATGCCGACCCTCTACGGAATGCGCCGCCGGGGCTACACCCCCGAGTCTATTCGCTTGTTTTGCGAGCGCATTGGAGTGAGCAAATCCGATGGCTGGATTGATTACAGCACCCTAGAGCAAGCCCTACGCGACGACCTAGAAAGCCGTGCACAACGCGCTATGGCCGTCATAGACCCAGTTTTATTGGTCATCGAAAACATGCCAAAAGACACGGTCATCGAGTGCAGCGCCCCAATCCATCCTCAGCAGCTTGAGCGTGGTACACGGCAATTCACATTAGGACGCGAACTATGGATCGATCAAAGTGATTTTATGATCGAACCAAGCAAGGGCTACCATCGTTTGTTCCCGGGCAATAGCGTTCGCCTAAAGTATGGTTACGTTATTAAGTGTACCGGTTACGAAATCGATGCAAGCGGTACCGTTACAAAAGTTAAAGCCGAATATTTTCCTGATAGTCGTAGCGGGACCGACGGCGCCAACAACTACAAAGTAAAAAGCGCCATTACGTGGGTTGCTTGCCGCGATGCCGTGCCAGCAACTTTAAACATTTACGACCGCTTATTTGCAGTGGATCAACCCGGCACGAGCGAGGTGGATTTTTTAACCGAACTGAACCCCAATTCGCACCAAGCCAAGCAATCGTATGTGGAACCTTCCGTAAACAACGATAGCGCCACGCCATACTTTCAATTTGAGCGCTTTGGCTATTTCGCGCGCGATCTGGTCTATTCGATTGGTCAACCTGCAAAAGCAACCGGCGCATTTAATCTTGCAGTTAGCTTAAAAGACACGAAAGCCAAGTAAGTCGTAGCTCGATTGCTTTAGCGTTTCGCCAATGTCATGTTTTAAACACTAGGGTTGTACTTGCCTCGTCGCTGCTCAACGATTAAGCCTTGGCTTAAGCTGGTCTTACCTTGGCTGTAAAGACCACTAATAGATTCTGCCCGCGCCGGCTCAGTATAAACAAGGCCGAGCAGCGTTCGAATTTGCGCCACTAATTCCATCGCACGTATCGGTTTATGAAGAATTCGATACCCACTACTGAGAACTTCGCGAAGCGGCTCGGGTCCAGTATCGCCTGTTAAGACCAACCCTCGAATATCGGGAAACTTCGACTTAAACGCCTGTAAAACACTCAGGCCAGTATCACCATCATTTAATCGATAATCTGCAACAATGGCGTCCGGCTTGGTTCCGGAAAATGCAGCCATCGCTTCAACTCGATTAATAGCCGCTTCGATCTCACACCCCTCAAGCCGCAGCATTAATGCGGCCGCCAGCAAAATTTCTTCGTCGTCATCAATTAGTAACACGCGCTTGCCACGTAACGCACCATCTACAAAATACTGCGTCGGCGTTTCCTCATTACGACGAATTAACGGTTTTTCAGCGACTCGGCCAATCAACCGAAAAATAGACCCGCGCCCTAGCTCCGATTCGAGAACAATTTCGAAATCGAGCAGTTCGGCTAATTTGCGCACAATGGATAATCCAATACCTAAACCTTTGCTGCGGTTACGGCCTGGGTTGCTAATTTGATAATACTCATCAAAAATTCTATCGCGCTCGGAAGCTGGAATTCCTGGGCCCGTGTCTGCCACTTCAATCGAAATTTTTTGGCCGATCTTCTTCCAAGCCAGTTTAATTTCACCATGCTTCGTATAGCGCAACGCGTTTTCCAATAAATTGCGTACCATACGCTCAAATAAGATTGGATCGGTTTCAATCCACTCATCATTGCCAATTGCTACTAGTTTTAAATCGCGTGAACTCGCTTGCTCCGCATATTCATCAACTAAACGATTAAGCAAATCCTGAACTGAAACTAAACGCTGGTTAACTTGCACTACACCTGCGTCTAGCTTTGACAAATCCAGCAATGAGTTAAACAACTTTTCTAAATTACGGACGCTCGCGTCGATATGTTCTGCAACCTCTTTCGTGGCTACGCCGCGCGCGACTTGGTTTAGAGTTTCGGAATATAAAGAAAGCGCTGTTAACGGCTGCCGTAAATCGTGGCTAGCCGAGGCTAAAAATCGCGTTTTTGCCCGATTAGCTTCTTCAGCAATTTCACGTAACTGATCGGCTTGTAATCGTGCATTTTCTAGCTCTCGAATTAAACCCACATTGGCTTTATCGCGATTCATGGCTTCGTTAAGCAATCGATTAGCGCGTAACAAATAAGCTAATTGCATAATTAAAGAAGCGCAAAGCACAAGGGCCAAAACTTCACCTGCAAATTGCGAACCAGTGGCTGCTTGTAAGCTTAAAACTAGACCAGAAGGTATGACTAAACACAGCCAAAGTCGTGGTGCAGCAATAAAACTAAAAGTTGCTGCCAGCCACACTAAGTGCAACGCAGTTGCAGCCACTTCGCGCAAAGGGTTTAGTGATTGTTGTTGATACAAGAACCCTTGCAAAGCAAGTGAACATCCAAGTATTGAAGTGACCGCATAAATCGGTTTAAACGCAATCGCTGATTTTGTAACCGAATTTAATTGCAAACTTGGTACAGATTTTAACGTCCTTGAATTGCTTGGGCGAATTCGAAAATACTCGAACAATAAAGCCAGTGCAAAACTAAGCAACATAAACCCAATTCCTTGCAAAGGGTGGGGTGCAGACATTGCGCAAATAAAACCGAATACAACAGTCGAAATGGCAATTAAAGGAGGAAGCTCGACCAAATCATCGAGGCGATCGGTTCCCAAATGCAGGCGTTTTGCCAAGCTTGAGACTAATTTCACTGTCCGCGCTCCAATAATAATATCGAAATGGAGTTTGACAAATTAAGGCCACGAATGCAATCGGCCAAACGGCCTAGAGGCCAGTGGTTTTTTAGTTCAAACATTCACAACCCCCTATAAATCAAACATCGCTTCGTTTATAGGCGGTTAACAAAAGGTACCCTGCCGCGATTGTTAAATTGGTGCTCGTAATTCAGGCTTTAATAACTCACCCCATTTAGCATCGAACGGGTGAACCCTTGAGGCCTTCGCTTTCCCAGCGAAGAGGGGCTTGCCTTCGTTCGCCCAAGCAAACAACGAACCTTTCAAATTAAAGACATTACTTTTGTTCAAAAGGCGCAATTGCTGAACGTACTTTGCCGAACGGTAGCCAACGGAACAATACAGCACGACTTGCTTAACATTTGGGTGCATCTCAATTAAAGTTTGTATTTTGGCTATCGAATCGGCTTGAATCGCCCCTTCAATGTGGCTGACCGAAAATTCTTTTATATCGCGCACATCAATTATCAAGCGCGGTTCTGGTGTTTTCATCTGATCGGCCAAAGTGTTCGTTGATATAAAAGGAACACTGGGAAACTCGCGTTCAATCATCTGATCCACTCGTGTCCAAGTCATCGGCGACCAAGGCCAATTTGCTTGCGCATGGGCAGCAGTCGCGTTTAGGCAGGTGGCGGCAGCGATACAGCTAAGGAAAAAGCGACGATCACGTAACTGCGTATTAGGATAGTTTCTCTCGCACGACATCAAATTTTCGCCCCTTACCATCTGAAATTGTTAACTTAACTGGCGACATATCTAGCTCTGAACTTAGCCAAAATTCGAAACGTACATCATCGTCACGCATATCAGTGCGAACAAAATGAATCGCCTCAATATTACGCCCGCCAATGTTGATGGTCTCGAGTTTCGAGCGCCACTTACTAGCTACCATTTTGCTTGAAACAAGCAGCGGAAAGTCAAACTCAACTCCGCGTGCGTATTTCTCGGGATTTGACCGAGCGAGCAGACCAAATTGCCAAATGATTGAAGTCCTATCTTGCAAGCCCGTCTGAATCGGGAACATAGTGTCTGCAACTTTACCAACTGATGCGTCGTGATCAAGAACAATTGTCTTAGGACTACGTTTACCGCGTTGTTCGATAATCTTTTGCGGCTTTAGCCCAAAGTCGTCAACCCGCCCTTGGCTAACCCATTCCCTATCTTCAGCGATAAGACGGGTCACCCAATTAAAGCGAATTGCAAACCGGCTTTGGTAGCTAGCGTTGTTAACTTCGAGATCAAATTTAATTCGACCAACCGACTTTGCCTCAGAAGCCTCTCCTTGAAAGACTTCAAAAATGTAGTTTTGTGGAGACTTAAGCGCTCCGACCCTAGGCAAATCAATTTTGAGCGAATCTGATGCCTCTTGCACGGCCGCTTGCTTGTTGCCGGTGTCCGGCGCAACGCTTTCACCAGAAACAATGGCTTGTTTACTTAATTCCACTTTATCGACAGTAATACTTGGTCGGTCTGCTTCAAGTACTTGACTGCTCTCGGAACCGACAACTTCGTTACTTGGCGTTTTCAGGTCTGTTGGGACTAGCGAACCGGATTCGGTTGCTGTTTCAACCTTTGCTGGCGATGCTTTAGCCGGTAGCGCTCGTTGGGGCTTAGCCGAGTCTTTCGAGCGAGTAGGTTCTACCGACGGAAGCTTTTTTATTTCTGTAGCGGGTACAACAGCCTTTCCTCGCCCTTCGCCGAAAATTTCAACCGTAATAACCTTGCGCCCCATCAAGTTCCCTTGAATCGAAGTCAAAACCGAATCGGCACCAGCCATTAACAAGACATGAGCGACCCCGATCAAGATAAGTATCAAGCTCAGAAGTTTTGAATTGCGGCTGGGTTTATACGAATAATCGTTCATTTGGCGAGTTTACGGCAGTTATTAAGAACCCCAAAAAAGCTAATTCGGGCAATTCGACCCTTTGTCGGTGAAATTTACGTGGTGCCTCAAGCGAATTGAGAATTAGTTCACAGTTCCTGTTACTCGACGCATCTTAATGTGGAATAAGTCATCAAAATTAATGGTGCCTGCGAACACATTCGTGACATTCGACCACTAAAGTCGCCGCAAGAGACATACAAACTGCAGATTGGCGATTAGAAGATATTTTATTCAATTAAATCAGTTGGTTAGTGATTTGGCACAGCAATTGCTTTGTTGCTTTGCATGGCAGCCTACAACGAGACTGTCAATCATTTCCAACCTTTCGGAGAATTACATGAAATCCAAGCTCAGTCTCTTAGCGTTAGCTTTATTAACTAGTACATCATCTTTTGCCGCTGTCATCACAGTTGATGATTTCGAAATTGCGCAAGCAACTGGTTCTAGTCCAACCGGTACCAGCACCACTTCAGCTGTAGGCGGCACTTATTGGACATCCCGCAACCTTACAGTGGTTCAAACCGCTGCAGGTACTACCGATAGCACTTCGTTAGTTCGCGTTGTTAACTCGGGAACAGATGCAACAGGACAGCTAATCATTAACAATCCAACTGGAGCGTCGTCGGACACTACAGTCGTATGGAACTTTAACGCTGCATTGCAAGCCATTATTGCCAGCGCAACGAACATCTCTTTCTCAATCGAAAGTACCTCGCAGGACGTTAGTACAGTGACGATTAGCGGAACCGGATCTGCCGTGCGTACCGTAGGTTCACCAAGCGTAGCGATCACGACTTTAAATTTAGGACCAGGCGCGGCTTCACCTTACTCACTGATGTTTTCGACTGGCATTGCTGTAGACACCACATTTGACAACTTAAAAATGACCTACAGCTGTGCAACTGGTAACACGCTGAACGAAAGAACAGGCATTTGCACTCCACCTGCACAAGTTCCCGTACCAGGCAGCTTAGCTTTGCTTGGCCTTGGTTTAGTAGCTTTAGCGCGACGCAAATCTGCCTAATTGTTTCGAGTCGTAACAAGTTGTTAAAAGAGCACCTTTCGAGGTGCTTTTTTTTGTCGAGTTTGATTACAAACCATATTCGACCAGACCGTTCAAGATAAAATAATTCAATATAATCAGATAGTTATCAATCTGGCACACAGCTTGCTTTGTCCGATTAAGAGTCAAAAATATCATTCGGCTCGTTTCTAGGAGATTCAAATGAAATACAAATTATTAGCAGGTTCTGTCTTAGCAGCATTTTCTGTTGCAGCTAGTGCCGGCGAAATCATTCTTGACGATTTCGGCATCGCTCAACCAGTAGCCCGTTCAACAGGTGCAGCCGTTACAACAACCTTGAACACCACAACACAAGCTTTTACCAAGCGCGATTTGACTGCAGTAGCTGACACCGGTGGTGTTGCTGGTGAAGTTGGCGTTAGCTCGCTAATTCGCGGCGGTTTATTGTCAATCTCTAACGACGTTGGTGTTACTTCAACAACCACGGTTTCTTGGACACTAGACTTCACCAAAATCTTGGCCGCTGTTGGATCGGCTTCATTCTTCGAGATCGCTATTGCTGCGACTTCGTTAGATCAGGGCGGCGTTGGCGTTAGTGCAGCAGGTTCCGCAGTTCGCACATATACTGGCCCAGGCCGTTTCGTATTGTATTCAGGCGGTTCCGTACCTAATCCGTTTACAGTTACATTTGCGTCAGCTGTTGCAGTTGACTCAACTTGGGACGCCGTATTCTTGACATACACCTGCGCTGGCACAGTAATTCGCGACGCTGATCGTATTGGCTCAGCCAAGTGCGGTACTACAGCTGTTCCAGTTCCTGGCTCAGTAGCCTTGTTAGGTTTGGGCTTATTAGGTCTAGCAGCTTTACGTCGTAAGGCGTAGTTTGGACGGTTGTGAAAACAACTAATAAAAGACCGTCCTTAGGGGCGGTTTTTTATTTTCAAATTTTAATAGTCGTTTGAATGTTTAAACTTCGAAGCTGTAAATTTCAATACATTTCACTTCCCGTTCTGGGAATTCGATACTCGAAGTCAATGACTCGACGTACGGTTGGCGTTTGTTTCGGCCCGATCATATTGATAAGAGAAGATTACTGGGATGATAAATCGACATGGTTGCACGAGCTCGAGCACGTTAAGCAGACACTCGCAAATGGGTTTCTTTTGCATTTTTTGATGTACTACTTGTCAAGTGCTTATCGTTGTAATTGTGAAGTACAAGCCTATGCTAGTGAGTTGGTCGAAGTTGAAAACAACATTGATCGAAGCCTTTCGCTTGACCGATTTGCATCGATACTTTCTACCAACTACCGATTACGTCTTTCTCAATTCCAAATTGCACAAAAGCTTGAAATTGCTGTTCAAAGTCGGCTGAAGCCGAAAAACAACTAAGAAACTCCTTTGACTTGTTTCGATATTTCAACACTTAGCGAAACCAAAAAAATAATTTGTTTTAACTTCATTATTTACATTAAGTTTTTTGTCCAAGTTGCTGGTTTAAATCGATAAAAAGTTCATGCAAATAGCGCAGCCGAGCGTCAACCTATTTGCAGACTTCAAATCACAAAAGACTATGGCTCACAACCCATTGATTTGATTGAATTTTTATACAAAACAAGATCGTTAATTCGTTTTATAAACAGAAATATTTTCACGAATTTGTTAACTAAATCACACTGTTGTTACGGGCATCTCGAATTGATGTAACCTCAGGTCATAAATTCTAGGAACGTTGCAATGAAAAGTCTTAAATCGAAAATCCGTGGTTGTATCGCCACTCTTGTGATCGCGGTGGCTTTCACTCAATCGCACGCCGCAAATATAACCATAGATGACTTTTTAACCTCGCAACCAAGCGTTTCCTCTTTGTTGGGGCCAAACACTAGTTCCATTTCTGCCTCAACTGGGTTTTGGTCTAAACGTACCCTGACTATCGATACCGATGGCGGCGTGGGTGCATCAGTCAATGTCGGTAACGGCAATCTAACGATCAACACAGGCGCAACTTCGGCCGCCGTTTCAGCCGTCCTTTGGGAGCTCAATTTATCAAACCTGCAAACTGCGCTCACGCGAGCTACCTTTTTTAGCATCACGCTAGAGCAAGTTGGCTTGGACGTCGGAAACGTAAATGTTAGTCCAGGAAGCGTTGTTCGTACTGCAGCACATAATGGCCTAACGATCGAACTGTTTACTGGCAATTCTGTTACTAGCATTACTAACCCGTTTACGGTCACTTTTAGCTCCAGCATCGCCGCTGATTCGCAATGGAAGAACTTCGCAATCAAGTTTACTTGTGTAGCAGGTGCTACTGGTTTGACTGAAGCCAATTTGGCCGACGACCGATGCTCAATTCCAGTTCCTGGTAGCGCCCCCTTGTTAGTCCTCGGTGGCATTGGTTTAGTTGCTTTGAGCAAACGCCGCAAATTAGGTTTTAAATAGACCGAGGCCTGTTGGGCACTTCGTTAACATCTTTTGAAGCATCAACCGCTTGGAAATGTACGCCTAAGATGGCTCCAATTTGCTCGACCGCTTTCACAGAAGCGGCACCGTATTCTTGGCTTGCAAATTGGTTCGTTAACTCCTTAACAATTCCGTCCCAAACTAACTGTTCGACGCGCTTCGATATTGCACGATCGACTACTAATTCAACACTGCGATCTGCAAACAAAACATAAAGTAATACGCCATTATTTAGTTCGGTATCCCATACACCAAAGCGGCCAAACATTTCTAACGCTCGATCGCGTGCAGTACATCTATTCCATATTTGCCTAGGGCTTAGGCTGGCTTCGACAACAAACGCAATTTCGCAACCATGTATCGATTCGGTCTTTGCAACGGCGTGTTCAATTTTTTCAAAGCAAGTTTCACTAAAAGCGTTATCCACTTTTGATTGCCAAGTAAATAAATGGCGAAACAAGCGTGAGAGCCGAGCTACATTTGGTTTACCAGTCACCGGAAGCCCCTCCGCCACCAAAATCACCACCGCCACCCGAGAAGCCACCTCCGCCTGACGAGCCACCACCAAACCCGCCACCGCCATTGCCTCCCCAACCACCGCCAAAACCGCCAGGAAGGATAACCGGCGTATTGCCATAGGTGTGTCGACCAACGCGATGAACGCGGTTGCGTGAGCCTCCAAACACGAGGAAGAACAGAAACAAGCCCATACCGGCGGCAATTGCCAAAGGCGTGGAAGCGGTCGCGACGGACATCAAAAAGCCCCCGCCAAGACCCGAAAAAATAGAGCCGAAAAACCGACCAAATATGCCGGTTACAACAAAGCCGAATATAACTGCAGCAATTGCAAACGGAATCCACTCCGAAAGAGAAAATTCATTTGATTGAGGTTTTTTGGAATCGCTTTCACCCGTTGAAAGATTCCACGGCTCTGGCAGTGCTTCGCCTTGAATTAACTTGCTCAAATCGTCAACACCGGCGTTGACACCGCCCGTGAAGTCCCCCGTTTTGAAGCGAGGGCTTATTGATTCAGAAATAATGCGTTTTGCGCGCGAATCAGGAATCGCGCCTTCGAGGCCACGGCCAACTTCTATGCGAACTTTGCGATCATTCTTGACCACTAAAAGCAACACACCGTCGCCAACCATTTTGCCGTTAACGACACCACGGCCTAGCTTCCAGGCGTCGACAACGCGAAGCGCATAACTAGCGTTATCTTCGGGCATTGTTGTCGGCACAATTAGTACCGCCACTTGCGAGCCTTTAGCTTGCTCTAATTGAGCCAGCTTGGCGACCAAAACCCCACGTTCAGCAGGCGTAAGCGTTGAAGTTAAATCAGTAACTCGCTCACGCAATGGCGGAATGGGCTGCAGCTCTTGGCTAGCAGCCGTATTCCAGAGCAGACCTTTACTTGCTTCGAACTGGCCTAACAAGCCCATGCAAAACAGCAAAGACGCGAGTAAAAAGCGCATCATAAAGGACACATTAAAAACCATGCGCCATTTGACGAGCTTTGCGAGCAGCTCATTACTTTTGCGTCGCCGGTTGTCCAAAATCTACTTTAGGCGCGGTCTTAATTTGCGCTTCGTTTTCAACGGTAAATTGTGGCTTGACCTCGTACCCAAAAACCATAGCCGTTAGATTTTGAGGAACTTGTCGCACGAATTCGTTGTACTTTTGAACCGCCCCAATATAACGCTGGCGTGCCACTGTAATTCTGTTTTCAGTACCCGACAACTCGGCCTGCAAATCGCGAAAGTTCGCGTCAGACTTTAATTGTGGGTAGTTTTCAGAAACAACCAATAACCGCGATAAAGCGCTGCCGACTTCTTTTTGCGCATTTTCAAATTGCTTAAGCGACTCTGGGTTGGACGGATCTACTTTGATTTGGCCCACCCGTGATCGAGCTTCGGTGACTTTAACAAATACATCTTGCTCTTGTTGGGCGTAGCCTTTAACGGTGTTGACTAAGTTGGGAATTAGGTCGGCTCGGCGTTGGTATTGGTTAACCACCTCGGCCCAACTGGATTTGGTCGATTCGTCCAATTTCTGGATATCGTTGTAGCCGCAGCCTGAAAGGGCAGCAACCATACCTAGTACTAAGTAACGCGCGTGTTTAAACAGTTTCACAGGATCTCCCAACAAATAACAAGATAACTTCTAGCTTACCAGCATCAATAACGAAAAAACTGGAATTTACGTTAATGTATGGGCGTCTTCGTAGTTTCAAGCCCGCAGGTTAAAATAAAAATATGAAATCAAACTTAAGCGCCCTAATTAATCCAAACCTCAACACCCCAATTAATCGTTTTTTTTGTGGAGGCCCGCCCGCTACTTTCGTGCTTGGTTTGTTAACAGCTTTTTTATGCATCTTTGTTAAAACAAGCAGTGCGCAGGCGCAACCGACGACGGCTCTGGTAGATCAAAAGCAAAAACAATCAAAACTTTGGGCTGACCAAGCGTTTCGTTTGTATGAGCAAGATAAAGTAGCGGCTGCCATCAAACTTTATCAACGAGCAGCCAACGCTGGCGATTTAAATAGTGCCTATAACTTAGCCGTGATTCGAATTACGGATGAAGACAAACGGCTGCCTTTGGCCAGCGCTTTGCGCTATCTAAACCAAGCTGCAAGCGGTAACTATGGCTTAGCGCAGCATATGTTGGGCAGCTTGTACGAACAAGGCCGCCACGTTGAGCGATCACAAAAAACCGCCTTTGATTGGTTTGAGCGCGCGGCCAAGAATAATGTCAAAGAAGCCTACAGCGAAGTAGCAACACAATATTATTTAGGTCGCGGCACAAAGCAAGATTATTCGAAATCGGCCTATTGGTACGACAAGGCCGCCGAAGCTGGCGATGGCAGCGCGCAGTACATACTTGCAAGCATGTACGAAACCGGATTGGGTGTAACAGAAGATCTTCGCACCGCTTTAATTTGGTACTCAGCCGCAGGCAGGCAAGGCGACGAAGCCGCCAACGCGAAGGCCAAAGATGTTGTAAAGAAAATTGCCGCTCAACAACCTGTTGTTACGAATTAAGAAAGCGTAATTTGCCTCGATGAATAAGCCAAAAGAACAATCAAACTCTCAAGTAACTGCTCACGCAAAAATTGCCGATTTACGCGAAGACTATAAGTTAGCGGCGCTAGAAGAAAACGGAGTCCTTAACGACCCTATCCAGCAATTTTCGGTGTGGTTTTCACAAGCGCAAAATGCCAATTTACGCGAGCCCAACGCAATGACTTTAGCGACCGCCGATGCCTTCGGTCGCCCTTCTGCCCGTATCGTTTTATTGAAGGGAGTTGATGCACAGGGTTTTACTTGGTTTACCAACTATCAAAGCCGCAAAGGCGAAGACCTCGGGTTAAATTCGCATGCAGCCTTAGTGTTTTTTTGGAACGAGCTGGAGCGCCAAGTGCGGATTGAAGGTACGGTTAACAAAATTGCCGAAAGCGAATCGGACGCATACTTTCAAAGTAGACCTCAAGGCAGTCGCTTAGGCGCTTGGGCCTCACCCCAAAGCCAAGTAATTGAATCGCGGGCCAATTTGGAAGCGCGAGAAAAGTCGTTTGCAGAACAATTTAAAGTGGAACAGGGCCACCCAGATAGCGGGTCCATTCCACGACCAGCGCACTGGGGCGGGTATCGACTAAACCCAACTATGATTGAATTTTGGCAAGGTCGTTCCTCCCGGTTACATGATCGGTTACGCTTTACACGCGCCACCCAAAGCCAAGCTTGGAAGCTTGATCGACTGGCCCCTTAGTTAGATTAGCGCCTTAGTTAACTACCACTCTTAAGCAAATGCGCAAATTGTTTGCGCAATTTGGCGACCTTGGGGGCAACCACGTAAGCACAATAGCTTTGCTGGGGATGCAATTCGAAATAGCGTTGATGGTAGGCTTCAGCACTACCATAGTTATTAAGTAACTGAATTTCAGTGACTATCTTAGCCCCCCAAACATTGGCAAGTTCAATAGAATTAAGCCCAACCTTAGCCGCTTGTTGTTGTTCGTCATTTTGAAAATAAATACCAGAGCGATATTGCGTGCCGACATCATTGCCTTGACGATTGAGCGTAGTTGGATCGTGAGTCGTAAAAAATATCTGTAACAAGGTCGCTAACGAAATTTCCTCTGGTTTAAAGGTCACTTTAATCACTTCCGCGTGCCCAGTATTGCCGTCGCAAATTTGCTCATAACTGGGGTTAATAACGTGGCCATTGCAATACCCTGACTCTACAGCGGTAACGCCCTGCACCCGAGTAAACACGGCCTCGGTGCACCAAAAACAACCGCCCCCTAGAACAATTGTTTCAGTACCATTTGTTGAATCGCTATTGTTCATCGTTTGCTTTCTGCAAATAGTTAATCCGAACTCCAGTAAATCAGAAAGCCGAAAATAAAAAACAAAAATATTTAGCAAAAATCTCGTGCCGCGCCCTTGTGCCGCGAGTGGTTAAAGTAAAACACCAGTCGAAACCGACTTGGCATTGAATATTTTGTAAGTTGCTTGCCAGCGCCGAAATTACTCTTATTGTGGGGAATGCGATGAAAACGCCAGACAATGCGATAATCGAAGCACCGTTTCTTGAATTGGCAAAAATCGACCCAAGCTCGTCAACATCGGTCATTTTTGTTCATTGCAGCAAGCTAAACAAATTAAAGGCGCAAAAAGTATTTGCGCCCCAGTCGTTCTACCAAATATTTTTAGGAGTTACTTTTTATGAAACGAGTCGCACTATTTATCGGCACTAACCTTGCAGTAATGTTCATTATTGGCATTATTTTTAGCGTCTTTGGCCTAGGGAGCGCAGTTGGGCCTAACGGTCTGAATTTGACTTCGTTGTTAGTAATGTCCGCAGTCATTGGCTTTACGGGTTCGATTATCTCGCTGTTAATCAGCAAAAAAATGGCTAAATGGAGCACGGGCGCACAAGTAATCGAGCAAGCCCGTTCCCAAGATGAGCAATGGCTACTCGACTCCGTAAAAAAATTGGCAGAGACTGCTGGTATCGGTATGCCCGAGGTTGCAATTTACGAAGGCGAACCGAATGCATTTGCTACTGGCGCATTTAAGAACTCGGCTTTAGTTGCAGTCAGTACCGGTTTATTACGGTCGATGACAAAAGAAGAAGTCGAGGCAGTATTGGCCCATGAAGTAGCGCACATCGCCAATGGCGACATGGTTACCCTAACTCTTATTCAAGGTGTGGTTAATACATTCGTTGTGTTCTTATCACGGGCAGTTGGCTACGTGATCGACAAGCAAATTAATAAGGACGGCAACGGTCAGGGCATTGGCTATATGGTCACTTCGTTGGTCTGCCAATTAGTTTTCGGTGTACTTGCTTCCATTATTGTTGCTTGGTTCTCACGTCAGCGCGAGTTTCGTGCAGATTCTGGCGCAGCAAAATATATGGGCCAACCAAGCTCAATGATCAAAGCGCTGGGCAAACTGGGCGGCGTTGAGGCTGGTGAATTACCAAAATCGATGGCGGCTTCCGGTATTGGTATGCCAAGTGGTATGTCGGCATTGTTCGCTTCGCATCCACCAATCCAAGATCGAATTGCGGCGTTAAAAGCGGCTACACACAACGGTTAAAAAAATCAGCACGGCAACTAAACTTTGCTGTGTTTTGGCCTATGCGCTTTCTTAACATTGCTGCTTATAAATTTGTTGAAATAACCGAGACAGTAGCACTTCGCGAAGTACTACTGCATCGCTGCCACGCCTTGGCTTTAAAAGGTACGGTACTAATAGCCCCAGAGGGTATCAATATCTTTTTGGCCGGCGGCCAAGAGTCGATCACACAATTTCTTAGCGATCTCAAAGCCGACTTACGTTTTACCGATCTAATCGTTAAAGAGAGTTTTTCAGCAGACCAACCATTTGGCAAATTGCTGATTAAGCTAAAACAAGAAATAATCACAATGCGTCAGCCAGACATTCGTCCAATCGAGGGTCGTGCGGCAGCCGTCTTGCCGGATACGCTGAAGCAATGGTTAGATCAAGGCCATGACGAGGCCGGACGTGAAATTGTATTGTTGGACACCCGCAATCATTTCGAAGTCGAACAAGGCACCTTTGACGGCGCTATCGATTACAACATAGAGCGGTTTAGTCAGTTTCCTGAAGCTATTACACCGCACATTGAATCGTTATCTAATAAACGAGTGGTTACCTTTTGCACGGGCGGTATTCGCTGCGAAAAAGCAGCCATTTTTATGCAAAACTTAGGTATTGAGCATGTTACGCAACTCGAAGGTGGCATTTTGAAATACTTCGAGGATGTTGGTCGGGCACACTTCTCTGGGCGTTGTTTCGTTTTTGACGAGCGCGTCAGCCTTGACGAGAAGCTAGACGAGCAACAACGGGTTCCAACCTAGTCAAGCGTCTAATTCACGTTAGATCGCTACGAACTTTTTGCCGTCAAAGTTGTAACGTTTTACCGTTTTAAATGTTTTGCCAGAGCGTTTGCCTTCCGCGCTTAACACTAAGGTTTTAACATCGTTATTTGTTTCAATATCGACCTTCGATTCCCAAACGGTGCCAGCATTTTTGAGTTCTGAATTTACGCCAGAAAAGTCTTCGCCGGACTTTTCCTTAAATGCTTGTACAAACTTTCCATCGACCGAGACATAAACAAATTGGTAAGTTTCTTGAAATCCCTGGTGAGCATCGGTTAAATCGATTAACAAGGCAATTTGCGATTCCGTCAGTGCTTTAACAGAAGTCTCAATCGGACGATCTCCCCCGACTTTCCCGTTGGCCCCTAGGTTAGCAAACGCCATATCGCTGCTACTTAATTTCCAACCATTCGCAGTCTTTCGAAATCGAAACAATGAAATAGCAGGGGAACAAGCATGGCAACTATTCGTAGCATCGTTGCTAGCCATAAGTACTAATTTTTCGGCATTCGTACCTACAGTTAAATCGAACTCTTTGACAATTACACTTTGCAATTCGCAGGTGCCCTCGCAACCGACATTTTTACCGAGCCAGACGACTCGATCAAGTTGACGCTCTAAAATCGGAGTGGCTAAGTTGGCATCCCATTGACCGACAAACTCTTCGGTGAGAGCCGCAGGGCTTGCCTCGGATAATTTTGGTTTTGACGAAACTTGTTCGGGAGCCTTTGGATTTGATGCAGGCGCATCCGCCGGCTTGTTGCAAGCGGTCACTAAACCAAAAGAACACAAAATAAAAAGTAGCTTTAATTTTTTCATTTGCCGAGTGTAACGAACGATCGACCACCCGTCGAGACTAACGGTCGTTGTGAGACGACGGGTGGCAGCGATGTGATCTAGTTCACAACCTTAGATCAACCTATACTAAAAAAAACACATTGACTCCGTGCCAGGGAAAACTGGAGTAGCGCATGAGGGTTCATCAGTACAGTAACGTTGTGGCATTAATTTTTAGCGCATTTGTCATCGCCGCATGCGGTGGTTCGGGACCGACCCCACCAGCAGCGAATGGTGCTACAGCATTGCATTCAGCATCGCTAATTTACCAAGGCGTTGCGTCCTCTACGGTTACCTTTGCGGCTAGCCCGACCGGCAGTTCACCATCGCTTCCTGCCGAAAAACAAACCAGCAGTGAAGACACAGCGCGCTTTCTTGCCCAGACTACTTTTGGTGTAACGAGCGAGGCTGAAATTACAGCTGTTCGAGCGATGGGTTACGAGCGCTGGTTAGCCGAACAGTTCAAACTTGAAGCAGCCCCTGTCTCGGACTATATCGACTCGCAAGCACCGCGCACCACAAATGGGAAACCTACCGATGAAATGGCTTACGAGGGTGTCTGGCAGCAGTGGTTATATAGCCCCGCTCAATTACGCGCGCGCGTTGCGTTTGCTCTAAGCCAAGTAATGGTGGTGTCGAATATTGCACCAGAACTTAATGGCCCAGCTATGGGGTCGTACATCGACATGCTAAACCGCAATGCGTTTGGCAACTATCGAAAATTGTTGGAGGACATAACGCTACATCCGGCAATGGGCTATTACCTAAACATGCTCGAAAGCGAGAAAGAAGATCCGGATAAAGGAACCCATCCAAACGAAAACTACGCACGCGAAGTGTTGCAGCTTTTTTCCATTGGCCTAGTTAAGTTAAACCCCGATGGCACACCATTGAAAGATGCTGAAGGCAAAACAACTTCTACTTACGATGAAGATACCGTTAAGGGTTTTGCAAAAGCGTTTTCGGGTTGGAGTTTTGGTGGGCGAGATACTGCAAAATCAGATGCATTTCATAGCGGCGAAGAAGCTTGGACTATCCCTATGCAGCCGTGGGCCGGTCGTCATTCGACAGCACCTAAAATACTGTTAAACGGCACCATTTTGCCAGCGGGGCAAACTCCGCAACTAGACATGACACAGGCTTTAGATAATATTTTTAATCACCCGAATGTCGGGCCGTTTATTGCTCGTCGACTAATCCAACGATTAGTTTCAAGTAACCCAAGCCCCGCCTACGTAGAACGTGCAGCCGCAGTCTTTAATAACAATGGTGCCGGAACTCGCGGGGATTTAAAGGCATTAGTGACCGCAATTATTTTGGATACCGAAGCGCGGGAAATTAATGCGGCTTCGACAAGTGTCGGTAAGTTACGCGAACCGGTCATTCGCTTGGCAAACTTAATGCGCTTAGTCAACGCAAAATCAAACGAAGGAACTAACCGCATTCATCATTTAGACAGTGCCGATTATGGCCTTGGACAAAGCCCCTTTTTAGCACCCTCGGTCTTTAACTTTTATTCACCAGACTTTCGTGCGCCAGGTGAAATTGCCAAAGCAGGGTTGGTTTCGCCTGAGTTTCAAATTACAACCGAAACGACAATTGTTGGTAGTTTAAATTTTTATACCTCAATTATTCGCAACGGTGGCTACGGTGATAAAGAAACCAAACTAAATTTCGATTATTCGAAATTTCACGATGTAGCGGGCGACGCAGACGCTCTAATTAACCGAATCAATTTGTTGGCTATGAACGGTGGCATGAGCGTTGCAACAAAAACTTCGTTTGCACGCGTAATCAATGGCATTGATCCTAAAAACAAAGATGATCGAATTAAAGCTGCTTTAACGTTAACGATGGCTGCACCTGAATTTGCGATTCAAAAATAAACCAAAACAATCTACAGAAAAATTTCAAAATGGATAACTTAAAAAATTCAGCGATGCGCCGCCGTTTACTGTTGGGTGCAGGTGCAGCCGCTTGTTTTGATTTAGAAAAAATTGCAGCGGCAGCAGCCGATGCAGTGTCTACAAGCTCCTGGGCGCAAGCCGCACCGGTTGGGGAGGACTACCGAGCCTTGGTTTGCTTGTTTATGTATGGTGGTAACGACAGCAACAATATGATCATCCCTTTAGATGACGCGCAACACGCTGTATACGCCGCTAAACGCGGGCCACTATTGATTCAAAAGAAGCAAATTCTTGCCATACCTACTGCAAATACCGGCGCATTAAAGTTGGGTCTACACCCAGCCATGAGTGCAATACAAAAAGTTTTTAATAATGGTAAAGCCGCAGTTGTTGCCAATGTTGGGCCCCTAGCGGCGCCGACCAGCAAAGCCCAATGGGATAGCCGTTCAGTGCCGTTACCCCCAAATTTGTTTTCGCACAGCGATCAGCAAGTGCAATGGCAAAGCTCTATCTTGGACGGGCCACGCACGGGCTGGGGCGGCCGCCTAGTAGATTTACTTCAAAGCATGAACTCCAATCGTACAGCCAGCACCATGTCGCTAAGCGGAAACACTACTTGGGGCAATGGCGCAAACTTACAAGCCTATAAAGTTTCGCCTAACGGAAAATTTGGTTTCGACTTCTTCAAACCCGCATCGGGCAGTGATCCGATTTCGATTGCGATAAACGAAATGCGTAGTGCACCGCGTAATCATTTGCTCGAACGTGAGTGGGTTGCCACTATGAATCGTTCGGTAACAGCTCAAGAGAGTTTCGCAAAGGCAATTGCAACACAAACCTTTACGACACCGTTTCCCGGCAATAATTTAGGCAATCAACTAAAGATGGCCGCTCGCCTAATTGCGTCGCGCCAAGCGCTTGGTCTAAAGCGTCAAACGCTGTTTGTTTCGATTGGCGGTTTTGATACGCACGGTGATGATCAACCGCAACGTCAACAACAATTGCTAGAAGAAATTAGTAACTCGGTGGCCGCGTTTTATGATGCCACAGTACAAATGGGTATCGCCGACAAAGTCACCTTATTTACAGGTTCAGATTTTGGTCGTAACTTAGCGAGCAATGGCAAAGGTTCGGATCACGGTTGGGGTAGCCACCATATGGTTGTGGGCGGTGCCGTTAAAGGTGGACAGCTGTACGGTACATTTCCCAATTTAGCTATTGGCGGACCCGACGATGTGGGCAATCAAGGTATTTGGATTCCCACCACGTCGGTTGATCAATACGCAGCTAGTTTGGCGCGCTGGTTTGGCGTGTCGGCTACAGAAATGCCAACGATATTTCCGGGACTCAGTCGGTTTGCTAATGCGGATTTAGGAATACTGAGCTAAATCAATTGGTGAAAGTCAAATCAGTAACTTTAGCTTTCACCAAGCTAGCCTAGTCGACTTTCGCGCCAGAGTCTTTAACCGCCTTGTTCCACTTTGGGGTTTCATCGCGCAAAAATTTCGCAAACTGATCCGAATTTAAAAACGAAGGGTCGGCACCTTGCGTAATCATGCGTGAGCGAATCTCAGGTGTCTCCAAGGTTTTTTGAAATGCCTCAGACAGTTTGTTTAGTATCTCTTTTGGCGTTTTTGCGGGCGCTAAAAATCCGTAGAAGCCAACCACTTCAAAGCCCTTAAAGCCAGCCTCTATGACGGTTTGGGTATCTGGCAACGCTTGATTGCGTTGGGCACTAGTGACCGCAAGCGCCTTCACTTTGCCTTGTTTCACATACTGAGTTGCTGCGGGGATCGACTCGGCCATAAATTGCACCTGGCCCGCTATTAAATCGGTAAAAGCGGGTGCACTGCCGCGATACGGAATGTGCACCATAAATATAGAAGATTCTTTTTTAAACATTTCGGGCACTAAGTGCGAAATGCCACCGTTACCTGCTGAACCATAATTAAGTTTGCCTGGATTCTTTTTTGCATAGGCAACGAACTCGGTTAATGTATTGGCTGGCACCGACGGATGCACAAGAAACGCTAGGGGCTGCTGTGCAGTGCGTGCAACGGCCACTAAATCTGTGCTCATGTTGTACGGCAGCTTAGGATACAACGCTGGGTTAATCACCATTGTTCCGGTGTTCGCTAGCAACAGAGTGTACCCATCAGGCGCAGCCCGCGCGACGGCCTCGGCACCAATTGCGCCACCCGCACCGGCGCGATAATCAACAACAACTTGCGTGCCCAACAACTGCTCTAGACGAGTCGAAAGCAAACGAGCGTGTTGATCTAATGGGCCACCAGCAGGAAAGCCAATAATGATACGGATAGGTTTGTTGGGATAGGTGCCAACGGTTTGGGCTTGAACGCTTGGGGATAACAACGCGGTCAAACCGACTAAACCAACGCTAGCGGCGGCAAGTAACAGCGATTTGCGCAAACCAGTTGCCTTATAGTGGCTCGGCTGGTTATTTAATTTAGTCATGTGGTCTCTCCGTTATTTTAAATTTTAATTTCAAGGCCTAACGCATGCCCGCCCCTGCAGCACTGCGTTTTAAACGATCTAGCACCGCCAACCAATTCGGTTCACTAGGTGGTAGCTCTACTAAAAGTCGATCTAGGTTTAATTGATCTAACGCACGCAGACTGGAATACAAACTGTGCGCATAAGCTTTAGGTTCAGCAGCCACTTGAACCCAATGCAAATTGGCACGCAACTTTAACGGTTCGGGTTTTGGGCGCATTGCCAGAACGCCTGCTTGGTCACCTAATTCAGCAATGGTTCCTGCCCTAAAAATAAGTGAGCCACTACCCACTAACTCTAAAGGCGTCGTAGGTGCATAGTGCGCCGCAAGCGAACCCGAGACTTTCGGTACAGTTGAATTACCAACATCAAATTCGATTTGCAAATCTAAGGCTTGATTTATTTGTTCGATTGAAATTGAACCTAGTCGGAGCACTCGAGGTGTACCGCTCGACACATCAACGATAGTCGATTCGATGCCGAACTCGCATTCACCGCCATCTAAAGTAAGCGGACACTGCGCACCTAGATCATCTAAAACATGTTGTGCAGATGTTGGGCTAATTTTTCCAAACTTATTAGCCGATGGTGCTGCTACACCTTTACCACCCATTAATTCGAATTTCTGCAACAACAATTGCGCGGCTGGATGGCTGGGGCAACGCAAGCCAACAGTCGTTTCGTTGGCACAAGCAAAAGCTGGCGCATCGGGTGCGCGGTTCACAATTAATGTTAACGGACCGGGCCAAAACTGCTGCATCAATGTTTGAATTTGCACCTGAGTTTCAGCGCTTGTTTTTTTCGCATCAATCCAAAATTGCGCAGCAAGTGAACCACTAACATGCACGATTAAAGGATGATCAGCCGGTCGCCCCTTGGTACTATAAATTCTCGCAACGGCTTGACAGTTACTTGCATCAGCCGCTAAACCGTAGACCGTCTCGGTCGGCAAGCCGAGCAATTCGCCTGCCAACAGAGTACTGGCGCATTGGTTAACTGATTCGAGACTTGGGACAACAATCATTGTTGAGCGTTCACTTGCGCAAGTTTTAAGTGCAGCGCGATTGCGTCAGCAACTTGTTGAGCATCAACACCGACCACAGTAATGTGCCCCATCTTTCGGCCTGGTCGTGCAGACTCCTTGCCATACAAATGCAACTTGGCATTGGGGTTGCGTAAGACAAAAGCCCAATCAGGTTCGCCATTGGCCCAAGCGTCGCCTAAAATGTTCAACATAACAGCGGGGCTATGTAGTTCTGTGCTACCTAGCGGTAAACCCGCCATTGCTCTTACCTGTTGTTCAAACTGCGAACAATAGCAAGCGTCGATGGAGTAATGTCCGGAATTATGTGGACGTGGTGCCATTTCGTTAACGACTAAGCTGCCATCGCCCAATACAAAAAACTCGATGCACAAAACGCCAACATACTGCATTGCATTAGCCAAAGCTCTGGCACTATCAACCGCCTTCGTCGCCAAAGTTGCATCTACTTGCGCCGGATGCATCGAGCGCGCCAAAATTCCATCAACATGAATATTTTCTGAAGGTGGGTAGGCAACCGTCTGCGCATCCGCACCACGAACTACGACCACCGACAATTCTTTGGCTAGGTCTAAACGTTTTTCTACTACACAAGGCACTTGCTTTAAGTTGGCCCAGGCCATGGCGAGTTCTAAGCGACTAGCAACACGCACTTGCCCTTTCCCGTCGTAACCCATGCGTGCTGTTTTAAGAATGCCTGGATACATGATTAAGTCGAGCGAAGGAATTATATTGGCCGATTCAATGGCAGCATAAGGTGCCGTTGCAATGCCAGCACCATTAAAAAATTTCTTTTCGGCAATGCGATCTTGAGCAATTGCCACGCATGCGGCTGAGGGGCTAACAAAGCGTTTTTTGGCCAAGCGTTCTAAAGCGGCAGCTGGTACATTTTCGAATTCGGTTGTGATTGCAGGGCACAAACGCGCTAATTCGGTTAATGCTGCGTCGTCTAAATAGTCGGCGCAAATATGTTTATCCGCAATATTTCCAGCGGGGCTATTTTTATCCGGATCAACAACGCATACTTTGTATCCCAAGGCATGCGCTTCCATACAAAACAGTCGCCCTAATTGTCCGCCGCCCAACATGCCCAACCACGAACCGGGTGGTAGTGGCAAGCCCGCTGGTAAGCTCGTAGTCGCTAAGTTAGAAGTCGACAATACGGTGTTAGATGTAGATGATGAAGTTTGCATTGACGGGCTGTTGTTCAAATTATTTGTTCAACTTCATGACACGTGCAGCTTCGGTTTGCTTCGTACGAAACGCTACTAATTTTTTAGCTAGCTTTTCATCCGTAGTTGCTAAATTAGCAATCACGTGTAACGCTGCATTGGCAGCGCCGGCATCGCCAATTGCAAACGTAGCAACCGGGACACCTTTGGGCATTTGCACAATCGAAAGTAACGAATCTTGTCCGTTTAAATGGCGCGAAGGTACCGGCACACCAAATACTGGAACGATCGTTTTAGCAGCCAACATGCCGGGCAAATGAGCAGCACCGCCCGCCCCTGCAATAATCGCACGCAGGCCGCGTTCTTGCGCTTGCTCGGCATAAGTAAACAGGTCATCTGGCATGCGGTGCGCAGAAACCACTTGAGCTTCGTGAGCAATACCAAACTCTTCCAAAATCGCCACTGCGTTTTTCATTACATCCCAATCGCTAGATGAACCCATGACAACGCCCACCGTAATAGCGCTTTTGGCACTAGGCTTAGTGACTAATTTTGCAGCTTTAGTTTGTGCCATTTTATAATCTTTCTGTTGAAGCCTCGAGGCCTTTGCCGGTTAACGCGCGCAAGGCTTCTTCATATTTTTCTGCAGTCTTTTGAACAACTGCAGCGGGTAAGGCGGGCGCTGGGGCGGTCTTATTCCAAGTCGTAAGGCTTTCAAGATAATCGCGTACAAACTGTTTGTCATAGGACGGCGGAGAAGTACCAACTTGGTAACTCGCAGCAGGCCAAAAACGCGAAGAATCGGCGGTTAAAATTTCATCCATTAAATGCAATTGGTTATTGGCATCTAGGCCAAACTCAAATTTGGTATCGGCAATAATAATGCCGCGCGTTAACGCAAAGGCGCTGGCTTCTGCATAAAGGCGCAACGACACCGCTTTAATGTGCTCGGCTAGTGGCGTACCAATCGCCTCTTGCATTTTTTTAAATGAAATATTTTCGTCGTGTTCACCCATATCGGCCTTTGTGGCTGGTGTAAAAATAGGCGAAGGCAATTGTTGTGCCATTTGCAAACCACTTGGTAATGCAATGCCACACACGGAGCCGGTCGCCTGATAATCTTTCCAGCCCGAACCAATTAGGTAACCACGCACGACCGCTTCGACAGGAATAGGCTTTAAACGTTTCACTACCATTGCTCGGCCCTTAACTTGCCAAGCCTCGTCTGCCGACACGACCGTTTGCGGATCGATACCGGTTAAATGATTGGGTACTACATGTGCCAAGCGCGCGAACCAAAACTGCGCCATTGCATTTAAGACGCGCCCCTTGTTTGGAATAGGCTCATTCATGATGACATCGAAAGCCGAAAGACGATCGCTTGTAATCATTAATAAGCGGTCTTCGCCTAACGCGTAATTTTCGCGTACCTTTCCGCGCCCAAGCAAAGGCAATGACCGAATCGTGGACTCAAACAACGGCGGAAAATTAGGTTGCGCTGCAACTTGCGAAGGCAAACCCGATTGGGGGGAATTCATATTGGAAGAAAGTTCCGTAGTGATCCAAGCAACCCTAAGTTGGGACGAACTTGGGCTTAGAAGCCCGTGGCAATGCTAGGCCTGTATTTTGCCCGAAGCCAGCGCCCATTTCTTGCCCCATAATGGCGTCAGTGACACATTAAACCGCGTTTGCGTAAATCCAGTTTGAACATTAACCAAAGTTTGCACTTTTTAAGGGACTCCATGAATCGCCGTCAGAATCTTAGACAAGGTCGTCGTCAGTTTGCCAAGCAAGCAGTTGCCATTAGCAGTTCAGCAGGTAGTTTGGCCGGAAGTATCGGTGTGGCCTCTACTGTTTTAATCAGCCACACAGCCCAGGCACAAGCATTTCCGCAACGCCCTATTAGCCTTTATTGCGCATTTCCTCCGGGCGGGCCAACCGATCAGGTCATGCGCGTTATTGCCGAAGCTGCATCCAAAACATTGGGGCAACCCATTGTGGTCGAGAACAAACCGGGCGGTGGCGGCACCATTGCAGCTATTTCCATGAAGAACGCTAAGCCCGACGGCTACACCTTGGCTCAAATGCCCTTGGGCGTTTTTCGCTTGCCGCATATGCAAAAAACCAGTCAGTTCGACCCTATTAAAGATTTTACTTACGTGACCTGTTTAACTGGCTACACCTTTGGTTTGGTCACTAAGCCCGATGCACCTTTTACGGATATTAAAACCCTAATTGCTTGGGCCAAAAGCAATCCCGAAAAATTAACTTACGGACACACTGGCATTGGCACTTCGCCCCATTTAGCCATCGAAGAATTTGCGCAACGCGCGGGCATCAAAGTAACTGGCGTACCGTTTAAAGGAAGCGCCGATTTAATGCCCGCAGTTATTGGCGGACACATTATGGCCGCTAGCGACTCAACCGGATGGGCACCCCAGGTCGAAGCCAAAACACTACGGTTGCTAGCCACATATGGCAGCAAGCGCACTAGGCGTTGGCCCAGCGTACCCACACTTACGGAACTAGGCTACGAAACCGTTAGCGACTCACCCTTTGGCGTAGCTGGCCCGCAAGGCATGGATGCGGCGACTGTAAAAACACTGAATGACGCTTTCAAAAAAGCGCTAGAAGATACGAAGGTATTGCAACTAATGGAACGCTTTGATCAGCCCGCTATTTACATGGGCCCCGAGGATTACACCAAGTTTGCAAAAAACACTTTTGAAGCCGAGCGAGCCACTATTGATCGTTTGGGGCTTAAAGGTTCGATCTAATTGCAAAGTACTATTTAATTAATTATGAGCTGGCAACCCGAACTTGAAGACATCGCGCGCCGAAAACTTGCCGCGCTAGAACACGGCGGCCCCGAAAAGGTCGCCCGACATAAAGACGCTGGCAAGTTACTGGTACGCGAACGTATTGCCCAATTACTCGACGTCAATTCATTTAGAGAAGTTGGCAGCATTAGCGGCTTCGCGCAATACAACGAACAAGGCGAGCTAGCCAGTTTTAGCCCGAGCAATGTAATTTGCGGGCGCGGCACTATTAATGGCCGCGTGGTCTTTGTAACCGGTGACGACTTTACTGTACGTGGCGGAGCAAACGACGGTGGCGTGATGGAAAAATTTGTTTACGCCGAAACAACAGCTGTCAAATTACAAGTGCCTTTGGTTCGATTAGTCGATGGCACTGGCGGCGGCGGTTCGGTTAAACACTTAGAAACCATGGGACGCACTTACCTCCCCGATGTAGAACAATTTACCGCAGTGTTGGACGCATTATCGGAAGTGCCTATAGTGGCGCTAGCGCTGGGCTCGGTGGCAGGTATGGGTGCAGCGCGTGTGGTCGCTAGCCATTACAGCGTAATGGTGCAAGGCACATCGCAATTATTTGCGGCAGGCCCGCCTGTGGTCGAACGCACCGGCATCACGATCGACAAAGAAAGCTTGGGTGGCTCGCATGTGCATCAACCCAATGGCACAGTTGATGACGTCGTTAGTAGCGAAGCACAAGCGTTTAGTAAAGCACGCCAGTTTTTATCGTACTTGCCGCAATCGGTTCATCAATTAGCAACCCGCAATCAAACTACCGATACAGTCGATCGACGCGAAGAGTTTTTGCTTTCGGCAATTCCACGCAATGCGCGAAGTGTTTACAAAGTTAGGCCGATATTGGAGGCCGTGGTTGATCGAAAAGAAGTTGATCGAAACATCGCCGATCGCAGCGAAACCGACTCGACGTTTTTCGAGATCGGTAGTGGCTGGGGGAAATCCGTCGTTACGGGTCTCGCCCGCATCAACGGTTGGCCTGTCGCCGTATTGGCAAGCGACCCCTACCACTATGGCGGCGCTTGGACGGCCGATACCGCACGCAAGGTCGTTCGTTTTGTCGACCTAGCGCAAACCTTTCAGTTGCCGTTAATTCACTTTGTCGATATTCCTGGGTTTTTAATTGGCCCTGATGCAGAGCAATCGGGCGTGATGCGCTTTGGTACACAGGCCCTTACAGCTATACGCCAATGCACCGTACCCAATTGCGCCATGATGGTTCGCAAAGCGTATGGCATGGCCGCTCTATCGCAGCGCAACGGCAGCTCGATGTTTATGCGTTACGCATGGCCTTCGGCCAATTGGGGCAGCTTGCCTATTGCCGGTGGCGTGGATGCTGCCTATAAAGCGGTGATTCAAGCCGCGCCCGACCCACAAGCCAGGCGCGCTGAAATAGAAGCCAAACTAACGCAATTACAATCCCCAATTCGTACTGCCGAAGCGTTTGGCGTCGAAGAAATTATTGATCCGCGCGACACTAGAAAACTGTTGTGCGAATTTGCTGAACTAGCAGCTCCTTTGCGTAAAGCGGGCCGCCCCACATTTGGATATAGACCATGAGCTTAGATTTTTTAGTCAACAAAAAGAACTTAAATGAACATCGCACCGTTTCGGTTGCGCCCGTAGACCAAGTTCAACTAAAAGATGACGAAGCACTTCTTAGCATTGATCACTTTGCCGTAACTTCAAATAACATTACCTATGCAGCCTTTGGCGACGCTATGAAGTACTGGGACTTTTTCCCCGCAGCCAGCGATGACGCTGCACATTGGGGACGCATTCCTGTGTGGGGGTTTGCAACGGTTAGTCAGGTAGGCGCGTATGTGGTCGATTTAAAAATAGGCGAGCGAATTTACGGCTACTTCCCAATGTCGAGCTACTTGGTCGTAAAGCCTGGTCGATTTAATGCGCAAGGGTTTAGCGATACCGTAGCCCATCGCCAAGCCTTGCATCCCATTTACAACCAATACCGCCGCTGCGCTGCCGATTTAGGTTACAACGCAAAGCGCGAAGCACAACAAATGCTAGTGCAACCCTTGTTTTTAACTTCGTTTTTAATTGAAGATTTTTTAAGCGACAACCAACACTTTGGCGCCGAGCAAATTGTTATTACTAGCGCGTCCAGCAAAACATCGTATTCGCTGGCTTACATGATTAAGCAACGTAACTTAGGGATGGCAGGCTCGGGCGTTGGTTCAGCTGCGAGTTTAAAACAAAAAATAGTAGGCTTAACTTCGGCTAGCAATGCCATATTTGTAAACGCAATGGGCGTCTATGATCAAGTAGTTACCTACGAAGAATTTAACCAAATTCAAACCAACAAAAGAGCGGTCATTGTTGATATGGCTGGCAACGGGCAGTTACGCAACTCGTTGCACCAACACTTAGGCGAAAGCCTGACCTACAGCTGCGCAGTGGGCGGCACCCATTGGGATCAGTTAGCACAACCAAAAACCGCCAGCGAAACGCAAGGCCCAAAGCCAACCTTATTTTTCGCACCCGCCCAAGCCAAAAAACGCGCCACCGAATGGGGTGCAGAGCAATTGCAAATGCGTATTGGCAAAGCTTGGCTTTCGTTTCAACCAACCCTAGATGATTGGATGCATGTTATGCACTTTGAAGGGGCTAATGCACTAGCTGGGGTTTACGAAGACTTACTGGCTGGGCGCAGTAAGGCAGATCAAGGGTATGTGATTAGGTTGTAACTTTCTATCCACTAATTTTTTTCGAATACAAATCCTCACAATAGTTCCAATTATTCGTTAGATACTTGCTAATAACGAATAATTGGAACAAAATTCGATTTCATGAGCCCTAATCACCGACACGATCAACTCATTCTTAAATTGCTTGCGCAGAAGGGAGTCCTCCGTCCGCTCGATCTTGAGTCCATTAACGTGCCTCGCGTCGTTCTAACCCGAATGACTGCAGCGGGATTACTAGAGAAAATTGGGAGAGGGACTTACCGCAGTCCGCACAGCGTAAGCTCAGAACACGAAAGTTTGGTCACTATTGCTACCAGAGTACCCAAGGCCGTATTTTGCTTACTAACAGCCTTGCAGTTTCATGGCCTAACTACTCAATTACCACGCCAAATTTGGATTGCGTTACCCCGAGGCAGCCACACGCCGAAAATTAATTACCCTCCATTGAGAATGGTCCAATTTGCACCGGAATCTTATTTGGAAGGTGTTGAAGTTTTTAAACGGGATAAAGTTGAGCTAAACGTTTATAGCGTCGCCAAAACTTTAGCCGACTGTTTTAAACACAGAAACACTATCGGGCTCGATGTTGCACTTGAGGCCCTGAAGGAAGCCCGTGATCAAAACAAAGCGTCGTCAGACGACATTTGGCATCATGCAAAAATTTGCCGCGTGGCCAACGTAATGCGTCCTTACCTTGAGTTGATGGGGTGAGAAAAAACCTAGCGGAATCAGTTAGGGTAAGGTTGCTAAACATAGCAAAAGTACAGGACGTGGATTTCAACCAAATACTGGTTCACTTTGCTTTAGAACGAATACTTTACCGAATGAGTCAATCAGAACATGCTGATCATTTTTTGCTGAAAGGTGCCTTATTGTTCAATATTTGGTACAACATGCAGCACCGCGCCACCCGCGACGCCGATTTGCTTGGCTTTGGCCCTAGCGACCTCGATTCAATTGCACAAACGTTCCGAGAAATCGCAAGCTTTGAGACCGAAGATGGTATTACATTCGATCCGACTTCCGTCAAAGTCGACGAGATTCGAAAAGGAGCTGGGTACGCCGGCGCTCGAGTTTTAATAACCGCAGAAATCGCCAAAGCGCAATGCAAGACACAAATTGATATTGGCTTTGGTGATGCAGTTACTCCGGGGCCATTAAACGCAGTCTACCCAGTTTTAATAGATGAATTTCCAGCCCCAACCTTGCGTATTTACCCTGTGCATACAGTAGTCGCCGAAAAACTTCATGCTATCGTTTTCTTAGGGATGACTAATAGTCGATTAAAAGACTACTTCGACTTATCCATACTTTTAGAACGTGAAACTCTTGACACGATAGTACTAGCCAAAGCAATCACGGCGACTTTCGCAAGACGCGGCACGCGAATTCCTCCGACGTTACCAACCGGATTATCGGACGAATTCTCATTCGACAAAACAAGACAAGCCGTTTGGAGCAGTTTCTTAAAAAAGAACGGACTTAAACAAACCGATCTTTACGACATTGTTGCCAACCTACGCGGCATTTTGCAGCCCGTTTTAATAACCGCGCGCGAAATGGAAAAAACTGTTTAACGAGCTGCCTAAGGAGCCGAATTAGATCAATTATACGGCCGATTTCTTAATGTCATATCCTGACTCCAATTGACCTAACAAATCGTCTAATTGTTTTCGCGCAGTAACAACCGAAGCATGCTTCACATGACCGAACCCCCGAATTTGCTCGGGCCATTGGGCAAGTTTTAACACTAGGCTTTCGTTGTCTTTAGTCAGCAGGGCCGTTGCGATTTCCATAGCTTTTCGATACTCAGCCGCTAAACTCCTTTCCATCTTGCGCTCTGCTGTTTTTCCAAACAAGTCGAATCGCGTTCCACGCAAAACCTTTAGTTTAGCAAGGAGCGGGAAACCGTGCCGCAACCACGATCCGAAGCGACGCTTAACAAGCTTGCCGTTGCTATCTTTTCGGCTAATTAAAGGTGGCGCAAGGTTGTAAGAAACCTCAAAATCTCCTTCAAATTGGCTCGACAATTGTGCAGCAAATTCTTGGCCATTAAAGAGGCGAGCCACTTCATACTCGTCTTTGTAAGCCATTAGTTTACTTAATCCTTTCGCAACCGCTTTAGTTATCGACTCGTGCGCTCCTACAGCTTTGCGCTTGGCATCTACCTGCTGAACAAATGTTTCGTAGGTATTTGCATAAGCCGCATCTTGATAAGCTGTAAGGTGGGTAACACGCGCATCAATAATGTTCTGTAACGATTCTGGCATACGCACCACAATAGCTTGCGGCGGGAACGCGATTGCGCGCACTTTCTCGGAATCGATCGCACTTAATCGCCCCCACTGAAAGGCGGTTTGATTGGCAGCTACCGCTACTCCATTTAATTCAATCGCTTTCATAATAGCGTTTAGGCCAAGGGGAATTCCACCTTTTTGAAACGCATAGCCGAGCATAAACAAATTGGCTGCAATAGAGTCACCCATCAACGCAGTGGCCAAAGCGGTAGCGTCGAAAAACTCACAGCGGCCGCCAGTTGCGTCGTGCAACAGGCTTTTTAATTGCTCGGTCGGAAATTGCCAATCGCGCTCTTTTGTAAAATGGCCAGTGGGTTGTTCGTGCAAATTAATAATCGCCATAGTCCGCTCGGGACGCGTTTTACTAATCGAATCAGCAGCGCCTGCCGTTAATAAGTCACAACCAATAATGACATCGGCCTCGCCTGTAGGTATACGCTGCGCGCGAATAACTTCAGGGCTTGCAGCAAGACGCACATGCGAAGTGACCGAACCATTTTTTTGGCTCATGCCCGTCATGTCCAGCACACTAGCGCCGCGCCCTTCAAGGTGCGAAGCCATGCCAAGCAACGCGCCAATCGTAATGACACCAGTACCGCCGATGCCGGTTATTAAAATGTTGTGGGTATTGCGACCGCTAGGTGCTTGCGAGATGGGTAAGGGCAACAAGCTAAAGTCAACGCCTTGCACCACATTGGTTTTCGCGCTACTTTTCTTTTTGACTTTGCCGCCCTTAACGGTAACAAAGCTCGGGCAAAATCCATTCACGCAGGTGTAGTCTTTATTGCAAGACGATTGATCGATAACGCGTTTTCTACCAAACGAAGTTTCTTTAGGCAAAATCGAAGTGCAGTTTGATTGAACCCCGCAATCGCCACAGCCTTCGCAGACCATTTCGTTTATAAATAGGCGCTCGGTCGGTTCTGTCAATTCGCCTGTTTTACGGCGACGTCTTTTTTCTGCGGCACAAGTTTGGTCATAAATCATTGCGCTAACACCAGGGACAAGGCGCAACATTTTTTGCACGTCCTCTAACTTGCTTCTATCAAACACCTCAACGCCGCTTGGCAATCGCGAAGTATCCGCATAGCGCTGCACATCTTCAGTTACTAAAACAAGTTTAGCAACACCTTCGGCAACAACTTGTCGAGCCATCGCAAAGACATCTATCGGACCATCAACAGGTTGACCACCCGTCATTGCAACTGCATCGTTATATAAAATTTTATAGGTAATGTTGACGGGCAAGGTTCTGTTAGCTGCGATGGCGGCTCTAATGGCTAAGTAACCCGAATGAAAATAGGTTCCGTCGCCAAGATTCGCAAACACATGGTCCACTTTGCTAAACGATGAAGCGCCGATCCATGGCACGCCCTCGCCGCCCATGTGCGTGGTTAATTTATTAAACTCAGGGTAAATTGCGGTAGCCATAACGTGGCACCCAATGCCCGCCAATGCGAAGCTCCCCGCGGGCACCTTTGTGCTGGAGTTATGCGGACATCCAGAGCAGTAATAGGCTGGGCGCACAGGTGTTTCTAAAGTTTTTTTAAGCACCAGATCTTTTGCATCAAGAAAGGCCAAACGCGCCTTAATTAAGTCTTGGGTTTTCGTAGAAATTTTCATGCGATCAATACGACCGGCAATGACACGGGCAACTTGCGCTACAGAAAAATCGGCCTTAGACGGTAGTAACCAACTGCCTCGTCCTTGATGCCGACGAACATCCCATTCGCCACGCTCATCAAACTTACCAATGACGCGGGGCCGCGCGTTTTCATTCCAGTTATACAACTGTTCTTTGAGTTGATACTCAACAATTTGGCGTTTTTCTTCGACCACTAAAATTTCTTCTAGGCCCAACGCAAAATCACGAATGCCTTCAGGCTCTAGAGGCCATGGCATAGACACTTTAAACAACCGAATGCCAATACTTGCGGCCAACGCTTCATCAATGCCCAGCTCTTCTAGCGCTTCAAGTACATCAAGATAACTTTTGCCCGAGGCCACAATGCCTAAGCGCGCGTTGGGCGAATCAATCATCACGCGATTTAAATGATTTGCGCGAGCGTAAGCCATCGCGGCGTAAATTTTATAGTCCTGCATTAGCGCCTCTTGCTTACGCGCTTGTACACCCAGCGTATCGGTTGAAAGCGCGCAATTAAGTCCCTCAGGTGGCATTTCAAAATCGTCAGGCAATACTGTTTTTAAGGCAAACGGATCGGCGCTAATGGTCGAGCTACTTTCAATTGTGTCTGCTAGTGCTTTAAAGCCGACCGGGCACCCAGAGAAACGCGACATCGCCCAACCATGAAGCCCAAGCTCAATGTATTCGGCAACATTACACGGATAAAGCATCGGAATCATGGAGGCCGCAAACACATGATCGCTTTGATGCGGTAAGGTCGATGAATACGCGCCGTGGTCATCACCCGCAACCAACAAAACGCCGCCAAATTTCGAGGTGCCGGCGTGGCTCATGTGCTTAAAGACGTCAGTACTACGATCAACGCCCGGCCCTTTACCGTACCAAAGCCCATACACACCGTCGTAATGGGTTTCTCCAAGCAGACCTACCTGCTGCGTGCCCCACACGGCCGTGGCCGCTAAATCTTCGTTAATGCCAGGGACAAATTTAACGTGACTATTTGTTAGATGTTTTTCAGCTTTCCAAAACGCTTCGTCAAGCCCACCTAGGGGCGAGCCTCGATAACCCGATACAAAACCGGCCGTGTTTAAATTTGCATTTTGGTCGCGCAATCGTTGCACGATACACAGGCGCACTAGGGCTTGAATGCCGCTTAAGTAAACGGTGCCGTTAGTAGCAGTATATTTATCGTCTAGCGAGACGGTTTGCAAGCTTGTGGCCACCGCCTCAAAAGCGGTGTTGGTGGTAGAACCCATCGACGTTTCCTTTTTGTAAAAGAGTTCGGGCTTAAACGCTTTGTATTGGCGTTTGCCCGTCGAAACCGATAGCCTGTTGGTAAACCGGCTGCGATTTCGCTGACGTCATTATCTATTAAAGTGCGTAAAAAGTGATACTTAATTATTGCAAATAAAGCCAAACAAAAGCAAAATATTCTAATAAAATACTAAAAATCCGAATATTTTTTCGCTCTAAAACCATAGCGTTAATTACTTGCCAACACGCAAAGCACTTTTAAGCACTTTCCCAATCGCGTTTCTAGGTAAGCTATCCATTAATACAATTTGGCTAACGCGCTGCACTTTACCTAATTTTTGATTAACCCAAAGCCGTAATGTTTCGGCATCAATTAAGTTATTTTCAGTTGCTGCATTAGATTCAAGTACAACATAAGCAACCGGTGTTTCGCCCCATTGCTCCGATGTTTCGCCCACTACGGCGGCTTCTAAAACTTGCGGGTGTTGTATTAATACGGCCTCTAAATCGGATGGGTAGATATTAAAACCGCCGCTAATAATCATGTCTTTTTTGCGGTCAATCAACGTTAAAAAACCGTCCTCGTCGAAACGACCAATATCGCCAGTGCGGATGAATCTTTTGCCGGTGGAGTCAAACCATTCGGCTTGGCGAGTTAGCTCGGGTTGGCCATGGTAGCCCGTCATCATGGCTGGCGAATGCCCTACCACTTCACCTACTTGCCCCACAGGTACTGCTGCGCCCTGCTCGTCGATTAAACGAATGTCGTGGTTAGTGGCGGGTTGGCCAACAGTGTCTAATTTATTAGGGTGCAGGTGCACAAATAAAATGCACGTACCGCCGCCTTCGGTCATGCCGTAATACTCGGTTAAGCCACCGGGCCAACGCTTTAAAACATCGGCCTTTAATGCCGCCGAAAACGGCGCGCTAGTGCAAAACTTCATTTGAAAAGACGACAAATCAAACGTATCAAATTGCGGGTGCGCCATTAGTCGTTGGTATTGCACCGGTACCAGCATGGTGTGGGTTACGCGATGGCGTTGTGCCAAAGTTAAATACTGCAAAGCATCAAACTTTTTCATCAACACAACGCAGCCTCCCAACACCAAAGTAGGAAACAAACTAACCAAAGTCGTGTTTGAATAAAGCGGCGTTGCAGTTAACGTTATCGACGTGGATCCGTATCCGTTAGTAGCCGCTCGTTGCACATGAAACCAACGCATGCTGTGCGGCTGAATAATGCCCTTAGGATTACCCGTAGTGCCCGACGAATAAATTAAATTAAACGGCCAATCGGGCTGCACATCAACGGCAGTGGGTTGGCTACCTTGAGGCATTAGCCATAGGCTTAAGGGGATGGGTTGCTTCGTGTCAGGTTGAGCTCCGTTGGTTGTCGTTGGAACGTCATCAATAACAACAGTGCGGGTGGCAATGGATGGCGGCACTTCGCTTAGCAACGCAAGATTTGCAGCGTCTACAAAAACGCGTTTTGCTTGTGCGTTGGCGATCATTGCGGCGATGCTGGCCGGGTTAGAGCCTGGGGCTAATGGAGCCACTGCAATACCGGCGCGTAGTGCGCCTAGGAACAAAGCGATGTAATGGTAAGAGCTGTTTGCTAGGATGGCAATGCAAGCGGTGGGCGCAATTGCTTCGCGTTGCAAAGTGGCTGCGATTTGGTTTATTGAGTTGTTTAGTTCAGCGAAGGTGTGAGATTCGTCTTCGCTGATTATTGCGATGGCGTTGGGGTAATTGGTGGCGGTTAGGGTTAGTAGATCGCTGTAAGTGGCGAAGGGGGCTTGCAATGCCTGATGGATGTCGTGCATGAACTTGAACCTATCAATTGGTTGTTGACTACATTATCGCTTGGCGCATTTAAAACAAAGGTCAACCCAAAAATCAATTGGCGCAATGACGCTAAACACTTCAAATCTTGAAAGAGATAAAAACATGCCATTTACATGGTTTTACTCATACCTATATTGGGGCTACATTAATCGGACTCATTTCAGGATAGTATGCAAGCGAATATGGTTTACGGTTTTTGCGGCAACCACAATTTTTTTCCATCCGTTGGCCCGTGGCAATTACTAGCGCAATGTTTGGTTCTTTTAGACATGTACTTCTTGACAGCATCAAGCACGCTGACGTTCAGCAATTTGCCCCTTTCTTTTTGAACAATTTCGTTAATTTTTATGAAACCAATCAACCTACTGCTTGCAACTCTAGCATTACTATTTCAAACTTCAGCTTTCGCCAAGTTAAACTGCGCTGAGCAAGCAAAATCATTTGCGCGCATGGTTAGTATTGAACAGTTCTTTCGAAATAATATTGACTATTCCGAGATAAATGGAAAAAGCACAACCAATAAATTTCACGATCAATCTCAGCTCATAGATCGAATAAACACTTCTAAGCTAAAAGAATTTGTAGCTCAATGCGGCTGGCCCACAAAAAGTCTATACGGTAAAGTTGTTGTTAGCGATGCTTGGCTACTCTTGCAGCACAGCCCAGATAACGCATTTCAAAAATCAACTTTAGTTTTAATAGAAAACGCGTTTCGCCTTCGCGAAGTTGAACCTCAGCATGTAGCGTACCTCGCAGATCGTGTTGCCTCAAACGAAGGGCAGCCGCAAAAATATGGGACTCAGCTTGATATGGTAACTGAATGCGAATTTAAATTTAAACCGTGGGACAGTCGCGAAAAAGTCGAAGAGCGACGCAAAGCGCTCGGCTGGCCAACTCTCGACATTTATATACAAGAAGTTTACAAAACCTTCTTGCCGCCAAGTTGTAAAGTTGGTGAAGTAGCAACTGAGTTAAAAAAGTAATTGCCGTAGTTGTTTGCAAAGAGCCTAGCGTTACGCGTCTATAATTGGCCTATCGCAAGGTCTTATTAAGCCACATATGTCCAACTGGCCAGAAATCACAATTCAACCCCAAGCACCCGCCTTGAAAGCGCTTCGAAAATCTTGGCACTGGATGCTTGGCGATGCTTGGACGCCACTGCTTTTCTCTGCAATTGGTGATGTGTTCTTTGAAGTGCCAGCTGGCACTGTTTGGTGGCTGAGTACGGCCACCGCTAGCTTAGAACAGGTTGCAGAGTCGCAAAGCGAGTTTCGCCAATTACTAAGCACCGAGGTAGCCGATGAATGGTTTTTACCTGGTCTCGTGGAGGCTCTTCGCGATAACGGTAAAATTCTCGAGCAGCATCAGTGCTACACCTACGCAATACTGCCCGTGTTTACAGACGGCAGCTTTAGTGTCGAGAATATGCACCCGGTGTCCGCGACAGAACACTATGAACTGACCGGCCAAGCGCACGAGAGTATTCGTCGCGCGCCCGACGGTGCTCAGGTTGAAATTAAAATTCAGGTTTAATGGCAATTTTTTAATCAAAGTTCTTTTCGGCAAATATCGATACGAGCCGATTTGCACGGTGTCAAAAACCTGCGGAATAAATCCGACAATTTACCGGTCATCGACGTTCACGTTCTTACTAAATTTTGTGGAGCCAGCATCATATTTGTTTCTACTTTCAACTATCGTTTCAAAATTTTCTTGTTGCCATTTGAAGACAGCCTTGTAGATTGACCCAAGGCTAAGCCCTAGTTCAGTCAACGAGTATTCAACGCGAGGCGGAATTTCTGGATAGGCCTTTCTGTTAATAAGCCCATCGCGTTCTAATTCGCGCAGTTGCTGTGTCAACATCTTTTGAGATATTTGCGGAATCCGTAGCTTTAATTGATTAAATCGCACTACTCGATGCTTTCCTAACGCATATAGGATCCCGCTTTTCCATTTTCCACCAATGATCAAAAAAGCGACGTGTGCCTGACAATTGTCCGCGCTACAGTTTTCGTCGGTCGCGTCAAATTGATTATTTTCCATAGTTACCAAATGGTGCCTACTTTATTTTTTAAATTAAGTCTCTATAAGATACCTAGGTATTTTCAATTTAGATAATAAATGAACCAATGAATAAAAAAATCATTCTGGTATTTGGTGCCACAGGTCATCAAGGCGGCGCAGTTGTAAGAGCATTGTATGGATCGGGCTTTGTTATCCGCGCGGTAACCCGCGACCCCGAATCACAAAAAGCAAAGGCATTGGCGCAACGCGGCATTGAACTAGTCAAAGCCGACTTTGCAGATGAAAGCAGCATTAAACAGGCCATGCTGGGCGTTTATGGTGTGTACAGCGTACATGATATGACAGGTGGATTGAAAGCCGAGGTCGAGCAAGGCAACGCCCTGGCGGATCTGGCCAAACAGGCGGGAGTTCTGCACTTTGTCTACTCGTCCGTAGGTGGTGCAGACAGAGAAACCGGCATTGACCATTTCGAAAGCAAATGGGCGGTTGAAGAGCATATTCGAAGTATCAGCCTGCCGCACACCATTATTCGTCCGGTAGCCTTTATGGAAAACTTTACTAGCTTCCCTACCTTCATGATGTTCTCGATACTTCGTAGTTCGTTGAACAATAAAAAACTACAAATGATTGCAGTTGAAGACATTGGCAAATGGGTTGCATTGGCTTTTTCCAAACGGGAACAATTTCTGAATCAGAGCATTGAAATTGCTGGTGACGAACTAAGTTATTCTGAGCTGCAAGATGCGTGGAAAAAAGTTAAAGGAAAAGACCAGTTTGCCATTGCGTTACCGAAATTATTTATTTTAATGATGGGTGAAATGGGGAGAATGTTCCTGTGGTTTGGCAAAGATGGTTTTCAGGCTGATGTAAACCATTGCAAAAACCAAATACCCACAATGACTAGTTTTGTACAATGGGTTACTAAATTGAAATCGTCATAAGCAAACAAGCTACGAACGGAACGTTGGCTCATTACATCTAATAAGTCGGTTATCGACACGAAACGTGAGCCTTGGTTATCTTTACCAAGCAATTGGGAGCGTTACGCTGACTAAAACTTTTGACTTAACAACGAAGGCAACTTTGCAATGCCAGAACTAAAATCTCTAAAGTCTGTAGATGCTCTTTTAGATGACATTCGATTGTTAGGGCACGAGCAATACGAACTTTTGCAAGCGATTCGCGCAATCATAAAAACGAAGTTCAAACCCTTAACCGAAGAAGTAAAGTACTGCGGTAACCTAATTTTTATGCCCCGCCCGTTACGCCAAGACCGCCATAAACCGCGCACCGATACACACGAGTACGTACACGACATCCAGCGCCTTACTCAGACCACACGGGCTTAAGTTGTACAAATAAATTGGCCCAACGCCTCGACCGACCGGAAGAATGCTACGAGGGCGGTGGCAGTACCGTAGCTAGCCCAGATGGAGAGGTACTATTTCGGATGCCTAGGCAAGCGGCAGGGGTTGAGGTTTTTAGGAGGGATTACCCAACCAGAGGATTTTTTGAACAACAAAATAATCAGATTTGTCTTGCTTGGAATCAAAGAAACAAGGATTAACTTCTCTTAAAATTACAGTATCGAAATTGGGAACATACAAATTTTTTGGCGAGTATTCAAGCGCTATTCGTTCACTGGGGAAAACATGAAAGAAACCGAGATCTTAGTTCGACTCAACCAAACCCAAGGCTATCAGTTCGAAATTATTTTCGGCGATCAAGTTCCAAACATTTTGGGTGATGAGCCAGCACCATTAGGCACTGGGTTGGGCCCCTCGCCCGTACAAATGTTGGCTGCAGCTGTGGGCAATTGTTTATCAGCATCAATACTGTTTACTCTAAAAAAGTTCAAGCAATCACCAGAGCCTGTTTCGTGTGACGTAAGCGCAGAAGTGGGTCGCAATTCCGAAGGTCGGCTACGAGTAGTCAAAATCAACGCAAAACTAATTCTGGGTGTACCCGCGAGCTCTTTGGTACACTTAGATCGAGTACTCGAGCAGTTTGAAGCTTACTGTACCGTCACCAAAAGTGTCGGCTTAGGCATCCCTGTTTTAATCGAAGTAGTGGATGCTCTTGGTGTTCAACTTAAATCACCTGCTGGATTACAAGAATCGGTTATCAACACAATTTGATAAGGACACTAAGCTTGCGTTCCATAGCGTTCAACTTAAAAATCGCTGGCCTCTTATGCTCAGCGCTTTGCTTCGATCATGCGTCGGCTTTTACTCGGGCGATTTCATCTCCGTGGTTACTTGTGGACATGCCTCATGGGGGTTGCAGACTAGAGGTCAGCGCTGACGGGAGCGGCAGCATTGCTTATGGAGCCATGCCTCGGTGGGTACAGGTAAAGCCAAACTCATTTGACTTCGAGCAATTGGCGAAAATGTTGTGGTCCAAATCGTACCCACAGAACGGCCGCACAACTGAGTTGTCTCGCACTGGATCCGTATCCTTCTCAGGAAACGATAAGCTTCGACTAATTGACGATAAACCCTATGTAATATCGCTCATTGCTCGAGCGTGGCAAGCAAGAGCGTTGCCCAAAAGCTCACAGGAAACTGAAGATCACGCTTGGGTAGTTAAAGCATGTGCATTAACCTAGTTACGCAATATCCAGCGCGGGGTAACACCGCCGAAGTACGCGCCGCATGCTCTGAAGCGCAAACTCCAATTTTTGACATTTTATATTTGCTTATTAAAAAACACGCTGGGCAATGCATTGAAATAGCCTGGCCTAAGCAACGCATTGTCAGCTTTGGTGTTGGCCCAAAAAAGATGACTCAACACCATTGCTACATTGCCGTTTACGGTACGCACATAAACTTGGGGTTTTATCACGGCGCTTTATTGGCTGACCCCACTGGCATTTTGGACGGAACTGGTAAAGGTTTACGACACGTAAAAATTGGCTCGACTGCGATGGCAAACAATCCGGCACTCGTCGAATTAGTACATGCGGCAGTTTCTGATCGTGAAAAGAATAGAGAAGCTAATTAGCGGCCCCAATCGACTGCTTTGTGGTCATGGCGTAGGCCAACAAAAACACCGCGCGATGTCTATTTCTTGGTAACTGGCGAGAGCGACTTTAAAAAAGCAACTAGGTCGACTTGCTCTTGTTGCGACAATCGTAAGGGCTTTAATATTTGATCGCCATCGGCATGCAACCGATCAAGGTTGAGCTCTGAATAATGCGCTACGACTGACTCTAAGACAGGTAAGCTTCCGTTATGCATATAGGGTGCCGTATCGGCAACGTTACGCAAGCTAGGCACTTTAAACTCGCCAAAATTACGATGCTGCAGGTCAACAAAGCGGGTTTTTTCAGTGGCCTTTAAATCTGTTTTACTGTACTGCGAAAGCAAGTTAAATGGGCTGGCTACCAATGCACGAATACCACCATGTCGTCCCGAATCAACTTCGCCGGGACGGATAAAAAAACTAATGCCAATATCAGCAAACTCACCATTGCTAAACATCGGACCCACATGACAAGTACTACACTGCCCTTTATTTACAAAGATCTGCAACCCACGTTGCGCACCGATCGGGTAATCGGCCATTTTTTTTGTATCGTTTATGGCTAATGCATCCCGAAAATGATCAAATGGCGTTTTGCCCGATTGTAAAGTAGCAACATAAGCGGCAATCGCTTTAGCAATATTGACGCTAACTTGTTCGGCCGATTGCTGTTTAGCCTCGGCGCTAAAAACTGCTTTGTATTGCCGTTTGATATAAGCGTTAGTAGTTACAAAACGTTGCAGGTGCTTAGGCGACGATCCCATTTCGTTTGGGTCAAACAACGGGCGCAAGTTTTGTGACCAAATACTGTCAGCGGCTCCATCCCAACCAAACCAACGCTCGTTGCCCGCGTTAAATAATGAAGGTGAATTGCGGGTAAGTTGAGTGCCTTTTATTAACCCAGTCGACTTGGCTAATCCGTCGGCAAAGGCTTTACTTGGCTGATGGCAGTTAGCGCAGGCCATTGTGCCGTTGGGTGACAACTGTTTATTAAAAAATAGTGCCTTGCCAAAAACTTGCGCGCCCACTTTATTGCTGTATTGATTTCCGGCGTCGACATTACTGGATGTCACTTTACCCACCGGCCAAGGCCCGTGAGTTAGTATTTTTCGAACTTCGGAAGGAGAAAACTCGAGCGTTTGAGCTGCGCTACTACCGGAAACAATGCAAGCCGATGCTATTAATACGTAAACAAAATTTGACCACTTCATTCGATTAAGTGATCTTTAGAAGCGCGAACTTTTTGACCTGGATTTGCGCTAGCTTCAAACTCGAATTGCATACGCCATTGGCCGGGCATATGAAACATCAAACCTTGGGCCAAAAAAACTGAATCACTTTGCTTGCTAACGCTGGGCTTGTAATTCATACCGTGTTTGTGAGCTGGCATATCAGCATCAATCTTTAAGCCCGAAACTAGGTCATTAGAATTTTTACTACACACTTGAACTCGCACTGCAAAATGTTTGCCGACAGGAATAGGCCAAACGCTAGGCTCATAAGAAATTGTAAAGTTGGGTGCCTCTATTATTTGACGTACCATCGAATTAAAATGCTCACCACAAGCGGCAATGCTTGCGCTTGAAAACCCGAAACTGATCGCACCTAAACTAGCGAGCAAAAACTGCAGCTTGGGCTTCAAGTTGTTTTGCCTTTAAACAAAGTTTCCGCATTACGCCAAGCAATCCGCTCGCGTACTGGCAACGGCAAATCACTTAGCCAAGCCCGCGAATAACTGGCATGTGCATCGATATAGTACCAACGCTCTGGCGTAAAGGTATCGGTGCCAATCATAAAGCGATCGGAAAACTCCATGAATGCTTCGCGCCACGCAGGATCGACTTTGCCTTGGGTCGCGTGATCGCCCCGAAACGCTAAGTCGGACCATAATTTGGGATGACGGCGCAATACTTCGCGGACTTTTTCTGGCCGATCAAAGCCAGAGTGCGCCCACAATATACGAGCATCGGGCCAAAGCTTAAAAAGCCGTTCGATAGCGTCGATGTCCGAGTGCGCATGCAAAATGAGTTGTCGCTCCTTTGCCATTGCAACCATACGCTGGGGTACGGCTAAATCGACATCAGCACCGTACAAATGAAATTCGCCAATGCCTACATATTTATGTTTGGCTAACCGCTCTTCCATGTAACGCGTAACGGCAGGATCGCGCACCCAGGTACTAATTTCCCCGCGCGAGCGATAGGGCCTTAACTCGGGAATAATTAAATCGGGCGCAGCTGCCAAAAGCATTTGCGTGCCTTCATCATTCGACGAAGAAACAAACGCGCCCTTAAGACCCGCTTTTCGCATAATTTCTATCGCTTGCTTGGGGGGTACAACTTCCCACGCATCGTGGCTATAGTGAATATGGGCATCAAACAACGGCAGGACCGGAGCCGTTGAATTTGCCGTTGCACTCGACACTGTTTGAGCCAACACTTGATTGGCAGCTGTCGCAAAAAAACTAGCGCTTGTTGCTAACAATGCGCCCGATGTAAATCGACGCCGACTGTTTCGATTATTCATAAATTGTCCCTTACTAAAGATCGCAATTAGTTTACCGCTTAGCGCTACTGTCCCTCATTACTGGCTTGGTTGCTACCACTATTTTTGCTATTTCTGCCGAACTTTGCTCGCCATTACGCAAACGTAAAATGAGTCGTCCGGTTTGCTCGCCAATATCGAAACCACTGACTGACAAAGTCGATAACGACGGCACACTGCAAGCAGAAATTTCGAAGGCACCAAAGCCTGCGATTGCAATTTTTTGGGGGACAGCCCAGCCGCGCGATTGACAATAGGTTAACGCACCGAACGCACATGGGTCGGACACACACACCACAGCTTCGGTATCGGGCCAACGATTCATCAACGCAGCAAACGCTTCACGGCCTTGCATCATGTTGATAGGCGGTGGGGCATAAGCAATTTGGCGAGTTGCATCAAAGTTGCGCTTTTTCATTGCCTCGGTAAATCCTCGGCGTCGCAATTCACCTCGGGTGCCACGGTCGCTGCTTTCGCCGATATAGCCAATTTTTGTGTAGCCCAATTCGATCATCGCGTTAGTAATACTGACGGCAGCTGCACGATTAGAAAACCCGACCGCATGATCGATTGCGGGAACTGCGGTTTCCCAAATCTCTATGACGGGCACACCCGCTTGTTTTAGTCGCTCGCGAGCAACGGGTGTATGCCCATCATAAGTAAGAACAATCGCTTCAGGGCGGCGCTTTAGCATCCACTCAATTAACCGCTCTTCTTCGCTGGCTTGATAGTTAGTAAACCCTAATAGAACTTGTAGGCCAGCCGGCTCGAGTACTTGCTTCATTGCCATCACGGTTTCGGCGAAGTGCGAATTGTTAAGCGACGGTACTAGCAGCGAAACGAAGCCCGACTTTTTAGACGACAGACTACCCGCCAGTAAGTCTGGAACATACCCAAGCTTTTCGACAACCTTCATAACGCGTTGGCGCGTTTCGGCAGCAACGACCCCATCACTCTTTAGCGCACGCGAAACAGTCATTACAGATACACCGGCCAAACGGGCAACATCGGTCATGCGCATTGTCGTGGCTGGGATTTTGAGCTTTTTCGTAGTCATTACCGCCAGTTTAGCGAAGATATTGCGTGACATTTAAAAATGTTATCGATAACATCAGACTTTCGTTCATTATCTATCTGCCCAAAGTCAATGACTGTCGAAAGCGCCATTCAGATACTCGATCCACGTGCGAAGTCAATTTTCTCAGTTGACGATATCGGTTCGACCGAAGGCGACCAATCGCTAGCGGGTGAAGGGAAAAGTGTTGCAACATTGATTCGTTTGGGCGGTGGAACCACTTGGTGCGAAGGCCCTGTTTGGTTGGAACAGTTCGGCTGCTTACTGTATAGCGATATTCCTGCAAACCGCATGATGTGCTGGAACCCACAACAAGGTGTACAAGTTTGGCGCAACGATGTGGAATTTACTAATGGCCATGCGCTACAAGCCGATGGGTCCCTGTTGCATTGTTCTCATGGGCAACGTGCGATTACTCGTACACGGTTTAGTGGCAACACCGTTGCAAGCTCTTTAAGGGATAATATTGCGCCCGAGCATTGCCAAGACGAAGTGTTAGTTGATCGTTATTTAGGTGGTCGTTTAAATTCGCCTAACGATATTGTTGTTAAGTCCGATGGCAGTATTTGGTTTACGGACCCACCCTACGGAATTTTATCGGACCGCGAAGGTCATAAGGCTCCATCGGAACAAAAGCACAATTATGTATTTTGCTTTAACCCAGCAAAGCCACAAGCATCGTTGCAAGCATTAAGCCACTTTGTAGAAGAACCCAACGGCTTGGCGTTTTCTCCCGATGAGCAATTTTTGTATGTATCCGATACCTCGGCGGCGTTGCGAACCGACGGTAGTGGCAATCATCATATTGTTAAATTTTTAGTTTCTAAAGACGCTAATAGCGGTGGTTGGCAATTATCTAATCCAACTATTTTTGCCGTAATTACACCAGGTCTTGCCGATGGATTTAAGCTCGATACCAATGGTTTTCTTTACACTAGCAGCGAAAATAGCGTGCAGGTCTATCACCCCGATGGCACGCGCGTTGCTACCATTGCTGTTCCAGAAAAGATTGGTAATTTATGCTTTGGTGGCCCTAGCAATAAGCAGTTGTTTATATGCGCTAGCACCAGTTTGTACAGCATTACACTAAAAGCTATTGGTGCAAGTTCAACTACCGCAAGTTCAGTTAATGCGGGCACCTTGGGCAAAGGGCAAGCGCATGCTTGAAACCCAAACCTTAGCGGCGTGGCAAATGCTTGCTTGGTTATTTGAGCCCTTTTTTCTTTGGTCCAAGCAACAATCACTTAACCAAGAAATTCCAAATTATCTTGCTTGGCACGCACGCGTAATGGTGCTGGCTTGGGGAATTTTTGCACCCGTTGGCGCAATTGGGGCGCGCTACTGGAAAATTTGGCCGGGCCAACATTGGCCCCAACAAACCGACCATAAAGGTTGGTGGCATCTGCATCGATTTTGCCAATGGGTAGCGGCCGCTTTAACTTTATTGGGCGTTTACTTAATTGTTAGCGCAACCGGCTCGCTAGCAACTTTGGGATCTCGCGTTTCGCAATACGGCGAAAGCAGCGGCGCGCAATTTCATTTTTGGGTTGGACTTGTTTTGGTAGTCGCCGCTGGCGCGCAAGTGTTGTCCGCTTTATTACGCGGCAGCAAAGGCGGTCCAACCGAACCACAATTGCGCGGTGATCATTTTGATATGACCTTGCATCGCCGCCGCTTTGAGCTGTTTCATAAATCATTGGGATGGCTCGCGATTTTTGGTGCAATAGCGGTCATCATCGTTGGATTAAACATGGTGTACGCACCACGTTGGATGTGGCTTACACTGGGATTGTGGTGGATATCCCTCATCGTTTTATCAGCTCATTGGCAACGTAAAGGCCAATGCATCGACACTTACCAAACTATTTGGGGCGCAGACCCTAACTTACCCGGCCTCACAATCAAACCTACGGGTTGGGGTGTGCGGCGTATTTTTTTATCAAAGGAGACTAAAGCATGATTCGTCGTAAATTTATCAAAGATTCTTCGATTGCGGTTTTTGGCGCCAGCCTACCAATCGCCAGTGCACTTGCGCAAAACCGTTATGCAAAATATGCGGGTCAGACCGTCACGATGAATGTTCCGGCGCATCCGCACTACGATGCAATGGCGAAACTTCTGCCGGAGTTCACAAAAGAAACCGGCATTAAAGTTGAGCTCGACAAAATTGCAATTGGTCGCATGAAAGAAAAGCAATTGCTTGAAATGGCCAAGAGCCAAGGCGATTACGATTTGGCTTGCTACATCGTGATGTGGAAAAGCGAATATGTTGCCAAAGACTTAATTCGTCCACTCGATCCGTACTTCAAAAATGCTGCGCTAGCCGACCCCAACTACGACATGAAGGACATCATTCCTATTTACTTAGAGAACTTAGGATTAGTGGGCGGACCTAAAGGTTACCTAGCGGGCCCCGGCGCGAAGCTGTACGGCCTACCTTATGGAGCAGAAACTTCAGTCTTGGCGTATCGCCGCGATATTTTTGCAAAACATAATTTGCAGCCACCCAGCAATTACGACGAGTTTTTAAAAATCTTGCGCATCATCAAGGACAAAGAAGGCATTGGCGCACTAACCTCGCGTGGTCAAGCCGGACATCAGGCGGTGCATGCTTGGCTGTTGCATTTGAACCCGCTGGGTGGCAGCGTATTTGATAACAACTGGAAGCCAACCTTTAACAACGCGCAAGGTATTGCTGCACTGAAATTCTTGCAAGAAGTGGTTGCTACAGGGCCTGCAGGTATTGCGGCTTACGGTCAAGGCGAAGCCAACACGGCGTTTTTGCAAGGCCAAGCTGCTATGTACTTAGATTCGACATCACTAGCAGGTGTTATAGCCGATCCAGCGCGTTCTAAAGTGGTCGGTAAGGTTAGCTATGCGCTGCACCCTGCAGGCGTTAAGCGCGCCTCGCAATCGGGCGGCTTGGGCTTAGCTATTCCTAAGAACTCAAAGAACGCGGATGCTGGCTTTTTGTTAATGCAGTGGCTTACATCGAAAGCGCAAGACAAAGCAGTTACTCGTTTAGGTGGTGCACCGATGCGTAACTCAACAATGGGCGATGTCGACCTAGTGCGTCAATACCCAGAGTTTATTACCTTCAAAGAGGCGTTGAAGTATTCCAACCCCGATTGGCGTCCAATTATTGCGGTGTGGGACAAAATTAACGTGCAAGCTTTGGGTGTCGGTATTTCTGAAGCGCTTACTGGTAAGAAAACAGCTGAAGTTGCGCTCAATGATTTGGTGGCTCCGGTTACCCAAATCATGCGTGAAGGTGGCTATAAGATTTAACGCCAAAATTTAATGCGAAAACGTTAATTTAAAGCACCTAATGCGCCAATCTCGTCTACTACCCTGGCTGTTTATCGGCCCCGCCATGTTAATCATGGCGGCCGCTTGCCTATACCCCGTTTTAACGGCACTGCAATTGAGCTTTTTTGATTGGAGTATGGGCACACCTTGGTCTTCGGCCAAGTGGGTGGGAATGGATAACTTTGTGTCGGCGTTTCAAACACCGCGCGTTTGGTCGTCGTTGTTAACGACGTTGTGGTTCGCATTTTTAAGCGTTGGCTTAGAGATGATGTTAGGCATAGCCCTCGCACTGGCCCTTGAAAAACCAGTGCGCGGCATTGCTGCGTTTCGCACTCTGTTTATTTTGCCCATGATGATTGCACCGGTTGCGGTGGGGTTAGCGTGGCGCTATTTATTCGATGCTCAATTCGGATTGATTAACGCCGTATTTTTAAAAGTAGGTTTGCCTGCACAAGCATGGTTAGCCGAACCGGGCTTAGCTTTCGCGGCCATTGTAATTGCCGATATTTGGCAGTGGACCCCTTTCGTATTTATTATGATTGCTGCGGGTTTAGCTAATATCGATTCATCAGTTATTGAAGCGTCACGTATAGATGGGGCTTCGTGGTGGCAAATGACGCGCCGCGTTAAGCTGCCGATGATTAAACATGTCATTGCTATTACGTTAATGATGCGGTTAATCGATGCTTTTCGTGTGCTTGAAGTTATTTACGTGCTCACGTTTGGGGGGCCAGGCGATTCCACAGAAATACTGGCGCTACATATTTACAAGACAGCCTTTGTGGGCCAACAGCTAGGCGTGGCCTCAGCCATATCAATTATTTTACTGGTGGTTGTGATGAGCTTGTCGTGGTTTGCATTGCGATTATCGAACCCGCTAAAAACAGATGCGGGGAACGCATAATATGAACATGAGCCTTTCTCAACGCGTCAGCTACTACTTAACCCTAAGTGTTTTAGCGCTGTTTTGTGTGCTGCCAATTGTGGTTATTTTTGCCACTAGCTTGCGTCAGCAAGTGCAAATATTTTCCGAGCCGTTAAACTTTTTATTTTTCCCGACGCTAGAAAACTATCGCGCGGTGTTGTCAGAAGACAAGTTTGATCGCTACCTAATTAACAGCTTGATTGTGGGCCTAGTTTCAACCGCAATTACTTTGCTGTTTGGCAGTATGTGCGCCTACGGTTTGGCACGGTTTCGCTTTAAAGGCCGCGAAACAATTGCTTATACAACGCTAATGTTGCGCACAGTACCGTTAGCCGTTTTAGCAATTCCCGTGTTTATGATTTGGAATGAATGGAAGTTAATTAACAGCCTTAGTGGACTGATACTTTTGTACGTCGCTGTAAACTTGCCGTTTACGGTTTGGCTCTTGTATGGGTTTGTCTTGCAGGTGCCAATCGAATTAGAAGAATCAGCCGTGATCGATGGCTGCTCGCCAATACAGCTGTTTGTACGCGTACTACTGCCTTTATTAGCGCCCGGCCTTGCCGCTGCCGCTATTTTTACGTTTCGTATTGCATGGAATGAATTTATTTTAGCGTTAGTGTTAACGGACCGACACACGCGCACTTTGCCTGTAGCGGCATCGCTGTTTATTACCGATATGGGTGTCGACTGGGGCAAGGTTATGGCAATGGCAAGTCTGATTGCTATTCCGCCGTTAATTTTCACGTTTTTTGCGGCACGGCAAATTATTACCGGACTGACGGCGGGGGCTGTTAAAGGTTGATTTAATTAGACGCGGTTAGCCAACGGCCGACTTAAACGATCCGTGTATCGGCTCCCTATGGTCGATTGACCTTAGGTCGCAAATACTCTATGGGATGAAAAAGTCATTATTTTTACGCCTATTATCAAAGCGATCCGAAACACCTTTAGACGCTAAATTTCCGACAGCAGATGCAACTTTAAAAAGTACATCAGTGCGAATTCGGGCAAGCGCTGAAACTATTGAACAACGGGTTTTATTTTCCGTTGCGCCATTCGATGGCGGGCTAAGCAGTTTGCTAGACCGACCAAGCACTTTAGAAACCACAGTTTACCAAAGCCCAGCAAGCGAAGTATTTAATGTGAGTACTACTAGTTTTTTCGAATTAGTTGTCATTGACTCGCGCGTTGATCAGATAGATCTTTTACTAGACGACCTCAGTAACCAACAAGCGGCAGGCCGCAACATATCCGTTTTGTTAGTTGATAAAGAACAAGACGCCATCGCATTAATTAGCGAACGGCTTGGGCAAGGGCAAACCTTCTCCACCATTCACATCGTCAGTCACGGAACCGCTGGAAATTTGCAGTTAGGACGCGACGGAATTAACGCCGACATTGTTGCTCAACAAGCCGAGCTAATTGCCGGTTGGTCCAACGCATTGCATGACCAAGCCGACATACGACTGTACGGCTGTGACTTTGCAGGCAACCCGATCGGCCAAAAGCTGTTGGGATCGTTGGCAAGTTTAACTGGTGCCGATATTGCAGCGAGTCTTGATGCAACGGGTCACCAAACACGCAACGCGAATTGGGAATTAGAAGTTACAACCGGCAACCAAGAGGCTCCGAGCTTGTTGACGGTTAACGCGCAAGAGCAATGGCTTGGTTCGTTGGACGGGCCAGCCAATATTAGCCCCCCTACTGTTTTAGATGGCGTTAATTCCGCCCCCAATTTAGCAAGTCAGCCAACATTTTCCGCTGCACCCAATACAAGCTCTTTAGCCGCTAGCAATCTCGGGTTTTCATTGATTGTATGGACCCAAATAGTTGACGATGGCACCTCTTTTTCAACAGGATATAGTCAACTGATTGACCCAAACGGCACGTTTATAGGCCAACCTACAGAGGTCTACTCACAGCCCTTTGCAAACCAAGATCAATTTTCAGTAGCTGCGCTAAGTGACAACGGATTCATTGTTGCTTGGCGTGCTTATGATGTGTCGACCGAACTGGGTCAGATTTTTTGGAAGCGGTTTGACGCCAACGGCGCCGCCAATGGTTCAGCGCAATTAATCACCAATTCAGCAGACCGTTTTGCCCAAGCACCACACTTAAGCGCTGGAGACGATGGCTCATGGCTTCTTAGTTACACCAGCCATATTGCAGGCACCGTTGCCGACAACGGTTCGACTGAACTAACGCAAATCAATATTGTTCATAGCAAAATTACACTCAATTTTCCTTTTAGGGTAAATTATTCGCTCGCGAACCCGGCAGCTGTTCAACAAAGTTCGTCCGATAGTTTTCTCAATTCGACGAGCGCTTACATCGGCAACGGTCGTTACTTAATTAGCAGTGACAGTGGCCCAGCGGGCAACAACATTAATTTTGATCGCAGCGTTCGGGCGGTGATTTATGACACCTATAACGGCAGCTTCGAAAACACCGCGTTGTTGGCTATTAATGAACTAACCAATCAGCGCCAAGAAGATAGTACAGTCGTCGCACTTCCCGGCGGCGGATTTATCGCGGCTTGGACGAGCCAACACAACGATAGTGCCGGCGACGTAAAGATGCGATTTTTTAATACGGACGGCAGCGCAAATGGCAGCGTAAATTTTGGCCAAGAACTACCGATCGGTGAATCATCCGTAGGCCCTCAGTTCAATGTCAATCTTAGTTTGGATGCAACCAGCCAATTTGTATTGGCCACTTGGACTACGCTTGGCAACAGTGGTTTCTATGAAGTTGTTGGACGCCGTTTCAATTTTAATGGAACGCCGTTGGGGTCAACATTCTTGATTGCTAGTGCTCCTAGCCACATCTCACACCACGGTCAATTCATTCGGTCAGGTTTTGGTTTGGTGGCAATAGAAACAGAAATCGGAGGAATAGGCTTAGTTCCACTTCAGAATCTTGGAACAGGTGCGTTACTAATAACCCAGATCCCCACCACTGTCATTGAAGGCGATCAATATACGGTGAGCATTAAGCTTGACCGTGAGCCGACCCAGCCGGTTTCGGTTGAAATTGGTGGATTGGTCGTTCGTACTTTCGACCAAAGCAACTGGAATCAGCTGTTCCAGCTTACATTTACGACATCCGAAACATTGGGCGATCAAGGCGCACGCTCGATTACGCAAACGTTTAGTTTGAACTCCGTCGATTTACGGTTTCAAGATGAGGTATCGCCCTTTTCGTTCTCATTGATTGAATCGTTTGGCACCAAAGTCTTGACGGTCGAGACCACGGAAGATAGCGTCAGTGTTGACGCAAACATTAGCTCGCTTTCCGCTTTACTGCTAAACAAGGGCAGTGATGGAAAAATTTCTTTACGCGAAGCAATTCTTGCAGCCAACAATACAGCAACGCCCAACAACGATCCAATCCAGATATTTTTCTCGCTCCCAAATAATTCCACTATTGATCTGGTGGGCACACTACCTGCAATAACCAGACCGATACATATAGACGGAACTGGAATCGATGGAACACCAGGGGTAACAATCTTTGCAAACGGCAGCTCAGATGCTGTGATAAATATTATCGGCCAGGCAGAAGGTTCAGTTATCCGCGGATTATCCATCGGCGGAACGAACTCAAACGCTGTTGGAGCGCATGGCATTTATATCGAGGTCGATCACGTCACGATTGATAACAACCACCTAGGTTTTACCGAAAATCAAGCTCGAGTCCTGCGGATTGCCGGATCGGGCATCAGCATCTTTAATGCACACGGTGCAACCATTACAAACAACGTTATCGGCGATAGTAGAAGCGGAATTTTTGTTCAAAACAGCAACGGGCTCACTATCGAATCAAATTTTATCGGGGTGAAGCGGGATGGACAGACTGCGATAGCAAATATTGGTGACGGAATTCAAATTCAACAAGGCTATTCAAATTTTATTTCCGGCAACACGCTCGGTAACAACGGAATGGGCGGTATTCGATTGTCAGAATTTACCCATGACAATACGATCCAAACTAATTTTATCGGGACTGATTCGACCCGTACCTACGCACATGCAAACGGGAACGAGGGTATTGCGATTCAAACAGGCGCATTCGACAATATGATCGGCGGATTAGGTCAACAAAATGGCAACGTGATTGCAAACAGCGTAAATAGTGGCATCGGTATTTACGTCATATCAATAAACGGAGTGCGCGATACACCAACCAACAATGCTCTGATTAACAACACCATTTACGCTAACGGTCAATTAAGCATTAGCTTAATGGACGGGGACAATAACTGGCAAGGGCAAAGTACCAATGACCTCGGTGATGTTGATGAAGGACCAAACGGCTACCAAAATTCGGTCGACTTCATAAGTGCGGTTCAAGTGGGCTTAAACGATACTCGAATCTTTTATGACTTTCGCGGAAAACCGAATGCGTACTACCAAATTGATTACTACGCGAGCACTTCAAGTGCACTTGGTCACCCTGAAATTGGGCGTAATGTAGGTTCAGTGCAATTGGATACATTTAGTGGCACTACCGGCCGAATTCAGGTGTCTGACAGGATTTTAACGACGATGTTTCCTGGCGAGCGGCTCACAGCCGTAGTAACTGAACGAATTCTAAGCGTTGCTCCACTTGGACCTACCACTATTAAGTTAGGCTCATCGTCTTTAGCCAGTATTGCGATACCTATTGTTCAGAACAATGGCCCAACGTGGCTTACGCCCGCAACGCTCAATGTAAACGAACATTCCACTGTCAGGATCGCACTAAATGCTACCGATAACGTTTCAATCGTTCCAATCGTTTATTCGATTTTGCCCAGCGATGACGGCGCATTGTTTAGGTTACAAACAGTTGGCGGATCTGTGCCAACCGTTTTTTTACAAAAGCTTACGGTCGCTAATTTTGAAAATCCGAATGACTTTGATTCGAATAATACTTACACCGTTCACATTGCAGCAACGGGCCAGTACGGGGCAAGTTCAATTCGAAGTTTTAATATTATCGTCAATGACGTAAACGAAGTCGTTTCGATCACCGCAACCGCACCAGGATTGTATCTAGAAGATGTGCCAATAACGTTTTCTGGGCCTAACGGTATCGACTTGCGTATCGTCGAACCTGACTCTACTGAGACCGCACTTAACATTACAATAAACTTAAGTAGCGGCCAATTTTTACTCGATCCTACAGCAACAAAAATTGTACTTTCACCAAACGGGCAAAGCGCGCAATTTAATGGCACGGCTTCAGATGTACAAACAATACTCAACCAGTTAAGTATCGTTCCATCAGCCGAGTATTCTGGTCCAATTAGCGTTGCATTTACAGTAAATGACGTTGTCGATAGTTACCTGCGCAACGACACATTGCTAACGCTATCGATCAGTATGGTTAACGATGCACCGGTTATTGAACTTAGCGGATTCAGTGTCGAATCAAATCAGTCATTCACAATTACCGCGGCACAAATTAACACCTCGGACATAGATAGCCCGCGAAAGGCATTCGTGTATACGATTACTGAGCTCGGTAATAATGAGCAAATTTATCTAAACAAGGTTCGATTACAACAAGGCGCAAACTTTTCTCAATCTGACATTGATCTTGGGTTGCTTGAATATCGCGCTGCGGTCGGTGCAGCCCGCACTGATAGTGTTTTGTTGAAAGTAACTGACGATAGCGGCGCAGACTCGAAAATAGCTCCGTTGAAAATCACGATCGCCGCTTCACCTGCTCCGGCACCTGCTCCGGCACCTGCTCCGGCACCTGCTCCGGTACCTGCTCCGGCACCTGCTCCGGCACCTGCTCCGGTACCTGCTCCGGCACCTGCTCCGGTACCTGCTCCGGTACCTGCTCCGGTACCTGCTCCGGTACCTGCTCCGGTACCTGCTCCGGTACCTGCTCCGGTACCTGCTCCGGCTCCAATTGTTCAGGTAACACTCAACGAACTTGCTCAACCAGCGCCGTCAAGTCCACCCGCGCCTACCGCCACCACTAGCGCCAGTGGGGCACCTGTCATTACTTCGAGCAGTGCACCTACGGTTACTCGCGCAGAAACAAAAACTGGATTGACCGACAATGTAGCCACGCCTGTCGCATTATCCAATGCGCCAAACTCGACCCAAGACTATGGCATAAACAACGGTACGCCAGCTCAATCGGTCCAACGCGATAACGCTCCAAAGACAGCCGTCGATCACGTGCTAGCCCTCTTGTTAGGAGCCAATCCTACCGTGGTTGCAGAATCAATAAACGGTGCAACGTTGACGATTGATCCAATCATTACCGCTAACGCACAACAAGCATCGTTGTTTTTAAGGCCCGTCAGCAACAACTCGGACACATGGGAAAAAAATACTGTAACTCAACCTGCGTTTTTGAAAGAGATGGAAAAAACTCGCGAGGAACTGAACCAAAAAATTGAACTCGATAAAAATGTCGTGGCTTCGTCAGTGGCGGTTAGTACCGGTGTTTCAATCGGTTACGTTATTTGGTTGCTACGCGGCGGTGTATTGCTTTCAAGCCTCGTAGCAGCGTTGCCTGCATGGCGTTCTATTGACCCGCTACCGATCCTCTCGAATTTAAGTAACAAAAACGAGGATCAGGACGACGACTCGCTACAAAGCATGCTTGCAAACGCGAAACAAAAAATATTAAGTTCAAAAAATTCAGCTCCAGTGGAGAAACAAAATATCCAAGAAATCGCTTAACAAGGGACGCAGAAACCGTGACTTTGCAAACAGCCGCGTATGCTGATCAGCGCTGACGTCTAACTAACCACCGGTATTACGTTTTACCGAAGCCCTAAAAAGCAAGGTGGCGTAGTCGAAGTGATGGCTTTGATCGGGCGATAGGCATAAAGGCTAGGACCCACGTTTTTTTCGAAAAACAACAAAGCCTGATTTCTCGGCAACTTGATCGTAAAGCCGCATCGCGGTTAATTCGGTCATGGGCCTAACTAAATTTCAATAATTTGACCAATACGCAACAAGTTTCCGTCGGGATCAACAATGGCGAACTCAAGTAATCCCCACGGTTTGTTTTCTAGACGATCCATTCGCGGGATACCTTTTTCAGGTAAGTTTTCTTGCGCGCAAAGGTTAAAAAACTGATCTACGTTGAGCACCCGAATGTAACACCCTGCCCAAGAGGCTTCAGGCAAAAAATTAGTGTGCAAAAAGAAGTGCAGCTCAACCGAACCACGTCGCATGATTGCGTAATTCGCATCGTTGCTGTGGGCGCAACCTTCAAAGCCTAGTTTTTGATAAAACTGAACCGTTGCATTAATAGAGCGGCTGGGCAAAATAGGAATTGCAAGATCAGATAATTGCACGGCAGTCACCTAAAAAAATTAAACCTAACGCGAGTAGGTCAGCGATTTTACTTCGAAATTTAAAACAACAGCACTTTGTACCTCGATCCTAACTTGCGCTGTATAAAACCAGTACAAATTGACTAAATAAACCGCCAGTTCAAGCTCTTATGCGTCCGACCAAGGAACGAACCTTTTGGATGCATGAATTCAGGATTTGGCATAGCTTCGCGCAACGTCAGCGCATGCGCCCTGGTCCAAGAAGGTTAAACAGCAAGGGCTCATCTTGCGCTAGTAAAAGCCGCATTAACCCGCGAAGCGATTCAACGTTTTCCATTAGACAAACATTGGCTGAAAGCTTCTGTGAGTTCGAGCCTAGTTTTGAAATAACTCGAGAACAACCTATTGAACAAGTACGAGACACTATCAAGCCGTGATTCTGCTCGACACAAACACGTGCATTTATATTATTAATGCCCGACCAAAACAGGTTCTAGATCGCTTTGCTCAATATCGATTAGGCGATTTGGGCATCAGCAGCGTGGTTGCCGCTGAGTTAGCATTTGGCGTCGCGAAAAATGGCTCTGTAAGCAATCGCGCTGCACTCGAAAAGTTTTTAGCACTGCTCGTCATTTTGCCTTTCGATAGCGCCGCAATTTGGGTCTATGGCGACAGTCGCGCCGAACTTAAGAGGTGCGGTACACCCATTTGTTCTTTAGACACTGTGATCGCTGCGCATGCACTCAGCCAACAGTCGCTGCTTGTCACCGATAACACGCGTGCGTTTGAAAAAGTTCTGGGCAGAAGAGATAATTCAATCCCCTAACTCGACCACCAAATTAGGATTGAACTTTCTGTTTTCATAATCCCAATCAGTTATTGACGCAAATTTGTTGAGCTTGCTGCGTTTTCGATAACCTGCTGGGTTAGCAACAACCCGAGTTTTGTTTACTCGATAATCAAAGCCGTTGTGTGCATGGCCGTGTATCCACAACTCGGGCGTCCGAACGCCTTGCATCAAAAGGCTACAATCCGAAACAAAAGCCGGGTTAATTGGATTATTCTCAAATCGCTTATGAACACTGTTGATATGCGGTGCGTGGTGAGTAACCACCACAACCGGCAGTGGGCTTGCCTGTATTTGTTGCGCGAGCCAAAGCCTATGCTGATTGTGAATGCTGATCGTATCCTCCGCAGTCAGCAGTGAGCCCGCAACGCGCTCGATGTAGCGATAATCGGCCATGCGCGGCCGACTCAATTCAATCACTTGTTCACGGCGCTCAACTCCATATAGACAATAATCTGTCCACAACGTGCAGCCTAAAAAGCGATAGCCTTTAATATCAACAAACTGTTCGGATAAAACATGAACGTGCGCTAGCGCTTGCTTGCGCATCGCCTCGACTAAAGGCATCGTTGTTTTATCGTCGGGTGGCCCAAACAGTTGGGCGCCATAAAACTCGTGATTGCCTGGAACCAACACGACTTGTGTATTGGCGAACTCTTCACGACTGGCCACTTCAAGTGCGCCCAAGCCATTTGCAATATCGCCTGCTAGCACCGTGACGTCAGCATCGGATGGGTCAAAAATTAATCGGCCGCCAAGCAATTCGGCGAATTCTTCGTGCAAGTCGGAAAGGATTCGAATTTTCATGGGCTAATTATAAAACCGAGTGAATATTTAAGCGTAGATCGTTTTTGCACGATCAACTTAGGTGATACAAATACCGCGCAACTATACAATTGGACCTGGATCATCATTAGCCACCGTTTTTTTGATCAAGCACGTTAATCAAACGCGCGCTGATGAGCTGAGCAATAGATAATCTGAAAAAGCGCTAAAGGCACACATGTGTCTTCAATTGGGATTTCTAGCCTGCCAAAGCACCGGTCTTAAACCCGAATCAGTTCGGTCAGTGCAAACAGACTTTCGGCAACTTCATTGACTACCTGTTTGATCGTCTCCTTGCGTCGGTGAAAATCTAGATTCGGTCAGCGAAGTTCATCAATTCCTTAAGAGACCCTTTACGCTCTCATCATTAGAACAGTGAAGGACATTAGTGCAGCAACTTTTCGGATGGTTAGAACCTTCGACCGTTTTAGGTTTGGGTTCTCTGATTGCACTAGTCACTGCTTGTCTGCTGGTGGCTCAAGCTTTGGCAATAACAAAGTACCGTAGCCCACTAATCGCTTTGGCGGTCAGCATGGCGTTTGCATCGTTGGGTATGCTCGCTACGCTTCACCTCAATATGGATCAAAGCCTTCGGTACACCGGTTCTGTATTATTTTTAAGTTTGGCCGCTTACCTATCTGGAATGGCCTGCGTTGCGTTGCTGTATCAACCCAACGGTTTGCGTTTACGTATCCTTGCGATTGTTGTTCTTAGTTTTGCAGGTCATTTGATCTGGCCCGATGGGTTAGGCGCTCGCAATTGGAATATGGTTTGCTTGTTTGTGTTGACCCTAGCGACAGCTGTCATCGTCGCAAAAGCACGCGACCCAATGGCTCCGAAAATTCGTTGGTTTGTTTTGGCTTTATGTTGCTTTAGCTTGGCCAGTATTGTTCCGCGCCTATTATCAATCTTTGACCCGATCGCCACTAATAACGGTAATTTTTTATTTCGGGCCGTCGTTTATTCAGTTATGCCCGGGTTGGCCTATGCGTGCCTTATGGCTGTCATCAATGCTCGGTTAGCGCATCGTTTGCAAAACTTTGTAAATAAAGACGCACTAACGGATGCTCACTCTCGCCGTTACTTGCTTGAAATGGGTTCGAAATTGATCGACCGTCGCAACGCATCAACTATTTCTGAAACAGAACCAGTTGTTTTTATGATCGATGTAGATCGCTTTAAACGAATTAACGATACCTGGGGGCATGCAGCAGGCGACGCTGTTCTTGTGCACTGTGTGGCCATTATTCGTTCGGTTGTTCGCCAAGACGATGCAATCGTTTCGCGCTACGGTGGCGAAGAATTTTGTGTTCTAGTCTCCCAACTAAGCCAGCCTGATGCGATTGCGTTAGCAGAACGTGTTCGTTGCTGCCTCGCTGATAACCCGTGCGAGTATGCTGGTCAGCAAATAAAAATAACTGTTAGCGTTGGTGTAGCGCACCTTTTTGAAGGCAGCACTTTAACGGAAGTAATCAATCGCGCAGACGAACGTTTGTATCTTGCGAAAAACACTGGCCGCAACCGTATAGTGTATCAAGGGCACGGCATGCTACCGATTTGAAATCATCAGCTCACTAACACGACGCACAATCGGCAGTGCTCGCATTTTCGGGCAGCACCACACAAAGATCAGCTTTTACAGCCCGATATCTGACGGATTGATTGGTGTCGCTTGAACTTAAATGAGTACTTCACCTTGGCCTCACTGTTGGTATAAGCGCGCTTTCTAAACTAAGGTGCAGCATGCTAACTGTTTAAGCGCTCTCCTTCGCAGTCGGAATATTTGAGCTGAACTGTTTGGTTGTTTGATTGGTTATTTACACCTGACGCTTCATTACGCCATTTGTCCGCGCGCTGTAGCTCGGGGCTGCGGTTGCGGCTCTTACCTTAGGTGATTCAGGATCTTCTCTAGCGCTTTACGCTGCAAGATCGCTACAATGCGCGCGGCTCTTGGTTGTTGGTTGCTGTTCCGGGTGTTAGCCGACCTACTTGACCTTGGTGGCCGTAAACGTTGAACATGACGGACTCACAACCTTGCCAAAGACTCCGCGTTCGCTGATATCGCCTTCGATATCAACCATGACATAACCTGCGGGCTGCCTAATCCAAGCTTGGCTTTTCAAAGTGAAGTGAGATCCTGTCCAGTTTCCAATCATTGAATAGGTGCCCAACGCATAGTTCATTTCGGCCATGCGATCCCCACCGAATCTGAATATTCCAACCAGACTACCATTGGGTTTTGCAGACAGGGATAGTTGCAAGGTTGTTGAGTCGTTTCCGCAGATATAGTCGCCGGTAAAACTACCTGTAAAGTTTGTTGCTGCTGCAGATTCAAGCGCTGGCCCCATTGCTGCAAAGGGCCCAGCATCAGGCGCGCTTGACCCAGCCGATAATTGACCATCTGCTGCCGCTCCGGCAAGACTGCATTGGAAGTTCAAATCATCGCCCATGCTGACAGTAAAACTGGTGCCGGTGCCGCTGTAATAACCCTGTTTCATCGCGCCAAGATCACCTGTGAATGTAGGACGACCGGTAGCTGCATTGAATCCATAACGACCGGTCTGTCGAACGCTCGGCATGCGGTATCCCCCCTTGCCGTCAAGGATCACATTACCGAACGCAGCCGGACCAAAAAAAAGCTGCGGCGGTGTTGCCGGTCGGATTTTATTTCCTCCGGCCCGGCGATTGATCTCACTCGGGTCGTTGGTGTCCGGTGTGCGTTGTGCAAACGTCGAGGATGAAATCGTTGTGCAATGATAGGTGCCTGCATTCAAGGCGGCGGGCTTTGCTTGGACCGGGCTGACAAATGTCATCGCAGTAACAGCGCAAAATGCGGCGAAACCGGTATGCATAACACTTTGCGATGGCGAAAGATCGCTCATAGACACTCCCTTAATTTTTAATCAGGTCGACAGCTTTTCGCTTGCTGACTTTTGAGTAGATGATCCATTCACCAAACTTACCGCTGGTCGATTGATGCCAATTCTGCCCACAATTGCGGCACTGGTAAAGGGCTTCCCAATTTGCATACAAAGACTGACGCAATTTGAAGGCATCCTTTACGCCATCCGGTAAGTCATCCTCTTTAATTTCATAACTTCCGTTCGCTCCGCAGCGGCAAGTTGATGACTTGGTTTGGCCTTCTTTCATCAAATTTTGTTCCTTTTACCCTCGGTGGTTCAGAATCTTCTCTAGCGCTTGGTGCTGCAGGATCGCTGCAACGAGCGAAGGCTGGTTATATTTAGCAGTGATGATCGATTTATGTAGCCGCAAAGCGACTGCGGGGGAACATAAATCGCAAAAAGTGATGTAAGTCACGTCGAGTTTTTTTCTCAAGTTTTTTGATCACGCCGGTTTGGCTCGGCGTTGCCGAATTTTAGTTAAGAAAACATAATAAATATGCGTTTAATCACGAATATTTTACATTGGCATAGTTGTTGCTCGGTCGTTAACACCTCAACAATTTCAGTTAAAAAAATACATCATGAAAAAAATCATATTAGCATTAGCAACACTCGCGTTGACCGGTTTCTCCAATGCCGCGATTTTATCCGCAGACTTTACAAACAAAGGCGATTTGCCGTATTCGGTTAACAGCACAGGGGCCTTGGTTTTTGCAGCAACGAACGTTACTGTTGGCGCAGGAATCGAATTTGATGCAGTAACTCCAACTGCCAACCCTAGCGGTTGGACCCCTGGTCGAGTTGCTGTAGACATCAATCCAACAACTAATATCCTGACACTTACAGCTCGCGACGCTCTCGATTTCCAGACTTTTCTTTTTGAGATCTCCAACATTGTGTTGAGCGTTGGGGAAAACATCACTGGCTTTACGTTGATTTCTAATAATCTGATGGAACCAGTTTATGCACCGACTCTATCCTTTACCAACAATAGCCTTAACATTTTCTTCGATACAGGCTCAAATACCGAATTCGATTTTGTGACCGATGGTCAAGCGACTTTTCAAATAAGCACGTCAACCGGCCAAGTACCTGCTCCAGCCAGCCTTGCCTTGATCGCTGTTGGTTTGGTGTTGATGCGTAAAAAGATCCGCGCTTAAGTTGGAATACTGCCCGCTCTGAAATAGGGTGGGGCAAGGCTCGCAAACTTTACGTTATGCTGGAATGAAGGTTCCCATCTGTAAGAATTTGTTCTCTGGTGCGCGCTAGGGGACAATTTAAACCTAAGTAGAAACCGTTATTTTTACGTAGCAATACGTGCACCTTCGGCGAACGCAGCAGAAACGGCGGTAGCTAGGCGTGCCGCCGCCGCTGGACGAGTGCTTCATAAAACTTGGAAAATCGAGCCAGTCGCTTGGAGTACGGCGTTGGCTGTCGCCATCGAAGCATCGCCGCAGTGCGGACAATGGATAAAGTCTAGGTTGAACACCCGCTTCAATAGTTTGGCCCAACCCAAGCGCAGCGGGTGACTGGAGTTGCCGCTTTTGACGTGCACCGTATTGTGTTGGACGGAACTCCCAAAAAACGGAGTAAGAAATACGCAGTGTAAAGCCCAACGGCCACGCGCCTTGTGTTTGCTAGTTCCACACAATAACGAAGACATTAGGCATCGTTTTTCACTGCGAATTCAATTGGCGCTTTCTAAAACTCGCGCACTTTCACGCTACGCCATTTAATTGGCCCGCCCTTTAGGCCATTTGCACCGGTTGCATGCTGTAGCGCAAACGGGCTTTGTGCGAACTTACTGTTTTTAAGCGTTACGGTCTCTACGCCGTTTAGCCTCACCACAAACTGATCGCCCTTAGCGCTAATTTCCAACAAATTCCATCTGCCACCCACCAAATTCTTAATCGGAACCGGTACTTCGGCAAAGTCTACAATTGCGCCCGTGCCAAATTTTGGTTCGGGACGAATATCCCAAATATTCACTTCATACGAGCTAACCGCCGCAATCGTAGCCGGCGCTTGCGCGCGAATAAAAATGCCACTATTGGTATCGGTCTCTGGGTAAAATTCCGCGCGAATTTCGAAATCTTTATAGGATTTCTTAGTCACGAGATAACCATTTTTTGTCCCGTCCGCCACAATTGCCCCGCCTTCAGCGCGCCAGTTCGCTTCGCCGGTAATGTTGAAATTGCTCATTCCCGAATCACCATCAATTAGCGTAGTCCACCCACCACCGGAAAGCGAAGCGCAACTAGAAAGTGTAAATGCGAGTGCGCTGAGCGCAATGCATTGCAAAAACAATCGTTTCAACATGGTCAGACACCTTGAAACGTAAATAACGCAGTTGTCATCTTAGCCGCCACGATTGTGCGCTTTAGAATCAGAAAGCTCAATGCTTGACGCACAAAAATTCCGCCCTTCGACACGCTAACCTTTGATCCTGTAGCCGATCAGTTGACATCAACATCTGGAAAAAAGTGCAATTAAGAAAAACCGTCGGCGGCTATCTTTTATCCAGCTAATCTAGCACGGCGGCGCTCCTTTAGTTGGCGAAACAGTCACTTTATAAAAACGCATCAACCGCCTCCAATTCGCAGCCGCAGTCCCATCAGGCGTGGTGCCATCGCGCCAGCCTAAATCTTTTGCTCAGCGGCGCTCATTGCACGGGCGAAAGCAAGACCGAGATCGATAAACAGTTCCTGCTCTTGCGCACTGAGCAAAGCAGTACCGCTGTTCACCAGCCGAACCTGCTGGTCCCCTGCCAGCATATAAACCGTGCTCAAGTGCTTAGGTGAAAATATTCTGTTGTGGGTACTTGCCTTGTGCTTCGGGTTATTTTGAAACTCGGTGCGAAAACGATGCCAGCGCTTTGCCACTTCCGGCGTCCATACGCTTTGCCAGCTGGGGCCACTCGCCCAAAAAACCATTTCTAGCGGCCAATCTGGGGCGTCTATGTCATGCCGACCACCGTCGTTAAATTCCACACCTTGCCATGCAGTGTGTTGGTTAAGCAGCGCCTCAATTCCGGTCAACGCCCTCACGTGGCCGCCCTGCAAATCAGACGACTGATCGTTAAAAACACCGTGCAACACCGCGTTAACACGACCATAGGTGGTTCGATCAAACTTATCCTCCTTTGCGTTGTCGATAAGCAGTTTCATTGTCTCAGGGTCAGCCATGGCGCAGAAACCCTGAGGCATCGGCACCCGTAAAATTTGCATCCCGCTGGCAGGATCCGAAGGTCCTTGGTATGAAGGGGAAGACGGCGCGTGAGTGCAAAAAACAAATCGGCTTTGAGCCCGCGATGGCTGCGCATCCTCCGCCGACGCATCGGCCGAAAATACGCCATCGATGGTGGACTCAGTCAGCGTCCAACCGCGTCGCTTAACCAGCTCAAACCGTTGCGAAGAGTAAATGTGCTGCCTTTTAAAACGCTGGTAAAAAGGCTTTATAAAAATGCTAGAAACCGCTAGGCCACCCAAAGCGATCAGCGCGTAAATTAGCCAGATCATGATTCCCTCTTGATCAAAAAACTTGTCAATATGACTTTAGTTGTAAGGCTCTCATAGTCGAGTGAGGCGGTAAACAATTAAGCCTCTTCAGGCCATTCACTTTACGTCAAAAACGGGTCGAAATGTATTAACCAAGGTAGCGAAATTTTCGAGCCTTTGAACAGTCAACACACAGTGGTACCGGTACTGCTTGGTGCACAACATTGAGAAGATCGCGAAGAGTGTTGGGGAAACGTTCGTATCTAAAGAGCTATTTGTCCGCGACTAAGGAAAGCCAGAAATCGAAGTTGCGCGCGGCATTGCAAACGGCTATATTTTGGAAGAAGATATTAGTGAAATTTTGCTGGAGGAGTTGCAGCCCACAGTCGATTTTTTCGCGAGTGATGAATAGCATAGAAGCGACAGGCACTTTTACTTTGAAGCGCCACCACGGCGAATATCAATCGTGGCCTCAAGAAAGCGAGCTCCTGCTTTGTGGCAACGCCACGGGTAAACACATTCCCGGGTATGTGTTGGAAGCGCAATACAGTTGCGGTAAAAACCATCTTTTGATCACCTCGTGGGATTGTCTTTTTGAGGACTCTCTTGAGATCGTACTCACGAACGAGAGCCTTGATGTCATTGATCGAAAATCAGTTGGCGCCATGTACACAACCACTTGGCTTGAACGGCATGAAGTCGTAGCAGTAGACCAGCTGCTTCTTCACTGCGATAATGAATTCAAGATCAAGGTTACGGCTAGAGCCGACGTTAAACTTGAGCAAAAACTATCGACCGACCCATCGTATCGCCTGTATCCAGACAAAGCCTTCGCACTGAAGAACGCCCAGTTTACTAAATGGTGGAAGCTCTGGTAAAGCAGCCAAGCATTTGAATGAACCCAACGGTGACATCCAATGATGCGTAGTGCCATCGCGCCCCTGCGTCTTTCGCGTCGCAGCGCACGATGATCGCCTCGGTAAAAAACCAGCAAACGAGGGCCGACCGCAACGAAGTAAGTGGTCATTAAGCCGGGGAGGTGTCATTCAATTGCACCTCCCGTGGTTCCGAACTAACCGTTAGAGTTTTAAATATTACCGTTTGGTCACCTCTCGATTTTAGGTATGCCAAAACGATGATTTTTAGGGCAATATATGTTGATGAGGACTCACGCATCACGACTAATTTCTGAACAAGCAACGCTTGATGAAAGCCAGGCCGCACTGAAGTCTGGTGATTGCGAGCGCGGCTTACAGTTAGCGCGATCCGCGCGGGAAGCCGCATATGAACAAGATAATGAACGACTCTATGCCGATGCCTGTGCATTAGAAGCGGCTCATTTGGCCAGATCAGGCCTAGAGTCTCAAGCACGCCTACTGGCTGAACAAATTTTGCCTGCAGTTGACCGATTATGCCAACCGCGGCGCTCGCTGGAAGTGAGAAATATTATTAGCCGTTGCTATGTGAATCTTGGTGAACCGGGCAAGGCTTTGCCGTTCGCTCTTGAGTCATTGAAGCGATCACAACAACTAGGTGACGATAGTCTGTTGGCCTGGGCGTATTGTCGGCTTGGTGCAACCTACGGTTCGCTGCAATACACAGAGCGCTGTGTTCAATCCCTAGAAAAGGCAATCGAATACGCCGAAAAGACTAACGATAACGAAGTTAAATTTGGCTGTTATCAAAACCTCGCCAATAATTTGCGCTGGGAAATCGATTTTAAATCGCAAATTCAACCAATCAAAACCTTATCTTCGCTAACAAATAGAACCGTTGCCGTTCTCAAAAAAGCCATTGAATACTCAGAGGGTCAGGCATCGCGTGAAATTTATGCCTACCGCACGAAAGCTGGTTTGTATGCTGTTTTAATGGACGAGCAAAACCTTGCGCGAGTTTTGCAAAAGTACGAAATAGTTTGCCGACAATTGAATAACCCGTTGCACAGTTTAATTGCGAAAATTTACCGAGCCTACCTAATGATGTTTGCAGGTAACGGCCAGCTCGCTGCGGATTTTATTGAAAAAGAACTCATCCCCCAGCAAGATAAAGTGGGTGACGCGATGACAGCGCTGGACCTATTGACATTAGAACATCAAGTCTTCAAATCTGTTGGTGATTTTTCTAAAGCGCTTCATGCTCTAGAAAAGATTCATCAGCAGTTTCTAATGCACTCAAGTCATCTAATGCAAGAGCAATCACAATTGTTGCTGGGTGAAATTGAAATTGTTGACGCAAAGCACGAAGCTAAAACTTGGCGTGAGCAATCAGAAAAATCGGCAATACGCCTTGAAAAAGAACGGCAAGCCGCGCGTCACGATGTATTGACGGGGCTTTTAAATCGCAGAGCCTTCGATGAAGACATGACGGCTATATTGCAACAGGTAAGCGGCAGAAATAAACAACACCGAGCACTGGCCATTATTGACGTCGATCACTTTAAATCTGTCAATGATCGTTTCGGCCACGAAATTGGCGATCAAGTACTGCACCGTATCGGACAAGGACTACAAGAATCGATCCGTGGCTTAGATACGGTTTATCGCTATGGCGGTGAAGAGTTTATCGTTGTGCTGAACTTGGATAACCCAGCCGACTTAATGGAGTTTTGCGAGCGCACCCGAAAATTTATTGCGCAAATGAATTGGGTCGAGCAACTCGGTGCAAATGCGCCGCTGACCGTCAGCGTTGGAGCAACTCAAATCAATCCAGACGAAACGGCAAAATCAATTGTAATTCGTGCCGATCGGGCAATGTACCAAGCAAAACATGAAGGCAGGAACGCGACTCGTTTGGTTCTTACCGATTAGGGCGACGCTGACTTTAACGCCTATGATTGCATCGGCAAAACGGCCATGCAAGCGCAAAAGTAGCGCTAAAATCCGCACCAATCGGCTCTAATTTGCAGCTCACGCAGCCGCCTTCGCAGCCAGATTATTTGGGCTGAACTTTTTTGTCGTTGTGTTTGTCTTTTTACACCTGAAGCCTCAGAACGCTATCTGTGCGCGCGCAGGCACTCCGGGCGGCAGTTGCGTTCAGTACTTTAGCGTTGTCCCGCGCCTGCGGCACTACCTTTGAGCTCGACTCGCTGTTTTTGCAATGCATGCGATTAGTCGCCAAGGCGGCTTTGTGATTGGCCGCGCCGTTCGCCCTAACAGGACAAAAATTTCCGGCGCAGCCTTGAAAAATCCTAAAAAATTTCGCCATATGAAACGCAAAGCCGTTAAGCGACAAAAATCAAACACTTAGGTCTTTGAAACAAAGCAAGTTTCACAATGCGGGATGAAATGGTTGTACTTTCACTTGTCGCGTCGTTTCGCACACCTGTTCGGAATACACATACCGATTAACTTAATGGGTATCAATCAAGGAGCCATGCGATGCGTAACAGTCCGTTCAAAAAGTTAGCCCACCGTTTTATTGCAGCAGCTGTTCTAGTTGTTTGCGCGCCAATTTACGCTGCCGATTGGCAGCCAACCAAAAACGTCGAACTGATCGTGCCCGCGGGCACTGGTGGTGGTGCTGATCAAATGGCGCGATTGATCCAAGGCATCATCACTAAGAACAACCTGATGAAAAGTTCTTTAGTGGTGGTAAACAAAGGTGGCGGTGCAGGCGCAGAAGGTTTTTTGGACATAAAAAACGCTAAAGGTGATCCCCACAAAATTGTGATTTCATTATCCAATATGTTTACCACCCCGATTGCAACCGGCGTTCCATTTAGTTGGAAAGACATGACGCCAGTGGCCATGATGGCGTTAGACGAATTTGTACTGTGGGTTAATGCGGAATCGCCGTATAAAACCACACAAGAATATCTTAGTGCTGTAAAGGCTTCAAGCGGCAAAATGAAGATGGGCGGTACGGGGTCCAAGCAAGAGGATCAAATTATTACTGCACTCATGGAAAAATCCCAGGGTAACAAATTAATTTACGTACCCTACAAAGGGGGCGGCGAAGTAGCAGTACAACTGGTGGGCAAGCATATTGACTCCACGGTGAACAACCCAATTGAAGCCGTTGCCCAATGGCGTGCCGGCAAGTTGCGCCCGTTATGCGTGTTTGACGCGAATCGCTTGGTATACAAAGACAAGGTTGCCGACAAAGCGTGGGCAGACATTCCAACCTGCAAAGAAAATGGTCTTGACGTTACTTACCTGATGTTGCGCGGTATTTTTATGGCTCCCGGAGTCAAGCCTGAGCACACCGCGTATTACGTCGAATTGATGAAAAAAATACGTGCAACTCCGGAATGGAAAAAATTTATGGACGAGGGCGCGTTTAACCAAACCTTTATGGAGGGTGCGGAGTTTGCCCGTTGGGTTGCCAATGAAGACGTTCGTCACCGATTGCTGATGCAAGAAGCAGGCTTTGTTGCCAAATAAAGAGGAGTTTATTGTGCAAGAAGACCCAGCAGACGGTAGTGGTGCCTCAGTTAGAACCCTAGAAATTGCGACCGCCTTATTATTTTTACTTGTTGGCGCGGTGGTCATGTGGGACAGCGCACGCAAAGGTGCAGGATGGGGCGCTGACGGGCCGCAAAGTGGCTATTTTCCGTTTTATGTCGGATTACTCATGTGTATCGCCAGTTTTTTTAACTTGTGGCGTGGGTTCCGGATGAACAAAACCGAATCGTTTGTGTCGCGTCCGCAGCTCAAATTAGTACTTTCGATTTTTTTGCCGTTCTTAGCTTACCTAGCGGCTATGCAGTGGCTAGGAATTTATGTTGCATCGTTCGGATTCATTAGTTTGTTCATGATTTGGCAAGGCAAGTTCAGCCTTATGAAGTCTGGCGTCACTGCGGCTTGTGTGGTGGTACTGCTCTTTGTGATGTTTGAAATTTGGTTTAAGGTGCCGTTGATTAAAGGCCCGCTCGAAGCATTGCTCGGGTACTAATATGAATGAAATTCAAGCGCTGTTTCATGGTTTTTCAATTGTCCTGTCCCCCATAAATATCGGCCTCATGTTTTTGGGCATTATTTTAGGTATTTTGATTGGTGTTTTACCAGGTTTGGGTGGCGCAAATGGTGTTGCGATTCTGTTGCCACTGACCTTCACCATGAGCCCAGTGTCAGGCATTATTTTGTTGTCTTGTATTTATTGGGGAGCTCTTTTTGGTGGGGCGATAACATCAATTTTGTTTAACATTCCCGGCGAGCCATGGTCGGTGGCAACAACCTTCGACGGTTATCCCATGGCGCAACGCGGACAAGCTGGGCAGGCTTTAACAGCGGCCTTTACTTCATCATTTATTGGTGCGTTTGTGGCCGTATTAATGATTACTTTTTTGGCTCCCCTAGTTGCAAAGTTTGCGTTAAAGTTTGGTCCTCCAGAGTTTTTCGCTGTGCAATTGCTGACCTTTTGTAGTTTTATCGGAATGAGCAAAGGGGCGCCGTGGAAAACATTCGCCGCCATGTTTTTGGGTTTTGCACTGGCCGCAATTGGCATGGACAATGTCACCGGACAATTGCGTTTAACCTTTGGCTTTGAACCGCTCATGAAGGGGTTTGATTTCTTGATTGCCGTGATCGGCCTATTTGGTATTGGTGAAATTTTGTTAACGATGGAAGAAGGTCTTTCCTTCAAGGGTAAAGAAGGGCGAATCAATAGCAAAGTGGTTTTTGAAACCTGGAAACAATTGCCTCGCTATTGGTTAACCTATTTACGTAGCTGCGCTATCGGCTGTTGGATGGGGATTACGCCAGGCGGCGCTACACCCGCTTCGTTCATGAGCTACGGGATTGCAAAACGATTTTCTAAAAAACCAGCTGAGTTTGGCCAAGGAAGTATAGAAGGCGTTTTAGCACCCGAGACCGCTGCCCACGCAGCCGGAACTGCTGCCTTGTTACCGATGTTAACCTTGGGTATTCCAGGGTCACCCACCGCCGCTGTGTTGCTAGGCGGCCTATTGGTATGGGGGTTGCAACCCGGGCCGCTGTTATTTGTGGAACAAAAAGATTTTGTTTGGGGCTTAATTGCCAGTATGTATCTGGGTAATGTGGTTGGGCTAATTGTCGTGCTCTTAACAGTACCTTGGTTCGCTGCCATTTTGCGGATTCCCTTTTCAATTATTGCGCCGGTGATTTTAGTGATTTGTGCTGTCGGCGCTTACACTGTGCACAGCTCAATGTTCGACGTCTGGCTCATGATGGGTTTTGGTGTGATTGGATACGTCTTCAAAAAACTGGACTACCCGTTGGCCCCTTTGGTACTAGCGTTAGTATTGGGTGACATGGCTGAAAACGCATTCCGACAATCGTTGCTTGGTTCGGGCGGTAGCTTGTCAGTTTTTGTTTCTAACCCCCTAGTAACTAGCATTACTGCGCTAGCGTTGGTCATGTTAGTTTGGCCGATATTTGCCGCCCTTAAAAAGCAATCGAAAACTGAGACAATAAATTGACTACTAAGCGATTTATCCGCTACAAAAATGCCGGCCAAGAACAGTTTGGCTTGCTCAGCAACGATGTTATTGAGCAATGCAGTGGGGATTTGTTTGGTGATTATGAGTTAACCGGCATGACAATAGCTCTGGAAGCGGTGACCGTTTTACTGCCTTGCGTGCCGGGTAAGTTTATTGGGCTGTGGAACAACTTTCATGCTCAAGCGGTTAAGCAGGGATTAAGCATTCCAACCGAACCACTTTGGTTTATCAAAGGACAAAATAGTTATTGCGCCCATGGTCAACCATTTACTGCACCATCCAGCTACGACGGGCGCGTGGTGTACGAGGGCGAGTTAGGTATCGTCATCGGGAAAACCTGTCGGCAGGCTAGCTTAGAGCAAGCGAGCCAAGCCATTTTTGGTTACACCTGCGTGAATGACGTTACTGCTTTAGATCTCATTTCTCGTGACGCTTCGTTTTCCCAGTGGACAAGGGCAAAAAGTTTTGACACTTTCGGTATTTTTGGGCCTTGCATTGCTACCGGTTTAGACTGGACCCGGTTGCAGGTTAAAACAATCGTGAATGGCCGTGAACGGCAAAACTATGCTTGTAGCGACATGATTTTTTCTCCGCCGCAAATAGTCTCGCTTCTATCGCGTGAGATCACCCTGTACGCTGGCGACGTGATAGCCTGTGGCACCTCGTTGGGCGTGCTGCCAATAAAGCCGTCAACGACCGTCCAAGTGTGTATTGACGGAATCGGTGTATTAGAAAATACCTATGAATCAAACGACCTAGGGTTAGATAACTAGTATGAAAATATGTATCGTTGGCGCCGGCGCTATTGGCGGCATGCTAGGCGTGAAGCTGGCACTAACTGGCCATGAAGTGTCGTTAATTTTACGTGGCGCTAATTTAGAAGCAGTGCGCGCAAACGGCTTGAAGTTGATCGAAGAAAACGGTAACGAGCTAGTCGCAAAGCCAGCGTTGGCCACGGATAACCTCACCGATGTTGGCGTGCAAGATCTACTGATTTTAGGCATGAAGGCGCATCAGGTTGCGCCAGTGGCCGCCGATCTTCCCGCGCTGATGCACGGCTCGACTAGAATCATCACAATGCAAAACGGAATCCCGTGGTGGTATTTTCAAGGTAACAAAGGCCCTTACAGCGGCACGACCATTTGCGCAGTTGATCCGCAGGGCACTATTGCTCAGCATATTCCGATTAGTAGTGTTATTGGCAGCGTGGTGTATCCCGCAAGCGAAGTCATCAGTCCTGGCGTCATTAAAGTGATCGAAGGCAATCGATTTACTTTGGGTGAAATCGACGGTTCAGATTCGCCGAGCATTCGCGCTATTAGTGATGCGTTCAAAGAGGCTGGTTTCAAAGCGCCCATTTCAACTGATATTCGCTCTGAGATTTGGCTTAAGTTGTGGGGTAATTTGAGTTTTAATCCGATAAGTGCTTTAACCCATGCCACTCTAGAAGATATCTGTTTGTATGCTCCAACCCGAAATTTAGCTGCCAACATGATGATCGAAGCAAAGGCCATTGGCGAAAAACTGGGTGTTCAATTCAAAGTCAGTCTCGATAAACGCATCGCCGGAGCACAAGCGGTCGGTCAACATAAAACATCGATGTTGCAAGATGTCGAGCTGGGCCGGGCACTTGAGCTTCAAGCACTAGTGGCGTCAGTGATTGAATTAGGCAAGATAACCCAAACACCGACCCCAACGATTGATGCCGTATATGCATTAGCCAGTTTGCTGGCGCGCAATTTACAGCAACACAAAGCGGTTCTAAAAATTTCTTAAATCACCTTACCCTCGTAAAAATGACTTCATTCACTACCCTGCATGACATGGTTGCCCAGCAGACACCCACAGCCACCGCAATGATGGCGCCAAGCGCGATTGCTCTTTCATACGGCGAGCTAACCCAGCTAATTCAACAAACCATCAGCGCGTTAAATGGCATGGGTATCGGGCGCACAGATCGTGTCGCTATTGTGCTGCCCAATTGTCCAGAAATGGCCACCGCATTTGTAGCAGTGGCTAGCGCCTGTACTGCAGCGCCATTAAATATGGCCTACCGCGCTGACGAATTCGAATTTTATTTAACCGACTTAAAAGCCAAAGCTTTAATTGTTGCCTCAGGTAGTGATACACCCGCATTGGCCATTGCGGCCAAGCTAGGTATTGCCATTATTGAACTAATCGCAAAGCCAGAAAGCGGTGCTGGCTTTTATCAACTGGTGTCCACTCATAAAGGTCAGGCCGCTAAGCCGGGCCCAGCTTGCGTTGACGATGTCGCTTTAATCTTGCATACCTCCGGTACTACTTCACGGCCTAAGATAGTGCCTTTGACTCATCGTAATGTCTGTGCTTCGGCGCGCAATATTAGCCATACCTTGCAGCTGACCAGTGCTGATCGCCAATTGCATGTCATGCCGCTGTTTCATATTCACGGGCTCATCGCAGGCGTGCTCGCACCAATGGCGGTTGGGAGCCTGATTTTTTGCACACCGGGCTTTAATGCACTGAAGTTTTTTAGTTGGATGAAAGAATGTAAGCCAACTTGGTATACCGCTGTACCCACCATGCACCAAACTATTTTGGCGCGCGCTAGCGGCAATGCCGACATCATCGAAGCTAATCCGCTGCGCTTTATACGATCATCTTCCTCGTCCATGCCACCGCAAGTCATTGCAGAACTGGAGCGGGTGTTCAAAGCGCCTTTGATTGAGTCGTATGGCATGACCGAAGCGGCTCACCAAATGGCTAGCAGTCCATTACCACCGGCTAAGCGTATCCCAGGTTCAGTGGGGATCGCGGCCGGACCTGAGGTGGCGATTATGGACGCTGCAGGCACGCTTTTATCTTCTGGAGAGATAGGAGAAATCGTGATTCGCGGTGAAAACGTTACGCTAGGTTACGAAAACAACGACGAGGCAAATGCGCAAGCATTTACCAATGGTTGGTTTCGCACGGGGGATCAAGGCACCATGACAGCTGAAGGCTATGTGACGTTGACTGGCCGTCTAAAGGAAATTATCAATCGCGGCGGTGAAAAAATTTCCCCGCGCGAAGTAGATGAAATATTAATGGATCACCCAGCCATTGCTCAGGTAGTTACTTTCGGTGTTCCACATGACAAACTCGGTGAAGAGGTCGCTGCAGCAGTGGTGCTACGTGAGGGAATGACGGCTACAGAGAAAGAGATTCGTGAATTTGCAGCCACTAAGCTGGCCGATTTTAAAGTGCCCAGAAAAATACTCATCATGGCGGATATTCCCAAAGGCGCCACCGGTAAGTTGCAGCGGATTGGTTTGGCGCAGAAGCTCGGTTTAGTTGCCTGACCTTAAAATCGCAGTGATACCCGAGCTTTTTTCAGCTGCCCACATACTTTGCCTCAGTAGTCAGCATAGTTGAACCTAATTAAGTTTCGGTTGGCCAGTCCGTCAGATTGTTGTATACGACAGGTTTTTTTCAATCGTTTATTTACGCCAATTAAAATATGCACTCGGTGTTCAGTTAAAAAATGTGGTCATCATGAAAATCCGCCTACTGTCAGACCTGCATGAGGAATTCGCTACGCGTGTTGGCGGGCCATTAACATTTGAACCCATGGCGGTAGACGTCACTATACTGGCCGGTGACATAGGCAACGGTGTAGGCGCGTTAGAAGTAGCGCTGCGCCCTTGCTTTGCTAACACAACAGTTATTTTAGTGCTGGGTAATCACGAATATTACGGAGGTGTTGTGCCAGAAGGCATGATGGATTACGAGTTAATTGAAACCGAGCCGGGCATAAAACTGACCGCTGCCGATACTGTGCAAATGCATTCGCAGGCTAGGCAATTTATTGAGCAAGTAGTACGTGCTAAACCAACAGGCAGCCAATGCGTCGTGGTAAGTCATCACGCGCCGCATCCACTGAGTATTGCTTCCAGATTTACTGGCAACACAATTAATCCTGCTTTTGTGTCAGACCTAACTGGCCTCATGCAAGGGGTCGATCTATGGGTACACGGGCACACTCATGACGGATTTGATTATTCAGTTAACGGTACGCGGGTGGTAGCAAACCCAGCGGGTTATCGGAAAAAAAGAGGTAACGAATGGACATTCGAAAACGCAAACTTTGCCCAGTCAATGCTGATCATGCTGTAAAAAAATCTGCCCTCGCCACTCCGGTGCAATAAGGACTCGATTTCGCATTTCAAGCGGCCGCCTTCGCAGCCAGAATATTTGGGTTGAAGTATTAAGCTATTGGTTTGTCTTTTTACACTGGTCGCTTTAGATCATCATTTGTCCGCGCGTTGGCGCGCGGGGCGCCGGTTGCGCCTCTAACACTGCGGTTTATAAAGGAAAACCTTCAGCAGTTCATTTATTATCTGAACCTTCTCCGACCGTGCCTTCAATTTAAATGATTACATTTTACGATCCGCAACATACCCGTCACGCCCCTATTTTCGAGTTCTATCGCGGCGCGCGCGTGCCTTGTTTTGAAAACCCCAGTCGCGGTCAATTTGTGTTTGATGAACTGCATGCAAGAGGGCATTCGTTAAGAGTTCCTAGTGTTGATAGTACTGCGGCGATCCATCAAATTCACTCAGCACGCTATATCGATTTTTTGCGAACGGCTTGGTTACAGTGGTTGGCGTTAGATAGCAATAATGCGCACGTGCAGCCTTTTCCGTCGGCATGGCCCGTTCGCAATTTACGCAGCGATATCGAACCGCAAAATTTCATCGCTAAACTGGGTTTGTACTCAATGGATAATGGCACGCCGTTAGACGCTGGCACCTGGGCAGTGACCAAAGCTGCAGCTGACGCAGCCGTTGAAGCGGCGCATTGTATTGCGAATGGCGAACGTGGTGTGTTCTGCGCCACTCGCCCGCCAGGACATCATGCGGGGGCTGATTTCATGGGTGGCTATTGTTTTTTAAACCATGCTGCAATCGGTGCACAAGAGTTGCGTAATTTGGGCTTTGCCAAAGTAGCCATTTTCGATGTTGATTTTCATCATGGTAACGGTACTCAAGAAATTTTTTATCAACGCGATGACGTTTTTTATGGAAGCCTTCACGGCAACCCTAGCACCGAGTATCCGTTTTATTTAGGTCATGCCGATGAAGTTGGCGTAGGCAATGGTTTGAGTTGCAATTTCAATTTGCCTTTGCCCGCTCAAACGAATGCTGTCGACTGGTTTGCAGCTTACCAAATTGTGGCAAACCGAATTGCGCAATTGAAACCGAGTGCTTTGGTGGTTTCATTGGGTCTTGATACCTTCATTGACGATCCTATCGCAAAATTTAAGTTGACCAGTGACGACTACTTCGAATTGGGCCGACGAATCGGCGACATCGGGCTGCCCACGGTGTTTATTCTCGAAGGTGGCTATGCCGCACAAGCGCTGGGTGTCAATGCAGTGAATGTCATCGAAGGATTTGAAGCTTCGTATCGATAATCAATTCAGATCGTCGGGTTTAAAAATGCAGCCGGCGGCGTCTAGCCATCGCACCAACGACTACTAGTCCCGCGAGCATCATGGCCCATTCACCTGGTTCCGGGACTGCGTTTACGACCATCGAAGTCTTGAAAACTTCTGTGTAGTAAGGGTTAAAAAAACCGCCATTTGCTAAAGTGCCGTTCGTGTAAGCCGCTAGCATAAAGCTGTACTGACCTTGTGCCGTCGGATCGAACACTAGCGAACCGGGAGGCGCGCTTACCACAGCGCCTATGATAGGACCGCTTGTGCCCAAGAAATTCATTCCCAAATTGTACGAATTTTGCACCGGATCGGCTAATGTCGCGAATGACCCTAGTATCGAAATATCTCCATGGCTTGCTTGCGTATTGCCCGCTGAGGGATTGAAGTCATAAAAAAGTCGATAGCTGTAGTTACCGACCCGATCAGCAGACCCTGAATTTCCAATGTAGAAATTAAAATTCCAAAGCGCATAAGGGTCTGTTGGGGATGGGGTGTTTGCGCTGACCCCCGCTTGTGCGAAGAAAGTTCCTGCGCCGTCGTTGGTCACGGAGCCTACAAAACGGGGTGTGGCTGTCAGCCCCAAAGTAACCCCGCCCTGGCTTGTTTGCGCTACCGCGTTAGCGGGGATTCCACTTCCACCAAATGTGGTACCAGGTAATGGACCAAATCCAACTGCATCAGGTAGGATTTGAGCGGTGGCCGCAGTCGACACGAAGAACAGGCTGATGGATGTTAAAAACATTTTCATTTTTGTGCATTCCCTTTGGGATTGAGATTCAGCGCTGTTGGTAGGCGGATGTGCAAGATACAGTTGCAACTGCCGTCGCTGCAGAGACCAAGCCGGCATTGCAAGTGATCCGATGGGTACTGAAAACGATGCGCGCGCAATCGTTCGCCCGGCAATTGCATCGTTGATCCGTCAATTGGAGGTGGATGTTGCGATCTGGGCCCATATACGCCCGCTCTTGAAAAACGCCAGCGATTTGGATGCTCGCGGGGTCAGGTTACCGCTCGAAGATCAACCAGTTTTGGTAACGACTTCGGATCGACTAGTAGACAGAGCTCGCTATTGAGTCGTCAATGACCAATTAAAGTTAGCGATCATTTAGCACAATCTACAACTACAGAAGCGGCACCAAATGCACGTTCTATGACCGGGCAAATTGAGCACTGGGCTAAGCTTGGGCCAGTCGCCGAGCAAGCTTTGACCCACAACGAAGTACGACAAGCCAAAGTAGTTGGCGTGTTGTACGAACACGCTAAGCAAGTATTGATCGGCGCATTAACGCAATTGGTGTTAATGAATTCGGCCTTAGAAACCTTGCCATCTTTGTTTGCATCCATCATTTTTACCGTACGCATTTGCACAAACATCTCAGCTTCTTGAGCAAACGCCTGGCCTACTGGCGCAGCTAAAGCGGTAAGACATGCGGCCAACATTGCAACTGCTTTTACTGATTTTTTCATTTTAAAAAACCTCTAGAGTTTTTAGTCGCGTCTAAATGATGTCGAAAAACAGCGAACATCACGACGCAATTAAACAATAAAGCCCTCAGAAATCGACCGCATCCCGCTTCGGTCGTCGCTTCGTTTCGATGTTGTCTCGGTTCGATTACGCCTCATCGAGAATTAAAGTTTGCGACTGTTGCGAGTCGCTAATTCGCTTTAGCACTTGCGAAAAAGATCGCCGCAATTGCTGCGAATTGAAAAAACAAAGCGCTATATTTCGCTGCCATTTCGCAAACAAAGTGATTCGAATGAACGAAATCTTGAAGTTTTATACCGACGATTTTGTTCACGACCACGCAAAAAACTTGATTGAGTATGCGCAACGCTATACCGATCAAACCCTTCCTAAAGAATCCAAGGTGGAATTTTTACCTTACGACTGGTCGATCGCCAACAACCAAAGAAAGTAGCCCAATACGAACTGTATGTATTCGCTATCAATTGAAAATATTTGTAAGTTACAAACTCTCTGTTCAGACTGACCTTAACAAATCGACTAGGAAAGATCATGCGGGTTATCCATGGAACAAGACGCAGCACTGGACAATTATTGTTTGTTATTAGTTGTAGCTTCATTGGCCTAAGCGCCTGTGGAGGCGGCGGCGATTCAACGAATACCAGCGCAAGTTCTGCCGCAACTACTCCCGCTGCAAACACGCCGGTTACCAGTTCACCGCCCGCACCTACTGTTTCTAGCTGCACCAAACTTTCGCCTAAAGTCGGCCAAGTAGCAAACCTAATTACGCGCTCACACGGCGTGACGGGTACTGCCCGAATCGTAGACGACTGCACCATCGAAATCACTAACTTTAACTACGATGGTGGTGGTTTGCCGGACGTATTCGTTTACGGCGCACTGGCAAGAAACTACGCTGCCGGTTTTGCTATCGGACCCAACCTATTTGGGCAAGTGCAAAACAACACTAAGCTAAGCCTTACGTTGAAAGACAAAGAAATAGACAGGCTCGACAGCATCAGCATTTGGTGCGTGCAGGCACGGGTTAGTTTTGGTGATGCAGTGTTCGCAGCCCCTTAAATTTTTGTAGGCTGAACCGCATCCCTCAGCGGGTATGAGAAACCAATTCAAAAAACTCGAATATACAGCTCTGCGATTGGTTTTTTTGTCGTGGGTAGCAACGTTACCCATCGCAATTTTTTGTGCGTTTGTTATCGGCACACTATTGCTCTAACTTCGATTGATCTTTGTGTACTAAGTACATAGCGCAAGATATCGTTTTGATAACAATTGAATTTTTGATGTAAGGATAAAAATCAATTTACTGACTTCTTAGCGATCTTGAAACAGTTCAAGCACCGCACTCAATCATGGAGTCAATAGTCAATGAAAATATCCGCAGTCATTCCCGCCTTCAACGAAGCTGAAAATATCGCTTTGGTCGTAGAGGGTCTAAGGGCACTTCGCGATAAGGGCGGCGCGGCACTAATTCATGAAGTGATTGTGGCAGATAACAACTCCACAGATCGTACTTCAATGGCAGCCAGCGACGCGGGTGCCATTGTTATCTTTGTCGAAAAAAAAGGCTACGGCAATGCATGCTTCGAAGCGTGCAAACAAGCCAGTGGCGACGTCTTACTTTTTGTCGACGGCGATCACACGGCCGATTTATCTCAAATAGCAAATTTGATTAACGCGCTTGATCAAGGTGCGGATCTTTCAATCGGAGCGCGCGAGAATGCTACTCCAGGAAGCCTAACAACAGCCCAAAAATTCGGCAATGCTTTTGCTTGCTTTTTGATTCGCTTTATTTGGCGTGTTCCGGTTACCGACCTCGGTCCATTGCGCGCAATTCGTCGAAGTGCCTATGAACAGATTGCTATGAAAGATCGTTCGTTTGGCTGGACGATTGAAATGCAAATCCGAGCGATCCAACTCAACCTACCAATAACCGAAACACCAGTCACTTGGTTTCCGCGTCACGCGGGCAAGTCCAAAGTGAGCGGTACTGTTTTGGGCGTTATCGGTGCCGGATGGGGCATTTTATCCATGATCGCAAAACTCAAATGGCTCGAATTAGCACCCCTTTACACCAAAGGGGCCACAGCATCTAAAGCAGCCTCAGTAGCCTCATCAACGCAGTCTTTTCCGCGTTCCGTTGTTCGTACTTTCAAAACTAAACCGAAGGAGAATTAAGCTATGAAAATTTTGTCAATTCCGTCCCTTGTTATCGCATTGGGATTTTCATTCAACAGTTCTGCAGTGCTGGCCTCGGGCTCAGAAAGTATCGGTGGTGGTCAGACCAGCGATACCGCGCTTTATAACGCGGGCAAAGGCGTTTATGCCGATAAGTATTCGTGCAGCTCGTGCCCTCTCGCTTCCAAATCGCTCAATGCAAGCCTCGCCAAAGAGGTCTTGAATGGGACTCCAAAGGTACAGCTTTCTGCTGAAGAACAAGCAGCCGTATCGATGTATCTAAAACGCCGCTTCAAAATCTAAAGTTAGAAAATAAAAACATGAACTTATTCCCGAACTCGATTCGAACGGTCGCCGTATGTTTGATGACCCTACCCGCAATCGCCCAAGCTCAATCGACTTCACCGTGGCTTCCGATTCCAGGCAGTGGAACCGTGAGCGTTGGTTATTTAGGTCAGAGCGCCGACTCGGCCTACATTGGAGATTCCAAGTTACCCGTGTCTGGTATCACAGGCGGCGCAGCCAGCAAATACAACCGCAATAGCTACGGTCTCAATTTTAGTTATGGATTGTCAGACGCTTTCTCAGTTGATGGTAGCTTAGCGCGCGGTCGAGTCAAAGTAGGTGCCGCCGACAACGCAAGCGGTTTGCTAGACTCAGTGATCGGCCTCAATTGGCGGGTCTTAGACGAATACGAAAACCGCAGTGCACCGACCATCACCCTTCGTCTGACTGCAATCGTTGGCGGCAATTATGACGGTGCTAAGTTAGCGGCCGTAGGCAAAGACGCAAGCGGTTTTGGCTTGGCCGGTATCGTCGGTCGGCAATTAACGCCAACATTGCGTGCATGGGGTGGCATCGGGTATGAGAATCGAGGTAACAACGTCCCTAACGCGGTGAGCTTTGATGCCAATGTCGGTTTTCGAGCATTACCTGGGCTCGACTTGACATTTGGTTACGCGAGTAAAAAATTCGATGGCTCGCTAGATATCGGTGGTCCAGGATTTAGTCCAGCCGAATTCCAACGTGTTAAAGAAGAACGTCAAGTGATCAAACTGGGAGCCTCTTACGCCATAGCCGGCAATCAGTCGATTGGGGTTTCGTTTGGTAACGTTCTTGATGGTCGTAATACTGTCAAAGACAACCGCATCGTTGGCGTCAATTACACCTACGGATTTTAATATTTGATCGCGTGGTTCTTTTGCACCCTAGCGGCCACCTTGACGGTGGCCGTTTGCGCTTCACTCTCTCGATCGAATAGCGAAACGCAGTTCACTATATTCGCTGCAAGTTGTCTAGTGCAACTCGCACTCATTGCTTGGATTGTGTTGTCCAAGCATTTTGAAAAGCTCGCAATCAAGCACGTCGTTTGCACGGCGCTCGTTTTATCCGCAGTAGGCATGTTCAGTTCCCCCTTATTAGAAGACGATCATTTTCGTTACCTTTGGGATGGCTACATCACTGCAACCACCGGCAGACCCTACCAACACCCACCCAACTTCTATTTCGGCGATTCGTCCGTTCCCATCGCTCTTCAGGAAGTATTGAACGGCATCAATTATCCAGAAATCACAACGATTTATGGCCCCTTACTTCAGTTGGTTTTCGCCGCCAGCTATTACGTCGCTGCGGGTCAGCTGTGGCCGCTGAAAGCAATACTAGCGACCACCCTAGTGATAGTGATCGTAAAACTATATCGCGAGGGTGTTCACCCCAAATGGTTGCTTGCTTTTTGTATTCATCCCTTGCTCATCAAGGAGTCGATCTTATCGGCTCATCCCGACCTTCTAATCGGGGCGCTGGTGATGATGGCGGTAATTTTTTGGCGAAAAGTTTGCAATCAATCTGCGGTCATTGCAATTTGTCTTGCCGCTGCAATCAAGATCAACATCGCGGTGTTGTTGCCGGTTTTTTGCTTCACCAAACGCGGCCGGTTTGATTGGACTTTGGTAGCCATCTCAACGGTTGTTTTGGTCACCCTGCATTTACCCCTAGTCCTCGAACAAAATCTAGGCTCTTTTGGCGGCGCGTCGACGTTTGCAAAGCAATGGGTTTTCAATCCGTTGCTGTTTCGCGCCATCGTCTTTCTGACCGATTCGAACCAAGCGCGTCTCATCGTGTTACTGCTATTCGGTGCGATTTGTATCGCAGTATTCGTTAAGCAATATTTTGATCAACAATTGCACGTCAACATCTTCATTGCGATGATCGCACTCCTGTTTTTAGCACCAGCTGTCAACCCATGGTATTGGTTGTGGTTAGCGCCACTTTCTTTTTTCGTCAGCTCACCGGTTGTTTGGGCTGGCGCAACCACGTCGATGCTTGCCTACGTACACGTTTTAAACCCCAACAGCTTTATTGTTCCCGCTTGGGTCGGCGCAATTCAAGTATTCGCTTTGACGGCGGCTACGATTTTGCAAGTTAACAACTCGCGGCGGAAAACTCGATAGCCTGCAATGGGGACATCGGAATAGATCACTAATTTATCCGTGTATCTCTTCGGCATTTAAGGGGAGGTACACTTGCAAAACAGCGCCAAAGCGAGGCGCCACATCCGTGACTTTCAATCCCTTTTCAATCACCTGCCGTACCGCTTCTTTGCGAAATTCATCTGCAAACTGCTGCTTCTTTGACATGCCGTACCCCTTAGTGAGAATTCAAGCGTGCAACTGTCCGTTTTTTGAGGGGAGGTCCATTGGCAACCGTAAATATTCTTAGCGATTCAGAAAAATCACTGGACTCGTTTGTAAGTGCTGTACCCATCTTTAGCTGAAACATCAACTTTCAAAATTAAGAAACTATTTTCAGGCAAGGTCACATTCATTACGCCAGCACTAACACGCACTTTTTTATCGCTGAACAAATCTTTTAACTCGGTCCCATTCATTAGCTTCGAATTGCCTGCCAATAAAACTTCTGTAACTGGTTTGGGGGTCGGATTGACAATAACAAGAATCGTGTCGCCTACCTTGTCTGTGTAGCGCTCGAAAGCTAATAACTGATTGCTGGTTACTTCACGTAGATTGCCAACTCTTAACGCGCGATGGGCATTGTGTAAAGCAATCAATTGTTTGGTCCACAAAAAGGTTGGTGGCTGTTTTGCCACTAAATCCCAGCGCATCGGTGCGCGCATTTCCGGGTCTTCGCCACCTGTCATTCCCACTTCACTGCCATAGTACAAATTGGGTGAACCAGGTAATGTGAATTGCAGCACTTGGGCCATTTTTCTTTGTGCTTCGTTGGGCAATGCTGTCGCCAGGCGCTCAGTGTCGTGATTATCAAGTAGCACCCAAGACTTCAACATATTATCGGTACCGGTTTCGCTAATAACTCGGTGAATCATTCTGCTCGTTTGGTTAGCGTCGCTTTGGCCTCGAGCAAACGCCAGAATAATTTCGCGCATCGTAAAATTCATTACGCCGTCAAGTGCAGGAAACCACTCTTTCGGGTAGTTAGGAATTTCACCGACCACTAACGACCCGGGCTTTTGTTGATGCGCCGCTTTAGTCAATTGATGCAAATAATTAAAACCAATATCGGGGCCAACATCAATACGCCATCCGTCAATACCATCGCGCAAGTAACTTCGAATGACTGAATCAGGCTTTGCAAATAGGTAATCACGAACGGCTCGATTCTCAAGATTCAGTTCGGGTAAGTTCTCAACTGCGTACCACGATCGAACACCCCATTTGTATTGGAGGCCAAAGTAGAACCAATCACGATACTTACTTGATGGGTTTGATTGAGCGTCTTTAAACAAAGGGGAATTACGGCCCAAGTGATTAAACACGCCATCAAGTACCAGTTTGAGGTTTCGTTTTTTAACTTGCTCGGCGAGTTTTTTTACATCATCGCGTGACCCAAATTCGGGTGAAACTTTTTGAAAATCAATACTGTCGTATTTATGATTTGTATAAGCCAAATGAATCGGATTCAGATACAAAACCTTGACACCCAAATCGGACACATAATCTAGTTTGCTACTAAGGCTTGCTAAGTCACCACCCCAAAATTCAATTTCATGAGTCCAGACCCCAGCTTCTTTCGAATACACGCCACGTTGAGGGACGTCGGCCCAAGCTTTAATTACTTTGGGTGCTGGATAGAGCTGCTTTTTGGCTTCTAAGTTCTGCGATGGCGCGAATCGATCAACAAGTACTTGGTAGACAATCGCACCATTGCGCCAGTCACGTTCCCTTGCCTCAAATACGCCTGAAAGTTGCTTGTCGTATCGATTACTTTGCGCTACGCTGATTGACCCAGTTAGCGTAAGTAAAGCCGCAAGAACATATCGAATTGAGCCGGTCATTCCAGATTCCCTTTGAAGGTAAATTGTTTTTTTAAGTTTGCAGGGATTTTAATACAGGTGCGATGTTAACTGAGTAAGATCCGGCGATTGCGGTACTACGTTTGAGCGCAACTTGGCATTGGATACCACGACCCGTACAAACGAATCAAATGCAATCGCGGCCATGGCACTAACGGCGCCAGCCTTTGCTGGAACTCCAACGGCTACCGTAAATGATGCGTGGTACCATCGCGCCGTCGGGTCTTTAGCTTTAGCTCTACCAGCCCTTGCGTGTTGATCTTGACTGGGTCGTTTGCCAGTGCTGGACGGGTGGTGTAACGGCATGACCGTAAAAAGGAAAACATCGCTATGATTCAAGGAATGGATCACTTCACTATTACCGCTCTTGATCGTGCGCAGACACTGACATTTTATTGCGATGTTCTGGGCTTTGTTGAAGGTGATCGGCCCGATCTTGGTTTTCCAGGCGCATGGTTGTACGCGCCAAGCGGCGAGCATGCCATTTTGCATATCTATTGGGATAGACCGATGCCAACAGGTCGGACCGGCGTGATCGATCACATGGCATTTAGCGCAAAAAATCTAAAAATGATGAAAGCGCGATTTGACGAACGCGGGATTCATTACGACTTAAAGCAACAAAAGGGTTCGATGACTTGGCAATTATTTTCAACCGACCCAAACGGTGCAAAAGTAGAGCTTGATTTCGATCCTTCAGAAACACTAAGTTAAATAACCCCAACAGGGTCATTCATTAGCAATGCGGCGCACGCCCCTAGCCCGCAACTTGGACACGGCACTTACTCCGCGTTGCTTGACGCAATAACGTCGGCCGATCGCGTGAAAACGCAAGTGAATGTGTTAACTAACCAACTGCTCGTTGCGCATTACCAATTTCAAGCATGCCTTGCGACGCGCCGCTTAGCGGAACCATTTCGTCAGTGCGATCACGCACCCTCTCGAACGCAGCCGCCAATTGATCAGCAGCATCTATTCCACCACCAATAAACTGCCCTTTGGTTAGGGTAATGTTTGCCACTTCAAACGACCCCGCACCAGCACAAATTACCGTGCGGTTCGGAGCATCCTCGGAGGCCATAAAGACAACAGCGGGGCTGACATTTTTGGGGTTCAATTGCTCTAGTACCGTCTCGGGCATTAAACCTTCGGTCATGCGTGTGTGGGCTGTGGGTGCTAAGCAATTAACGCGCACGTTGTACTTAAGCCCTTCGATGGACAAAACTTGCATTAGGCCCACCAATGCCATTTTTGCGGCGCCGTAATTAGATTGTCCAAAGTTACCAAATAAGCCAGATGATGATGTGGTGTTAATAATGCGGCCGTACTCTTGCGCCTTCATTATTTCCCAAACGGCTTTGGTGCAATTGAATGCGCCCATTAGGTGCACATCCAACACTACCCGAAAATCATCGGCACCCATTTTGCTAAAGCTTTTATCGCGCAAGATACCTGCATTGTTGACCAAAATATCAACGCGCCCCCACGCATCTATGGCTTGCTTAACCATTGCTTGTACGGCGGCTTCATCCGTTACCGACGCGCTATTGGCGATGGCTTGACCACCCGCAGCAATAATTTCGTTAGCAACTGTTTGTGCGGCCGAGACTGCATCCGCATTAGCCTCACCATTTACGCTGCCACCTAAATCGTTAACCAATACCTTTGCACCTCGGGCAGCCAAAGCCAAAGCGTGTTCACGCCCTAAACCGCCGCCCGCGCCCGTAACAATAGCAACCCGGTTAGTTAAATCGATAGCCATACAAATACTCCGCAATAAAAATAAGTTGAATTGGGCCGAATGCTAGCAGATTAGCGAAGCGCGAATTCAACTCTGCGGTTTTGAGCTGACGCCACGGTATCCGCGATAACTTTGGGCGCAATTACAAACAAACGCTCGCCAGGGATTTCTTTCATCAAAAATTCACGCGTGACTGCGCCGCGTTGACCCGCTAACTGCTTAACCAAATCGCTAGGGATGGAAATACTTTCTTGCAGCAGGCGTTGCTGCTCATCGATATCGACGCCCTTTTCCAATCCTAAAATATTCTTAGGTTTATTGGGCAAATTATAGTTTTTATACAACTGCGCAACCAAAATAGGACGCTCATCTAAACCAATTTGCAACTTATCTAAATCGGGTGTGTCTGCTTTAGGGTTGGCTTCAATTAGGCGTTGCAGCTTTACGCCTTTGAGCATTAAGTCTAAGGTCACCCGTTGCAGACCAGCGCGGTCCGCTTGCTCATCGGCTTTCCCGCCGATATCCAAAGTTAGACCAGGCCGATCTTTTAATGCCTTCATCAACGTTGCAACTTTACCTTTACCTTCTTCTGTTAATTCAGTTGAACCCGAAGGAAAATCAATAAAAGAAAGTTCTTCGCTGCCTTGGCCACCAAGATTAGCCAATGCACTAAAAGGCGACAACGCAATTTTTCCCAGTAGCCCTAAGAACGTGCGCCAAATCAGTGGCCCAACTGCAAACTCGGGGTCGGAAAGACTACCGGTAATTGGAATATCAAGCTCGATCTCACCCTTGCTATTTTTAAGCAAGGCAATCGCTAATTTTACTGGCAAGCGTGTCGCTTGAGGACTATCAATTTTTTCGCCCAGCACCAATTGATTTAACAATATTTCATTGCGGGCATTTAATCGACCTTGTTCAATTTGGTAATGCACTTTAGCCGTTAACTTACCTTTCTCAATAGCGTACCCGGCCCAACGTGCAGAGTAGGCGCTTAGCGAAGTAAGCTCTACCGATTTTGCTTCGGCGCGTAAATCCAGCTGCGCAGTGGGCGCTATCGGATTTAAAGTACCCTCAATGGTTAACGGCGCATCGCTGTCTACGCGGCCCTGCACTTTTAAATTCGCCGGTTGTGGCGCGTCCGAAGCTAGGGCGGACATTTCGCCATTTAATTGCGTAAGGTTGGCCGTGTAATTAGGCTTGATAAATTGATCCGAGAAATTAATGTTCCCAGCCAACATTTTGATACCGCCGATTCGAATTTGCGCCGCCGCTTTAGAATCCGCCTTAGAATCCGATTTGGCAGTTTTGACACCAGCACTAGCTGCCTCGTTTTGAACAATGCCATCGCGCAAATTAAGCTCGCCTTTTTCGTTTAGCACCACCCTTGCATACAGTTGATCGATATCAACCAGACCAGTTTCGACTAACGTTGGGCTTGGTCCACCAGACTGCATTTTAAACTTTGGAATGCTTAATAGTTTCCAGCGGATAAATTCGTTACCAGAACTTTTTTCTAAGGTTTGAAAATCACCCACATTAAGATCGCCAACAAATGCGAGCGTTTGTAATTGTCCGGCTGAGTCCGTACGCAAATCTAACTGCCCTCGCGTAGAAGCGGTACCGCGCGTGACGCGCAGCTTTAACGCGTTGGTGTAGTAAGGCTCTAATTTAGCCATATCGAAATTGGCTAGCGTTAACGCACTCGCAACACCAAACGGTTGCAAAGTAGCCTGCCCTTGTGCACTGCCCGCCCAGACTTGACCTGCTTGCGAATTTGCAGCCACTTTAAATTGAATCGGGCGATTCATTTTCGAATCGAGGGCACCTAGCTCTACGCTCACTTGTGTTCGATCAAAATTGACATTCGGTTTTACAACCAAATCGGCAAAACTAATGAGGCAAGCGTTACACTTGAAAGACTCAACAGCCCATTGCAATGCCAGAGGCTGCTGGGTTGATGCCGCACCAACTACAGGTCCAGCTGCAGGCCCAACTAGGGCAGCAACGGTCGGTCCGGCCCTTATAGCTGCTGGGTTTTTTACCGCTAATCCAATCACGTGGACACCACTTGTAGTACGACGCAAACTAGTTTGCAGGCCGTCAATTTCTACCGCTTTGGCTTTAAATTGATTGCTTGCTAAATCAACCGCCAGTCCTTTAATGAGAACTTTATTGGTACCTAAAATACCTGGCTGCTTAGCCTTAGCTTTTAAATGAACTAGAGCAACACCTTTCAATGCAAGTTCGTCTGCGTTAAATTTTAAGGTTTTACTCGGATCGCTGGCTTTAAAAGAAAACTCTCCGGCAATATCGGCAACACCCAGTAAGGCAGTAGGCCCTTCTTGCTCTTCGCCAAGTGTTTTTACAAAGGCGCTTGCTAAGTTAAGGGGCAGTTGGTTTAATTGGCCCGCCATTCGTACTTGGTCGTTCGATTGATCGTATTCACCCTTCCAACTAGCATTGAGCGGCGTGGTATTTTTTTCACCCCCCATTTTAAAATCTAAACCAAAATCGATCTTGTCTTTTTTTCTTGAAGAATACGCGCCAGCACTGACACCAAAATCGCTGAGGTTCAATTGCGGCAAAGCCGTAGTTTGAGCGTCTTGCCACTTAAACTGTTGGGCTTGAATAGACATGCCATCGATCACCGTGTTCAACGCCGATTGCTCTGCAACAGGTGCTGCGGTTTTTGGCGCTTGCCATAACCGCGTCCAATTCATTTGCCCCGTTGCATCGCGTTGCAAATGAAACTCACGCGCTGTAACAATAATTTTTCCTAGGTGCAAGATCGCATTGGTTGCTTGGCCGCTCGGTTCTTTCACGTTGCCTTCGCCCAGCAAATATTGCTTTAATGGAACGGTTAAATTTAAAGCCGTTGCCAAAGGTGGTCCGCGTTTTATATACAAATCAGCCTGCGCTAATTTTGCATTGCCAACTAACTCGACAGAACCCTGCGCTTTGGGTAAAAACTTTAGTTGCGCATCTAAATTTAACTGACCACTCTTAAAGTCGAGTTGTAAAGCATTTGGAAAATAAGGCTGCCATTTGGCTACTTGAATTTGATCCAACTTCAAATTAAGCACGCCTTGCAACTGTTTGCCGAAAGGCAACAACTCGCCTTTTAAATCGATTGGCGATACGGCATCAATTAGGGCGGAAAGTGCAGGTGCTACTTGGGCTTTTTCAGGCTCAATCAAGGTATTTACAAAAGGAATAGCCAGCTGAACTTTATCGGCCCGGTGCTGCATTTTTACTGGTTTATCGTCAAACTCGACTAGCCCATCAGAAACCACAATATTACTAACCGCGTAACGCACAGGTTCGGTTTTTGGCGCTTTGGCTAAAGTTTGTGTAATGTCATCAAAGTCATATTGATTCGCTCCGTCAGTCGCGCTCAGACGCGCAACTTTAACCATTGGCTTTTCAATTTTTAGCGACTCGATTACGGCCGCTTTTTCGTTCCACGAACGCGTGGAAACAATGGCTTCAATACGTTCGATCGTTACGGTCGCCGGCGCTGTCGCGGAGGTACTAGGGCCCGATAAAGTGAGACCTTTAATTACAACTTTTTTCTCGGCCCAAGATAACTCGAGTAATTGCCAATCAAGTTTGCGCCCTAACTTTTCTAGTACAACAGCTTGGGCGCGCGGCTTCACCCATTCGGGCAGCTTTTGCCATGCCCACAAGCCGGCCCCTGCCAACAAAAGCAGAAAAAGTGGAATTAACGCTAACCAACGCAGTTTTTTCATCGAACCTCAAAATTTAAGCGTAAATTCAAGCGTGGTAACTTTAGTCGCGCACAAGTTACAAACCTAACGCTACTGCAATAGAACTCGTTTACTGACCTTACCCGCACGCGGATGTTGCGCAGTTAACTCAACCGAACTACCCGGCACCGCACTAACGATCCATTCAGCTACAGCAATATCAGCGGTTGGCGCAGTATCGGGCCAAAAACTAGTACCCGTATGCTTGTGGCTCCATCCGGGCAACTGCCCAAACGTAACTCGTGGTAAGGCATTGTAGCTAGCACCACTATTGCCAGCGGTCGACTCGATAGTACAGCCTTCTGGGCAAGTAATTTCTGCAACCAAAGGTAAGATTAATTTCTGTTCGATACTACGCGAGCTAACATTGGTCGGTAAATAACCGATGTTTTGAATTTCAAGGCGCACTTTAAACAATTGCACATCAGTCGGCAAAGCCGTTTTATTTGATTTACTTACTTTCGTTTTTACACTCGACGCGGCTTTAGTACCCAAGCACTCAACCGTGGCCGCTTTGAGGCTCAGTTGCGGTGTAATAAGTGCCTGCCAAACCATCCACTTCGGAAACTTTGCAACTTCTTTTTCGAGCTTAGGTAACGGTACATTACTAATGTAATTGACTGTATCCCAGCCACCAATTTCACATTCACCTAACTGCGGATGTTTATATTTTCGCCAAGGCACAAAACCTTTGCCGCCAAGCGCTTTATCGTTCCACTTCATCATTTGTAAATCATGCTCGACCGGATGATCTCGAAACCAATCGATGTACTTGTAATCTTTAATGCCCGACTCGCGCATTGGGCTCCAAATTTCAACGACCCACGAATAAATGCCCAAGTGTTCAAACATCCAATCCGAAGTACCCGTAATTACGTCCTTGGGGTGATAGCGAAATTCTTCGTACACACTAATTGCCGGGTAGCCACTTTCTTCAAAACCCTTTTCCCCAATTGCTTTGTACATCCACAAGTCCTCGGGGGTCATTTCTACATCCGGTTTACCACCGAATGGACGCAATAAAACACCGCTAAAAGTGTGATAACTGATGGCTGCACAAATATTTCGATTGGCAATAAAAAAATCGACTAAGGCTTTTACTTCGGGCTCAGAAGTCGGGTAATCACCCGCGCCAAATTGCTTGCCTTCGCCACGCCAATTTTCTGGGAAGTTACGGTTTAAATCTAAACCTTGCGCTGGCGTGTTCACTTTAATACGTGCCCCGTCAAAATGCTCGGGTTTAATAAAATCACCTTCTGGTAAAACACGGTAATACTGACCACCACACTCAGCTGGGTCGCGCCGAACCATCACGCGCTTATCTTTCGGATGAATTTTCCAATGCCCATTGGCATCAGGAATGCGAATTCGTAAAATTTTGCCATCGCCATCAATGTCTTTAGGCTCGTACCCTTCGATGCGATCATAATCGAATGGATATTTACGCGTAGAACTCCGAACATACTTAGGGTTGTCGGCCAAGGCCCATTCAGCGCCATCTGGGTTTACGCGCGGGCAAATGTAAACGGTACGCGTGTCTAACATTCGAGTGACATCGGCATCTTTGCCATAACCCTCCAACACATACTTTAGGAAGTACAAACACGCCGCGCTAGCCGACACTTCGATTGAATGAATATTGCCATCGGCCCAAAATGCGGGCTTATCAGTGTGGGCACCCGTTGCGCTGTTGGTTAGCGTCATTACCCAAATATCGCGCCGCTCGTGGCTTTTACCAATTGAGGTTAACGAGGCCAAGTGCGGAAATTGCGCTGCAATTGTTTTTAGTTGTTCGGTCAGTTCTTCGTAGCGATAAAATTTATCGAACCGTAACGCGATTTTTTTACTTTTAAGTGCAGGCTTTGTGTTTACTTTAACGTTTTGTTTAGGCATGTTCTTAATCATTCAGTAGGGGTTTTTCTGTTGTCGCGCGCCCGCAGGCGTAATTTAAATTGATCTGGTTTTAAGCTAAGCGTTTCTTTAACGACCAAGCTATAGTTATACGGGTCGGAAATTTCAAACGATTGTAAAATCATCGCTAGTGCTAGCTTTGCTTCTGCGTAAGCAAATTGACGTCCAATGCAAGCACGTTCGCCGTTTCCAAAAGGCTTATACGCTTGCGCACGAATGCGCTCTTCGTTGCCTGGTGCAAATCGGTTAATGTCAAAAACCTCGGGTTGCTCCCACGAATTATTGTCTCGATGTAAGCCCGTTAACAAAATATTGATGCGGTGATTACGTTTAATTTTATAACGACCGCCAATTACGGTATCTGCAAAAGGCGCAACCGAATAAACCGGCGCGGTAGGCCACAAACGCAAGGTTTCTTTTATGACGCGCTCTAATACAACCAGCTCGGACAAATCATCGTAACTCGGCCGTTTTCCGTTGGGTAATACGTGATCGATTTCGCTAACAGTTTGCTGAAGAACCTGCGGATTTTTTACCAAGTAATACAATGCGAACGACAGTAAACCACTTGTGGTCTCGTGCCCTGCAATTAAAAAAGTAATCACTTGAAAGCGAATATTCTCGTCACTTAGTGATTGCCCAGATTGTTCGTCTACCGCATTCAGCATCAATCCTAAAATATCGCGCGACTCCACTGGATTTGCGCGACGCTGAGCAACGACTTCATCCACTAAACGATGCATGTACGCAATGTTGCGCTTGTATTTAATATTTTGAATCACCCAAACTGGGGTAGGAATTCGCAATCGCGTTAATCGTTCCATCGCTTCGGTCAGTACGGCATACATTGCGTCAGTAAAGGGATGCATTGAAGTTGAATTTGTTTGATCTATTTTTGGATCGAACAAATTAAAACGATAACCAAAACCACTAACCCCGATGGTTTCTAACGTGTAGCGCGTCATATCTTCGGTGACCATGACTTCGCCATTGGGCGCGGCTTGCCACTTCGCAATTAGCTCGTCAGCAACTGGTAGCATTAACTCGTAGTAACCGCGCATTGCCCGTTGGCCAAATGCCGGTACAAGTACCCGATGTGCTTTTTGCCAATTGGGTTCTTCGGAATGCGAGGTAAACAAACCATCGCCAGCCAAGGCACGCAAAAACGAGAGCGGTGGCCCAACAAGTTTACGAAACCGTTTAGAGTCCGCTAACTCGCCCACTAAATCGGGGTCGGTCACAAAAGTTACTGGGTAACCGGCAAAACTGATTCTAAATATTCCACCGAAGTCTTTAGCCACTTTTGTAAAATATTGCGTTAACGAGCTGCGCGGCACTTGAAACAAGTTACCAAAAATCGGAATACCCTTGGGACTCGGAATTCGAGAAAACTCGTTTTTTTGGCTAGATTCATCCTTCATCGATTCACTCATTGATAGGCTTCTTTTGCGGCTTGCAGTGCTGCAAGTAATTCGGCGGCAGTGGCATCCTGCATGTCCGGTGCGGTTGCAAAACTAAGTTCATCAACGCGTAAAAACGGATTGGTTAAACACTCCAAACCAATCGAGGTAGGAATAGTTGGTTTACTGGCCGCTCGCAGCGACTTAACTTCTTCGCATCGTTGTTGCAACAATCGATTATCAGGATCAAAATGTAAGGCAAATTGGCAATTGATTTCGGTCACTTCTTGAGCACAATACATCATTGTAAAATCGGGTAACGCGCGCAGTTTTTGTAAAGAACTCCACATCGTTTGGGCTTGATCCGCATTAAACGCGGCGCACCCAATGGACGAAAGGGTAGAGCCTGTAAACACTCGGGTATCGTCTCTAAACCAAAACGCTAACGCGTCATTGAAATACCCCGGAATTTGAAGGACCTGCGCTTTTGCGCCGACTACCTCAATTGTTTGAGGATTGTTGCTTTGCCCGTCAGTAGCTTGGGCGCTACTTAATGCGTCAAATACTTTTATACCGTTAAAGCGGTTACGCAGCTGATCGACAACACTAAGGTCGGAATTTTCGCGGTTGGTCAATAAAACACTTTCGATCGTTCTAGCGGTTTTTAATGCTTGCCCATCGTGCAACGACCCATTGTCTAGCCAATCAAAAATCGCACCTGCATCGGTTGGATCTACGATCGCCACGATTTGCGCATTGCTGTGATGCCAAAGTGCCCATTGATAGTGACTTGAAAAAGTGGGAATTGCTTGAACCAAAATCATTGTGCGTCTCTGTTATTGCGTTGCTCGGTCGTATAATGCAGCCATCCCCCCATGTTAGCGCGGAGCCGCAAAATGACAAACCCAAGCAATTCCAATACCCGTTGTGCCGAAAAAACAGTCATCATTACTGGAGCAGGTTCCGGAATCGGAAGAGCTTGTGCCTTAAAGTTTTTGGCGGAAGGTTATCGGGTTGGGTTTGCAGGTCGCCGTTTGGATGCGTTAAATGAAGCCGTTGCCCAGGCATCGCCTGCGGATCAAACCCGCGCTTTGGCGGTCTCTACCGACGTTTCAAACCCCGATTCGGTTAAGCAATTGTTTGAAACATGCTGGGCTAAGTGGGGTCGCATCGATACCATTTTTAACAATGCCGGCACCGGTGCACCGCCAATTCCGCTAGAAGAATTAACCTACGAACAGTGGAAGGCTGTAGTCGACATTAATTTAACCGGTAGCTTTTTGTGCACCCAGCAAGCGTTTCGCTTTATGCAGCAAAACACTCCTAAAGGTGGCCGCATTATTAACAACGGTTCTATTTCGGCCTACGCGCCAAGACCAAACTCGGCTCCTTACACTGCAACCAAGCACGCGGTTACCGGTTTAACGAAGTCTTCGTCGTTGGACGGCCGCCGGCACAATATTGCAGTTAGTCAAATCGATATCGGCAATGCCCTAACCGACATGGCTTTTAAAATGACGCAAGGTGTTCCCCAAGCAAACGGACAAATTGCTATAGAAGCCGTGATGGATGTACAACATGTAGCTAATTCGGTATTTCATATTGCACAAATGCCTCTAGAGGCCAATGTACAGTTTATGACCGTAATGGCGACCACCATGCCCTATATTGGCCGAGGCTAGGTTGGGTAATGCAAACAGCCCGATTGACGATACACAAACGCCATTTAATGGGCTCAGCCCAGAACTTGTTCTAGACGCAACCGATAGCTTAGGGTTTGTAACGGATGGTCGGTTTTTGGGCTTAAATAGCTACGAAAACCGAGTCTACCAAGTCTATGTAGATCCGAGTAACCGCGTAGCTGGTACAGATATAAAACCGGCAGGCGATCCAAATAAATTAGTATTAAAATTTTATCGCCCGCAGCGCTGGAGCGATGCGCAAATTTTAGAAGAACATCAATTTGCGCAAGAGCTTGAAGATGCCGAAGTACCCTGCGTACCGGCATTAGTTATCAACGATAAGACCCTTCATACATTTAAAACATTTCGGTTTACAGCATTTGCTTGCCGTGGTGGACGTACGCCAAATTTAGAAGACAGCGAAACGCTCGAATGGATTGGAAGGTTTTTAGGTCGTATTCATTCCGTAGGACGACGCCAACCCTTTATGCACCGTGAGGGGCTTACGGCAGCCACAATGGGGCATGCATCGATCGATTGGCTGCTTCAATCGGAAATGATTCCTAGCGATTTACTACCCGCTTGGGAAGCAATTGCGAAGCAGGCGCTAGGCATGGTCGAGCAACGGTGGCACGAAATCGCCCCACGCACCCAACGATTGCACGGTGATTGCCACGTGGGTAACATTTTATGGACCCCAGCTGGCCCACATTTTGTTGATTTAGACGATAGTCGCAGCGGGCCTGCGGTACAAGATTTATGGATGCTATTAGCGGGCGAGCCCGACTTAGCTAGTAGCCAGCTAAGCGCTTTACTAAAAGGCTATGAACGTTTTTGCGAATTCGATCGCGGTGAGCTGCACCTAATTGAAGCCCTTCGCACACTACGTTTGCTGCATTACAGTGCTTGGCTCGCACGACGCTGGAACGACCCAGCTTTTCCTGCCGCGTTTCCCTGGTTCGGCACTGCACGATATTGGCAAGAACGAATTCTCGAGTTACGTGAACAAGTTGGGGCAATGCAAGAATTTCAGACCTTCAATTTGCTATAGTGAAGGTTCAGCGCTAAATCATTCCGAAATCGTTCGGCAAGCGCAAAAATTCACTTGGAGAGTCTATGAGTCAGCGTCGAGCAAGTCCCCAACGTCGTACCCTTCTGAAGTCCGGTTTAGCAGCGACAGCCCTTGCAGCGGTTGCGGGCGCTGCGCCAGCATTTGCACAAGCAGGCAAAACTAAAGTAGCCGCAATTTATACTGTACCGGTAGAACAGCAGTGGGTTAGCCGCATCCATAAAGCGCTAAACGCTGCCAAAGACCGCGGCGAAATCGAATACGTATTTGCCGAAAAAGTCGCCAATGCAGATTACGAACGCGTGATGCGTGAATTCGCTGAAAAAGGTAACCAGTTTATTGTTGGCGAATCGTTTGCAGTGGAAGCAGCGGCACGCAAAGTAGCAAAAAGCTATCCAAAAATTTCGTTCTTAATGGGTTCATCGGGTAAACCGCAGGCACCTAACTTTTCTGTCTTTGATAACTTCATTCACGAACCAGCTTACTTAACAGGTATGTTGGCGGGCGGCATGACCAAATCAAACAAAATTGGTATGGTCGGCGGCTTTCCTATTCCTGAAGTTAACCGCTTGATGCATGCATTTATTGCTGGTGCTAAAGAAGTCAATCCCAAGGTCGAGTTTTCAGTTAGCTTTATTGGCAGCTGGTTCGATCCACCAAAAGCAAAAGAAGCGGCGTTTGCGCAAATTGATAAAGGTGCTGACATTATGTATGCCGAGCGTTTTGGTGTTTCGGATGCGGCCAAAGAACGTGGCAAGCTAGCCATTGGCAACGTTATCAATACTCAGGCTCAGTATCCCGACACGGTTATTGCATCGGCGCTATGGAATATGGAACCAACGATTGATAAAGCGTTAGCGGCAGTAAAAGCCGGTAAATTCAAGCCAGAAGATTACGGCGTTTACTCATACATGAAAAACAAAGGATCGGAGCTTTCGCCTTTAGGCACCTTTGAAGCCAAAATTCCAAAAGAATTAGCGGCCAAAGTAAAAGCACGCGAAGCTGAAATTTTAGCGGGTAAATTCACCGTGAAAATTAACGACGCAGAGCCTAAATCGACCAAGAAATAATCGGTTGATTGTTATTGATTCAACCAAACCCGAACAGTCTAACCAGACTGTTCTAAATATCAGGGGGCTAACCAAACGGTTTGGCTCCCTGATCGTCAATGACAGCATTACATTGCATTTAAAACGCAGTGAAGTGGTTGCCTTGTTAGGCGAAAACGGCGCAGGAAAATCAACATTAGTTTCGCAGTTGTTTGGGCACTACCGCCCTGATGCAGGAAGCATTGAAGTATTTGGTAAATCCCTGCCCCCTGGGCGTCCAGACTTAGCACTGGCTGCGGGTATTAGCATGGTGCACCAACACTTTGCCTTGGCAGAAAATTTAAGTGTTTTAGATAACGTACTGGTCGGCACCGAATCGTTGTTTAAGTTGCGTTCATCGCGTAGCGCAGCGCAAATAAGATTGAATGAACTCGGTCGGCAGTTTGGCTTAAGGCTTAACACCGAAGCATTAATTTCAGATCTTTCCGTTGGTGAGCGGCAGCGCGTAGAAATTTTAAAGGCGCTGTATCGTGGCGCAAAAATCTTGATTTTAGATGAACCAACGGCCGTGTTAACGCCGCAAGAATCTGAAGCTTTATTTGCAACATTGCGCCAGCTAATTGATCAAGGCTTATCGCTTATTTTTATATCGCATAAATTAGACGAAGTACTACGGGTTGCGGATCGTATTTTGGTGTTGCGTCAAGGCAAGCTCGTAGCCGAGCGTAACGCCCGTGACTCGAAGCGCTCGGAGTTAGCGCAGCTGATGGTCGGACGAGAAGTCGTTGGCGTCAAGAATACAAACACTGCAACTTCCAATTTGGAATTTGTAAAACAAAAACCGCCATTGCTAACCCTAAACGCTGTTCAGCTAAAGAAAAACAGCAGCGCGCAGGTGAATTTAGAAGTACGGCCTGGTGAAATTGTAGCTATTGCAGGTGTTGCCGGAAATGGCCAGCAAGCACTGGCTCAGTTACTAATGGATAGGGAGTTAAATAATTTAAAGCGCAAAGGGTTGCTTGGTACGATTGCAGTAGATTCCCAAGTTAGCATGGAACAAATTGCACGTATTACAGCCGACCGACAAGGTCGAGGCGTAATAAAAGATGCACCCCTTTGGGAGAACGCAATCATCGAAGATTTAAACGATCGACGTTTTGTTCGCGGCGGTCTATTGCAAATTCCGGCGGCCCAAAAACATGCGGCTAATATTGTTAAGCAATTTGATGTGCGCACCGAATCGATTGAAGCGCGTACTGCCAAACTCTCGGGTGGCAATATGCAAAAACTAATTTTGGGTCGCAACTTAGTACGCCAACCTAAACTTATTATTGCCGACCAACCAACTTGGGGGTTAGATGTTGGCGCGGTTGCCTTTATACATCAGCAATTACTGGATGCAGCAGCGCTAGGCACCGGCATCGTATTAATTTCAGAAGATCTCGATGAAGTATTTGCATTAGCAGATCGCATTGGGGTTATGTTTAAAGAAAGTATGGCGCAACCACAATCGGCTAATTTATGGACTATCGATAGCCTAGGGCTTGCCATGGCCGGTAGCGCAGATGGATTACACCAATGCAATTAGTCGCCCGCGAACAAGTTTCGCGCTCAGCGCAACTCGTTGCAACTTGCGTTGCACTAATAGCCACGCTTTTAATAACGACGATTTTGGTTGCACTAGTTGGCGCGCCAATTGGCAGTACATTCCAACTAATTTTTGTTGGTGCGCTGGGTTCGCAATTTGCAATTACAGAAACACTGACCCGCGCAACCCCACTAATTTTTACTGGCCTAGCGGTTGCTGTTGCCTTTCGCGCTAAGTTATACAACATTGGTGCTGAGGGTCAGCTTTATGTGGGTGCGCTAGCGGCTGTTGCTGTTGGTGGTTTGCATGGTGGTTCCGGTTGGGATTTGCCCGCCTATTTGTTATTTCCGGCAATTTGGCTTGCTGCCTGCTTGGCCGGTGCGTTACTTTTAGTTGTACCCACTTGGCTAAAAACACAATTTAATGTGGATGAAGTGGTAACCACTTTGTTGCTTAATTTTATCGCCCTACTTTTGGTGTCGATGTTGCTTGATGGTGCGATGAAAGACCCGGCTGGTATGGGATGGCCGCAGTCGGTTGCCATGAATCCCGATTTTGAATTAACGCGTTTACTAGAGCCAACGCGGCTACACAGCGGTTTAATTATTGCTTTAGTCGCCAGCGCTGCTATTTGGTTTATGAACAAATACACACGCCTTGGTTTTATGATTCGCAATACAGGCCACAACCGACAAGCCGCAAAGTTTTTAGGTCTACCCGTTAATAAAGTTTCAATGATTACTGCAATTATTTCGGGGTCATTAGCCGGTCTAGCGGGTGCCATCGAGGTGGCAGGTCGTGCTAGTTACGTCACTTTAGATATGTCCCCTGGTTACGGTTACACAGGTGTTGTTGTGGCGATGCTAGCCGCCTTGAATCCGCTTGGAGTGGTCTTAGCCAGTATTTTTATTGCCGCGATTTTCGTTGGTGCAGATAGCATGAGCCGAGCCGTTAATGTCCCTAGTTATCTGGCTGATGTTATGGTGGCTATTGCGCTGATCAGCATGCTAGTAGCCACCTTGTTTACCGAGTACACATTCAAACGAAAGCGCGACGATGGAGTGGCTTGAACCTTTCCTGTCCAGCGGCTTTTGGGTTGCCGTATTGCGCATTGCAACGCCGCTAATAATAGGCACCTTAGGCGTGCTGCTTTGCGAGCGTGCCGGCGTTTTAAATTTAGGCATCGAAGGCATTATGGTGGCTGGTGGATTCGTTGGTTGGTATGTAGTGTACTTGGGTGCACCCCTATGGATTGGCGTATTAGCCGCTGCAATAATTGGCGCATTGTTTGGCTTGCTACACGCGGCCCTGACCGTTCCCTTAGGCTTATCGCAGCACGTATCTGGCTTAGGCATTACTTTGCTAGCAACTAGCTTGTCGTATTTTAGTTATCGCGCCTTGTTTCCAAAAGTAGAACGCCCTCCCACGATCACCCCGTTTGCCGAAATGACGAGCCTAGTTTCCATTCCAATTATTGGACCTGTCATAGGTTCGCAAACTCCACTAACTGTATTGGCCTTCGTTTTGTTTGTAGTGATTGCCTGGGGTTTGTATCGCACGCCTTTAGGTCTTGCTATTCGCATGGTCGGAGAAAACCCGGAAGCCGCTGAGGGGCAAGGACTGCATGTTTTTAAGTTGCGCACTTTAGCCGTTGTGGCCGGTTCTGCATTGATGGGAATTGCGGGTTCGTTTTTAACTTTGGCGGCGTTTAACGCATTCTTTTTTAACATGGTCAATGGGCGCGGTTGGATTTGTGTTGCGCTCGTGGTGTTTGCTTCTTGGCGCCCCGGTAAAGCCGTAATGGGTGCCATTTTATTTGCGATGTTTGACGCTTGGCAATTGCGCGTGCAGCAAGACGCTAGTGAAAACTTGCCTTATCAAGTGTATTTAATGGTGCCTTACATTTTGTCTATCGTGGCTTTGATTTTGGTTGCACGCAAAGCCAGCTACCCCCAAGCATTACTAAAACCCTATCGTAAAGGCGAGCGATGAATTTCGACTTACTCATTACCAATGCTAATTTGCCTGATGGGCGCAGTGGCATTCACTTAGGTGTTAATCAAGGCAAATTTGTTGCAGTTGGTTCAGATGCAGCTATAGCGCAAACACCCGCACGCGAAACCATCGACGCCAAAGGTTTACTACTGAGCACTCCTTTTGTTGATGCCCATTTTCATATGGATGCCACATTAAGTTATGGCCTGCCGCGTATAAATCAAAGCGGTACTTTGTTGGAAGGCATTGCATTATGGGGCGAGCTAAAACCACAGCTCACGCAGCAAGCCATTGTTGATCGCGCTTTGGCCTACTGCGATTGGGCCGTTGGCAAAGGACTGTTAGCAATCCGTTCTCATGTTGATGTTTGCGACGATAGACTATTGGCAGTCGAAGCGTTATTACAAGTCCGAGAAACCGTACGACCGTATTTAGATTTACAGTTAGTAGCGTTTCCACAAGACGGTGTTTTACGCTCCGAGAACGGATTAAAAAACATTGTGCGTGCAATGAAAATGGGCGTTGACGTTATTGGCGGCATTCCCCATTTTGAGCGCACGATGGCCGAAGGCGCACGCAGTGTTGAACTACTTTGCGAAATGGCTGCCAAACTGGCCGTCCCGGTTGATATGCATTGCGATGAAAGTGACGACCCATTATCGCGTCACATCGAGACCTTAACTTTTCACACGCAGCGACTTGGTTTGCAGGGCCGCGTTACCGGCTCTCACTTAACTTCGATGCATTCGATGGACAACTATTATGTTTCGAAACTGATGCCATTAATGGCCGAAGCGCAAATGCAAGTTGTCGCCAATCCGTTAATTAATATTACTTTGCAAGGCCGCCACGATACCTACCCAAAGCGCCGAGGCATGACCCGTGTGCCAGAACTGATGGCCCATGGAATTAACGTCGCCTTTGGTCACGATTGTGTCATGGACCCATGGTATTCGTTTGGCTCGGCTGACATGTTAGAGGTGGCTCAAATGGGCGTACACGTTGCGCAAATGACATCGCAAGAGCAAGTGCGCCTAGCCTTTGTCGCCGTTACAAAAAACCCCGCAAAAATTTTAGGCTTACAAGGTTATGGGCTTGACGTAGGTTGCAATGCAGACTGTGTTTTATTGGATGCGCGCACGCCAATTGAAGCCATTCGCTTGCGAGCGAATCGATTAAAAGTGATACGGCGCGGAAGAATAATTGCCCAAAGCGCGCCGCAAACTAGCGAGCTATACATTGAAGCGCGCGGGGCGACTGTTGATTGGCGGATGTAGTCGCAAAAAGCTAGGTTTTGGCGTGTGACATAGCCCAACAAAGTAATAGACAAGCTTACGTTTTATAGTCATACTTTAGCCTATTATTATGACCACATTAGCTTTTTATGAAAAACACCAAAGAGCCTGTTGAATTCCCGCTCGCTGTTGCGAAAGCGAAACTAAGCGAACTCACCGGCTTGGTTGACGAGGGAACACAAGTCGTTATTTGCAAATACGGCAAGCCAGCTTATACGCTAAACAGCTATAGGGTTGCCGAAACAGTGCCTTTGCAATATGGGGCACCCACTCAAAAAGAAAGCTTAGAAAGCGAGTACGAATGGCTTGCGAGCATTCGCGCAAAAGTAACACCTGACCCAACAAATTCAGTCGCAGTCATGCGTAAAAAGAATCGATACTAGTCGTGTTCTATTTAGATACTAGCGTTGCGGTTGCATTACTAACGCCCGAGAAACACACTGCAAGAGCTCATCAAATTATTGATCAACTGATGCTAGCGGGTATTAAGGGTGCTTGCAGCGAATGGACGCGTGCTGAATTTCGATGTGCAATTTCCGCGAAATTTCGAGCCGATTTAATCTTGCTTCAAGACCTTGATGAAGTTGCAAAAAGCTTAGATGTTTTGACTGCAAAAAAAATGATCAGTGCGCCCACGCTAGGCAGTGATGTCGTGCGTGCAGGGCAAATTGCAATCAACCAACCCAGCAATCCGATTCGCGCTGGAGATGCTTTACATCTAGCAATTGCTTCACGCATCGGCGTAACTCACTTTGTTAGTTTCGATAGCGATCAGCTTGAGTGCGCTAAATCCGTATTAATCGGCGTGGAATTATTGGGCGTTAAAAACGCTTAACTTTGCGGTGCCGACCGTAGGCCATAAATCGCACTATCAACTATTAAAAATTCGGCTCGCGCTACCTTTGCATCCGCTTCGTCTTTATACGTAAAAACAATCACCGCAATAGAATCACCCACCTTTAACGGCTCAACTTTCCACGCTTGCATTCGTGTTAGAGGCGCAAGCTCAACATTCCAAATGCCACGATGTTTTGGCAATGCGGCATTTGAGAAAATTTTACTGCCGTCAACATTGGCCGACTGAGTCGGAATTTTTAGCTTGCCGAAATCTTTCGGCAACGCTAACTGAGGATTGAGTTCTAGTGTTAATTCGGCGTGCGGGTTTTGCCATTTAACTGTCGCTACTTTTCCTGCTAAATATAGAGGGCGGGTTTCATCAAAACTTGACCAACCATGGTGTGCAAAAACTTGCGGAGTGGCAAAAGTACATGTACCCGCAGCAATTACTTTAGAAAATTCACGTCGTTTCATATTGCCTCCAAAGAAGTAGATTTAAAAAAGAAAATTTAAGTATATGCAATCCAGCGCCCTGCCGTTACTACAGCTAACCAAATTAACAGCGAAATTAAGGCCTGCATTTTCGTAGTCCAGTCGGCATCGTCTAGCTTACCGCGCGTGTGCAAAATACCTGCATTGGTGCCCGCCAACATTAATAAAATCAGCTTAATAACAAATGCGCGGTTGGCAATTAAGTCGCTTGCGCGACTTGCAAACATTAGTAAGCCCGTTGTCGCACAAATTGAAAACCCGACTAAGACCCAGGGCAATAACACCGATTTCACCAGCGCCAAGTCTAATTTGCGATGCAAGCCGAGCAAGCGACTATCAACAACAATCATCACCCCAAGCACCAAGGCAATACCTGTTATGTGTATCGTTTCTAGTGCCGGATAAACCAACGCATTCGATTTTAGCCAAACAATAAACGGTAATTTTTCGAAGGCCAACAGTACTGGCGCTATAGTCTGAATAGGTGTAGTCAACAAAGCTCCGGTGCTGGTAACAATTTAATAAGGCTAATTTTTTTGATTGTAGCGCTCTCTTGTTAAACTCGACCGAATGCACCATCATATGTTCAACAATACAAACAGTAAACCTTATTAGCCATGCACGAATTTGCCTTTTTAAGCGGCCCCAACTTTGGTGGATTTGCCGCAACCACCCCGTTAGAAAAAACATCTAAAACACCGTTTTTAATTGCGGGCGTTGCCTACGACGGTGCTGTTACCAATCGGCCCGGTGCGCGATTCGGTCCGCCAGAAATTCGCCGCGCTAGCCGCATGTTGTGTGATGCCACGCACCCACATTTCGCGGTTAGCCTAGAAAACAATGTAGCCGACGCGGGCGATTTATTGCTGCCCAATACCCACTTAGAGAAAATGCGGGCGGCGTTAGAACCGCAAGTAACAGCCTTAAGCAAAAATCATCATTGTGTTTGGCTGGGTGGCGATCACTCCATCACATTAAGCCTGTTGCGCGGTTTAGTTAAAAACAGCGGCGGTCCCTTGGCGATTTTGCACTTCGATGCGCATTGCGATACCTGGCAAGACCACTTTGGCGAACCTTCGGGACACGGCACTTGGGTTTACGAGGCCATTCAAGAAGGACTCATCGACCCAAAAGCAACTATTCAAGTGGGAATACGCTCAGCGGGTGCTCAAAGCGACATTGCATACGTAAAAGATATGGGCGGTTCAATTTGGACAGCGCGTGAATTGCGCGGCTTAGAAAACTCACGGCAGCTTCATGAAGTATTAACCGACATCCACGATCGTTTAGCGGGGCGGCCTTGTTACCTCAGTCTAGATATCGATTGTCTCGATCCTGCATTTGCGCCGGGCACGGGCACTCCGGAACCCGGGGGTATGACAAGCAATCAAGTGCTTACTATCTTAGAAGAGACTGCAGATTTAGATTGGATTGGCATGGATGTTTGCGAAGTGTCTCCACCTTACGATCATGCGCAATTAACCAGTAACGCTGCAGCCGTTTTTGCATGGACTTATTTATGCGGACAAATTGCAAAACGGGTCGAAAAATAAATAAGTAATGCAGCGTTAAATCAATTATGCACATCACAAAAGAAGCACCATTAACTCAAGACTCGTACTACACAGCTTCTGCGCCAGTCATTACACCAACGCAGAGCCTGCAAGGTGAAGTGCGGGCCGATGTTTGCATTGTTGGCGCTGGCTTAGCCGGTCTAAGTGCTGCAATCGATTTAGCAAAAGCGGGCCGCAAAGTCGTTGTAGTTGAGGCTCACTATGCTGGTTGGGGGGCTTCAGGTCGCAACGGCGGTCAAGCCTTAACGGATGTCGCCAGCGGCATGGCCGAGATCGAATCGCAACTTGGTAACGAAGCGGCACAGCAAGTTTGGCGTACCACAATTGAAGCAGTTGAATTAATTAAACAGCGCTGTGCTGAATTTAATATTCAAGCCGATTGGCAAGCCGGCTATATGTCGGTCGCGCAAAACGCCCGTAAATCGCGCTCGTTAAAAGAAAGCGTCGAGCGAACAGCAAAGGTATACGGACACAATCAACAAATAATTGAACCCAAAGATCTACCGCAATGGATTTCTTCTTCAAAATTTGATAGCGGTGCCTACGACCCCACAGCGGGGCATCTACATCCGCTTAAGTACACCCAAGGTTTAGCACGCGCCGCCCGTTCTTTGGGCGTACAAATTTACGAACAATCGGTGGTTATCAATGTTAAGACCGATCAAAATAACAACGGTGGCACAATAAAAAAAGAGAGAATTTCCACCGCAAATGGTTCGGTAATTGCCGATCAAGTATTACTTGCAGGCAATGTTTACATGAGTGGCCTTGCCGATCATTTATCGGGCCGGGTTATGCCGGTAGGAACTTATATTGTATGCACCGAACCGATGGATGAGGCACGTTCAAAAGCGCTCATTCCAACACGTGCTTGTATTTGCGACACCAACTTTGTTCTCGATTATTTTAGACCCACAGCCGATCATCGCATGTTGTTTGGTGGGCGGGTAAGCTACAGCGCCAAAACACCGATCAATTTAAAAGGCAGCATGCGCAAACGCATGTTGGATGTGTTTCCACAGCTACACGATGTGCAAGTCGTTCATTCGTGGGGCGGTTTTGTTGATATCACCATGAATCGCGCGCCCGATTTTGGTCGCATCAAAAATAATGTTTATTATTTACAAGGTTTTAGCGGTCATGGTCTAGCGCTTACTGGCATGGCCGGTCGTATGGTTGCGCGCGCGATGCAAGGAGATAATGCACAGTTCGATGTCTTTGCACGCATTAAGCATCGTCAATTCCCCGGTGGTGCATTGTTACGCATGCCTAGCTTAGTTGTGGGCATGGCTTGGTACCGATTGCGCGATCTATTCTAAAAAATGATTAACGTTCGACCGTAATATAAGTTTGAACTGGGGGGTTGCCTAAACTACGTTGGCAGGGCTATAGTCTTGAAAAGGTCGTTTATATGCATTCCCCTCTACCCCTAGTACTTTTTCCAAGTGATTATCGCCAAATTGGACACCATCCGTTTCACACGGTAGGTGATAAATATATTGCTGCAGTGCGGGATATTAGCGAAGCACTCCCATTATTAGCACCCGGTGGCGCACCCCATTTAATTGCTGCTTATCTCGATTCTGCGCAGGGCTTATTAGCCACTGGTGCAGTTTCTAATTTAGATCCCAGTTACTACGGTGACACCGTTTTTGATACATCGCGCCCGCAAGATAAAGTGCGCGATGCATTATCGACCGCATTATTAAAAGGCGCATTAGAGCGCGGCTTACCGATCTTGGCTATATGCCGTGGTTTTCAAGAATTAAATGTTGTAACCGGCGGTACGCTGTGGCAAAAATTACATGTTCAAGGCCCGTTTAATGATCACCGTGCAAGAGATGAAGATCCTGCCGAGATTCAATACGGTCCATCGCACGAAGTATTACTAGAACCCAATAGTTTAATAAGCGTCTTAACCAAAAAAACTCGTCTTACTGTCAACTCGTTGCATGAGCAAGCAGTCAAACAATTAGGCCATGGATTAGAAGTCGAAGCGCGAAGCCCCGATGGCCTAGTCGAAGCTTTTCGCTTAAGCCAATATCAAGGCAAAGCCTACAACGGTTTTTGTTTAGGCGTGCAGTGGCACCCCGAATGGTTGGCAACATCCAACCCAGATTCGATAGCAATTTTTAAAGCTTTTGGTGAGGCTTGTCGCCAATACCAAAAGATTTCTTCCCCGCTTTTTAACCAGAAGGAGCATGCCTAGCGCATACCCTCATTTACCTTTAGCTCCGGTCTGACTAACGCCCGTTAGTAGGCCGATGGAGCAAGAAAGTCACACTATGTCATTACGCGAAAACTTTAGTTATACCAGCCTAGAAAATTGGCTCAACGAAAAAAAAATCACTGAAGTTGAGTGTCTGGTCCCCGACCTAACCGGTGTCGCACGAGGCAAAATTTTACCCCGTGCAAAATTCACCCACGATCGTGGAATGCGGCTCCCAGAAGCCGTTCTAGCAATGACAGTAACGGGCGAATTTCCCGCTGACGACCCGGACTACGACGAGATCGTTTCCGAGATCGACCAAGACATGCATTTGCGTCCCGACCCTGCCACCATTCGCTTGGTGCCATGGGCAGTAGATCCTACCGCACAGGTTATTCATGATTGCTATTTTAGCAATGGCGAGCTGGTCGATTTCGCGCCGCGATCGGTGCTTCGCCGCGTCTTAAAATTGTATGAAGATAAGGGTTGGACGCCTATTGTTGCGCCCGAACTTGAGTTTTATTTAGTGAGCAAAAACGTCGACCCAGATTTACCTTTAGTACCCCCCATTGGCCGCAGCGGACGGTCGGAAACATCACGCCAAATTTATTCAATCGATGCCGTAAACGAATTCGATCCATTGTTCGAAGATCTATACGACTACAGCGATTTAATGGAGCTAGAGCTCGATACCCTCATCCACGAAGTGGGCGCGGGCCAAATGGAAGTAAATTTTTTACACGGCCATCCTCTCGATTTAGCGGACAAAACTTTTTTCTTTAAGCGCACCGTTCGTGAAGTAGCGTTACGACACAATATGTACGCAACTTTTATGGCAAAACCCATGATGAATGAGCCGGGTAGTGCAATGCACATTCATCAAAGCTTGCTGGATAAAACCGGTCGCAATATTTTTAGCAATCCTGACGGTAGTGCATCGCAATTGTTTCATCACTACATCGGTGGGCTGCAAAAATACACAGCAGCCACTATGGCTTTTTCAGCCCCGTATGTAAATTCGTACCGCCGTATTGCACGCCATACAGCGGCCCCCATTAACACTGAGTGGGGTGTCGACAATCGTACCGTAGGTTTTCGCATTCCCTATGGCGACCCAGAAGCAAGACGCGTCGAAAATCGAATTATCGGCGCTGATGCAAACCCCTACTTGGCCCTAGCAACAACATTAGCTTGCGGCTATTTAGGTATGGTCGAGCAAATTGAGCCATCAACACAAACTACTCGCAGTGCGTATAACGCGCCGTACCAATTACCCCGTTCACTGTCAGAGTCTCTCGATTTGTTACGCGAATCTGAGTCTGTAAAAAATGTAATGGGCGAGCGCTTTGTACGTTTGTATTGCAGCGTGAAACGCTTAGAGTTTGAAGAGTTTATGCGCGTAATCTCCCCTTGGGAGCGAGAACATTTGCTGTTGCATGTTTAGAGCTTTTCGCGGCGCTGTTAAAACCACTGCTGCCGCGATTTCATCGGCAAAAAAACGTTAAATGAAAATAAATTATGAGCACTACTACGCAAGAATCATCGCAACAACAAAAGCACGAAGCTACGCAAGACATTCAGGTCTTAGATTCGGCGCATTACTTTCATCCCTTTACCGACCATGCAAGTTTGGCCAAACGCGGCGCGCGCGTTATAACTAAAGCCGAAGGCATTTATATTTGGGATAGTGAAGGTAAAAAAATATTAGACGGTATGTCGGGCCTTTGGTGTGTAAATGTGGGGTACGGGCGCCGCGAATTAATTGAAGCTGCAACAAAGCAATTAGAGACTTTGCCGTACTACAACAGTTTTTTTCAAACCACCAATGTGCCTGCTGTCGAATTAGCCAACGCCATTATTGCAGTGTCGCCAAAGCAGCCCGATAACCCGTTTACGCATGTATTTTTCTCGGGCTCCGGTTCAGAAGGTAACGACACCGTAGTACGAGCAGTGCGTCGCTTTTGGGATATTAAAGGCGAACACCAACGCAAAACTATTATTAGCCGCTGGAACGCGTATCACGGCTCGACTGTTGCAGCTGCAAGTTTAGGTGGCATGAAAGGAATGCACGAACATGGTGATTTACCGATCCCCGGCATAGTGCATATTGACCAGCCCTATTGGGCTGAGCACGGCGGCGACTTAAGCCCCGAAGCATTTGGCTTAAAAGCTGCCAGTTGGTTGGAAGACAAAATTTTAGAAATAGGGCCCGAAAAAGTTGCCGCGTTTATTGGTGAGCCAGTGCAAGGCGCAGGTGGCGTGATCATTCCGCCATCGACTTACTGGCCAGAAATTCAACGCATTTGTCGTAAGTACGGCGTCCTTATTTGTGCAGACGAAGTTATTTGTGGTTTTGGTCGATTAGGTGTGTGGTTTGGCTGCGAAAAAATGGGTTTTGAACCCGACATGATTACCTTCGCAAAGGGCGTCACTAGCGGCTACATCCCTTTAGGCGGCACCATGATGACAAAGCGTGTTACCGACGTGCTTATTGGTCTAGGTGGCGAGTTTAATCATGGCTACACGTATTCAGGACACCCGGTTGCTTGCGCTGTTGGCCTAGCCAATTTGCGTTATTTGCAAGACAACAAAATTGTTGAAAAAGTAGCGAGTGAACTAGCGCCTCATTTAGCACAACATTTTGAAGCCTTAAAAGATCACCCGCTAGTAGGGATGGCCGAAAGCTGTGGGTTGGTGGCAGGAATTTTGCTAGTAAAAAACAAAGCCTCGCGCGAGGCGTTTGATCCTGCCCTAGAAGTGGGCATGATCTGCCGAACGCACTGTTTCGCTAATGGATTGATTATGCGAGCAGTTGGCGATCGGATGATTATTGCGCCTCCGTTGGTGTCAACCAAACAAGAGATTGATGAATTGATGCGACTAGTGCATTTATGTTTGAACTTAACCTTAAACGAACTAAAAGAGCGCGGCGTTTTGTAATAAGATTGTAAAAAATTCGAATCAAACAATATGGAGACTTATTTAAAAATGTTTATTACTAGAACTTTGTTTTCTAAACCCACTCGTACGCTGCGGACGTTAGTCGCTTGCGCAACGCTAGCCTTTGTTTCTGGCGTGGCCCAAGCACAATCGGGCGGTGTATTAAATATTTATAACTGGTCCGATTACATCGCAGAAGACACCATAAAGAACTTCGAAAAAGAAACCGGCATCAAAGTACGCTATGACAACTTTGACACCAACGAAATTTTGCATGCAAAGTTAGTCGCCGGCAAAACCGGATACGATATCGTTGTTCCGTCGTCAAACTGGGCAAAAATTCAGATCGATGGCGGCTTGCTAAAAAAACTCGACCGCAGCAAGTTACCCAATTTTAAAAACCTAGATACTGGCGTAATGGGCAACATGGCTTCAATGGACCCGGGCAACCAGCATTTAGTGCCTTGGCTATGGGGCTTTACGACTGTGGGTATAAACGTCGATAAAGTAAAAGCTGCATTAGGTTCAACCCCAATGCCCGCTAACGCTTGGGACTTAATTTTCAAACCCGAATACGCCAGCAAGCTTAAGGGCTGCGGAATTTCTGTACTCGACTCTGCTAGTGAAGTGTTTCCAGCGATCTTGCGCTATTTAGGCAAACCCGCCTACAGTAAAAACCCCTCAGATTACCAAGAGGCCGGTAAGGTTTTAAATTCCATTCGCCCATTTATCAGCTTGTTTTCTTCGTCTGGTTACATCAACGATATGGCAGGCGGTTCTGTTTGCTTAGCCCTCGGCTGGAATGGCGATATTAATATTGCACGCCAACGCGCAATTGATGCAAAAAACGGCAACAAAATTGAAGCCTTAATGCCAAAAAGTGGCGCTGTTTTGTTTTTTGACACGATGGCAATTCCTGCAGATGCAGTAAATGTTGATGCAGCTCATAAGTTTATTGATTACATCATGCGCCCCGAAGTAGCTGCCAGCCTTACAAACAAAGTGTTCTATGCAAATCCCAATGCATCGTCTATCAAATTTGTAAATCCTGAAGTAGCAAAAAACAAAACGGTCTTTTTAAGCGATGAAGATCGCAAAAACATGTCCCCACCAGAGCCGCTAAATAACGACATCCGTCGTCTCAGTACTCGTTTGTTTACTACCTTCAAAACTGGTGTTTAGAAAGTAACCCATGAGCGATCAAGCAAAGCCCGCGTCTGTTGCAAGCAAAGATACCGCAAGCGACGCGCGCTTTCTTGAAATTGATCGAATTACCAAGAAGTTTGATGACATGACTGCGGTGGACGATGTGTCCATTTCAATTCGCAAAGGCGAAATCTTTGCATTGCTTGGTGCATCGGGTTGTGGCAAAAGTACTTTGTTGCGAATGCTCGCTGGTTTTGAAAAACCTAGCAGCGGTAGCTTTCGGCTAAACGGGCAAGACGTTACGACCGTTGCGCCGTACGAGCGTCCCATCAACATGATGTTCCAAAGTTATGCACTGTTTCCACACTTAACGGTTTGGGAAAACGTTGCCTTTGGCTTAAAGCGAGATAACTTAAGCGCCTCCGAAATCGAAACGCGCGTAAAAGATGTTTTAGAGCTTGTGCAAATGAGCCCTTTCATTAAACGTAAACCACATCAATTGTCTGGCGGCCAACAGCAACGTGTTGCCTTGGCGCGCAGCCTAGCAAAACGTCCACAATTACTTTTGCTGGACGAACCACTAGGCGCATTAGACAAAAAACTACGCGAGCAAACCCAAGTCGAATTAGTTAATATTTTGCATAAAGTAGGCGTAACTTGCGTGATGGTTACGCACGATCAAGAAGAGGCCATGACTATGGCCGATCGCATCGCTGTGATGCGTAATGGTAAATTTTTACAAGTTGGCCGGCCAGGCGAAATTTACGAAACACCATCCAACAAATACGTCGCCGATTTTATTGGTAGCGTCAATTTATTTCCTGGTAAGGTCATTATTGACGAACCCGATCACGTGGTAATTCAATCGACGCACTGTGAGCACCATGTAAACCACGGGATTACTGGCACCATGGGCATGGATGTAAACGTTGCCCTGCGGCCCGAAAAAGTCTCCCTAAGCCACGAGTTACCGTTACCCGAAGAGCGTGAGTCTGCTGGTGATATCAATCGCAATTTAGTGCGAGGAAAAATCCAAAACGTCACGTACTTTGGCAGCTCTACAATTTATAGAGTACTGCTTAATGGCGGACAAGTTCTTAAAGTGCAGTACAGCAACGATGCACGCCACGAAGAGCGTGGGCTTAAATTAGGCGACGAAGTGTACGCATGGTGGGATGGCAGTGATTTGGTGGTTTTAACTCAATGATTAAAGAATGGGGTAAGCGCACTGTTATTGGCATTCCATTTGCGTGGTTGCTGATATTTTTTGCGATCCCATTTTTAATCGTCTTAAAAATTAGTGTTTCCGAATCTGACGGTGTTCGTTTTGCCGACCTTCTCACTTATCAAGATGGCGTGCTGGCGCTAAAAATTAAGTTTTCAAATTACTTGTTTTTACTGAGTGACGATTTGTATTTAAAGGCTTATTGGTCATCAGTAAAGTACGCCGCAATTACTGCGGCCATTTGCTTGTTGATCGGTTACCCCTTTGCTTATTTTATGGCGCGCGCGCCCGCTAGTTGGCGGCCCGCTTTAATGATGCTGGTTATGCTGCCATTTTGGACCTCATTTTTACTGCGTGTTTATGCGTGGAAAGGGTTGCTTGCCAACAATGGCGTGTTTAACCAAATGTTTTTAGCGCTTGGGTTAATTGAAGAACCCATCAAAATGATGAACACCCCTTTTAGTTTGGTATTAGGCATGGTGTACGTTTATTTACCCTTTATGATTTTGCCGCTTTACGCAACGCTATCAAAAATGGATGTGCGTTTACTAGAGGCCGCCTCTGATTTGGGCGCACGTCCAATGACCGCGTTTTGGAAAATTACCGTGCCGCTGTCCAAAAGCGGCATCATTGCGGGCTTTCTACTAGTCTTTATTCCTTGCGTTGGCGAATTCGTTACGCCTTCATTGCTGGGCGGGCCAGAAACACCAATGATTGGTCGCGTGTTGTGGGACGAATTTTTTAGTAATAACGATTGGCCAATGGCTTCCGCAGTGGCTGTGGTCGTTATTCTTTTGTTACTAATTCCATTAGGTGTTTTAAATCGAGCGCAAGCCGATGCAGCCGGACGCGGGAGCGATTCATGAGAAGTCGCTTCGGTTTTGGCTGGATGATCGCCATTTATTTGTTTTTATATCTACCCATTTTTTCGCTGATTATTTTTTCGTTTAACGATTCAAAAATGGTTACGGTATGGGGCGGGTTTACTACCAAGTGGTATGGCGAAATATTAAAAGACCGCGAAGTAATGGAAGGTCTTTGGTTATCACTAAAAATCGCCTTTCTTACCGCGTGCGCTTCGGTAGTTTTAGGCACGCTGGCCGCCTTCGCGATGGTGCGTTACAACCGCTTTAGGGGGCGCAGTTTGTTTTCCAGCATGATTACTGCGCCTTTGGTGATGCCGGAAGTGATTATCGGTTTGTCATTGTTACTGATGTTAGTTGCGATACAACGGTTTTTAGGATTTCCTGAACGGGGCGTACTGACCATTTGGTTTGGGCACGCTTTACTAGGAATGGCTTACGCAACCGTTGTAATTCAATCGCGCCTTTTAGAGCTTGATAAAAGCCTTGAAGAAGCCGCTATGGATTTGGGTTGTCGACCTTGGCAAGTCTTTCATTTAGTAACGCTGCCCATGATTGGACAATCGCTATTGTCTGCTTGGCTTCTTACGTTTACCGTTTCACTAGATGACGTTGTGCTCACTGCGTTTTTAAATGGCCCAGGTTCAACCACACTGCCACTGGTTATCTTTTCACGCGCTAAATTGGGTTTAAGCCCCACCGTTAATGCGGTCGCCGCCCTTATGATCTTTGTAGTATCCATTGCAGTAATTTTTGGCAGTATTTGGCTTGCTAAACAAGAAAAACGCCGCGCCCGCGAACAGGCCATGGCGTATCAGCAAGGCACGCAACAAACAATTTAAGGAGAAACCCATGTTCAAACTAAAACACTCAGTCGCCGTATTGGTAGCTGCCGGTCTAATTATTCCTACAGTTGCTAGCGCTCAATCAAATGAGGAAATGCTTAAGCAGTTAATGTTGCTTAAAGCCCAAGTAGAAAGACTTGAAGCGCAACTAAAAGAGCAAAAAGTTAAGCAAGACGCGCTAGAAAGTAAAGCGACGCAAGCCGTTGATCCAGCCGAATTTAATCGGGTTCGCGTTAAGACTGAGGCACTTGAAGATAACGTAGAGGCACAAGGCTTAAAAGCATTAAAAATTAGTGGCGTAATGGATCCTACGTTTATGGTGAACCGCGCGCGTAAAACCGCAGGTATTACCTTCTTGAACAATTTTACCGGTGACGGAAGTAACGCCGATGTATTTGCTTATGACAATTCTTTTTTTGGAACCGCCGTAATCGATTTACAAAAAGAACTAGATGGCGGCACCAAGTTTCGTTTAACACTAGCCCCGCATAAAAGCACTGGTTCAGGTTGGAACATTGGCTCCATCGTGCATGAAGCCTCTGTGTCTATTCCGCTTGGAGATTTACAGACGCGCTTAATTGCCGGGCAGTTGCCAGATTGGTCTGGGTACGAATACTACTGGCCAAATCAAACCAAACTGATCACGCACAACATGATGTTTGATTTTACGGCACCCAATTTTTACCAAATAATTGGCATGGAGTTAACCAGCGGCAAGTGGTTAACAAAATTTGGCGTTGGCAATATGAATAAAGTTAGCGCCAGCTTAACCCCTGGCCAAAAAGATCCCATATTTGTGTACCGAGTTGATTATTCGCGTGGCGAGTTTCAAGGCTTTGGCTTTGCCGGACAACACGGTAAGCACTGGGGCAACCGCATCGACAACTTCGAGTTAGATGCATACTTTATTCGTGGGGCATTAACTTGGCAAGGCCAAATGGTTGCGGGACGTCATAAAGCAATTGCTGCCAATGGTGATGCTTCGTGGGGTGGTTTATCTACGCTATTAGCTTATAAACTAACGCCTCGTTTTGAGGCCGTTGCGCGACTTGATTATATTAAGAATTCTAAAAATGGTGGCGGGCTATTGGGCCAACTTCCGGGCACTTGCACAATTAACAATCGTGACGAAGCCGGTGCTTTTCTTGCGACCACTAGCAATGTTGCGTGCAATGATGGTCGTAATGGTTTCGGTCCCGGAATGGCATTTGTTGACGACGGCGCGGGTGGCAGTGGTCAGTGGGAACCAACAACTAAGGGCGTGAATCGCCAAGCACTATCGTTTGGTTTTAATTATTTGTTTAATGCGAATACAACCTTAAAAGCCGAGTATCGTTTAGATCGTGCAAGCGCCCCAGCCTTCTTATATACCGATGGTAATTACAGAAAATCGAACAGCTTGTTTGGCCTTGGCGTCGTCGTTAGTTTTTAATGGCAAATACCCCAACTACCTCATCGGCAATCGCTGCCAAAGTAATAGACTGGAGTGCTTTGGCGGCAGAAATTAAGCCAGACGCGCGAGCTTTTATAAACGGGAAACGGGTTGATGCCCAAACTTTCGAAACGTTTGATGTGCTATCGCCTATCGACGGCAAATCGATTGCGCGGGCTGCGCGTTGCGCTGCCGCTGACGTTGATAGCGCAGTAACGTGCGCGCGCGCGGTTTTTGAGAAAGGTAGTTGGTCGGCAATGCCACCAGCCAATCGCAAACGAATTATGTTGCGTTGGGCCGAGCTAATTGTTGCAAGTAAGCAAGAACTCGCTTTACTCGAGTGTCTTGACGTTGGAAAACCCATCCAAAATGCACAAGGCGTCGACGTGATGGCCAGCGCCCGTTGCATTCAATGGTTTGCTGAAGCAATAGATAAAGTTTATGACGAAATCGCCCCAACTGCGCGCAATGCCTTAGCCCTTATCCAGCGCGAGCCCGTTGGCGTTGTTGCTTGCATCGTTCCGTGGAATTACCCCATGTTAATGGCGGCTTGGAAACTTGGGCCTGCACTTGCGATGGGCAATAGCGTCGTGCTAAAACCTTCAGAAAAAAGCCCACTGACCGCAATGCGTTTGGCCGAACTAGCAGTACAAGCGGGCCTACCGGAAGGTGTGTTAGGTGTTTTGCCGGGCTTTGGTCACGAGGCAGGCGAAGCGTTGGCACTGCATATGGATGTCGATGCCCTAGCGTTTACAGGATCGACACGAACCGGTCGACGGATGTTGGAGTATTCAAGCCGCTCTAATTTAAAGCGCGTATTTAACGAATTAGGCGGTAAGTCCGCTAATTTAGTGTTTGCCGATTTTGATGATTTAGATCGTGCAGCAGCCACAGCTGCGGCTTGTATTACTTACAACACCGGCCAAAGTTGTAATGCCCCTTCGCGACTTTTAGTGCAAGACAGTATTGCCGACGAATTCGTTAGCAAAGTAAAAGCCCGTATGGCAAAGCAAGTACCCGGCAACCCCTTGCAAGAAAATACGCGCCTAGGATCGGTGGTTGACGCGCAGCAAATGAACTCGATATTGGGCTTTATTAAGACTGGGCAAGAAGACGGCGCGCAATGTATTTTAGGTGGTCAACAAGTACTGAAGGAAAGCGGCGGTTTTTATATTGAGCCAACATTGTTCGATCACGTAACTAACGACATGAAAATTGCGCGCGAAGAAATTTTTGGCCCAGTCCTTAGTGTTATTCGCTTCAGTACCGAAGCACAAGCTGTTGCAATAGCCAACGACTCACCCTATGGCTTACAAGCGGCTGTGTGGAGCACCAATATTTCGCGCGCGCATCGCGTTGCAAGGGCATTACGCGCCGGAACGGTTCATGTGAATCAATATGACGATGACGACATCACGGTGCCCTTTGGTGGTTTTAAGCAAAGTGGTAACGGTCGCGATAAGTCATTGCATGCGTTGGATAAATACACTGAGCTGAAAACTACTTGGTTACGAATTGAAGAAAACCCGGACGAAAATTCGGGCGAAAATTCAAGCGCAAGCTAGCGAGCGAAAACGTGTTGTAACACCGCTCTTTATAAAAATTTAACAAAGCTTAGAAATCGACGAGAATCACTTGGTTGCAAAAAACTTTCAAGAACAAGGTGTGCGTTTTGCATTGGTGCAGTTTGCCGATATGGACGGCGCACCGAAAGGCAAACTGGTCCCCATCGAGCATTGGGATAGCCTAATTACTTTAGGTGCTGGTTTTGCTGGGCCGTCTATAGCTGGCACTGGACTACCGCGAACAGGCCCACGCTCGGAGTATTACGCGCGCATTGACGAATCGACCGCCCGCGTGATGCCGTGGAGCAAAGACACTGTTCACGTCATTGGTGACGGTTTTGTCGATGGGCAACCATTTGATGGCTGCCCACGCCAAGTGTTGCGCCGCGCCACAGAACGATTAGCGCAATTAGGTTTAAAGTTAAACGTCGGTATTGAGCCCGAGTTTTTTCTGTTTGATGGCGCAGCGGCAAACAGCACGGAACCAAAATCCCTAAACAATTTGGTTAGCGACAAGTTAGATCGGTTAGACAAACCGTCTTACGATTTGCAAGCGCTTTTAAAGTCACCGATAAAAAACTGTTTGTATGACCTTCACGCAAACTTAAAAGACTTTGGTTTTAACCTGCTACAGATCGATCACGAAGATGCCCCGGCGCAATACGAAGTGAACTACGAATTCGATACAGCACTAAATGCTGCGGATCAGTTCATGCGCTTTAAAATTGCAGCACACGCTATCGCGCAACAACACGGGTTTTTGTTTAGCTTAATGCCCAAACCATTTGCCGACCGACCTGGCAGTGGCTTGCACTTTCATCTATCGCTTGAAGGCGGCAGCGAACAGCAGTTGCAACAAGCAACCGCCGGCTTACTAAAACACGCGGCCGCGCTTGCTTGCATTCACGCTCCAACAGTTAATTCTTACAAACGTTTAGTGAGCCAAGGCAGTGCGTCGGGTACAACTTGGGCGCCAACTCATATTTGCCACGGCGCAAACAATCGTAGTGCCATAGCCCGCACATTGCCCGGTCGGGTAGAGTGGCGCATTCCCGACCCCACAACCAATGTGTACTTGGCATTGGCTGCAGTCATACACGCAATGATAGATGGCATAGAAAATTCGCTTGTGCCAGCACCGGGCATAAACGAAGACATTAGCGAGTGGACCACCGAGCAACTAACGCAACAATCGATTACCCAACTTCCCAACAGTCTGTGGCAAGCGACTGTCGCGCTTGAGGCCGATACTGAATTATCAGCAAGGCTTGGTGATTCAATGATTGCTCGTTTTATTGCGCACAAGCGCCAAGAGTGGAAGCTCTTTAATAATGAAGTTCACAGTTGGGAGTTACAAGCTTATTTGCACCGGCAATAATCAACCCGAGGTATTCACAAAATTGAGTAGTTGTTTTCCCAAAACTAGGTAATAAATCCGATTCTCTTAAGTCGCGCACCTCCTAAAGTCGCCACAACGAACAACGCTGTTCGACGTTTTAGGAGAATGCCTGATGAATGCCAATGTAATTATTGCCAGCGTTTTGGTTTTAATTGGCTTGTTTGCACTTCAGAAATTTATTGGAAGTCGCTGGGCTGCTTTCACAGCCTGTATGCCGATTACTTCGGGACCGCTAATCACTGCAGCAACGATAAATTTCGGTGTTCCAGTAGCAGAGCAAATTTTGCTTGGCTGCATCGTGGCAACCGGTGCAGCGTCCTTGTCCCTTTTTGTTTTTGGACGGCTACGCAATCAATCAATCGCTTTTGCTTTGTTAATCGCGTTAGTTGTGTTTGCTTTAAATGTTTATGTGCAGCAACATTTGAATAGTCTTGCTGAAGTTAGTGCCGCATTAGCGTTTAGTTTAACTCTGCTAACTATGGCTTTGTCTGGTCGCTCTGTGCCTGAGCCCAAGACATTATTAGTTCAGCTCAACCGAGGTAGTATTTTAATACCCTGTTTGATACTAACAGCATGCCTTGGAGCAATCTCAATACTTCCTCCAACATGGAGTGGTGTGTTAGCTGCATCGCCTTTAATTTCGTTGAGCTTTCTAATTGGATTAAGGCGCTCTGGTAACTCGCCTCAAACAATTTTAAACGCGATCTCCGCAAGTCGTCACGGGCTGCTGACAAAACTGGTTTTATTTTGTACCGCTTATCTTTTACTTCAAACTCAATTGAGTTGGATCGCAGCATACGTAATTACAGTTTTAGTTACCATCGGTTACTTTTTGCTTACTAAAACGATAACGAAGTACTTCAACCAACCTTACTATCCATCAGAGTATAAGCACCCACTTGCAACCAATCAAAGCTCATAACTTATTGTTCGATTTGAATAACTGTACTGAAATTGACGACTAACCGGCACTACGTCAGTTGAGATTTTTTTAGTGCTGTAACTTCAATTTCAATTTTGATATTGTTATTAGCCAGACCTGCACTAATCATTGTGGCTGCGGGCCGTACATCGCCAAAGTATTTACGCATGACAGGCCAGCACAGTTCAAACAACGCAGCGTCGGGCAAAACATAAGTTACCCGCACCACATCGGCCAATGATGAATCGGCGCGTTGCAAAGCCGATTGGATATTTTTAAAACACTGCTCGGTTTGCTCGACAATATCACTTGAAATTGTCATGTTGTCATAATTGTAACCGGTCGTTCCAGCAACAAACACCCAAGGGTCGGCCACTACAGCGCGCGAGTAACCCATTTGAGTCTCGAAAGTTGACCCAGAGCTAATTAATTTTCTTTGCATTTTTAATCCAATGGTTGAAAGATCTAACCGCGGGTCGTTAACATGAGCGGATCCATTTTTAGTTCGATTAGCGCGGGTTTCTTATGTTGTCTCGTAAAGGCAAACGCCTGCTGCAAAGCCGACTCAAACTCATGTGTTTTTTCAACTAGGCCCGACCAACAACCATAGGCTTTCGCCAGCATAACAAAATCGGGGTTAAACATTTCGGTGCCACTAACTCGATTAGGGAAATGTTTGTTTTGATGCATCCGAATAGTGCCGTAAATACCGTTATTAAAAACAATAATAATCGGTGCTGCACCATATTGAACTGCGGTCGCTAGCTCTTGCCCCGTCATCTGAAAATCACCATCACCTGCCACCGTTAATACGCAACGGTGTGGCGCAAGTATTTGAGCAGCGATGCCAGCGGGTACTCCATAGCCCATCGCACCCGAGGTTGGCGCTAATTGAGTACGTAAGCCACCATAGCGCCAAAACCGATGGGCCCAAGTTGCGAAGTTACCGGCACCGTTTGTGACGATGGTATCGCGCGGTAAAACGGCAGCACAAGTTTGCATGACCTGCCAAAGATTTAGGTCGTGATTACCCGTGTTTAAAAAAGCGGGCTCGCGTTGCCATTCTTCGTATGCGCGGCGCGCTTGCACCACTTCATCTTGCCAAACGCGGCAATCCACCTGGACATCTGCCAACGCTAGCGCCATCGCATTGGGCGAGGCATTGATCAACAAATCAGCCTGATACACCGACCCCAATTCATCAACCCCAGAATGCACATGGATCAGACCCTGAGTGGGTTTGGGCGCTTTAATTAAGCTGTAACCTGAAGTCGTAATTTCACCCAAACGTGGGCCAATTGCAATAATTAAATCGGCTTGCTCAACGCGCTTGGCCAATGCTGGATTAATTGCGATGCCAACATCGCCCACATAGTTTGGATGATGGTTGTCGAGCAAATCTTGAAAACGAAACGCGCATCCAATTGGCAGGTGATTATTTTTTGCAAACTGGGCGATGGCTTGGCATCCTTGCGCCGTCCAACCAAACCCACCCAATAAAATAAACGGCCGCTTCGCTTGCGATAGCAATTCTTTTATTTGATCAACCTGATTAATACTAACTTGCGCTTGAATAGGCTGCACTGGGGCTAAATCGGCCACGGTGGCCGAGGCACTTAATGTTGTTTCGGGCAATGCCAAAACCACTGGACCGGGCCTGCCGTTTTGCGCGACCTGAAACGCCCGAGCAACATATTCGGGAATACGCTCGACATCGTCGATTTGAGCGACCCATTTAGCCAAAGGGCCAAACATTTGCTTGTAATCGACTTCCTGAAAGGCTTCACGATCAGCAAAATCGCTGCCCACTTGACCAATGAACAAAACCATTGGCGTGGAGTCTTGCATTGCAGTGTGAACACCAATCGCGGCGTTGGTGGCTCCGGGCCCTCGGGTCACCATACAAACTCCGGTACGCCCCGTTAGCTTGGCATAGGCTTCAGCCATGACCGCCGCCCCGCCCTCGTGGCGACACACTACAAACTTAATTTGCTCTTGCTTATCGTACAGACCATCAAGCACTGCCAAATAACTTTCGCCGGGCACTCCGAAGGCGTGCGTAACACCTTGAATGATTAGTTGATCGACAACAATGTGTCCGCCGATTCTAGATTTCATAATGCTTATTCATAAGAAATATTGGTAACAATTTTTAAGCCCGATTTGCTTCAATGGAATGCGCCAAGCATAATCGAAACTTATGTCAAAAGAACCCGAAATTCTGTGCCCCAAATGCGAGTATCGCCCCAAGCCCGACGATCGTTGGTGGTGTATCCCGAGTTGCGGAACCGCTTGGCACACCTTTTGGACAGCAGGCGTTTGCCCCGGCTGTGGTACGCACTGGCACAAAACCCAGTGCCCTAGCTGTGGAACGGTTTCTCCACATAAGGATTGGTACCGTTTTCCCGAAGAGTCGGATGAAGGCGAACAAGAGTCGGTAGAGAAAGATCAACAGGAAAAATTACCTGCTTAATTTTTTAGAGTGATGAAATGAATTTTTTACGGGAAGGAGGAGGATTACCTAAGCTTTACGCCTTCGATTTGCTCATCGGTTAGCGGCGCTACTTCAACACTTGGCTAACGCCGAGCGACCATGGGTCAAATTTTGAAATTGAATGCCACCTAAACCTCATCTTTTTGTTGTTAAGTCAATTCTAGTTCTCGGCAACGTAGTTTAGGCGTACCAGATTAAAACCATTTGGTTGTGTTGTGCAGCGAGTGCATAAAACTGCTTTAACTCCAAAAAAGAAGGCAGAATAAAATTACTAAAGATTTCTTCCTCAGGGTTGGGTTCATCTGTATTCAAATCATCGTTCTCTTCATCAAACTCAAAGTCATGTCCAAGTCGTAAAATGTTTTCATTG
>JANOZM010000012.1:0-160206 GCA_031429355.1 Betaproteobacteria bacterium | reverse complement strand
GGCTACGAAATCGGGTACACAAATCAGCGAAGGTCGGAAAGCGTAAGTGAAAGCAAAGTCGGTTGTAACGCGTGAGCTAGCGAGCCGCGACGTTGAAGTTGCAATTGACTATTACCTTGCCGAAAACGCTGAGCAGGCAGCGCTTGATTTCATTAATGCTTTGGAACACGCGTTTACGCACATCGGGCGCAATCCTGCAACTGGATCGCCGCGCTATGACCATGAATTGAACTTGCATGGCTTACGCTTTTGGCCGCTTGCGAAATTTCCTTTTCTTGTGTTTTACGTCGAACGAGCAGATTACGTTGATGTTTGGCGCATATTGCATGCCCAACGCGATATTGCTGCATGGATGCAAGAGCCTGCGACTTAGTTCAAGTTCGCCGCTTAACCAAAACGTAGAACTAAACGTTATTCCTCGAATGCGAAGGGGTTCAAGAATTGCCGCTTCCAAAAAAATCTGCGGTCAACGGTGCTTAAGCTTGCTTCATCGCATACCTTTTCCCAGTTGGCTTCAATTGCTTCGCGCTGCTAGTCAACAATTGTTTTCGCTTCATTTTCCGAGATTAGAAAATGTGTGCGTGCATCAAGGCAGGATTTGAGTTTGCTTGGCCTATTGTTGCCGGAAATTAGCATGGCTTGAGTGGCTTCACTGCCTGTGCGGTTTTGCGAACAAAGATCGTAGGCTGGTGTCAAGCATAGCGATTTACCGTTCCAGAATTCTGCTTGGTTGAGTGCATGGTCATCGGTGTTGCCGGACAGGATGTTGAATACGATACGAGAGAACAATTCTTCGAGTGTTTCTTTCGGATCATCGAAACGATGGCGGATGATTTCCGCGAAGGTTTCGTGGCTTGCATAACGCGCCATCATTTCATCAAGACCAAAGAGTGTTAACGCAGAAACCATGGCTTTTCGCGTTTTGCCTTGCGCAGTTTTTTTTACGATCAAACCGCTCAATCAAAAGAATGTCTTTTTGTGCGGCTTGAACCAGCTTTATAGGCGCAGCATTGATTCCGGCAAGGGTCGCTAGACGCATAGCGATGAATTCGGCCTTTACCACGCTGTACAAGTCAGTGTTGGACGAAAATTTTGCAACGTATTGTGTGCCCTGATCCTCGATCAAGGCTTTGGGGCGAGCGTCGCCGATAGAGTTGCCATGAAATAAGGCTTGATCCAGCTCAGGCGTTAGCGGCACGCCTTGTTCACCATCAGTTTTTTATCTGATTAGCAACCAAAAAATGGATTATATATAAGTCGTATTGCTATTTTGTGGTTTATAAATGGATCAAAGTGTTGCCAACCTTGGTCGATCCCATGCACTCACAGTGTTGGGGATTTGAGAATCGTCGCAGCGGTCATGCAGCACTAGGCGATAGGGAAAATCCTGATCCACTTAGGGTTAGACGCGCAATCGCCTCCTCGATATTCAATGCGCAGACAAATGTCCTTAAACTGTTAGCTACAAACTAAGCTCACTTGTTGCGCTTTGGGTAAATGGTCCGAGGTCACTTTAAGACTTGGGCCATCTAAAGCTGGCAAATTTGTTGGCAAAGCAAAAACGAAGTTCTCGCCTAACTTAGAGGTACAAGATCGACTACTGGTCACTTGCTCCGCACCTTTAAATCCAACTAGCCAATACCAAGTTGGGTCGGCGCAACTAACGGCAATATCATTTTCATTTGCTTGTGCAACATCGGTTCTTGCAAGCTGAGTAGTAATTCGCAAACGGGCATTACTACTACGTTCAATTTCGGGCATCGAGCTAGGGCGCAGCACCAAAGGCGTTGTCGTCCCGGCTTGATTCGTTTTTAAACTCACAAGGTAATTTATTGGCGAAAAAAGAAAGGCCAAATTGCTTTGCATTCGCGATTTTTGCTCTGGGGCAAAAGTTCCGTCCGGCTTTGTTTGCATCGACTCAAACACTTTATTCGAGTTCTCTGCATCAAGTTCTAAAGTAACGTTTACTTTGGAGATACTAACGCCGCTATAAATTACATTGACAGTGCAACTAGCACTCCCGTGTGGATGAGCCCACACGGGCGACGCCGCCAACGCTAGGCTTGCACAAAATACCAACAAGCTAGCGCGCACCATACTTAACGAATCGCAATCGGATTAATAATTGCTTGAACAGCCCCGGTAATACGCGAGTGGCCGAGAACAAACATAAACTCCCATGCCTTGTCGCGAACCAGTTCATCGGTCTTCATGTTTTCCAAAATAAAGATACCGTTTTTAGTCAACAAGATTTGATGGACTTCAAACACACCAACGCCCTTTTCAAATGGCAGAACTTCTAAACCCCATTGATCTGCGCCAACTGCAACAACCTCTTTAGAAGCAAGGTACATTGCACCGTCTTTGCCTAGCCCAGGCTCGCCACTCAAAAACCGCGCGTTGTCTTTGCCAACTAGCGATTGCCAACCCGTGTGAAACAACACAACATCGCCTTTTTTAATCGTAATACTTTGGCGTGCAGCGGCTTCATCAATTTCCTTGCGATTAAAAGCGGTGCCTTCTTTTACAGGGTTCTGATTAAACTGCGCTGTCATATCAAGCACAATACCGCGTGTAACAAAGGCAGGTACTTTTTCAACGCCAAGTTTTTTCAGGCCATCGGGTTGGGCAAATTCACCAGCCTTAAAACAGTTGTAATACACACCGTCAACACCAATATGACCAAGACCATCAAGCTGCGAACCAACCGCAACATAGCCTTGAATGATATCGTCGTTATAAGTCGTTTTAGTTGGCCCCAACGATCCACCATGCGCTTGGCCCGGTTGTTGAATTAGGATAGAAAACGTGCGTGTTCCGAAGGCTGGCGTCTTGGCATTAGTTTCTTCGCCTAGCTGATATGTTTTGCCTGTCTTAACCAACTTTGCAGCCTCTAAGGCGAGCGCTGCTGTCATTAAATTGCCAGCACCCTTTTCGTCGGTTGGACCGTACTTTGATTTACACCAATCGGGACTTACGGCCCAAGATGGTTGTGCCAGTGCTGCGGTACTAGTAAGGCCTAACGCTAAAGCCGAGATCGCTGTTGCGATTGTTTTAGTTAGTATTTTCACATCCACTCCCTGTAAAAGACGGCGCCAAAATACACGGTAAATTAACAAGTACGGCGCAAAAGATACTTGTTTTACTTAGCTCAAAAGAGCGAACTAAACCTTGAGAACAACAATGCACAACTAAATTGATTATGTATCAACCTGCTAATTTCCGACAAGTGGTTTTAAAGACGTATTTACGCCTTCATTAGAAACCGCGAAACCACATTTCTTGTTGTCGATCGTCCGAAATCTAAAAAAAGATGTAAGAATGATTCTAGAAACACCTAATTGTTTTTCAGTGCGGTCACTCATTGACTGCACTGTTGATACTCGCTCCCCGCTTTGTATTTGATAGTGCAAACTCAAGTTCGTTCTTAGCAGTCCGCTTTTTACACCGCTTTTTTCTTTGGAGAAGACAATGAAATCCGTTCATAAAATACTAAAAACAACCCTTTGTGCAGCGCTCGCTTCGGCCGGTCTGCTATCGATCAATACTGCTTTGGCGCAAGAGACATTTAAAGTGGGCATCGTTAGCTTTTTGTCAGGTCAAGCTGCCGAGAGTTTTGGTATTCCAGCAATTAATGGCGCTAAGGTTCTTATCGAAGCCATGAACAAAGGCCAAGCACCAGCACCCTACAATAAAGTCGGGTTTGGGGGCATGCGCATCGAACCGGTTTATGTTGACGAAAACGGTGGCGCAACTAAACAAGTACAAGAGTTGCGCACATTGTACGATCGTGAAAAAGTCGATGCAGTGGTTGGTTATGTTGGTTCAGGTGATTGCCTTGCTGTAGCGCCAGTCGCCGAGGAAATGAAGAAATTTTTAATTTTGTACGACTGTGGCACGCCGCGCATTTTTGAAGACAACAAGTACAACTATGTGTTTCGCACCGCCAGCCACGCTGCAATGGATAACGTTGCTTTGGCGCGTTATTTAAAGCAACGCAACGTCAAAGTTAGCACGTACAACATGATTCATCAAGATTATGCTTGGGGCCAAGACTCACGCAAAGACTTTGTTGCAGCCATGGGGCATTTGTATAAAGACGCCAAGTTCGGCGTTGACCTCTTGCCAAAATTTGGTGCGGGTCAATACGGCACCGAAATTTCGGCGCTACTCGCCAAGCCGGCCGACATTGTGCAATCTAGTCTTTGGGGTGGTGATCTGCAAGCGCTTATATTGCAAGGTGGCCCGCGCGGCGCTTTCGAAAAACAAACCTTAGTACTATCAGCCGGTGATCACGTGTTACCCAGTTTAGGTGACAAGGTTCCTAATGGCACAATTCTTGGCGCGCGCGGAGCTTACGGACAAATGTCGCCAAAATCACCGCTCAATGATTGGTGGTACAGCCTTTACGAAAAGCAATACAACGTTTATCCAGTTCAAGCCCCCTACCGTATGGCGCAAGCGTTATTTGGATTAAAAGCTGCAGTAGAAAAAGCAATGGCTGCCAATGGCGGCAAGAAGCCAACGATGGAGCAACTGGCTGCAGCGCTCAAGGGTTCTGAGTGGGATTCTCCTGCTGGAAAAATTCGTATGAACCTTGGCGGTGGCCATCAGGCCACGCAAGAAACTGCGATCGGAAAAACCCGTTGGGACGCAACGAAAAAAATGGTGGTTATTGAGGACATACAACGCTTTGCCGCCGACTGCGTAAACCCGCCAGCCGATGTCAAATCCGAAGAATGGATTAAGAACGGTATGGTCGGAGCCAAGTGCTAATTCTATGACCTTGCTTGCGACCATCCTCGTCGACGGCATAACCTACGCGTCATGGCTTTACATTGTGGCGCTAGGCTTAACGTTAGTCTTTGGCATTCTAAAAATTCTCAATATTGCACACGGTAGTTTTTACGCTGTGGGTGCCTATGCGGGGGCTAGTATGGCGACATACTTAGCCGCTTTAAAATGGGCACCAGGTTGGTCATTGATTGCTTTAGTGTTGTCAGCCGTGGTGGTTGCAGCCGCGCTTGCACCAATCGTAGAGCGCGGCCTGCTTCGCGCGTTCTACGGGCGCGACGAAGTGTTATTGGTTTTAGTAACTTACGCACTATTTTTAGTGTTAGAAGATGTCACTAAATTGGTGTGGGGCGCTAACCCCTATTACGCATCTGAGTTATATCAAATTTTTGGTAACGTAAAGTTCGGCAATCAGTCCTATGTGGGGTACGACTTTATGCTAATTGCGGTGGCAGTCAGTGTTGGGATTGCGGTCTGGTATGGCCTCAATCGCACCCGTACTGGCAAGACTGTAGCCGCCGTAATTCACAGCGCCGAAGTGGCTTCATCGATGGGGGTCAATGTCAATCGCGTGTATACCCTCGCCTTTATGTTCGGCATTTTCTTGGCTGCATTGGGCGGCGCACTCACTGCGCCTATGATTTCGGTACAGCCAGGCTTATCGGTTGGCGTAGTCATTGTCTCGTTTGCGGTTGTTATTATTGGTGGCTTAGGCAGTGTAGAAGGCGCAGCCATTGGTGCACTAATCGTAGGGTTGGCAAGAGCTGCTTCTGTACACCTTTACCCACCCGCAGAATTGTTTAGTATTTATGTCGTCATGGCCCTAATACTATTGTTCCGGCCCGAAGGATTGTTCCAACGTATTCAAGCACGAAAAATATGACCATTCCTTCTTCAACTTTGGCAACCAAGTCGTTGCCAAAAGTTTTGCTTGGTGCTGCCATTGCCGCCCTAGTTTTAATTGCCTTTGGTTGGTTGGCACCAAAATGGCTAGTATCACTTTCGATGCTAGCGCTTTCATTAGGCCTTGTATCGCTAGGTGTGTTTGTTTTAATGCGCTGCGGCGTTGTTCCATTTGGACAAGGCTTGGTTTACGCAGCGGGTGGCTACGCTGCCGCCTTAGCTTTTAATCATTGGGGCATTAAAGATGCGGTGTTGTTAGCACTACTTGGCGGAATTGGTGGCGTTGTTATTACCCTGCCCTTCGCGCCATTTTTAGCCCGCTATCGCGGCATATTTTTTGCCATGCTGACCCTTGCTCTATCGATGATTCTTTATGGCGTCTTAATGAAAAGCGAGTCGATGGGCGGCTCTGACGGTTTTAACGTTACCCGAGCTACCGTCTTTGGCTACCGAGCCGCTGACGACTCTGCTTCGGCTTTACTTCATACCGTCATTGCTGTTATCACCGTCGTGTTAGCCACGCTGACACGTTTGTATTGCGATTCGGCCCGTGGGCTCGTCTCGCAAGCGGTACGCGATAACGAATTACGGGTTGAATATTTGGGCGTATCGGTTGCAAAATTAATGATCAGCAACTTACTGATTGCAGGCGCACTGGGCGGTGTTGGAGGCGCACTATCCATCTTGGCTTTGGGGCATATCGATCCACAATTTGCCTATTGGACAACTTCTGGTGAGTTCGTCTTTGTGGCAATTTTGTCAGGGCATTACAGCGTCGTTGCACTCTTTGCCAGCTCATTTATTTTAGAGTTAGTACGCTCGTTTTCAAGCGCCTATTTTCCAAATGCGTGGCAACTGTCCTTGGGAATATTTTTGCTAATTGTCATTCGCTTTTTACCCAACGGCCTAGGTTCACTTTGGGCACGGCTAACAGGTAAATCCGATGGAGCCAGCCGATGAGCGAACTGCTATTAAGCGCACAAGGCATTCATCGAACTTTTGGTGCGGTGGTTGCCGCTGATGACGTTAACATTGACGTGGCACCTGGCGAAATGATTGGCTTAATTGGCAGCAATGGCGCGGGTAAAACCACCTTTGTTAATATGGTAACGGGGTACATCAAACCGCAAAAAGGCATTATCAAGCTGAATGGCGAAGACATTACCGCGCTTAATCCACGCGACATTATTCGCCGTGGCGTTGCTCGTTCGTTTCAAATTCCCCAGCTGTGGGCACAACTAACGGTACTGGAACACATGTTGGTGGCTAGCGCTTGCTCTAAGGGCGAGTTATCGCCATTAAACAGCACCGCTACCCCAGACAATATAGACCAAGCTATGGCCCTGTTAAAGCAGTTTGGTTTAGCCGGCCAAGCACCGCGCCGCGCGGTCGAACTACCGGGTGGCGCGCGCAAGCTGCTAGACATTGCAATGGCCTTAACTTCGCAACCAAAGCTACTAATTTTAGACGAGCCCACCAGCGGTGTGGCCGCCGAAGAAAAGTTTCCAATGATGGAGACTGTTATGGAGGCAATTGCAGCAGCACCCGTCGCCGTTTTATTTGTTGAACACGATATGGATATCATCGCGCGCTTTGCAAAACGAGTCGCAGCTTTTTATAGCGGCAAAGTAATCGCTGATGGCACGCCCGATGCCGTATTTTCTGACGCGAATGTAAAACGGCATGTGACTGGCTCGGCCGATCACGCAAAGCACTAAGGCCAGTCAATGCTATCGATAAAAAACGTTCAAACGCGTATTCAAACTGTTGACGTATTGCGCGGCTTTTCAATAGAAGTTCCACAAGCCAGTATGGTCGGATTGTTAGGCCGCAATGGCGCTGGCAAAACTACTTTGTTGCGAACCATCATGGGCCATTTAAATCCACACGAAGGTAGTATTTTTTTCGACGGCCAAGATTTAGCAAAACTAGAAAGGCACCAGCGTGCAGCCCTAGGTATTGGCTATATGCCCGAAGATCGCGGGCTCGTTCCAGAGCTTACGGTTGAAGAAAACATTTTAATTCCCGTATGGGCTAGCGCTAAGTTAGACCCAACCGAACGCCTAGCTTTTGTTTACGCTATTTTGCCCGAACTAGTCGCCATGAAAGATCGACGCGCCTTGTTGCTATCGGGTGGCCAACAAAAGATGGCCGCACTAGCCAGAGCGCTCGCGGTAGGCACGCGGTTGTTGTTGCTTGACGAGCCGTTTGAAGGCGTAGCACCAGCGCTTTCCGAGCGTCTTGCCGACGTTATTTCCGGTCTAAAAGCACACGAACTTTCCGTGTTAATTAGTCAGTCAGACGTTAATCATTCACGTGACTTATTAGATTCGACCGTGCAAATCGAGCGCGGAGTTAATGCTTAAGGAATTACCAAGATGCAACAGACCAATGTGCAAAATCATGCCTCTACCGCAACGCTAGGCGACTTGTTACGTCGTACCAGAAAACGCTTTCCAAATAAATTAGCAATTCGCTGCGGAACATTAGAATGGAACTACGCGCAGTTTGACGATATTTGCAATCAACTCGCTAACGGCCTAGCGCAGCAGGGCGTAAAAATTGGAGATCGCGTTGCGGTTATTTCGCGTAATTCGCACGCTTTTGCAACGCTACGCTTTGCATTGGCTAGACTTGGCGCGGTCATTGTGCCAATAAACTTTATGCTTAACACTGAAGACGCGAATTACATTCTTGCGCATTCCGGCGCCGAAATGTTGTGTGTTGATTCAGAGTTTGCTCCATTAGGGCATGCGGCTAGCGTCGGCACTTCAGTAATAAAAACTGTTTGGCTCCCGAGCGAAGACGCATCCGTTAAAGTTGATGGTCTTATTTCATTCGATTCGTTATTGCTATCAAACACACCTGTTGATCGCACGTTAGACGGCGCTATGCTTGCACAGATCATTTACACCAGTGGTACCGAATCACGCCCGAAAGGTGCGATGCTGACTCATAACGCGGTGATCTCCGAATACGTAACTTGCTTAGTCGATGTAGAAATCGCCGAAAACGATAGCATGCTGCATGCCTTGCCGCTTTATCACTGCGCGCAGTTAGATGTGTTTTTCGGCCCTGCGGTTTACGTTGGTGCCAGCAACGTGATTACCGGCAAACCGACACCCGACAACTTACTTAAACTGCTTGAAGCCAATCGCAGTAGTTCGTTTTTCGCGCCACCAACTGTTTGGATCGGCTTACTCCGCTCACCGCAATTCGACAGCACTGATTTATCCGCCTTGAAAAAAGGCTACTACGGTGCCTCGATCATGCCGGTAGAAATACTTAAGGAGATTCAACGTCGCTTGCCTCAAGTTCGCCTTTGGAATTTATACGGTCAAACTGAAATTGCGCCGATGGCAACCGTGCTAAAACCAGAAGACCAATTGCGTAAGGCGGGCTCGGCAGGACGCGCTGCGCTAAACGTAGAGACACGAGTCGTTGACGATGACATGAACGACGTTGCAATTGGTGCAATTGGCGAAATAGTGCACCGTTCGCCACATTTGTTAAGCGGCTACTACAAAGACGAAGAGCGCACTGCGGCTGCATTTGTAGGCGGTTGGTTTCATAGTGGCGATCTAGCGACAATTGATGACGAAGGCTACATCACGGTAGTCGATAGAAAAAAAGACATGATAAAAACCGGTGGCGAAAATGTAGCCAGCCGCGAAGTTGAAGAAGCGATTTATAGTATTGAAGGCGTTTCAGAAGTTGCAGTGATTGGCTTACCCGATCCAAAATGGATTGAAGCGGTTACTGCGGTAATTGTCGTAAAGATTGGATTCAACTTAAGCGAAGAGACGGTGTTACGCGCATGTGCCAGTAAGCTTGCTGGATTCAAGTCACCAAAGCGCGTAATTATCGTCGACGCGCTACCAAAAAACCCTAGTGGCAAGGTACTCAAACGCGAGTTACGAATTAGTCTGGCTTAGCACGGCTTTGGCCTGTTAAACCCAATAGATGGATCAATGCCGTTGCAAACTTGCTAAACAGTACGCTCAGAGTTCCAATCTAAAGAACTCGGTTGATTGACCCCGTTATTGCAAAGTGCTAAAAACGAGCAACTGCAAGCAAACGGTTGATTTGCGAATTAGTTCAGCCATGCCATCGCTGGAAAGATGGTTTTCAATCAAGGGAGAGATTACGTGCATACATCGAATCAACTCAAGAGGTCCGTTGCTTTATTTGCCACGACCATCGGCTTAATTTGGGCCAATACAGCAGCAAGCCAAGCAAAGCCTGAAGAAGTCCCTTTCTGGGCTGTTGGGCGCCCACAAGGTGATGCCACAGCCAAGATGGCACCGGTGCCATCTTACCCAGTACCAACGCCAGCGGACAAGCTACCCATTAGCAAAATGAAGTTGCCGCCAGGCTTTAAAGTTGAAGTGTTTGCCAGTGATATTCTTGATGCGCGAAGTATGCGTGAAGGCGACAAAGGCACTGTATTTGTCAGCTCCTTATTTGTTGCCGGGAAACTTTATGCAATTACCAACGAGGGCGGCAAGCGTGAGGTAAAAACCCTAGCAGAAAAACTATTTTTGCCCAGCGGAATTGAGTATCACAAAGGTAACTTGTATTTAGCAACCCCCAAAGACGTGACTGTTTTCGAAAACATCGAAGGCAACATTGGCAATATCGGTAAGGGCAAAATAATTTACGACAAGCTGCCTGGCGAAGTTCCTCACGGCTGGAAGTTTATAAAAGTTGGTCCCGACAATAAACTTTATGTTTCTATCGGTGCTAATTGCAATGTATGTGAAGGCAAGCCCGAATTTGCAACTATCAATCGCATGAATTTAGATGGCAGCGATTTCGAAGTAGTTGCTAAAGGCGTTCGTAATACGGTTGGTTTTGACTTCCATCCAAAAACCGGTGAACTTTGGTATACCAACAACGCCCGCGATTGGCTGTCAGAAGATTTGCCCAATGACACTTTAAACCGGATCGCCAAGGGCGGCAAAGAAATTCCTGATTTCGGCTTTCCGTATTGCCACCAAGGTGATTTTGTAGACCCGCAGTTTGGATGGGGAAAAAGTTGTAAAGGCGTTGCGCAACCCGCACTAAAACTTGGCGCACACACCGCTCCGCTAGGAATGCGTTTTTACAACGGAAAAATGTTCCCAGCCAAGTACCAAGGGGCCATCTTTATTGCACGTCATGGCCCATGGAATCGCACCAACAAATATGCGGCTGACATCATGGTGGCTTGGCCTGACGGAAAAGGTGGCATTAGCAAGACCGAAACATTCTTAAGCGGTTTAGTTGAGAACAATGGCTACTTAGGACGCCCCGCAGATGTTATGGTTATGAAAGACGGCAGCTTGTTGATCAGTGACGATCACAACGGTGCTATCTACAGAGTTAGCTACGGTAAAAAATGATGCCAAGTGCATTGTTTAGCTTGATGTGGCGCACTGTACTTTGCGCAGGTGTTTTGGGTTTGCAAGCAATTGCGCAAGCTCAAACACCAGCACGCCCAAAACCTGCGCTTGCAGCGCCTGAAGCTAAGGCGCCAGCAAAACCCGTTGTGGATTACACGCAGCGCTATGCTCAACAATGTGCAGCTTGTCATGGTACAGATGGAAAAGGGGCTATCGGATTAGCCCCTTCTTTAGCGGGTCAGCACAGTTTTTACGCGATTACTCAGCTTTTTTTATTTAAAAATGGCCGTCGTGACAATGTCGCAATGAGCCTATTAGTTAAAGATTTTAGCAACGACGATTTACGTGGGTTTGCCGAAGTTATTGGAAAATTGCCCGCGGTTTCCGCCGATAGAAATGAAGCGAAAAACACAGCAACAAATGCTGCAACAAACGAAGTTGCAACAAACAACAAAAAACTTCAATTGGGCAAAGAATTATCTGGCAAGCACAATTGCATTAGCTGCCATGGAAGCGACCTTGCAGGGGGGCAACAAGTACCGCGTCTTGCAGGCCAGCACGAAGACTATTTGTTGCGCGTTTTAGAGCAGTTTCGCAGCGGACAACGATTAGGCTACACACCGGCCATGAACGAAGCCCTTGCCGGTTTGACCCCTGAAGATTTGGCGGCCTTAGCTCATTATTTATCGAAATTTTCTAGCAATCGCTAGCGGAAGTTTGCATAATCCGCTTTGTGCTTCTGGCTCGATCTTTTGGTGTCGCTGTTGTCTATGATAGGCTAACAATAATCTAAACAATACCGAGGCTCAATTTTGACATCAACTAATTTTATCGCTGCACCTACCCATGGCTTGCAATTGCGTACTTTGGTTACAAAGGCGGGCAAACTTGAGCTCTCATTATTGGCGGTGGCAATTCCAGTGTTGAAAGATCATGAAGTGTTGATTCGTGTCGAGGCATCGCCCATTAACCCTTCGGATATCGGCCTATTGTTTGGAGCCGCTGATATGAGCACAGCAACACAGTCGGGTACCGCCGAATTTCCAGTGGTTAGCGCTGACGTACCCCAAGCGTCAATGAAGGCCATGGCGGGTCGTTTGGATGAATCTATGCCAGCTGGTAATGAGGGCGCAGGCACAGTAATTGCCGCTGGTTCATCAAGCGCTGCACAAGCACTACTAGGAAAAATGGTGGCGGTTTTAGGTGGCGCAATGTATAGCCAGTATCGTGCAATTGCCGCAGATCAATGTTTAGTTATGCCAGAAGGCACGTTGGCAAAGGATGCTGCTTCATGTTTTGTCAATCCGCTGACTTCGCTTGGCATGGTAGAAACAATGAAGCTTGAAGGACACACGGCACTAGTACATACCGCAGCCGCTTCAAATCTTGGGCAAATGCTTAATAAAATTTGTATGAAAGACGGCATAAAGCTGGTCAACATTGTGCGTGGTCAAGCGCAAGAAAAAGTGCTTCGCGATTTAGGGGCAACCTATGTGTGCAACTCTAGTGCCGAAACTTTTATTGAAGACTTAACACAAGCCTTAGAACAAACCGGAGCTACTTTGGCTTTTGATGCCATCGGTGGTGGCAAACTAGCGGGGCAAATGCTGAGTTGCATGGAAGTAGCCGTGAATAGAAGCGCAAAAGAGTACAGTCGCTATGGTTCGAATGTTATGAAGCAAGTTTACATTTACGGCGGGCTTGATACTAGCGCCACCCAAGTTGTGCGCAATTTTGGAATGACATGGGGCATGGGCGGTTGGTTACTATGGCCGTTTTTAAATCGCGTTGGTCCGGCAGCAGCGCAGCGTTTACGTGAGCGCGTTGTCGCCGAGTTAAAAACAACTTTTGCAAGTCACTATACGCATGAGATTTCGTTAGCTAGTGCAGTGACTTTGAAGGAAATTGAAATTTACGGCAAGCGCGCTACAGGAACTAAAGTTTTGGTTTGCCCTAATCGCTAAGTTGGTTCGTCGCGATAGTGATCCAACTAAGTCTCACGCCGCCGCGATTTAAAAACTACAAGCCCCGATGGCTTCATTTTGCCTTGCGCGGTCAAAATTGCAACGCGCTTTAACTGAACATCGGTCCAAATAGAGTCTTGCTTGCGCCGAGTAAAGCGAACTGTATAACGCTTGGCATCCAAAGTTTGACGCGCTACGTCATGCCATCCAACACATAAAGCCTCGTCGCTGGCTTCTGGTAGCGTGATGCTGGGCGTGTTAGTGCTGGTTTTATAAAAACCCACAAGCAAAGCCGACTCAAACTGCGCGTTTTTAGTAAACCAATCGCGTAGCGCTTGAGGTGTTTCAAAATACTTAGGAACATCTGCCATGCAAACAACCTATTACGAATCGAATTTAATCCGAAGCGTATCATGTCGGTATGAATCACCCCAACCAAGCTTCCGTGACACCGCCTGCAGTAAATCCCATACCGTTTTTAGCATTACTCTTGGCATTGATGATGTCGGTTGGGCCGTTTGCGATTGACACTTATTTGCCGGCTTTTTCTGCAATGAGCCGAGACCTAAGAGCCACTCCTTTGCAGTTGCAGGCGACATTAACGGCCTATTTGGTAGCGTTCTCAATAATGAACCTTGTACACGGCGCAATCTCAGATGCAGTGGGACGAAAAAAAGTCATTATTACGGGCTCTTTGTTTTTCGCATTTGCCAGCATTGGCGCATCCACAGCAACTTCTATTGAGCAACTGTGGGTTTGGCGTGCTTTGCAAGGCCTAGCAAGCGGCGCTGGGGCCTCGGTAGGCCGTGCTGTAGCTCGTGACGTAACCTCGGGCTCGGCCACGCAGCGCCTAATGGGGCAAGCCACAATGGCATTTGCGCTAGCTCCGGCAATTGCCCCTGTGCTTGGTGGTTTGCTTCTTTTGGTTACAAGCTGGCGCAGTATTTTTATTGGTTTAGCTGCAATGGGTTTAAGCACTGCTTTGTTAGTTTGGCGTTTATTGCCCGAAACACTTCCTATTGCTATCCGTCAACCGTTGTCGTTCAGTAACTTAAAAGCTGGGTACACCGAGATTTTTTCGCAAGGCGTTTTTTGGCGCTTAACCTTGGCCATGTGTCTCGGTATGGCTGGCTTTATGATTTACATCTTGTCAGCACCCAATTACGTAACGCGGCTTTTGGGGCTTACTGAACAATCGTTTTATATTTTATTTTTTCCGCTTACTTTAGGCACCTTGTGCGGTGGTTTTTTATCCAGCCGAATTGCCGGTAAGCGCAGCGTCGCTGCCAGCACTTATTTGGGTTTTAAAATTATGGTGACAGCTGCGGTATTTCACCTAATAGCCATCGTGTTAGTCGAGAAAAAAATACTCCCTCCAGTTCCGTGGGCCGCTTGCATTTTGTTTTTTTACACTTTAGGCGCAGGCACAATGTTGTCATCAATTCAAGTATTAGTGCTCGAAAGCGCTCCGGATCGCAAAGGCATGGTATCTGCCTGTACGGCTTTTACTCAAAGCCTAATTAGCGCTACTTTTGCAGTTGTTCTGCTGCCATTTATTTGGGACAGTTTATTAAACATGGCTTTAACTGGCTTAGCACTACCGGCCATAGGTTTTTGTTTATTTCACTGGCAACAGCTCGTTGTAAAACGACGGACAAATTCAAAAGGCCCAGCGCTGCCGTAGAAGTCAACAATGGTGATAAACTGGCATTAAGACCCACCAAGAGCTTGCGTGTGTTAAATCAGTAGGGCCGCAACGAAGACACCAATCATGATAAAAGTTATCACTACCTTGGCCACTAAACCTGCCATTATTCCTAACCAAGTTGAAAGCCCTACCTTGATAGCTTGTTGATGATTTTTTTTGGCAAAGTACTCACCCAACGCAGCGCCTACCAAGGGCATAAATAACACCCCTACCAATCCCAAAAAAATTCCCATGACTGTGCCAATGGCCGCTCCTGTTATCGCGTAGCGACTGGCTCCGGCCTTCTTTGCGCCTAATAAGCCTGCAACATAGTCAAGGAGTAACGCAATAGCGGCTAACACCGCCACTGCCACGACGCTAAACCAACTGATACGCGTAAAGTCGTCAATCCAAGCACCTAAAACGATTCCAGCCAACACAAACAGCGTTCCAGGCAAGGCCGGCAGTACCGTACCCGCCAACCCTACAATAATTAAAGTGCCAGACAAAATCCATAAAAGTGTGTCATTCATTTTTAAATTCCTAAGGTAAGGCGGTTTAATACACGATTCGCGTTTTATTGCTTGCCGTTGCAATACCACCATTCGCGCTATAGCTTAACAACTAGCGTATTATGATTCACCAATGAACACAACCGCACTACTTGTAGGCTCTTCAGGCCTAATTGGAAAAGCTCTACAAGCACGGCTTGCTGAAAGCTATGCAAAAGTTTATGCGGTTTCGCGTAAACCGTTAAGTGATTTTCCAAAAAACACCGAGAATCTATTAACCGATTTTTCTGGAAATTGGCACGAAAAACCTTGGCCCTTTTGTGACGATCTTTTTTGCGCTCTTGGCACAACGATTAAAACTGCTGGATCTGAAGCGGCGTTTAAAACCGTCGATTTTGACCATGTCGTCAATTCAGCCATTGCCGCGAAGCGTGCTGGTGCTACTAGAATGGCAGTAGTCTCCTCACTTGGCGCAAGCAGTAAAAGCACTGTGTTTTATAGCCGAACTAAAGGGCAAATGGAAGAGTCTTTAAAAGCACTTGGTTTTGGACATTTGTTAATTGTTCGTCCATCTTTTTTAGCTGGCGATCGTGCTGCGTTGGGTCAAGCAAGTCGTCCCGGAGAAGGTATTGCACTTTCAATTGCATCAATATTTAAACCATTAATCCCTAAAAAGTATCGCGCGATTTCAGCTGAAGCCGTAGCTAGCTGCATGGTGGAACGTTTAAATGTAATGACAGCACGAGTAGAAATTATCGAATCGGATGTACTGCAAAACTGGCAACGCTAAATTGTTTTATTTTATTTAAATCGGTTGCGATGTTCGATTGCTTTCATTGATACTTAGTCGTGCTCCAAACAATGGCCCATCGTCATAACGTAATACAAGCATACTCACACTTGCACCCATATGCACCGCACTAATTTCGCCGATAAGGCGGCACATTAAGCGGGGGCCCTTTTCAAGATCGATAATACCAATTGCGTAAGGCGCATCGGACCGGAAAGCCTGGGGCGCAATATGAATGCGTGTGAAGCTGTAAAGCGTGCCTTTGGCGCTTAATTCTACCCACTGTAGGGAGGTACTCCAGCAGCCTCGACACAAGTTGCGCGGTGGAAAGCTTTGTTGACCACAAGCGTTACAGCGCGTGCTTAGCAAACGCCCCTCGTCTAGCGCTTGCCAAAAGGGCTGGGTATAACCTGAAACGCGTGGAGAAAAGGGGCGCGGTCCAATCATGCGAACTTCTGGTAACCGATTTATCATTGTTGCGCCTGTAATACGTGCACTAGGGCCGCGTTGTATTTACCAAGCTCACTCGCGGTTAATGCAAATTCATGCCGTGCGACCTGTCGCTCGTTCGCACGCCCCAGCAGTTGCGTGCAGGCTTCAATTACATCGTAAAGTGGCGACACTTCGGGCGGGTGTCCGCGCGATAGGCAACCACCACAGGTATTGATTGGGTTTGATCCATCAAAGCGGGTCGTACCAGCACGCGCTGCATCGGCACCCTGCCCCGATTTAAACAGGCCTAGAGCTTCGCTTGCTAGCGCTTCAACTACAGTGCACGGCGCATAAAGCTGAAATGTGCCGATATCAGTTAGATTTAATTTGGCATCTAACAAGGCACGACGCGACGCTTGCCGGAGCGTATCGTAATCGAGCGCATCGCCGCCTTGATCTGACATTTGATGTTGCCCCTCGTGCTCAAATCCACGCGATCGAACAAGTACATAGGGCCTGCCACTGGCCTTTGCAAGGTCTTCACTAACAATCACTATTGCTGCCGCTCCATCGGCTCGTCCGGGTACTTCATAAAGACCCAGCGGATCTACAATGGGGCGAGCATTTAAAACATCATCAAGGCTTAGTAGGGAGCGATATTGAGCCAAGGGATTTCGAATCGCATGCTCGCGATTTTTTACTGCTATTGACGCAAGCGTTGCTCGTGGCACGCCGTATTCGTAAAGATAGCGTTGCGCATCCATGGCATACCACGCAATTGGCACGGCACCAAAGATCGATTGAAAATCGACATCGCCCGTGAGCCGAATGCTGTAGTCTAAATGCGTTGCAGTAGGTATGGCGGTTTCAAAATGCGCACCTACTGCAAGCGTACACAACGATTGCCCACTGGCCACTTGCAACACGGCTTGATCAAAACAATGTCCGCCAGTCATGCCATTACCAAGTACTTGCATTACACTTGCGCGTGCGCGTATGCCCAGATAGGCCGTTAAAAATGTATGGAAATAACCTTGGCGCGTATGGTCGCCGGGGTGGGCAACTATTACACCGTCGATTTCCTCTTTACCCAGACCTGCCATCGTCATCGCTTCGCGCACAACGCTACTGGCAAGTTCATGTTCGAGTACTGCTTCGTCGCCCGTACGCCGTTGGTATGAACCAACTGGAACCGCGGCGTAACCTAAAATTGCAGCGTTTTTCATGTCAACTTTAATTTAAACTGATTATTGTGATTCGCTGCTTATGCTTAACAAACTTAGCTTAACAAACTAAGCTTACCGCGGAAGCACGATGCCTTCGCGCTCGCGGTCCCAAAGGCTATCACGGCGCGCCTTTGCGTCTTGCTGAAGTTTGTACTTCTCGATTTTTTCGGTTGCAGTTTTAGGTAATTGATCGATAAAGGAAACAAAGCGTGGCACCATGAAATAGTTCATGTGCTCAATGCCAAACGCGACCACCTCACGCTCAGTTAGTGTTTGACTGGGTTTAGCAACTACATACACCATGACTTCATCCTCACTCATTTCTGATGGCACGGCAATAGCCGCCACTTCCAAAATCGCTGGATGTTTGCAAAGTATCATTTCTACCTCGTAGGCCGAAATGTTTTCGCCTCGCCGACGTATGGCTTCCTTTTTACGGTCCACAAAATACAAGTAGCCGTCACTATCAAGGTAGCCTCGATCACCAGTGCAAAACCAACCATCACGAAACGCTAAAGCCGTTGCTTCAGGCATATTGTAATAGCCCAGCATCATGCTTCCCGCTTGCGCGGGTTTCATTAATATTTCACCGACTTCTCCGGCAAAAAGCTCTACCCCTTCGTCATTGACAATCTTGAGTAATGAAGCAAACCGTGGGGAACCTGCCGAGCCAACTTTATCTGCACGATCGTCGGGTAAAAAATTAGTCACCGCAAAATTTTCCGTCATAGCAAAGACGGCGGTAATTTTTACGCCATACCGTAGCCGAACCTGATCATAAAGCGCCTTTTGCACGGGTACCAGCATGCATTGGCGTAAGCGATGTTCGCGCTCGTAATTGCCAGGCGGAATTTGAACAATAATGTTGCCCATAGCACCCAAGGCATTAAACTGGGTCGCGCCCGTGGTACAAATTTCGTCCCAAAAAGCGCTTGCCGAAAAACGCGCCGATAAAGCGATGCTGCACTCGGCCCAAATCGCTGCACAGCTGGAATACCATAACGCATTAACGTGAAAAAGTGGCAAGCAGGTATACAGCACATCGTCAGTTTTATAGCCATAGTCGCTGGCTATTTGCATACCTACAAAAAGCGCTTGCGAATGTGGGCACATTACACCCTTTGATGGCCCCGTAGTACCCGAGGTGTACACGATAAGATGAGGATCGCTATGCTTGACTCGATCGAGTGGCGGGGCTGTATCGTCGTTCGATACGATCTTTTCAAGGTCTAGAATTACGGCAAACTCGCTGATGTTGTCTTTAGTACTGAAAGCTATCGATGAGCCCAGAGGCGGGTTAGATTGAACCGCATTTTGTGTTTCGCTTGGGTTCGCAGCTTGCCCAGTACTTATTTCTCTACATTGCGCGACCAAAAATTGCTTAACCTTGGGCAACGCATTGGCAAAAGGTACAAGTCGATCCAACCATTGTTGATCGACCACCATACAAACACTATCCGATTGGTTAACAAAGTAGCTGAGCATGTCGCCTTTGGCCGCGGTATTCAATGGCACCCCCACGGCACCCAACTTAGCCAGCCCCCAAACTACCCAGAAAAACTCAGGTCCGTTGGGCAACATCACAGCAACATGGTCACCATGGCCAATACCCAACTTTGAAAATCCGTTGGCGTAGCGATTGGTTATTGATTCTAGCTGCGCGTAACTAAACTTTTGCCCCTGCCATAGCAGGAAAGTTTGCTGCGGAATTCGTCTTGCCTTATCGGCCAAAAGTCGACCTACTGTTCGTTCTTCAAGCGGATAGTGGACCGGAAGCGATGGGTAATCTTTCATGCTCGAATTATGACATCGGAATGCAATCAGATTTCAAAGCCTTTCCCGAACGAAAATCTCGCGAAACTTTGAACGCAAATTTGCCAAGAACACTAAAACTCCAGAGATCATTGAAGACTGGTGTACCCACTGCGGACTTTGTCGTATTGACCGAAGCTGCGTTTTTTAAACATTGATGAAGCCAATGATTCCAGTTGCACTATGTACAACAACTGGTATTGGAAACTGACTAGTTGCGGTAGTTATCCAATTGACTCGCAAAGTATTCAGCTATGCAGATGCCCTTCTTTCAATGCGATACCAATCAAGTTGGTACGACGCTAATAGTGATGAAGGTGCGCACTTCAGGCAGCTGAATCATTGACCAATCGACTAAGAGCTAATCGAGCTGCAGCCAGATCCCAGCCGGCCCACCCACAACTTTTAAACAGCACCGCCCCCGCCGGGATAGAAGCAGCTCGAACTAAATCGGCCAAAGTCTGTCGCTTGGCAATATCCAATTGCGCCTGTATTAAATCGCCGGCCTCATGACAAGCATCGGCAGTGTCTACAACAATTCGACCATGCTCGTGAAAGTAATAACAAAATTCCCGACCAAGTTCGATCATTTTTGGGGTGAACGCACCGACTGCCGCAACGAAAGTGTCGGCCCTCGGGCGCGCAGAAAGAACAACCGCGCTCGCCGGTGTGCAAGTAATGACCATCGGACAATCGAGCAGCGCTTCGTTTGGTTTTGTGGTGATCTGCGCACTTAGTCCTAATGTACGCGCGTGCGCAGCCAACGCTTCGGCACTTGCAGCGCTGCGTGATGCAATTACTACATCACGTGTACCCAAGCCCTGGGCGAAAGCTTCTAAGTGCGCTTTACCTTGCACACCAGCGCCAACTATTAACAAGCGCCCTTGCGGCTGCACCGCGAGCGATCGCGCTGCTAAAAGCGAGACCGCTGCAGTACGGCGCGCGGTAACGGTAGGCCCATCCAATAGCATTTTGCGACTTCCGGTCATTACATCAAACACAACAACATCGCCTTGAATCGCCGGTAAACGTTTACCGGAATCCATCGATAAATTTGCAGGTGAATAGGTAATTAGTTTAGTGATCGCTACTTGACTATCGCTGGCAGGCATTACAAATAAACTTCCGCCTCCTGACAAAGCATGGACCAAACGGGCTGGCACTTGAACGCTGGGGTCAACTAAAACTTGAGCGATCTCGTCGGAGAGTGGCCCATACGGCAAAAGCTGTGCCGTTTGAAGGGCACTAAATACTGCGGTTGCTTCGTTGGTCAAGCTGTTGACGCTCATAAAATAGGTTCGGTCTAATTATTGAAATAGCTTGGAGGCAATTAGCACTCGTTTCGAAAATAGCACATTTAATCAGCCCGAAGAAATTATGGTTTCATCAAATTCGTAGTGTTAATTAATACCCAAAGCGCTCGTTGGCAGTACTCTCGTCATCGAGCACCGGTCAATTTTAAAACACCCTGATACTGAAGCTTCTCAACTTCAGGAGCGTTTGATGAACTCAACTCAACTTAAAAAATTAGTTTCTAGTCTACTGGTTACCGCAATCTTCTCCAGCAGTACATTGTTATCCACTTCGACGTACGCTCAAAGCGAAACGTCAGTCGCGGTATCTATGCTCCCAATTGGCTCGATAGTTGTGGCTGGTTCCGGGGCCAGTATGGTCGCGGGGACAATTGCTTCTATTCCAATCGCTTTTGCTGTAAGCGGCTCCTATTTAATTATAAAGACCGTGGAGAGCACTGCAAGAGGGACTATCTATGTTCTTGAACGAGCTTCCGACGGCGCCTCGGCAGTGATCGAAATAGCAGGCAAAGGCGTACAAGCAGCATCGTTAGTCGTCGGTAGTGCAGTGATGGTTAGTGCCATCAGTGCTGGAATCATTCTTATTGCTTCGGGTACCGCAATTGCTTTTATTCCGAATGAAATTGGCCGATCTTTACTACGCAACGAACGCATCACTTTTTAAGGGAGTGCTCATCATGAAAAAATCACTCTGTAAAATTATTTCAAACTTTAGCCTAGGTTTGGCTTGCGTTTGGGCACTTACTGTTTCTAACTATGCAATGGCAGGCCGAAGTTGCGAAACAAACAAAACTACTACGCCGCAAATGATTCAACGAAGCCTCAGTCTTGCAGAGCGCACGATGCACTTGCTAAATGCAGAATTTCAATCGAATAATACGCAATTGGTCATACTTGCGCGCGCGGGGCAGGACTTAAGTCGTTACGGTTTGCAATACTCTCACCTCGGCTTTGCCCATCGCGGTGCTGACGGCGTTTGGGTGGTGACACACAAACTAAATACTTGTGGTACTGCAAATGCCTTTTTATTTCGCCAAGGTTTAGGGGATTTTTTTCTAGACGACCCTTTTCGCTACGAAGCCGCTTGGGTAGTTCCTAACCGAGAAATTCAAACAAAAATAAAGGCACTTTTAGAAGACAACAATCGCGTGGCGGCGTTCAACCAACGTGCCTATAACATGGTGAGTTATCCATGGTCACTATGCTATCAACAAAGCAATCAGTGGGCGCTTGAAACGCTTGCAGGCGCTATCGGCCCGGCCATTCAAACAAGGCAACAAGCACAATCATGGCTCCAATATAAAGGATACCAACCTTCGGTGTTAAACATTAGTGCCCTAACCCGCCTCGGTGGTCGCATTACGTCGGCCAATGTAGCCTTTGATGACCACCCTAATGAGAAACGTTTTGCTGACCGAATAGAAACTGTAACTGTCGATTCTGTTTTTAGCTGGTTACAAAACTCCGGAATGAGCACATCACCACGAGTGGTTAGCTTTTAACCTTGCTACCGCGCCACACGCATCGTTAAACGCCAATGTCAATAACGCCTTTGGCACCAAGCCCTTTAAAGCAAGTACCAACGAGCCCCACAACTGCGGCAAGCCAGTCCAACACTGCGGGACAATTAACCCTGTTTTAGTCGATATCTTTGTGCAGGCGAGTTCACGACTCACGTGCAACCGTTTAAACTCGCCGATCCAAAGGAATCTAATAATGAAACTAAACAGTCAACGCATCGTCAAAGCAATTGCATTTGTCGTTCCACTAATCGCCCTAGGCACAGCCTACGCGCAGAACTATCCCAACAAGCCTATTAACTTAATTGTCCCCAATCCTCCCGGCGGTTTTGTTGATGCTTCGGCCCGAATTTTGTCTGATGCTCTAATGAAAGTAACGGGACAATCTATCGTGGTTGATAACCGTGGCGGTGGTAGCGGAAATGTGGCGTATCAAGCAGTTGCTAAATCCACACCCGATGGCTATACATTGCTTAACTCGTATTCGGCTTATCACGTAGGCAACCCAAATCTAACGCCCAAATTACCTTGGGCTCAAAAAGACTTTGTGCCGGTCGCATTAATTACTGTTGCGACCAATGTAATTACGGTTCACCCTTCGGTGCCCGCCAATAGTTTGAAAGAATTTATTGCTTACCTCAAAGTAAATCCAGGCAAACTAAGCTACGCAAGTCAAGGTAACGGATCGCTATCGCACATTGGTACCGAAATGTTTAAATTGCAAACAAAAACTAGCATGGTACATATTCCGTACCGTGGCTCAGGTCCGGCATTGCAAGACGTATTGTCTGGACAAGTGCAAGTGTTCATTACAACGCCGCCATCGGTCATGGGACAAGTGCAGCAAAACAAATTAAAGGGCCTGGCAGTTGCGGGCAAAAGTCGTCACCCAGGTCTGCCTGCTGTGCCAACGACTGATGAAGCGGGTTTAAAGGGTTTCGAGTTAGAAGCTTGGGTTGGTATTTTTGCACCAGCAGCAACTCCAGCAGATATTGTTGCTAAGTTAAGCGACCAAATTAAGGCGGCCCTTGATTTACCCGAAACCAAAATACGTGCCGACAAGTCCGGCATTGAGTTGCGGTATATGAACCCCGCCGCGCTAGGTGTGTTGGTCCAAAAAGAAACTGAATTTTGGGCAAAAACTATTAAGACGGCAGGTATTCAACCCGATTAGTTGTTCGAATAAGTTGTCCGAAGAAGTAGGCATCTTTAAAATAAGGTAGCCTAGCTTCGTACTACGCAAACTCTACACTTTCTGTGCGCAACTTGTACATTTTTAAATGTTGCTCATAGAAAGTCACCACTTTACTCTGATAGGCGATTGGGTCCGTAATATACGAAGCCATATGATGGGCCCCTTCGGTAAGCCACAGGGTTGCACCAGAAAACTGTGCTATCGATGTAGCGTGCTCTACGGGAACAAACTGATCGCCTTTGCTGTGAATAACCAACATGGGTAGCCCGCACAATGCCGACGCATTTTGCGCCGGACGAATATTTCGTAAGCGAACCCCAGTTAGTAATGCAGCTGCGGCTACCGCTCCGGGTAAAAACAAGTTTGGCAGGCCTGAGAGGCGCTTAAACTTTTTAGTCATCACTGCATTAAAGTCTGCGTAGGTACTATCGGTGACTAGAGCGCCGATAGATTTCTGAGTTGATAACAAGTCTTGGCTAATGGCCCCAATTGCACTGGCCCCACCCATCGACGCTCCAAACAAACCGATGTGTTGCCGCTGGAAGCCTTGTTGCACCAACCAATCGATTGCTCCCAACACGTCGTTTGCTTCGTGAACGCCATAAGTCATTCGAGCGCCTTGACTTTGACCGTGGCCGCGCAGGTCGATCATAAGTACACTAAAACCGCTTTCTAAAAAACGATGAGCCAGCGCGAACGTGTCGGTATTCATTTCGTGACCACGGCAGCAATCTTTGCCGTGAATCATCAATATAACGCGTTTTGTAATGTTACCTTTTAAGAACCAACCACTCAGTCGTAGCTGACCCGAACGCGGTTGAAAGCTGATCCTGTTGTCGTTATAACGATCCCACAATGGATTGCGATTGGGGTCAATCCGTTTAGCGCGTGTCATGACGTGGGCTACGACCAACCCAACTAAGGCGTAAGCAAACGCAAGGACAAAAAGTATTGTAAATACGGCGATTGTTGCAATCACTAGTGCGTTCATGACAGACCTTAGTTCGGTTAAAAGATTAGCTCCGACTAAGTCTATGGATGTGGTCTATCGACAACTAGGGTAGTACTGCCTATTTTTAGGACTGAATTACCTATTTTTCAAGGGCTCTATTTTCCGTTAGCCAATGTTGCAAGCTAGGTAATTGAGCTACGGCTGAGCGCTGTGTTAGTCCTAATTTACCAAGCAGTGCAGATACTTGGTGCTCTACCGTTCGAGTAGACCGAGAGAACACTTCTGCAATGCGTTGGTTACTGTAACCGTCAATGATTAAGGTTGCGATTTCAAGCTCGCGTGGCGTTAGACCAAATGGGTTTTTTCGAGAGGCCGCATGCGGACCCACTTTGATCCCCTTTACCCCAGCGCGCGAATGTTGTCGCGCCAATTTGCGCGCAAATGCGGCAGATCCAACAGCCCCAATATAATCCAAACGCTCAATTGCGTGATTCAAAGCGTCCGGATGCTGTTGAGGATCCATCCTGATTAAAACATAAGCTTCGTGCCGAGGCATACCCATATCCCGCCACTGACTTGCAGCCTCCTCAAGGCGACCTTCAATTTCATTTAGGCATGGTGGAGCAATTTTACGATCCCCAAATTGCGAAGGATCACCCCCAGCACGATGAAACCATACGGCCAACTCGCCAAAATCCCAAGCAGTCAATTTACGACACACAGACATCGTTAGCTTCACCACATCCAAGCAGGCGTTTAAGTCCCCTGCTAACCATGCGCCCTCGGCTATTCCAATGGCAGCAGGTGCAACAAAGTCAGGTTGTGCATTGGGCAAAACGTTGCTCCAAACTTGTTGTAGTAAGTCTCTGCCGGTGGCTAAATCTTGTTGCAAAATAACCGTACCTAAAACCGTATTAGGTCCATTACGTAATGGCGTTGCTAGGGCGCTATTGACTAGTGCACTTTTGGCAACTTGTACGGCCTCGTCTAAACGGCCATGCATTTGATGGACGTTTGATTGCATACTTAGTAACACAGCATAGTATTTATCAAGGTCATAGTTTTGTACGAACTTTAGACCCTCATTGAGCATTGGCTGGGCTCGCGCTAAATCGCGATTACGAATGCAAGCCTCACTAAAATTAAGGTAAGCGCGCGCAGCGTCGCTGCGCAATTCATGACGTAACGCGATTTGCAGGCTTTGCATAATCAGGTTGTAACCACGATCTTGCGCGTCATCGAGCATCGCAGAACCGATGCTGTTTAATGCATGCGCTTCTGTTTGAAACGCATTAAACTGCCGGGCCAAAGCAATTGCCCGTCGCCCCCATCTTTCGGCTAATTCCCATTTGTTTTGCAACATATAAAATGCCGAGCGTTGGCTATACACACGTGCGAGTTCGGCGTTTGCCGGGGCTTGTTCTAATACAAATTGTGCATCGTCCAAAGCGGTGTTACTTGCCTCGCGTTGGTTTAGCAAGCTCAATACTTCGGACAGTTCCATCAGCGCTTTACCCAAATGTATCGGCTCATTTAATTCACGACGCAATTGAACTGCGTTTCGAATCGCAGCTTCGACCTTACTATCAACTCGACCTAAAATTTGGCTCTCGCCCACCCAGCCTTGAAGTAATTCAGCACGTTCCAATTTTGGGATTGACGTATTTTTTTGGGCGATGAATGAGCTTTGGTTGGTAACACTATCTTTGCCCTCTAAGACTTCAAGCGCAACGCGGTAGTGAGCCTCGGCTTCGCGATGCCCCCCCAAAGCCCTTGCTCTCGTAGCCGCTCTGGGTGCCAAATCAAGCACCGCGTCGACGTCTTCGGCGCGTGCAGCGTGGTAAGCGAGCCGATCAATAGCCTGCGGTTCTAATGCAGTCAGAGAAACTAATAATCGAGAATGCATCGCGCGGCGCTTGGTCGGCGGTATTTGCCCCTCAAGTGCTAGGCGCGCTAGCTCGTGTCGAAAAGCTAAGCCTCGTCCAGCCCAGTTTAAAAGTCCGCGCTGAACACATTCGTCAATAGACGCGCTCGACGATTCGCTTATTAATGCACTAAGCAAGCGCAGCTCAACAGAACCCGGCACGAGTGACGCGACCTCCAAAACCTCTAAAGCATTTACATTGAGACGTTGCACCCGCGCCATCACAGCAGCCGTTGTACTCATTGGCATACTTAACTTTACAGTACTTGAGCCACCGATTTGTTGACTAACGTTGCCCATCTGCGCTGCAATTAATTCGGTTACGAAAAATGGGTTACCACCGCTTACGCTAGCCAATTCGCGCAACCGATGTGCATCGTAGCCGGATAAACTTGCGAGGCTGATTTCGCTGAGCGGTTTTAGTTTAATGGTAGTGCAATTCGTAGCGGGAACTTCCCCCAACACCTGAGTAAGCGGATGCATGGCATCCACCTCGTCGTCACGAAACGTGAGTATCAGCAGCACATAAGATCGTTGAACCCGCCGACTCATGAATTTCAAAAAATCAAGCGTTAAGTGGTCTGCCCAATGCACGTCCTCAATGATCAACACTTCCAGTACAGACTCATTAACCCGAGCATTTTGGTGAAACGTGTGATCCGCCAACCAATTGGCAAAAGCTGAAAAGACGTCGCTTGACGATTTATGGTCCCGCACCGCGACGCGAACATTGTGATCTAACTGTGCCGCTAGATCAAAAACTGGACCTAAAGGTCGGGGCGTAAATAGCGCTTCACAACCACCCCAACGAAACGCGAGATTGTTAGCAGGCGTGGTTTCGACCCACGCACGTAACAGGCTTGTTTTTCCAATGCCTGCCTCGCCACATACTACGACCGTACGACCGCCATTAAGACGTACGTTTTGAGCGGCCGTATGCAGCTCTGCAATAGCGAAATCGCGTTCTAGCAGGTGAGTACGGATTGGTTTCATGCTGGGTGCGCCTCCCCTCTGAACGATCGCGACGAAACTGACCGTAATTTTTGAGTATTACATCGGGTACGCGCTTGGGCAACCCCAAGATTAGGAAGACTAACTAACGTTAGTGCTGAGACAACCCCAACCAATCAAAGAGGCCGTCTCTTGTGATCAATCTAATCGCGTTGAAAACAAATCAATGTGCCTGAAGGTTAATTTACGGGCAAAATAAAACGGCCTTTCGGCTCCTAATTAGCGAATGCTTGCATATCAAACGTCGATATTTTTTACAGCTTTGGTCTTTGCGCACCGAGCAATTAAGTGACAACTTCATTAAAAATAATGAAAGAACTTTACTCTGGAACTGCATTATTTTCACCGAAACGGAAAACTCTCATCAATTTTAATGATGTTTTGTTTTTTCAATTCCGTTTTTTAAAAAGGTTTGTCGCGCTTGTTTACGAGATTGCAGGAAACTCTCAAGTCAATTCTACGGTAACTCGATTTAATTCAATAATTTCAATCACTTAAAAAGATGGCTCAATAATTGCATAACCACCTCACCTAGCCTGTGATCATGCGGTCATAGACCTTCTAACCGATTGTTTTTAGCAACTTAATTTCGAGGATTAAAAATGTCACTCAGTTTCAAAACAGGCTTGGTAGCCTTCGGCATAGCCGCCACAACAGCAACCGGAGCCAATGCGCTTGTAATTGCCGATTCTGCCAACAATTGCGCGCCGAGTACGGCATCAGTCAAAATCGGAACAAACTCGGCAGACAATTGTATTGGGTTCTTCTCTGGTAACGCTAACAACGGAAGTGCATCACGAGCCGCTGAAATTCAGGCAATGGCCGTCGCTGCATTTGGTGCCGCGTACACCGGCAATATCACCGGAGCAATCGCTATCGGCTCACCTTTAAGTGGAGCTTCAAGCTATCTGAGTGCAGTGAGTTTAGTAGGCGACGTAGTGATCGGCATTCATTGGGGTGGAAACGATACAGCCTTTTATTTCTGGGACAACCTAACCGGTTTGGATGGCAATACATTTACTTTTCCAGCCAACAACCCGCTCAGAACAGCTGGCGGCGGATCGTCAAACATTTTCCTTTATTCAACAAGCAGCAGCTCTGGACAAGTGCCTGTACCAGGTTCGTTAGCGTTACTTGGGTTAGGTTTGCTTGGCGTCAGTGCAATGCGCCGCCGCACTTAAGTACTCGCCCGTTGCGTACTAGTTAATCGTAACTAAGTACGCAGCTGGGCACATTCAAATTTCCAATGTTGCAAAAACTGGTTTCGGATTTAAATTCCATATTTCGAGCTTTGGTGCCCAAGGAAGTTTAGGGCGTAAACCTTCTGTAGCTAGACGGCGAAGATGAAAGTTCTTACTTTGCGCCCACTTTTTACATACCGTTAATGTTCTATCGGGATACTGTCAAGGTCGTATCGCGTATTCACCGGTGTTTCGTTTGGTGACTTTCTCGATGGCTTTTATTGACACGCTAAAGTGATCGAGTCCGTACTTTTCGATAAATTTTCCGACGGGCATCAGCCAGTAAAAATTGGTAAACATTCCCGTTTCTTGGGTGTTTTCTGGTCCGAGAATCTGCATCAGAATATCCAGCGCCTCAGGATAATCATGAGATCTTATTGCTTCAAAAAACTACGAATAGGCATTTTACCAAAGCACGATACTCGCCCTCCTCAAAAACGCCGAAAGGCGACCCAAAAGTGATGTTCGATCTGCAGAGCGACTTACGAGAGCTACGTTAGTTTTTGTATTCTGAGGTTGGCTTACGCGTCACAGTGCTTATAGAAGGCGGTTTTGAAGGGTTCTGGGCGAAAATTGGCGTGATCTCTGCAAACACTAGGGATCAAATCCGCTAAGCACCACGCTGGATTTAAGGATGCAGGTATCATTACGGGTTGCGGGGTCTTTTACGCTAACCGTGCTCGTCATTTGTTATGGGTCGACTCGGATAGTTATTAGGCACTAGAATCAGGCACTAAAATCAGGCACAAGAATCGAGTAATCGACTGCCCTAGCCATCTAGCCCACAATACCCAAATTAATCAAACAGGAATTCAAAATGACTGAAGCAAAAGGTTTAAGTACACCCGTAAAAATGAAAAGTGATCTAGCAGCGCTGGTTGGTGCAAGCGAACTTCCACGGACAGAAATTACTAAGAAAATTTGGGATTACATTAAGGCTAACAAATTACAGACTAAAACTGTAAATGGTAAGCCTGAAAACGCGGGTAAGTACATTGTGACTGATGCCAAGCTACTGCCGATTTTTAAAAATACCAAATCAACTAGTAAGTCCGGCAAATTGACCGACCTCACTGGTATTAAAGTCGGCGAAACTGTCGACATGATGCAAATGGCTGCGATTGTTGGTGCAAACGTAGCTTAGTTGGCACAACTTCCTGAAGATCGTCGGATGCAGACCATTGATTGGTTTTGTAAAAAACACTTCACGGCACGCTGTTTGCACCATGAGTTTCTTTGACAATTCAGTTGCAAACAGCGTAAAACAGAGTTGAATCGTTGATTTGTTCAGTGGCTTCTAAGCCGCTGGGCATTGAACTAGGTTGCTACGACGTAATATCGCCCCCGTTCCAAAGCTTTAACGAACATACCCTTTACCAGCCAACCAAATCGTGCTCGGTTCACTGTCAATAATGGCAGATGATTTTTCGACTTTTCCATTGTCGTAGGTCAGCACAAGAGTCCAGCCTTCCACTTTATAGCGACCACTTTTTGCTGCTGACTGGCCTCCCGCAAATGTTCGATTACCCCCGCTTTCGACAGTAGAGCTAACCGTATTACCTTCGCTAAAACGGCCATCCGGCGAAAAAGTTAGCATTGTGCTTACAAAAGTCGATGCCGAGTTATCACCCCCAGCCATGCCGTATCCAGAACTCGATATGCGTTTATAAGTGCCACTACCTTTCCAATTATCGCCTAGGGGTTTGCCTTTAGAATTTGGAAAGGAAAGCCCTGACCAATCTTTGCTTTTGGTCCATTTAATTTGAATTTTTCCGCTGCCATCAACTCGCCATTGCCCAATATCGTTGGGCGTTTTACGCGCCACGGCCGCAAGGTTTAGTTCATCGAAATTAAATTCAGCGCAATCGCAAACGATTTTACTTTTGAGCAAAACAAGCGGGCGTATCGATGTAACGTCGAACATATCGAAACGTATCGAGTCAATGTCCGAAGGCTTAATGCCTATGCCTGTTTCGCCATTTTTATCGAGCAACGGAACCAAGGTCTGTAATGCCATCGCAACATCGTTGGCTTTGCCAGCTTCAATAGCGGAAGAAGCATTAGATTTTGTAGCGCTACGATTATTTGCTTGGGCATTACCATGAGGGACAGTATTACTTTGGCTGCTCGCTAATTGTTTTGCAATTGTGATAGCAGTTGCTTCAGTTTGTAGAGCGTGATCAAAACTAGGCTGTGATGCCATAACGATCACCTGCCCTTGCCCGTCGTCTCGCATCATCGCGATCACACTACATTGGTATTTCGCGCCGACCGTCATTGGGATTAACTTGGCTTGAAGGCCGGTAATTTGAGAGGCTTTTTCAACTATTGGGCTTCCGCAATTGGGATTCGCTCTTAAATTACCGGCGCGGGTAACAATTAAATCCAGCGAATTGATTGGCAACGGCGGCGTCAGAGAAATAATTGCGTTTTCACTACCAATAGTGACGTAGGTGATGTTTTGGGAGTTGGAGGTGCTTAACTTCCAGCCAGGCGGCGCGGTCGGCTGCGCATTGGAAGGAATCGCGACGATCAATGCCGATACAAATACGATCGTGCGAGGCGCTTTTGTTTTCTCAAAATTCATTCAAGCCTGCCAAAAATGTCAAATTCATTTTACCGCGCTGCATTGGAGTTACTGTTGAACCGTCAATTGATCAGCCGATATAAAATCCCCGCACACACAAAAGGAATACCCCGTCGAAAAATTTAGCTCAGATGAAAGAGACTAGCATTCCTTGGTTACGTCCACCACCTGCCTTAATTACTTAATTCTAAGGCGCTTGCAGCGCACTGGCATGATCAGACGCACCTAAGCGATAAAAAAATCAGGCCACCTTGCCATTCGAGAAGCCACTGTTTCTACTAGGGGTTTTAATTCTCGAACCTATTCAAACTGATAAGCTAAAGCCGGAAATAAAAAAGAACCCAGCGCTCAAAAGAAGGCAAGTTAAATGATTTGCGTAGTTCAGTAGTATGGATTTCACTGTTGGCATGTTACTCGGTACGTTCCTGCTGTCGTTGGCTTGTTTATTTGCATTTGTTTGGTCTTTAGCTAAAGGCTTATTCGGTGATGGCGTAACATCAGCGACCCAAATTTTCGTGGGCAATGAAATAGGTAAAGTCGAAGATCCGGCTGGTACCGCCAGCCAACAAGTTGATCTGCAGTCGGCAATGAATTCTTCTTTGCCAGCTCCAAATTTGTCTCCCGAAGAATTTGACGCACGAGCAAAAGCCGATCAATCTACTTCTTTAGTTGTCGGTATATGTTTAACGCTTGCGGTAGTTTGGTTGGTGCTTGCCTCAATCGCCGGATTGATTTCGTCTATCAAATTACACGCGCCAGATTGGTGGGTGCAGTACGAGTGGTTGACCTTTGGACGCATTCGTCCTGTCCACCTTAATTTAGTTGCCTACGGCTGGTGCTCGCTTGCCGGTATCGGTGTTTCTTTATGGTTAATCCCTAGGCTCCTTAAAACCGAATTGGTGGGTGCACGGTACGCAATATTGGGCGCAGCACTTTGGAGCATCGGCGTTTTTGCAGGCTCAATTGCGATCTTTATGGGGCTTTCTGACGGGCTCGAATGGCTAGAGTATCCATGGAAAATTGATATTTTATTATTTGTGGGGGGCGCACTAGTTGGTTTGCCATTGTGGCTAACCCTGATGAAACGCAAAGTACCCCATTTGTATGTTTCGGTTTGGTATATAGCGGCAGGGCTGTTGTGGTTCCCCGTTTTATTTCTTGTTGCGAACTGGCCTAACCTGCATTTTGGCGTTCAGCAGGCCACCATGAATTGGTGGTTCGCACACAACGTCCTTGGGCTGTGGTTCACCCCAATTGGACTAGCGGCGGCTTATTACTTCATCCCCAAAGTTCTAGGCAAGCCCATTTATTCCTACAACTTATCACTCGTCGGTTTTTGGTCACTGGCTTTCTTTTACAGCCAAGTTGGCGGGCATCATTTAATTGGAGGGCCTGTTCCCTCTTGGCTCATCACCATTTCTATCGTGCAGAGCATGATGATGGTGATCCCTGTTTTTGCAGTCGCTGTGAACCAACACATGACGGTGCTGGGCAACTTCAGAGCACTTATTTATTCCCCTACACTCCGATTTATTGTTCTGGGAACAATGATGTACACAGCGGCATCGGTACAAGGATCGTTAGAAGCCTTACGAGCCGTTAATACCATTACGCATTTCACGCACTACACTGTTGCACATGCCCACTTGGGCTTGTACGGTTTCTTTACGATGGTGATGTTTGGTTCGATTTACTTCATCATGCCGCGGGTAATGAATTGGGAATGGCCATTTCCAAAACTAATCTCATTACACTTTTGGCTGGTACTCGTTGGCTTTGCGATTTACTTCATCGGCCTGTCAATTGGTGGTTGGCTGCAAGGCTTAGCGATGTTGAATGAAAAAGTGCCTTTTATGGAATCGGTAGCTTTGACTCTACCGTATTTAAAAGCCCGCTCGGTAGGTGGTGGTTTAATGACTTTAGGCCATCTTGTTTTTGCCGTGCACTTTTTTGCGATGGGGTTTAAGTTTGGTCCAAAGCGATTGGGTGCAGCGCTATTAAACGAATCATTCGCGGCGCGAGCTTTTAAAGTAAAACCAGTCGCTGGAGTCGCCACATGAGTTCTTTAAAAACTGCGCCATCAAAACCATTCAGTTGGGAGATGGATGAACTAAGAATCGTTGTTGGAGCGATGATCATCCTTAGCTTGGCGACGGGTTTATTAGTCGTGATGCCTTACCTGTTGCTAAAAGATATCCCGCCACCTACTGCGTTGAAACCCTATACAGAATTGCAGTTGGTTGGCCGCCAGTCTTACATTGCAAACGGTTGTGTTTATTGTCATTCACAACAACCACGTGATATTAAACAAGCACCCGATGCGGTGCGCGGCTGGGGAAGAGCTTCGATAGCGGCTGATTACGCTTTCGATACGCCGCATCTTTTAGGCACAATGCGAACAGGGCCCGATCTGTTTAACATCGCAGCAAGGCAACCGAGCAAGGATTGGCATCTTGGGCATTTGTATCAACCAAGAGCTTACATGGCGGGTTCAATCATGCCCTCTTTCCCCTATCTTTTTGAGGTTCGAAAAGGTGCCGCTAAAACTGGAGAAACCGTAGTGTCTTTGCCATCTCAGTGGGCACCGGCAGGTGCTGTAGTTATTGCGAAACCTGAGGCGTTGGCGCTTGTGGATTATTTATTATCACTTGACCATACCTACTTGCCACTACCCGCGAAAGACCCAACGCAGGTAAGGGAATCGAAAAGACCGCAGTGAAACCTACTTTAGATGAACAACAAGCCGCCCAGCGAAAAAGGGAAAAAGAAGATCCCGATGAGGGGATAAGACCCCTTCCTTGGTTTTTTGTAATGTCATTAGGCGCACTTGCGATGTGGGGCGCTTTTTATATTTACTCGACGCCTTCTGGCGACGAATCTGCATTTGGTGATCAGCGAACAGTGAGCTCACTGAGACCTGCGCCAGCCGCTATCGCCTCGGAAGCAATTAAAGCCGTTGACGGCAAACAGATCTATATCGCTAAGTGCGTTGCCTGCCATCAAGCGACAGGGCTTGGCCTAACTGGTGTGTTCCCGCCACTTGCGGCCGCTGAATGGGTGTTAGGCGATGAGAAGATTCTGATCAACATTTTGCTGCACGGCATCAAAGGCCCATTGGAAGTAAAAGGCGTTACTTATAACGGCGTTATGCCCGCTTGGAAATCTTTAAGCGATGAAGAATTGGCCGGGCTTCTCACCTACATAAGATCTGACTGGGGAAACACAGCGTCCGAAATCAAACCGGAAATGGTAAAGACCCAACGCGAACTGACCAAAGAAAGAACGGAGCCCTATAACGGCGGGCCCGATATCAAACCTGGATCCTGATCCAACACTCGGCCCTCCTCGATTAGCCAAAACCTTTCTGGCTTGCAGCCTCGTGGTGCTATTTGGTTTAGTACTACTCTTTTTTGCTACGAACGGTGGGCAAGGTTTTACAACCGAAACGATTCGCCGGTCCGAAGTTGCGCAGCGCCCCCAACAAATTATTAACCTTGATCTGTTAACCAGTGACGGCACGGGAACTTCGTTGCAAACGTTTTTAAAACAAGACAATCGGGTTTGGATTGTTGATTTTATTTATACACGTTGCCAATCTGTTTGTCGGGTCTTGGGCACCGCTTACCAGCAGCTGCAGGCCGATATTATTCAACAGGGTTTACAGAACAAAATTGGCCTTCTGTCGATCAGCTTTGATACCGAGCATGATGATCAAAACACGCTCAATAAATTTGCGCAACGTATGGACATGAATCCAATCGTATGGCGGGTTGCTTCCATCAAAAACCCAAAAGATCGCCAGCGTTTATTAGATTCTTTTGGCATAGTCGTCATCCCCGCACCTTTAGGTGAATACGAGCATAATGCGGCTCTACACTTGATAACTAGCGGATCAACGCTGGTGAGAATTTTAGGTTACGAAGACTTGCCAAATGTGATCGCTGAGGCAATCGCAATAAGTGAACATAGCCCTGCTGACAAGTGAGGCCGTTACCTATCTTCGCCGTGCTTACGACCATGCTGGGTGTGGCACTTTCCGTGCCTCCGTTTCGTACGATCATCGAACAAAATATGGCATGGCACATGGTGTTTCAAATGCCACTTTTAGTGTTGAGTGGGTGGTTGATTGTTTCAACTTTTAGCGATCAACAAAGAAAGCTTATCTCAACTACTTGGTTTGATGCGATTGCCTCTTTAAATCAATTTGGCCTTACCGGATTTTTATTAGCAACCGTGGCATTTTCTTACTGGATGCTGCCTTTAGCTTTAGACAAAGCAATTGTGCAACCGATCGCAGATCTTACAAAAATCACGACACTGATGTTTTCTGGCGCGGTTTTAAGCGGATCATTTCGTTGCGCGCCGGTCGTAGTGCAATTATTTTTTATGGCGTACTGGTCGTCTATGCTGGTATGGCTAGGCGCATATTTCATGACAACAGAATTGCGGCTCTGTAACGTGTACTCTTTAGAAACACAGTACACAGCAGGCCAAGGCTTAGTCGCTTTAGGTGTTGGCGTTGGCGTCCTACTAATCGGAAAAATAATAGTGACGAAAAGAAAATAAAGTTGAACCTACTCCAGCCGGAAAACCTGACCCGTCGGTTCATTAATTTCCGTTAAAAATTGTTGGCTCCGATGAGCCGACTTAATTCAATCTAGGCACTCTAGTTCTGCAACATAAATCAATAGCTTGCCTTTACGCTATGATGCGGGCGACTTGTCTTTAGTGTCTGCAAATCAATCGAGCTTGCTGTAATGCGCCGAGGCGCTTGTAATGCGGGGTTCCCTGCGGCGACCGTAGAGAACGTAAAAATAATAGTTATAAAAATTTTGTTTCAAACATCATTGGAGTCTTGATTGTCTAGTTCATCGTTTAAAAATCGTCGTCGGCAAATTCTTGTTTCTGGAGCAAGTTTAGTTGGAGCTGGCGTTTCCATTCAAAATGTTTCAGCCCAAATCGGTACTTCAATTGCGTCCCCTGCCGCTTGGACCGCTACCGAAAGCGCAGCGCGCGGACAAACGGTTTACTTTAATGGGTGGGGTGGTTCGGCCCGTGTTAACGATTATTTGCAGTGGGTCGCCGCCGAGGTATCGCAACGTTTTGGCATCACGTTAAATCACGTAAAACTGACTGACACGGTTGAAGCAGTGAAACGCGTTCGGGGCGAAAAGGAAACCGGTAAGCGTGTTGGGGGCAGCATCGACATGATGTGGATAAACGGGGAGAACTTTTTAACGATGAAGCGCGAAACGATGCTTTTTGGTCCGTTTGCCGAGGCTTTGCCATCTTTTGCTGGCGTTGATGTAGTCGGGAAACCGACCACGCGGATTGACTTCTCCGAACCAACCGAGGGCTTTGAAGCGCCTTGGGGTATGGCCCAATTTACATTTTATGCAGACGCAAAACGTGTCACAAAAATGCCGACCTCCACGACCGCTTTGGCGGAGTTTGCCAAGGCTAACCCCGGGCGTGTAACTTACCCTCGGCCGCCCGCTTTTTTGGGTACAACTTTTTTAAAGCAAGCATTGGTTGAAACGTTAGCCGATCGCAGTGTGCTGTACAAACCTTTTACGCAAGCGGCGTTTGATGCGGCCACACCTGGGCTGTGGCGTTATCTTGATGCATTACATCCCCATCTTTGGCGCCAAGGAAAACAATTTCCCGCTAACCCTGCTGCGATGCGGCAAATGCTAGCCGATGGTGAGCTGATGATTGGTATGACTTTTAATCCCAATGAGGCGGCTAATGAAGTGACTGCAAAACGCTTGCCCGAGACAATGCAAAGTTGGCAGTTCTCTGGCGGCACAATCGGCAATACGCATTTTTTAGCGATACCTTTTAATGCTAAATCACCGGACGCTGCAAAGGTTGTCATTAACTTTATGTTGTCGCCCTTAGCGCAAAGTCGAAAAGCCGATATTCGTATTTGGGGTGATCCAACAGTACTTGCTGTTGATAGACTGAACGTCGAGGACCGAGCTCGTTTTGCGACGGTACCATTGCCCGGACAGTTAACACAAACTCAAAATGTAATTGCGGAGCCCCATGGTAGTTGGGTTGATCCGATCGAGCGAGAGTGGGCTAAACGATACGGCGCTTAGTGAATTGCGCACACAACGCTAGCTTGCCGCCGAAGTCCGTAATTGTTTTGGCGGCACTGGTTGTCTTACCGGTGCTAGGCGCACTCGTAGCAGCGATCATGGCTGTTTTTTCGCAGACCGAATCGTTGTCATCAGCGTTGGCCGTTGCGCGGTTTTGGGACGATAATCAGTGGCGTCCCGCTCTGTTTATGTCGTTTGTAACTGGGGCAATTGCGACCCTAATTGCGTTGTTTGTAACTGCGTTAATTATTGCTTGGTCGTTTGCCAATCCCGTTTGGTCTCGGTTAATTCGTTGGTTACCCGCAATGTTGGCGGTACCACACGCCGCGTTGGCGATTGGTGTGGTGTTATGGATTGCCCCGAGCGGATGGTTGCTACGTTTTTTATCGCCAAGCATAACGGGTTTTGAAGCACCTCCACCTTGGTCGACGAATCAAGATCCACTTGGTGTCGGACTTATTGTTTGCCTCGTGTTAAAAGAAGTTCCGTTTTTGCTGTGGGCTGCCGCAACGCAATTACAGCGCGATGATGTTGGTCCGCGTTTGTATCGTGAGTTTCAGGCGGCACAAAGCATGGGGTATCAACGATATCGCGCATGGTGGCTCATTGTATGGCCGCAATTATGGCCAAGGTTAACGGGACCACTGTTCGCGGTTTTAGCCTACAGTTTAACGGTGGTAGACATTGCGCAAATTATCGGGCCTCAGAGCCCACCGACCATGGCCTTACTGACGTGGCAATGGTTATTAGATGCCGACCCCGTGTTAAATCAACAAGGCGCAATTGCAGCTTGGTTGCTAGCGTTAGTGGTTGCTGCGAGCACATTAACCTTGTATTTATTGAGCCGTTACGGGCCCGTTGTTTTGCGCAAAATTAATCCAAAAACCTCGGGGCGACGCGGCCTTGAGTCTTTGGATATCTTGCTTAATCGAGCACCGTTTTTCGCAGTGCTCATGACTAGTTACATTGCCATCATGTGTGCCGTTTGGATCAGTAGTTTTATGGGCCCGTGGCCTTTTCCAAATGTAGTTCCAGATGTTTGGACCATGCAAGCTTGGCAACAAGTGTTCGCCAGTGCGCAGACGATTTGGGGGACGCTTACTCTTGGTTTGTGCAGTGCGTTTTTAGCATTGATCTGGTCGATATCATGGCTCGAATTGGCCCCCGCTTCTTGGGACCGTATCATGCGCCAATGGTTGTACTTACCGTTGGCTTTACCCGGCGTTTTATGGATCATAGGTTTGCATCGTTTTTCGGTGTACTGGCAAATTGATGGCTTATGGATCGGCGTATTGATTGCTCATGTTTTAGCGGCTTTACCCTATGTGCTCATTACATTGTCACCGGCCTATCTTGGTTTTGATACACGTTATGCCTTCATTACTGCTACCCTTGCACACAATCGATGGCGGTTTTTATTTAGCGTGAAATGGCCCTTACTGAAGGCGAGTTTGTTGGCAAGTTTTGCAGTTGGATTCTCGGTTAGCATTGCGCAATATTTAAGTACTTTGTTTATTGGGGCTGGGCGTTTTAGTACCGTAACAACTGAGGCTGTCGTGTTATCGAGTGGTGGTGCGCGTTCGGTGTTGGCCGCTTACGCGGCAATGCAATGGTTGTTGCCCGCACTCATTTTTGCATTGGCTGCGTATTTTGGGCGGCCTCGATTTAAACCAGCGCATCAGAACTAAACCAGTACGTCAGAAATAACCTAGCAGACCTGAACCGATAAACTTAATTCCATGAGCTTGAACCTAACACTTCGATCGTTAAAAATAATTGCCTCCGGTCGCGAACTGATTGTCTCGCCGCAACTAATCTATCCGGCTCAGTTGGCCATTCAATTAGGTGAAGTGTTTACCCTAATGGGACCAAGCGGTTGTGGTAAGTCGAGCCTGCTGTCGGCAATTGCCGGAACCTTGCCGGCCGCCCTATCGTTTGATGGTGAAATCATTCTCAATGGCCGAGCGCTTGAGCAGTTGCCGACAGCACAAAGACGAATCGGCATGTTGTTCCAAGATGATTTACTGTTCCCGCATATGACAGTTGGCGAAAACTTGTTGTTTGCGATACCTCCTGGTTCAAGAGTAGAACGACTCGAAAAAATGCGCACTGCTTTATCCGAGGTCTCGTTGAGTGAATATGAAAAGTCGAATCCAGCCACTTTGTCGGGTGGACAGCGTGCACGCATTAGCCTAATGCGCGCCTTGTTGGCAGAGCCGCAAGCGCTATTGCTGGATGAACCTTTTTCAAAGTTTGATGCTCACTTGCGTGAGCGCATGCGCCAAACGGTTTTTAGCTCGGTGAAAGCGCGTGGCATACCGACTTTGCTAGTCACCCACGACAATGCCGACATTGCACAACCCGATTTGGTTATTCGTCTCGATTAAATTTTTTTAACTAAGGTTGGTTTTTAAATCAGTAAACAACTGGTTAAAAATTGCGTCACGTTGGACCGCGTAGGCTTCGCGTATTAACTTGGGTTGGTCGTTTTTTTCCCAAACCAACAAATCGTTTAATCGTGGGCTGGGAACCATATGACTCGGTACCCAATCGGCGTTTAAAAGCCATGCGACGCAAATGATGTCCCAAATCACCCAGCTATAGGGCTCTCGCCCATCTAGACCAAGAATTGGCCACAGCGGATTGTTGGTAAATAAGCTGTACAAATAACTCCCAATCTTGCTGTGCTCGTTGACGTACGTGCGCATCTCGATCAACGATAGACGAAGTTGAGCACCGACGTGATAACCCGGTTGATACAGTACAGGCACTTTGGACTCGAAGAGTATTTGACTGGCCCACAAGTCTTGCTCAAGGTTAAACGCTTTGTTGATATGCGGTGCATGGCTCGGAAATCCGGCAGTCCAAACAACGACTATTTTCGATGCGATATCGGGCGCTATCAGTAAGGCGCTACTAATGTTCGTTAGACAACCCAAAGCGACCACATACAAAGGCTCATCACGATCGTCAATCGAACGTGCCAATTGAATCAAATGCTGTACCGCAGCGCTATCGACCGGTGTCGTTTTTGACGGCATATAAATTGGACTGCCGGCACAAACAATGGGTTGCCTTGATGATGGCAAAAAAGACATCACTCGGCGAATTTCATCTAGGCTGCGCTCCATGCCAATTTGTGGCGAAGCAAATGGCGCTGCATCGGGTGGGGCAAATATTGGAGCCTTAGTAAGTGTTGATTTGCGATGGGCGAACGAAAACGGCGCGGCATAAAGTGCTTCGATGCACAACCGATCTGGTCGCTGCAAAGCCCATGCAATGGCAAATTGATCATCGATCTCGTTAGCGGCATCAGCATCAATCACAACCCGAATCGGTGCATCGATTTTTTTGTTTATTATTGCACGCCCCGAAGGATGTAAGAGCCGCAGACGATACCAATCGTCAGAGAAAAGAGTTGGTGTTGGCTCTGTCATTGCAGACTTCCGATTTCAGAAAAAAGTTTTAAGCGCTCAGACGGCAACTGTTGCCAATCGTCCGGCGCATCAATATCGGTTAGCGACTCAATTATTGTAAAACTTCTAGCGCTTGCTTGTAGCTGTGCGAGTGTTTGTTGCATGACTTTTTCGGTACTCCAGCTGATTGACTCGAAAATTTCTGTTGTGTGCTTGCGTAAACCAACGAGAACATAACCGCCATCGTTAGCACCAATAAAAACCACATCGACTGTTTGAAGTTTTTGTGCAACCAGTTCAAAGTGTCTCGGCTCTAGGTATGGGCAGTCTGTACCCACAATGATCAATGATCGACTAGGAAACTGAGCGAAATGCGTTTTGCTAATGCTACTCATACGGATTCCTAAATCGCCTTCTGGCTGATTTCTAAGCGGCAGACCGAACCTTTTATGAAGCAGTTGAAACAAGCGATGATTTATATCGGACGCACACCACAAGGTTAAAGCACCGGTTGATGCCCAACGTGCCGTAGCAAGTGTCTTTAACAACATTTGTCGATGAGCACGCGCAGCACCGTTTGCGCCTAGCAGCGGAATTAGGCGGGTTTTGGCGAGCCCAGCAATGGGTGCCTTTGACATAACCGCAATATCGGCTGTAGCCCGTATTTTGTATCCGTAAGCAGCCGCTAGTGAGTTGGTATCGGTTCCAAAAAAATACGAAAATCGTAGACGCCACATATTTAATATAGTTTTGGCAGTGCCGTGCGTTTCCCAGCGCCGCCCCGAAGTAAATACTTTTGCACGCAGGTTTGCCGGTCGACCACGTGAGCCTACTACTTTGCTAAGCGCAACATCTTCCATGAGCGCCTGAACCGGATAACCGCCAATTGCCTGAAACTCACTCTGCAAAACAAAAATAGCTTGATCGCCTGTTGCGATCCCACTTACGCGGGAACGCCAGTTCATCATAAAGCTAACTAAGTTTAACGACCATGGCTGATTCGTGACGGTCAGTTTGCGGCTTGATCCTACAGCTTTCGAATCGGCAATGATTTGGACATCAAATCGCCCCCAGCGATATCCGGCGGATATTCGCGCGCGAATTTCGCCGATAGCGCCAGTAGGCAGTTCGGTATCTGCATGTAAAAAAAGTAATGTTGGTATGGCGATTTTTAAAGCGATTAGAGCGTCGGCTCCGGCATTCATTTGCGTTGCCCGCCCGCGAGCAGAGCGGACATACACATCGGCATATTGGCGAGCAATAGTTTCGCTAGCGTCGCTACTTCCGCCGTCTACAACCACTAACAGATAACCAAGACGATACCGTTCCTTATGTTGCGCAAGCCTCTCTTCAAGTTCGAGACCTTCATTGAGAATCGGCATAATAATTGCCACGTCAGGTTTTGGCATGAGCTGACCAAATTGGATGCCCGGTCGAACACAAATGCTGGGGGAACTCAAACTGGCTGCATTTACATACGGTACTTCAATGGCCGAAACTTTATTGGTCGGGATCAAATTGTGTTGTCCCATATTTTTTCTAACTCGTGGGCTTCGTGCTCGACGAATGCAATTGCCGCTGGGCTGAGGTAATGAGCGACTCGCTCCCGAACATGCTCAATAAGCGCTGGGTCACTACTTGATTCGGACCAATCCTCGCCGGTTTGTATAACTGCCGTCGTTGGGTTGGCTGAAACGGTTTGCCACTTTAAGCACCATGATATCGACCAAAGCCACATCGCACGGCGTAACACCCCAAACCATTGCTGATCATTTGAGGCGTTCATTTTGGAATGTGATTGCGAATTAATGGACTCTGTCCAAGTCGAATAAAAGTCTGCTACTTGCGGGACGCTTAAAATTGCGCTGGTTTCCTTGTCCCAAGTCGTCGATGTGTAGTTTGTGGCATGCGCTAAGTCAAATCCGGCATAGCTGTAACGGCATTTTTCAAGATCAACCAAGATTGCATCGCCCGCCAAAGTCACCATAAAATTACCGGGGTGAACATCGAAACCGATCAGCCGAGTCGGTGGCTTACTAGCATAGCCACTTGCTCGTCTAATGATCGAAAGACTACGATTGATCGCTTGACTTAAAAAGTCCTGTTGGTGTGTTTTATAACCGGCTTGCACTAGATGTTGCTCAATTTCTTGCAACACTTCTTGCAGCGGATCGAGAGGGCTTTTTAGCGGCGCTCGCTGAGCAACTAATGGGCAACACAATGCGTGCACTGCGCTTAGACTTTTAGCGAGCCCGGTAAGATCGTGACCCAAATCGACTGTTCGCCCAATAATTTCCTGCACAATCAGCGCCCCGCGCGGCAAGGTTGGGTTTGGGTCAACGACCCGTAACAACCGAGGCGTTGAACCAGAAGGCGATGCTCGTTCAAAACAGGTTTTTTGATAAAGTAAATTGCTAAGTGCATCTAAATTTAGCTGGCTTTGTTTAGGAATTCTGGCTAAAAATCCCGTTCCAACAATGCGAATATGTGTATGCGCTAGACCTTTGTCGGCTAGCGTTTCTAGCTGCAAATCAGGATTGAAACCAAAGTCAGAAGCCAAATAATTAGGTGGGTGCATGCAAAGAATAAACAGATTTAGCTTGGGTCAATTGCTCAATACTCACGGGATTACCTCGTTCGGCTTTACGCGTTGATTTTATAAAAACTCGCGATTCCTGCAATTAGCAGTTTAGTAGATGTATTATCACTGATGAACATTACAGAGGTTCTGCCACTAACATGACAACCCCTCCTGAAGAGCGCATCCTTTCTCTCGAAAGACAACTAGCCGAATTGCATGCTAGTGTAAACGCTGCCACAGCGGTAAGTGAAGCTTTTAATCGCAGCATTATCGAAAGCAGTGTGGATTGCATCAAGGTGCTTGACCTTAATGGCATTTTGTTAGCGATGCCTAATGGTGAGCGAATACTGGGGGTCGACTGCGTTGAGTCATTCTTAAATACCACTTGGTTTAATTTTTGGAAAGACGGCGATTTACTAGCAGCCCAAGAAGCTGTTAAAGCCGCTGCGTCAGGAAAGACTCAAAGCTTTACCGGGTTCTTTCGAACCTCATTGAATGCACCCCGTTGGTGGCATGTAGTGGTTTCCCCAATTTTGGATGTCGAAGGCAAACCCGCACGCTTACTCGCGATGTCCCGGGACATTACCGATAAAAAACAGGCGGAGGATGCATTAAACGCGCGCACAGTCCAACTAGAATTAGCGTTTAAAGAATTGGCAGAAAGTGAGTGGCGCCTCAAACACGCGGCCGCAGCAGCCGGGTTGACATACGTAGAAATCGACTCCGCCAATGGTCAACTCACCACACCTGAAAACTTCGCGTCGGTAATGGGTTATTTAGAGCCCGAAAGTAATGGCGATGGATTAGTTGCCAGCCAATCATTTATTAGTCATGTGCACCCCGAGGATCGAGACCGCGTCGCCTCAGAATTGCAGCGATTTTTTGCAGGAGCACCGACCGGAATGCTAGATTATCGCGTAATTGGCGATGATCACCTAGAGCGCTGGATTGAAACCAGATGGGGATCAGTTCTTGATGCACGTTTCAGCCCATCTAAAAAACTGGCGACCAATCTCAATATTACTGAACGAAAAAAAACGGAAAAAGAATTGCAGCTTCGAGAAGAGCGATTTCGAGCATTAGTTACAGCAAGTGCAGACGTTGTATACCAAATGAGTCCCGACTGGCGCGTGATGCACCAACTCGATGGCCGAGGCTTTCTGAATAGCACATCCGTCCCGAACATTAACTGGCTTCAAGAATACATACATCCTAATGATCAAGTCCGTGTGATGGCGGTGGTCGATGAAGCGATTCGAACCAAGCGCTTTTTTCAAATGGAACATCAAGTTCTGTCAGTGGACGGTAGTTTAGGATGGACATCTTCACACGCGGTTCCTGTGTTTGATGCCACCGGTGAAATTGTGGAATGGTTCGGAACTGCAAGCAACGTAACGGAACAAAAACGAGCGCAAGTGCAGTTGCAAGAATCTGACGAGCGCTACCGTACTTTATTTAACTCGATTGATGAGGGCTTTTGTGTAATTGAAATGTTGTTCGACGCGCAAAATAATCCGGTGGATTACTTGCACTTGGAAATTAACCCATCCTTTGAAAAACTGACCGGCATCAGCAATGCCACGGGCATGAAAATCAGTGAGTTAGTACCAACGCTTGAGTTGTTTTGGTTTCAGGTTTATGGCGAGGTTGCGCAGACTGGAAAGCCAATTCGCTTCGAGAACAAAGCAACTAGCATGGATGATCAATGGTTCGATGTCTACGCTTTCCGAATCGGAGGAGAGCAAAGCCGCAAAGTCGCTTTGTTATTTACAAATATTACTGCTAGAAAACGCGCCGAACAATTGCTTCTGGACCAATCTCATAAGCTAGTAGAAGAAGACCGTCGCAAGAACGAATTTTTAGCGATGCTTAGCCATGAATTACGTAACCCCTTAGCACCCATTGTCAATGCGCTGCATCTTCTTGAAATGCAACCAGGCGAGACAAAAATACAAAAAGAGGCACGTTCGGTTATCGACCGCCAAGTACGCCAGCTTACTCGTCATGTGGATGAGTTACTAGACGTTTCACGTATTAATACAGGGCAAGTATTACTTCGCCACGAGCACGTTTTTTTAAACTCAATCATTGATGGCGCAATCGAGACAACACAACCGCTGATTTTGCAACGCCAGCATAAACTAACGGTGGAAATACCTCGGGAGCCGATCAGCTTATTTGCAGACGCGACACGCTTAGAACAAGTCATTGTGAATTTATTATCTAATGCCTCTAAATATACAGACAAAGGCGGCCTTATTAATCTGGCCGTTCGAAGAGAAGATGACTTTGCAATACTGACGGTAACGGATACTGGAATTGGCATAGCCCCTGAATTGCTACCCCATATTTTTGATCTATTTACTCAGGCAGCACGTTCACTGGACCGATCTGAAGGAGGCATGGGAATAGGACTATGTTTAGTTAAGCGCTTAGTAGAGCTGCACGGTGGTACTGTTGCAGCGCAAAGCACGGCAGGCCGTGGAAGTCTATTCACTGTGAGGCTACCGCTAGTATCGACTACGATAAGCACGCTTGATTCCGAGTCAATTGTTTCGCCTATTGATCTAGACATTCGGGAGTTAAACGCTTGTCATGTTTTAGTAGTCGATGACAATGTTGATGCGGCTAACACTTTGGCATTATTAATAGAAATGTCGGGCCACAAAGTGTCTGTGTCCCACGAGGGCTTTAGCGCGCTTGCGGCGGTACAAGCTTCATTACCTCATGTCGTCGTACTAGATATCGGTCTACCTGGGCTGAGCGGTTATGAAGTAGCCAGGCGGATTCGGCTTGATGACAGGCTGAAAGGAATCGTCTTGATCGCCCTCACGGGCTACGGTAAAGATAGCGATGTGCAGACTGCAATGGACGCTGGCTTTAATTATCATTTAGTCAAACCAAGCGAATTTGAGGTTTTGGAAAAAATCATCGACACTGTGGCATCTTCGCTAGCATCCTCCGCACCGGTAAGCTTGACATAGGGGGGAGGTTCAGCATCAACGCGCCGGCGTTACTCGCCAAACGGTGTTGGACAAATCGTCGGCCACGATCAACGCACCCATTGGGTAACGATTCTGTGCAAGCGCGTCAGGCAGTTAGAAACTGAGAGAGAGATTCTCTCAAAGGCTACGACCTGCTGCTGCCGCGCTTGCTGCCGTGGGGTAGTTTGTGAAAGTGATGAATCGACAAAGTTGGCGGCCCAACGCAACGGCATTCGTAATCTGGCTTTTACACTTCATGGTGTGTTGAGGCGCAAGCGAGATATGGCCGCAACAATGGACCGCCAATGTGGTGGCATGGGGAGGCCACCGCTTCGCACTGAGAGCCATCGCAATTGCAACGGCGGCCGTCGTATTCGGCGCACTCCCTTCGTTTGTTTTTTTGCCTTAAACGGCAAATCGTTCGAGCGGAAAAATTGGTTTTGTGATTGAGGTAGTTTCTTATTCAACCATGATCGGTGCCGTGCTACGAAGTTCGCCTGTCAACGCTATCCGCTTTGAGATTGTCAGGATTGTAGCCACTGCGAATTTCGCAGGTGCAGTCAACGGTGAAACAGAACGCGTATACACACCCAGTTGAATTGGAATTAGAGGGTTAGTCAAAACTAGCTCTACCAGTTGTCCTGCTTTCATACAAGCGCGAAGTAATGCGGGTGTTAACACACCCACCATGTCGGTCGATGCTAACAAATCAAGAGCAACAAAATACGAACCGCAATGTACGGCGGGTAAGGGGACGGGTAGTCCACTGGCTAAAAAAGACCGACTGACGATGTCGTCAGCACTATCGTGTGCTGTCATATATAACCAGGAAACACCAACGAGCTGCTGCAGGCTAGCGGTTCGTTTCTCGCCGATCTCTTTAAGTAACGGGTGGCCCGGCCGCACCGCGACACGCATCTGAATTTCTGCCAAGGGTTTGTAATCCAGCCCAGCATCTAAGTGAATGCGGGTGCGCTGCGTGACAGCCAGATCCATAATTTCATCACGAACCAATGGTAGCAATGCGCTAGGGGAGCTTTCCAAAATACGAATGCGGGTTTTCGGATGGACTCGCTGCGATTCGATGACCAATTCAGGCAATAAAAGGCTAGCACCCACTGGTGAAAGGCCTAAGGACAAAAGAACACTCCCGTCACCGACTGTTCTTTTAGCTTCCTCCGCAGCTTTGCGTAACTCGGCCTCCGCCACCCTTGCATGCGATAAAAATGCACTACCGGCCGGGCTGAGTGTTGCGCCTCTTCCGCTTCTGTTCATAAGTTGCACGCCGAGCTCTTCCTCAAGCTGTTGCAGTGCGCGACTTAATGCAGGTTGGGACATATTAAGCTGACGCGCGGCACCTCGAATGCTGCCAGCATCCACAACGGCAATGAATTGTTCAATGCTTTGAAGTCTCATTGGGATCCCTCAAGAGGTAGGGGTGATGCATAAGCAGCATCTAAATGCTGCATCAGGCATCTTCCCACGACTAGGTGAACTCTGACAAGATCACACCCACTGATTCAACGGTTTTTAAAGGAGATTCACATGAAGACACGCACAACCTCGCGCAGATCAATTTTGCATCTTGCATCGGCAACTACCGTAACTATGTTGGGTATGACTCTATCGAAAAAATGCCTAGCTCAAGCGACAGCGGATCCGACGATTAATCAGCTACGCATTCTTTGTTCAGGGCCAGCAGGTAGCATCCCGGACATTGTGGCTAGACGCGTTGCTGAACAATTAGCGCGCCAATATCCCCAAGGCGCAATCGTTGACAATCGGCCCGGCGCGGCGGGGCAAATAGCGGTGAACGCATTAAAAGCTGCCGTACCCGATGGGTCAACAGTATTGCTGGCACAAGGGGCTGTTGCCACCGTGTATCCCTATCTATATGCAAAGCTTGCCTATGACCCCATCGTAGATTTGCAACCCCTATCAACGGCAGGAGAGATGACGCTGGCGTTAGCCATCGGCCCCGCAGTGCCAAGCGCGATTACGACACTGGCCGAACTGTTGACGTGGATGCGCGCGAATCCGAAACTCGCGAATGTTGCCTCGCCTGGCACAGGTACCTTGCCACATTTACTAGAGGCTATGCTTTTCCGAGAGGCCGACGTGCCGTGGCAGCATGTAGTGTACGCCGGAGGCCCCCCCGCCATCATTGACTTGCTAGGGGGCCAAGTAGCCGCGTTAGTGTTACCCGAAGGATTGTTCCGACAACACAAAGCCAGCGGAAAAATTCGCGTGCTGGCTACTTCTGGTGCTGAGCGCAGCGCGTACTTCCCCGACGTAGCCACTTTCGTTGAGCAGCGATATCGAAACTTAATTATTCGTGAGTGGTTTGCATTCTTTATGCCCGCTCGCGCGCCAAACAGCACAATAAATGCCGTTTCGCAGCATTTGCAGACTGCACTAATTCGGCCTGAACTTGTAGCGGCATTTGCTGAGTCTGGCATGTTGGCCGTGTCGTCAACACCGGCAGCATTGGCATCGCGTATTGCACAAGAACAACGATACTGGCAGCCCATCCTTTTAAATACAGGCATAAAAGCAGAATGACGGTGGCAGGTATGTCTAACGAGCAGGCATGGGACATAGCAGCAGCGGGCTGGAACAACCATGCCGGTCTCATTCATCAATGGCTAGTGGCGGCAACCCAGATGATGCTAAATGAAGCACAAATTAATCTAGGATCACGTGTTCTGGATATCGCTGCTGGCGCAGGCGATCAAACGATTGATATAGCGCGACTAGTCGGGCCTAAAGGTGAGGTCTTAGCAGTTGATATTTCACCCGCCATTCTTGCGTTGGCAAAGATGAATCTCCAAATCGCAGGCCTGGATCAGGTGAAAGTCCAGGTGGCAGATGCAGAGTCACTCAATTTAGCCGGTGAAAATTTTGATGCGGCCGTATGTCGATTGGGCCTCATGTTTTGCCGCTCACCAGCCAAGGCGTTGAACGAGATTCAAACGGCACTTAAACCAGCGGGACGGTTGAGCGTACTTGTATTTGGTGAACCCGCCCAGAACCCGTGTTTGGCTATCGCATTAAGAACCGCGCACTACCACCTACAGAGTTCGAATAAAACGGCTATTTACAATCAACCAACCTGCGAACCAGGCAGTCTGATGAGTTTAGGCAAAACGGGTTTGATCAATGAATTAATTCAAGCAGCGGGATTCGTTGATATAAAAGTAAACCGAATCTCAGCGCCTTTTTTTGCACCTAGCGTTGAGCACTACATTGCGTTTTTGCAATCAGCCGCATCCCCAGTCAAAGAAATTTTAAAGACTTTATCAGATGTGGCTCAACGCAACGCGTGGCTCGACATGACTGAACAATTGCGCATATTTAGTTCGACATCAGGCTGGAATGGCCCCAATGAATTGCTCTTAGCAAGCGCAACTTCGGGCAAGTGTGTGAGCTCAGTCTGAGCACTCACATGCATGGTGTGCATTGATCATCGATCCACCGCCGTCTTGGGGTTAGACATGACCTTAACAGAAGGGGGACATTTATCGTCATCACGCCGACGTTACTCGCCAGACGCCGTTGGGCATATCCACGGCGGCGGTCCTATTCGGCGCATTCCCTTCGTTTGTTTTTTTGCCTTAAACGGGAAGTTTAGATTCCGATCTTTGGTGTTAAGTGTCGGCTAAGAAGGATCATCACCAGTCGGTTCTTCGGGCAATTGATACGGTGGGGTGCCTTCGTCCGGATCAACTGGCAACGGTAATTCGTCTGGAATCGGATGGTGTAGCGGCGGCACGTGGGACTTTTGGTCGGTTAATGCAGGCATGTTATTTCCTTTCATAGTTAACTCACAGTAGAAGTTTGCACACGCGTAGTTGTTGACGTCGGTGCGTTGTCAAAACAAAAAGAGTGCTCTGTAGTTTGCGTAACAAACTTTCTGCCGTATGTACGCTATCGCACCGAAGCAATTTCCAGGTGCTGGCAACATTGTTCGAAATTCACCGATGTTTGTTTCGAAGCGGCTTTATTGGTCGCAAACTTGATCGCATTTTTCGCAGCACTTTTTTTAAATTAGAGGTATTTCCATGATGACCCATCCTTCGCAGATTCTAAGCCGCGCACTATTAGTTGGTTCCGTATCAATATTTGTATTGGGCTGCAACCAAAAGACTGACCCGTTGCCTACCCCCACACCCTCGGTTCCAGAAAATTCTATGTCGCCTGCGCCGCCTGTTGCGCCAGTGTTGCCTACAACGGTTGGCACTGAAATTGACGACACCGTAGTTACCGCCAGTGTGAAGTCGGCCTTAGTTGCCGATGCCGATATTAAGAGTTTTGATTTTAAAGTCGAAACCCGCAAAGGCGTCGTGATGCTTAGCGGATTTGTAGATAACCAAGCTCAGCTTGATCGTGCAAACTCTTTAGCCAAAGGTGTTGCAGGTGTTATCCGTGTAGAAAATAGCGTGACACTAAAAAGTGGTAGCACGACGGTTGGGACAAAAGTAGATGACAGCATTGTCACTGCAAAAGTTAAAGCTGCATTAATTGGCGACGAAGCCATTAAAAGCAATGATATTGCCGTGATCACTCGTAAGGGTGAAGTTCAACTCAGTGGCTTTGTTAACAACCAAGCCCAGATCGACAGGGCAGTGCAAATTTCCAAAGCAATTGACGGAGTTGCCAGTGTTAGCAACGAAATGAAAATTAAGAAGTAGTACGTTTGATCTAGCACGTCTGATGTAGCACTTCTTATGTAGCACTTCCAGTCAATTCGATGCCCAAATAGATTTGATGTTGACTGACTAACGCGACCGTCAAAGGTCTGGCGTTAACCTTATCGCTTTGCCACCACCATAGCTCACTGTACGGTGGGCCGCGTGTTTTGTGCACTTTGGGCGCATCGGTTGGCAACCCTAGATGCTTTAGAGACGACGCCAATGCCGCCTTGACGGTGACAACAAGGCCGCTATGCGCGCCAGACAACAGACAACATAGTTTAATCGACTTACGCTCCCGATAGCTCAGCAAACCTACTCTGCCGCAATGTCGAACTCCGGCAATGAGTTCTAGGGCTGAGTCAGATTTTTAACCAGCAACAGGAGATCCAACATGAAAAAAAACTTTATATTCTTTGCCGCAATGGCGCTCAGCGCACCGGTTTTAGCAGTTGACGGCATTACCTTGGGCGAGCCCGGGTACGGCGGAACGGGTTGCCCTGCCGGTTCGGTATCCGCCACCTTGAGTCCTGATGCGACATCATTAAGTTTGTTATTCGACAACTACCAAGTTGCAGTGGGTGGTACATCCGGTAAGGTCTTCGACCGCAAGAGTTGCAACATCGCCATTCCTGTGCGTGTTCCCCAAGGTTTTAGCGTATCAGTCCTGAAAATCGACTACCGTGGCTTTAACCAATTACCGCAAGGGACAAGCTCGCAGTTCAATGTCGAATACTTCTTCGCCGGCACGCGAGGCCCGGCATTCCAAAGGAGATTTAGCGGTCCCATCCAAGAAGACTATTTGATCAACAACGAGCTTACTGTTCAGGCGATTGTATGGTCAGCTTGCGGTGCGGACGTCAACCTGCGTACCAACTCGAGCATGCGCGTGCAAACGGTTGCGAACAGAGAAGCCATGTCATCAATCGACTCGCAAGACATCAGTGCGGGGATCATTTACCAGTTGCAATGGCGTCAATGCAATTAAGGTGTAACGAAGTGCCTATTGAGCGATGATGGGCGCAAGTTGAACCCATCGTCGCCCTATCTTTAAAAGTGAATTGCGAGTTAAGATTATGAAGTTAATGGTGAAAAGTATTGTCGTGTGCGCATGGCTTGCTAGTCAGCCAGCATGGTCCCAAGACACCAACGGTTGTCCTGAGGGAAGCTATAAGGTCGTCATTTCGCCCGATGGCACAAGCTTAAGCCTGTTGTTTGACCAGTTCACACTAAACAGCAGCAGTGCACTAGGCGCGGCAAAACAAAGAAAAGCTTGCCGCATTTCAGCACCACTTAATTTACCGGCCAATTACTCCATCAGTGTTTACAAGGTCGACTACCGAGGCTTTGCAAAACTCAGTGCAAAACAAGAAACCAATCTTGAGGTTCAATATTTTTTGGGACCCCACAACAACGACCGCGGTCGCGTTTTTAAACGCAAAGTCAAAGGTCCGCATGAGGGTGATTATTTGTTTACCGAAACCATCGGTGCGGGACAAATGAAGCGCGTCGGTTGTGGCACCGCCGCTGTGCTCAATGTCAGCATCAGTCTTAGCCTCGATAGCGCCCAGCGAGCCGAAGAGTCGATGTCAACTTTGGACACTACAGATGCTGCCACGCGCGGGGCCTTGGTCTACCAATTCGATTTAAAGAAATGTTCTTAAAGAATGTTTGCCGAAGGTGCCTTGCCAGACTTGATGTTGTGGTACGTCAAATAATTCAGGCCGATGGTTGACGCAAGATAAGCATTCATAACCTTGTTCTGCGATTTAACCCATGCAACCACTTCTTTGACGGTGCGCACATCGAAGAAAATAGCGCAAGTGCATCCGCTCATACGACTGCCCCGATTGGCTCCGTAATCACGCGCACATCTGACGAGGCTTACGGATTTCGTCCTACAACACGCGGGTTGCAACCATTGCACACTAAGCAGCAATTCAGCGCTTACAAAATCGTTACTTTTGCATCGCTAAATTTGTTCAAACCTGAGGTGTAATGCTATCGCCTCGTTTCCTTTTATTTGGAGAAAACTTATGTCTGATGTTAATACGCTTCAAGAATTGTATGTCGAAGAATTGAAGGGACTCTGGTCCGCAAACGATCGCAAATTTAGCAACGCTTCACGTCCTACGCGTGCGAGTGTTGCGCCGAAGCCGTCTGGTGCTCGAAAAGTTCTACGAGCACTGGTAAAAACGCGAGGAGCCGCAGACCAAGAAACTCTCGCACCACTCTCTTGCAACGCATTTACAAGGGCAACATCTTCGCTGCTCTTTAACGAACGAAATCCGCCGGCGCGCTCATATGCTCGAGCGCTAACACCTAGATTTGCACCATGTACATGGCGATGCCCATTCATGTCAGTGTAGGTTGCTGCGTAGTGATTGCGCATCGTGTCACCATAAGTACCCCAATCCCGTACAGCCACAGTTCCACAAACTGCATCCGCTTTTTGTGCAAGTTGTTGCGATATCCAATCTGGAGCGACGTGGGTATCGGCATCGGTGAATGCTAACCACCGTGCACCAGCAGCTAAAGCAAGGTCGGCTCCAACAGCTCTTGCGGCACCGACGTTTTGGGCATTTAACGTTATGGTGGTTGCGCCCAACTGCCAAGCAATTTTGTATGTGTTGTCGGTACAAGCATCAAGAACTACAATAATAATAGTTTGTTCCGCACGTAGCTTTGAACAACGACTGGCTGCACGCAGCGCGTGAATGCATGACGAAATTTGATCTTCTTCATTGTGAGCAGGAACGATCGCGGCAATCATTTGAGCCTCTCAAGTATTGTTGATCGAAGAGACGCAAAAGGTGGAGCTCATCAATAGAACCCCACCTAAATTTCGCTAACTACCGAACGCTGCCGCGACGAATTAAATTGACAATCGCTAAAAGAACTACAGCGCCCAAAAATGAGACCAATAATGCCGGTACGCTGAAATTGTCTTGATTAATATTACCCCCTCCGATCAAGGGTGAAATAAACCAACCGCCAAGCATTGCCCCCACAATTCCAACAACCACATTTAGAAAAATCCCTTGTTGTCCGTCAGTTTTCATAACCATACTGGCCAACCAGCCAATGATTCCGCCCACGACCAGCCAAATGATGAAATTCATATAAATCACTCCTTGAGGTTAAATTACTAACAAAAAACGGTCACTTCTTTTGAATCGAAAATTCATCAATTATTTTAGTTTGCGCCGGACACCAAAAACAATGAAAGACAATGCCTAAAATGGGCTCGAAACGCGCCGCTTTATTGTCAGAGAGCGCCTACAAAGCAGCCAACCACGAAAACCAATTCACAAGGCTGCGTATAGAAAACACAAAACCCCCAACTTGTGGGGGCTTCAGTTAGGCCTTGCTGTTTTTTCTACTTATCGGCTTTGCTGTTTTCTCTTTGTAACAGCGCTGATTCCAAGCAGTCCAAGCCCTAACAACGCGACCGAAGCCGGCACAGGCACTTGGGTAGGTGGTTGAGCATTTATGTTATAAATCAGAAAAGTCTCTGGGCCACCTGCAACATCAGCAACAGTTGCTTCAAGCGCAAAAAGAGTTCCAGCTCCGCCCGCTAACAGCCACGTATTCACTTGGCTTTGTTGCGACGCGTCAACAACAAAAGTGAACCCAGCTACTCCATTACCCGGGTTGGAATTAATAAAATTAAATTAAAGGACGGACAGATCGCCGTCTGTGCGGTAGCGAACGTGGGTTTCAGAAAACGATAGCGAAACCCGATGACAACATAAAATGCAACATCGGCTAATTGAAGCCGTGTAATTGAACAAGTCAATATAGATGGTATAAATGCGGGTGGCGAGAGTATCCACTGCTCGACGCTACTGCAATGCGTTGCGCATCTGGAGCGGTGTAAAAAAATAGACCCCTACCGAGTCGATTAGCAAACGAGTGTATAGCTAGATCATGATAAATCTGAACAACTTGGCCGACCTCATCAAGCAAGAGCGGCTTCTTTTACTGTCACAGTGGCGATTACAGGTTCGGGAGTTACCCTCTGCTCGACATCTGGATATTCCGACGTTGAACGACCACATGCCCAGTTTGCTAGATGAGCTGTCCACGGAGTTGAAATCAAATTCAAACTCGACAATTCCAGAAGTGCTTCTTGAGGAAAGTCCACCGGCGCACGGATTGCAGCGCTTGAACGAAGCTTTTGACATTGAAGAGGTGGTAGCAGAGTACAACATTTTGCGTGGTTGCCTGCACGACTTGGCAACAAAAAACGGCATCAATTTGCAGGGCCAACCGTTTCATGTGATCAACCGCGTGTTTGACCACGCAATTGGTTTGGCATTAGAGACTTATGCCAGCCAGCAAGCGCTGGAAGTGAAACAGCGCCGTGAGGAGTATTTAGCTTTTGTCGCACATGATCTGCGGACACCTTTGTATGCTATTTCATTAGCGGGCCGTGCTTTAGAACGGTCGCTGCCCAAACGAGGCTACAACGAAGATTCGGCACAAATGTTGAAATCACTGCGCCGAGGTGTTCAGCAACTGGAAGGATTAGTGCAAAAAATACTGGAGGAAAATACGCACTCTGAAGCGAACAACGGCATCCATCTAGAGCGGCGCTTGTTCGACTTTTGGCCATTGGTCGAAAGGTTGATAGAAGATACCGCGCTTTTATCCGAATCCGCTGGCGTACAAATCCTCAACCGTGTTCCTGATGATCTGGTGGTTTATGCCGATGCTAGTTTGCTTCAACGCATTTTGCAAAATTTGGTCGCCAACGCTGTGAAATACGCCCCGAATGGCATCATCACTATCGGTGCCCAAGACCTAGTGGATGACAACAGCGTTGCCTGTTGGGTAAGTGACAACGGGATGGGCATACCTGAGGATATGCAACAAAAGATCTTCGACAAAGGTGAAACTGATGCCGAACGAGACGATGGTACAGGTTTGGGGCTGGCTATTGTGCAGACCTTTACAGAGGCCCACGGCGGCAAGGTTGTATTAGAAAGCACGCCTGAGGTGGGTTCAACCTTCAGATTCACCCTGCCAAGGAGGGCGCATGCCATCTCCGCCAATAAAACGTAGTTAGCATTCGTTCAGCTGTGCCAATCGCAATACTGCCACACACTCATGAAAAAAATAAGGTCAGCAAAGACCTATTAAAACGATGGCTTAGTGTCCTTTGAAACTTGAATGGCTGCTTCGTCAATCAAGCGCAGTAAGTGCGGGGGCGGGGCCATACTTTTAAAGGCACTAATGTTTGCCCGACCTGTATTGCCCATCGGAAGCTTTCGCAGCAGATGTCCCGGCGGTATCAGTGCTAAGCGTAAAAGTTGCCCACCTACCTCCGCCCATTGCTTGTGCTGCCAAGCTAGGCTTAGCATGGCGCGGTGCGTTTGAATATGGAGCGCGATCACGAATTGCCCAGCAATGTGCGCGGCGCAAAGCAAATCTAATAACTGTTCATAGCCCGTATCGTGTGAAAAATCGCTATAACGCTGCTGCTCGAAGCGGGAGAGTAGATTTTTAACGGCCGTTTTTTGTCTTAAGGTTGTCATTTTGCGATTAAATTTATCGTGAATAGTTGAACTGGTTTGCAATCAATCGATGCCAGCGATGCTGCCGCCATCGGTAAAAAATCGCTGCGAAACCGACCACAATAGGCGTGAGCAAGCCCGCTCTTATTTCTATGCTGTCGCTGTAAAGCGTGGTTGTGTCGCCTGCCTTGATAAGCGTGATTGAGTGGTCCCAAGTCTTCGCCAATCTACCTTGGCCGCGATCACGGAAAATAAAATGGTCAGCCTGAGCGCTTACTATTTCCGTGCGAATGATTTGCCATCCCAGTGGAATAAAACCAAATTGCCAAAGTTGAACGCGGTATTGCCCGCCGTCCGACCATTGCTCAGGCCATTGCGCGGGATGCACCGGCTGAAGTTGTACCAGCGGTGCTGCCACATAAACCAGCAAGGCGGGTTTAGTAATGTGCTCTGCCACTTGTTGCAGCGGTGCGTTCAAGCGAGTAGAAATTTTAATGATAGCCATGAAGGTCCGTACGCTTTTTTTGGTATGTGTGGCATCATTTAAAACCTTAAAGCCACTTCAAGGTCAAGCATGTCTTCTAAAAACCCCAAAACCAAGGCAAGTTATTTGATTGGCGAGGCCGCAAAGAGAAGCGGGATTAGCAGCGTCAACATTCGCTTTTACGAAAAAGAAAAGCTCATACGCCCTCAGGGAATTAGTGCGAATAGCTACCGTTTTTATAGCGATGAAGATATTCACCAGCTGCGCTTTATTCGGCAATTGCGCAGCTTGGATATGACGCTAAACGAGGTGCGCTCGCTGCTGAACTTAGATTTGCGAAAAAAACGCGATTGCGCGACCGCACGCGAAACCTTGGATGATCACATCGGCCATGTCCGCGAACGGCTTAAAGAGCTGCATGCATTGGAGACGAGTTTGATCGATTTACGCAGTCGCTGCAATGGCGAGGACGACCGTTGCAAACTGATTGAAGCACTGCATCAGCAAGCGGATGCACCTCTCATTGCCAAGCAGCGGCGGAAAAATCACCCCTCGCTATAATTTACTGCGATCAAAGCAGATTGGGTTTGAAAGGATCGAAAATCTGCACACCTTGAATGCTGGTCCCTAATTGCATATCTTTTGAATTAAGAATCGCGATGCGCCCTCTTTAGCTACAGGCATTGGCTTAATCGCGGATAAATTTTCTCTCGTCAGCGATTCAACCAAGTAATGCTGAGCTGTAAGATTGTAGCAAACGACACCCAAAGTAAGTACGGAATATTCACAAAGGCGACCCACCTTACCTTCGGCCAGATTGTACGTATCGCCCATAGCAAGGTTGCCAAGATAAGCAGAATATCGATTGAGGCCAAGAAATTATTTTTTAAGCCGAACTGCAAGGGTGAAAAAGCCAGATTGAATACTAGGTTTAATCCAAACGGAAGGAACACGCCCCAAGGCAATCGCTTCTTTAATGCGAGATAGAAAACATAACCGAAACTTACCGTAATGATGACGTAAAGCACGCTCCAAACCGGGCCAAATACCCATGCCGGTGGCGCAAAGAATGGTTGCTGTAGTGCAGCGTACCAAGCTGTTGTTGAAGTGATGCTATCCATCTTTCTACTTGCCTTCCGTTACTGAGAAAAGCTTTGATTGTAGAGCGTAAAAAGGCGTTGAAGGGCCACCGCCTTTAATTCGGAAATCGCTACTGGCCAGATGGTTCACGCAAAACCGCAGTAGCTGATTAAAGTGCGCGATCCTAATTCGCGAGCGACTTAGTCCTTACTCGATTTACGCCGGCGATTGGCAAGACCCAATGCACACAAACCTGCGAAGGTCAACGCATAAGAGCCCGGCAATGGCACGGCTGTAGGAGCAAAATTAAACGAACCGCCACCTTGCCTTATGCTAAATCCCCCGTCGAAACGGGTAACTTGCGACGACGTATTGGTGAACGAGGACAAAGCAACGTTGTAAAACGGAATTGGTGCTACAAAAAACGTGGCGGCATCGGCTGCGGTAATGAAAGTCAAGTCAGCGGCGGCACTTGGCGTAAAGTTTCCAGCACCTGCGGGCGACGTTGATACCGTTCCAGAAATCAAGCTGCCAGTAGCCAATATTATCTCGCCACTAGCGGTTTCGGTTGGGTTGTTGCTGGCATCAAAACCAAAGGTTGCTGCGCCGTTATATCCATATAGAGTGTAGTTCAAGGTACTGAACGTTCCCGAGGTACCGACCAGGCTGGGGTTACCCGGCCCAGTGTTGCCAGTGCCGCTGAAACTAATGTACATCCCGTAGCTGCCATTCAAACCGCTAGGTATCAAAGTATTGCCGCCAAGTTGTGCCCCACTAATTGACAAGAACCCAGTTTCACTGAAGGTGTTTCCCGCGCCAAACCGTACGGTGGCGTAGTCTGAAATCAACATATTGTCGGCTGTGAAGGCAGGACCGGACAAGCCCACTCCAGCCGGATTGAATGTAAAAGTAGGCAGCGCAGAGGCGCTGGAGCACACGGCAGTTAGAGCTACGACCAAGGCCGTACGAATCGCTAGTGGTTTTGGGACGCGAGGTATGCGCGAGAAAGGGATGATTGTCATGGTGAGTTCCAAACTGTTTAGTGACGCTCGAACGGGATCGTACGAGTCGGTACATAGATCCCGTTTTTTTAAACAGGTCTCAACATGAGCTTATGTGGGGGTTTTTCGGCGGTCTGTTCGCTACAACACTTAAAGCGGAAGGTTAAGCCGGTGGCTTTAAAAAATATTGCAGCGCTCGCCTACCGGCAACTGCGGTGGGCTCTGGTGCGCGCCCCAATCGAAAAAACATAGTCGGCCGCGCTGGGGGGGCCTTTACACCAAACGCTACACCAAGCTCTGCGCCGAGCGCTTGCAAGCGGTTATTTAATCGATTTTGCGTGTTCGCACTAACCCAATCTGGCGCACTGATTTGTTGCACTAAAACCGTCGCTGCCGCCATTGGTTGAAACGCCAGTCCGTAGTGCTCAGTTGCCAGCCAGAATCGCTGCAGAGCGCGCCCTGCCTGTACATGAGTCGCATCTTTGTTCGCCCCGTTTAACAGCAGCAAGCCAATATGAGGTGCCAATGCACAGGGCAAATAACCTGAACGCAGGCCCAAAGCGAGATGCGAACCGATCATGTTGGCTACGCGCATCAAACTCCAATGGCGCAACCAAGCGAACGGCCTTCGCATGGGAACTTCTACCTGCAAGGCCGCGGGGGGCAAGCCCTCGGTCACCGTTCCATCCCAGCCACGCTCAAAACGAATAGCGTTAAACATTTCATGGTGAAGGCCCTTACGACGAAAGCGTTCGGTTTCAGCGATGCGCATCAAGTTTAACGCCAACCTGCGCTGTGGTCTGCTGGACAACCAATGAACGCGCGCGCCAGGCACAGAATTTACTGCAACGCTGATCTTTTCCAGAATATCGATTGCTACCGGCGTGCGTTGATAAAAACGACGGTTGGTGTGGCGAGTTTCGATGGCCCTCTCGAGCGGATCGAGTGTTTGCGTGGCGGGCTGCCAGCTTAGTTCAACTACGCGCGACGAGTCGAATCGCCAGGTCTCATGGGTCGCAAAACCTAGGGCATGCGCTTTGAGTGTGATGTTTTCAACCACCGCGCCATAGGACATCAGCGCTAACATTTTCAAGTCTGGACGCTTTATCCATGTAGCGTAGCCAGTGGCATGTAGCGTGACGGTTCGCTCGCCCACCTCCAACCAAAAGTAGTGAATATTTTCAGCCGACGGCGCTTGAATTCCAGCGGTCAATATTTGATGCAGCACCTCCTCTTGTGGAATCACGAAGCACTTCTCAATTGGCGCTTAGCCAGACGCAACAACAAGCGCTGGATAGGATTGCGATTGCCACCAGGTCTCCAGGTTCGGTGCATTTGATTGGTGTAGGCATCAAAGTGTAGGCCTCGTGGTGCAGCAATCACTTTGCCGCGACCCAACACTAGTTTTAAGACCTGCGCTGCCGCCACACCGCTGCATAACTGCACCGCGATGGCGGTCGAAGGACCGCGTCGCTGCGCTAAATCTACCCTGCTGCGGTCAACTAGGTAAGACATTTGCAACATACTGGGTGATAGGCCGACCAAAAAACGCAGCGCTTGCTCGTCTTCGGTTTGACCTTCAAACTGAAAGTAATCATCAAAACTCATCCCGCCCGGCAAAAAATTGAGTAAAGCCGCACCCATGCCTAGCGGCGCGACTGTGACGGCCGGAATACCCAAGGCGCGGCAGCGCGCAAAAACCAATCGTCGTACAGGTAAAGCAAAAAAATCTAGCCCATCAAGATAGACACTACCGTCTTTTAAAAACGCATCTAGATTGTTACCGTCCAACCCCTGATCGAATACGCGAATGTCAATATCTGGGTTGATGTCAAGAGCCATCGCGATCATCACATCAGTTTTTTTCTTGCCAAGAGTGGACATCGTTGCACCGACTTGGCGGTTGAAATTTGCCAACGCATAAGTATCAAAGTCCGCCACTGAAAACGCACCAACGCCTAGACGCGCGAGTGTGAGCAAATGAACGCCGCCCACGCCTCCCAGCCCCGCTATGCATACACGAGTCTGCTTTAAGCGCAGCTGTTCACTTTCAAGTAACCAGCCCAAATTGCGCGAAAACGCAAAATCGTAAGAGAAATAGGCTGTTTCGTTATCAACGCCTTTATTTGGCGATTGATTAGTCATGGGTGCTGCGGTGTATAGGCCGCATCAGGTTGGGTGCGCAGCAACCGTTCGATGATGCTAGCTTCTTCAGTGCTTGAAAAAAAGTAGGGATAGAGCGATCGTAGATGGTCACCCATTTCTGGCTTACCACCAAACAGCGCAATCTGTGCGCGGGCGTGATCAAAGTTCAAACGTAGCAACACGGCCGGTGCATTCACACGGGGATTGATTCGCTGGATCCCCTTCACTTCAAAGCCCAACATGAGTTCGTAATACCGCCGGTGTCGAGGATTCACTTCGATCAACAAGTCGTCAAAGTGCATCATGCGATGGGCGTAAATGTAGGCGACGTGAAACAAGCAGGCAAGCACCCTTTTAGAGCGCACTATGCTGTCGATAGCCAACTTTGTAAACTCGCACAGGAGACGGCCTGCTGTGCGAAGCAACGTTGTCTCGGTAATGAATGGGTCATCAGCATTCAGACCAAGCGGCGAATCAAAGCCGATGGTGATGGTACCGATGGTGTATCCAGCAGCACTTGCTATCAAGGTAATTCGAGTGGGCAACTGTTGGGCACCCAACGGAGAGCTAAAGTAGCCGCGAGTTGCATACATTCGATTGATCAAAATACTGGCAGAGCTGCGTTGGCCCTCCGAATCGGCAGTGCGAATTTGAAACAGGCGATCACCGGCCTCCGCGACAGGCGCTGCGTTACAGGGAGAAGCGTCCTGTATCAACGAGTGCAAGGGATGCGCAGCGTCGAATGGCACGTAAATAATAGTGTTGAAAGGCAAGCTGCGTCCTCTGAGTTTGCGAGAAGCCGATGACAACAAGTTGCGCTGCAACGGGCTATTAATCTAACTTGGGGAGCTTGTTTGATCTGTGCGCCAGCACACTTAACGAAACAACTCGAACATTAGAAAGTATGCCAAGCGGCTTTGCAGTGGTTCGCATGCCTTGCGTATTCTGGGTACTGAGGCTGGCAAACCGAGGGGCTCTAAAATCGATTTGATTTCGCTTGCCTGAATCACAAACGCGACAATCCTCATTAACCCGCCTCAGCGCTCGCAACGCAGCGGGTCTATCTCATACATCCGTACAATTAATTTAGCCTAGTGATATCGCGATGGGTACGTTTTTTTGGTGATATTGAAACGTTTTTACATTAAATTTTATAAACTCTTAATCAAGCCAGCCAACGTTGTTAAACAGGCTCGCGCCAATTCTTTACAACGCTGAGGGTTCCAGCCGTACAAAGGCATAGGATTGGCATCATGATCTTTAAACGGCATCTCTAAAGTGAGCGCTACGCAGCCAAAATGATTGGCAATTGCATTGGTTGCGATCGTAAGATTCGCTTGACCCGGAGCAGCATCGGGGTAACCAAGCTGGTCTTGAAAATCGTGGTGCAGCGCGGTTAGTTGGGTTCTAAACTGGATAAATAAAGCCCAATTTTCTGCGCTCAAATTAGGAATTCCTTTAAAGCCCGCAACAAAATTTGCCGCAATAGTTTCGTCACCATGAATATCCATCGCAAAATTTACGCCTGTCTTGAGCATCTGTTGCCAAACATAAAACACTTCAGGACTTTGCTCTTTGCTTGGGCTTTGCCACTGACGATTCAAATCGATGCCCAGTGCATTCGTGCGTAAATGGCCACGCGCGCTACCATCGGGATTCATATTGGGCACAATATGAAAACAGCACTGCTCTAAAAGCTGCTGAGCAAGCACCGCATCGTTTTTATTTTCTGGCGCAACAAGCATTTCAAGTGCACCTTCAATCCACCATTGCGACATTGATTCGCCAGGGTGTTGTCGCGCGAACAACCATATCTGTTTGGCATTGGCTGATTGAGTGCCCAGTTGCAAATAATCTATTGAGCGATTTTCGACGCTGCGACCCAAAACCGAATGCCTCACTTCGGGCCGTTGGACCATTCTTGCAATCAGTTGGTGATGACGCTCGGTAGTGTAAGGTGCAAAGTAAGCAAACCAGATTCGATCAGCGTTACATTGATGTTCGACAGTCAGCACGCCAGCCGAAAACGAAGTGTTAGCTTCTTGCCTCCAATCGATGCCATCGGCACTATAGCGTGCCCGATAGTTCGACCAGCCTTTAGGAAAAGAGCTTGTGCCGGCATTGTTAATGCTTAGGGTGATCTTGCGACCTAAGACGCCTTCTACACAAAAATAAAACCATTGATAGTGATTGCAATGTTGGTCCAGAGCTATCTCTAGATTTGCTTGGTTGCCATCAATCGATCGGACAATGATGTTGCCACCGTCAAATGCGCTGCTAATATTCAATTGAATATCCGATTGTTAGCCAAAATTCTGCCCCGCACTTAAAGCGCCCATGCGTTTCATAATGCTAAAAAACTCTGCAACAGTATCCGTAATAATTTGCTCGGCTGATTTGACTTCGTGAATCAGCCCGGCACTTTGTCCGGCAAGCGCTGGGGCTGCTTCCATATCGCCGTCGAAGTAAACCCGTTGGATGCCGCTTAGCGCTTCAAAACTCATCACACCTGCCTCGTAAATGGCTTGGGTGCGTTGGGATTTTAAAGCGCGAATGCAAGGGGTTGATTTTTTGTTTAACATCAATGTGTCAGTTGCTTGCGTGCTCACAATCGCATTTTTGTAATTTGCATGAACTGGGCTTTCTAAAGCACTCACAAAACGTGTTCCCATCTGAATCGCTTCGGCGCCTAAGGCAAATGCAGCAGCCATGCCACGGCCATCGCAAATACCGCCGGCCGCAACCATAGGTACATCCACACGTTGCCCAATGGCTTGCAGTAAAACCAGTGTAGATACCTCGTCTGGGTTTTTAAATCCGCCGCCTTCCGAACCTTCGACGATAAGGCCATCAACACCGGCATCGACGCATTTCAGTGCGGTTTCTAGTGTAGGTACAGCGTGGTACACCACGATGCCCGCGGACTTGAGCGGTGCTATAAATTTGGCAGGGCTGCCCGCCGACGTCGTTACAAACTTAATGCCGCTATCGCATACAAATTTAAGCATCGCGTCATCTTTAAGAAACCGAATTGGCAAGTTAACACCAAACGGCAGCCCCAAAGCGCGCATTTTTTGTATTTCAGCTTTGCAGTTTTCCGTTTCGCCCGAGGAAGTCTCGATAACACCTAACCCACCAGCGCGGGAGACTGCCGAGGCTAATTGGGTACGCGCAATCCAGCCCATTGGCGCTTGAATGATGGGAAAGCGAACGCCCGTGTGGGCCAATACTCTGTTCATAAGGCCTTAGGGGCAAGCGATGATTGATCGTTATTGCCTGCTGGTTTTTCCGGTTCCAATGGCGGCAACACGAGGGGTTTAGGCGAGCACATTTTTTCTCCATCCCATTGCTGCCCACACCAACATTGTCCATCAGCATTGATCATGCAATGCCCAGAGCCACAACAGCGTTCGTCTTCTTTTGTCATTTTGATTAGAGTTTCCTAGACGCAAGCAATAGTGGCTGCGTGATTGGTTGAGAAAAAATTTGCTTAGTTTTGCAATTATGCCGTAGGTTTATCAGCGGAATTTAATTCGAATAATGCCATGATTTAAAGGCGCAGAACTTTAGATTTTTTATCTCCAATCATCGCACGCTAAAAAAATTAAAAAGCGGGCAAATGCTGTACGGTCTATTGCAACTGAAATGAGTTGATCGATCTATCATCGGGAATTGCGCCGGTCAGGCCCGAAGACCGCCGGTACAAACCCGCGGATTTAGCGCCGCGTGAAGCAAGTTAAAAAAAACCAAAATGCGATAATTTCAGCGGTAAATCGTGCAGAGCTGCGCTGCGGCCAAGCGCTGATGGCCTGTTCGGGGGCTTCATATTTACAGCTTCGCGATATATAGCTGGAACATAGCTGGAATATGGCTACAACGTATCGCTCGAGCCAAATCGAAGGAACCATCCAATATTGGCGACGAAAAAAAATCTGCCTAGTCAATTTTTTCAGAAAATTCAATTCCAGTCTGCGGAAATGCCTGCGAGCTGACGCAAGGGCATGGCTTCAACCTTGGCCGAGCTTGTGTTTTGCGCGATCACGTACCGCCTTTCGCCAGGATAGACGACATACAGCGCATCAAGCTTCAAATCCTGCAACGCAATATGCATCGAGGCCGTCATGCTGGGAGAATCGGTGCGCTTGAACTCAACACCCACGCGCAGGCCGCGTTTGAACATAAGCAAATCTAACTCAGCACCAGCATGTGTTCCCCAAAAATAGGCTTCATCAGGCTGCGCAACATGCAGCACCTGCTCAAGCGCAAAGCCTTCCCAGCTTGCGCCGCAGCGCATGTGCAGCCACAGCGCTTCTCGCGTATCAACTCCCCAGAGGTAATGAAGCAGGCCGCTGTCGCGAATATAAATTTTGGGCGATTTGACTTGCCGCTTGCCTAAGTTTTCATGCCAAGGAGCAAGTTGGCGAACCAACTGCATCCCGCAAAGAAAATCTAAATACTTACGCACGGTAGGTTCGCTCACGCCGAGACTACGCGCGGGCTCGGCAGCATTCCAAGTTTGGCCATGAAAATTCGCAAGGATTCGCCAAAACCGTTGCATCGTGGCGGCGGGGACATTCAAGCCAATTTGTGGCAAATCTCGCTCAACGACCAAGGAAAGATAATCTCGTAGCCAACGAAAGGCAGCACGGTGACTTGAGGCTAACTGCGCCCGCGGATAGCCACCGAGCAACCAGAGTGAAAACATATCTGGTTGGCTCATCTCACGCAAAGCGAGCCCACCCATGTGTAGCATGCTCAGGCGCCCTGCAAGCGATTCTCCAGACTCACGCATCAAAACGGGGGAGGCTGAACCAAGAAGCAGAAACTGGGCGTTGCGCCGGTGAAGGTCAATCAGGCTGCGCAGAATGGGAAACAAGTTAAGGTGACGCTGAACCTCATCAATGACCACTGTTGCACCTGTGGCTAGGAGATCAGCCAATATATCTCTGGGCTGTGCCAACGCAGCCAAAGCGGCAGGATCTTCCAAGTCGAAATATGGGAATTGATGCTCAGCAGCGTAGGCTTTAGCCAACGTTGTCTTGCCGACTTGACGCGCGCCCAGCAAGGCTAATGCACGCGACTCTTGCAGCCGTTGAACCATGACGGCTTGTATCTCGGTGCGCTGAAAATTGAAACTCATAAAGCATAATAACACCTTGAAAATCAAAACTCAAATTTTCAATTTTCAAGGTAATTTAAACCGCCAAAGGGCTGAAAATGTACAAAGCGTGGCCTGCATCGTTAGGCAACTTGAGCGCTTGACCGATAGGATTTTCACACGAACCACCCGAGGTATCGCACCGAAAACTTTTTAGCTCAGCCCCGAAATCAGTACGAACTTCGGGCAACAAACCGAGTGATATTGATCGGCTACGTCAATATTGTAAGTGCTCCTTGGTTTTACTCGGCCACAACCACAGCTTGCTTTGCGGCGGTCTACGTGCCTCTTGCACCATGGGCGCTACAGTTGGTAAACCGAGGTCCTCTAAAATCGACCTGATCTTGCTGGCCTGAATCACAAACGTGATGATCTTCTGTGAGCAGCCGCAGTGCTCGCAACGCAGTGGGTCTAACTTGTACACCCGTGCAAATAATTTGGCCCAGTAATAGCGCGATGGGTACACCGCTTTGATGGCCGCTGCATTCCGCCTAAATACTCTGGCTGCGAAGGCGATTGCCTGAAATGCAAATTGGAGCCGATTGATGCAGATTTCAGCGGTACTGTCTCGCCTACATAACTCTTTTGCTGATGTAATTACTCAGATAAGCAGCTATGCAATCAAGTCAGATGCTCGTTTAGCAAAGTGAAACACCCGATATGGCAGCAAAATAGCATTTGAATTGTCTACTCCCTGCCAGACATTAGAAAAAATCGTCGCCGCACTGATTGCACTGAATGTACACTTGCAGCTACGAATCTTAATATGTCTTGTGTCAAATCAATTTGAAGCCCATGTCGATTTTGGTCATTTCGGAGATTGGTTATGCCAGCAAGTTTAATTACGCGTCCTGCTAACAGTTCTGAAACGCTCGCACTTAAGCGAATGTTGGAAGCAACTGCTGGCCGTCTCTCTAAGTTAATTATGGTGATCGCCAGCACCGTCGTTTTATGGGTTGCAGCACTGTTGATTTTAGCCTTGGTGTGGATGGTTTTTGCCGCGCTTTTAAAATTCGTAAGTCATTCGTCGATGGCTTACACCATGCCTATTGTTTGGTGTATTGCAATAAGCGGTTTGATCTCAGTTATATATCACTATCGCTGGTTCAATCGCCAAGAAAATCCCGCGTGAGCAGCTACGTATAGTGCGCGCACCAAATTCAGGCCGTGTTATTTTTAGTGAATTTAGTGGCGCACCACTCGAACAACCACCACCTCTGGATTTGCTAGCACCTCCTTCGGATTGGCCAAAACAAGATGAACATTGCTCGACCTCTTGGCATAACTTAGAAACTCGTTATGGACGCAAAAAAACAAATGCTTAGCGGTCAATGTCACTGCGGGAACGTAAGGATCGAACTTCCGACAAAACCGGAAGCGGCGACGATTTGCAATTGTTCACTGTGCCGTAGGATCGGCGCGGTGTGGGCCTATTACAAAGTCGGTACTGTGAAAATCGAAAGTCATCCAGAGCACACAGAAGGATACATTCAAGGCGATAAAGTACTCGTAACGTATCGCTGCAAAACCTGCGGAATGGTTACCCATTACGAACCGCTTGATGACTACGAGACGATGGCAGTGAATCTACGAAATTTTCCAACCGAAATTATGCAAAACGTTGCTAAACGAAGATTTGATGGAGCGAATAGTTGGGAAGCGTTCAACGATGAACAGACTCCACACTCAGACGCTTGGCCGTTCTAGAATGTTGCAAGGCGTTCAAAGGCAGTGCAGCAACCGCCAAACGACTCTAAAGGATTTCAATCAGATTAAAGCTGGCACCTTATCGCGCAAATCAATCGAGACTTTGGTGAGTGCGTAGGTCGTAAATGGCGCGTGTTTTACGGGGCGCGTGAGCGTAATTCCGTGACTGTCGATACGATTAGTTTGAAACCATAGCCGGCTACCAGCGCGCCCGAGATGCGATTGAGCGTCTGGTAATGTCGTAAGTAGGCGGTCTGCACCTTAGGCCGCGATAGCAATGAGGCTAGGGACGAGTGCCAGATAACGGAGTTCGCAAACACCAACAATACGGCCATACTCACCAAGAGCAAAGAAGGATTTTGCGGCAATGAAGTTGCGAAAACACTGCCGTAGAACAATGCAATTTTTGGGTTGAGCACGCTGGTCATAAAGCCAGCGCGAAATGCAGCGGCGTTACCTAACGCAGGGGCAGCACTGGCCGACATGCTGCCCGAACGCCAAAGTTTGAATGCCAAATAGAGTAAATACAGTCCGCCTGCGATTTGTGCGCAATATCTAAGCGTTGGATGAGCGGTAAATACAATGCCAACACCGGCGATTGCTAATGTTGCCCAAAAAAGCGTAGCTGTGGTCATACCAGTTACTGCAGACATGGCCGCGGCACGACTGCCCCCTGCAGCCAACTGACCGAGAAGAACAAAATTGAAACCGGGAATGATTAATACGGCCCAGTGAAGAACTGCTATTGTAAGCAGTGACGTGAACATGTAATTGCCTTCAGGTTGACAGTTTCTAAATACGCTTTTTGCTTTTAGCAGGGCGCTGATCGTCTTGAATCCACTGCGCATAATAATCAATTTTTTCATCGATCAAGAGCAACGCTTGTTGCCATTCTGCGATTTTTTCTTCAATCACTTTTCTATGCTCGCGTAGCATGGCGTGGGTCGGCTCTAGCGTACTCGCACCCTGCTGAGCCAACCGCGTATATTCTCGCAGTTGCGCTATGGACATGCCGCTTCGGCGCAGCTTGTCCATCAGCGCAATCCAAGCAATATGACGCTTGCTATACACGCGCCGCCCCCCGCTATCTTGAGGTACGCGCGGCAACAAACCTTGTGACTCGTACCATCGCACGGTGTGGATGCTGTAGCCCGTTTGCGCTACAAATTGGCCGATCAGTAAACGGGTTGCAGGCGATGCGGGCATAGAAACACTTAAGCTGACTTCATAAGATTAGGGTCGGCAAACCATACCTGCTCAACATGCAGCGTATCTAAGTATTCTCGAACACTTGCGATTTTTCCGTTCTCGATACGCATCAGAGCATGGTATTGCTGGTCATATATTCGACCATCAATTAGTTCGCCAAACGAGATCACTTCTAGAGCAACTTGATCGCCTTCAGCGATACAGTTTTTTACTTCCATTTTTAAACCATTTTTCAACCGCGCGAGCATACCAGTGAAAACTCTTTCGATTTGCGATTTAGAGAATTGGCCTGTTACCCGGCCTGGTGCAGCTTTACCAAGAATCCAAAAAGTTGCGTTATCCGTCATGGTGTTCATCACCCCTGCGATATCACTGGCGGTGAAGTACTCATAAAATGAATTTGCGACAATCTTGTTTTGTTCCGTATTCATACCTGTTTCCTTAAACTATCACGCGCCCAACGCAGCGTGTCATCAGATTAGAATTCATAGAGTAGACTCTAGGTCAAGTTCTTATCGACAACAATGTGAATTGATTCAAAAGTAACAATCGTCTTGAGCATCGTTAGTTGACCATATCTTGAAAATCACACTCCCGCATCAATGACTGGGGCGCTCATTGCCTGCAAGTTCATGCGTTTGTAAGCATCAACTAGCAAGGCTCCTTCGCGGCGCTTGTGCATGAGCGCAAGGCGCATCGTCTCTTCGCCCAGTTGCCAGATCAAAAAGGCCAATATACCCAAGCTTTTGGCATTGGCTTTCGGGTGAACTCGCTGAAGGGCCGCTGCAAGAAAACCACCGCAAATTTTGCTCTCGGACAACTCGACAGCCATCAATGCCCGATCAGCTCGCATGCCAGAGATGATGTCGCGCCGCACTGGGCTACGCTGAAAAATGGCGTAGTACTGATCTAAAAGCGAGGTAAATGCAACAGCCAAGCTAGCCTCGTCGTGAACCACGGTTAACGCATCTTCAATGCACTGTCTACTTTCTGCCATGTACTGCTCGGCCAAGGTACGCACGATGGATTTTTTATCAGGAAAGTACTGATACAGCGAACCAATCGAAATCTCGGACAGCGCCGCGATTTCACTCATTTTTAACGGTTCGCTGCCCTTCTTCGCAATCAATTGCTCGGCCATGGCAAGGATACGCACCTGTCTTTCATGGCTACGCTGCTGGACTGGTTGGCGACGGGCTGTTGATGCAGCCGGTTGCAAAGCTATTGCCGCCATGGTTTTACTCATACTTATTTTCTTTTCAGCGTCACGCCGTGCGCGCCGCCTCGCGCTCTACCCAACCGCGTTTCGATTGGGAAGACAGTTCTACTTGGGCTGCCGCATTAGAAGGCGCGCAGCGATGTCAAGCGCCTTGTATTGCTATCAGGGCGCGGGGAAGTTGAGGCCGAACAAGCGGAGGAAGCGCTGAAGGCGTCCGGTGCGGATTGGACAATCCTGCGATGTAGTTGGTTCAGCCAAAATTTTAGCGAGAGTTTTTTACTGGAAGCTATTCGCTCAGGCGTGGTTGCATTACCGGTGCTTCAAGTGCCAGAACCATTCGTTGACGCAGAAGATATTGCTGAAGTAGCCGTGATGGCTCTAACGCAATCAGGACATCGCGGCCAACTCTATGAGCTGACTGGGCCCACAGCGATGAATTTTCCCGATGCTGTGGCAACGATCGCGCGCGTCACCGGGCGCGATATTCGATTTATGAATGTGTCGACAGATGACTATCGCACCGAATTATTGCAAGCCAAAGTGCCACAAATTGAGGTTGATTTGATATTGTATTTAATGACAACCACATTGGATGGCCGCAACCAGAATCCCGCTCAGGGTGTACAGCGCGCTCTGGGTCGGCCCGCTGGTGATTTTGCTAACTATGTAAGGCGAACTGCTGCTACTGGCTTATGGACTGTTTAAAGCGATCCATATTTTCGAATTCTCAGTTGACCCCAAATCGTAGAGCAAACTCGCGAAACGAACAACATGTTAAACCGTTTTCATAAAGCCTTTCATCGATGAAAACGCTTGCTCCAGCAAAAATAACACTTTGGTGAACGCACGAAGCCCTTGGATAACGCATCGACATCTATCGGCAGTCGAGCCTATCCAGCGCGAAAGGAGCACTAAAAATTTGCCGCAACATTCTCGATTCCCGTATGTCTTGGACCAATACAATGTGTACAGCTTCGCAATTTATAGCTACAATATAGCTATAGTATATTTTTGAAGCTAAATCGATGGAAACATCCACTATTGCCGACGCAAAAAACAATCTTCCTAAGTTAATTCACGCGGCGCAGGCCGGTGACGATATTCATCTCACTCGTCATGGTCGCCCTGTTGCTGTATTAATTTCCGAAGAGCGTTATCAGCAAATGTTAGATGCTGGCAAATCTATATTCCACGAAATATTGCAGTGGCGTGAAGTTCACGGCAGCGTTGAGCTGACCGACAAGGAAATCGCAAGCTGGCGTAGCCGTTCGCCTGCCCGAGAGTTTTCATGGGATTGATGTACCTGCTCGATGCCAACATTCTCTCCGAGCCAGTAAAAAAGCAACCGAATCAATACGTCATTGCAGCCTTAAGTGACCACGCCGGCCAATACTGTACCTGCGCTACTGTATGGCATGAACTAATCTACGGCATAGCGCTTTTAGATCCGTCAAAGAAAAAAGATAGTCTTCGCGCCTACCTTGAATCGTTAACACGGGGCGGCCTAACGATATTGCCCTATGACGAACGGGCTGCTCGCTGGTTTGCGCACGAGCGAGCACGGCTATCGAGAGTGGGCATTACTGTTCCAATGGCAGACGGTGAAATTGCATCGATCAGCGCAATAAATAACTTAACGCTAGTAACCCGTAACGTGGGCGATTTCAAAAATTACGAAGGCCTTGCGCTTGCGAACTGGTTTGCTCCTGCGTTGTAACGATGCTTCTTGGCTTCCCACCACTTTTTGACTGATTTCATTTCACTTGAAGTGCCGTCAGCAACGGCTACAGCAATGGTTTCTTTGTGGGGATGACCGTCGCAAAAAAGCCCGAACGACTTTCGTCTTTCGGGCCTTCACAACTAATGCAAAGTTCTACTTAGCTTAGTTACTTCATTTGAAGTTACTTTGTTCCAAGAGACTTTATTTCTTAACACCCGTAACTAGCACCTCAACACGACGATTCGGCAGCAAGCATTCTTGCAGTTCGGCAGTGTTGCGGAATTTAGCTTTGGTGCATGCCTCGACTTGTACGCCATCGGCCTTGAATTCGGTCGTAATTAAGTTAGCAGCAACGCCGTTTGTAACCAAATAGTTCTTAATAGTCTCAACACGATCTTGGCTCAGCTTAACGTTGTATTGTGCGTCACCGGTTGAATTCAGACGGTCTGCATGACCGACTAACTTGATGCCAGAAACCGTTACACCTGATTTTATTTGGCTCACTAATGTATCCAGCTGATCCTTCGTGTAAGGACGCACGTTGGGTAGATCACGTTTATCAAAGTTAAACAGAACATTAGCGGCTAAGTTCACTGGCGTTGGTGCAGCAACAGGTGCTGGCACTGGCCGTGGCGCTGGAGGCACTGGGCGCGCTACGGGCGCAACAGCAGCAACAACTGGAGCCGGTGGCGGTACGCAAGCTTCTGCTGCTTTTTGTGCATCAGCAATTAAGTCTTCCGCAATTTGCACATAAGGTTTTGCATGACGCCATTGTTGTTGATTGAACTCGTTTCCTGCGTGTACTAACTCAACTTCGGCACAGGCCGTTTTTTGAGCCGCGCAACGAAAGCCAGCATGACCCTTTAGCTTTTGAGCAGCGTCCCATAAATCAGGGCGCAGCTTCGCAGCGTCGTTTACTAATGGAGTTAAATTTGCGGGGTTTGCGGTGCCCGATGGACTGCCGCCTTTACCAAGATACTCAGCAATTTTTGCCGACTCTTCAAACGCTAAACGCGGAAAGTTACTGCGATCATTGCGGGTGTATTCGTGCAGGCTTACGTCGAGCCAGCATTGCGCTTTGGCAAGGCTGTAGCTACTAACAGGGTGCGCGCCCGTATCATTCAGTTGCCGAATGCGCGCTTGCATGGCCTCGTAGCGATTATAGTCGCTATGAATTGCGCGATCAGTAATCGATTGCTTTGCCGCTGGTGCGGTGCTGGCGTTGTTCATTTGACCGGAGTTCGTAGTACATGCACTTAAGCCTAAAAACAAGCCGGCACCAATAACACTTAATCCAATTGAGTTAGTTTTCATAATATTTTCCTAGTACTATTTTTCGTCGTATTCGTATGGGTTGTTTTAGACTAGCGCGCTAATGCACGGTTGGTGTCTTTGTCTTTTCCAGCAAACAGGTTCTCATCAAACTTAAAGCGCAGACGTACGTAAAAGCCTTTGTTGGTGTAGTCCGTGCCTGTTAAATCGCGGTCGCTAAAGCCGGTAACGTTATATCCAGCGGACAACCACAAGTTTTGGCGAACCAAATAACCAGCTTCAATACCGAAGGCTTTTTGACTTGCAGAACCACTTGTTCTATTGCTAGGACTCCACATGTAAGCGGCCATCAAACCAATGTCCCAGTTCTCAGTAATGTCGTAAACCGCGCGAGCACCCATTAAATAGGCGCTGTAGCTTTGCTGCCCCATCGGCAACGTTTTATCAGTACTTGATTTAGCTGCTACACGACCGTTGAACCACCAAGGACGGCTTGGGTGATAGTCGGCATGTAAGCTGAACACATGTGCTTGGTAGTCTTCCGCCAATGGGTTGTTGGTACCACGATCACGTGCCGTTTTGAACTCGTAGCGTGACAGTGCATTCCAACGATTGTGATCAACCGGACGCCAAGCAGCACCGATTTGGAAACGATTTTCTAAACGTGAGCCACTGTCGGCGTTGTCTTGATACAGCGCATAATTACGCGCCAACATGGTCCAATCGCGGTTCATTTTGCGTGCAAAACTGACCGTGCTTAGGTACTGGTTTTGCTCATCGTTCGTTACCGTTCCTTTGTCGTTTAACAAACGGCGGAACTCTAAACGCGCACTGGTTTTCCAAAGCTCGCTTCGTGAATAATCAACACCACCTGCAATCGCAAACGCATCGCGTGTAGTGCCAGCGAATATCTTTAGATACTCAACGCTACCGGTGTAAGCAAGGCCTTCTTTTACGTTCCAAGTATGGCGCACACCAGTACCCAGTTGCTGATCGCGCGAGGCGGCCAATTGAGCGCCAGTAGCGTCGCGCAAACGGAACTCACTAAACACCGTGGGGCCGTTAGCAAACGAGTTATCAATCCCGGCCACAAACGAATTACTACGGTCGTTTGGGGTCAAAGACGCAGACGAAGTTAAGCCCGTCGTGCGCTCGTAGCGTGCATAGGCGCGGCTACGTTCGTTGATTTGATAAGCGGTACCCAATCCGAAACGCGTTGAATTGCCTGATGATCCGCTGCTCGAGGTACCGCTATTGCCACCTTCAACTTCACCTTGCAGGCTCCATTGATCATTTAGGCGAAAGTTAGCACCTAAACGTAAGGTTGTTGCGTTCGCAAAATTGGCATTGGGCAGACCGCTTGCAACAATATTACCGGCATTTAACGGTAAGACAGCGTTACCGGTAATTGGGTTAGTTGGGTCCATGCTGGCGCCAAAGAAACCACCGGCACCACTGGCATTACCTGCAATAACTGAACTAGCTGCAAAACCTGCGTCCTCACGCGAATTACGTAACGAAGCATCAAGCGTCAAGCGCTCGTTCACCAACCAGCTTAAACCCAAAGCAGCAGAGCGGCGCTTTGGTTCAGCCACGGCAAGACCGTCTTTGGTTTGTTGGCCCATCGCATACAGCGAGATCGAGTCTGACAATTTGTACTTGCCTGAAAGACCCGCTTCGGAGCGGCCTTCGCTAACTGAAGCCGACGGGTTAAAGAATCCGTTATCGGCTCTTAACCACCAAAACTTTGCCTCTACCGGACCGGCCGCGTAGTTACCTTCAACACGGACGGCTTGACCGGCTAGGTCGTCACGTAGCTCACCTACGGCACCCGTTGGTGTGGCAGTAACATTGCCGCCTGAATTCCAACGAGTTCCCTTGCTTCGTGCGACTTCGAACACTAAGTTGCTGCGTTCGTTAAGTTTGACACCTAAGTTAATGCTGCTTAATTGGTAGGGCGATAATGAATTAGCATCACGCACATAACTTGCGCCCGCTTCGATAGTGGGGGAAATTTTAATTTGCCCATCAATACCGTAAGTTGCAAACTTGGGCCCACCCTGCTCGGCTTCGTAAGAAATACGAATCGATTGTGGGTTACCGTTCATATCAATACTGGGAACCGGTGCTTTAAACACGATGCGCCCCGAGAACGGTTCAAATGTGTAATCAACCATACGAATTTGCGGCTGAATATTGATAACGCGATCTAATGCATTTCGATCACGGGTAATGATTTCAATTTTTTCAGTGCCTTCAACGGCTTGTTGACTTGCTACACTGAAAGGACCCGAGGTTCCGTTAGCGCGATACTCTTCGACCAAGTTTTTCAGTGAGTCGTAGGTTGCAAAACCATTAACAAAGAAATTTGATTTTTCGTAGTGGCCACGTAAACCCGTAGCACTACGATTATAGTTGCCTAAGTTACGGCTCTTTACTCCGGCCACCAAAGCGCCGTCGGCCAATTGGCTAAAGCCATCGCCGGTCGAGAAATCGCCGTAGAGCGCATAGCTCTTGTCTTTATCTAATCGAACATACAAGCGATCACGGCTGCGGGCATCGAAGCCAACAATACTAGAGTCGCCATAGACTGGGTAAAACTTGTTTGGATCAACATCGCGGTACAAACGGTCTTTTAAATCTTTGTCTGAATCGGCCGCCATTGTTAACAACATGTCGCCTTTAACGGTGCCTTTTAAAAAGAACGCCACGCGCGCGCCTGCAGTACCTTTGCCGTTATTAAACGTACGAGTCCATTGGCGTAGTTCGCGCTCGAATCCGTCATCAATACGGGTTGGCACAATGGCTGAGCTAGCGTTCTTTTTAACCGCAATGATGCCTTCAATTAAACCCACTGCAAGCATGTCGCGCAGTTCGGGTACGTAAGCAATCGTACCTTCGGCTACGGCCGCGCCAGCAGAGACACGTAGCTTCACGTCCGTCGGATCGAAAGGCGCTAACAATCGAAAGTTTCCAATACCATTGGTGACTTTAAATTGAGTGCCAGGGGTTACTTTATCGGCATCGATTCGGCCTGGACCCATTTCATCGGTCTTAGCGCCGGGCAACAAAATGCGGCCTGCGCTGTTCTCGATGGTAATGAGCACGTCGCCCAAAACCAGTTGGTCTTGTTTGTCGTAAACCCGAACGGTGATCGTGTTGCCGGTCACACCGTCTGCTGGCATACCGTCTTTTTCGACTTCAACAACGACGCGGGCTACTTGGGCATTTTTGCTGTAATCGACTTCACCAACTTTTTTTACTGAAGCCGGTGGTGTTAGACCCGAAGTAATTCCTTTGGGGTCATTGGGCACATAGCTTTGGGCTTGAACTTGAGCATGTACTTGACCAACCATCACGGCACAAGCTAGCGCACAGGCATAGGCCAGTGGCGTTAACTTGGGCCGCGCGATTGTTGAAGCGTTTGCCGCTGAGTACTTAGTTTTCATAGACGTCGTTTTCGATAAGGCGCTTGATGTAGCAAATAAAGAGAGGGCGTTGTTTTTCATGTCGGCCCTTTCCTATTTGCCGTCGCGCAAATTACTGCCGCGCGTGTTACTTGAAGCGGAGGGTAACGCTGGCGCTGGAGTGTTCTCTTCACTACTTGAAGGTCCTCCAGTTCCAGGTACACGCGGTCTTACTAAAGGTTGGTTTGCGCTGTCAGTGCCTTGCTGCGGGTAAGCGGCTGACTTTCCTTCAAACTTCTTGGCGGGTTGCCCACGCTTTTCGGTTTGAACTGTGCGCACTTCTCCTTGTGTACGACGTGCTTTCACTTGTTCCAATACGGTGTTAGAGCATGATCCCTCAATGAAGTCAGCACGCATCTGCTGGCCACCTTTTGAATCGAGGTACAAACTATTGCCATCGCCCAAATTGCGGTTCGATGAAGTGGTTACCCGTGAACCGCGCGGCATACTCAAGATATCGAGTTTAAGAACCGAAGAGTTCGCTGGTAAACCGCAGTAGCTATACTTGCCTTCGCTATCAGTGGTGAACTTGGTGCCGTCTTGTAAGTACAGACGAACGCCCGGAATTCCTAGTTCTTCGGCATCTTGCACATGGTTATTGTTGCAATCCACGAACACTTTACCAACCACACAGGCTTCATTCGTAAATACACCAGCTAGTACTTTTACTTTGGCACGTGCCTCATTCGACACAATGTTTGCCGAACGTGCGGTCGCACGGTTAATACCATCACCTTGCATGCTGCCCACACCGATACGTACTTTGTAGTAAATCGTGCTTTCTGAGTTAACAGCGATCGTGGTTGGCGCGGTAAACACTAGCGCTGGGCCACTACCACCGACTGGATCAGCAATCGAACGAACTGCTGCACCTGACGGATTCGACATTTGCGCTGTACCAGGAACGTACTTAAAGCCCGGTGGTAAACGATCATTGATGATCGCGTTTGGCAATGCTGATTGTCCGATGTTGCGAACACGTAAAGCGTAGGTCACGACATCACCGACTTCTGCACTCGATTTATTCACCGTTTTTGCCAACGCAATACGTGGCTGCAATACGGGGTCAAGCGGGATATGGTTGTTCACCACATCGGCACTAGCACCCACGGTTAAGTTAAACGACATGTAGTAAATCGTTGGTTCGTTGTTAGCAATTTGCGGCGGTGTTGATTGCGGCTGCACTCTAAACGTTGTACCCGGTCCGTTAGGTGGGGTGAACGTTGTTGTTTGCGCTGGAATCAAAGCTGACGGTGTTACATAACCTGCAGGTGGCACCACACTTAAGCGATACGTTCCTACGGGTGCACCAGTTAACAAGATGAACTGATACAAACCTGTAACACCGGTTGTTTGATTCACGTTACCTGCGCCACCTTGCAAATGAATCGCAGGGTTAAAGCCAGCGGGTCCTTCGATGCTTACAACTGCACCGGGTACCACTTGACGGGTAACGGCGTCATACACCACACCGGCTGGATCAAGCGGTAAGTTCTGCGCTGGTGTTTCTTGTCCAGCCGTCACCTTTACTTGAATGATCTTGTCCTTTGGACCAGATGACGGCAATTGACCGTTATTTGGATTGCCATTGGCCATCGGTGATGGTGAACCTAATACAGCCGCGCCTTGTTCGTTATAGAACACTACTTGGTAGGTGATGCCTGCACTGCTTGGTGCTAAGCCACCCACTTTGTATTCACCACGTTCATTGGTCACTGGACGGGCCGTTGGGCTAGTAACTTCGCCGATCAATTCGCCAGTTGTGCTATCGACTGCAAACACGCCTACCTTTAAACCCGGAACGCGACGTTCGTCACCACCAATTTGACCGTTCTTGTCGCCATCGAACCAAGAGATACCAGCAATCGAACCGCCTTCGACCACTTTCAATACGTTCGGTTGTTTTGGATCGGTACTGTTAGCGGGTTGGCTAATCAATGCCTTGGCCGGTACTGTAATGCCCGCTGGTAGACAAGCTTGCGTACTTTCACAAGCCGGTGCACCTGGGTTCACAGCACTAGTTGGGGTCAAGGTTCCGTTAGGGCCGCCAAATTCTTCAGCTGACAAGTTCGCTTGATTATTAATTTCACCAACAAAACCAGCAGCGATAGTTGCCTTCACTTTAACCGTCACAATTTCGCCTGGCCCAATGGTAATTGGCGCAGCAAAGAAACTGTTGTTTGCAGCAGCACCGGTATAGGCCGGATTTGCAGTGATTGCTGCCGCCGTTCCTGCTGGTGTGCGAGTGATGCTAACAATAGAGGCGTTGGTTAAACCTGCTTGCATTGTGTCGGTGATTTGCGCTTTTGTCAGTGCAATGCCGCCTTCATTTTTGTAAGCGATGGTCCACTGAATTTGCTGACCAGCCACTACTGCTGTGCCAGGCAAGCTCAAGTTCTCGACAAACTTCACACCATTTACTGGAGGTGCTGCTGAGAACAGAACAATCGTTGGCACGGGTACGTCGCCAGCCTGTGTTGTTGGTGGAGCTGTTGCATCTGTTGAAGCGTCCTTCGCAATAGCGCCGGCTGGTGGCGTCCATGTACCTGATGAGGTGCCTGGGCTTTGACCGCCGATAGGTGCTACTTGCGTTGGATTCAGAGCAATAGTGCCGCCAGGGTTAATTCCACCGACCAAAGCTGCTGTTGGAACGCTTGATGCAAATACTGAGTTGTAATGCGGGCCTAATTCGGGTTCTGTTGAACCGTAATCAAGCACAACATCAAAACTAAATTCGCAAGCTTGACCGACTGTTAGTGGTGTGTTGCCCGGCATGAAACGTTGACCCGCAGGGCTGCTATTCAAACCAGTAAAGGTATTGAAGTTTGCAGGACACACGGCACCGGCTACTGAAACAGGTGCAGCACGATTAGTAACCGTGATTGATGGAACACCATTGTTATCGCGGTCAAACGTTTGTGTTAGGTTGTCAATGGCTTGTACGTTAGGTAAGACTTCACCCGCAGTACCAATCGCTTTGACAATGACTTTGTAAGGCACTTTGTATTTGCCCAGCGCAATGATTTGACCAGTGCCGTTCACACTCTTTACAACTTCTAGCGTGCGTGATGGTGCTGGTGTAGGCGCGCCTACGTCACTCTTGGGACCTGCCACAGGTTTGCCCGGATCAGCTGGTGCAGTACCTTCGGTACGAGTTCCGGCTGGTGGGTTAACGGTGCTTGAGGTGTCTTTCGAAACCATCGCAGGGTTGTCGCCATTCTTTTGGCCCGAGGCCAACATGGGCGGACCACTGTTAGGAACGGTCGGATCAGAACTTGATGCAAATACAGTGTTAGTTGCTGGTGTTGTTGGAACGGTTGCGGTGCCGTAGTTCACTTCAACAGCGAAGGTCACAACGCACTGCTCACCGATTGCTAGATTCTTGCTACTTAAACCGTTAGCGCCTAACAAGTTGTGGTTAGGGGTACCTGAACCAGTCCACGCTGCGCCACCATCAAAGCTAGTGTTTAAATCAGCTGCTACGCAAGCGTTGCTACCCGTTGCAGGTGTTGCTACTGCCAAGCTACCGGGTACAACAGTGAGCACTGCAGGCGCAGGGAATGTGAACTTTAGGTTCTCAGTCATCTGTACGTTAGTAGCCACCGTTTGCGCTGCGTTTGATAAGTTTGCTGTGTAAGCAATGCGGAACCGTTTGCCCGACACGTCTAACTGAACTGGATAGCTAGATGCTTTGGTTACGTCGATAGCTTGACCACTAAAGCTCACTGGCGTTGGTTCTGCGGTGTCTTCGTTTGCTTGTGCCGGTGGTGTTGGGAAGTTGGTTGGGAAACCACTACCTGGCACGGTACCTGGTGGCACTTGCGGTGAATCGGTTGAAATATCTTTGCCCTTTGTATTAGGCGGGTAAGTTGGTACACCAGCCGCAATTGTTGGGCCATCGTTAGTCGCGCCAACTACAGTTGATGCAAAGACCGAATTGTTTTGCGCAACGGTTGGCACTTGCGCGGCAGTTGGATAACGCACGATGACTGCGAACTCGATCAAGCACTGTTCGCCCGGCGCTAAGTCAAAGTTACCAGCCAACAGTTTTTGTTGCGAGCTTCCATTAAATGCACTAGCGTTTGCAGCACATTGCGTTGCACTCGCGGTGGTGCCGACAGCAGCGTTGTAAACCTTAGCACCCAAAGTATCAGCCAAAGCAATACCGGTTCCACTAGGCGCTGCTTGCGGAGCAATTTGTTGAACACGTGCGATGGTAGCTGGTGCAGCAAAGGTATCGGTTAATTGATCAACCGCTTGAACATTGGTTGAAGCAATCAGACCACGGTTTGCAACAATCACGCGGTAAGGTACTAGGAATGCTTTTTCAGTAATCGGAATGCTCAGTGCATTCAATTCAGCAAACACTAATTCACGCGGTGTACCTACACGCTTTAGCACGTCGATTGACTGCGCCAACACACCTGCCGTTGCTTGGTGCGCGTTTCGCGTGCCTGCAGCAGTGCTAGTTGGGTCAATAGTTGGTGTGAGATCGGCGATGCTATTGGTGATGTCACTGCGTAAACGCACGGTTCCAGTTTCAGGCGCCGTGAACGACACCGGCACATCAACCACAGTTTGCGCGGGGAAAATACCATTACTTGGCGCTAGCGTTACACGGCCCGTTGCGGGGTCGTATGGGCTGGTAATGATCCAACCGGCCGGTGGTGTTACGACGACATTAGTTAGACCGGGATTTAACGTAATTGTAGCAACAGTGTTTTCGCCATCGGTTAAAGATGAGTTGCCGAAACGAACATTACCAGCTGCGGTTGCATTTGGTGAAACGCCGCCAGCAGGCAAGGTAACGGTAGTGTTCAAATCAACAGCGGTGTGACCGAAGTTGTAGTTAGTACCGTTAGCACCAACCGGCAAGTTCACTGCACTGTAGTTGTTAGTATTTGAGGTACCGCCTAAGCTACCGGCTGCATTGTTTGGACCATTGCCATAATTGGTTGGCTTGGTTTCGACCACATAGTAGCCGCCGGGAGGGCTGCTTGGAATACCTTCAATTTTGTAGCTTCCATCAGGATTAGTGACGGTTTGCAAAGGTTGGTTAGTTAACGGATTAATAGCCACTTGACCTGCTGGGCAAGCACCGTTTACTGGTACTACCAAACACAATGTAATTGGCACGCCACCAATACCAACATCGGCTGCGCCGTTTTTAGTGGCGGTGCGATCGGTATCGACATAAACGTTACCGGCGATGCTGCCTAGGGCAACAACAACACGCACATCATTAGATTGCAGTGAGCGTAATTGAACATCATTCGATTTCGCAAAGAAGCGATTGGTGTAAACGTTGTCTATCGAATTTGCCACCGTTGGCATTTGATAATCGATTTCAAGAGTAACGTTTGCGGCAATGCTCGCGCCGGTTAATCGGAAGCCCGTAACTTCTGCAAAATTTGATGGGCAACCCGCGGTATTAAATTCGGTCTCTAAACACCAACCTGCACTAACCGTGGGTGTGTTACCTGCGGCCTCTGGATCAAATGCAACAGTTGCACTGGGTCGCGAGGTGTAGCGTATGGTTCCACCGCCTGGCGCCGTGATGGCACTGGCGATACCGCGCGTACCAACGAAGTTAGTCGCTGGCAAACGTCCGTCACCACCAAAAGGCAATACGTCGATGACGTCAACAATGATTGGGTTGTCTTCGAAGTTTGAGATTTGAAGATTCCAACGTGCAGTGCCGTTCGGGTCGATACGAGGTGCTAATACGCGCTTGTTTACATAAAAACCTGGGCTGTTCAGAATCGTCAGGGCTTTAGTTGCAGTCCTTTGAGCGAGCGGGCTTGTATCGTCGGGCGAAGAAATAACAACCGTGTTTGTTTTCTGTGTATTGGGCGGAATAGTCCGAGGAATACGCGCTTCGAACGTTAGTGTGGGTATCGGTTGATTGGCCGTTACATTGTTAATCGTCCAAGTTAGTTTTGTGCCGCTGGCATCCTGAGAAATACTATCGGGATCACGGACAACACCACCGAATTTTGCGCTGCCAACTACGTACTCTAACGGTGAAGGCAGTGTGTCTTCGATCGTAACGTAAGTAGGTGGGGGATTAACAATCGCGGTTTGTAGCGATGGGTTCAGTTTGTATACGACCGTGCCGCCTGCTGCACCTTGATTGATGTTTGTGCCGGTTTCAGTCAGTGAAGCTTCTTTGACCACACGCGCAATCGATGTGACTAGGGTAAATCGTTTACCCAGGCCCACACCATTGTTGGTGACTTTGTCATAGCCGCTTAATACCCAATCACCTAGAACGCCGTTGCTGCCGCGCATATTGCTGGCTTTAGCACTGTAATAGTCGTCAATAATTGTGCCATTGACATTCGGTCGTGCTTGTTGCGCAACCATGAAGTAGACCGCATTGCCTGAGGCAACTTCGGGTACTGTTACCCGCACGCGGTTTAAGCGTTCTCGGTTGCCGGCTGAAGCCGCTGCGTTAAGGTCGGAATACCAAGTGGCGTCGGTGTCATCACATCGCGCGTTGACCCCCGGACCACCGGGAGCTGTGGCGACGCCGTATTCGACGACATATCCCTGAGGGTAACGTCCATCGGGTTGACCGCGAGTCGCTGGAACCGCATATATTTCCGCTGCTGCATGGCCCGGCATGGTGGTGATTTCAATAAGTCGTACTTTGGCACTATCGAAAGACTCACACATCCGCACATTGGTTGCATTCAGCGCATCTGGGTTAAAGTAATCCAACCTTGGGTAGAAAATTTGTCCTGGAAATACTAAGCCGGTACCGCTATCGCCATAGTTATCAGTACCCTGCATGTGTTTAAACGGAACGCCAGCTTGTCCTGGAATCGGGCCGCTCCAACTGTAAGGCCATAAGGCCGCGACGTACTTGTAAATGCTACCGGGGAGGTTTCCAACAACAGTAACAACGAGTTCGTTGTTGTTAGGGCGAACATCGACTACTGGACTATTATCGATGGCAGTGCCTACAATATTTGCAGCGGGAATTGAATTTTTGAGATTCAGTTGCCCTCCGGGCGCGGCGTTAATAGCCGCCAGCGGAACAAATAAACGAACGATAAAACTGGTTAAGCGCTGCGGTTCAGAGGTATTTCGGTTTCGTTCTAAGCTCGTGTTCTTTCCACCCGCAATCATGAACTCGCCGATCTCTTCGGGGCGAGCAGTCAACACTAAGTCTTGCGGCACGTCATTCTGGATAGGCGTTCCGCGGGCTGGGCAGGATAAGGTGCCTTGTAGTCCATTTGCGTCATAGCAGTCAAACCAACGTGATCCAGCCGGCCAAGGTGTTGATACGGCTCCAGTCGACAGTCCCGCGAAGTCTTTTAGAACTATCGGCGAATTAAGCGACTGTCCTCCGCGGGCCGAACCTGAAGGGTCGAATTGATCAACGTAAACATAATATGAGACCAAATAGCCAGGTACACCGTCGAACGTGTATGCACTTTGGCCCGCAGTCTGGTCTTTTCGGAAATCTGCTTTTTGGCGCGCAGAAATTTCAACAACTGGAAGTATTTGCGCTGGATTATCAGCAGCGGTACAAGCGTCCGAAGTTACGCTAACTGGCACGTTGGCAATTTGATTGCCGTTGGCACCGTACACCGTCGATCTTACTTGCGCTAAAACTGCGCCAACATAAGCACCTGATCCATCGGGACCCGACGGTGTGCGGTCGATGTTGCCTAAGTTACAAGCTAAAGTTAAACCGTCAGGGCTGATGGAGCTGCCTGGACCGGTACACGAGGGAGGGAGCGAATCCCAAACCGCCACCTTTTTGCCAGCCACTAGCGGCAGCGTGCTTCGGACGGTAAGGTTATCTTCTTTACCGAGTGAGGCTACACCAACGTTAATTCGGTAAATGTAAGTGTCACTGGTTCGCACCACGTTATCGGTGGAACAGGCATCGTTACCCGCCGTATGAGCAGTACCACCCACCGTACAAACGTCGCCGGTGTTAAATGGCGCGGTTCCGGTTGATGTCAATCGATTCGAAAATTGATTGATGGTACAAGCCGCGTGTGCCGCAACACTCGTTACAGCCGAGGCTAGGAACATCAGGCCCGAACTAATAAGACGTGAACGGGAAGAAAACAAAGGGCGAAAATTTAGGCTCATGGAACGAATCTCAGTTAGAACCGTCGCCCATCGAAAAAATCAATGAGTTATGACGGCTTTGTAGTTATTCGTTCAAGTTGAACACAAAGTCAGGCAAATTTGCTTTAAATATCTTCGATTTAACGCATATTTGAGTTGAACGGTCGGCATTTCGTTGTTCGCACTCTACGAATTTGTTGTTTATTCGCAACTAAAAATTCATATCAACACCCGAACAACGCACAAAGTGACTTTTAGGATTTTTTGTCGACCGCTCGATTTTTGTAAGGTTTTTTTGGGTCTAAACCGGGCAAATCGACTAAGTCCAGCAGGCGCCGTGCCTATCCTGCTCCGCGATCCCCGTCGATTCGAGCTTTGCCTGAAGGAAGCAATCAATCGACGACTCGCTTACACGAAGCAAGCTTCGGGAACCTGCAGCTCAATGAGTAGATGGCCCGTTTTTAAAACAAACGCATCCACGCCTGAGCAGAGTCTGAATTGGCTGTTTAGCCCCCTATCGAACCGACACAAAAAACTAGAAGGTAACGTTACTCTCCCGCCAAAAATTAGTATTTTTCTTATATAAATCATATACATAGAGTCAATTTTAAATAGAGTAAAAATTTGCACTTGGCGATTTACGCCCGTTGTGACGTGCAGAAATTTTTACCGAAACCTAGGGCCTGATTATTGCGGATTCGGCTGCTAAAACGGGGGGCTCGAACGAAATGAACTTCGACGAGATTAGGCTTCAGCGTACAAAAGCTACGTAAAGACGTTCGAAGTTGAAAGCCAAGCTGTTACTCGTGAAACCCGCTTCAGGATTTTGATTTCAGCTTATGGCGACAAGCAATTGGCCCCAAAGTATCTAATCGAGTTGCCGAGCAAAGCCGTGAAGTCACGCACACGCCAAAACCAACCGAAAGAAACGAATTAAATCTCTCAGGTTCGGTTGCTATGTAATGGCGAATTTATGCTGACGCTTCGTAACAAACCGGTTTTAACGTTAATCTAAAATCTCACAATTGCTTTAAATGTTTTACACGAAATCTTATTTCTCAAATTCTATTGACACCTGTGTTTGCCAGTAAAGATGATGCTTAAAATTAAGTATTTCAATTGAATTAGAGAATTTTTAAGGCCAAATTACGCCTCACGCTTCGATTGTTTAGGCAGTTCTCACAAGACCAGTGGGTCGGCTAAAATTGTTGCTGCCATTACATTTAGGGTACGACCACCTGTATACCCATCCAAGGTCACTCAAACCGTGGCAGCGGGTGACGTGCGCCGATCATATGCCACCGGGCGCGCACAGCCTTACGGCACACGATGCGGCTTGGTGTATAGCACAAGCGCAAGCAGTGGGGCCGCATCGCGTGACATGCATCCAGTGGCTGTTTAGCGGCCAAACACTGGAGTGTTTGTGCGCGGCGCAAAACATACTGCTTCTAAAAAACGTTACAACGCCCAGCGACTGATCTTAATCGGCTACGTCAATATCGTTTAAGTACTCGTTGGTTTGACTTGGCAAAGACCACAACTCTCTTTGCAGCGGTCCACTTGCCTCGTGAGGCGTGGTTGCTTCGGTTGGTAAACCGAGGTGTTAACGAATCGACCTGATTTCGCTGGCCTGAGTCACAAACGCGATGCCTTACTCGGTCGACTTAAAAGCTCCGTTCACCACGAATACGTGAACTTAGAAACAGCTGGAGTCGACGTTGCAATTCGACTAATGCAGAGCGCTGCCGCCCAACAAGGCTAAAGACGTCGTGGCGCGATGGCACTACATATCAGGTGATATCGAGGTTGGCGTTTATGCAAAAGCTGGCATTGTTGCCAAAGCCACTGCTTGACCGAATTAAACAGCGATACACCGTATGACATCCCCAATTTTAATGAGCGATCTTAGGTAGCAAGTCGAGGGGTCATTTCAAATACGATCGCACAATCGCGCCAAACTAAGGCAGTATCACTTTCTATTCTTTCGCGTGAGTTGACCATGTCTGACCAAGAAGAAAGTATTGCCGAGGGCGGCCAGAATCAACTTAGTCAGTTGATGTTACAAAGCCTGCCGACTTTACGTCGAATGGCGCATTCAAGACTCTTTAAATCCGGTGATTTAACCTTGCTAGACACCACGAGCTTAGTCAACGAAACTTATCTTAAATTAATCGAAGGCAATCGGCTGCAGCAGACCGATCAGCAGCAATTTCTTGCTTATTGCGCGCGCACGATGCGCTCACTTATTATCGATTACATCCGAGCGCGTCAAAGCGAAAAGCGCGGCAGTGATGCTGGGCATACTGAATTACGAACCGACATAAACTTGCCCTACAATCAGGATGCGGAAACGCAAATTTTACAGTTGAATGACTCTTTATGCGCGTTGAGTGACTTCGATCCACGCATGGCTAAAGTCGTAGAAATGCGCTACTTCGGCGGTTTCCTTGAAAGTGAAATTGCCAGCGCATTATCGGTTGATGAACGCACCGTGCGGCGCGATTGGGAAAAGGCGCGCTTATTCTTGCGTAGTTCAATGCAGTAATAAAAACGATCGTAAAGATAACTATGTCATCAGATAGCGAAACACCACGCCGCGCCGTTGTGCACCAAATAGACTCGCAGCAGTATGCTTCATTAAACAAACTGTTAGACCAAGTTCTCGAACTACCAGAGCAAGATCGCGCTGCTTGGTTGGCGCAGCAACCGATTGATGAAAAAACGCGTAGCCTGTTAATTCAATTACTGCTTTCGGATCAAGAGAGTTCGCAACTACCGGAGATAATGCCGCAAATTGTTGATCTCAAGGCAATCGACAGTCCATTTTCAGCCGAGCAAAAAATAGGTCAATACACCTTGCATTCGCGCATTGGCGTAGGCGGGATGGGTGAGGTCTGGAGGGCACTTCCCAGCGATGGATTGCTTAAAAGAGCAGTCGCTTTAAAACTGACGCGCGCCGGTTTACTCGACGATCAACTGCTCGCAAGATTTAGCTTCGAGCGCGATAGCCTTGCTCAATTAAATCACCCCAATATTGCGCGCTTGTATGATGCTGGTTACGAAGGCACTCAACCCTTCATGGCCATTGAGTTGGTTGACGGCATACCAATTACACAGCATTGCCATGAAAAGAAACTTGACCTAAAACAGCGCATTACTTTGTTCGTGCAAGTTATAGACGCGATTCAATATGCTCATAACAATTTGCTAATTCATCGGGACATTAAACCATCCAACATTCTTGTCACAAACGAAGGTCAGGTCAAACTAATCGATTTTGGTATTGCAAAACGTAGCGCGGGGCAGCATGCTCGCGCTGCCGCTGATGGTAACAACGCAACCGAACAACAAACGCAATTTAACAACCCCATGTACACACCGTTGTATGCCAGTCCAGAGCAAGTTTTAGGTCAACCAATTAACACTTCGACCGATATCTACAGCCTAGGCGTTGTACTTTATGTGTTGTTAACGGGTACGCCGCCTTTTGCGAAAACAAACCAATCAGCCGAGATAAAGTCTGCAACGCGGCCAAGCGCAACAGTGATTTCTGATGAGTTCTCAGAAACATTACAGTTGTCAGCCAAGGCATTAAAAAGATCTTTAGCAGACGGTCTTGACAGCGTATTGCTTACCGCAATAGCCCAAGAACCATCAAAGCGTTATACAACTGCGCGCCTATTTAGTGACGATCTACATGCTTGGTTAGATGGGAAACCGGTCACTGCGGTACCGCCATCACGCTGGTATTACTTTCGCAAATTTGCACTGCGTCACCCATTGGGAATGAGCTTGGGAACTATTGCAATTTGCGCAGTTTCGGGCGCCGCAGTGGTGGCCCAAATTCAAGCAACCAAGGCTAAGGCTGAGGCGCAAAAAGCTAGCCAAGTAACGCAGTTTTTGACTGAAATGCTTACAGCCAACTCTGGGCGTAGTGTGAGTACTTTGGGGGCTCAAGCGAATCGGGCTGCCACCGCAGAGCAACTTCTGAATGCGGCCATTGAAAAAATTCAAAAAAAATCAAATTTATCGGTTGATCTTCAACAAAATTTATTGGGCGTTGTGGGTGACTTAACCCATGAGTTGCAAATGAATGACCAAGCAATCCAATTGCGCGAGCAGCGGGTTGGTTTATTGACCGGTGCTGCCGACAAGGCAGGCGAATTATTACGGTTAAGTGACACCTTATTCCAAGCCGGAAAAAGCAAAGAAGTAGACCCTGTACTGAAACGCAGCCGCGAGTTAATTGAAACACTACCCAGCGAACAGCAAACCCGATTGCTCGCGCGACTCCAGATGCGTGAAGGACGCCAGCTTGACTTGCGCACTCAGTTTAAGGAATCTGTACCCTTATTGCAGCAGGCAGCGACTGTATTAGGCTCATTTAATCCGCCCGATCCCGACTGGCTTGAAGCCCAAAAAACCTACTTGGATGGACTAATTACGCTTGATCCAAAAACGGGCCTCGATGGTTACGAAAAACTAGTAAAAGACTTGGCCGCTCGGCACGGAGGTCAGTCGGTTGAACTGTTATCAGTTCTCAGTGCACAAGCGTCACATCTGGCTAGGCTCACTAAATTTGAAGCGGCCCAGCTCGTGTTCGATCAGGTCAACGCTATCTATGCATCCAATCCTGCTTACGACCCTGCAGGTGCTGTTCTAAATCTGGGCGCGTTCAGCGTGATGCTACGTAATTCAGGTCAAGTTAAATTTAGTAACCAGTTGCTCGAAAAAAGTTTAAAAGAGTTTGAAAGACTAGGTTTGCAGAATCACCCAGTTGAACCCACTGCAACTCGGCTGACCTACTCGTCAAGTTTAATTAGTCAATGGAAATTTTCTGAAGCAAAGACACAGTTAGAGCGTGTGCAACACGTATGGCGGAACGTTGCCTCTCGTCCTCCGTCATTGGCAACTGCGCTTGAGTTACAGGCTAGAAGTGAAATGTTGTTGGACAATACCGTTAGCGCTCGTGATCTTTTAAACAAAGCAAAGTCGTTACGCGAGCAAAGCCTTGGCGCGAATCATCCAACCCTTTTAATCAACGAGTCAGTTGCGATACAAAACGAAGCAATCGCGGGCAATGAAGAGCAGGCGATAACGCGCTACCTTGCCTTGCAAAAATTACCCGTACCGGCCAGTGGCGGTGCTGCAGCGTTTTATCTAGGCGAAGCCAAGCAATTATCGCTGGCGGCTCTAGTGGCGTTAAAGCGTTGGGAAATGTTGGTTACAGACTCGCAGCCAATTGTCGACAAGGCACCACCATACACGCTGGCAAAACTGCGGCACTTCACAATTTTGAGCCACCGGCTTTTAGCTTTTACAGAGCTAAAAAACACCGTTTCGGCCAACCAAACGCTAGAGAAATTACAAACGCTGGCCGCCGAGCTAGGTGAAAACCTTCCCCCGCCAAACCATGCGATTGTTTTAGTTTCAAAAATCAAACTGAGCAGACTAAATGGTGCCAGTGAGCAAACCTTAACCGGCCTACGCAACGAACTGCAGCAGTTGCGTGCCAACTTGCCGGAAGAAGCCGCAAGTTTTACTCGGGCGGCTAATCAAGTTCGCTAATTGCGAACCAAAAAACAATTAAATCGCCGAAGTCGAAAAAAATTGTCCGGTTTGACCTAAAAAGCTCGTTTTAAGAGATGTAGCGCAATTTTGCTGCCACATCGTTAAAAAATGGAGTTTGATCATGCACGTGCAAACAAAAGCACAAGTGTCTGCACCTATGCAATCTGTTTTCATCAGCGGATTTAAAGTGGTCAAACCGCAGCATTGCATTGCGCAAGATGCATTGCTGCCGTGGTTTGTTGCACGCCACCAAGAGGCCGAAGGGAATCGGTCGGGTGGGCCTAAAACGGCTAACGATCAAATTCAAAAACTATTTCAACATTACGCCGTTAAACCCAACAAAATTTCGCAACGCTATTTCGACATTAACGACATGGTTGCACAAACGGCTGAACGCGAAATTTATCGCTTTGACGCAACCCACGAATTCGGTGCAACTAATCAGCAGCGAAACACTGAATTTGCAAAACACGCCACTCGAGTATTTCAACAACTTTACGAGCCCGATACAAATACCAATCCTGAGGTGAAGGCACCGCAAGACAAACGACCAGATCAAATAATACACGTTACCTGTACCGGCTATGTATCGCCAAGTGCACCGCAAAAATTAGTCAGCGAACCCGGTTGGGGAGCCCAAACCGATGTGACCCATGCTTATCACATGGGTTGCTATGCAGCGATTCCGGCAATTAGAACCGCGCGTGCTTTTGTTAGTAGCGAATCAGAGACTCAAACTGATTACTCAGTCGATGTGGTTCACACAGAAGTGTGTAGCTTACATTTGAATCCGCTGGCACACACGCCCGAGCAAATGATTGTGCAGTCCTTGTTTGCCGACGGGCATATTAAGTACACCTTGCATGGCGGGTCGCTGAACCGCAAAAAATCACAAGGTAAGCAACTGAAAATTTTAACTATTCTTGAGCGCGTCTTGCCCGACTCCAGCCAAGACATGTCGTGGATTCCAGCACCTTGGGGGATGCAGATGAATTTATCTCGACATGTCCCCGCAAAAATAAAAGGCGCAATCGCACAGTTTAATTTGGATTTGTTTGCCAAGGCCAAATTACCGGCTGCGCTCATGAACGAATGTATTTACGCCATACACCCGGGCGGCCCAAAAATTATTGATGGGGTTAGCGAAGTATTGGGTTTGAGCGCTGATCAAATTAACGAAAGCAACGAAATATTGTACGAGCGCGGGAACATGTCATCGGCAACGCTACCCCACGTTTGGAACGCAATATTACTACGCGATTACAGCCCAGGAACAAAAGTCGTTAGTTTTGCTTTTGGCCCAGGTCTTACTATTTTTGGCGCCATTTTTGAAATTATTTTATAGGACACCCACAATGCAAACCGACAATCGAACTTTTAATTTTTCTACAAAAAAATTTGCGCCCTACTTAATGACACGCGCTCGATTTAGTTTAATTGCTTTGGTTATCTCATTAGCACTCGCAGTTGGTTTAGTAACCAAAACAATGCACGTTCGCAGCCAGCTCACAGAGGCTAGCAAAGCTTCATCGAATCACCCAGCGTCGTGCTCGCGAATTCTTGTAACTTTTAAGTCTACCGCGTCCATACAAGATGTTATCGATTTACTGTGGGTGCTGGAATCCACGATTGCGAGCGGGCCTTTTGACGATGGTGGGTTCGAGATCAATGTCCCCGCATTTCAGCTTGATCGCATTATTGACGATTACCTTGAAGTCGACAGCCTAGTTTTATCCGCAAAAAAACTATCGCACTGCCGCAATTAGCACACTATGCTACAAAAAATTCGTCCCTATTTTCAACTAAGAGAGGTGTTTGCCGGGTGTATTACTGCATTGATTTTTTATACGGAGTACCTCAGTTTAGCAACCAGCATTTCGTTAAACTTGCCCACACTAGGTGATTCGCGGTTTGGTATGTACATGGTGATGGGCGCGGTGTTTCTAAGTTGCATTTGTAGCCTTTTTACAGCCAGACCTTTGCTCATTGGCCCTCGAATTGCATCGACCACTATTGTGATTTTCGGAATGCAAGTTGCTGCAGCACAAGCCACTCAGCCACATGCAATGATTTCTGTTCTAGTTTGTGCTGTGTTTGTAATTGTACTAACGGCATGTGCTACTCAATTACTCGGTTTAAACCGAAACATACGCCTTTTCATTGCAAGGAGCCCCATTGCACTGCGCAAAGGCTTTATGTGTGCAACGGCTACGGCAATCGCAGTTAGTGCTGTGACAAGCATGCAGCCCTGTTTGCAGGCCGATTCGTTAGCGACGCTGATTGTTGTTAGTGCCGGTATCGGCGCAGCTGGCTGCTGGGCCTGGTATTGCAAAGGCATTGCGTCTGTATCAAAGCTAAGTAATTTGTCAGCCCTATCTATGCTAGTCGGCGTCATTGCTGCATCGGGCGCGTATTTTATGCTATTTGGTGTTGCCGGACATAACAGTAGCGGTAAGGATCAATGTGGTTTCCTGAGTCATTCAAATGATTCTGACTTTGCATCTGCAAATTTTTTTGCGCAAACGCTGTCATTAGAATCGGCAACCTTAGCCCTCGAAAGCCTGCCGCTTTGGGTCTGGCCTGTACTTTGCCTTGTTGGCCTGCTGGCTGGCCTAGTAATGCTGCTAGAAAGCCTAACAACACTTGGTGAGCACCAGTTTGGCGTAGCGCCCGGCGAGTGGTCTACTTACATTAAGTTAAGCGTAATAGTGAACCTACTATGCGCGCCATTGTCGATGGGTTGTAGTTCCTTTTCTGCGAGCAGAACTACGGCGCTAATTGATGCGCGAGGCCAATCCAATGTCGCTGTGGTTTGGCACGGCATTGCGTTAGCAGCTTTACTTGCAGGGCTTGATTCAATTGTCGGGAAGCTGCCGCAACTAGCAATATGCGTCACCTTATTTCTAATTGCGATACAAATGCTCGACAATGAAATGTCAAATACAGTGTTGGCTGGCGGCTTTGCAAAAAACGCGGATACCCAGAGCATAAAAACCACGCTTGGCTTCATCGGAATGGTCGCGCTCAGCGTTGTGGCGGGCTTACTTTTAGAAAGTCAGGGCCTTGCTTTTAGCGGCGGCGCTATGGTGGCTTTGGTTATTGCACTTGCGGTTGTGTCGGTGCGTGCTATTCGGAACTCAGCCTAGGTCTTCTGGGGCTTGCCACAAGTAGCTGCACCAGCCAATTCGGCGGTTGCGGTTCTAACTGCAACCGCCAAATGATGATGCAACATCAGCCGGATACTATCGCATCCCTTAGCGCCTTTTGCGACTCTGGCGGTTGCACACTGAGCCTAAAGTGATTTGGCAACCCGAACGACGTGCAGTCACGTAACTTTATCCCAAAATGACGTAGCTTTTTAAGGTCGATTGGTTTGTCGGGCCGAACACAAAAGAAATTAGCGTCGCTGGCGATACAGCGCCAACCAATGGACTCGCAAACCTCTATTTGCTGTTGTTTCCAAATTCGTAACTGGATCAAGCTAGTCGCTAACCGCTCTTGCACTGCGGGCTCTATCCAAGCGCTTAGCATCGCAACCCCCGAGCCTCCGATAATCCACGAAGCGCCCAACGATCTGAGCGCGGTAGCCGTACCAATTTGATTGCTAGGCGCAATCGCAAACGCAGCCCGTACGCCGGTTAAGCTCACCGCTTTATTGGGAGTCCAAAGTTGCCAAACTAAATTCCTTTGGTCTTGAGTCAACGTCGGTTGGCCGCTCAATCGTAAAGGCGCATAGGCGAAATCCAGCACCGCAATGTCGGCTGCGTTTTGCCAAGTAAATCCACCGGCCCCACCAAGCGGACTGGAGGGTTCGCAGCCCCAAATCAGCCGAGCTTTGGGTTCAGCTTCGTGTTTATCCGCTGCGTCGTAATACGACACAGAAAGCCGATGAGCTACTGCAGCGCGCGAATAGTCGCCGTAGTGGTGTCGCGGCATAGAGGCCGTTTTTATCCCCTGCTGCGAAGCCCATGCAGTTATTCGAAAAATGAACTCGCTCGCACTGCCAGCCAGTACGATTCGTTGCACAGAAACACCGTAAAATTCGGCTAAGGCGTTACTAAGCTTTTTGTATAACGGATCTGGGTAGTGGTGCAAATCAGCTTGCTGTAAAGCAGCTAGTGTTATGGGGCAAGGCCCACAGGCATTCGCATTTGTTGAGAAATCATAGGCCGCAACGCCCCTATCATCCGGCCCGCCGTGGTCAGCAACATTCACGGTTGAGGCTCGGTAAACGCGACCAACAAACCCGCCTCAAAATGCTCATCAATAAACTCGGCGAGTCCATCAAAAACAGAGTCCAAGGTCGTTACTTGCGCACCAAACAGCGCTCGCAAAACCGTATCGTTTTCAAAAATTCCATGAACATAAATTCCAAGGACATTGCCGGTCACATTGCACCAGCCGAGATTATTGCCCAGCGCAATTATTGGTGAAAGTTCAAGCTGATTATTCGGCTCGCCCACGGAGGTCTGCCCATTATGAATTTCGTATCCTTCGACGCATACATTCGATAGCGGCGCCCAAAGACCGGGTAATGACGCAAACTGCGTTTGCGTTGGGATTACGGTTTTTCTTTTTTCAAATTGAGTTGAAACAGCGAGAAGCCTTAACCCTTGCACATTGTCAAAAGAGACGCCGTCAACCCCAAGAGGATCGAGCAATGAATCACCAAGCATTTGTAAGCCGCCACATATTCCCAATACCCGCTTACCATCAGCCGCGTGCTGTTGAACCGCGATATCTAACTGTTGACGTTTCATCCATGCTAAATCGCTGCCGGTCTGTTTGGAGCCCGGTAAAATAATGACATCAGCATTTAGCAAATCTGCCGGGGCACGAGCCCAAGTGAGGCGAACGCCATCAATATTTTTCAGCGTTTGAAACTCATCCAAATTACTCATACGTGGAAACGCAATAACAGCGATCGAGGTATGCACTATGCCACTGCTAATTGTTTGGCTATCAAATACCCCGTCCTCCTCGGGTAGGCCGTGTTTCCACCACATTGGCAATGTCGCGACCGTCGGAATACCGGTAAGGTCCGCCAGCATTTGCGGCGCAGGCGCTAGTAATTTTGCATCACCACGAAATTTATTTAGTACAAAACCTTGAATAGTGTTGCGCTCAATCTCGGGCAGTAAGGCCCAAGTACCGTACAAGTGCGCAAAGGCGCCGCCGCGATCAATATCGGTCACTAATAAGCATTGTGCTTGCGCGTGAAGCGCCACTCTCATATTTACAATATCACTCGAGTGCAAATTAATTTCTGCAGGTGAACCAGCCCCTTCAATAATGACAATATCGAACTGTGCTCTAAGTTCATCAAGCGCTTTAACAATAAACGGCCACACGGCCTCGCTGCGTTCGCGCCAAGGCATTTTTGTAAGTTCTAAATTAACCTCACCCATCAGAACAACTTGACTGTGAGTATCGGCTTCAGGTTTTAGCAACAGTGGATTCATTCGCACATCGGGGAGCACATTTGCTGCAAGTGCCTGAAAATACTGAGCACTTCCTATTTCTCCATAGCCGCCCGAACTCGCACGAGCAACGACGCGAGCGTTATTACTCATGTTCTGCGCCTTAAAGGGCGCAACGCGATACCCGCGCTGCGAATACCAACGGCACAGCGCTGTTGCAAGCCAACTTTTACCTGCGCCACTAGTTGTTCCCAAAACCATAATACAGCGGGCCGTCACTGGTAACCTGCAAGGTAAGTCAACCCAACAACACCGCAGAAATACAATATAAAAAATAAGACTATTACCGTAACCCGAGTCAAGTTTAGCGCCGTTATTAGGTCTTGCAAAACAACTTCACGGCCCCGTTCATTTAACGAATAAACTCCTGGTTTACTCAGTCGAACGTCAAGATACAACGCAATCGCAGCCATCGGCCACCCACTATTAGGCGACGGGGTTCGCGCAGCTTCTTTCGCGAGAAATTTTAATTTTGCAGGTGATCCAATTAACAGCAACATTGCAGTAATTCGAGCGGGAATCCAGGACAGGATATCGTCTGCCCGTGCGGCCCACTTCCCCGCCCATTGCCAGTCATGCCCGCCACGTACACTTGGATAACCCCACATCGCATCGGCAGTGTTTGCAAAGCGATACACGGCAGCACCGGGTAGCCCAAAAATTGCAAACCAGAACAGTGGTGCAACAACCGAGTCGTTTAAATTTTCCGCTAGTGTTTCAATTGCCGCTTCACAAATTTGCGATGCGTCGAGGTTCTCAACATCGCGGCTTACTAAGCGCGAAAGCTGAACGCGCCCTGCTCCCAGCGACCGCGTCAATGCCGTACCAACTGCTACCACTTCTTCGCGCAACATACGCCACGCGAATAGTGGTTTTAGCAGACAACCCAACAACAAAACTTCAACTCCATAGGGCAGTTCTTGCAACGCTATGGTAATGACGATTGTGCTCAACAAAACGATTAACGCTCCTGTAGACCAATACAGAGCACCTTGCCAAAATATTTTCCGATGGTTCAACGGCGTTTCGGTAAATGCGCAGCTTTTAGGTGCAAAACGGCTAGCAGACCAATTCAAGTATTTTCCAATCCAAACCACCGGATGAAACTTAGCGCGCGGCTCGCCCCACACATGGTCTATCACCAACGCAAAGAGCGCCGCAAGAGCGTAAGTATCCACTCAAACATTAATCCTCAATGCCACGTTGAGCTGGAATACCCGCGTTAAAGGCGTGCTTAATCTTAGTCATTTCGGTCACCGTATCAGCAAGGTCAATTATTTCTTGAGGACAGCGTCGACCAGTAATGACTACACTCACATATTTAGGGCGGCTGCGAAAACAGTCCAGCACGTCATCGAGCGGGATCCATCCATAAAGTATCGGATAAGTCATTTCGTCGAGCACCACCATAAAGTTTTCGTCACTTGCGATTGCAGCTTTTGCCCTTGCCCAACCATCTCTAGCTAGCTGTGCTGAGTGTTCAAGATCTTGACTTTTCCAGCTAAAACCATCGCCCAGCCCCTCAATCGGAATACCCAGCGCCTCGAACATACGATGCTCGCCAAAACGAGCGCTTGGCACCTTCATAAATTGATAAATCTTTATTCCTTTTTCGTGGACATGGGTACGGCCAAAAGCGCGCAAAGCGAGGCCAAATGCTGCGGTGCTTTTTCCCTTTCCGTCGCCGGTGTTGACGATGAGTAGCCCTCGTCGCTCGCCCATCGGTTTATCGTAGGGTTTGTGTTCCAACGGTTTTTCTAGTTGCATAATATTCTCTTCTTTGGGGTCATCATCGCTGTGCAATGGGCAAACTAAGTCTAGGTAGCGCAACATGTGCATCACCAACTTTTAAAATCTCAATGCGCTGATCGAATACGGCAACAATCGCATCATGCGTCGAAGGTTCAGTACAAGAGCCGTGGTGTCTTACCTGGCCATTATCCAAAACCAACAACGAATCGGCGCGCAGCGCCAACGTCACCTCGTGCAAAACGCTAATAACCGTAGTACCGTTTCCGACCAAATGTTGAACCGTCTCTAGCCAATCCGTTTGGTGCGGAGGATCGAGATTCGTAATGGGTTCGTCCATCAACAAAAATTTTGCTTCGACGGCCAACATTCTTGCTAGCAACACGCGTTGCCGCTCGCCGCCTGATAACGAGCCAAGCGGCCGGAGCCGCCAATCCCAAGCTTGAGTCTGTCTTAAGGCGCGTTCGACGGCTTGATGGTCTAAATCGCTCGGCAGTGCTAGCCACCCTTGGTGAGGAAGTCGTCCAAGCATTGCAACGTCGTAGGCGCATAAGTCATCGGCACCGCCTTCGTTTTGCCCTAGCCATGCTATTTTTTTTGCCTTGACACGCGCGGGGATTTTTTTAATATCGACGTCCTCAACAGATACGTCTCCGACATATTTTAAAAGCCCAGCAAGCGCTTTTAAAAATGTCGATTTACCCGCACCATTCGGGCCGATTATTGCAGTCCATTTCCCACTGGGAAAGTTTGCATTGATCCCGCGCAAAACATCGACACCACCGAGCTTCGCACCAATATTGCTACAGGAAATTCCGTTATTCAAAGAGCACCATTTGAAGGCTGTGAGCGGGTCGGTCCACCGGCTTTTCCTTTGTGCATAAGCCACAACAAATAACCCCCGCCTAATAGTGCTGTCAATAATCCAACAGGTAGCTCTTGAGGCGCAACCAACCATCGAGCCAATACGTCGGCCGCACTAAGCAATACAGCCCCCATTAAGCACGACAACAAAATCAAAACGCTGTGACGCGCTTTAATTAAGGCTCGAACTAAATGCGGCGCTGCTAGACCGACAAATGCAATTAGTCCGGTCTGGGCAACCGCCGTACCGGTTGCGAGTGACAACACAACAATTAATGCGGCACGTAAAACAGGCATCTGTAGCCCTAAACTGCGCGCGGTCGTTTCACCTAAACTTAATCCATCTAAGACCCGACTGAGTAAGATGCCTGCTACAAGACAAACCCCCAGCACGATCAACATAATCGCGCAGGCAGCCCAGCCAATAAAGCCCGTTGAACCCAACATAAAGGCCTGCATGGCCTGCAAAATATCCGGCGACAGCAACGTAATCATTGAGGTTGCGGCGCCTAATACAACGCCGACCACGACCCCTGCGAGTAACAACCTGAAAGTGTGCCCGACACCTTTAGCCAGTAACAACGTTAATAAAACCGCCAGCACGGCTCCGACGAAAGCCGCACCAGTAAGACCGAGACGCGCAACCCATTGAGAGGCCATTGGATTTAGCCCTGTTACCGCCAACGCTAACGCTACGCCTACCGAAGCACCCGAGGCGCTGCCCAAAAGGTACGGGTCGGCCAAAGGATTTCGAAACAAGCCCTGTGCAACAGCACCAGCGAAGCCCAAGAGCCCACCAGCGGCCCAAGCGCCAATTGATCTGGGCAATCGAATTTCCCACACGATGCGAGCCGACAAAGGGTCTTCCAAAGCCCGCCAAACCGCGCTGAAGCCAGTACTACCCACACCTGCCCCAAGAAGCATTAAAAATAAGCTTAAAAGTAATAAAGTAGCCGTCAGAAGCAGCGTTTTTTTCATCGGGCTAGATGCATCTTCGCGATGCAGTTAGCCATGATGCGAGCTGCAGAAGCCATCCGCGGGCCCGGCCGCACTAGGATATCGGCCTCATCAACAGTAAACACGCATATCCTCTTATTTTTTATGGCGGCGATACTTGACCAACCAGGCCGATCGGTCATTCCCAAAAAATTCCGATCGCCGATCATAATTAAATCTGGGTCAGCACGCACCACAAATTCGGGGTTAATTTTAGGAAAAGGGCCTAGCTCAGCCGGAATAATATTTTTAACACCGAGCCGAGTTAGAGTCTCCCCAATAAAAGAGGTAGTACCTGCTGCAAAAGGTGCCCGGTTTACCTCAAAATAAACTTTTGTTTGTCTAACATGCGCGGGTAGTGATTGGGCAGCAGCTGACACTTGCGCATCAATGCTGCGCCAAACTTGGTCCGCTCCTTGTGCGGCTGGTATTTCTAAAAGCTCACCAATTTTCCGTAGAACTCGCTGCACATCAGCATGAGTCTTTGGTTCAAGGGCCAAAACCTTGACACCTAAGGCGGTCAAACGTTCGTGAACACGCGAAGAAGTTGCCATTAGTACGACATCAGGCCGTAACGCAACGATGGCTTCGATATTTGGGTCTAAACCGCCGCCCACTTTAGGTAGTGTCTTTATCGAATCGGGGTAGTTGGAGTAGCGATCAACGCCCACCATACGATGACATTGGCCCAACTCGCAAACCACTTCGGTTAACGAAGGCAGCAGACTAACGATGCGCTGCGGACTTCGTTCAAACTTTACCGTTACTTGCCTGTCGTCAACTACCTCAAGCGCTTTTACATTTTGCAACGACGAAATAAATCCACAGGCAACAAATACAACAATTTGTGCGAAGGTAAAACTCGTCCGGCATTGAAGGAACTTCATCGTTTTAGGCCTTTAACGTTAATGGTAAACCGGCAACCATCAGCGTGACTCGGGTGCAAGTTTTTGCCAAAGCTTGGTTAAGCCTTCCTAATTCGTCGACATACTCACGCACGCTAGTGCCCATAGGAATAACGCCTAATCCGATTTCATTGGAGACCAGAACTATTGGCCCAGAGCAGCAAGAGACAGCCGACAAAAGCGCAGACTTTTGGTCGAAGTAATTTTTGTCAGCCGCAATTGGTCTAAATGGCATCAGCCAATTAGTAAGCCATAGTGCTAAACAGTCAATCACCACTAAGGTCTGTTCGTTACTATGTTGCATTAACGCCTCGGCTACCGCCAACGGCTCCTCGACAGTTTTCATCGTCGGAAGCCGCGAGGCCCTGTCGACTTTGTGGCGTTCAATTCGCGCAGTCATTTCACCGTCAAATGCGAGTGCGGTCGCCAAAAAAACAGCTTTGTTGGATGCCGAATCAGAGAGCCAGCTCAATGCCAGTGCTTCGGCTCTTGCCGACTTTCCGCTTCGTTGACCGCCTAGGACAAGTTCAGCCACAGAGCCTACTTCGGGTGGAAGCGTAGGGTCACGAATACGCTGCGCGCCGGCTGGTTGTAACCAAGGGCTGTTTCGAACTCTTTATTCGTCAGATTATTGATTCGCGCTTGCAGCGTCCAATCTTTAGCCACCCTATAGTCCGCCATTAAATCTACGGTCGTGTAGCTATTTAACGTTACCGTGTTTGCGGCATTATCAAACCTCGAGCCAACGCTAAGTAGCTGACCGCTAAGCTTGACGACGCCGAAATCGTAATCGGCTCCAACGCTCAGTTGGTTGCGGCTGCGTCGCGCCAGTTGTTTGCCGGTCAATTCATTTTTCGGATCCAACAAATCGTACGAGGCGCGAAGTGCGATGGGACCTAACCGACCGTCGTAACCTAATGTCCAGCCCTCGATAGTTGCCCGAGGAATGTTCGATGCGAGCGTTGTATTCGAGATATAGCCGCGAATATTGTTTTCAAAATGAATTAACTTTACGGATTGGCCTCGGTCGGTATACGACAACCCAATATCGGTATTCTTACCCTTCTCTGGTTGCAAACTAGGGTTACCGAAGCTCGGGAAATACAGTTGATTAAAGGTTGGCGCTACAAACGAAGTTCCGTGCGAAGCACTAACGCGCCATTGGGGTGTGATGGCAAAGCCGTAGCCTACAAAAGCTGTAGTATTTTGGCCAAACTGAGAGTTTTTATCGCTACGTACATTGGCTTGCCAGCTATGTTGTTCACTCGTTCCGTTTAAACCAAGATAGGCCGAATTTACCGTGCGCGAGTCAACTGTATAACGCGTGCTACTTGCAACCGATTGCGTCAATCTTTCGACGCCAACTAGGGCCGTTCCAAAGGGTGTTTTAACGTCATTTTTCCAACCAAATTGTGTTTGCTTAGTGTTAAAAATAGAAGGTATGGTAACGAAGGTGCTCGCTGAACTGGTTTGTTTATAGCGATCATTACTGATCGAATAGCTCACGTTAGTTTTCCAGTTAGCAGCAACTCGCCCTTCAACACCGGTTGTAAATACTGCTGTGCTTATATTGGCCCGAGTATCAATTACTGGACCATCATCAAATTGATTTTTTCCGTCGGCCCTTAGCACCTTTGCGGTTAGGCTCCAGTCGGGCACAAAACTCCACCGGATTGAACCGTTAACCGATGTTTGCGAGAAGCCATCTCTATCGCTATTAAAGTTACCAAAAGGAACTTTGCTGTTGGTTGCAGAAAAACCTCCGTCGCGAACTTTTTGAGCGCCAATAGCGTAAGTTAGACGGTCTGTACCTGCGCGTAACTCCGCCGACAATCGAGTGTACGAATGACTACCCGCCGTGAGTGAGGCAGACCCAATTAGCCCCGAAGTGCCAGCCCGTGTAAATATTTGGACAACACCACCAACGCCATCAGAGCCGTAAAGCGCAGATCCGGGGCCCTTTAGAATTTCGATTCGCTCGATTGCCTCAAGCGGAATATTCTCGAAAGTTGGAGTGCCGGTTGTAGCAGAGCCAAATCGAACGCCATCGATAAGCAACATCGTATGCCGTGCCTCAGCTCCACGAATAAAAATACCCGTAGTCTTGCCAAGGCCGCCGTTACTGCTGAACTGCACACCTGCCTCACGACTAAGTAACTCGCCTAGTGTTGAGCCGCCCGCAGCTTCTATTTGGGCGCGGTTGATAACGATGACCTCACTGACTAGGGTATCGCTTTTTGATTCATTACGCGTTGCGGTGGTGACTACTTTGTCCAATACGCTAACTGGCTGCGCTTGTACGCTGTAACAAGAATAACTGGCGCACGCCAGCAAAGTTAGACGTAACGTCTTTAAGGGGGATTTCATGGAGATTTTCAACTTAAACAAACGCTCGTTACCAGCTTCCCCGCCGGTGTGAGCAATTGGTGACGCTAAAAAAGCGTCGCCACCTTGTTGGCCGGTATCCGGGCTGATGGAGCCGCTTTTAGAACCTTCCCAAGGCTTGAGAGCCTCAGTGGTTTATTCTAAACGCTGGTTTGTAGCAGAACTTTGCGCTCTACCAAAACCGTCCACTTACCGTTGCGGGGGCAGCACTAGTTAGGTTTATCCGATAGGACTTGCCCTCTAGTTTCCCGTTGAACTGCTAGATGTGAACCACCCAGCGAGCACCAACGGCGCAAGTATACGCTCAATCTCCGCCAAAGAAATAAGGCGTGCCGTCGGCTACATTCCATTGATCTTGCTCTTTCACCAAGACGCTTTGGCGAACTGATCGCTTCAAACTTAGCCAACAACTGACTCAACCCTCGGTGTTAGAACTTAACACTTCTACACTCTCGCCAGCAGCGCACATGAACATGACTTAAAGTGCCTTCAACTTTGAAGGAGGTGCGATGTATCTAGGCTCTAGGCGTCATTTTCTGTGTTGTACCGCTGCTATTGGCTTCATGCTTGGATCAGGTTCGGCGCGAGCTAATGCCAAGCACTGCTCACGCGATCAAATTCTGGCACAAGAGGCAAAAAATTGGGCTTTGAGTCTGTTTGAGGGCTTAAACGTCGATCAGGTTTGGGATTGCCACAGCCATTTGCTTGGTGTCGGGCATGGCGGAACCGGTTGCTCTGTGCACGAAAGCTTAACGCAATGGTGGCACCCCATTGAGGTGGTTCGTCGCAAAAGTATTTTAAGTGCCGCTTGCGCTAGCGACACCACTAACGTCGATCAAACCTATCGTGATCGCTTACTCGCTTTACTAAATGACTTTCCCAAAGGTTATAAAAGCCTACTGTTTGCTTTCGAACATGCCTATGACGACCTTGGAACGAAGCGTCAGGATTGGTCTACGTTTCATGTGCCCAATAGATATGTACTTGAGCTGGCAAAACAATACCCAGATCGACTTGTGCCCGTAGCCTCGGTTCATCCCTATCGGCCCGATGCATTGATCGAACTTGAGCACGTGATTGCTCAGGGTGCCGTTGCGATTAAATGGCTGCCAAGCAGTATGAATATCGACTTACGTGATGCGCGCTGCGTGCCTTTCTACCAACTATTGGTTGAAAAAAATATACCGCTCATTGTGCATTGCGGTGAGGAGAAAGCAGTGCCCGGTGCGCAACGAGACGAACTAGGCAACCCACTGTTAGCGCGATACGCCCTTGATCATCGAGTACGTTTAATTGTGGCTCACTGTGCTTCGCTCGGGTTCGCGTTAGACCTTGACCGTCGAGCGCCAAACGAAGTTCCGGCATTTGAACTTTTTGCTAGGCTGATGAACGACAACACCTATCGCCCCTACCTACACGCGGATATTTCCGCAGTATTTCAGCGCAACAGAAAAACCAATGTCGCAAAAAAATTGCTCAACAATACCGATTGGCATTCACGTCTATTGCATGGCTCAGACTATCCGTTACCTGCAGTCAGGTTGCTGTATTCAGTTGCGCGATTAATCGATCAAGGTTTGATCGATCCGCAGCACATGGATCATTTAAAAATGCTACAAGACTCGCAACCCTTACTATTCGATTTTGCAATTAAACGGGTTGCGCACAACAACCAGCAGCATTTCAATCCGGCGGTGTTTGAGACGCGGCGAGTTTTTCAGACCGGCAACGGCTTCTAATTGGAAGAACTGACCTACCGCTGGGGCGACGCATTGCTACTGCATGGGCATCAAACCCGAGCGCAGCTAGTGCACCCGGCCGGCATCCTTAAATAAAAACAAGAGCGTCGGTCGATTGACTCGCCCAACACTCGATTAAGATTGAAAATGGATTCGAGTTTCAAACGAAACTCTGGAAGGATCGCTCCGAAAATTCCCCAGTTCAACCCTGCAGACGTGAAAATGAACATGCTCGTTTAAGCTCAAAGCAAATCGATAGATAAATTTTTTTGAGCTATTTACCTTCAGAGTTGTCAGGTTACCGGCGCAGTTCACGTTTGAAGAGACACTGAATCAGCAATTAATACTTGAAAACCGCGATCTTGATTTCCAGCACGACCAAGAAATTCGGTGGATTCAAAATTAGTAATGACCAATGCACTGGCCGATCCGATCAATACAAACGAAGCGCTTGTGCCCGCTGACAAGCTGACAAGCTGACAAGCTGACAAAAAACTCTTTCACTTTATTTCACCTTCAAAAACAATTGTTTGCAACCCGAATTTCGATCGAGCTTTAGGATATTGCGTACACGACTCACAAGGACGAAACAATAAAGTCGGAAACAAAATTTAAATCTAGTAAACAACACGGTTTCGGCGACAACTTGGCTGTTCTAGCAGGGATTTCTAGAAACTTGACTGCTGTTTAAATCGACGCAGTTTAATCAAATTTGACGTCCGCTTTGCAGCGAAATTCCCTAAAATGTATAATAATGAGTAAATTAACTCATTATTATACATTTATGTTTGACCGTACGCACCTAACCACTTTGCAGTCAAGGCTGGATGAACTCCCAAGGTTCATTCAAGTCATTTCGGGTCCCCGCCAAATAGGGAAGTCAACACTTGTTCGATCAGCATTAATTAACCGTCACTCTAGCTTTGTAGCAGCTGACGAGGCTTTTAGCCAAGAATTTGACGATTTTTTGGCCCCAACCCAATCGCTTCAAATTCCTGGAGTTCAGCCAACCGAGCAGTGGTTAATAGATCAATGGCTGCGCGCTCGGAGCAAAGCACGAACTTTACCGAGCGGGGAAAACTACGTGCTCGCAATAGACGAGGTACAAAAGATTCCTCGATGGTCAGAGGTTGTTAAAGGCCTTTGGGACGCTGATCGTGCGGAAAACTTCCCAATGCATGTGGTTCTGTTGGGGTCATCGCCTTGGCTAATGCAAAAGGGCCTAACCGAGAGCCTCGCGGGTCGATTTGAAACCATTGCAATGAACCACTGGTCCTACCCCGAAATGCAAGAAGCATTTGATTTTTCAATCGATGAATTTATATTTTTTGGAGGCTATCCCGGCGCGGCCCAATTTATTCCTCAAGAGGCGCGGTGGCGAGATTACGTCAAGTCAGGGTTAATCAAACCCAATATCGATGTCGACATATTGCAAATGACTCGGGTCGATAAGCCCGCGTTACTAAAGCAATTGTTTGAACTAGGTTGCGGGGCCTATTCGGGCCAGCAAATCTCACTCACTAAGTTGCTTGGTCAATTGCAAGATGCTGGTAACACAGTCACCCTAACCCATTATTTAGAGCTGTTGTCTCAGGCGGGCTTACTAACTGGGCTACCGAAATACGCAGGCAACGAACACCGTAGGCGTAATTCCCCGCCGAAATTTAACGCTCACAACACCGCGCTTATATCAGCCCAAGCCAATTACACGTTCGAGCAAGCAAAAAGCGACAGGTCGTATTGGGGACGGTTGGTAGAAAGTGCAATCGGTGCACATTTAATTAATGACGCGCCAATCAACACAGCATTGTCCTATTGGCGTGAAAGCCCATTCGAGGTTGATTTTATATTAACAAATGGACACGAACTGCTAGCGATCGAAGTCAAAAGCGCTAGTGGCTATGCGCAACCTGAGGGTCTGGAGCAATTTGTAAAAAAATTCCCAAGTGCAAAGAAGTTGATTGTTGGGCCGGGTGGTCTTTCGATTATCGAGTTTTTAAGCACACCAGTTCAAAAGTGGCTTCAAAAATGAAATCCATCTCACGAACTGCAAAAGTTCTTTCGGCTGATCGCACTAATAGCGCCAACGAAAAATCAATAACCTTTGATGCCTTACGAGACAGCTCAGTATGGGTACTCTTAGGCGAGCCAGGCGCAGGTAAATCGTCTCTTTTTAAAGAAGAAGCAAGGCAAAGCAACGGAAGATATTTATCTGTCGCAACATTTACAAGTGGCACGATTGACCAGAGCTTGCGTAATCAAGTTTTGTTTTTAGATGGTCTTGATGAACACCGCAATTCAAGTTCACGAACAGACATTCTTAACGAAGTAGTTGCGCGGTTACGTGTATTGGAGACGAAGAGATTCCGAATTGCCTGCCGCGCGGCTGTTTGGTATGGCCAATCTGATCGCGACATGTTGGGCGAAATAGTCAACGGCGAGCCCGCTGTGATTTTAGCGCTTGAGCCATTCACAGACGATGACATCGCAGCATTCGTGCGGGACGCCGTCATTGAAGTTGGTGGTGAGCCCAATCATGCAAACGAATTTTTGACCCAAGCTAAATCGCAAGGCATTTTTGAATGGCTACGCAATCCCGAAATTCTCGGGCTGTTAGTAAAGGCGCTAATTAAACCTGATCAAAATAAACCTGATCAAAAGACATTTGAATGGCCTGCCACGCGCAAAGAAACATATCAGCTTGCGCTTCAAGAATTGGCATTAGAGTTAAATAAAAAGCACCGGGACCAGCAGCGAAATAGTTCTTTTGAAATCGGTACACAAGTTGAAGAAATCTTACATGCTAGTGGTGAGCTGTTTGCAAAATTACTGCTGAGCAATCAAACAGGAATTGCACTTGATCTTAATTCTAGTGATGAAAGTTTTGTCACCTTAGAAAAATTAAAGCCTGATTCGCCAGATACAACTGTGCAGCTCGCGCTAAAACGCAAATTGTTTACGCAAAGCGACCAAGCCGAAGAGCGGTTAGAAGCGCAACATAGAAGCGTTGCAGAATATTTAGGTGCACAGTGGTTGGCGCAACAAATTCAAAACAAAAAATTACTTTTTTCGCGTCTGAAAAACTTAATTCTTAGCAGCGACGGTCACGTTGTTAGTCAACTGAGCGGGCTAGTTGGATGGCTTGCCGTACATAGTCAATCGGCACGAAAAGAGTTAATTCAGATTGATCCATTCGCAATAATACAAAACGGTGATCCCAACGATTTCGACTTGCCGAGTAAACAAATGCTATTCGACGCACTCGCCGCAAAAATTAATGACAACTCTAATTTCTTCTGGAAGTTTCGAAAAACAGAAGTCTATGCCTCGCTTTACGATAAAAATGTAGAGCCCGTTTTGTCGGCTATCCTATCTGAGAGTAAGCGCGACGAGAGCAGCCAGGCATTAACAGGCCTAGCAGTGAGTGTATTGCGCGGCACCGCAAATGCGCAGACGGTTTTAAGTGATATTTACGCGGTGATTGTTGATCAAAGCCGGTTCGACTCAGTTCGCGATCTCGCCCTAGAATCTTGGTTGGAAATAGGCGCAACACCGGACATGGCGCAGGATTTGTTAGTTAGATTAAAAAATAGTGAGCCGCGTGATTTAACTCGACTAGAAGAAACGCTGTTGATGCACTTGGTTCCAACTTCGCTAAGTGCGCTCGATGCGCTTCGCTTTTTGAAAGAGCCTGCGCATAAGAATGTTGATACACGTTTCGATTATTTTTGGGGTTATTGCTTCGCTGAATTGATCCCTGATTGCGATTTAATTGTAGCAATCGAGCAGATCGCGACACACCACACGGCACCTCCTAATCGAGCTAGCAACTCAACAGTAGCAAAGTTACTAAGTGCGTTAGCGTTCAAGGCAGTAGAGCGGTTTGGTATCGAGGTAGAAATTTCTCTATTTGCTAAGTGGCTTAAAATCGTCGTCCAAGGAAATTCGGTTGAACGTTTGAATTTGATCGGTCAACAAGACCTCAACAAATGGCTCAAAAAACATCCCGAACGCTACAAACAATACCTAGAGCATAGCTTTGATCAAGCGGCGGGTTCACCGTCACCACTAAACGCGTTTAACCCGCTCACCGATTTACTTCGTTTTTTCGATCGTCCGAATGACTTAGGGCTTTGGCATTTTCAGCAAATCGACAAAACGCACAACGAGCAATTGGCAAAACATCACTTTAGTGAAGCGTTTACTTTTGCCCGCTTAGGTCGCAACGCAGATGGACTTTCTTTGCAGATGATTGAACAATGGGCTATTAAGAACGATAAACAATCTTGGCTCCTCGATTGCGCGCCCATGGTTCCAAGCAAATGGGAAATCGATCAAGCACCGCACATACAGGCGAAAGATAGCAAGGCGGTTAGCAACAAGGTCATTCGTTCGACAACAATGACGGAATCACTCCGCGCTATCGCCGACGGGTCGGCAGACCTGAGAGTAATGCGGGAGTTGGCGATGGTGTGGCTTGGTAAATTGCGCGAAACACATGGCGAAAATGCGTTTGAACGATTTAGGAATTATTACTTCTCGTACGAAGACATTTTTAGAGCTGCGGAGATAGGCCTTCCGGCTTATATGCTACGGATAGACTTACCTAGCCAACAAGAAATCACCAATGAAGCGCTCAAGGGCAAAGGATATTTGATTGCACCCGCTTGCCTAGTCGGCATTGAAATACTGACGAAAAACAACCCAAATTCAGTCGCGCAACTGGATGCGGAATTGATTAAAAAACTCTTGTGCTTTAAGTTTGCCTACAGCCCGTTGAATGGTGCGAAATGGGTAGACGCTCTTGCACAAACTGCACCTGATATTTTTTCTGAAGCTTTCACTAGCTATGCGACCGCATTTCTAAAGCACAAAAAAACTTTTTTTTCTTATATTTACCAATTAGAAAAGTACCCAAAATTCGAGCAAGTTGCGCGCCTCAGCGTGCCGCAACTCTTGGGTAACTTTCCGACCCGGAGCAGTGCTGATCAACTAGGTACCCTTGATTCGCTAATAAAGTCAGCTTTGCGCTACCGTATGCCGGAGTTATCGGTGCTAATAACTAGAAAACTAAAGTTAAAGACTTTAGATCAAAAACAGCGGCTTTATTGGTTACTCGCGGGCACATTGGAAGGCACCGAGCAGCACTTACAGGATCTTTTGGTTAGTATTGGTAACGATTATAAAAAGGCGAATCGAGTGGCAGCTTTCTTGTACGTCGAATCAAAATACGACGCTTACTTAGACAGCATTAATCACATTAGACTTCTAGGAAAACTAATTGAAATACAAGGAAGCCGATCGATCATAGTTCCGTCAAGCGTTGCCTTTGAAAAAAGGCTAGACGAGCCAGTTACCGACTTAGTTTTGAATCTGATAAACCGGTTAACCAAATTGAATACAACAGAAAGTCTTGCTGAAATAGCTCGATTATTATCGCTTTCGTCGCTAAGCAACATGAAGACTGACTTACAGGCAGCGCAACTTAAGTTACAACACATTGTGCGTTCGCAAGAACGTAAGCTGGCCACTCTAAGCGAAGTCATACAAGTGGTCAATAATCGCGCGCCTCGAGACATTGCGGATTTGCTGGCGCTAACCGTGAGCTCATTGGATGAAATCGCGCACGATATCCGTACCAGCAATCAAAATCTCTATCGAAATTTTTGGAATGAAGACAGTCACGGAAAGCCAGTTGGGCACAAGCCGGAAAACAGTTGCCGGGATTTTTTGCTACCTTTACTCGAATCAAAGCTAAGCGCTTTTGACCACTCGCTCCAACCAGAGGCTAGTAAGGTTGCCTCCCGTCGAGTGGATATCGAAGTGAGGCACGGCAACGAAATGATGCTGCCTATCGAAATTAAAGGCGATTGGAACGACGAGGTGTGGACAAGTATCACCGAGCAACTGATTCCGTACGCATCACCACATCAAACAAACGGTCATGCAATTTACTTGGTTTTATGGTGCGGTGGCGACGGGCAGACGACAGTTCGAGACGGAGGCAAGAAAGCGAAAACCCCCGCCGAGTTACAAGCAAGGCTCGAAAAACTAGTACCAGCCTCACATTTAAATACAATTGTTGTTCGAGTGCTTGATATTAGCTGGCCACAAAAGACTACCCCCATTTCTGCAGGCAACTAACCTATACTTTTGTTGAAAGAAATTTTAATGAACAGTACGAAGTAGATTGAACTTCTACAAGTGAACGAGTCGTTTCGCACTTCGCATTGGCCACCATTGGCGAGCTCTAGCCATGTCTGTAAATGCGATTGAATGGTCCTATAAAGCGCAGTTGCCTCTGGGTTGCGTTCCTTATCGATCAACCATAAAGCACAATACCAACATATTTCTGATAACCCAAAAAATCATTATCAACACTAAAAATTGGTAATTGATGATTAATCGATACCGCGCACATTAAAAAATCCGTACTCGAGCCTTGCACTCCGTTTGCGCGACAGGTATTAAATACTTCGGCTGCTTTTTCGTAATCTTGCGTAGCTAACGGCATATCTTCAAACGCAGCTAATGCATGCTTTAACGTATTAAATCCCGTTGGCGCTTTGATTCCACTAAGCAATTCTTGTCGGATCGCTCCGATCATTACTGCGCGGCCATCTCGGATTAAATCGGCAAGTTGAGCCACTGTATTTTGTTGCTTTGGGTTTAGAGCGACCTGTTTAGGGCGGCGCAGTGCTAGCGACCAGACCGAGGTGTCGACCAATACTTTCATTTCAGATCATTAGTTTTACTAGACGTGCGGGTGATAGAACGTTGCGCTTTGTAATCGTAATCAGCGTCATATTCCATCGCACCAAAAAGATCTAACAATTTAAGCTGCTTGCGTCGTTGTACATACTCTTGCAAAGCTTGCGTGACGACATCTTTTTTAGTGCGCAGTCCGCCAAGTTGCCGTGCTTCTTCAATTAAATTGTCGTCTAACGCCAAGTTAGTAGCCATTGCAGATTCCTTTTTCCATTTCATATTTTACACATCAATTTACACAAAACAATGTGTCGATTATATTTTTAACGCCCTGCGTTCCACCACCACGTCGCAGCAAAATATTTAAATCGCATACAAATCATAGGGTTAGCTAAAAAACACCCTAATCGACAACAGTTTTTTGTAAAACCACTTGATATAAACACAGTAACTGTATAAAAATACAGCTTATTGAAACTCCGCCATTTCCAACACGGCTAAAGCACACCATGCGCGAACTGACTTCCCGGCAGCAAGAAATTCTTGAACTCATTAAGCAGCACATTCAGACCACGGGGTTCCCCCCCACGCGGGCTGAAATTGCTAACCAATTGGGCTTTAAATCGGCCAACGCGGCCGAAGAGCATTTAAAAGCGCTAGCCCGTAAAGGCGTGATCGAACTCACTTCGGGCGCATCGCGGGGGATTCGATTAACACCTTCGTTAACGCCCTCTAACGCTAGCAGCGCTGCCGCGGGTTCATCCATGATCGAGCGCATCACCCATGTCATCAGCAACACCCTTAGCTTGCCCCTGATTGGTCGCGTTGCTGCGGGTAGTCCAATACTGGCGCAAGAACACATCGATTCTAAGTTTGATGTAGACCCTACATTTTTTAGCGACACGCCCGATTATTTATTGCGCGTGCGTGGCTTAAGTATGCGCGACGCGGGCATTTTAGATGGCGATTTACTGGCCGTTAAAAAAGCGGTCGATGCGCGTAACGGCCAAATTGTTATTGCGCGTATTGGCGATGAAGTGACTGCCAAGCGTTTACGCAAACACAGCGGCTATGTTGAATTGCTACCCGAGAACCCCGACTTTCAACCCATCATCGTGACCAACCCAAACGAGTTTTCTATCGAGGGTATTGCCGTGGGTTTAATTCGCGGGGGTAAAAACTTTAATTAAGCAAAAACTTTTCTTAACACAGTCACTTTAAAACGTATCTTTAAACATAAGTAGGCATCATGCTCGCCCGCAAGCTTCACCTAGACCCTAATGATTTCGAAACAGCCGATTTTGAGACCAGCTTCTCAGCGTCTGCACACCCAGCCGCGCGCTCTACGGCTGGCCAAGCAACGCGGCAAGCCAGCTCGATGGCCCACGTTTGGAAAGCCAATCAATTAGGCGCGGGCGTGCCACAAGGTTTGTCTAGTGGCTTTGTAAAGCTCAATGCCGAGCTACCTGGTGGTGGTTGGCCTACGGGTTGTTTAACCGAGCTCATTACACGAGAAGCTGGTGTGGGCGAATTACGTTTGCTAGTACCCATGTTGCGCCAACTCACGCGCGAGCGCAAAGTCGTTATTTTGTTAGCTCCACCGCATATTCCTTATGCACCCGCCCTCGCTAGTTTTGGAATTGATCTCGACTACGTAATTGTCATTCAAGCCCCCAACGCAGCAGACCGCTTATGGGCTGTAGAGCAAACTTTAAAAAGCAACGCCTTTGGTGTATTGCTGGCCTGGATGCCTCACGATAAAACCAAGCCCGAGCATTTACGGCGCTTGCAGTTAGCCGCACAAAGCGCTAACGGCCCAGTAATTTTATTTCGCCAATTACCTGCACAATTTCAATCGTCGCCCGCACCGCTGCGTTTGCTGTTGTTACCCAAACATAACCAACAAATTTCGGTGCAAGTGCTTAAGCGTCGTGGCCCCGTGTTGTCGTACCCGATTACTTTAGATTTACCGCAACCCGTAGCTGCGGTCGGCCTAAAACCAAGCGTACGCATCGAGCGCGTCGTCACGCCAACCGAGCAACCATCGCGCGACAAACCAATGACTTACACACACATGCGCACGCAAGCTATCAGCACTACAACCGCCCTTTCAATTGCACAACAAACCGCCGCCGAAAAAGCACGCCTAGCGGCCCACAGCACCCACTAACCAGCGAGGCCGTCATGCTGCTATTTAATGGTACGCAAGTACCCGTCAAACGCTTATTCGACTACATCAAAGCCGGTCAAAGCTTAGTTGTGTTCTTAACTGATTTTCCTATGGTGCGTCGAGCGGATGCGTTGGCGGTCATGTGGTCAGAGCCTGCGGATTATTGTTTGTAGGTTTTATTGCTAAACCACGAATTTTGGTCGAGCTTTGCTCGCCTATGGCGGGCTGAAAAGTAAAGCCCAAAAAGTAAAGCTCATTTAATCCCCTATGTTGTGGCTTGCCGTTCACCTGCCCCGTCTAAGCCTTGAAGTGTTTATGCGTGCGCTGGTGCCTACAGAAAGCAGTCGTCTTCAGCAGCGCCAAACGGGGCGTGCATCTACGGGGTATCAGTTGCCCGAGGGTCCTAGTATTGCGGTGTGTAATCGTTTGCAGGTAATTGATGCTAACGATGTGGCGCAAGTGCATGGCATCCATCGCGGCACTAAACGCGCCACTGCGTTAGCGTTGGCCCCGCACACGGTTTTAATTGATCGCGATACGGCCAAAGAAAGCCAAGCCCTATTACGTGTTGCCCATTGGTTGCTGCAATTTACGCCCATCGTTAGTTTGCAAGAAGTCAAGGCGCTGCATCCAACACAAAAAGATACGCGTGGCGTGGTGCTCGATGTGTCGGGTAGCATCAAATTATTTGGCGGCCTAGAAACCGTCATGACGCGGATTCGTTCAGGTCTTATCGAGTTAGGGTACGAGGCGCATTTGGCTTGCGCGCCCACCCCTCACGGCGCTTGGATTTTGGCCTTGCATCAACCAAATTGTGTCGTGCAGCAACTGGCTTTACTCAATGCCCGCGTGGGTTCGGCCCCGATCGAATTGCTGAGTACATCACATAAGCATTTAGACACGCTGCACGGCCTAGGGGTGCGCACGTTAAAAGATTTAGCGGGTCTACCTCGTCCCGGTATTGCACGGCGTTTTGGGCCCGAACTAATCGCCGAGCTAGACCGTGTGTTGGGTAAAATTCCCGAGCCACGTGAAGTGATTGAAGCGGCCCGCGAGTTTCATTTAAAGCTAGAGCTGTTAGCGCAAATTGAAAACGCGCAAGCCTTGCTATTTGCTGGTCGGCGCATGTTGCTAGAACTCACCGCGTGGTTAACGGTGCAACACGCAGGCGTTCGGCACTTTACCTTTGAAGCCTTGCACGAGGACCAAGCCCCCACCACCATACGCCTCGATTTAGCCGAGCCCAGCCGCGATATTGATCGCCTTACTTTGCTACTGCGCGAACGGCTTGAAAAAGTAAAGTTGCCCGAACCCACCCACAGCCTATTGCTAAGTTGCGATGAAGTAGTGGGTCTAAACGGCAACAACTCGCAGCTATTTCCCAGCGCGCAACAAACACAAGAAGGCTTGGGTCGATTGGTCGAACGCTTGCAGGCTAAGCTAGGCAAAGAAACCGTGCAACACATGACACTAACGCAAGATCATCGCCCAGAAAACGCCTATCGCTTAGAGCCGATTACAGGGTTTGGTAACACCGCAGCAACCAAACCGAGTAACAAGCCTGCTGCATCGGTCAGAGCGCCGCCCATTTGCGTAGCCGACACCATTCACACCCTGCCTCGCCCGCTGTGGCTACTGCCCGACGCCATCCCCATTACCGAGCGCCAAGAGCGTCCGTGGTATCGGGGCCCGTTGCAATTGCTAGCGGGGCCCGAACGCATCGAGGGCGGTTGGTGGGACGATAATTTAGTGCAACGCGATTACTTTATTGCCGAAGACGAACAGGCCGTGTTGTACTGGATTTACCGCAGCCGCGCCATGCCCACAATACAAAGCGAAGAAGCAGCCGCTTGGTATGTGCAAGGGGTGTTTGGATAACAGCAATGCGCCGAGACGTTAAAAACCGGTGCAACGTGCTAGAGTCACAAAAATACTTTGCAGTAACCCTAACAAACCTCCGTGCCCGAACAAAACACAGTCAAACCCAGCACCGCTTTAATTCTGGTAATTTCTTGCGCCATGCTGGCATTAGGGCAAGTTGCCGTAAAAAGCGTGTCTGATCAAATTTCGCCCCTCTATCACGCGGCGTTTCGTTCAGCTGGCGCAACCTTGGTCGTTATCGCATGGATGGTTTATAGACGCATAAAACTGTACGAAGCTGATAACACGCTAAACGCCGGTTTATTAGCAGGGTTATTTTTCTCGCTCGAGTTTATTTTTCTGTTCCCCGGCGTTACATTAGCTGGTGCAGCCCGCGGTACTTTACTGATTTACAGCACGCCTTTTTTTGTAGCCATCGGCGCGCATTTTTTAACCGATAACGACAAACTTAACCGCAATAAAATAATTGGCCTAGCCGCCGCTTTTGCCGGTGTATTTTTAGTAATGTACGACCGCCTTAGTTTGGGCAATACTGCGACAGCACTGGCCGGCAATCCTTTATTTATCAGCCTAAGCAGCAACGGTTTTTCGCCCGGTTTAGTGGGCGACATATTTTGCTTACTAGCCGCTTTTTTTTGGGCCTCGACCACGTTAGTAATAAAAGCCACCAAGCTAAAATCGATTCAACCCGAACGCACCTTATTGTATCAACTCGCAGTTTCGGTCCCGCTGCTTTTTTTGGGCGCGTTAGCCATGAACGAGCAAGGCATCACACGACACAGCGCGCAGTTGTACAGCGTTTTGGCGTTTGGTATTTTTATCATCGCCTCGTTAATGTTTGTCATTTGGTTTAGCTTAATGCGAACCAACAAAGCCTCCACCATCCACGCCTTTACTTTACTCACACCAATCTTTGCTGTGCTTTTTGCAGGGGTGTTTTTAAACGAACCTATTACGCCGAAATTACTAGGCGCAGTTGCTTGCGTATGCGTGGGTATTTATATGGTGAACAAAGCGCAATAGCGACAAACAATATGCAATTTACACTCTTTTCAATAGGCATCGCAGCCTTGGTCGCGCTAGGCGGTTGGCAATTGCTGTTTGGGCTATCTAGTTGGCCCACCTCACAATTATTTGTTGGCAGCTTACTAACCCTTTTGCTATTGCTACCTGTGGGAACCGGCTTGGCGGCCAAAACGCTAGAGCTAGCCAAACAAACTGGGCAAAAACCAATCATTAGTCTGCTGCTTTTTATTATTAGCAGCGTCGCATTGTTTGGACTTACGTTGTGGCTTGGCGTACTAACTTTTGTGCAAATGACTGTGGTTCATTAAGGATGCGTTGAATAGATAATTTCGAATTGAACTATTATTTGCTGCACTGCGATAGAATTCGGGCGATAAGATCTGAACTCGTTCATCGATAAAACCAAAGATAAACCATTGAACTCATCAAAGTCCTCAACAGCAGCCCTAACTTTGGGCGCTATCGGCGTCGTCTACGGTGACATTGGCACCAGCGTTCTTTACGCTGTAAAAGAGGTCTTCGGCTCTGGCCACGTCCCGTTTACCACCGAGAACGTTTTTGGAATCATGTCCCTCTTTGTATGGACCATGACGTTCATCGTGTCCATCAAATATGTCGTCTTAGTGTTACGCGCCGATAACAACGGCGAAGGCGGCCTCGTGGCAATGCTCGCGCTAGCAGCCAACGCGGTTAAAGACAAGCCCGCGCTAAGGCGAACTCTGTTGGTGCTCGGCATTTTTGGCACAGCACTTTTTTATGGCGATGGCGTTATAACCCCGGCCATTTCGGTGCTGGGCGCGATGGAAGGCCTCGAAGTTATTTCACCAACCTTCAAACAATGGGTTGTACCGCTAACGCTGATTGTTTTGTTTGTGCTCTTTTATGTTCAAAAACGCGGCACTGGCGGGATCGGTAAATTCTTTGGACCCATCACACTGATCTGGTTCATCGTGCTGGCTGTTTTAGGCTGTATACAAATTGTTAAGAACCCTACAATTTTATGGGCGCTATCGCCTACCTATGCGTTTAATTTTATAGTTAGCCAGCCGCATACGGCCTTTATATTATTAGGCGCTGTTATTTTGTGCGTAACGGGCGCCGAGGCACTATATGCCGATCTCGGGCACTTTGGTAAAAGACCTATTCGCATCGCTTGGTTTAGCGTGGTGATGCCTTCGCTGGTGCTTAACTATTTAGGCCAAGGCGCGCTACTGTTAAGCGATCCTTCAGCTGTTAAAAATCCGTTTTTCTCGATGGCACCTTCGTGGGCACAGTTTCCATTGGTTATTTTGGCGACGCTTGCAGCCGTGGTGGCTTCTCAAGCCTTAATTTCTGGTGCGTTTAGTGTTACCAAACAAGTCATTCAGCTGGGCTACTTGCCACGTTTGCAAGTGCTGCACACTAGCGTTACTGAGACCGGACAAATTTATATTGGCTTTATTAACTGGGGCTTGTTTTTAGCCATTGTAATTGCAGTTGTGATGTTTCGCTCTAGCGGTAATTTGGCCGCCGCCTACGGCATAGCCGTATGTATTGATATGTTGATTACCACCATACTGACGTTTTTTGTAATTCGCTATGCTTGGAAATATCCGCTTATTCCTTGCGTGGCAATTACCAGTCTATTTTTCGCAGTCGACTTCGCGTTTTTAAGTTCTAATATGCTCAAGTTGTTTGCCGGCGGATGGTTCCCATTAGTCATTGGTGCCGTCATGTTCACTTTCATGATGACATGGAAAGAGGGGCGAAAATTAGTCTCGAAAGCGCATGCTGACGATTCAATTCCATTAAAAGAATTTCTCGATTCAGTGTTTATAAATCCGCCAACTCGTGTTGAAGGCACTGCAGTATTTTTATCCTCCGAGACTGGCACAGTGCCTAGCGCTTTACTGCACAATTTGAAGCACAACAAAGTACTTCACGAAAAGAATTTGTTTGTTTGTGTGCAAAGTTTAGAAGTGCCATGGGTAGGTTTGAACAAACGCTTCGAGACGCTATCGTTGGGACATGGTTGTATCCAAATAACACTAAACTTTGGATTCAAAAACGACCCTGATGTTCCTAAAGCTCTGGCACTTTTAGATTTTCAAGGCTGGGAATTTGAACCGATGGCCACCAGTTACTTTCTATCACGCGAGACGGTCATTCCCACCATAGGATCGGGCATGATGCCGTGGCGCGAAAAACTATTTGCACAAATGCATCGCAACGCTAGCTCGGCGGCCGACTTTCTAAACCTGCCAAGCAATGCGGTTGTAGAGCTAGGCAGTAAGGTAAATATTTAGTTTATAAGCGAGTATCTCGATACGTCAGCCGCACGCGACTGGCGCGGCATAAAAGCTCCTCGATTAAAAACTCATTATTTGCTTAACGATCAAACCAATCACAGCACAACTTACAACAGTCTCGATTGTGCCGCGTTTAAATTTAATCAATGCAACTAAAGCAACAATCGCCAAAACTATTGACAGCCAATCTGTTAAACCAGACCACCCTTTGGGCCAAAACGTATGCTTGGCAAAAAACAAAGCTAAAGAAGCAATAACGCCAACGACAGCTGCTGTGATACCCATCAATGGCGCTTGCAGCTTCAAAGACTTACGCGAACTTTCAATAATGGGCGCTCCTGCAAAAATCATCGCAAAGCTGGGTAAAAAGGTAAAGATCGTAGCCACAGACGCAGCCAGCAGTCCCGATACAAGCGGAGTATCAGCTACGGCTTTAGTTACACCGCCCAAGTAGCCTACAAACGTCAGTACTAAAATTAATGGGCCCGGCGTCATCTCGCCTAACGCTAAGCCATCCATCATTTGCGCTGGACCAAGCCATTGATATTTTTCTACCGCGGCTTGGGTTACATAAGGCAGCACTGCATAGGCACCACCAAAGGTAACTAAGGCCGCTTGCGTAAAAAACTGAGCCATTTCGCGCAAAGCCGCATTGGGTAAAACCGCATAAGTAGCCCCGCCTAGCGCAATAAAACCCAGTAGCAACAGTGCAGAGCGTGGTGTCGAAAAAACCGCGTGTGCAGGCGTTGGCGTATCGTCGTCTATAACTGCAGCTTGATGTTTATCTTTAGCACTTGCCCCATGCGAACCACCACCTATCAAATCGGGACGACCACGACCAATCAATGCGCCAAATATCGCTGCCAAAATGACAACCCAAGGAAAGCCAACTTGCAGTACGGCTACGGCAACAAAGGCCGCCGCTGCAACACCCCACCAAGCCCAGTGCGTTAGTGTCTTGCTGGCAATGCGATACACCGCAAAACAAACCAACGCCACGACCGCCGGTTTAATTCCCCATAAAATCGCACTCGCAACGGAAGTCGTACCGTAATTTAAATAACCCCACGCTAACAACATCATCAGCAATGCACCGGGTAATACAAAGAGGCCACCAGCAATTAAACCGCCAGCCGTACGATGCATTAACCACCCAATGTAAGTCGCTAATTGTTGGGCCTCGGGACCGGGTAGCAACATGCAGTAATTTAAGGCGTGCAAAAAACGTTGTTCGCTTATCCAACGTCGTTGCTCTACTAGCTCTTGCCGCATGATGGCGATTTGCCCTGCTGGGCCACCAAACGAGACAAGCCCTAATTTGAACCAAAATTTACTTGCTTCGGCTAATGTCGGCGCTGGCACTGCGCTCATACCGGCTTCCAATTGTGTTTTTCTACACTATTTTCTACGACCGTTTGCGCCCAGCTATACAACGCATCGTACATCGGCATTGCAGCCTCTAGCATTTGGTGATCGTCCGAAATATTACGCGATAACCCAAGGGACATTGCAAGTAAACCGGCGCTTTGTGGAGCAATCTCTAAAGTATCCGTATCCGCACCACGAACAATTGTCGCCAACAGATCTAATGCGGGTGAACGAATTTCAAAGGCACGCAAAAAGCTATCAAAAGAACAAAATTCGCCGTTGTGCTCAAGCGGGGCGCCAGGGATATCGTAGGCAATTGCATTGTTAGTCGCCGCAAAATTAAACACTTCGTTCGTTGGTACATAAAAAAACTGTGCACTTGGATCAATAAATCGACGGACCAACCAAGGGCAAGCAAGACGATCAATTTTAGGGCGCGCGCGCGTTACCCAACGACTACTTTTTTCTCCCGTTACACCAAGGTCGGGGCGCTTCTTTACAGTTGTCGCGTTGCCGGCCGCCCAATCACGAATTCCCCCTTCGAGATAGCGTGCATCAAATCCTAGGGCAAGCAATTGTTCCGCTGCCGTAACCCCGACATGAGCACCTTTTACGCAGTAGGCGACCAATGGGATTCTGGTATTTAAACCGAGCGGCAATGCCGGATTTGAAACGTAATCCCAACGAATTGCCCCGGGAATTAGACCATCGCTTAAGGCGAAATCTTCGGCTTTACGTACATCTAAAATTTGTATTCGCGAGGGCAAACCAATGAGCCCGCTTAAGGAGCTAGAGAGTAACGACTTAGGAGATTTTGTTTCGGAAGAAACTGATCTTGGAATTGACGTGTCCATAGGAAAGCTTTCAGAAAAGGAAAGTTTTGCAGATTGGACGAAACGTCATAATGAAAAAAAAGAGACGAAAAGTCAGGACGAAAAATCAAGAAAAAAATGATTACTCGTCAGTGGGTTCCGCGTAAAACCCACCAACGGATAGTACACGATTTATTTTTAAAACCGCTTAGGCTGCAGCAAACATATTTAATTGCAAACGTTCACGTTCGATAACTTTGGCAACTGCCGGATGCGCCGCCACTTTTTGAACATGAGCCCAAAGCGCGGGCAATGTCGCTGGATTTACCCCTAAAAAACCGCCCCATCGTAATAATGTTAATGCGTAAGCATCCACTGGCCCTAGTTGCTGTCCGCTAAACCAAGGCTGGTCTTTTAAATCAACCACCATAGCTTGTAATTCTTCAAGCAATTCGCGGTATTGGCTGGCAGCGTGGGTTTTAATAGCGGTTTGGGCAGCCTCATCGCTAGTAAATTTAGAAGGCATAAAGAAGTGTGTAAATGCCGGATGAACCGTATTGTTCATCCAAGCAAATACCGATTGCACTTTGGCTTTAGCTACAGGTTCACTAGGCAAAAGTGCAGCCGCTGGATACTTCTCGTGAATGTAATTGCAAATCGCTACGATTTGCGTAACAACCGTAGTGCCGTCCACTAACACCGGTACTTGGCCACGGGGATTAATGGCCAAATAGTCGGGAGATTTTTGCTCGCCCTTATGCAGCTTAATCATGCTCGGCTCGTAAGACACACCAGTAATTTCCGATTGAATTTCTAGTAAACAATGTGGAACAAAAGAACAAGCACCGGGCGCAAAATAAAGTTTCATTGTCATATTTAATCTTTCGAATTCGGTAAATTTTGGTGACTACGGTCGTTTTAGTGAATCAAACTACTTACTTAAAAAACAATCGCATATATTGCGTACTTACTTTACAACTTCGCCGGATGTCAAATATTGCCCACCAGCCATGTGATGAATAGTTCTCATATTGGGTTGAGCATCAAATACCCAGCGGTTGTTAATCCAAGCTCGTTTGTCTGCCCAAGCCGCAACAATTTCCGCTAAAAACAAATCATACTTTTTGGCAATTTCGGGTTCGGGCAGTATTTTGCACTCTAGCCATGCAACGCAGCCGTCAATTAATGGCGCACCTACTTTAGATGCTGGGCTAAAGGCAAACTGCGTAACGGTCGACTTATCGACATCGTGCCCACTATTGTTGCCAACCGCGTTTGTTAAAGCCACTTGTTGAACCGTAGGAACACTAATTACTAACTCGCCCGAGCTTTCGACTAACTCGCGGGTGTAAGTTGCTTTATCAATGACCACTGCTATTTTGGGCGGCATAAAGTCGAGCGGCATATTCCATGCGGCTGCCATGACGTTATTGCGGCCAGCATGATGGGCAGACACTAAGACTGTGGGGCCATGATTAATTAAAACAAAGGAGCGCTTAAGCTCTACCGAGACGCGGTACTCGTTATTATTTTCTGAAGACATGGCCTCATTATAAATGAACCCTTGGCTTTGATTCGGTTAACCCGTTTCGATTGAGCTAACGAAGCGAATTTCAAATTGCTTCGTTAGCGAAACGACTGCTATAGACAGTCCCCCAAAACCGCAGAATGATTTTGAGGGCTGTTAGTCTTACTGATTGATTTTACTTGCGCGCTTTGGCTAACTCTGCAACTAATTCATTAACTGTTGCTTCACCAACTGACGGCGCATGCTTAGTAATTACAGGACGCATTTTTTCGGCCAAACGTGCTAATTCTGCTGGTGACAATTCGGTAACTTGCATACCGTTTTTCTTGAGGTTGTCTAACGCCGACGCAATTTGACCGCGCGCTTCAGCACGTTGAAACTTAGCCGCTTCTTGTGCAGCGTCGCTTAGTATTTTCTTTTCCGCTTCGTTTAAAGTGTCCCAAAATTTCTTGCTTACCATGACCGATTGTGGGTTGTATTGGTGATTAGTAATTGTTAAATACGGCTGCACTTCGTAGAACTTATTGGCATTAATAACGGTAATTGGGTTCTCTTGTCCATCAACCGCTTTTTGCTCAAGAGCCGAACGCAATTCGGGAAATGCCAATGGCGTTGGGTTTGCATCTAAGGCTTTAACCCAATCAACGTTGATTGCATTAGGAATCACGCGTAGCTTTAAACCTGCAATGTCTTCTACCTTGGTAATTGGGCGCTTGCTGTTTGAAATCGTACGAAAACCTAATTCAAAATACGCCAAGCCAACGATACCCTTTTCTGCCAATTTAGCGTGCAGGTTCTTGCCGAAAGGACCGTCAACCGCAGCGTCGGCTTCTTTAGTATTTGCAAACATGAATGGAAAATCGAAAATCGCAAATTCTTTTGCTTGGCTAGCTAAGATGCCCGAGTTCATCGATGCCATTTCTAAAGTTCCGCCCTGAACTGCCGTAACGTTTGCTTGATCGCTTCCTAAAGTGCCACCTGGGAAAATATTAACTTTGATTTTTCCGGCCGATTTTGTATTGACGATATCGGCAAATTTTTCCATACCTAAAACAATAGGATGGCCCTTAGGATTTTGTGTGGCAAATTTAATGGTTTTTTCTTGCGCATAGCTAGCACCAAACAACATGGCGATCGATAGGGCTAGTGTGGCTTTAAATAATTGGCGTTTCATGTTGTGTCTCCGGGTTAAAAAATATAGTTAGTAGATGGGTAATACCTTGGGTTATAAAACTTAAAAAATTGAAACTTTTTCATGCGGTTATTTTGACGATTTAATTACTTAACCAACGTGCAGGAACCATAACAAGCTGTGGAAACATCACCATCAAGAACAGAAAAATAAACTGTGCAATCATAAACGGCCAAACACCACGAGTAACCTGATCCATACTCATTTTGCCTACACCAGCTACTGTGTTTAAAACGGTTCCGACTGGCGGCGTAATTAGCCCTATGGCATTGTTAATTATAAACAGTACACCAAAGTAAATCGGATCAATTCCGGCGGCTTTAATGATGGGCATAAGCACTGGTGTCAAGATCAAAATAGTCGGCGTCATGTCCATCGCTGTCCCCACTAAAATCACCAACACCATAATCGCAAACATTAACAGGCGCGGGCTATCGAGTAGCGGTTGCAATAAAGTCACTAGCTGATCGGGCAATTGTGCAACAGTAATCAACCAAGCCGACACGGTTGCTGCAGCTACTAAAAACATAATGACCGAGGTCGTTTTTGCTGCGTTTAGCAACACTTGGTAAATCTCGGAAATTTTTAATTCACGATAAACAAATATTGAAATCACTAAAGCGTAAACCGCAGCGCCCACGGCCGCTTCGGTTGGTGTGAATATACTAAACTTCATTCCAAAGACCACTATCAATGGTAAACCCAATGCCAACGAAGCGTCTTTTAATGCCAATAAAATTTGCGTCTTATTTTGCCGCTTCGGCACTTCGACCTGCTCGGTACGTGACAACCACCACCAAGTTATCCAAAGCGATACCGCTAGCAACAAGCCGGGCACAATGCCCGCCAAAAACAACTTAGATATCGACACGTTGGCTGCAACGCCAAAAATAACAAAGCCAATACTCGGCGGAATAACCGGCGCAATAATGCTGGCAGAAGCCAACAATCCCGCCGAGCGCGCTTTATCATGACCGGCTGCTACCATCATCGGCAATAGCAAAGACGATAAGGCAGCAGCATCGGCTACCGCCGAACCTGATAGTGCGGCCATAATTACCGCAGCCACAATCGCCACATAGCCCAAACCGCCACGCACATGCCCTACCAAGGCAATCGCAAATTTTACGATCCGTCGCGATAACCCACCGGCGTTCATAATTTCACCGGCCAACATAAAAAACGGTACGGCCAACAATGGAAAACTGTTTGCGCCTTCTAACAAATTTTGCGCCAAAATTTGTGAGTCAAAAATATTCATGTGCCACATTAGGGCAACACCACTGACCAACAACGAATAAGCAATTGGCAAACCCAGCGCCATCGCCGCAATTAACGAAATTAAAAAGATGGCAATAGTCATGGTTTAGGGCCGTTAATTGGATGCAGGGTTTCTTCGGACTCTTGAAACCCGATTAGTTCTTGGTCTTTCGCTCGACCGGTCACAATTCGAAAAAATTGGTAGATTAACGGCACAAAAGCAAGTGCCGAAAAAAACACGCCAGAAGCAAAAAACCAACCCATCGACACTTCCATTACGGTACTGGTGGAGGTGTAGCTAATGCGCGTAAGTTCAACCATTCCCTTCAGCAAAATTGCGGTAATGACGATCATTATTGCGTAACTGAGCGCGGCGCAAATGCGCCGGCCCGTTGGACCTAAGCGCGCCGTTAAAAAATCGGTGCCTAAATGCTGGCGATCTTTTAATGCCAAAACACCACCCATAAAAATCATCCATACAAACAACCAACGTGATAACTCTTCGGAAACGGTGATGCTTGATTTAAAACCGTAACGCAACGTAACATTACCAAACACTAAGACCACCATAAGTACTAGGCAGATAACCATGCAAAGGCCCAACAACTGGCCAATTTTATCCATTACATTTTTCATAGACGCGCCTTTGCTATCAAACTGCGAGGTGATGTGTTTGCCTTGCTAGCCGTTTGTAGAGTGGCGTGCATTGCTTTACCTGTAACGCCGATTGGAATAGAAGCTGCTATCGGAATAGGAGCTCCTATTGGAATAGGAGCTGCCAATCGCAAAACATCTTCGGCTAACCAAGTAGCGCTTTTACGGCCCCGCTCGGCAACGACCGGCAACGGAATTTGTTGATAGTCGTCGTTAAACACTTCAAAACTGTAATCGCCACGATAGCCCAAGGCGTCAAGACGCAAAGTAAATTCTGCGAGTTCAGCGCTATGCACCCCTTCACCGGGAAAAACCCGAAAAGTTCGGGCAGTGGTCATTCGTTCTTCGAATGTGGGCACTTCGGTCCACATAAAATCAGACAGTTGAACTAAAAATATTTTATTCGGATCTATTTGATCTAGTGAATCAAGCGGTGTCTTAGTTGCAAAGACGTGGAATGAGTCTAGGCCAATGCCAAGGTTAGGACAGTCGGCACGCTGAATCACATCCCAAGCTTCTGGGAATTGATTAATATTGCGCCCCCAGGAAAACGCTTCGAAGGCCACTTTAATACCAAGCGGCAACGCCAGCATCGCTAATTTTCGAAGGCTCTTGGCAATAACATCGTTATCGGCACTCGCATGCCGTGAAGTAGACGAGCAAGCCAATAAAACGGGGCTGCCAAGTGCTGAACACATTTGCAACATCGACTTTGCAATGTCTACTTTGTAACCGTGCAGATGTCCTTCAAGCCCTTCAAAATCACGTAGCACTTGAAAACCAGTGATACGTAAACCACTATTTTTTACGACTTGAACAGCGGCATCAACACCACCCGAATGGCCAACGATATCACGGGCGTTTAACATGACTTGCTCGAAGCCAGCTGCCTTAATAGCTTCTAACTTTGCCTCTAAACTACCAGCAAAAGTAATCGTATCCATTCCGAAGCTTGATAGCTTGTTTACGGCAACGCTCATCGATGAACCAACTCAAACGAGACCGAGCCTAAAGCGCTGCGAGTTAAGGCGCCGCGCTGCTCGGATTGCTTCAATTGTGCTGCATCAACAAATTCTATTCCACGGCTTTTTAGCGCGGCAATTGCAGCAGGAACATCGGGAGCACCAAGGCCAATGCGATGCATTTGTTCAATATGGTCGTCATAGTCGGCGGACGGATCGGGCTCAATCAATTGCCATAAAAACTGGCCACAAGGGCTGCGTAACAAACAACCCCTCGGCAAAATTCCAAAACGTTCTTTATCCGGTATGCGGCTAAACCCAAAGAACTCCGAATAATAAGCACACCAGTCTTCTGTGCGCTCCATACCAATGTACTGCACCAAACCAAAATTACTTAAATTAGCTAACGCCGACGGCTTAGTATCAACAGATGGAATGAAGTCAAAATCAATATCGTAAATAGAGAAGCGATCTTGCCGATCTACAAAATAAAAGCGGCTTGGACCGGGGCCGTGAATACCAGGAATATTAAGTTCCATAGCTTGCGCATGAGCGGGGACATCCCAAGCACCCAATTCAATACAACGTTCATGAGCAGCACGTGCATCACGCACTCGAAAAGCGACAGCGGAAAGTACCGGCGCACCGTTGGCGGTTGCACTGACGCGCGCATCCGCTGGATTAGCATTGATGATTAAATTCATTTCGCCTTGGCGATACAACACTACTTCGCGCGAACGATGCCGGGCTACAGGCTGAAAACCCATTTTCTCTAGCAGTTGTCCAAGCGCTTGCGGTTTTGTAGTTGCATACTCTATAAATTCAATGCCACGCAACCCTAAGACGTTGTCAGCTTGCGGGACGGCTTCACGATTTTTCGTCATTGCATTCATGCTTGCCCTACTAGTTGCCGAAAGTGTTGGTCGATGCGATTAGCTACAGCCTCACGTCCGGTAAAATGTTTAAACGCACCTACTGCTTGTCCAACGGCCATCGTACCGCCGTCAACAACTTGACAGCCACGCTGACGAGCCAACTTTAACAACGCAGTTTCGAGTGGAAAGTAAACAATTTCGGACACCCAAAAATTAGCTTGTACCAAGTGTTCGGCTAAAGGCAGGCCTGGCAATTTATCCATTCCTGTTGGCGTCGCGTGTACCATTCCGGCGGCGTTTTTTAACGAACCCGCGGGGTTGGTATCAACATTAGTTTTAATACCATAATGTTTTTCAATATCATGGGCCAATGCTTCGGCACGTTGTGCATCCGAATCAATTACGGCTAAATGTTGACATCCCTTGCGAGCAAGCGAATGAGCAATCGCCGAGCCCGCACCGCCCGCGCCAAGCAGCACCACATTAGAAAAATCGGCGGTCGGCAAAGTACGATCAAAACCCCAAGCCCAACCAAGGCCATCGGTGTTAAAACCGTAGCGCCGACCATTTTGAAAAACTACGGTGTTGACCGCATTCATAGCGCGCGCTTCGTCACTTAACTCGTCAAGATATTCAATCACTTGTTGTTTGCAAGGATAAGTAATGTTTAACCCAGCAAAACCCATTTGCTGCGCTGCTGTTAGCAGACTGGGCAATGCTTTCGCTCCAATAGTAGTCAAACCAATATCGATTATTTGGTAGTGCAAACGAATGCCGTGATGCGCCGCTTCGCGCTCATGCATAGCGGGCGATAAAGAACGTTGAATACCACTGCCAATTAAACCGACAAGAAGTTTTTCGCGTAGTCGCTCAATTGCTGGAACCGGATCGGCGATTGGCGATGGGCTCGAGTTTAAGCTAGCCCCAACGATCGGTTGGGTGCTTTTTTGTGAGTTTGTTAGTGTGTTAACCATTTCGTACATTTTAAACAAAACACAACGAAAGGCAAGCTTAGTTACCTGTTAGAGGCGTTCTACAATGTGGGAAATGAAACTTAAAAACGCCGCAACTAAACAATAACGGCCCGCTCAATCATTTCAACGATGCTTTTACAACGCGCATCCTGAGCCGCTTTAGACTCTAGATCGCGCTTAAAAATTAAGGAAAACGTGTAGCGATTGGCCACGTTAAATACTGACAATGCGCTAATCGACATATGCAAATCAATGGGATCAATCCCTTTACGAAACACTTTGGTTTTAACACCCCGTTCGTATACTTTACGCAACCCGTCAATTGCCGGCACGTTTAGCTTTTGTATCTTTTTGCTTTGCTCTAAATACTCGCCGCGATGCATGTTTTCGTTCATTACTAACCGAATAAACTCGGGGTGGGCTAATTGGTATTGCACCGTGTGGGCGACCAAACTACGCAAGGCTTCTACCGGCTCTAATTCGTCTAGGTGGAGACCCGACTCAATTTCTCGAATGCTGCGATAGGCATGCTCTAAAACCGCGATATAAAGCCCTTCTTTACTGCCGAAGTAGTAATAGATCATACGTTTGCTAGTGCGCGTAGCTTCGGCAATTAAATCGATGCGGGCACCCGCTAAACCTTTGTCGGCAAATTCTGCGGTAGCGACTTCAAGAATATTAGCCTGAGTGGCCTCTGGATTATTTTTACGACTTGGCAACCGCAACTCCGTTTTTGTTCGTTTCGTTTTTGTTCAATTCGTGTTTGTTCGTTTCAATTTCGCGCGTTTCGATTTTGCGCAGAACCTTGGCACAAATCCACAAAGAAATTAAACCGAATAATACGCCACCAAGGCTGTAACCCGCTACGACACCCTTGGCCCCATACCAATGCCCACCCAACCAAACAAAGGGCAACACGCCGAGGGTTGCTCGCCCCCAGTTAAGCGCCGTGGAAACCATTTGATAGCCAAGCGTATTGAAGGCTGCATTGGCTACAAACATCATCCCTTGAAAAATAAAGCTACTGGCCGCAAACACGCAAAAGAAAATGACAATCTCGCGCCCAACGCCTTGAGCGTCGAAACTGTTAGCAATAAACGATGACAAAATCGCCAAAACGATGCACATAAGCGTGCAATAAATGACCGTAACTTTTAGGCTGTCTTTTATGACGGCACGCACGCGATCAAAACGCTTTGCTCCATAATTTTGCCCAATAATCGGACCGATAGAGCCCGACAGTGCAAAAATAACACCAAACGCCATTGGCATTAATCGCCCGATGACGGCCCATCCCGAAACAGCTTGATCGCCGTATCCGGCCATCGCACTTGTGACCATTGCATTAGCAATAGGCGATGCAATTTGCGTCAAAGTTGCGGGCAAACCGATTGCAAAAAAAGGTTTGTACAAATTTTTGCAGGCTTCGAAAGTCGGTTTAATTAGTAATTTATGAAACTTAATGAGCGCGAAGAATCCAATAACAACCATTGCAATGCGCGCTATAACTACTACAGTTGCAGCGCCATCTAACTCAAGGCCTAACCAAAATATAAATAAAGGATCAAGAATTGCCAACATGAAGGCAGGTAACAATGTTAGCCACATCGCACGTTTTGGATCGCCAACCGACCGTAGCAAACCACCCAATGACATCCCTAATGCCAACAACGGAATAGCAGGCAGTTGAATTAGCATGAAGCGAAGCGCATAGCGATGGGTATCGCCAGTTGCACCTAGGAAAGTAAACAACGCACTTAAAAACGGCGCAGCAAACAAACAAATTATCGACGTAACCACTGCAACTAACACTAAAGCGGCGCTTGCCGATACGCCAGCACGCTTACGATCGCCCGAGCCTACGATACGGGACACTATTGCGCTAGTTGCAATAGAGAGCCCAATACCAAACGAAATAAAAAACCAAGCGACTGAACTTGCATAACCAACTGCGGCGGTGAGTTCGGGCTTGCCCAATTGCGAGATGTACAAAAGGTTAAGTAAATCGACTATAAAAATAGAAACTAAACCGACAGAACCCGTACCTGTCATTACCAAAACGTGGCGCATAGTCGAGCCGCTAACAAAAGTAGCGTTTGGACTGCTAGATTTATTGAGCGCGGGGTCCGCTGCTAAATTAAGCGCAGAACTTTGAGTGGAGTTAGACGTGGAGTTCGGCTCGATATCGCCTGCGGCGGGGTGTTTTTGTGATGTGTCAGACATAACCAATCAAGTTAACACAAACCTGCTTCAGATTCGATTGCTTTACTGCCCTTTAAACAAGCCCTGAAACTGCCGCGACACTGATACCAGCTGATTAGAATGATGAAGAGTTAAGTTCATTACGCCTTCGTCAACCCTAACCGCCGATTTTATAAATTGACTATTGACGATAGTCGAACGGTGAACTTGCCAAAATTGATGGCTGTCTAAATCAACTAAAAGTTCTTTTAACGGTTTTCGAATTAGGGCTTCAGATAGAGACTTGCTTTGCACAGGCGAGGCGTCATCAAGCTTGTCTTGATAAATCAAACGCGTATATCGCGTATCAGATTCGAAAAACAGTATTTTTTGCACATCAATTAGCCGTATTTCTTTGCCTACGCTGGCTTGAATATGTGTCAACTTTTTTGTTGGTGCTGCAAGCGCTAGCGCTTGATTCAGTAACTGAGTTAAGTGCGCTGGGGTTGGAGAATTTTCTGCGCTGTTTTTTAAACGCGATTGCACTCGATTGATAGTTTGCAATAACCGTTGGGTATCAATAGGCTTTAATAAATAATCAATTGCTCCCGTCTCAAACGCTTCTAACGCATATTCGCCATGGGCAGTACAAAAAACAATCGCACAGTCCGGCGCAACAGCAGTAATTTTCCGAGCAACTTCAAAGCCACTTAGGCCGGGCATTTTGATGTCTAAAAAGCATACTTGGGGCTCGTGTTCCAAATAGCTATCCCAAGCGTCTACGCCATTTACGCAAATAGCAACCAATTGGGCTTCGGGCCAATGTTTGACTAAACTATCTCTCATATTGAAACGCGGCGCTTCTTCGTCGTCGGCAACTAACACGCTAATGTTCATGACTTCGCCCCAGTTGAAAGGCGGATTTGATTTGGATCTATTTGATTTGAATTTAGTTGATTAGGGGCAAATTGCTCAAAGACGGCTTGCTTAAATGAAATCTGAGCAGGAAAACGCAATCGCGCAATGGTTTCTAAGTGATTAGTGCCCCCGAGTAGTTCGAACACAACTTGCTCACCATACAGCGCCTTAATACGCTCGCGGCTGTTTGTTAAACCAACGCCTTCGCGATGTTGATCTCGCAACGCACATCCGGTATTTTTTACCGTTAAATTTAGCATTGCGTTTACTACAACAGCATCAATATGAATAAGCCCGCCGTTAAGCGAAGGCTCAATGCCATGTTCGACAGCATTTTCTACCAAGGTTAACAACAAAGCTGGCGGTATCTTTGCCTGCTCTGCATTCTTATCAAGATTTATTTCGACGTTTAGCTTTTTGTCCATTCTGTACTGCATGATTTTTAAATACTCGCTTACTAAAGCAACTTCATCAGATAGGTCTATCAGTTCTTTATCCATCGAATCCGTACTGCCGCGCAAGAACGCGGTTAAGCTTTTTAACAAACCGGATGCGCGCGTGTCGCCAGTGTCCGTCCAATACTGCAACGCAGCTAAAGTATTAAATAAAAAATGCGGTTTTATCTGAGCCTGTAGCACGCGTAATTTAGCCTCGTTCAACGCGTTTAGGTTTCTTTGGGCAGTTGTTTCGTTGTTTAATCGGCTTACCCTAGACTGTAATTGCTGTTTTTTTATGACGAGCGTAATACATACTGCGCTGACCATGAGAAACGCCAAGGCAGCAGCAGCCGGTGCAGTCTTTGCGAATCCTTCAACAAAAAATGACCACGTACGATCAACCGTAAACGAATCTTTGCTGGCCATAAAAGAACCGAAAACGAAACCAATTAAAGCCCCAATGTAGCCCATGAGCAAAAAATAAAATACGGCAAGCAAGGGGCTCTTTCGTACAAACTTTGGCCGCCGATCAGTCAAAACATCTCCGGCGAACCAAGTACTCGAAACTGCAACTAAAACTAGTACGTAAGCAACGATAGTCGCTAAGGCTGCAAATATATTACTTAGACCTGCTGCGCGCAGACCCAAAAACAGTCCTATCGCTGAGGCGATCAATCCAATTACAAAACCAATCGATTTTCGGCTGTACAACCAACGATCAATCTCGGCAACTTCTAATCGGCGCTCAGGACTAAATTTGTCGTAATAAGGCGCTGCCCATGTTAGGTAGCGCTTCATCCATGGACCATCATCTGGCCGAATGTATGGGTTCATTAAAACTCCGTGAGTCGAATGCGTTAAGAATTGTTGAATCGTATTCTTCGGCTAGCTAAGGCGCTAGCTCACGGTGCACAAGTTGCAGGATTAATGTGTTGAGCTGCAAGCCCAACCTTTCGATTGGTGCCGGACAGTCCTCAGGACTGTCCTCAGAGGCTGGCGCCTCCGACCCTGAAAACGGGGGTTGGGCTTGCAAGCCCAACCTTTCGATTCGCGCCGGACAGTCCTCAGGACTGTCCTCGGAGGCTGGCGCCTCCGACCCGAATCGAACGGGTGACCCTCCCCTTAGGAGGGGGATGCTCTATCCACTGAGCTACGGAGGCGGTGCGGAACGTAGTTTACCTAAGGGCGCAAAATTGTTCTAAACGAGTTGGTCGCGTCTGAGTTGACGGCAAATCGGGCGGGTGCCAATTCCATAGCCGCGCGTAAAAAACTGCGGGTATCCGAAGGAATAGCCCCTAAAAACCAAGCTTCAATCCAGTTAACGCTGCTCATATTAGAACTTTGCCCAAGCGTTTCTGAAATCTGGTTAAGCGGGCTTACTTCAAGCGTTGTTTCGTAGACGCTACGATTAAAAATTGGAGAACCTTGTGCTGAGGCACACAAGGCAAGCCCACATAAAAACAACGCGGCCGTTCGAATTGGCTTAGAATTCATCATATTTACTTTACTGACAGGGCCTTGAATAGTGTTTTAAAACAGGCGCTTACGCCAGCAACTTGAACTAAATTCACAAAAAATCGGTTGTTTTGCAACGTCTGGCACACTATACCTAGTCGGAACAATCGAAAACACCAACAAAGTCACATAAATGAAGCAAGAATTAAAAGCACTCGGGTCAAAACTACGCGCTGGCAATTGGGTCATTTTGACCAGTCGTGAACTTTGGTTGCTATTGGGAACTATTGGCACGCTTTTAGCGGTTGGTGCATTTTTCCTATTTCGTTACATCGAGCCACCACCGCCCAAAACCATCACCATATCAACAGGTGCCGCTTCCGGTGCCTACTACCAATACGCGCAGCGTTACGCCGAACAATTAAAAAAACACGGTATCACTTTAAAAATTCTAGAATCAAAGGGATCAGTTGAGAATCTCGCGCGCCTACAAGATTCAAAACAAAAAGTAGATTTTGCTTTCGTTCAAACCGGTATTGTTGGCATGGAGGAGTACCCCAAATTGGAAGCCCTTGCTAGCGTTGCTTTTGAGCCCTTGTGGGTTCTACACAAACCAACAAAAAAATTTGAACGACTAATCGACCTTAAAGGTAAGCGAATCAATGTTGGCCCTGTGGGCAGCGGAACCAATCCTGTTGCTTTGGAATTTTTAAAGGCAAACGGTATCGACGCGACCAACTCGACGCTCAGTAATTTACCTTCTCAAGATTCGGCCGAAGCATTAAAAACCGACCAAGTGGATGCAATTATGTTGGTATCTTCGCCAAGCGCTGATGTTATTAAGAATGCGCTAAATGACGGTATGCAAATCATAGAATTTGATCATGCCGACGCTTATGTCCGTCGGTTTCCGTGGATGTCGAAAGTGACTTTGCCCAAGGGCGCTACTGACTTTGCAAGCAACAAGCCGGCGCGCGATTTACAACTCGTAGCCGCAAATGCCAATTTAGTTGCACGCACTGACACCCATCGCGCCATCGCGTTTTTAATTATGGATATTGCCAGCGAAGTTCACGCAAACCCAGGTCCCCTTCACGATCTAAGGCAGTTTCCCAACGAAAAGAGCCTGCAGTTTGTACAAAGTGAAGAATCGAAACGTTTTTTTAAAACAGGTCGTCCGTTTCTGCAAAAGTACTTACCATTTTGGTTAGCCAATTTACTAGAACGTTTGTTGGTCTCTATTGTTCCGATTCTTGCAATTGGGATTCCGCTGATTAAATTGATTCCGGCATTTATTGATTACCGCGAGCGTGCCGCCATTTTGCAGCTATACGAAGAAGCTTTTCAGCTAGAACAAAATATTGGCAAAAATCTCGATCTTGCAAAAGCGCCAACCTGCCTAAACGACATCGAACATCGACTCGATCAGTTGCGACTTGGCGCGGCGAAACATATTGAGTTTTATAACCTTAAGTCTCACCTTGATTTAATTCGCAGTCGATTGCAACCGTCCGCAATAGTAAAATAATTGGAGCGCGTTTTTTATGTATCAGTCTATTTTTAAGCCAGACCTCTTTAAACAATCGGTTGTAGTTATTACTGGCGGCGGATCAGGCATCGGCCGTTGTACCGCCCACGAGCTTGCTTCACTTGGCGCACAAGTGGCCATAATCGGACGCAACCTCGACAAACTAGTTGCTACACAAAATGAAATACAAGCCCGCGGCGGCTTGTGCTCCATTCATCAAGCCGATATTCGCGTCGAAGAACAAGTGGAAAATTGTTTCGATGCTGTAGAAAGACAGCACGGCAAGATTGATGGTTTAGTCAACAATGCCGGAGGACAATATCCGGCACCGCTAGAAGCAATTTCACTTAAAGGTTGGGAAGCCGTTGTTAAAACTAATTTAACCGGCGGATTTATTTGCTCTAAAGCAGCGTTACACTTTTCGATGAAGGCCAAAGGCGGCAGCATCGTCAACATTATTGCTGATATGTGGGGTGGCATGCCTGGCATGGGCCATTCGGGTGCCGCACGCGCTGGTATGCTGAACTTTACCGAAACGGCAGCGACCGAGTGGGCGCAATATGGCGTGCGTGTCAATGCAATTGCACCCGGCTGGATTGCCTCTAGCGGTTTCGATACTTACGATTCGGCAATGCAGGCCGAACTACGGCGCTTGCAAAAAGTAGTGCCCTTACAGCGTTTCGGTACCGAATCAGAAGTGGCCGCAGCCATTGTGTTTTTACTTTCACCGGCCGCAAATTTTATGACAGGTGGCTGTTTACGCATGGACGGCGGTGTTCCCAACGCGCGGCATACTTGGCCGACTCAAACAGCGCAAAACTCATCTTCAACCGAGGCTTTTAATGGTTTTGACCTGGCTAGTCTGCCAAAAATGTTAAGTTCACTGTAATCCACGCTGCATCAAGGTAAAGGTTTATGCCGCAACTTAGTTCGTCCTTTGTTTCAAACGCCGCCAACAGCATTCAACGGCAACAAGCCATGGCGGCACTAGTTCGGCACATGCGCAGCTTAGAGCAACGCGCTAGTGCTGCTTCGGCCAATGCAAAACCGCTGTTTGATAAACGCGGACAATTGCTACCGCGCGAGCGCCTAGGCTTGCTACTTGATGTCGGCGCGCCATTTTTAGAATTATCGAGCTTGGCCGGTTATGGTTTAGACAAATCAGATCTCGATCGATCCATTCCGGGTGCAGGCATGATTTGCGGCATCGGTTTCGTATCGGGTACACGCGTCCTAGTCAACGTTAGCGACTCTGGAATTGATGCAGGCGCGATTCAAAGTATGGGACTAGAAAAAGCCCTACGAGCGCAGCAAATCGCGCTAGACAACAAGCTGCCGTATTTGCAATTGATTGAATCGGCTGGTGCCAATTTAATGAAGTACAAAGTCGAAGATTTTGTAGCCGGTGGACAATTGTTTTACAACTTGGCACGCCTTTCCGCAGCGGGTCTGCCGGTGATTGCTGTCGTTCACGGTTCGTCAACAGCAGGTGGGGCCTATATGCCCGGCTTATCCGATTATGTCGTTATGGTCAAAGGACGGGCAAAAGCATTTTTAGCGGGTCCGCCATTGTTAAAAGCGGCCACGGGCGAAATTGCGAATGATGAGGACTTAGGTGGCGCGCAAATGCATGGCACTGTGTCGGGGTTGGCCGAGTATCTAGCCGAAGACGATGGCCACGCCATTGCAATAGCCCGAGAAATTGTCGCCAAGCTTCAGTGGAACAGAACTGCAATACAGCATTTACCTTCAAGCACTGGTACGTTTGAAGAACCTATTTTTGAAGTTAGTGAATTAGCCGCGCTAATGCCCACGCAAGCCCGTGATTCAATTGACATGCGCGAGATCATTGCGCGTTTGGTGGATGGTTCTGATTTTTTAGAGATGCAACCCGATTATGGCGTTACAACAGTTTGCGGACACGCCAGCATATACTCAATGCCCGTTGGCATTATTACCAACAACGGGCCTATTGATCCAGCGGGTAGTCATAAAGTTACTCACTTTATTCAAGCATGCTGCCAAGCGAATATACCGTTACTGTATTTACAAAACACTACGGGCTATATCGTGGGAACTGCCAGCGAACGCGCCGGTATGATTAAACACGGCTCGAAAATGATTCAAGCCGTTTCTAACGCCACGGTTCCTTCTATTACAATTCAATGCGGTGCCTCATTTGGCGCTGGCAATTACGGAATGTGTGGCCGCGCTTTTGGTCCGCGATTTGTGTTTTCGTGGCCCAACGCAAAAACTGCAGTTATGGGCGGTGAGCAAGCCGCAAAAACTATGCGTATTGTGACCGAGGCCACCGCCAAGCGCAAAGGAGAACCAATTGATGAACAAAAACTCCAAGCCTTAGAGCAAGCCATTATTCAAAACTTTAACGCTCAAGCCAGCGCGTTGTACACCAGCGCGCGCCTTTTGGACGATGGCATTATTGACCCCGCAGAGACGCGCAAAGTGCTCGCAATTACGCTGCAAACTGTTTTTGAATCGCAACAACGTCAAGTCCATCCAATTCAGTTTGGGGTTTCGCGACCTTAACAATTTACAAATTTAATATAGCAAAACAAACACCAAAACCATTTCACAGGATTTTAAAATGATTTACGGCCCCGAACATCGCGCACTACAAGATTCACTTAAAAAGTTTATCAACGAGCAAATTAATCCGCACGTTGATGAATGGGAAAAAGCCGGCATTTTTCCGGCTCGCGAAGTTTTTCAAGGGCTTGGTAAGTTGGGGCTGCTAGGCGTGACCAAACCAATCGAAAACGGCGGGCTCGGTTTAGATTATTCGTATTCAATTGCGGTTGCCGAGGCCCTTGGACATATTCATTGCGGCGGTGTGCCAATGGCAATCGGCGTACAGACCGATATGGCAACGCCCGCATTGGCGCGCTTTGGCAGCACCGAACTAAAAGCAGAGTTTTTAACGCCTTCTATTTCTGGTGATAAAGTGGCTTGCCTTGGTGTTTCAGAAGTTGGTGCAGGGTCGGACGTTGCATCGATTAAAACCACAGCGCGCAAAGACGGGGGTGACTACGTTATTAATGGCGGGAAAATGTGGACAACGAGCGGCACGCAAGCCGATTGGATGTGTTTACTAGCAAACACCTCAGATGCAGCACCACACAAAAACAAAACACTTATTTGTTTGCCAATGGATACCAAGGGCATAGAAATTGCCCGCAAGTTAGACAAGGCCGGCATGCGATGCTCCGATACGGCGCAAATTTATTTTGATAATGTGCGCGTACCGCAACGCTATCGTATTGGTGAAGAGGGGATGGGATTCTCCTATCAAATGATGCAGTTTCAAGAAGAACGTTTATGGGCTGCCGCTAACGCAATGGCGGCTGATGAAATTTTAAACGACACAATCAATTATTTGCGCGAACGTAAAGCATTCGGAAAATCACTTTTGGACAACCAAGTTGTGCACTTTAAATTGGCCGAGCTAAAAACCGAAGTCGAATGTCTGCGTGCCCTGCTCTATCAAGCCGTGGCTTTATATGTTGGCGGAACCGATGTTACCCAATTAGCTTCTATGGCAAAACTCAAAGCGGGTCGTGTTTCGCGCGAAGTGGCCGATTGGTGCGTCCAGTTTATGGGCGGGATGGGATACATGACCGATACTCGCCAAAATCGCTACTGGCGCGATTCGCGCTTAGGCTCAATCGGCGGTGGTGCCGATGAAGTAATGCTAGGCATCATATCCAAAACGATGGGCATCATGCCCCGTGCTTAGTACCCACTTAAATTTGAATAATTCGCCAACGCAAATTCGCCGTTTGCTAATTGCAAATCGCGGCGAAATTGCGTGCCGAATTATTCATACAGCCCAAGCAATGGGTATCCAATGCATCGCGGTTTTTTCTGAAGCCGATCGTGATGCGCGCCATGTGCAAATGGCCGACCAAGCGCTGTGTATTGGGCCGGCACCCGCTAGCGAAAGTTATTTAAACATTACAGCCATTATTGCTGCATGCAAACAAAGCAAAGCCGATGCAATTCATCCCGGTTACGGATTTTTATCCGAAAACGCAGACTTTGCCCAAGCCTGCCTAGATGCTGAACTTTGTTTTGTAGGCCCTACCCCCAGCGCGATGCGCGCTTTGGGTAACAAAGCAGCAGCAAAAGAAATTGCACAACGTACTGGCGTAGCAGTTGCGCGTGGGTACACTGGCTCTGTTAATGATTTGACGGCAGTGATGCAAGAAGCCGAAAAAATTGGGTATCCTTTGATGGTCAAGGCTGCTGCAGGGGGCGGTGGACGCGGCATGCGTTTGGTTCCACATGGGCAAGAATTGCCGGCTGCAATTGCGAGTGCACAACGCGAATCTAAAAGTAGTTTTGGTTCTGACCAAGTTTTTTTAGAGCGCGCCATTTTAAATGCACGGCACATAGAAATTCAAATTCTTGCCGACCGCCATGGCAATGTCTTTTCATTGGGTGAACGCGATTGTTCTACGCAAAGAAAAAACCAGAAAATAATTGAAGAAGCCCCTGCTCCAGGGCTCAGCGCGAATACCCGGCAAGCGTTAAGTAATGCCGCAATTCAATTGTGTAAAGCAACTAACTATTACGGTGCGGGAACCGTAGAGTTTTTAGTTGAACAGCTCGATTCTAATAGTGCCTTTTATTTTTTAGAAGTGAATACTCGGCTCCAAGTGGAACACCCCGTTACTGAGGCTTTATTGGGCATTAATATTGTAGAGCAACAATTACGGGTAGCTCAGGGCGAGGTATTAGACCTAAATCAGCAAAACATCAATACACAGATGGCCGAGGCAGGACATGCGATTGAATTGAGGCTTTGTGCAGAAGACCCAATGGAAGAATTTGCACCTCAGGTTGGGCTGTTTCGACAAGCTAACCAAAATCTTGCGCAATTTAATACTACCCAATTTGCTCCGCATGCGAGCGCAAAAAACTACTTGCGAATCGATTCTGGGCTAAATAGCAAGGGAACTATTTCGCCTTGGTACGATTCGATGTGCGCAAAGCTAATTAGCTATGCACCCACGCGCGAACAAGCAATCAAACAAATGCTAGAGGCACTAAATTCATTTACATTTAGTGGCTTGCAATCGAATCAAAGCTACTTAGCGGCTTTGCTAAATAGCACCGAATTTCGTGACGCTCAATTGCATACGCTTTGGCTTGACTCGTTTAATTTGGGCGTATTGCCTAATCGCGCGAGCGGCGAATCAAGCGGCGAATCAAGCGGCGAATCAAACGGTGAATCAAGCGGTGATTCTGGCGACGCATCAAGCGGCAATTCAAGCAACGAGCTTAGTAACAAGTCAAGCAACGCAATTGCCAGCGATTTAAGCCACGCGCAACATAGTTTGTTGTTGCAAGCAGCCGCAATGTTTGCACAAAACCAAAGCGCGCCACATGGTTTATTGCAAGGCTTTGGTGCCCTGACGACCACGTTGCAAATTGAATTAAACGGAACAGTGCACAGTATTCAAACCCGATGCTTAGAAAACAATGTGTTCGAGTGCGGCCCGCAAGTAAGCAATGGAAAGCCGCAATTAAACCAAACCCAAATTATTGATGTAAGAAAACTAAAACCTGTTTGGTTCGGCAAAAAAGTTTGGCTACCGACTACCCAAGCGTTGCATCTGGGTCAATTACAACCGGTTGGCGGACTTTTTAAATTACTTCCTTACAAAGCCAAAAACAGTTCCAGTAGCCAGCAAGCGGCTGGTGATGTGTTGAGTTCGATGCATGGCAAGGTCAATCAAGTATTGGTTGCAGTGGGAGGAACAGTCAACAAAGGTGATGTCTTACTGACAATCGAAGCGATGAAAATGGAGCATCAAATTGTGGCAAAGGTAGATGGTGTTGTGCAACAAATTGCTATTGCTGTCGATCAACAAGTTAGCCCAATGCAATTGCTTGTTACGCTATCGAGTGCGCAAAAAAACGCACCAACAAGCGCACCAACAAGCGCACCAACAAACGCACCAACAAACGCACCAAAGCCCGCCCCATGAACATCGACTTGCAATGCCTACAACTACAAAGTTGGGCAAACCCATTACCCGAACACTTGCAATGGCAACAGACCTTAAGACAATTTGTTGACAAGGAAATAGGCCCTAACGCCCACCATTGGGATGAGACCGAAACCTTTCCTTTAGAGTTGTATAAAAAAGCCGGTGCCTTAGGTCTATCGGGGTTGGGATACCCCGCAGAATTTGGCGGCACACCCTGCGATTCTTTAATGAAAGTGCTAACCATCTTAGAGTTGGCACGGGCGGGATTGGGTGGTTTAAATGCCAGCCTACTATCGCACACTATTATGGTTGGTCCATTAATAAAAGCGGCTAACGACACAATCAAACAAACGGTTGTAAAACAATTATTAAGCGGCCAAGCAATCGGCTCGCTAGCCGTTACTGAAGCAGATGGGGGCAGCGATGTAGCCGCCTTAAAAACCACTGCGGTACAAAAAAGCGACGGCTGGTTAATTAACGGTAGCAAGTGCTACATAACTTCGGGCATTCGTGCCGATTTTATTTTGCTTGCAGCGCGCACCGGCGGCCCAGGTGCAAGCGGGCTTTCGCTATTTTTAATGGATGGTAATACTGCGGGTCTAACGCGCAATGCCTTGAAAAAAACCGGATGGTGGTGCTCGGATACGGCTGAGTTATTTTTTGATAACTGCTTGGTTCCGCACGATCGGCTAATCGGCCTTGAAAACAAAGGCTTTGGTCTAATTATGCAGAACTTTAATGACGAGCGATTAACCATGGCTGCAGGAAGTGTCGGTTTTGCAATTAGCTGTTTCGAAGAAGCACTCGATTGGGCAAAGCAGCGAAAGACCTTCGGCAAAACACTGATCGAACATCAAGTAGTGCGCCATAAGTTAGTAGCGATGCTTGATGGAATTTTACCCATGCTAGCGTGGCTTGCACACTTAGCGCAAAAGAATGATCAAGGCTCATCCCAAGCCGGTGAAATTGCATTGGCTAAAAACCGAGCCGGTCGCTTGATGCGCGATTGTGCCGACAGTGCAATTCAAATTTTAGGTGGTGCTGGTTTTATGCGTGGCTCGAAAAGCGAGCGTATTTATCGTGATGTTAAAGTCATGATGATTGGTGGTGGCACCGAAGAAGTAATGAACGATTTAGCAGCTAAACAATTAGGTCTATTATGAACAGCCCTGCAGTGATCTACACCGTGCAAGACGGTTACGCACAAATTACACTCAATCGCCCCGAAGTACTGAATGCGTTAAACGAAGCCTTAATGCACGAACTGGCGCTGGCGGTGCAAGCTGCAGCCAGCGACGCAAATGTACGCGCAGTTTTAATTACAGGCGCCGGTCGGGCCTTTAGTTCGGGGGCCGACTTAACAACTATTCCGGCAGGTGCTCTAGGTAGCGCAGCAACGCCTTTAGATGCAGGCGCTGCGCTTCTTGCTAGGTACAACCCAGTAATTTTGGGTATCCGTAATTTAAAAAAACCAGTCATTAGCGCGGTCAATGGTGTCGCTGCAGGGGCAGGAATGAGCATCGCTTTAGCGGCCGATGTAATTTTAGCTGGGCAATCCGCATCGTTCTTACAAGCCTTTGTGCGTATCGGCCTAGTACCCGATGCAGGTAGCACTTGGTTCTTGCCTCGCTTAGTTGGAGAGCAACGAGCGCGCGCATTAACACTTCTTGGCGAACCCATCGATGCCCAAGCGGCATTACAGTACGGTTTAGTATGGAAAGTTTATGACGACGCCGAACTGCTAAGTAGAGCGCAAAGCTTGGCCAAATGTCTAGCCAATCAAGCCACAACAGGCTTAGCTTTAATTAAAGACGCATTAGCCGCGAGCCCTAACAACACTTTAGAACAACAACTGGCGCTAGAGGCCAGGTTACAAACCGAAGCCAGTAAAACTTCCGATTTTTATGAAGGTGTAAAAGCCTTTATCGAAAAACGCCCAGCACAATTTAAAGGACAGTAAATTGACCGTAACACCCAGATCGGCCAAAGAAGAAGCCAAAACCCGCGAAGCAATTATTGATGTATTTGAGCGCCAAATTACATTTAATCAAACGCTTGGTTTTACCGTTATTGAATTCTCTAACACGCCTAAAGTGCGCTTTAATATGCGCGATGAATTAGTGGGACATTTTTTATATGGCCGACTGCATGGTGGCGTAACTTCTGCTGTGTTAGATGCCACCGGCGGCTTCGCGCTAATGTGCGCCCTAGCCTTTAAACATCCCGATGAATCGAGCGATCAAGTGTTGCATCGCTTTAGCAAGCTTGGCACTATCGATATGCGGATCGACTATTTGCGGCCAGGCATTGGCAGCCATTTTATTGCGTCGGCCGTGGTAAATCGTTTAGGTGGCCGTATTGGATCTACTCAAATGGCTTTGCATAATGATTCGGGCGAGCTTATTGCAACTGGTGCTGCTGCGTATATTGTTAGCTAGTGATGATAGCTAATGTTAGTTAAACTCAATCGACTCAACTGCAGGTGTTAAGTCGATTGGAAAGCTCTGCCATTTGCCAGCGGTACGACGGTACAAATCTTTACTTAATAAGTCTGCGCCACCTTCGTTAAACTTAAACACCGCGGCTTTTAAAGCGCGTATTGCGTTCACATTGCGTGAATCGCAGAACATGCAAATATCGGGCATAGGTACAACGCAGACCACGCCGTTGGGCGTGTAGTCTTTTAGTGGCCCATCCCACAAACTATCAAGCAGTAAAAAGGCCGCTTCAAAGTCGCCACCGGCAACAATTCCAAACGCACCGTTTTCTAAAGTGAGAACCCGTAGATTGCCCGAGGTGTTCACCCAAGCCTCTAAATTTGATAACGCGCGTTGGTGTAGTTGGTCGTGGCTAAAACCCATTTTGTCGAACTGGCCCTGCACCAAGTATTCCCAATGGCCACCAGAATCAATGCCGTACATGACGCCTAAACCGCCGGGAACCGCTTGCATAATCGGATTGCTAGCACCACTGATCACTTGACCCGAATCGCCTATACCAATCTTGGCAGTAATTGGACCGACACCTTCTTTAAGGCCGGTAAATTTAAGACGAGGAAATATCGATTCGGGACGCACACTAATTTTAGGGCCGTTGGATTTAATTTCGACATCGGGAACGATTGTTTTAACTACTTTGCCCGCATCGGGGCGAACTTGGTCATAATTTTTACGGGGTGTAAAGTCTTCATCTGCAGCGGGTTCGTCGTCGTAACTAGAGCCTAGGTTAAATCCGATCGATCGCGCCAAATGCCTAAACTTCCAGCCGAAGTAAGCAAGCAATCCGAGTAAACACAACATTCCGATCATCGGAATTTTTGACTTTGGAACCGGCGGAGGGGAATCGCCAACCAATCGAGCAATTTGCGGATCGGTCGGCAAATACTTTACTTTGATGCCGGGCGTTTTCGATTCGCGTTTTTCTATGGTCTCGTAAAATTCTTTTGAAGTCGCAAACTTTTTGCTAACTTCGCCTTTAGGCGTTTTAAACTTCAACTCAAAAACATAGACCGGGTTTGCACCAGGATGTATTTGAACCATCTGATCATCGCGATAGGCTTCGGTAATAACACCGTATTTATCTAGCTTTTCTAGAATTTTATTCTGGTCAGGACCAGACATTAGCAAAAGTAATATCGCCATAGTGGCGAAAAATGCTGCCGCTGCAATTAATCGATTTTTCAAAAAGACGCACGCGTTGTAAATTTATCTAAACGAAGTGTAGAGCTCGACTATTCAGGTCTGCGTCTCGAAAATAATCTAGCTGACTATCGGTCAAATATTCAGCACCAAAGGGCTAGAAAACTCAAAAAATTACGACCCAGCGCTTTCAAAGCGCTTCCGAAAATCGTGACATAATTCAATTGCAGCCCGCTCACTATCCTTAGAAATAGCCGTGTAGCTAAAAAATCCGTGATTTAGGGTTGCATACTCGCGGTATACCAACGGCACTCCTGCTGCCTTTAGAACGGCTACGTAAGCCAAGTTATCGCGATACAAAAAGTCGTAAGGCCCTACGCCAAGAATGGTGGGTGCTAACCCGACGTGCGATTTCGCTAGCAAAGGCGAAGCGCGTGGATCGAGCGATTGATTTGCATGGTCGTTAAAGTAAGCTTCGCGTAAATCGCGCTCACCAATTTTTGTTGTATCGGTTGCTGGGTACAGTAACAATTGAGCGGCCAACGCAATCCCATTATCGCGGCATAACAAAGCCATTACTGCCGCAAAATTTCCACCTGCACTATCCCCGCCTACCGCGAAACGCGCTTTGTTTGCACCTAAGCGGTCAATATTTTTATAAGCCCATTGCGTTGCAAACCAACAATCATCAACTGGTACCGGAAACTTAAACTCGGGGGCCAAACGATAATCAACGTTTACAACTACGCATTGTGCCTCGTTGGCAATTCGAACGGCGTGCGCTTCGTGCGAATCCAAATCGCCAACCACCCATCCGCCACCATGGAAGTACACTAAAGTTGATTGCGGTTTTTCGCGGGCACTTGCAACCGAACTAACACTGTTATACGGCCAAACAATGCGAATGGGTATCGGCCCATGTGGCCCGTCTATTTCAAGTTTTTCTATCGTGCCTGTGTCCAACACCGGTTTTGGATAAAACAGGCCGCGCACATTACGCGCACGCTCGCGACTTACCGGACCACCACTAGGTAAATTGCAACCGTCGTATAGACCGAGAATGCCAGCCGCTTTCCAACGAGTTTCGATTTCGGCGATAGCAGGGTCTAGTTGAGTCATGATTTAGGCTCTTTAAATATTGATCGTTCGAATGTTAGCGGAGTTCTTTGCCGACATTTTTTTCAGACCTAAGTTTGTCTCGCCCTTACGACGTAAACGATAAAACTTCAGCCCTTCCGATTGCTGCAATGCAACATGTGACTTAACGCAAAAAATTAAAGTAAGTTAGAAGGAAGTAACTAAAATTGATGCTACATTCCAGATTAACAAAAGAGCTTTGAAAAAAGACGAGGGAGACGTTTGGAGTTTTTGCAAGTTATCATCAGTGGTATCGCGAACGGCTGTATCTACGGCCTTATCGCACTAGGCTTTGTACTCATTTACAAGGCAACCGAAACCGTAAGCTTCGCGCAAGGCGACCTAATGATGTTAGGCGCCTTTTTTGGCTTTGGTGCTTCTACGCTGATGGGTATTCCCATCTGGATAGCGCTTATTGCTAGCGTTGTTGCTATGGCAATATTTGGCGTAGTGCTCGAGCGTTTTGTAATACGGCCTATCCTTGGCCAACCCCAATTTACAGTCGTCATGTTAACCATCGGTATCGGCTATATTTTGCGCGGGCTCGTTACGATGATTCCTGACATCGGCACCGAAACCCATTCATTAGCAGTCCCTTACAAAAACGAAGTCGTAAAGTTAGGAGCCTTAGTAATCAGTGTAGAGCACCTAGTGATTATCGGCGGCACTTTGCTTTTATGTCTAATTTTGTTTGCGATGTTTAAGTACACGCGTTTAGGCATTGCAATGCAAGCCTCGTCGCAAAACCAACTAGCCGCGTATTACATGGGTATTCCCGTGCAACGCCTAAACGGTTTGGTTTGGGGTCTTGCTGCCGCTGTGGCTGCCATTGCTGGCTTATTATTAGCGCCGATTACTTTCGTTCACGCCAACATGGGCGTCATTGCACTTAAGGCGTTTCCAGCCGCGGTTATCGGTGGCTTTGGTAGTTTACCGGGTGCCATCATTGGTGGCTTGATCATCGGCATCGTCGAGTCAATTGCCGGCGTTTATGCCCCCGAGGGTATCAAAGATATTGCCGCCTACATTGTGGTGTTAATTATGTTGATGGTAAAACCAAACGGCCTGTTCGGCGAAAAATTGCGTAAGAAGGTTTAGATCACTATGCGATTTTTGTTTAAAACCAATTACGAGCAAGACATTGCGCTTGCCAAACACAACGGCCACAAAGTTTGGTACGGACTGCTTCTAGCGGCTTTGTGCGTCGCGCCGTGGGTGCTGCCCGAGTACTGGCTAGCCCAATTGGTGCTGATCTTAATTTATTCGATCGTTGGCTTGGGCCTCATGCTGTTGGCTGGCTTTACGGGTCAAGTGTCTATTGGGCATGCGGCGTTTCTTGGTGTTGGTGCCTATACGCAAGCCGTACTCATTGGCTGGGGCGTCCCGTTTATTTTTGCGATTACAGCTGCCGCATTGTTATCGGCAATCGTCGGCATTATTGTCGGTACACCGGCCTTGCGCGTTAAAGGTATTTACCTCGGCATTGCCACCATTTCGTTTGGCTTTATTGTCGAAGAAGTATTTGCCCGCTGGGACAGTGTTACTGGCGGCAACGCCGGTAAACACGTTAAAACGCCCGAGTTACTGGGCATTAAATTAGACAGTGATATTGCGTTTTATTTCACCTGTTTAATTATTACTATTTTGGTTACGCTGGCAATTTTAAATTTATTACGCTCGCCAACCGGACGTGCCTTTGTAGCGATTCGCGATTCAGAAATTTCGGCACAAAGTATGGGCATTAACTTGGCCTATTACAAAAGCCTTTCGTTTGCGATCTCGGCCGCGTTAGCGGGTATTGCGGGCGCATTGTATGCCCACAAAATTAAGTTTATTTCACCCGATCAGTTTGGCATTTTGCAATCCATCGAGCTACTGCTGCTAGTGGTGGTGGGCGGCTTGGGCTCTGTGCATGGCGCGTTTTTGGGGGCGATCTTTTTAATTTCGATGCCACAACTTATTGCGATGGCTAAAGACGTGCTGCCCCCGGTCATTGGGCAAGCCGCTGGTTTGCAGGGTTTAATTTACGGCATCGTTTTAGTCATGTTTGTGTTGTTCGAGCCATTAGGTTTATATGGCCGCTGGTTAAAAGTTCGCACTTGGTTTCAACTGTTTCCGTTTTATCGCAAAGGCATGTTTAAGCGCCAAAAGGCTTTTGCTAAGTCGGACCGTTTGAAATGAAGGCCAAATAATGACCAACACAAATTTAAACGCATCGATGGCAAACAACGCATCAGCGTCAAGCACAGCATCATCCGCTGTCAAACCGCAACCCTTATTATCCGCCCGCGATTTAACCGTACGATTTGGTGGTGTGTTAGCGGTTAACAAAGTCAGCTTCGATGTTAACGAAGGTGAAGTGTTTACTTTAATTGGCCCCAACGGCGCCGGTAAAACCACTGTATTTAATTTAATAAGCCGCATCTACACACCCACAAGCGGCACCATCCATTACAAGGGCCAATTGCTAACTACAATGGCCCCGTACCAAGTCGCTAGCATGGGCATTGCGCGTACGTTTCAAAACATCGAATTGTTCGAGCACGCTACCGTATTGCAAAATTTATTAATTGGCGGCCACGTGCATCACAACACGGGCTTTATTAGCCAAATGCTATTTACGGGCAAAGTCCGCGCAAGTGAGATCGCCGCGCGCGAAGCTGCCGAAAACGTTATCGACCTTTTAGATTTACAACATTATCGCGACACGATGGTGGCCGGTTTACCTTACGGTGTTCGCAAAGTAGTCGAGCTAGGTCGTGCGCTGTGTACCAAACCAAAACTGTTATTACTCGACGAACCCTCTTCTGGTTTAAACCCCGAAGAAACCGACGACATGGCATTTTGGATTCAAGATATTCGTTCGCAATTAGGCATCACTGTTCTGATGGTTGAACACGATATGACTTTGGTATCGCGGGTTTCCGATCGCGTACTGGCAATGAACCAAGGCGAAGTACTGGCTTTGGGTACACCAGCCGAAGTGCAATCGCATCCTGGTGTTATCGAAGCCTATTTGGGTGCCACAGAAGATATGTCTTACCTCAGAAGGCCCGCAGCATGAGCGTCGTCTTAAAACTTAACAACGTTGAGAGCGCCTACGGTCCTATTAAAGCGATTCGGGGCGTTAGTCTCGAAGTGCAAGAAGGCCAAATTGCAACCGTGCTTGGCAGCAACGGCGCGGGCAAAACGACCATTTTAAAAACTATCTCGGGCATTATCGATCCGCGTCGCGGCTCGATCGAATTTAAAAACGACAACATTACCGCTTGGGATCCTGCAGCAGTAGTGCGTAAAGGACTAAGCCACGTACCCGAGGGGCGTGAAGTATTTCCGCTGCTATCGGTGCGCGATAATTTAGTAATGGGTGCGTATACCCGAGCCGACAAAGACCAAATTGCGCGCGATATCGAATTGGTATTTGGCTACTTCCCCATTTTAAAAGAACGCGCAGCTCAAGACGCAGGGTTGCTTAGCGGTGGTCAGCAACAAATGTTGGCGATCTCGCGCGCCTTGATGGCATCGCCGCATTTAATTTTGTTAGACGAACCGAGCCTTGGTTTGTCGCCTAAATTAACCAAAGAGATTTTTGAAATTGTGGTGCGTATTAATCGCGAACGCGGCACCTCTATTTTATTGGTCGAACAAAACGCCAACATGGCGCTAAACGCAGCCGATTACGGCTACGTTTTAGAAAACGGCCGCATCGTGATGGAAGATACTTGCGCTGCCCTGCGCGAAAAAGACGACATCAAAGAGTTTTATTTGGGCATGAAAGAAACCGGCGTGCGCGGTGAGCGACGCTGGAAAAAGAAGAAAACGTGGCGCTAGCTGAATATGAGAATCGCTACTTTGAGAAATGCATAAGCCATGAGTAACCTTTGGGATCTTTCTAGACTACAGCCAACCAACGAAATCGCCCTACCCGGCGAGACGATGCACGAAATTTTTTGGAACGGCGTTACCAAACGCGGCGCAGGCATTATGATGCGCGAAAAAGAAATGGGTATTTGGCGTCAATGGAGCTGGACCCAAGCTGGGCAAGCCACCCGCGAAATTACGATGGGCTTGGCAGCGATTGGTTTTAAGTCGGGTGAAACCGCTTCAATTTTATCGAACACTGTCGTCGAATGGCTGTTATGTGACATGGCTATTTTAAGCGCGGGCGGTATATCAAATGGGATTTACCCAACCGACGCTGCTAGCCAAGTCGTGTACTTATCCAACGATTCATCAAGCGTAGTGCTGTTTGCAGAAGATGATGAGCAATTAGATAAAGCGCTAGAGGTTTGGGGTGATATGCCCAAAATGCGCAAGATCATTGTGCTCGACATGGAAGGCTTAGACACCGTAAACGACGATCGCGTCATGTCTCTAGATCAGTTGCGTAGCCTTGGCCGTGATTACGATAAAGCCAATCCCGGCGAATTCGAGCAGCGTCGCCAGTCGCGCAAACCTGAAGACTTAGCCATTTTGGTCTACACCTCGGGCACCACTGGTAAACCTAAGGGTGCAATGCATTCACACGCTGGCATTGTGTATGCGGTGCGCGGTGGCAACACCATCATCAAGCAAGACGAAACAGACGAGCGCATGTGCTTTTTACCGCTCTGTCATATCGCAGAGCGACTGGGTGGCGAGTTTTCGGCTATTTATTCGGGGGCTATCCTTAATTTTGTGGAAAACCCAGAAACAGTTCCTGAAAACGTTCGAGAAATCGCGCCCACTGTGTTTACGGCCGTGCCGCGCGTTTGGGAAAAGTTCTATTCATCGGTACTTATTGGCGTTTCCGAATCGGGCGGCTTGCAAAAAGCGGCCTACCAATGGTCAATCAATACGGGTTACTCCATAGCCGACGCTGTCATCGCCGGTCAACCCGTTAGCGTTATGCAGAAAGCAAAGTTTCACATTGCACGTGTTTTGGTTTTAAACAACCTGCGTAAATTGATTGGGATTCATCGTTCCAAAATGTTAATTACTGGTGCTGCCCCTATTTCACCCGACCTCGTACGCTGGTACTTGGCCTTGGGCGTGCCCATGCTTGAGGTATGGGGCCAAACCGAAACTTGCGGCGCGGCGTCGTACACCCCGGCCGGCAATATTAAGCCTGGCAAAATAGGATTAGCTTGCCCGTTTAACGAGTTAAAAATCGATCCCGACACCCAAGAAATTATGGTGCGTGGTAAAAACGTGTTTATGGGCTACTTAAACTTGCCCGATAAAACGGCCGAAACATTGCGCTCCGATGGTTGGCTGCATACCGGTGACGTTGGTGAAGTCGATAGTGACGGTTTTTTCAAAATTACCGACCGTATGAAGGACATCATTATTACGGCTGGTGGCAAAAACATTACGCCTAGCGAGTTTGAAAACGATCTTAAGTTCTCGCCTTACATTACCGATGCGGTATTAATTGGCGACAAGCGCGCGTTTTTAACAGTGCTCATTATGATCGACCAAGAGAACGTCGAAAAATACGCGCAAGACAACGACATTCCGTTCTCTAATTACACCAGCCTCACCCGCGCGAAACCGGTACAAGATTTAATTTGGGCCGAGATTGAAAAAGTAAATAAAAAGTTCGCACGCGTAGAACAGGTCAAGAAATTTCGTTTAATCGAAACACAATTAACCGCCGAAGACGAAGAGTTAACACCGACCATGAAACTCAAGCGATCGCTTGTGCAAAAGAAATACGCGTCGATGATTGAAAGCATGTATTCGAATTAAGGTTCTGTTGCGTTAACCGACTAGACAAACCGTTTTAAGACAATTTTTATAACTACAAGGAGATGGACCCGTGAAAACAAAACTAGCCACACTCACCCTTAGCGCAATCGCGCTAGCGTTAAGTGCAACCAGTGCCCAAGCCCAGCAACAAGGCGTGAGCAAAAATGAAATCGTGATTGGTACGATTCAAGATTTATCTGGCCCGATCGCAGCCTTCGGCAAACAAATTCGAAACGGTATGCAATTGCGTGTCGACGAGCTAAACGAGCAAAACGGCATTGCTGGCCGCAAGGTTAAGCTGATTGTTGAAGACAGTGCTTACGATCCTAAAAAAGCAGTTCTAGCGGCACAAAAATTGGTAAACAGCGACAAAGTATTTGTAGTTGCTGGCCACTTAGGTACAGCGCAAAACAATGCGGCTATACCCGTGCAATTAGAAAAAAACATCATGAACTTTTTCCCGGTTACTGCTTCACGTGAAATGTTCGATCCGTTCCATCGCCTTAAGTTTGCGTTTGCCGCAACCTACTTCGATCAAATGAAGAGCGGTTTGCCAAAAATGTTTGCCAATAAAAAATATACTAAGCCTTGCATCATTTATCAAGACGACGACTTTGGTCTTGAAGTGTTGCGCGGTGCTGAAGAGGGCTTAAAGAACATCGGCGTTCCGTTGGCAGAAAAAACCTCGTACAAGCGTGGCTCGACCGACTTCTCATCGCAAGTAGCGAAAATGAAATCGAGTGGTTGCGACTTAGTTGTTTTAGGCACCATCATTCGCGAAACCATCGGCACCATTGGCGAGTCACGTAAGACCGGCTTTGCACCAGACTTCTTTGGTTCAAGCGCAGCCTACACCGACATCATCCATAAGCTTGGCGGCCCAGCAATGAACGGCTTGTACGCTATGCACACCGTTGGCCACCCTTACCCAGATGATGCATCACCTGCGGTTAGCTTTTGGGCTAAAAAATACAAAACCAAATTCAATGAAGATGGCACAGTATTTTCGGCCTACGGTTATGTAATTGTTGACCAATTGGCCACCGCAATGGCGGCTGCCGGCACCAACTTAACCACCGACTCATTGGTAAAAGCAATCGAGACCACCAAGTTCTCGGCTGATATTTTCGGCGGCCAAGCCCCAACGTTTAGCCCAACTAAGCGTCTAGGCAGCAGCGAGACCCGCATGTCGCAAATTAAAAACGGCAAGTGGACAGTAGTTTCAGAGTACTTGGCTGTTCCTAAGTAATTTTTACAGGGTGATTTGCACGGGGTTGTTTGTGTGAATTGCTTTGTAGTTTGATTGTCTAAGTTGTTAAAAAAGCCTCGCTGATTGCGGGGCTTTTTTATTGGATGTATTCGGACCCAAAAGGGAGCTACAATGGAATCTAAATTAAATCGGAACCATTTTGGAGCCAATCGATGCCAAACCTTTCTATTAAAGACGTCCCCGAGGCTTGGGCCGAAGCTCTGCGTCAACGCGCAGCGCGTAATCACCGCTCGCTTCAAGGCGAATTGCTGTCAATGGTCGAACAGTTCATCAATGATCGCTCAGCATCTTTCCCCTCAATAGACGCGCAGTTCCCACAGGGCTCTGCAAAGTCTAATAAATCCGCAAAAGCGGGTTCATTAAGCATCGATGATTTGTACGCTTTCAGCGTTGCTCGTAGTCCTAAGCCCGATACACGCGGAATGCAGTCCGTGGACATGATTCGGCAAGAGCGCGACAGTCGATGAGTAAGAAGTTTACGAAAGAACCAGCTTCGCAAATTTTAATCGCTGAACCGCCTTCGTATTACATCGTTAAGCCGCCCGCAGTGGTAGATGCAAGCCTTTTGTGCAGCATTTTGTTTAATGAAGCTCAACGAGATTCTGCTGCTGCGCACCTATCGAAGTACACCTTGCATGCACCCCAACTAATTCAATTTGAAATTGTCAGCGTAGCGCAAAAGAAAATTGCGATTGGTCATAACATTGAAGATACTTTGATTGCCCTCGATAACTTTACAAAACTAAATTTATTTTTGCATTCGGTTGTGCAAACCGAGCAATTACAACTATCGCAGCAATACAGTTTATCGACCTATGATGCGGCTTATCTTTGGCTTGCCGCGCATTTAAAAACACCATTACTTACCTTCGATAAAGAACTAGGAAAAGCGGCCAAAATTCACTTGGCTGGGCTTGAATAAGAACGTTTTTAGGTCAGTACGAACGCCTATTGGTTAGGCTAAGAAAGCAAACGGTTTCGTTCTTGAAAAAACATTTTGCAAGCAAGCTGGTTTACTGGTAAAATGGGAAAATGAAAACCACGATCGACCTGCCAGACGAGCTAATTCGTACAATAAAAATTCGCGCTGTCAGCCAAGGCAAACCCTTAAAAGACTTAGTCGCAGAGCTACTAACCGAAGCTTTGTACGCTCCAAAATTGCTCCAAAGTCCCTATTCGGCAGGCGAACCCAAAGCACCTTACGTGCTAGACCAACAAGGATTTCCTGTCGTTAATGGTCATTCAAACGCTCCGAGTAGACGGGCTACTCTTCAAGAAACACTTGAAATCGAGCAAAACGCATTAGACGACGAGGATATTGGGCGTGCCAGCACATCTAATTGATACTAATATTTGGGTTGCAACAACTTTTTCAGCACACGTTTTTCACTTAGAGGCTAAGCAATTTTTAAGCGAGCTAAACACGCAAAATCAAGCTGCATTTTGCAGATCAACTCAACAGAGTTTTTTGCGTTTAGCAACAACGTCCACAGTGTTTAAATTCTATGGCGTCGAGCAAATGAGCAATCGCGCAGCCACAGAAATTTTATCGGCCTATCTTGCCCAACCGTCCGTAACAAGCATTAACGAACCCGACAACGTATTCGATCTTTGGCAAAAACTTGCAGCGCTAAATAGTGCCTCGCCCAAGGTGTGGATGGATGCTTATTTAGCGGCTTTTGCAATTTGCAAAGCAATACCGTTAGTTAGTTTTGATCAAGACTTTAAACGATATGAAGTTGACGGGTTACAACTAACTTTGCTGGGTTTTAAATAAACTCGCAAACCCGTTGTAACCTATCAAAACCTATCATTATTCTGGCGTGTTAATCAGCCTAGGGCTGGCAACTGAAGTGCCTGTTAATCCACTTGAAGTAGAAGTTCGCCCGGTAGCCGCTCCTTCGTTGTGACCCCAAGCATAGGCCCTGCGATCCGAACCGATTGCAGTGCAGTGAAAAGCTCCACACTTAACATTGGCTATTTGAACGCCGTTGGGAATTTCACCTTGTTTTACTTCTGTTGGTAGACTTACTGTGTGGTCCGCTAAATCACCGTCTCCCAAGGACCCAAAATAGCCTCTATTCCAACAATATGCTTTTCCATTATCGACCAGCACACAGTTTGATCCGGCGCTGTTTCCCATAGTTCCTTGCACAATTTTCGCACCATCAGGAATGGCCCCACGCGCTAAACGCTTGATGTCATTGTTATTACTAACAAATAAGTTTGAACCATCGCCAAAGCGAGCCCCGGCACCTACGCCAAAAGTATAAAACCAGCCATCGTCACCCATTGCTCCAAAGAAATCACCGGATTGTCCGTCAACGGTTATTGAAACAAGCTTCACGTTTGTTGGAACCGCACCTTGCGGCAACAGAGCGGCACTAGTTGTCGCTGCTTTAAGGGTCGGACCGCAGTAAACACGGCCGCTTTCGCTTAGCAGACAAATGCGATTGTTACCCATTGCAAAATCGATTACTTTATCGTCTAGCGCGCGGGCTCCCCGGGCAATGCGAGCAGGGGCCGACTGAACATCAATTGACGAAGGCACAGGATTTGCTAACGGACCGATGTTATTACGGTCGCCCCAACAATAAATCTCGCCATCGCTTACTAATGCACATGCAGATTGAAAACCCGGTTTAATTTTTTTTACGGTCGCACCAGCAGGAATTTCACCCGCTAGAACTGGCGCCGGATCGCCAATTGGCAAACGACTGCCTGTTCCTAGCATCGCCACCTCGGCAGGCCTAGTTGAACTATTTGCACCAGCCCAACAAAAAACTGCGCTCTGTTTGGTTAGCGCACAGCTAAATCCAAAACTGGGGGCGACCTGTGCAAACAACGAACCTGTAGAAATTGCACCAAGATTAATTTTCACCGGACTTGGATACTCAAGCTTAAGCGGTGGGCTATTTTGAGAAATAGGGTAACCATCTCCCCAACAACGGATTTCATCAGCTGTGTCGCTTAATGCGCAGTTGTCTTTTTGATAGACGCTTAGGCTTTCTGTTTGAAAACCTTTAACGGTTGCAACTAGACTATTACTTGATACTCCTTCGGTAGTTGCTGTTATTTGAGTTACACCGGGAGTAATTAGCTGCACTAAACCATTTGAATCAACGGTTGCAATATTGGGACTACTAGATGCCCAAACGGTTGACTTCCCCGTTAACACAAGACCAGCGGCGTCTTTAATTTCGACACTCGCCTGTAATGACCGTCCCCAATAACTAGTGGCATTGGGAAGCTGTATTTGTACTGATTTGACTGCTGTAGTGGGCGCGGGCAAAGGGGAAATAGGTGGGGCAATGGCCGTGTCGCCACCGCCACCACAAGAGGCTAAAAATATAGTCAGCAAAAGCAAGGCAGGTTTGAACATTTTTTTTGAGGAATAGTTGATTAGTTCTACTAAGCGTATTTGTTTTCGATAAGGCTGAATATAGGCCAGATGGCTGATTGCAAATATCCAAAAAAAGTGGTTCAGAAAATGACGAAAGAAGTCGAGATACCAAACTAGTTCTTTAAAACAGTAGCCACTCGTGCGCCAATGGTTGACTTAAAGAGCCCGCGTCCCCAACCCAAACCGTGGAACCAACCGTCTTGGGATTTACCTCAATTTGTTAGAGCATGACGCTAACAACTAACCAAAGGTGAACCAATGGGATCAAACATCCGCGTCGCGTTTTTACTTGTGCCAATGCTTGCAGCCAGCTGTGCATCTACTAACAGTGGCTTACTAGGCGCAAACGATCCCAAAGCGGGTTGCGCCGCCCTTGCTGGCAAGACCATTGATGCCAAACAGATTGGCCTTAGCGCCGGGCTAGCTAGTGGAATTGCAACTCTTGTAACGAGTACCTTCACTCCTGCCTCGGCCTTAGCAGTAGCTGCTAGTGGCCCAACCCCTGCAGCGACGATTACCCCAGCAATGCCCGATCATTGCCGAGTGGTCGGAAAAATTGCACCGGTCGATCCAACGGCACCCGACATTAATTTTCAGATTAATTTGCCGGTTGTGTGGAACGGGCGTTCGGTTCAGTTTGGCGGTGGCGGGTTTAACGGCGTACTGATTACGGGCTTAGCGTTAGTACCTGGTGCAACCTTTAATGCGCCCGCACCGTTGGCGCAAGGGTACGTAACTTACGGTACCGATTCGGGTCACCAAAATGCACCCAATCGGCCAATTCAAGCATTTGCCTTAAACGACGAAGCCTTAGTTAATTTTGGGCACGCATCGTATAAAAAAGTGCGCGACGTTGCAGTGGCCGTCATGCAAATAGCTTACGGTCGTGCACCGCAAGCCTTGTACTTTGTGGGCAGCTCGGAAGGTGGACGCGAAGGTCTAACGATGGTGCAGCGTTATCCCAAAGACTTCAACGGCGTGTTCGCACGCGTACCCGTTATTAACTGGACCGGGTTGCAACATGCAGGCTTAAAAGACGGCTTGGCCTTAATGGACGGCGGTTGGATGAACCCGGCACAAGTTAAGTTAGTTCATGCTGCGGTTTTACAAACATGCGATGGCGAAGATGGCTTGGTAGATGGCGTCGTCAGCAACTTCAAAGCCTGCGCTAGCAAAATGAATTACAACCAACTGCTGTGCAAAGACTCGCCCAACGATAGCTGCTTAACCGCAAAACAAATTGCAGCGGTTCGCGTGTTAAACGCACCCACACAATTTAGCTTTGCCCTACCCAATGGCGTACGCAGCTACCCCGGCCGCGGCCCTAGCGGCGAAGACACACCAGCGTACGCCGCAACCGGTGGTTGGATCTCGTGGTGGACCGGTAAATCGGCACCCACACTGCCACCCAAACCCGACAACGGCATTGCATGGTTATACGGCGGCGGCGCGATTGCCTATTTTTACGCAAACGACGGTGCATATGACATTACAAAATACAAACCCGAAGACCATCAGCCACGCTTACAAAAAGTAGCCGCCTTAATGGACTCGACAAACCCCGACTTATCGGCTTTTGCAGCTGCGGGCGGCAAATTAATTTTGTTAGACCACATGGCCGACTATGCAAAAAGCCCTTACGCAACGGCGCAGTATTTTGAATCGGTACAGCGGGCGATGGGTGCTAAAAAAGTAGCTGAGTTTGCGCGGTTTTATACGGCACCAACGGTAGATCATGTAGGAACTGGGGCACCTGCTTTGTTTGATCCGTTGGGGGCGTTATCGGCTTGGGTTGAGAAAGCGCAGGCACCGGCTAATTTGCAATTGATTGAGCAGAATGCGAAGGCACCGTTTGAGGTTATTCGGAGCAGGCCTTTGTGTGAATGGCCGCAGTGGCCGAAGTATCTTGGCGGGGATGTTAGGGGGGCTGGGAGTTTTAGGTGTGGGGATTGATCCGAACGGTTGATACAATCAGGCAACTCTGACCAAATTAAATCAACCTTGATTCCCGCATTCAATCACTCACACGTACTACCGCCCTTTTTAGGGGCAAATTCAACTAACAGTGCGCAAATCTCGCCATACAAGACTACTTTTAGCGAGTTTGCGAATCGGCTAGCGATGTCACCCAAGCGAGCGCAATTACTTTTAGGGATGCTTGAGTACAGAAAAGCTATTAGAGAATTAGGATTTACAAGCGGCTTTCAATGGGTCGATGGCAGTTTTGCAGAAAACGTCGAACAATCCCAAAGCCGCGCGCCTAATGATATTGACTTGGTTACGTTCGCCCATCCGCCAACAGGCTTAGACAAACAGGAAATCAACCGCCTAATGGACGCGAATCCCGACATTTTCAACCGGTCGCGGGCCAAAAATAAGTTTGGTTGTGATACCTTCATCGTTCCGTTAGGGCTGTCGCCAGAGTCTTTAATCAAGCGGGCAACCTACTATTTTCAGCTTTTTTCGCACCGCAGAGACGACCAAGTTTGGAAAGGGTTTTTACAGATTCCGCTCGAAGCAGATAGGGCTGAAACCGAACAAATGCTTCGCAATTTTTCTACAGGAGAGCAAGATGCTTCCACAACTTAGGCAGCAACATTTGCAAGCCAATCTTGCGCAAGCACAAGTGTTTCTTCAAGAAGCTATCGCCGAAGACGACCCAATTGGGCAAAACCAATTTGCGCAGCTCGTTACCAAACTAGGCGAAGAGCTGAGTGCAATCGCCACAATGATCGAACATGCACCGGCCAGTGTTGCGCTTTTTTTTGGTGGTCGGCCCGTTTATGGCTCCACAGGAATTCAATCTGAATTTAGCAGCAAAGCATTAGCGCAGTTTCAAAAATTGGTTAGTCAACGCTACGCGGCTGATCAGACCGGGCCACTTCAAGTAAAAGGCCCGTTACCCCTAAAAGGCAACAGTCATATGCTGGTGACGGATGTCGTTCGTGGTTCATTTGGATTCGTATTGCAGCAAGCAACAACCGATAAATTTGAGGTCGATCAAGACAATCAATTACACGAAATTTTAGACAAGGTTGCAGGCACTTTGTCGGGAATGGCCGCTCAAGATGACGGGTTATTTGCTCAGGCAGCCTCGGAAATCGACGAACGACAAAAGACATCATTCTCTGAATTTTTCAAATTTTTAGACCTCGAGGGCGCAACCATGCGAATCGTCGAAGGCAACCGAGATTTCGAGTTAGATTTAGCTGCAATCGCCCGCGCTCGCAATAGAGTCGAAAGCTTACAAATTTATGATCGCCAAGAATATAAAACTGGCAAAGTTGTTGGCTGGTTAGACGCATCAGCAAAATTCGAAATTCAATTAGACGACACCAACCAAATCATACAAGGCAACATACATCGAACAGAACTGAATCGCGTGGCCTCGAACGGCATTGAGCCATACCACAAACGAGTGCAAGCCCAACTTAATATACGTGAAGTTTCAGCAAAAGACCGTAGTCCAAAACTAACTTACACGCTAAATCGAATTGAACTCGTTGAGGCCTCTAAGGCAGCTGAATCAGCTTACGATCAATCGGAGTGATTGCAGTTCTTTAAAAAAATCCCACTACGCAAACTTCCCCGCAGCACAAATCATACAAAAACAAAAACTGCACAATCCAATGGCTCCAAAAACCACCCCCAAAAACGCCAACAAAACTGGCACCCAACTTGGCTTCGAAGCCGAAATGTTCAAAGCCGCCGACAAGCTGCGCGGCAACATGGAGCCTTCCGATTACAAGCACGTAGCCCTTGGGTTAATCTTTTTAAAGTACATCTCCGATGCCTTTGAGACTAAGCATAAAACGTTGCTGGCAGAAGACAAAGCCGCTTCCGAAGACAAAGACGAATACCTGGCCGACAATGTGTTTTGGGTGCCCAAAGATGCCCGCTGGTCTCATCTACAAGCCAGCGCCAAGCAAGCAACAATAGGCACACTTATCGACGACGCTATGCGCGCCATCGAAAAAGACAACGAATCGCTTAAAGGCGTGCTGCCCAAAGAC
>JANOZM010000011.1:0-42395 GCA_031429355.1 Betaproteobacteria bacterium | reverse complement strand
GTTCGAGTGTGAGGTGTACATTTTGTCCAAAGACGAAGGTGGTCGTCACACACCATTCTTTAACAACTACCGTCCCCAGTTTTACTTCCGTACAACGGACGTAACGGGCAGTGTTGTGTTACCTGAAGGCACCGAGATGGTAATGCCAGGCGACAACGTGAAGATGATCGTTACCTTGATTAACCCAATCGCGATGGAGCAGGGCTTGCGCTTTGCGATTCGTGAAGGTGGCCGTACCGTAGGTGCTGGTGTTGTGGCTAAAATTATTAAGTAATACGTAGTTAAAAGCGCGTAGGTTGTAACGCGTATGTTGTACTAGTAAAAGTTGCTGTAGTAAAAGTTGCAGTAGTAAAGAAATAGGGGCGTAGCTCAACTGGCAGAGTGACGGTCTCCAAAACCGTAGGTTGGGGGTTCGATTCCCTCCGCCCCTGCCAAAAAAGACCGGGCCATCGATCTGGAGTTGTTCAGTTCGATGGTCCGGTCATCTGTACTTAGTTAGTACCAAATGTAGTCACTAGAATCGTATTCACGAAAATCATGTCAAACGTAGAAGAAGTTACGAGTGGTGCCGATAAGGCAAAAGTAGGGCTAGCGATTCTGTGCGCATTAGCTGGCATCGCTGCTTACTACTATTTCGGTAAACAGCCGGTGGCGGCGCGCATCGGAATGATTTTGATTGGCTTTATCGCAGGTGCTGGATTGGCGTGGACAAGTGGTCCTGGCCAGCGCCTTGTTGCGTTTTTAAAAGATGCTGTAGCTGAAGCCAAACGAGTAACTTGGCCGACGCGAAAAGAAACTGTGCAAATGACTTTGATCGTATTTGCGTTCTCCTTGATCGCATCGATTTTGCTCTGGGGAACTGACAAGTTACTCGAGTGGATCATTTACGATTTGTTGTTGCGTTGGAAATAAACATGTCTACTAAGCGTTGGTACGTTGTGCATGCCTATTCGGGTATGGAAAAAAGCGTAGCCCGCTCCTTGCAGGAGCGGATTGATCGCGCAGCCATGCAAACGATGTTTGGCAAAATTTTAGTGCCCACTGAAGAAGTGGTCGAAATGAAAAATGGTCAAAAGACCATTACCGAGCGTCGTTTCTTTCCCGGCTATGTATTAGTCGAAATGGAAATGACTGATGACACTTGGCATTTAGTAAAAAGCACGGGCAAAGTCACTGGTTTCTTGGGTGGTTCGGGCAGCCGACCAGCTCCGATTTCTGAAAAAGAAGTCGAAAAAATCATGACCCAAATGCAAGAAGGTGTCGAGAAGCCTCGGCCCAAGACCTTGTTTGAAGTGGGCGAAATGGTGCGCGTTAAAGACGGTCCGTTCGCAGACTTTAATGGCAACGTCGAAGAAGTTAACTACGAAAAAAGTCGCCTACGCGTTTCGGTTACGATTTTTGGTCGCGCAACACCGGTCGAGCTCGAGTTTGGCCAAGTAGAAAAAGTTTAAAGTTTTGTAGTAAATCGGTCAAAGTTTATAGCTCGCGGCTTTGGCATTTAAGTTTTACAGCGAGTTTAACGAGGAGCAACGGTACTTGTTTACCAATGCGCTATTACTCATATTAGGAGTCAAGCATGGCGAAAAAAATCGTCGGCTTTATTAAGCTGCAAGTCCCCGCAGGCAAGGCAAACCCTTCGCCCCCAATCGGTCCAGCGCTAGGTCAGCGCGGTCTGAATATTATGGAATTCTGTAAGGCGTTTAACGCGCAGACACAAGGTTTAGAGCCTGGTCTACCAATTCCAGTTGTTATTACTGCGTTTGCAGACAAGAGCTTCACTTTCATCATGAAGACGCCACCCGCGTCTATCTTGTTGAAGAAAGCCGCCAAGATCGAAAAGGGTTCAAAGACCCCGCATACCGACAAGGTTGCTAAGATCACTCGTGCGCAAGTCGAAGAAATCGCTAAAACAAAAATGCCTGACCTTACAGCTGCCGACTTAGACGCAGCCGTTCGCACCATCGCTGGTAGCGCACGCAGTATGGGCATCACGGTAGAGGGAGTTTAAGCAAATGGCTAAAGTTGCGAAAAGAATTCAAAAGATCGCCCCTAAGGTTGATCGCACTAAGTACTACACCGCTGCCGAAGGTTTGGCATTAGCAAAAGAATGCGCTACAGCAAAGTTCGACGAGTCGATCGACGTAGCGGTTCAATTGGGTGTGGACCCTAAGAAGTCAGACCAAGTAGTTCGTGGCTCTGTTGTGTTGCCAGCAGGTACCGGTAAATCGGTTCGCGTCGCTGTGTTTACACAAGGCGCTAAAGTTGAAGAAGCTAAAGCTGCCGGTGCCGACATCGTTGGTATGGAAGAATTAGCCGAGCAAATTAAAGCGGGCAACATCAACTTTGACGTTGTGATTGCTTCACCTGACGCAATGAAAATTGTGGGTACCTTAGGTCAAATTTTAGGCCCACGCGGTTTAATGCCTAACCCAAAAGTTGGCACGGTTACGCCTGACGTAGCGACTGCAGTTAAAAATGCAAAAGCTGGTCAAGTTCAGTACCGTACTGACAAAGGCGGCATTATTCATTGCACGCTAGGTCGCGCTTCATTCAATGTGGATGCATTAAATTCCAACTTGAAAGCACTAATCGAAGCATTGAACAAGTCCAAACCTGCAAGCTCAAAAGGCATCTACCTGCGTAAGGTTGCATTGTCGAGCACCATGGGTGTGGGCGTTCGCGTCGAACCAGCATCAGTACTTGCTGTTTAATTCGCAGTTTAAATTTTAAGAACTTTGGGCCATCGCTTTATTTGATTTAAGTAAAGCGGTGGGTTGTCAAAGACGGTAGGTAGACCTTAATTTTCTTTATTGAAAATTGGTCGTTAATTTGGGAATTAGATCGCTAGCTTTAGTGGTGATTTTAAAACCTGAGCCTTCCTAGATGGCGGTCCTGGAAAACAAAATGTGGTTGCAAAGTTGTAGTCGCATGATGAGTCAGTCGCCGTGTTGTAACGATGCCAGAGGCAATCCCGCCGAAAGCATTTATTAAGGAGCATGACCATGGCGCTTAATCGCCAAGAAAAGGCAGTCGTTGTCGAAGAAGTGAGCGCAGTTATTGCGAACGCTCAATCGATGATTCTTGCCGAATACCGTGGTCTAGAAGTAGCGAAGATCACCGAATTGCGCAAGCAGGCCCGCGCAAAAGGTGTTTATCTGCGCGTGTTAAAAAACACCCTAGCCCGCCGCGCGGTTGCTGGAACATCGTACGAGAAATTGTCTGACCATATGGTTGGCCCTTTGATGTACGGTATTTCCAAAGACCCAGTCAGCGCCGCTAAGGTCATGAGTGATTTTGCAAAGACCAACGACAAGTTCGTAATCAAGTGTGGCGCGATGCCAAACGTGATGATGGACGTAAATGGTGTGAAGGCCCTGGCCTCCTTACCAAGTCGCGAAGAGTTGCTTTCGAAACTTATGGGCACGATGCAGGCTCCTATTGCTAAATTTGTTCGCACCCTCAACGAAGTCCCGACGAAGTTTGTTCGTGGCCTCGCTGCTGTACGCGATCAAAAGCAAAGCGCCTAACTTTTAGACTAAATGCGTTTCAGACTTACTACAAACTTTTTGCATAACTGGAGTATTACAAAATGGCTTTAAACAAAGCAGAAATCCTCGACGCGATCGCAGGAATGTCAGTTCTTGATTTATCAGAATTGATCAAAGAAATGGAAGAAAAATTTGGCGTTTCAGCTGCTGCTGCAGTTGCTGCAGCTGCACCTGCTGCTGCTGGTGCCGCTGCTGCCGTTGAAGAGAAAACCGAATTCACCGTGATGCTAATGGCAGCTGGTGAGAAGAAAGTTGAAGTTATTAAAGTGGTTCGTGCAGCAACTGGCTTGGGCTTAAAAGAAGCTAAAGACTTAGTTGACGGCGCTCCAAAGGCAGTAAAAGAAGCGATCAACAAAGCTGACTCCGACGCGCTCAAAAAGCAACTCGAAGATGCTGGTGCTAAAGTCGAAATCAAGTAATTGCTTTCGTCAGCAACAAACCCGGTGCTTTTCGGTGCCGGGTTTTGTTGTTTAAAGGTTTCTCGAGTTTTACGAACTGAGTGTTTGTTTGGTGTGGCGAGTTTGCAAGCCATCAGTTTCTAAAGTTTGATGATTTTCAACTCCTCGTACGAGGACTATCGGAGCATTTAATGTCCTACACATACACCGAACAAAAACGGATCCGTAAAAGTTTTGCGAAGCGCCGGACGGTTCTAGAAGTACCGTATCTTCTCACCACACAATTAGAGTCCTACACTCACTTTTTGCAGGCCGAAGTGGCTGGTACTGCAAGAAATACCCAAGGCTTGCAAGCTGCCTTTATGTCGATTTTCCCAATCGTGTCGCACAATCAGTTCGCACGTTTGGAGTTTGTTAGCTATGCCTTAGGCAACCCCGCATTTGACGTTAAAGAATGTCAACAGCGTGGTCTAACCTTCTGTGCTCCATTACGCGCTAAGTTGCGCTTAATCATTATGGATCGCGAAGCAGCCAAGCCAACCGTTAAAGAAATCAAAGAACAAGAAGTGTATATGGGCGAAATTCCGCTTATGACCACCAATGGTTCGTTTGTTATTAACGGCACAGAGCGCGTAATCGTTTCGCAGTTACATCGTTCGCCAGGCGTGTTCTTTGAACACGATCGCGGCAAGACCCATAGCTCCGGCAAGTTGTTGTTCTCGGCGCGTATCATTCCTTATCGCGGCTCATGGCTCGATTACGAATTTGATCCGAAAGACGTGTTGTACTTCCGCGTCGATCGTCGCCGTAAAATGCCCGTTACGATCTTGCTTAAAGCCATTGGCTTAACACCAGAAACTATCCTGGCGCACTTCTTCGACTTTGATGGCTTCCAGCTACAAAACGAAGGCGCAATGATGGAGTTGGTGCCCGAGCGTTTAAAAGGCGAAACTGCCCGCTTTGATATCAATGACAAAAACGGCAATGTGATTGTTCCAAAAGACAAGCGCGTTACCGGCAAGCACATTCGCGACCTCGAAGCCGCAAATGTAAAAATCATTTCAGTTCCTGAAGACTATGTTTTAGGCCGCGTAATTGCGACTAACATTGTCGATCCAGAAACCGGTGAAGTGGTTGCACAAGCTAACGAAGAAATTGGTTTAGATACGCTGAAAAAAATGCGTACCGCCAACATTAAAGACTTTAAAACGCTATACACCAACGATCTCGATCGTGGTCCGTTTATGTCGCTTACTTTGCGTGCTGACGAAACCGCTGATCAAAACGCAGCGCGTATCGCTATCTATCGTATGATGCGTCCAGGCGAGCCGCCAACCGAAGATGCAGTTGAAGCATTGTTCAACCGCTTGTTCTACTCGGCTGATGCATACGACTTGTCACGCGTTGGCCGTATGAAGTTTAACCGCCGCGTAAACCGTGATGATCCAACGGGACCAATGACCTTAACCAACGAAGACATCATCGATGTCATCAAGATTTTGGTTGATTTGCGAAATGGTAAAGGCGAAATTGACGACATCGATCACTTAGGTAATCGTCGCGTCCGTTGCGTTGGCGAATTAGCCGAGAACCAATTCCGTGCTGGTTTAGTGCGTGTTGAGCGTGCTGTTAAAGAGCGTTTAGGCCAAGCCGAGACCGAGCAATTGTTGCCGCACGATCTGATTAACAGCAAACCAATTTCTGCTGCGATTCGTGAGTTCTTTGGTTCAAGTCAACTATCGCAGTTTATGGATCAAACCAATCCGTTGTCCGAGATTACGCACAAGCGTCGTATCTCTGCATTAGGCCCAGGTGGTCTAACGCGTGAACGTGCTGGCTTCGAAGTACGTGACGTACATCCAACGCACTACGGTCGTGTATGCCCAATTGAAACTCCTGAGGGACCAAACATTGGTCTAATTAACTCATTGGCTTTGTTTGCGCGTCTTAACGATTTTGGCTTCTTAGAAACAGCGTATCGCAAAGTAACCGATGGCCGAGTCACTGACGAAATTCAATACTTGTCAGCGATTGAAGAAGGTCGTTACACGATTGCTCAGGCCAACACCGAGTTCGATAGCACCAACAAACTGATTGGTGATTTAATTTCGGTTCGCGTTAACGGCGAAACGCAATTGAGCACCGCTGACCGTGTGGAATACATGGACGTTGCACCAACACAAATCGTGTCGGTTGCCGCTTCGTTAATTCCGTTCTTAGAGCATGACGATGCCAACCGCGCCTTGATGGGCTCGAACATGCAACGTCAAGCGGTGCCTTGCTTACGTCCAGAAAAACCCGTCGTCGGTACCGGTATCGAGCGCACTTGCGCGGTCGACTCAGGCACAGTTGTTACTGCATTGCGCGGTGGCTTCGTAGACTACGTTGATTCAAGCCGTATCGTTATTCGTGTAAACGATGATGAAGCCGGTGGTGGCGAAGTTGGTGTGGATATTTACAACCTCATCAAGTACACCCGTTCAAACCAAAACACCAATATTAACCAGCGTCCAATCGTTCGTAAGGGCGATAGGATTTCACGCGGTGACGTGTTGGCTGACGGTGCATCAACCGACTTAGGCGAATTGGCTTTAGGTCAAAACATGCTCGTCGCGTTTATGCCTTGGAACGGTTATAACTTCGAAGATTCAATCTTAATTAGCGAACGCGTTGTGGCTGACGATCGTTACACTTCGATTCATATCGAAGAGTTATCGGTTCTAGCTCGTGATACAAAATTAGGCTCTGAAGAAATTACCCGCGATATTTCAAACCTAAGCGAAAACCAATTGGGTCGCTTGGACGATGCGGGTATTGTTTACATCGGTGCCGAAGTAGCTGCGGGCGACGTGTTGGTTGGTAAAGTGACACCAAAAGGTGAAACTCAGTTAACACCAGAAGAAAAGTTATTGCGCGCAATTTTCGGCGAAAAAGCTTCTGACGTTAAAGACACCAGCTTACGCGTGCCTTCCGGCATGAACGGCACTGTAATCGACGTGCAAGTATTTACGCGCGAAGGTATTGTGCGCGATAAGCGTGCGCAGTCGATTATTGATGACGAACTCAAGCGTTTCCGTTTAGATTTAAACGACCAGTTGCGTATTGTTGAAAACGATACCTTCTCACGCGTAGAGCGTTTCTTAGCAGGCAAAGTAGTTAACGGTGGCCCAACAGCCGGTACCTTGCGTATCGCTAAAGGCGAAGCAGTGACACCCGAATACTTGGCTAGCTTAGATCGTTACCAGTGGTTCGAAGTACGTTTATCTGACGAAGCTTTTGCGACTCAGTTAGAGCAGTTAAAAGAATCGGTTGAGCAAAAGCGTCATTCGTTTGATTTGTCCTTTGAAGAAAAGCGCAAAAAATTAACGCAAGGCGATGAGCTGCCACCAGGCGTCCTTAAAATGGTCAAAGTGTATTTGGCTGTGAAGCGTCGTTTGCAACCTGGCGATAAAATGGCGGGACGTCACGGTAACAAAGGTGTGGTCTCAAAGATTTGTCCAGTAGAAGATTTGCCTTACATGGCCGACGGTACGCCAGTAGACATCGTGTTGAACCCATTAGGTGTTCCATCGCGTATGAACATTGGTCAAATTCTTGAAGTGCATTTAGGTTGGGCTGCTAAAGGTATTGGTTTACGCATCGGTGAAATGATGCAACGCCAAGCTGCTGCTAACGAAGTGCGTGCCTATATGGAGAAGTTGTACAACTCCAACGGCCAAAAAGAAGACATCGCCAGCTTTAGTGATGAAGCTATTTTGGAATTGGCGCACAACCTTAAAAACGGTGTGCCTTTCGCATCACCGGTATTCGATGGTGCTTCCGAAAAAGAAATTACCGCAATGCTTGACTTGGCTTATCCAGATGATGATCCACGCACCAAGCAAATCGGTTTCACACCAAGCAAAACGCAAGTCACTTTGCATGATGGTCGTACCGGCGATGCATTTGATCGTCCGACCACAGTGGGTTATATGCACATGCTAAAACTGCACCACTTGGTTGACGACAAGATGCACGCGCGTTCAACCGGCCCATACTCGCTGGTTACACAGCAACCATTGGGTGGTAAAGCGCAGTTCGGTGGACAGCGTTTTGGTGAGATGGAAGTGTGGGCGCTAGAAGCCTACGGTGCCTCGTATGTATTGCAAGAGATGCTGACCGTGAAATCAGATGACGTGAATGGCCGTACCAAGGTGTATGAAAACTTGGTTAAGGGTGATCACACTATTGATGCCGGTATGCCTGAGTCGTTTAACGTGTTGGTCAAAGAGATCCGTTCACTCGGTATCGATATTGACTTAGACCGCTCTTAAGGATTGGATTGCAAATGAAAGCTCTATTAGATCTATTTAAGCAAGTTCAAAAAGAAGAACACTTCGACGCGATTAAGATCGGTCTGGCCTCGCCAGAGAAAATCCGTTCATGGTCGTTTGGCGAAGTTAAAAAGCCAGAAACTATTAACTACCGGACTTTTAAGCCCGAGCGTGATGGTTTGTTTTGCGCCAAAATTTTTGGCCCAATTAAAGACTACGAATGTTTATGCGGTAAGTACAAGCGTCTTAAGCATCGCGGTGTTATTTGCGAAAAATGCGGCGTTGAAGTTACCCTCGCAAAGGTACGTCGTGAGCGTATGGGTCATATCGAATTGGCTTCGCCCACAGCGCATATTTGGTTCCTAAAATCTTTGCCTTCGCGCTTGGGTATGGTGCTGGATATGACCTTGCGTGATATCGAACGCGTTTTGTACTTCGAAGCATTTGTCGTGATCGAGCCGGGTATGACTCCGCTTAAGCGCGCGCAAATCATGACCGAAGATGACTTCTTGGCCAAAACCGAAGAGTACGGCGATGAGTTTCAAGCGCAAATGGGTGCCGAAGGTATTGGCGCTTTGCTACGCAGCATCGACATCAATCGTTCGATCGAAACATTGCGTGTGGACTTAAAAGAATCGAAGTCCGATGCTAAGACCAAAAAAATCTCCAAGCGCTTAAAAGTGCTGGAAGGTTTTCAGAAATCTGGTATCAAGCCCGAGTGGATGATCTTAGAAGTGTTGCCCGTATTGCCACCTGAATTGCGCCCATTGGTGCCGTTGGATGGCGGACGTTTTGCAACCTCCGATCTAAACGATTTGTATCGCCGCGTGATTAATCGTAACAACCGCTTAAAGCGTTTGTTAGAGTTAAAAGCGCCGGACATTATTGTTCGTAACGAAAAGCGTATGTTGCAAGAGTCCGTAGACTCATTGCTTGATAACGGTCGTCGCGGTAAGGCCATGACAGGCGCTAACAAGCGTCCGTTGAAGTCGCTAGCCGATATGATTAAAGGTAAGGGCGGTCGTTTCCGTCAGAACTTGTTGGGCAAGCGCGTTGACTACTCTGGTCGTTCAGTCATCGTTGTGGGCCCGCAGCTCAAACTGCATCAGTGCGGTTTGCCGAAGCTTATGGCTTTAGAATTATTTAAGCCATTTATTTTCAACAAGCTCGAATTGATGGGCGTTGCTACGACGATCAAGCAAGCCAAGAAATATGTTGAAAACCAAGAGCCAATCGTTTGGGATATTCTTGAAGAAGTGATTCGTCAGCACCCGGTGATGTTAAACCGTGCGCCAACGCTGCACCGCTTAGGTATTCAAGCGTTTGAACCCGTTTTGATTGAAGGCAAAGCCATTCAATTGCACCCATTAGTCTGCGCCGCATTTAACGCCGACTTTGACGGTGATCAAATGGCGGTTCACGTACCTTTGTCGCTTGAGGCCCAAATGGAAGCGCGCACTTTAATGCTCGCCTCAAACAACATCATGTTCCCATCCAGTGGCGAGCCTTCAATTGTTCCGTCGCAAGACATCGTGTTGGGCTTGTACTACGCCACACGCGAGCGCATCAATGCCAAGGGCGAGGGCATGATTTTTGCCGACATCCCCGAAATGCTGCGTGCTTACGACAACAAAGAAGTCGAGCTAGCGACCAAAATTATGGTGCGTTTGATGGAGTACACACGCAACAAGGTGACCGGCGAAATTTTGCCTAAACCACGTCGCGTAGAGACGACTGTTGGCCGTGCCATATTGTCAGAAATCTTGCCTAAGGGCTTGAGCTTTGATTTGATGAACAAGTCACTCAAGAAAAAAGAAATCAGCCGTTTAATTAATGCCTCATTCCGTCGTTGCGGTTTACGCGATACGGTTGTGTTTGCCGATCAATTAATGCAATCAGGCTTCCGCTTAGCAACCCGCGGCGGCATCTCGATTTCTGTGGTCGATATGTTAGTGCCGGCATCAAAAACAGGCATCTTGCAAACCGCCGAAGGCAAAGTAAAAGAGATCGAACAGCAGTATGTTTCTGGTCTAGTTACCCAAGGCGAGCGTTACAACAAAGTAGTGGATATTTGGGGTGCTGCTGGAGACCAAGTGGCTAAAGCCATGATGGACCAATTGGCAACTCAAGATGTTGTTGATCGTCACGGCAACACCGTAAAACAAGAGTCCTTAAACAGCATCTACATGATGTCTGATTCGGGCGCTCGTGGTTCTGCTGCACAGATTCGTCAGTTAGCCGGTATGCGCGGTTTGATGGCCAAGCCAGACGGCTCGATTATCGAAACGCCAATCACTGCAAACTTCCGCGAAGGCCTAAACGTTTTACAGTACTTCATCTCCACACACGGTGCGCGTAAAGGCTTGGCCGATACCGCACTTAAAACAGCAAACTCGGGTTACCTAACCCGTCGTTTATGTGACGTGGTGCAAGACTTAGTGGTGATCGAGCAAGACTGCGGTACCAAAAACGGTATCGCCATGAAAGCCCTGATCGAAGGCGGAGAAACTATCGAAGCATTACGTGATCGTATCTTAGGTCGCGTGGCAATTTCCGATGTAATTCACCCCGAAACACAAGAGACTATTTACGAGACGGGCACTTTGCTAGACGAAGATGCAGTCGAAGAAATTGAGCGCTTGGGTATTGACGAAGTACGCGTGCGTACCCCGTTAACTTGCGACACACGTTTTGGTTTGTGCGCTAAGTGCTACGGCCGCGATTTAGGTCGTGGTTCGTTGGTCAACACTGGTGAGGCCGTTGGTATTATTGCGGCGCAGTCGATTGGTGAGCCAGGTACACAGTTAACCATGCGCACCTTCCACATCGGTGGTGCTGCATCGCGTGCTGCGTTAGCTAGTGCGGTCGAAGTGAAGTCCAACGGTATCGTGCGTTTCACAGCAACGATGCGTTATGTAACTAACGGCAAGGGCGAGCAAATTGTTATTTCGCGTTCCAGCGAAATTTTGATTACCGACGACCATGGCCGCGAGCGCGAACGTCATAAAGTACCGTATGGAGCTGCACTGCTCGCGACCGACGGTAAAGTAATTAAAGCCGGTAGCCAAGTAGCTAAGTGGGATCCAACCACACGTCCAATTATTACTGAGTACGGCGGCACGATTCGATTTGAAAACGTCGAAGAAGGTCTGACTGTTGCGAAGCAAATGGACGAAGTCACAGGTCTATCAACCTTAGTTGTTATCGACAGCAAACGTCGTGGTGCAGCTGCTAAAAACGTTCGTCCGCAAGTAAAATTAATTTCCGAAGCAGGTCAGGAAGTTAAGATTGCTGGTACCGATCACTCAGTAAATATTAGCTTCCCAGTAGGCGCACTGATTACCGTGCGTGATGGTCAGCAAGTGTCGGTTGGTGAAGTGCTAGCGCGTATTCCAAACGAATCGCAAAAGACACGCGACATTACCGGTGGTCTACCACGGGTTGCCGAGTTGTTCGAAGCACGTGCTCCAAAAGACGCCGGTATGTTGGCCGAAGTGACGGGTACTACATCGTTTGGTAAAGACACTAAGGGCAAGCAACGTTTGGTTATTACCGACCTCGATGGCAACGCGCATGAGTTCTTAATTCCAAAAGACAAGAACGTATTAGTGCACGACGGCCAAGTGGTTAACAAAGGCGAAATGATTGTGGACGGCCCAGCTGATCCGCATGACATCTTGCGTTTGTTGGGTATCGAATCGTTATCGCGTTACATCGTCGACGAAGTGCAAGACGTATACCGCTTGCAAGGCGTGAAGATTAACGACAAACACATCGAAGTGATCGTGCGCCAAATGTTGCGTCGCGTACAGATCGAAGATGCGGGCGGCACAGCGTTTATTCCAGGCGAGCAAGTCGAGCGCTCGGAGCTGTATGGCGCCAATGATCGTATGATCATTGACGGCAAAGCACCAGCTACTTGGTCTAACGTGTTGCTCGGTATTACCAAAGCCTCGTTGTCGACCGATTCGTTTATTTCAGCGGCCTCTTTCCAAGAGACCACCCGCGTACTGACCGAGGCTGCCATTATGGGCAAACGCGACGAGTTACGTGGCTTGAAAGAAAACGTTATTGTCGGTCGTTTGATTCCTGCGGGTACTGGCTTGGCGTTCCACAAAGCGCGGAATGCGAAGCGTGAAGCGGAAGCTCGTGAAGCTCGTGAGATGGCTGAGAACTTGGAGAATATGGGTTCTAGTAGTGCGGCTGACTTGGGTGATTTTGAGTCGACGGAGATTGAGCAGTAATCTGTTTTAATCCGGAAGGAGCCTCAGCCAGTTGTTTTGGTTGGGGCTTTTTTTTCGCTTCGAAGAGCGGCAGGAACGATTAAACATACTCATTCGCTCAGACATCGGGGCGAAGCCCCGAAACTCGCTCGGTGAGTATGTTTAATCGTTCCTGCCTTTGCGAATCACTGTTGGTCTGCAAGGGCGCATGTAGGTATGCAGCTACAACATTTCGAATTTTGATTGCGCTTCGAGCTAAATGATTGTGGACGGCCCAGCTGACCCGCATGACATCTTGCGCTTGTTGGGTATCGAATCGTTATCGCATTACATCGTAGACGAAGTGCAAGACGTATACCGTTTGCAAGGCGTGAAGATTAACGATAAACACATCGAAGTGATCGTGCGCCAAGTGTTGCGTCGCGTACAGATCGAAGATGCGGGCGGCACAGCGTTTATTCCAGGCGAGCAAGTCAAGCGCTCGGAGCTGTATGGCGCCAACGATCGTGTGATCATTGACGGCAAAGCACCAGGCACATGGTGTCTAACGTATTGCTCGGTATTACCAAAGCTTCAACCAAATTTTTTGGTTGGGGCTTTTTTGTTTTTGTTGAGGCAGCGGCGCGAGCAACTAAACCTAATATATTTCAAGGCTACCACTGGTTGTAACGTAACAACATCGAAGTTACTCTTAAAGGTTTAGATGTATAGTCTTTCGTGCAACTACGAAGAATTGGCAAAAAAATATTCTTCACATTCCGTTCGTAAATACATCAAGCTAGGCTCAAGTTGAAGCGCAATTTACTTATTATTGGCACGGCCATTTGTTTTTTAGCTGGCACTATACTTTTGTTATTCACGCCTACAGTTCGGGACACGAATTCGTTTCGTGCAGCTGGCGATCTTCCAGCCATTAGCCTGCCAGCCCCACTAAGCGAAGTGTTGATTTCTGAGCAATCTGTGCTTCAACGGGACACTCAGACTGATTTAAAAACCGAATTAGCCACAACAGCAGCAATCGACATATTCGAGGTCATTGGTCGAGCGCACGGCGGAACTTCAGGTCCGAGAGAAACCTACCTTGCAAAATTAGCCATATACAATTGCTTGAGTTATCAAAAAGTATACGGCTCAATCCGGACCGGTCTAGATGAGCAAATACAACAGTTGAAAAGAGATGATCCGTTGCGTGAAAAAAAGATCAACCTAATTCAACGCGAGTTTAGTGTTTGCCTCGAAATTGAAAAAAAAGGTAAGCTAATTGAGTTCCAAGAAGTTATAGCAAAGCGAGGCAACACGATTGATGCTGCTGATAGTCGGTTACAGGGTTTGCTTGCGTCGCAGCCCAATTCGTATTTCACATCAAGTTCTATCTCGAAGCTTTGCGATATCTTAATTCAATCTCAGACTATGCCCGAAATGCTCGGCGATTTATCTCCGTTTTTGGTTCTTCTGCCGCGTTCAACTTATCTAGACTTTCCAAGAACGCTAGAGAACGAGCACTTAATGCGATTAGCAACGACACTTACCGAGTGCACATTAGGAAGTTCAAATTGTGCAGCGAATGGGAAATGGCTTAATTCTATTTGTGTAATCGAAGGTGAGTGTTCTATTCAATCGTTTCGCCAGCATCTGCTTAAAAATCGATCGAGCGAAGACAAGCAGGTCGTACTTATAATGGAAACTAAACTTATCAATTCAATAAAAAATCGTGACTGCAAGGCAGTGGGTCTTTATCAATAATTGGAAGGTAGCTTATGCGCAAAACAGTACAGTGTTTTATTTTCGTTATTTTTGCTTGCTTTGTAGGCTTAATCTCAGCTCAACCGTCGATTGGCTTACCAGTGCTCCGAGTTAGCCTTCTCCCAGACACTGGTGCAGGTAGCCTTAGTGCTACGACAGCAGATTCCGATGAAATTGTTCGTCAGCTCGCCGCAAACGCTGCATTTAGACAGCAAGTTACCGCGGTTGCGCGAAGGCCTGCCCCAGCGTATGCAGTCATTTACGCCGATAACAGCCGCGAAATTGCTTTAGTTCCCAATCCATATTTAAGTGATGCCGTGAATCTAGTGCCAGGCTCGCTAACTCGACAAGGTGGTCGAAGCGGTACATTGCTAAATACAAGCAACGTTGGAGGCTACGCTGACGGGGACATGATCATCGAGGGAAGATGGGTTCACGGCTACGTCAACGGTGAATATAGTCGATCTGAGTTTATAGTTACCTCAATAATTGTGATGCCCGGAAGTTTCTGGAAAACAGCAAAAACCCACAACATTATTCAATAGGAAATCGATTAATTGCGACGGGTTAAGTTTTAAAACTTCAAACGAATCGCAAAAGACACGCGACATTATCGGTGGTCTACCACGGGTTGCCGAGTTGTTCGAAGCACGTGCTCCAAAAGACGCCGGTATGTTGGCCGAAGTCACTGGAACCACATCGTTTGGTAAAGACACTAAAGGCAAACAACGTTTAGTCATTACCGACCTCGACGGCAACGCGCACGAGTTCTTAATTCCAAAAGACAAGAACGTTTAGTGCATGACGGCGAAGTGGTTAACAAAGGCGCAATGATTGTAAACGGCCCAGCTGATCCGCATGACATCTTGTGTTTACTAGGTATCGAATCGTTGTCGCGCGTCATCGGCATCAGAAGCATCGTAGACGAAGTGCAAGACGTATACCGTTTGCAAGGCGTGAAGATTAACGACAAACACATCGAAGTGATCGTGCGCCAAATGTTACGCCGGGTGCAGATCGAAGATGCGGGCGGCACAGCGTTTATTCCAGGCGAGCAAGTCGAGCGCTCGGAGCTATACGGCGCCAATGATCGTATGATTATTGACGGCAAAGCACCTGCCACATGGTCTAACGTGTTGCTTGGTCTGAATTAGTTTGGTCGAGGCTTTTTTTATTGGGGGTAGCGGCAGGAACGATTAAACATACTCACCGAGCGAGTTTCGGGGCTTCGCCCCGATGTCTGAGCGAATGAGTATGTTTAATCGTTCCTGCCTTTTCGCTCGAATTAAGCGGTGTACGTTCTTTGCAGTGTGGTAGCCATTCCCCAGCTCATCCGATCTAAAAACTTCACAGCGGTGTAACTAATTTCACAGCTGGAAAATAAGTTCTAAAGCGAGCAGGGTCACGAGTCACTAATTTCAATTTTGAAGCAAGAGCGTGTGCGCCGATAAAAAAATCAGGCAGCGTTGCAATACGTTGTCCGCCCGATTGGCGATAAAGTTGATGCGCAGTCGAAGCCAAATAGGCGGCGTCTTCCGATATCGGCAAAACACTAATTGCGAAGTCGTTTAAAAAAGTATCCAATTCACTTTGCGTCGAAAAACATGGCGCAACTTCTGCGTAGATCACGAAGTTTATTGCAGCGCCTTGCGCACTTGCTGCGCCTAGTTGCGCTTGACTCCAGCTGGTCCATTCTGTTTCAAAAACAACGATATCGATAAGGACATTCGCATCAACCAGAATCATCGCATCGACTCGTCACCACGAGTTTCGCGCATAATTTCTTCGGTGGATTTTTTCAGCAAACTCTTGCCCCGCCACTTATCAAATGCCAGTTGAATTACGGCGTTTTTTTCAGGCAATGGCGCAATAACCACTCGACCATCATCTAGCGTTATGTACTCGATTTCACGCCCAGGCCCAATGCCTAACTGCTCGCAAATCTGTAGTGGAATCGTTACTTGTCTCTTACTCGTTAATGCGAAGCCCATGAGCGCATCCATAGTGATTTCGGTAATGCCAAAGTATTACTTAGAATTGTAATACCGTCAATTGGTGCTGCGAATACAGATCCAGGATGCCGGCGGCATGGTGTTTCTTCCAAGTAAGGATTTAAAGCGCAATCTCTGCTTGCGTTTGAGTGATTCTCTAAATTTGCCAGTGGCAACCAAGTTTTGCTTGTACACCAACTAGTAGTAGTTTTAAACCTAAACCATTACTTGCTTTATCGATTTCACTTGCAACCTCAGCGGTAAGCATGTCCACTTGCTTGATGGAATTGATGAATTGCATGTTTGATCTGCTTGTCGTCAATTAATTTTGCCGTTTCCAAATTACCAAAATCGTAAATTTTGTTGTCATACATGATTTTGATGGGCGTGTTTGCATGCGCGTGTATTGTTGTTGGCGTGTACTCAATAACTTCAAGATCCAGTCCAGCCGTTTGCCTAAGCGCCTTTATCGCCTGATCAAAAATATCTTTATATTTAGAGCTATACAATTCTATTGCGTTCATCTTGTAAGGATGTTTACGTAACGTGAACAGTAAAAGAGTGTGAACGAAATTTAGGCATGCGCGATGAATTTAAGAAGTACCAAAGTAAAGTAACTATCCGCATTAAACAAGGTCTGACGAATTTAAGCCGTTTCGAATCCTTTTTGACAGCAACGTATTTTGGAGGATTCGCACTTTTAAGGTTGATGCTGTTCTACCCACCCCTTGTCTCTACAAACCCACATTTGTGGTAATGTGGGAGGTAAAAGAGGAATCATCATATGAGCCGATTAACTATCGATATCACCGATCAGCAACATCAAAGCATTAAGGCTATGGCCGCAATTCAGGGAAAAACCATCAAAGAATATGCCATTGAACGCCTGTTTTCTTCACCGTTGGATGAAGAGCGGGCCTTAGGTGAGCTTCGAGTTCTTCTTGAGCAGCGCATGGCTGAAGCTTCGCGGGGTGAAGTGCTTAACCAATCGCTGAGCGAGATTGCAGAGGACGCTTTGAAAGTCGGCGGTATTGTTTGAAGCGCTCTTATGTTGTTAGCAAAGGTGCCGCTGATGACCTTCGAGACATCGCCAAATACACATCAAAAACATGGGGCGAAGCGCAACGACGAGCCTACATTGGCGATTTGGAGAAAAGCGTCAACGCACTTGCCAAAGGAGAGGGTTTTTTTAAAGACATGAGTTTCGTCCTTCCTAACTTACGCATGGCAGCTTGTGGCAAGCATTATGTTTTTTGCGCGCATCGAGAAGGCGAACCACCCGTCATCCTTGCCATACTGCATCAAAATATGAACCTGATGGAAAGGCTCAAAGACAGGCTGCGTTGAGGCGTTTAAATTTGCGGTTGATTGCGTCCATGAGTTCTTAAATCCAAAAGACAAGATAATGTTTTTAAAGAAGCCTCGACTGAATTAATTTGGCCGATGCTTTTTTTATTGTGGCAGCGGCAGGAACGATTAAACATACTCACCGAGCGAGTTTCGGGGCTTCGCCCCGATGTCTGAGCGAATGAGTATGTTTAATCGTTCCTGCCTTTGTAGGTGAACTCTCGTGCGCATCTTTATGTTAATATGCAAAGATGCGTACCACATTAGATATCCCAGATCCTCTTTTCCGACATTTAAAAGCCCGCGCTGCGATGCAGGGCAGCACTTTGCGCGATCTGGTTGTTGGGTTAGTCGAAAAAGGTTTGCTAGTACCCGCTATCGCTGACGTACCTGCAACAAAATTGCCCAGCATTAAGCTAGGTGTCGCAATGGCGTTAAACGCAACGCAGTTAAGCAATGCGCAATTAAGCGACTACCTCGATGAATAGTGGCCGGTATTGAACGTCAGAGGCAAACCATTATCGGTGCAGGAACCTGCAAAGCTTGACTGGCTCCAGCGCTCGCATTTCGTTAATGGGGATATTCCGGACATTAATGTGTGGTTGGCCTTAGCCGTCGAAGAACATCCACATCACGCCGTTGCTAAGGCCTATTGGCAGGCATTACAAGCGAATCCAATAGCGGAGCGCGGCCTTTGGTTTTGCCGTGTGACCATGCTTGGTTTAATTCGTTTGCTCGCTCAACCTAAAGTGATGGGCAAAGGGGTTTTGACATTAGCGCAAGCAAACGTGGTCTATCAGAACTTTCTCGCTGTCCCCGGCATTGGTTTGCTGGCCGATAACGAATCAACCGATGAAATCTTAAGAGGCTTTTTAAACATCGGTAACTTACCCAATCGGTACTGTACCGATGCTTATCTGGCCGCACTTTCAGAATCGTCTGGCACACGACTTGTGACGTTTGATGAAGACTTCACAAGGTTCAAACTAACCAAAATTTTAAAACTAAATCCTTAAGTTGATCGCAGTCGTAGATCAGCACTTAAGCCACTGCAGCAGAAAGTCTAAGCAAGCGCTGATCTAAAGCCTCAGATGCGCCTACGAGTGCTGGAGATACCGTACTTGTAATAACAAAAGTAGGAATGCGAGCCAAGTATTCGTTAAAGCGCCCTTTGGACTCGAACTTTTCGCGAAACGTCGACGCTGTTAAGCTTTCGATTAATTGAGGCAAAATTCCTCCGCCCAAATACACCCCGCCGTGCGCACCCAAAGTTAAGGCAAGATTGCCCGCAGTGGAGCCTAGGAATCCAAAGAACAACTGAAGTGTTTGTGCCCCAATTGGATCTTTTTGATTTTGAACCCCTTGAACTATCTGTGCAGAGTTTTCGTAAATCGTCTTTTGACCGCTCAGCGCGCAAAGTGCTTCATAGATGTTTACAAGGCCCGGTCCTGACAACACACGCTCTGCAGAGACATGTGAGAAACGTTTTTGGAGAAATTGAATCACGTCGAACTCAAGCTTGTCGTGAACCGCTAAAGTAACGTGACCACCCTCGCCCTCAATGGGAATGCGCGTTCCATCTTCCCCGCATAACAAACCAGAAACGCCTAACCCAGTACCTGGTCCGATAACCGCAATTGGCCCATCGGGTACCGCTAACCCTCGACCAATTTGGCGTACATCAGTTGCTCTTAATTTTGGCAATGACAAGGCCAACGCGGTGAAATCGTTGACTACAACTAGCTCTTCAAAATCCAAGCTTGATTGTAATTGCTGGATCGAAAAAGACCAGTGATGGTTGGTCATTTTTATGAAATCACCTGTAATTGGATTAGCAATGCCAAATGCAGCCCAACGGGGATGTTTGCCAATCGTCGTTAAATAAGACTGCACCGCCGCGTCAATGGTTGTATAGTCCCGACCTAACAAAGTCACGAGGTTAGTCAACGCTGCACCTGCGGATTCTTGCCAAGCAAAGCGCGCATTAGTGCCGCCAATATCGCCTAACAAGCGCGGATAGCAATTCGAAGGATTCATTTCTCGTTTCGTTCGTTCAAATGAACGCGAGCCTCAAAAGGCTCGCGATTTTTTAGAGCAACAGACTTTACGACTAGTGGTTAAGGCATAAATACCAGGTCATCAAAATAGTAAGTTCGTGTTGTGCTTGGCACGGTTGCAAAGTCAGCGAAGATTGATACTTTGTTGTAGGTGAAGCTTAGATTCAATGCCGCCGTACCTGGAGCCTGAGTCGCAAAGTCAAACACCAACACTTCCCAAGTATTCGCAGCAGTGGTAACGGCTTCTGTCTCTACTGAACGCGTGTTGTCCAATGCGTCCTCAAGTTTCATGCGAATCCGAATACCCGCAGCAGGCGAATACACACGCATCGACATTTTTTGTCGAGTCGAGGTAAACCCGACTGTAGCAATTGACAGATTAGGGCCAGTTGAAATCGTAGCGCCAGCCCAAGTTTCAGCACCGCTGCCTTTCTCAATTTTCACGGCTTTGTTCGCAGCGTTTGCTGGGTCTGCAGTCACTGCCGCTGAAATCAAATTGCCAAACGGTGTAATCGTGTAGGTAACCGTTGCAACGTCAAACGTAATCGGCAAAGTAGATACAGCGGTAACGGGTGGTGTACCTGGCACGTAGTTGATATCGTCGTAGTAATACGTTCTGGCGGCACCAGCTTGCGCACCTGTTTTACCAAAGTCAAAAAAGATCGACATTTTGTTGTAAACCGTGGTCAGGCTCGGAGCCGATGATCCAGACGCTGGATTATCAAAATTGAAGGTTAATGTCTGCCAAGTATTGGCTTGGGTAACTGTCGCTTCGGTTTCACTAGCCAACGCACCATTTGCACCATTCTCGACCTTTAAGCGCACTGGTATGTTTGCTACGGGTGAATACACTCGGACTGTGACTGTTTTATTAGTCGCAGTAAATGTCACTGGAGCAATCGTTGAGCCGGCCAAGTTCGATACCGTAGTGCCCGCCCAAAGTTCTGCGGTGGCTGACTTAACCACTTTAGCAACTTTGTTTCCGCTATTGGTCGGGTCGGCTGCTATAGATGAACCTTCTGCGCCGCCGAAGTCAGTAAATGCTGGTGCTGCGACTTCGTCAAAGTTAATGGTCGCAAGTACCGGGCACGTCGGCGTAAATGTAGAACCAACGAACTTTACGTCATCGACATAATAAGTTTTTGCGCCACCTGCTTGTACGCCGGTTTTACCAAAGTTCGGGAAGATGGATACTTTATTGTAAACATTCGCCAAACTTAACGGCGAGGTGCCTGTTACGTGGTTAGCAAAATTGAAGCTCAAGGTTTGCCAACCGACGGTAGCAGCTATCGCTTCGGTTTCTACAGATTTGGTTGAATCGCCTGCATTTTCAACCTTCAAGCGTACTGGCGTATTGGCATCTGGTGAATTGAAACGCACTGAAATTGTTTGATTTGCAGTACTAAAGGGCAGTGCTGGCACTGTCCGGTTGGTACACTGGCCGATGGTTGCACCAGCCCACAATTCAGCGGTTGCTGACTTAAGAATCTTGACAACTTTGTTGTTTATATTTGCGGGGTCGGTCGCAATAGTCGTGTCGTCCGCTCCGCCAAAGCCAGCGAGGCTAGCAGCAACTGCTTCATCGAATGTGAACAGAGTTGTCGTTGGGGCGGCCACAACGGTATTAAATGGATGCGATGCGGTTGCAGCAATTGAGTTTGTATTTCCAGCGGCATCAGCAAATTTATCAGCAGCCACTGTTACTGCGGTCGAGCCACTTGCATTGGCAGTCGGGCTAACGACCAAAGTGGCCGAGGTGCCGCTAACCATAGCGAATGTGCCTTTGGTGCCGGACGTCACAGTAATATCGTCGACCGTGAACGTAGTGCCAACGCTTTCGCTAAACGTAAACGTAAAAATCAGATCGCCCGTCGCAACTGCTGTTGCAATGTTATGCGTAATGGTAACGGTTGGCGCCACGGTATCGGCCGGTGGCGCGGGTGGAGGTACGGGTGCTGGCGCAGGTACGGGTACAGGCGCAGGTACTGGTGTAGGCGCAGGTACAGGTGTAGGCCCGGCAACAGGTGGTGCCGTTGCATCTCCACCGCCGCCGCAACCAGCCATAATAGCTGCAGCCAAAAGCAAACTAGCTGATAGCTGAGCACGATTTTTATTGGTCTTCATTTTCATCTCCCTTTGGTTCTTAAATTAGTTCCACTGTTTTATTCGATACGCTATTTTTTAAGAAAAGCTTTTTTATGAAAGCGCTTTCATGCGAGCTTAGCCCAATTAAAACGCGAAAGCAAGTAACGCTGCGGCATTGCTAGTTTTCTTTAGATAATTTTCCTGGGGCCACGGTTAAAACCTTGCCGTTACTAAACTGAACGATCAAGGGTTGGCTACTGGGATTAAACGCTAAATAAGTCAATTGCCCATCCGGTTTTCGAAACACAGAATAGAACGTAGCGTTGGCAGTAATGGACAACTCCGGTCGCCCCATTTCCTGCAAACTCAGTAGCCAGTGAAGGGTGTGGCTACGCGTATCGCCTAGTTCGACAGCGCCCCAGCGATTCCACTGTTTTAAGGCTAGTTGAGGATCAGAAAGGGCCATATATTTTGCAAAAATATCCTGCCAAATATCGGGTGGATTGGCGCGTCGGCCGCGCGATTCGTAAACCTCGGTTTCGCCCTTTAATGTGCTCAGGCTGCGCTGAATATATTCGGGATCGCGCCCTAAGTACACCGACGCGCTAGTTACCGGCAACAGGTTGATGCCTTTTATTTGTCGAGGTTCGTCAGTCCACCAAGTATTGTGCGAGTACTTTCCGCCAAACAACATGCTCACTTCAACATTTTTGTACTCTGGTGCCAGCACAATGCCATGTACATCGAACCAATAATATCGAATTGCTTGAGCCTCGGTCGAATACAAGTACACCCCCAAGTCGCGCAACGCTTTATCGCCTCGAATCTCAGCCCACAAAATAAGTGCGGCCCAAGCGTTAAGGGCTTCTGATGAGGACTCTTGATTATTACCGTGTGGACCCAAAGCAATGCCAGAGGCCCAAGAGTGTCCTTCATAGGGATCAAAATTTCGTATAAATGGAAAGTCCGAAGCGCCTCGTTTGGTATTGGCGATGTCGGCCACCATCATTTTCACCATTCCACCCCAACGGGTGTCGGCGGCCCACTCGGGGTCGCGTAGTGCAATATCGGCCATTGCACGAATCCAATAACCGTAATGAAAATGATGATCATTTAATTGCTGAACACTAAAGTATTCTTCGGGGTAAGCCAACAAAGTGCCTACACGAGCATCGTAGGCAAAATACGTCTTGCGATTCTTTCCAGAGAACCACTCTTCGATGCGCTCTTTCATGATTGTCAGCAGTTGATCACGAGCCGCTAGGTCTCCTTGCTGTTCAAACACCTCCATGAGTTTGCTGATGCGATGCAGGCCTTTGCCTTGCCAATACGCTCCATTGCCAATTTCAAGCATCATGCGACGGGCGTTGCGCAGCTCGCTACGCATTAGGTCGTTGAGTTCGTTACGCCGCTCACCACCCGCCACTGCGGGCCAATAGGGAACAAATCCAGAGTAACGCCGCTGAACTGAAAACTCCGCCGCTGCCAATAAACGAATTTTGCCGCGCACCGTATCGTAAGCCGGACCAAGCTTGTCGTTGACTGAACTATTCTCGTGCCAATGATGGGGGTACAAGCCGAGTAATGGGCCGTGATCAGGCCCTTCCGCTATGCGGGTACTGGCTCGATAAAGCGCTGTTACTTGGCTGCGACTTTGGTCATAGGACCATTGCACTTTCGTGTCAACCAAATGGGCAAAAGCGTGTTTGGACAGTAGGGCAAGGGTTGCCGGCAATTCATCAGGCAGAACACTCGCGCTCAAATACGATTTGCCCGAAGGAAAGCGCGCAAACCAAGTTTTTGTATCGCTTTGCTCCCATCTCGTTCCTGCTGATGCAAAGAATGCAAAAGTGCCAACACTGGTGCGCACAATTAGACGGCGCGCATCTGCGGCGGCTTCAATTCGTTCTCCGCTTTCAGGCAAAGTGATCTTTAGATCACCTACAGACAGCCGCACAAAAACATAGGGGCTGCCGTGCGCAACCGTGGCGGTCATACGCTCTGCAAGTGCTCCGCCTCGTCCGGTTTTTAGAGCGCTGCCTAACTCAATATCAATTGCCCAATCACTGCTGGCTGCAAGCTGTGTTACGCCAGTATCAAAAGCCGTTGGCGTAAGCAATGCCGCATTTTGGTGGGTGTAGTGAATTTCCGTATCGCGACGTTCTGTTGGTACGACTTGTTTGCGAGGTAGTGCGTATTCAAGCCCAACAGAAGTGGCCCGAACGGTTAAAGGTTGTGCGTATATTGGTTCAGGTTTTTCTGAAAACAGTAGAGCCGAATACCACTGGTTGGTTTGGGCTGCAACATTTGATAATTGTTCGGCGCGCGCACGCAACGGAGGTGGAGCGGCATCGCCAGAGCGCGGTTCGGTTAAGTAGCTCGATTGACCAATATTGATCGATTGACCAGCGCTTATCGGCGCAAAACACAAAGCTAATATAACCAGCCCAAGGTTTCTTGCGAAAGTCGAATGGGCACTGTGACTTGGACGGTCGCGTCGACAGCTGCTAACCGTTACTGCACGCAATTTAGCCTGATGCTGTCCGAAGCAACTATAAATACATTCGATCAAAAACGATCTCCCCGTAAAGCAGCTTAAAAACGAATTGTAGTTGTGACCAAAAACGATAATAATGAAAGCGCTTTCATAAAGCAATCGAATATTTCCCTTCCGTCCCAAAAAGGGCGTTGCACAAGCGCGGTAAATCCACTATTCTCTGCAAGCGCTTTCATACAATATGCAGTTAATTATTGTGCTCTCACTATTTGTTAGAACACTAAAACTTAAACGCTCAAACTATGCCCGACTACCAAACATTCATCCATCACCAACCTCAGGTCTTCAATCGACAAATGAAACGTCTGTCCACTTTGCGAACTCCATTAGCTATTGCGATCGCCGCTTTGTCTATTACTTGGTCGGGCGCAAGTTTTGCTATCGATTATGGTCCCTTTACGCTGACTGGTTTCGCAAAGGTCGAAGCTACGCGCGGCAGCAATCAATGTACCGATTGCCAGCGCTTCCCAGGCGAGGACAAACAGCGCCTTTGGGCGGACGAACTAGTACCGGGACGTCCTTACGGCACTAAAACCAATGTGGTCACGCTGTTTCAGCCCTTCCTTGGGGTCAACTTCGATTTGGGTAAAGGGTTTAAATTCGCAGGGCTGGTAAGCCAACGCTGGCGCGATGGTAAAGAGGATATTCCAGGCACTATGTATGAGCAAAACATCGCTATCAGTCACGAGTACTACGGCAGCTTGCGATTTGGTGGCATGACCACTCGCTCGTGGGCCTTAGCCGATTATCCCTATGGAACTAATGTACATATTGCCGACTCTTGGGCCTCGTCAGGTGCAGGGTACGGTATTTTAAAAAAAGGCTTGCGTTATACATCGCAGCCGTTCGATGTACTTAAAGGTGATCTGGTCCTAGAAGCTTCCGTCAATATCGGCGATGCTGGGTTTTCGATTCATAAGCCGCGTTTTCTTGAGTTCTATGGTCAATACCGCCGTGGAGATTTACTCATCGATGCAACTTACCAAGATACCCGCAATGGCAATCCGCAAGCATGGGGTCACGGGCCATTTAACCCACTCACGCGTTCATCTGCAGACGATGCAAAACTGGGTGGTTCGGGCCAAAGTATTGCTATGGTGATGGCACGCTACCAATACAACGCAAAAATAGATGTGCAAGGCGGCGTACGGCACAATCGTTGGAGCGGCGCTTATGCTGTAATTACCGAAACAGCCTCACCAGCGCAGTGGAATAATATGTTCAACGTTAACTGGAACGGCGGCCTTAATGGCGTCGCGAATCCAGGTTACGCTGCCACTTCGATGGACATTAGCCTAGGCATGCGTTATCGCATGGATAAATGGGTGGTCTCCACGGGCCTTGTTCATTTAGGTAAAGCCAAAACCGATAACCCTAGCGAACGCGGCCAAAGCAACTCTGCGTTGATAAACACCGTGGGCCTTAACTACGAGTTCGGGCACGGGCTTGGTTTTTACGCGCATGCCGGGGTCGTCAAATATGGTCGGCTTGGTCTTTCGCCATTATCGATGCCCTCAAACTCGGCCTTCACTTACGTTGATTCACGCGTTACTCGTTCCGGCAATTGGGCTGGCTTGGGCGCGGTTTACACATTCTAAATCTCATTTAAAAAATACTTAACTTGATGCATCACTCAGGAAATCAAAACATGATATTTCGACTCTCAAACGTCATGCGCCCGCTTACTACGCTAATTACTACACTGATTACAGCGGTTCTACTGACCTCTTGCGGTGGCGGTGGTGTAGTGCCTTCAACGGGCGTACAACTTCGCGCGCTTAGTGCGGAGTTCACCGCCCGCAAAGCGGTTGCGTATTCGCCATTTCGCAGCGCCAATCGTGACACCGAAACCATCACAGCCGCGATGGTCAAGCAGGACCTAGAATTATTAATTCAAGGTGGGTTCAAGCTCATTCGATTATTTGATAGTTCCGATGCAGTGGCAAAGCTTGTACTTGAGACTATTCAAAGCAATAACCTCGACATGAAAGTGATGTTGGGTGCCTATGTAATTAAAGATAACACTGCTTTTAACCAAGCCGAGCTTGCGCGCGCAACCGCATTAGCGAATCGTTTCAACAATATCGTTTTGGCCGTTAGCGTTGGTAATGAAACCATGGTCAGTTGGTCTTTCAATCCAATCACACCGGATCAAATGGCGATTTACATCAAATCAGTTCGCGATGCGATTATTCAACCGGTGACCACTAATGACAACTGGGCGTTTTACGCGCGCGCACCGCGGAACGTTGTCGATGTAATTGATTTTGCGGCAGTGCATGTTTACCCACTCGCCGACAGCGTTTTTTTACCGGGTTCTTGGGATTGGCAACAAACGGGCATAGCACCGGCCCAACGCCCGGCAGCGATGATGGATGCCGCGATTGGCTCGGCGCAAAAAGACTACAAAGCAGTGCGCGATTATTTAGATAGCATTGGTCAAAACTCGATGCCAATCGTTATTGGAGAGACCGGCTGGAAAGCCATCGCCTCTGGCGGTGAAAGCAGTCGCGCTCATCCAGTGAATCAAAAAATGTATTTCGATCGACTAACCACTTGGCTAGCCGCACGGGGTAACGGACCGAAGAACATCGTCTACTTCGAAGCGTTCGATGAACCTTGGAAAGCCGCTGATGACAAGTGGGGCTTGTTTAATGTGAACCGGCAAGCACGTTACGTAATTCAATCGCTTTACCCGGCTAGTATTTGGGAGTCGGGTGCTTATCAAATTACAGATGCGCTTTACTTTACGCCGCTTGCCAATAACGCAACAATTACAGCGAATCGATACACGCTGTATTCTGACGTTGTTACCTCTGGTGAGGTAAAACCCAGTGAAAGTACTTTATGGAATGCTTGGGACAATGGCACAACAGGATTTGCCAATGAAGTGACCAATACTTCAGCCGCCGCTGACGTGGGCAAGAGCACCGAAATTACGCCACGACCAGCCGCATGGGGATGGGGCCTAGCACTAACATTGTCGACCACCGCTGAAGATTTAAGCAGCTTCACAGGTACCGGTAAGCTCAATTTTTACATCAATACAACGTACCCTGGAAAATTAGAAGTGGGCTTTCTAACAGGGTCGGCAAGCAACAGTAGTTTGTACGATGTTTATTTGCCGATTGCTTCGGGCGACTATGGTTTCCAAAATGACGGGCAATGGCACTTGGTATCAATTCCGATTAGTGCAATCACACCGCGTGGTGCGATGGCGTTTGGTATGAATGATCCAACGCGTTCAAAGCTGGATATGACTAAAGTGACCAATCCTTTTGTAATTGCTGATCGTTACTCGGTAACAGGCAAAGCGCAGAACAGCAATATCAACACAAAAATTTATGTTGATGGAATTTACTGGTCAAAGTAAAAGAATTTAGGCCGAGGCCTTTTCTTTTACTTGCACTTTATTGTTTGAAACAAAGCGCTTAAACCAAATAGCGCTTTCTTTCAAATGACGTTGCTGGGTTGTGTAATCGACATACACTAAACCGAATCGTTTTGCGTAACCCGAGGCCCACTCGAAGTTATCAAACATACTCCACACCATATAGCCCACTACCGGAACACCTTGCACAATAGCATCGCGCACTGCCGCGATATGTGTTGCTAAATATTGGACGCGTTCGTGGTCATTTACTCGGCCGTCATTTAAAGTATCTTTAAATGCGGCGCCGTTTTCAGTAATGTAAATCGGTGGCACAGGGTAGTCGCGGTGTAATTGAAGTAACAATTGCGTCAAGCCATCTGGATAAACTTCCCAACCCATGTCGGTTAACGGCAAGCCGCTAGTCTTCACATCAAATGGGGTTCCGGCACGCACCACCGCGCGGGTATAGTAATTTACACCGAGGTAATCCATAGGTTGTGCTATTAGCTCCATATCATTAGGCATTACGATTGGAGAGTTAGCACCTAGAGCGGTTAAAACATCTTCGGGGTAGCGGCCAAACATCAGCGCATCCATATACCAGCGCACTAACCGACCTTCTTCTAATTTAGTCGCACTTCGATCCTCCGGTGAATCACTGGCTGGCATAAATGGAGATAAATTCAGCACAATGCCCAGCTTCGCTTTGCAACCCGCTTGGCGCATCGCTTTAATCGATTTGCCATGACTGAGCAATAAATGATGCGCAACTTGTTGAGCAATTGCTTGGTCTTTAATGCCCGGTGCAAAAATCCCCGCTTCATGACCCAGAAAGGCCACTACCCAAGGCTCGTTGTGGGTAGTGATTGCCGCTAACCGATCACCGAATCGCCTGCTTATTTCTAGCGCATAAGCAACAAAGAAATCAACTGTTGCGCGGTTAGCCCACCCGCCCTTTTCTTGCAGCGCTTGCGGTAAATCCCAGTGATTTAAAGTGAGGTAGGGTGCGATTCCTCGTGTAATTAAACCGTTGATTAAACGTTCGTAAAAATCGAAGCCTTTTTGATTCCAAGCGCCGCTACCATCGGGTTGTACGCGTGGCCACGACACCGAAAAGCGGTAGGCATCGACTCCAAAACTGGCTATTAAATCGAGATCACTTTCTAAGCGGTTGTAATGATCGCAAGCGATATCGCCATTGCTAGAATCGGCAATCGTGCCAGGTTTTCGGCAAAATCGATCCCAAACCGACTCGCCCTTGCCGTCTTGGTCATGCCCGCCTTCAATCTGAAATGCAGCAGTGGCTACTCCCCAAATAAATTGATCGGGAAATCCCTCCAATTTTTCAAAAGAAGGCGCGTTGCTCTTTGCTTGAATTGGTGCAGATGGATTTGATGCAGAAGGACTTGATAAATTTTGCTGCGGGCTTAACATAAAAAAATTCCGAAGTTTATTGTTTTACTGCACCCGTCGTTAAGCCCGAAATTAATTGTCGGGACGAAATGACGAAAAGAATTAAGAGAGGGATAGTTGCAATTGCCGAACCCGCCATCAATGCGCCCCACTCTGTATCGACAGGGCTTTGCAAGCTGCGTAACGCCAAAGGCAAGGTGTACCGATCCAAACTACGCATGACAATCAGCGGACCAATAAAATTATTCCAAGAGGCAATAAACGTAATTAGACCCAAGGTGCCCATCGCGGGCTTAAGCAGCGGAACGACGATACGCGCGTAAATTGTAAACTCGCCACATCCGTCGATACGTGCGGCCTCTAGCAAATCTTTCGGGATCGACGTTAGCGCAAACTGCCTCATCAAAAAAATTCCGAAGGCACTAGCTGCACCGGGCAAATACAAAGCTCTTGCCTCATCGATCCAACCCAAGGCATCCATCACCATAAACGTAGGAATCATGTTCATAAACGAAGGCAAGATCATCGTGCCCAAAACCACAGCGAATAAAAATTTCTTAAATCGAAATTCAAACATCGCAAAGGCATAGCCTGCCATCGAGCAGAACAACAGTGTGAGCGCGGTGGAAGCCAAGGCAACGTAAAGGCTCCATCCTAAGTTTTTCCAAAAGGGCAAGCGGTCAGTCAAAATTTTTACGTTAGCCAAAAAGTCATTACCGAAAAACAAAGGGGGAGGCAGACTTAAGATTTCGCTTCGTGAATGGCTGGCAAACACAAACATGAAGTAAAACGGCGCCAGCATAATTAACGCACCGACGATTACCACTGTATAAGCAGCGAACGACGATAATTGGTGGCTTTTGGTGGCGGCGCTCACGCTGCGCCCAATCGCGTTTTATTAGAAATCGGTTTACTCGCGACCGCTTCGGTATCGCCAACGCGAAAGGCACGATTAGTCAGCCAAGTAAGCAAACCGACAATTAAAAACAAAAGCCACGACATAGCACTAGCGGCACCAAAATCATTAAAGTCAAAGGCCATTCGATACAAATAAATTGCGGTCGTCATGCCGGCTTGGTCCGATCCGCCGCGCCCCCCCGTTAGGACAAAGGGCTCTTCAAATAATTGCAAACCACCGATGACACTAAGCGTGACCCCAAAAAAAATCATGGGTCTCAAGCCAGGTATTGTTACGTGCCAAAATTGCCGCCACGAAGAAGCGCCGTCAATGGTGGCTGCTTCGTAAAGTTCTTTCGGAATAGTTTGTAATGCGGCGAGGTAAAGCACTACGTTAAAGCCAACATAACGCCAAAACACAATGAACGCGATTGCGGGGCGCAAGTTCTCGGGCTGGCCTAGCCAATCGATTGATTCGCTAGGCAATAACCAATGCAATCCCGGAATCTGCGCGAGCGCTTTCACGCCTAAATTGATTAGCCCAAAATCTGTAGAGAACAAGGCGCTAAACATGATGGCTATCGCTACGGTCGATGTAATGTAGGGCAAAAAATACGCCCCTACAACCATATCGCGCATTCGTTTAAAACGGGTGTGAATGAAAACTGCCAGTGGTATCGCAATAAAATGCTGAGGAAGGCCCGATGCCAAAGCGAGCCACGCAGTATTGCCTAATGATTTCCAAAACCATTCATCGTGCAGCGCAAAGCGAAAGTTCTCAAAGCCAACGAACTGCATGGCCTCCAAGCCGCTAGTGGGCTCCCAAGTTTGGAACGACAGATACAACGAGAACAACAGCGGAAAACCCGAGAACACCACGAACAAAATAACAAACGGACTCAAAAATACATACGGTGCCCAACGCTGCGATAACGCCGGTAACCAACGTGCATTGTCCTTGACCGTAGTATTTTCTTTCAATACTGCGTTGGTGTTTTTTGTCGGGGTGAGGTTGGGATTCATCTTATCGATGCGCTCTTTTTTCTAGCAAGCGCTGGGCATCATTTAAAGCGCTACTAATATCCTTGCCGCGATCGAGCACTTTGTCTAATTCAGTGTTAATTACTTCATCGGCAAAGGCGTCTTGTTTGTGAACCGGTACAGCTGTTACACGTCGAGCCGCCTCGCGCCAAATCAAACGCGCCTTTTGCCCGCCTAAAAAAGCGATCGGCTCATCGAAAAAATTATCGTCTTGCGCGTCTATTAATGCGGGAAACGCATCTTGCGAGCGAAACGCAGCCAGTTGTTGGTTGCGCTCGTGCGTTAGCTGGCGAATCAATTCCCACGCATAGGGTTTACTTGCTGCTGATGCTTTGCGCGGTATCGCGTAAAAAGTACCACCATAGGCTGCCCACGATTGCTCGGGCAACTGGGCGGCCCGCCATAAGCCTTTGGTGCTGGGTGCTAGCCAATTGTTCAAGTGACCCGCCAACCATGCACCGGTGAGTTGTGTCGCTAGCGCATTGCGGCGAAAACCTTCGGTCCATTCATTTGACCACGCTGGTACGCGTGCATCTAATTTGTTTTGGCGAATGGTGCGCGCCAAAGTAAAGGCGCGTTCAAAACGGGGCGTATTGACCAACACGCCAGAATTACGATCGAAGTACAACCCTTCACCTGTGCGTAAACCAACTCGAATGAGAATGTCCTTTATATCGCGCGCATGGGCCACTAGGTAGGCGTTAGAGCTGGCTTTAATTCGCAAACCCGCTTGCACAAAATCGTCCCAACTACGGGTTAAGGCGGTTTCATCAAGACCCGCTTTTTCCAGTAAATCTTTGCGGTACAACAAAGTGCCTGGGCCTAAATCGGCTGGCACCGCAACTGGCTCGCCTTTTCGGTTAAGTGTTTGGTCGAATGCATACTGCGTAAAACGGGCGCGATTGGCCATTAAAGGAAAGCGCGGCGCGGACAGTACATCGAGCCCACCACCTTGGGCAAAGCGTCCTAAAAAACTCACTTCGAGAGCCATCACATCAGGCAAATAAATCGAGGTGGATAGCGCAGTAGTCATGGCCGTGTGGTGATCAACAAATTGTCGGCTCACCACGCGCACTTCAATATTTGGGTATTGTTTTTTCCAATGGGGTAAAAAATCTTTCACCACTTGATCGATTGCGGGAAACGCTGCAACGGTTAACTGCATTGGCGCAGAAGGTGGTGGTAGTGACCCAAGCGCCGATAACGCCGGCTGAGAAGAGTTCGCAGCTGCGCCCGGTGCGAACAACGCTAACCCGTAGCCCAAAGCCTTGCGTCTGCTATGCTGCTTTGCAGGGCTGCGCTGCATTAATTCTCTCCCGAGTTAAGTTAACGGTGATTCTTATTATTATTTTTTGGTTTTCGCTTTCAATGTTAAAACGGTTCAATGGCCACCGCTTGAAAGCGCTTTCATATTAGCGGCAAATACGAACTCTTGTCAAACCGCTCAAGTCAGTTTTATTGCAAAAGTTCGCGCTAAATCGCGCGCAAATTATTACAATGAAGTTTGCCTTAACTGGCTTTGTAATTAGCAGTCGACTCGCGCACGACTACGCGCGGCAACGGAACTTCCATTTTAGGCGCTTCGCCACGTAACAATTGCATCATGGCCAATGCCGATAACTGCCCTAGTTCATAAGCCGGATGATGAATTGTAGTCAGGGGGGGCCACGCATATTTAGAAGCCAACAAATCATCAAAGCCAACGACCGATACATCGCCGGGCACTTTAATGCCGCGGCGATGCAAGCCAAGGCAAGCGCCCAAGGCCATTTGGTCGTTCGCCGAAAACAGGGCGGTAAATCGTTGCCGGTTATCCAGCAGGCGCTCTACCGCAAGTAAGCCACTTTCTTCATGAAACAAGCCGGGTACAACTAAGCTGGCATCAAAGCCAATGCCAGCGCTTGTTAATGCAGCTTGATAGCCGCGCATCCGCTCGTTGGCATCAGGGTGCTTTGAATCGCCCGTAATAAAGGCAATTTTTTTGTGCCCCAAGCCAATTAAATATTCAGTCGCGATACGGCCACCGGCAAAATTATCAAAATTAAGTGACACCAAATTGGGTGCTCGCAATCGGCGGCCCGTCACTACCACCGGCAAACTATTGGCACAAGTTTTGAGGGTTGCATCGCTTAAGCGCCCAGTGAGCACGATAATTCCGTCGACACGTCGGCCCCTGAGGGTTTCGATGCAGCGCGCTTCTTCGACAGCATTCCAATGCCCGCTGACGAATAAAGAGCTATAACCGGCTTTATCAAGTTCGTCTTCAATACCGCGTAGCGCAACACCATAAAAGGGGCTGTCGATGGACTGTGTAATTACCCCAATTGATAAGGTTTTGCCACCTGCAAGCCCGCGTGCGACTGGGTTTGGTACAAAATCTAATGCCTTTATAGCTTTATCGACGGCACGTTTTTTGTCTTCGCTGACAATCGCTGTGCCATTTAAAATGCGTGAAACTGTGCTTGCCGAAACCCCTGCGCGTTCGGCAACCATATCGAGCGTAACCACTAGGCTGTGCTTGTCTTTAGCGTTTGAAGGTTTGCCGGTAATGGAAGTTGGCTTGATTTTTTTTATGAGTTTGGTCACGGCGATTAAGTTTTCTGAACCGTAATTATTTTGAGACAGACTATAGCACTGCTTATTTTATATCCGGTAGTCTAAAAACTGGCATCGTTAACTGAGGGCAAATACGATTATCGAAAATAACTGATGCATTCGGAGTGCGAGCCTATCATCGGCCTTTTTCAAGATAGTGTCCCCTCTCCGCGATTGCAATAAAAACTCGCGTTTTTGGCCCTCTTAAACCAAAATTTTACAGCCGATTCAAACCCGTTGCCAAATGGTGGAGGGCTGGTTTATGGTGGTGGTGATTCTTGGTCGCAAATGGGTGTACGGGTGACCGCGTACGAACAAATGAATCAATTATTCGAAGATTGCAACGAAAGTGATCTTGAAGCTTAAGCCTATCAACCTGACACTTGCAGCTTTTCTCGCGTCTTATGACTTCAAGTCGCGGAAAGTTCCTATGCGTTGTGTGCGACAACCCGCAAAGGTATTTTCTACCATTCGCGCAGTTTTGCATGGGCTTGCGATGTACTTTGATGCATCATTACTTAATATCGATTCAAAAAACTGATTTTAAATTGACTTCCATGCGCCAATTATCAAACTTTAGACCGACCTTTGCTGCTTTTGCTGCATCCGCTTGTTCGACCTTGCTACTACTAACAGGGTGCGCACAAATGCCCACCAAGCCGGATGTTGCCGCAAAGCCAAATGGCACTGTTGCTAGCGCAGGTGCAACTTCAGCTTCGCCTGGAATTACCCCAGCCTCAGCACCCGCGGTGGGCCCGAGTCCCGGCAAGCCAGCAATACCAGCTGCTGCACCGGGTCTGCCGGGCGCGACAGCACCAACTGTCGCTGCGGCCCCCGTCGTTCCGCCATCCCCATTTCGCCCATTTGCAGAGGTTATTAAAGACGCCAAAGAAAGCAAAGGTTTAATTACCCTTTGGAAAAAAGAAGATCGTGTTTGGGCCGAGCTTAAGCCCGAGCAGTTTAACCAACCGTTTTTATTTGCAGCACAACGTTCGACAGGTATCGGCACGCGTGGTTTGTTTGCGCATTGGATGTTGGGTAACTACATTGTAGAGTTTCGTCGCGTGGGCGCTAATGGGGCTGGCGTACAAATGATTGCACGCAATTTTGCGCATCAAGCCACCAATAACCCAGCCTTACAGCGCGCTGTTGCATCCAGTTTTTCCGACAGCCTAATCGCTACTACCGGCGTTGCTAGTCAACCGCATCCAACGCGCAAGTCGGTGTTGATTGATTTGAATTCGTTGCTGTTATCGGATCTGCCGCAAATGACCGCCACAACCGAAGCATTGTTTCGCATCGGTTACGGTTTTGATTCACGCAATTCGTTTATGGGCGATGTGCACGCTGATAAAGACCAAGCTGTTGTTGAGGTAAAGGCGCACTATTATGTGCCGCGTGTGCCGATGCCCAACCCCGGTGGGCCAGCGCCTAATTTTGCAACGCCAACGCCACCATCGACCTTAGAAGATCCGCGCAGTTTTTTTGTAACCTTTAATTATTCGTTTGCTGCGTTACCTGAAAAAACAATGGCACCGCGTTTAGCCGATGATCGCATAGGCCATTTTGTAGAGCGCGTCTACGAGTTTGGTGATGAGGCCGATTACAAAGAGCGCCGGTACTTTGTTAATCGTTGGCGTTTAGAAAAGAAAGACCCTAGTGCAGCCTTATCTGAACCAGTAAAACCGATTACCTATTGGTTAGATCGCAACATCCCAGAGCGTTACCGTGAGTCGGTAAAGGCCGGTGTTCTAGAGTGGAATAAAGCCTTCGAAAAAATTGGTTTTAAAGATGCCGTACGTGTAGAGATGGAGCCCGATAAAGACGGCCCTATTCTTGCCGGTACGGGACACTCGTCAATTCGTTGGTTTTTAAATACCGACCCGGGCGCATTAGCCATTGGCCCTTCTATTGTCGATCCGCGTAGTGGCGAAATTTTGGATGCGGATATTGCTATTTCAAATAACTGGGTTCGTCTGTTGCGCGAAGTCGTTGTAGAGCGCAGTCCTAACCCTAGTGTTGCCAGTGAACAAGGTTCTGCAGAATCGCAGTGGTCTAATTTTTCCTCAAGCCGCGCGACACCTAGTTTAAGTTTTTTAGAGCAAGCCAAACCCGACCCGATGCACGCGTTAAGTCATGCATTGGGTAAGCCCGGTCGTCATGTATGCGATTACGGCTCGCACGCCAGTATGGATATGATTTTTGGTGCGCAACTTTTACAAATGCGCGGCGTTATAGAGCCAGGCAGCGCAGAAGTAGAAAAGCTTGTGCAAGCCGTTTTAAAAGATGTCGTAATGCACGAGGTGGGTCATACCCTAGGTTTGCGTCACAATTATCGGGCGTCCACTATTACGCCAGCCAGCAAGTTAGCCGATACCGCATGGACTAAAGCCAACGGCATCTCGGGATCGGTGATGGACTACAACGGTTTTAATATTCCAGTGGGCAACGAAAAGTATTCTAGCTTTGTCATGGAAACCTTAGGGCCCTATGATTACTGGGCCATCGAATACGCGTATCGTCCAATAGCTTCTAACAACGAAGCAAACGAACTTGCAGCGATTGCTTCGCGTAGCAGCGAACCACAATTGGCTTACGGTACAGACGACGAAGCACGCATTGGGTACGATCCCGAAGTCAACCCGCGCGATCTTGGCGACGACCCATTAGCTTACGCAGCACGCCGTTTTCAACAAGCACGCGAACTTTGGCAACGCACTGCCGAGCGCCAATTGAAACCAGGCGAAAGCTATGGCGTATTGCGCCGTGTTAGCGACGTCGCTTTTGCTCAATTTGATCAAGCAGCCGATCTATCGAGCAAGTGGGTAGGCGGCGTGCGTTACTTGCGGGATCATTCGGGCAGCGCACGTGCACCGTATCAGCCAGTACCAGTTGCGAAGCAGCGTGAAGCATTACAAATGTTGGCTAAACAAGTGCTGGCGCCGGACGCATTAAAATTCGACCCCGGCTTTGTTGCTCGCTTAGTTGAAGACGGCTTAGATCGCGGAAATGCGCCGCCAATGTTGCCAGGTGTTTACCGCGATGTAGCCGGTGTTCAGCAACGTGTACTAAACCGGTTAATGAGCGATAACGTTGCACAACGTTTGTTAGAGGCCGAAACTAAACTGGCCGATCGCAGCCAAATTTTATCGTTAAGTGAAGTCTACCGAACCCTGCAAGACAATATTTGGTCCGAGCTAGCCAGTGGTGCCGATATTGGTTTGCAACGCCGAACTTTGCAACGCGAATACTTACGTAAGTTAACCAGCCTAGTACTGCGCCCCGGCGGCCTTGGCCCTGTAGACACCCGAGCTATGGCGCGGATGCAAGCACAAGACTTAATGGCAAAATTAAAGCGCGCTAATGCAGTTGGTAATTTAAATGCGAAAGGCGGGCGCTCTGCCGAAGCGCGTGCGCATTTGGCGGAAAGTTTTGCTTTAGTCGAGGATTCGTTAAAAGCGCCCTTGGTTCGGCAAGGTGGATAAGTAAATAACGCTCTGCTAAAACTTTGTTTCACACCAAGCCAACGCATCGGCCCACAATTGCTCGCGTCCTTTTCTAAAGTAACCCATGTGTCCGATACCTTGCGGCCCATTTGTTTTGGGCAAGGAGTTTGGGTCAATATCTAAATGGGTAACTGTTGCCCCGCTATAGCCCCTAAAAAAGTAATCGCGCGAAATGGGTGGTGCCCATAAATCGTCAATCGCGGTGGCGGCCATAATTGGGGTTTTTACTTGCGCAAATAACGCCTTCATTTCCGGCATCTTAGGGTCGTCAAAAAAGTAATTAGGAAAACTGCACCAGCGCCGCCATTGATGATAAACATCTTTTGGCAAATCTTCGCCGCCAATAAACTTGCCTGGCATATAGCCCAAGGCTGGTACAAATAGTGGGCCAATAACGTTCCACAACAGCCCAATTTTTAAGCGCTCTGTGGGTGGCATGTGTCCAGCCCAGCCGGCACCACAGGCGAATGTGTAAAACGCTTTTACTTTTGCATGGTTGGGCATTAAGCCAAAGCCGTGGCCGCCATACGAATGACCGATCATAGCGATGGGCACTGTATTTGCGCTGGGATATCTAGCGCAAATATTGTCGAGGGTTGCGGATAAATCTTGCCGCCCCCAATCGAGATAATCCATTTTGTAGCCTTTCAGCGTTTTTGGCGCGCTGGCACCAATGCCACGATAGTCCACCGTGGTAACGGCAAAACCTTGCGCATTGGCAAATTCGGCAAAGCGGCGGTAAAAGCCTTGGGGGACACCAGTTGCCCCACCCATTAGCAATTCGGCGCGGGTGGTTTGGCTCGGCTCGTAACGAATTGCGCCTATGACAGTACCGTCGTGGCAAGTAATCGAAAGTGGGTTGTTCATAGCGTTCCTTGTGTTGATTGCACTAGCTTTAGTTCTTGAGCTAATTGCTTTAATAGGGGAGTAAGGCTTCTAGTAACTGGTTCGGTGGATTGATGTACATGGGCTTGCAACAGCCCACCCTCAAAGGTTGAGATCAGCAAATAAGCCCAGTTACGAGCGGTTTCGGTATCAAGGCGTTGCGCAAGTAAAGCCTCTTCAAGTGCCTCGCGCATTTGGGTAAATGCTTGCTTTAACGCGTTTCGTAACTCAGGATTGTCAGTGCCTACTTCTAACGCCGATATCGCTAATGGGCAGCCGAGATCAAACTGGCTGGTTTTAAGGCGACCGCAAGAATGGTCAAACCATGTCTGAATATTGGCGACAAAGTCTGTCGAGCCGCTGCCAAGCTGGCGAATATTGGCTGCTGCTTGTTGGCCTAAACCGATGATGGCGTAGCCAGCCAATTCGTTCTTGCCGCCGGGAAAGTGGTGGTACATCGCGCCTTTAGCCACGTTAGCCGCGACCAGCAAATCGTTAACGGACATGGCGTGTAAACCGCGCCGAGCTAAGGCCGCTCGGGCCGCTTTTAACAGGCGGTCGCGGCTGGAAGGTGCGTTAGGAAGGGTCGGTGAAGTTGTCATTTCCAAAGTGTACAGACCAGTCGGTCTAGTGTAAAGTCAGAATAAGCTTAAAGAACTATGCGGCAAACAGCCCTGTAGAAACCCCCTATTCTGCCGCGCCGTCACGTTGACCAGTTTTTGCCCTGCCAGCTATAATCTAAGGCTCTGTGGCTTTTCGCCATTCGCTCTTTTGCGGTCCTTCAGAAGTTAATGTGGTTAGTTAATAAGTCTGTTGGCCTTAGGTGAGCGATTCACTAACGGCCACAGCGGTTTGTATAAGTCAGCACTAAAACATTAACTGGATCGAGAACGATGCCCACCATTAACCAGCTTGTTCGCCAACCTCGTGTTAGCGAAATTATCAAAAGCAAAAGCCCGGCCTTGCAAAATAGCCCACAGCGTCGTGGCGTTTGCACCCGTGTTTACACAACAACACCTAAAAAACCAAACTCTGCACTACGTAAAGTAGCCAAAGTACGCTTGACCAACGGTTTCGAAGTTATTTCGTATATCGGCGGTGAAGGTCACAACCTGCAAGAGCACTCAGTCGTGTTAATTCGCGGCGGTCGTGTAAAAGACTTGCCAGGTGTGCGTTACCACATCGTGCGCGGTTCGCTCGATTTGCAAGGCGTAAAAGACCGTAAGCAATCGCGCTCCAAGTACGGTGCAAAGCGTCCTAAGAACAAGTAATTATTTTTTAGTTCAATAGTTAGATGTAAAGCGGAATAGTCCGCAGGTAAGCGCCCAGTTGTGATGGCTGGGCTAGTGCAAAGAAGCAAGTTTTGTGTGGCGCGCTGTTGAGGTTCGCAGAAGCCGCTCATAAAGCAAGTGTCCAAAGCACAAGCTGAAGTTAATCGTAGTAAACAATTTTCAGGAGTATTAAATGCCCCGTCGTCGCGAAGTCCCCAAAAGAGATATTTTGCCCGATCCAAAGTTTGGATCAGTAGAGTTAGCTAAGTTCATGAACGTATTAATGTTAGACGGCAAAAAAGCCGTTGCCGAGCGTATTGTTTACGGCGCATTTGATGCGATCAAAACGAAGTCTGGCAAAGAGCCATTAGAAGTGTTTGCTGCTGCAATGGGCAACACCAAACCAATGGTCGAAGTAAAGAGCCGTCGTGTTGGTGGTGCTAACTACCAAGTGCCTGTTGAAGTTCGTCCATCACGTCGTACCGCGTTAGCAATGCGTTGGTTACGTGAAGCCGCTAAAAAGCGTGGCGAAAAATCAATGGGTCAGCGTTTGGCCAATGAAATTATGGAAGCCGCAGAAAACCGCGGTGGTGCTGTTAAGAAGCGCGATGAAGTTCATCGCATGGCAGAAGCAAACAAAGCGTTCTCGCATTTCCGTTTCTAATGCGCCGCTTCTAAGTTTGCACATTTAAGCTTCCGCCTCAAAGAAAAGAAAAGAGTAAGTTATGGCACGTAAGACCCCTATCGATCGATACCGCAATATTGGTATCTCGGCGCATATTGATGCTGGTAAAACCACGACCACAGAACGCATTTTGTTCTACACCGGTGTAAACCATAAAATCGGTGAAGTGCATGACGGCGCAGCAACGATGGACTGGATGGAACAAGAGCAAGAGCGTGGTATCACTATTACCTCAGCGGCTACTACTTGTTTCTGGAAGGGAATGGACAACCAATTCCCCGAGCACCGCATCAATATTATTGACACCCCCGGACACGTAGACTTCACTATTGAAGTTGAGCGTTCAATGCGTGTGTTGGACGGCGCTTGCATGGTGTATTGCGCGGTAGGTGGTGTACAGCCACAATCTGAGACCGTATGGCGTCAGGCTACTAAGTACAAGGTGCCCCGTTTAGCGTTCGTTAACAAGATGGATCGCACTGGTGCCAACTTCTTCAAAGTCGTTGAGCAAATGAAGATTCGCCTCAAAGCGAACCCTATTCCTATCGTTGTACCTATTGGCGCCGAAGAGAACTTCAAAGGCGTTGTCGACCTCATCAAAATGAAAGCTATTTGGTGGGACGAAGAATCCAAAGGTATGAAGTTTGAGTACGGCGAGATTCCTGCTGAGTTAAAAGAGACTTGCGATAAATGGCGTTCCGAAATGGTTGAGGCTGCGGCCGAAGCTAACGAAGAACTCATGAACAAGTACCTCGAAGAAGGTGATCTTAACGAGACAGACATCAAAGCCGGTTTGCGTCAGCGCACTTTGGCCAGCGAAATTCAACCGATGTTGTGCGGCTCTGCGTTTAAAAACAAAGGCGTTCAAGCGATGTTGGATGCTGTTGTCGAATTGATGCCTTCACCGTTAGATATTCCACCTGTTCGCGGTATGGACGAGAACGACGTCGAAGTTTTCCGCAAGGCAGACGACAGCGAAAAATTCTCAGCACTCGCATTTAAATTAATGACCGATCCATACGTGGGTCAGCTTACGTTTATTCGCGTGTACTCGGGCGTTTTAAAATCGGGTGACTCGGTTTACAACCCGATCAAGGGCAAAAAAGATCGTATCGGTCGTTTGCTGCAAATGCACGCTAACGAACGCGAAGAAATTTCAGAAGTACGTGCAGGCGATATTGCTGCAGCCGTTGGCTTAAAAGAAGTAATTACTGGCGAAACTTTATGCGACCCAGATCACACCGTGATCCTAGAGCGTATGGTGTTCCCAGAGCCTGTGATTTCACAGGCTGTCGAGCCAAAGACTAAAGCTGACCAAGAGAAAATGGGCTTGGCTTTGCAACGTTTAGCGCGCGAAGATCCATCGTTCCGCGTACGTACCGATGAAGAATCGGGCCAGACCATTATTTCTGGAATGGGCGAGTTGCACCTTGAGATTTTGGTTGATCGTATGAAGCGTGAGTTTGGCGTTGAAGCCTCGGTAGGTAAGCCCCAAGTGGCCTACCGCGAGACGATTCGCAAAACTGTCGATTCGATCGAAGGTAAGTTTGTTAAGCAGTCGGGCGGTCGTGGTCAATACGGACACGTGGTTCTCAAAGTAGAACCATTGCCACCAGGCGGCGCAGGCTTCGAATTCGTTGATGCAATTAAGGGCGGTGTAGTTCCACGCGAGTACATTCCAGCGGTTCAAAAAGGTGTCGAAGATACCTTGCCCGCAGGCGTACTAGCAGGCTTCCCAATTGTTGACGTAAAAGTAACCTTGTTCTTCGGTTCGTACCACGATGTTGACTCAAACGAAAACGCGTTCAAGATGGCCGCTTCAATGGCCTTCAAAGACGGTTTACGTCAAGCCTCACCCGTGTTGCTCGAGCCAATGATGTCGGTTGAAGTTGAAACACCCGAAGACTATGCCGGTTCAGTGATGGGCGATTTGTCCTCACGTCGCGGTATGGTGCAAGGTATGGAAGACATGGCTGGCGGCGGTAAAGCCATTCGTGCAGAAGTACCGTTGTCGGAAATGTTTGGCTACTCCACTACGTTGCGTTCGTTGTCGCAAGGTCGTGCCACGTACACGATGGAGTTTAAGCAATATGCTGAAGCCCCACGTAACGTGCAAGAAACAATTATTGCGGCGCGTCAGAAGTAAAGCACTGTAAATAAAAGGTTTAAGGTTGAACTTGCAAATCAAGTTCAACCCAAAAAAATTAGTAATCTAAGCAAGTTTGTTTTTATATATCTAGCGATTTATTAGAAAAATTTAAGGAATTGAATCATGGCAAAAGAAAAGTTCGAGCGGAATAAACCGCACGTCAACGTAGGCACTATTGGTCACGTAGACCACGGCAAAACCACGTTAACCGCAGCGATCACGACGGTGTTGTCGAGTAAATTCGGCGGCTCGGCGATGAAGTACGACGACATTGATGCGGCTCCGGAAGAAAAAGCGCGCGGTATTACGATTAATACT
>JANOZM010000010.1:0-3709 GCA_031429355.1 Betaproteobacteria bacterium | reverse complement strand
GTTCGAGTGTGAGGTGTACATTTTGTCCAAAGACGAAGGTGGTCGTCACACACCATTCTTTAACAACTACCGTCCCCAGTTTTACTTCCGTACAACGGACGTAACGGGCAGTGTTGTGTTACCTGAAGGCACCGAGATGGTTATGCCAGGCGACAACGTGAAGATGATCGTTACGTTGATCAACCCAATCGCGATGGAGCAGGGCTTGCGCTTTGCGATTCGCGAGGGTGGCCGTACCGTAGGTGCTGGTGTTGTGGCTAAAATTATTAAGTAATACGTAAGTAGTAAGTTCCAGCCAGAAAATCGGCGATTAACAGCTACAGGCGCGGCGGCGTATTTAACAAAATCGCTGCCCGCCTACAAACCACTTAATGGCAATTTGCCAATCGCTCTTTGAAAGAATTAAACATGCAAAATCAAAAAATTCGTATCCGTCTGAAAGCATTCGATTACAAGTTAATCGACCAATCAGCCGCTGAAATCGTTGACACCGCCAAGCGTACCGGCGCCGTAGTTCGTGGACCAGTTCCATTGCCTACACGTATTCAACGTCTCGACGTTTTGCGTAGCCCACACGTGAACAAAACTTCGCGTGACCAGTTCGAAATTCGTACCCATCAGCGTTTGATGGACATCGTTGACCCAACAGACAAAACTGTTGATGCATTGATGAAGCTGGACTTGCCAGCTGGCGTGGATGTTGAAATTAAGTTGAACTAAATCTTTGGTTTAATTCAAGCTTGAATTTAGCGAATAAAGAAGCCATCTGTTAAGGTGGCTTTTTTTATGCCTGCAACACCTGCAGGCGGCCCGCCGCAAGGAACTATGATTAAGCTTTTACTGCTGCTGTTGTCTGGTGCAAAACTAGGCAAACTGTTTACCACTGGCGGCACCATGATTATTTCGGTGGTGTTGTACGCCTTCATTTTTGGTTGGAAATACGCAGTTGGCTTTGTCGGCCTACTGTTTGTCCACGAAATGGGCCACTACTGGGCTGCACGCCATCGCGGATTAGATGTTGGCGCTCCCACCTTTATTCCCTTTATAGGCGCTTGGGTGGCCTTAAAGGACATGCCAACCGACGCCGAGACCGAAGCCTTCATTGGGTTGGGCGGGCCGCTCCTAGGCACCCTAGGGGCTGTAATCGTGTATTTGATGGCCAAGAGCTACGAACTACCATGGCTGTTAGCGGTTGCCTACTCGGGTTTCTTTCTAAACCTCTTTAACATGATTCCGATTTCGCCGTTTGATGGCGGCCGCATCATAAGCGTGCTGTCGCCGCGCATTTGGTTTTTGGGTGTGCCGGTGTTGGCCGCACTGTTTTGGTTTCGCCCAAGCCCAATGCTATTGCTAATCACATTTCTGGCAGCGCCGCAGCTGTGGAAGGCGTTCAAGTACCGAGGCGACAGCCCCGAGGGTCAAACCTATTACAAAGTGCCCACGAAAACAAAGTTTGAATATGGCACTTACTATATTTTGTTGTTAGCGTTTTGCGCGATCATGAGTTACGAAGTGCATGAGCAGCTGGAAGCTTTAAAGGCTAGTGGGCAAGTGCCGGCTTCGCAGATGTTTAATTGAAAACCTTTAGGTTCATGGACCTTAAAGTGATAACAAGTCTAATGGACTTTTAACGCCTCGACCGGCGATGTTTAAAACATGCGTATAGATCATCGTGGTCGCTACATCGCTATGGCCCAACAGTTCTTGCACGCTGCGAATATCGTAACCTGCTTGCAGCAAATGGGTGGCGAACGAGTGCCTTAAAGTATGCGGTGTTGCTGGTTTATGAAGATTGCAATCAACCACTGCTTTTTTAAACGCGCGCTGAAACGTTTGATCAAACCAATGATGCCTACGAACAACTTCGCTACGAGGATCACGCGATTCAGTGGCCTGCGGGAAAAGCCAAAACCATCCCCAAGTTTTACCCGCATTCGGATACTTCCGCTCTAAAGCAAATGGTAAATAAACCCCGTTTGCATTGGCTGTTCGATCTAGTTCCCAAATGCGGCGGGCTCGAAGGATTTGCTGATTTAAATTCTGATGCAAAGTTTGGGGCAGCATGACAACACGATCTTTCATCCCCTTGCCATCACGGACAATAATTGCATTATGGCTGAATTCGATATCTTTTATCCGCAGTTGTAACGCTTCGTTAATTCGCAGACCTGTTCCGTAGAGCAGCTGGGCAAAGGTTCGCTGCTCTACGGAATCGATACGCAAAAATATTGCGCTAACTTCTTCGCGGGTTAAAACAATAGGTAGACGACGTGGGGCGTTAGGTCGACCAATTTCGTTAAGCCACGGCAAGTTAATGTTTAAGACCTTACCGTAAAAAAATAACAAAGCGGACAAAGCTTGCTTGTGAGTGGACGCCGCTACCTTTCGGGCGTTTGCCAAATGCGAAAGGTAATTCTCGACTTCGGCTTTACTCATTTCTGCCGGATGACGTAGGTTGTGAAAATGCAAAAAATCTTTGACCCAAGTGCAATAGGCTTGCTCGGTTCGTCGGCTGTAATGCAAGTACCGAATTCTTTCCCTTAGTTGATCCATTACCTTCTTAGAAGCTAAAGGCGGCAAAAGCGGGGCGACTAGAGGCGTGCGCCGAGCAGTAGCAGTGTTGATGCTTTTCACAATTGGATACGCCTCGAAAAATATCGAGCGTACTGTTAAAATTACCAACTGGGAATTGCACTTATGGCTTAGACTTGAGGCTTATGATTAACAAAAACCAGCCAAGTTATGCATCAATTTTGCGCCCTATATTAAGTTATATTTCAAAAGCTCCAGATTTCTTATTGCCTATAGATCATTATTGATGTATTCTAAGTGATATGAATGGCAAGCAAATCATATCGAAGCTTAAGACCGCTGGTTGGGTTCTATCCAGGGTTAATGGCAGTCACCATATCTACGCCAAAGATGGCAAGGCCGTTCCGGTCCCCGTTCATGGCACCAAAGACATTGGGGCGGGTCTTCTGGCTGCAATTGAACGCCAAACTGGCGTTAAACTTAAATAGGTAATTTTATGGAAATTCGATACCCAGCAACTTTAGAGTCGCAAGAAGACGGTAGTTTTCTCGTGACCTTTGTCGACTTGCCAGATACTTTTACCGAAGGGCAAAGCAAAGAAGAAGCTCTATTCAATGCTGCTGAAGTGTTATCCGGAATGTTAGCTTGGCGACTTGAAGAGGCTAAAGATGTTCCCGCACCCAGCCAAAAGGTTAAGGGTGCGTATTACGTCGCTCCAGATGCAAAAACGCAGGCAGCAATGTTGCTACGACTGGCGCGTGGTGAACGCAGTTTATCGGAGCTAGCGCGGGCCTTAGAGACTTCTTGGCCATCTGCAAAACGTTTGGAAAATCCGACACATTGGCCATCGTTAAAAACTTTAGATCGTGCAGCAGCGGCGTTAGGTAAAAAACTCGTTCTTGTACTTGAGTGACATGAAACATAACTTGCATTTGAGCCTGACGCTGCGAGCAGTTGCTTGTGGTCAATTACGCGCGAATAAATTCTCGCGCTCCATTGCCCATGCGACTACCCGCGTGGCGCCGGCTAAATAAAACGTTAGTTTTTGCGTTTACCAGTTAATTTCGCTTGAAAGTACATAGCGTTTATGCTATATTTCACCAATGCAATGGACGATCAAATACCACGATGATGCGCTGCAAGAAGCCGTCTTGAATATGCCCTCCGGTTTTCTTGG
>JANOZM010000009.1:0-61675 GCA_031429355.1 Betaproteobacteria bacterium | reverse complement strand
GGTTTCGCGAAAAATGTCGGCTTTGTCTAACGTCGGGTCGGCCAGTTCAAGTTTCAAAGTTGCTTAGTGCAATAAGCCTGCAACGAGAATAGGTTCATTCGCTCAGACAGCACGGCTGCGCCGTGAACTCGCTCGGTGAACCTATTCTCGTTGCAGGCTTCAGTGGTTGTGTGTGGTGAGGGTCGCGTAGGCACGGTCTGCTTTAATCGAATCTCTGAATTTAACAGGATGGGAGCGGGTGGCGGCTAATGGTTTCACCGAGCGAGTTCAGCGCGTAGCGCTGCTGTCTGAGCGAATGAAACTTTTAGCCGCCACCCGCTCCCCGAGGACATCACTTGGAGCAAACCAAACCCAACAATAAGTTGCAACGCTTGCGCTGCGAATGTAACAAGTTGGTAATCGTCCCTAAATAAAACAGTCATTTTTGAGTTTTAGACTCCGCTAATAGCGTTTAAACCGAAAGCGCATTACTTGGAGCTGCAAATGTCCCATCACGATATCAACTGTAATGAATCAAACAACGAGCATTTTCAAACGGTCTTAGAAAAGGGACTGCAAAGCGGCCATCGGCGCAACATGCTGCGGGGCTTTGTAGGGTTAACCGGTGCTGCCGCGATCCCGGTTATGGGTGGTTGCGGTTCAAGTGATGACGTGGTTGCCGCCGAGCTTCCAGCACCGGTACCGAAACTAGCAAGCTTAGACTTTGGCGCACTGTCAAAGAGCATTCAAGATCAGGTGCAAGTGCCAGCTGGTTACTCGGTACGTGTTTTACATGCCACGGGTGATCCTTTGAGTGCATCCGTTGCTGCTTATTCGAACAATGGAACCGAGACCGACGACTGGGCAGGGCGTGTTGGCGACCATCATGATGGAATGGAGTTTTTCTACATCGGAACCGACGGAAAGTATTCGGCTGTTGCAACCAGTCGTGCAGTGCTTGCGGTGAATCACGAAAGCTCGGCAGATGCTCATTTCTTTCATGCCAAGGGCCAAACATCGGGCGGTGTTAATGGTAAGAAATTTAACCAATTTGGCGGCTGGGATGGACGAACTCGTCCTTCGTTAGAAGTACTTAAAGAAATTAACCACCACGGTGTTTCGATTGTTGAAGTGACCTTGAACGCCACTGGCGTGCCAACGGGGTATAGCTTGAGCTCGACGCTTAATCGCCGCGTTACACCGCAAACTGTCGTTGATGTAAAAGGGCCTGCCTCGGCCATCGCAAGTATCCGTAACAAGATGGTCACAAAATTTGATGCCAATGGAGCAACAGCGCGCGGCACTTTGAATAATTGCGGAACCGGCAACACACCTTGGGGTACGGTGTTGACCTGTGAAGAGAATTGGGCGTTTTACTTCAACATGCCACCAGCTTCGAGTGCTCCAGACGCTGCATCGGTAACATCACGGCGGCGCTACGGTGTGGCGAGCGCGGCAATTGCCGCAACGGCAGCAACAACTATTTCACAGGGTTGGTACACACCAACAGACGCTCCGGATACTGAATTTAGGTTTAGTCGGTGGAATATTGCCGCTTCCGGCGCAACTGGTGCCGATGACTTTCGTAACGAACCAAACACCTTTGGCTATAACGTCGAAATCGATCCATTAAATCCGAGCAGCAGACCCGCCAAGCGGACTGCTATGGGCCGGTTTGCACATGAAGCAGCCGTCAACAGTATTCCCGAGTCTGGTAAACCACTCGCGTTTTACATGGGTTGCGATAGCCGCAATGAATATATTTACAAGTTTGTCAGCACAGCTAATTGGGACCCAGCTGATATCGGTGGGGGAATTGCGGCAGGCGATAAATATTTAAACGAAGGTAAGTTATTTGTTGCCAAATTCAACAGTGACGGTACTGGGCAATGGTTAGAATTAAACACAACAAATGCGGCCATCAGCTCATACGCTCCGTTCAAGTTTAATGATCTTGGTGATGTGCTAGTGCACACGCGTCTTGCGGCTGATGCCGTTGGTGCAACCAAGATGGATCGTCCCGAGTGGGGAGCGGTGAATCCGGTCAACGGCGAGGTGTACATGACCTTGACAAATAACAGTGCAACCAATCGCAATCCGGCAACAGCCGATGGTGCCAATCCACGTTCGTTTAACGATACTGACGGCACACGAGGCAGTGGAAATCCGAATGGCCATATCATTCGTTTTAAAGAAGAGGGCGGATCATCGGCGGCCGTAAAATTCGCATGGGATATTTTCTTATTTGGTTCGGAAGAAGATGCGGCTGCTTCGATCAACATCTCCAAACTAACTGAGAAAAACAGTTTTTCTTCTCCAGACGGATTATGGTTCAGCAAAAGCACGGGTATCTGCTGGATTCAAACCGATGATGGCGCGTTCACAGACGAAACCAACTGTATGTTGTTGGCTGCAATTCCAGGTGCCGTTGGTGACGGTGGTGCGCAAACGATTAATAACAGCTTAACGGCCGCATCTGGTACGGTAGCTACTGGCACAACGCCAACCTTTGTTGGTGCGGTGTTGGGCGATGCGCGACTCAAGCGGTTTTTGGTAGCTCCCCCTGGTGCCGAGGTCACAGGAATGGCTGAAACGGCAGATGGAAAAACTATCTTTGTGAACATTCAACATCCTGGTGAAGATACCCCTGCTATCGGTACTGCTGCAAACTTTACCTTGGGCAGTACTTGGCCCGGTAACGCTGGCGGAATTACAGCCGCCTATGGTCCAACAGGACGTCCTCGTTCGGCAACATTAATTATTACAAAGAATGATGGTGGACGGATCGGTAGTTAATGCGAATGCAATTCGATAAATATGCACAGCGTTAAATTTGTGGTCAAACTGTATTAAAGATACATGTAGTAAAAAAAGGGGGGCGAGTTGTTATCGCCTCCCTTTTTCGTTGAATCGGCTGGCTTTGTGCGTTAAGCCTGCAACGAGAATAGGTTCATTCGCTCAGACAGCACGGCTGCGCCGTGAACTCGCTCGGTGAACCTATTCTCGTTGCAGGCTTCAGTGGTTGTGTGTGGTGAGGGTCGCGTAGGCACGGCTGCTGTAAATCGAATCTTCCAATTTAAACAGGATGAGAGCGGGTGGCGGCTAATGGTTTCACCGAGCGAGTTCAGCGCGTAGCGCTGCTGTCTGAGCGAATGAAACTTTTAGCCGCCACCCGCTCCCCGAAGACATCACTTCGAGCGAACCAAACCCAACAATGAGTTGCACTTGAAACAGCAAATAAACGCAGTAGCTTTAGCATAAGTCTATTCGACGTTGCCTCGGCATTAATTGCAAGGGATAAGCCACTTGCCATCGTTAAGCGGCAGCTATACGGCCAGCTCCACCGTTGCCGCCCCACCCAAGGTCAGCAGCGCTACTTCCACGTCTCCCATCGCTGCGCCTTGCGCGTAGATCGCCTGTAATTCGCTGGCAGTGAAGGCTTCGCGTACCGCCGCGCTAGCAAGCTCGAACGGCCGCCGCAAAGCGGCTTCGCGCCGCCCTGGGCGCCAAGCGTTGTGAACTTCGGCGCGGCCTAGGGCTAGCGCCGCCTCGCGCAGCCGCCCGCGGGCGCAGGCCAATTGGGCCAGCTGATCTAGCTGCAGCCACAGCGTACCGTCCTTCGAACGTACGTCGACGGCCTCATGCGCGTGGGCCACGGCTTCGTCAAGCCGGTTCAATTCGGTGAGGTAGGTGGCCATGTCGCCTAACAGCATGCCGATGCGGCTGCTGGCATCGAGTTGCCGCGCTGCCTGCAGTCCGCGCTGCGCATGCGCAAACGCGGCGTCGAAGCGGCAACCAAGACCTGCCATTTGCCCATCGGCCAAACCACGCAGCGCCTCAGCGGGAAGACTCGGGTGCGCAATTTGCAACGGGCGCACTTGGTCCATCAAAGCAAGCGCTTCTTCACCGCGGTTGAACTGCCACAGCGCGTAGCCAGTGGTGAACAAATAGGTTCCCCACTGGATCTCGTTGGCAGTAGGATCGAAGGCATTGGCCATCGCCTCCAACGCAGCCATGGTGGGTGCCTCTTCGCCACGCAGAGCGCGCATGTGCGCCAAGATGCTAAAAGCGTAAAAGCGTGCCAACCGGTCGTCGAGCAGCGCGTACAGCGTGGATGCACGCTCGGCAGCCGCGCAGTCTTGTGCATTCGCACGGCGATGCACCTGACGCGCAAAACCAAGCTGCAAACGGGCTTCCAGTGCCGCCGGTGTGTCCGCACTCACGCGCTCCAACGCGTCGCGGCAACGCCGTAGACCTTCCTGACGCAAGCCCACACGTGGCCAGACCCAGGCCGCAGCGCCAGCTAGCTCGATATGGCGCAACGCCATTGTCGGCTGCGAGCTGAGCCAGTCGAGCGCGGCACGCAAGTTGCCGATATCGGGCGCGCGCGCGCTTGCCATGCCGCCGGGGTGTTGCGCGCGCTGTGTAGCATTCAGTTCGAAAATGCCCAGCATCGCGTTGCACAGCCGCTCCATCACTAGGCCGTGCTCGCCCGCGGCGTGCAATTGCTCGATGGCAAAAGCGTGCGTACTGTCCAACAGGCGCAGGCGAGCGCCGTCGCCCGCGCTCAGCAACTGAGACTTGTCCACCAGCACCAGTGATCTGTCAACCAGCGCCTGAAGGCGGTCAAGCGAATCGGTTTCGCCGTCTGCGGGGTCCGCCGCCACCGCTTCAGCAGCAGCTAGCGAGAAGTTGCCCGCAAACACGCCTAGCCGCCGGAAAATGCGCCGCTCATCGATGTCTAGTAGCGCATGGCTCCACGCGATCGCTGCACGTAGCGTGCGCTGTCGCGCGGGCCGTGTCTCACGCTCGTGGCCCGGGCCAGCGGCTAGCACCCGCAGTTGTTCGTTCAGCCGCAAGCGCAAGCCGGTCAGCCCCAGCAACGGCACGCGCGCAGCTGCCAGCTCAATGGCCAGCGGCAGGCCATCGAGCCGCTGGCAGATGGCCACCGCATCGGCAATATTGCCAGCATCGATTGCAAAGGTCGGGTCTCGGCTGCGGACCCGCTCGATTAGTAGCGCCACCGAACCGCTCACCAAGGCTTCGGGCAAAGAGACTCCGTCCTGCGGCACGACCAGCGACTCTAGGCGAAGCACCTGCTCGCTGCGGCAGCCCAGCGGCTGCTGGCTAGTGGCCAATATGCGTACCCTCGGTGTGTAGCGCGCTAGCGCATCCACCAGCTCAGCCACTTCGCGCAGGCGGTGCTCGCAGTTGTCTAGCACTAACAGAAGTTCACGCTTCTCCAGCACGTCTACCAGTTCGGCCGGGGCTGCATGCAGACCCGGCAGGCTGATGCCCAGCGTGCGCGCCACTGCCTCGGCCACAGGGGCGCTCTCGGCCACGCCGGCCAGCTCGATCAAATGAACCGACCCGACCTCCAAATTGGCTTGCTGTAGCGCCCAACTTGCAGCGGCCAGCGCCAGTCGCGTTTTGCCCACCCCACCGGGGCCAACCACGGTAACTAAACGGTACTGTGCCAGTAGCGTTTGTAAAGCCTGCAGGTCCGAGTCGCGGCCGATTAGCGGTGGCAGGTCGTTCGGCAGTCGGCTCGTCGAGAGGTTCGAGAGGGCAGAAACGGTTGCTGGCGGCGCAGTGCTGGTGCCTCCGGTGGGCGCTGCTATTGCGCCGCCATCGACAGGTAAAACCAGCAAGTAGCCTCGCCCAGGCACAGTGCGGATAGCCTCGGGCCCAAGTAGCTTGCGCAAAGCACTGATGTGCACTTGTAATGTGTTTTCTTCGACCACTTGGTTCGGCCACAGAGCTCGCATTAACTCGTCCATAGAAGTCACGCGGCCGGGTCGGTCGGCTAGTGCCACTAAAAGATCGAAGGCACGGCCGCCTAGGCGAACTGAGGCACCGTTAACGAGCAACTGACGCATATCTCGGCGCAGCTCATAGCAGGGGTGTTGTACGGCACCTCCGTGCAGTGAGGCTGCATTTCCGATCGACTGTTCCACCTACGAGTCCTTTGCTGTTATCTGCCGCGAATCTTCAGAACTCTTCAGGTTTTCCCAAAGACCTGAAGGACACAAAGAACTACATTTTAATGCATAAGTGTTGCAAAGAAAGAGTCGTCAAATGGACGAGACATCAAAATTATTCGTGACCGGGGCCAATGGCCATGTCGGCTTCAATCTAGTCAAAATGCTGTTGGAGGACGGATACAACAACCTCCGCGTCTCTGTTCGGGACAAGGATGACCCGACAAAGACTGCAGCGCTCAAGGCGCTTGGTGTGACGGACATCGTTTCGCTTGACGTTCGTGATGGACCCACGTTTCGCAAGGTATGTGCGGGTGTCCAATACCTTTTTCACGTCGCGGCCACTTACCGCCTCCATACCGGCAGCGCGACGGCCGATGCGGAACTGATCGAAGACAGCATGGCTGGTGTGCGGTCTGCAATGAACGCGGCGGCCGATAACAAGGTGGCAAGGGTCATCCTCACCTCATCAATCGCGGCGCTGCCCATTCCAGCGGATGGGGCTGCTTTGCCGGACGAGACCAACTGGAACCAAAACAAGGATGTCCCCTACATTAAGGCCAAGACAGAGGCAGAGAAGCTAGCCTGGTCGAAGGCACAAGGGTTGGGTGTCGACTTAGTGACCGTTCTGCCGGGCGCTATGATCGGTCCAAACTTCGGGGGCGGTACGCAATCGACCGACTTTGTGCTGGCCATCATCAAAGGATCGATGCGCTTGGGGACGATCACAGCCAAACCGCCCTTCATCGATGTGCGAGACGTGGTGCGCGGGCACATTCTGGCTGCGCAGAAGGGTGCAAGCGGCCGCTATATATTGTCGGCAGATGCACCACCGGCCTTTCCCGAAATCATCAAGATCATGCGCGCTATCGACCCCAAGGTACCCGGTGCCATGATGATCGTGCCCAAGGCGATGTACGGCGTTCTACCGTTTTTTGACTGGTTGTCGAACAAAACGCTGGGCGCGCCACGAACCATGACGGCGGACTTCGCTAAGGCCATGCAGTCCGGCAACATGCTCGCCAATAACAGCAAGGCCAAACGCGAACTCGGTTGGAAGCAGACCATTTCGCTAGAACAGTCCCTGCGGGACACGATGACCGAGCTACGGGATGGATGTTGTGCTCTTTGAAAATTAAGGCTTAAAAAATGCAAAACTCCATATCCGCGCGCTTGTCCAACACCGGCAACAACACCTTGCAAACCGACTACCTCGTAAAAGGCTGCGGCGCAACGGGCATGGCTTTCGTGGACGTCATGCTCAAGGAAACTGACGCAAACTTCATCATAGTTGACAGGCGGGCCGCGCCCGGTGGCCACTGGAACGATGCTTACCCGTTTGTGCGACTACATCAGCCTTCGGCCTGCTACGGGGCTGCTTCGCGATCGCTCGGTCAAGACCGAACGGACAGCACCGGGTTCAACCAAGGGTTACTGGAATTAGCATCTGGTGTCGAGGTGACCGACTATTTCCATCAACTGATGCGCGACACTTTTCTTGCTAGCGGACGGGTCAGATTTCATTCGATGTCAGAGTTGGTAAGTGAACCAAGCAGTAGCAGCTATACGATCCGCTCGCTCTTATCCGGCGCTATGCACACTGTGCACGTGGGCAAGCGGCTGGTCGATGCCACTATGACGCAAACCTCTATTCCGTTGACCCACACCCGTAAGTTCACCGTGGCTGACGGCGTAACCTGTGTGCCGCCCAACGATCTCGTGCGGCTCGCACCCAAGTGGAAATACTTCACTGTGCTTGGCGCTGGCAAGACCGCCATCGACAGCGTTTCTTGGCTGCTGGCCAATGGAGCATCGCCGCAGAACATCACTTGGGTGCTACCGCGCGACCCTTGGCTGCTAAACCGCGCTCACCTGCAGCCCGGCTTAGCGCACTTCGATCAAACCTTTGGTAGCTTAGCCAGTCAGTTCGAAATCTATGCAGCAGCCAGCAACGTGCACGATTTATGCCTACAAACGGAGGCCCTCGGGAGGTGGATGCGCTTGGACTCAAATGTGTGGCCCACTATGTTTCATGGGGCGACGGTGACCGAGCTGGAAATGGATCAGCTGCGAGGCATAAAGAACCTGGTTCGCCTAGGCCGGGTGCAGCACATCGACAAGCAACGCATGCAACTGGAGCGCGGGGCGCATCTCGCACACCCAGAAACGTTATATGTGGACTGCACCGCGCGTGCAATCGAGTACGCACCGCCGGGCAACGCAGCGCGGTCGGTATTCGACGACGCTGTGATACGCCTGCACATGATCAGAATCTACCAGCCGACTTTCAGCGCCGCCTTAATCGGGCATATTGAAGCGACGCTGGATGACGACGCTGCCAAGCGCCAGCTCTGCCAGCCCACCTACATGACCGACACTGTCGAGGACTTCTTGCGGGGGATGGCAGTTACGCTGCGTAACCAAGCAGCGTGGAATACCGAGCCAGATCTAGCCAACTGGATTCGAGCATGCCGCCTAGACTGGTACGGCCCGACCATCGCACAAGTAACAAATGACGACGCACCGCGCCGTGGAGTACTGGCACGGTTGGTGGCTGCCACAAAGCCAGCGCTCGAGAACTTAGAGCGCTTGACGGCGACAGCAGTAACCCCAGAAACTCAATCTTAGGAACCAAAGATGAGCTACGAAAACACAAACCTTATCGACTTTACTGACATTAACGACATGCTGGCCCACTGGGCTACGCAGCAGCCCGATGCAACAGCCATTGTCTTCGGCGACACCCGCCGCACGTGGGCGCAACTGCAAGAACGAGTGCGGCGTGTTGCTGCGGGCCTGCGGGCAGCCGGTCTGCAACCTGGCGACCGCATTGCCGTGCTGGACTTGAACCACCCGTCTTGTCTAGAGTTAACGCTGGCCTGCGCATTAACTGGCTGCGCCAACGCGGTGGTTAACTTTCGCCTCGCCCCGCCTGAGATTGCCTATGTAATCAACGACGCACAAGCTCGGTTGTTATTCGTCGGGCCGGAGTTCGCCGCTGCCGCCGCCGAGTTGCTACCGCAACTTTCGCGGCTGGAACGCGTAATCCACATCGGTGGCGACGCTGACGAGTATGAACGCTGGCTAGCCGAGCATACACCCGACTCCGGCGTACACCGCGCCACGGATACCGACTGCTTCTTGCAGCTCTACACTTCAGGCACCACGGGCTTTCCCAAAGGTGCCATGCTCACTCATCGCGGTATGCTGGCCCATTCCCGTAACGTGGCTAAGACTCAGATATTGAAAGTTGAGTCACGGGTTCAGGTAGCGATGCCCTTGTTCCATGCCGGCGGCACCTGTTATGCGTTTTTCGCCTTGGCTGGTGGCGCACCCATCTTCCTTATGCGCCAGCCAGACCCGCTGGGCGCATTGCGGATGCTGGAGCGCGAGCGCATTACCCACACGTTTTATGTGCCTGCATTAATGGCCGCCATGACCCAGATGGCCGATGGCCAGCAGTTCGATTTCCCGGCACTTCAAACGCTGTGGTATGGCGCATCGCCCATGCCACTGCCGGTCATGCGAGCCAGCCTGCAGCTGTTCCCCAAGGGCACCCTGCAACAGGTCTACGGCATGACGGAGCAAAGCGGCGTTGTCACCATCCTGCCGCCAGACGACCACGAAAACCCTGCCGTAGCACACCGGTTGGTATCGGCCGGCAAAGTGATTGACGGTGCGGAAGTCGAAGTCCGCGACACCAGCACCGGGCACCCGGTGCCGGTAGGTCAACCAGGTGAAATCTGGGTGCGCAGCGAACAAGTCATGGCAGGCTACTGGGGCAAGCCCGAAGCCACTACTCAGGCCATCACGACCGACGGTTGGTATCGCTCGGGTGACGGCGGCCACATCGATGCCGATGGCTATGTCTACATTACCGACCGCATCAAGGACATGATCATCAGCGGCGGAGAAAACATCTACCCAGCAGAGATCGAGCGCGTGCTGGCTGAACACCCGGCCTTGCAGGACGTAGCCGTGATTGGCGTGCCCGACGAACGCTGGGGTGAAGTGCCCAAGGCAGTGGTGGTGCTCAAGCCGGGCGCCATGCTCGCTGACACGAACGAACTGGTGGACTGGTGCCGCGATCAGCTAGCGGCATTCAAATGCCCGAAAACCGTCGACGTGGTGGCAGAGTTGCCGCGCAATCCCACCGGCAAGATTTTGAAGCGCGTGTTGCGACAGCCCTACTGGGAAGGCCGCGAGCGACAGGTGGTTTGAACCACAACGCACTTTGGTGCACAACATAAACAGTAAGAAGATTGACCCATGAACACAAGAATGAAACTCGCGTTCTGTTTGTATTTTCTGTCGAACTTACTGCTCGCGGCATTTGGTTTGGTGTATTTGTTCCGAGGAGAATTCATGCCCTATGACTCGGTCGCGGTGGGAATGCCGTGGTCAGGGGTGTCGCCGAATTTTCAAGTTCTTATCACTGCCTTGATGAGGGGATTTGGCGGCTCCATGCTGGTCCTTGCAATGACAAACTTTCTAGTCCTGTTTGTACCGTTTCGCCAAGGTGCCAGCTGGGCACTGTGCTGTGGTTGCTGCCTTCGCGCTTTCAGTTCCCGGCGGGAACAAACACCTAGGGGCATAGCCCCGGCAATCGAGATGGCTTGTTTTGTATAGTCTGACGGCTAGTTAATCAGCGATTTTTGCCGAAGGGGGCGTCGTTAAAGGTACAAGTACTTTTGAAACCCGTTAAACATTTTGCCAATATCTTCCGGTTTGCCTAAATCGGCCACCGCATCATGCATAGAGTCTTGGTATTTCAGCTTCAGTAACGGCGTTAGCTTTGCTACATCAAGTTCCTCTACGCCTTCGCTTACATAGTGCGTTAAAACGAACGATAGAAACGCTTGCTGCTTACTTTCAAATTGGGTGCTGATGCGCATCTTGGCTCGACCGGCGCGCTCGTCACGGCTTAACGGTGCTTGGGCGTAAGCCACATGTGCGAGTACATCGTAAAGATCACTTTTTTCTGCATCAATAATTTTCTGCATCTCGCGCAATTGCTCATTGCCAAAGCCTTGCTCGGCCAAGCCGTCGAGTAATTTGCGGCGGGTGTCTGGCAAGCTCCACAAGTTGCGCAACTCATCCTCGTCTCGAAAGAAGTCAGGCAACTGGCCAAACATCGATTCCATAAATTGCTGCGCAGACATGGGCGTGCCGTCGGGGTGCCAAAAGCTAGTCACCATCATGTGCTGAATGTTGCGGGCTTTGCCGTCGGCCAGTTTGATTTTTACTTTTTGGCGATTAGGGCCAGGAGGTTCTGGTTCACGCAAATCGGGCGGTGGATTTGGAGGTACCCGTATATAAGGCTGAGGCGGCTCGCCTTCCTGTTCAACTTCGATGGGGTCACCATCCCATTCAGGGTCGTTAAAGTGATGGTGGGCGCGTACAAAATCGTAAATCGTGAAGTAGTCTTTGCCCTCATAGAGGCGCGTGCCGCGTCCGATAATTTGCTTAAACTCAATCATCGAGTTTACGGGCCGCATCAAAACGATATTGCGGACGTTGCGCGCATCAACGCCGGTCGATAGTTTTTGAGATGTTGTCAGTATGGTGGGAATGGTTTTTTCGTTGTCCTGAAAATCACGCAAATGTTCTTCACCCAGTGCGCCGTCATGCGCGGTAACCCGTTGGCAGTAGCTGGGGTCTTTGCTTGTTTTTATTTGATTAATCAAATCGCGCAGAGCTAGCGCGTGGGCTTGGGTAGCGCAAAAAACTAAGGTCTTCTCACGTTGGTCAATTAAGCCCATAAAGATCTCGACCCGTTTGCGCTCACGTTCTTTAATTTCAATTAGCTTATTAAAGTCGACTTCTTGGTAGCGCTTGCCGACTTCAATTTCGCCTTCCAACACAGAGTCGTCGGCGGTGTAGACATAATCGTCCAAAGTGGTAGCGATTTGCTTGACGCGAAACGGCGTGAGAAAGCCATCGTTAATGCCTTCTTTCAGCGAGTATACAAATACCGGTTCACCAAAATAGGCGTAGGTATCAACGTTGCCGCGTGGCCCAGGGCGCTTTGGTGTTGCGGTTAAACCAAGCTGCACGGCGGGCGAAAAATAATCTAGGATGCCGCGCCAATTGCCTTCATCGTTGGCTCCGCCTCGGTGGCATTCGTCGATGATGATGAGGTCAAAAAAATCAGCAGGGTAGTCGCCAAAGTAAGGTGCGGGTTGGCCATCATCACCTTGCCCACTCATAAAGGTTTGAAAGATGGTAAAGAAAATACTACCGTTCTTTGGCACCTTGCCTTTTTTGCGAATTTCATCAGGTGCGATTCGAACAAACGCATCGTCTGCGAAAGCAGCGAAGGCCCCAAAGTCTCGCACCGCTTGGTTCGCGAGTGTATTGCGATCGGCTAAAAATAAAATGCGTGGGCGGCGAGTAGGTTCGCCACTTAAATTCCAACGTGCTTGAAATAGCTTCCAAGTTATCTGAAAAGCGATCGATGTTTTACCGGTGCCAGTTGCAAGGGTCAGCAGTATCCGTTTATCGCCATCGGCTACACGCTCTAATACGCGAAACACCGCAATGTCTTGGTAAAACCGAAGCTGCCAAGTGCCGCTTTTGTCAGGCACTGGCACCGCTGCAAAGCGATCTCGCCATGCATTCTGAACAGCGAAGGTGTGCTCCCAAAGTTCATCGGGTGTAGGCAAATCGAGTAAGCCTTTGGCTAGTTCACCCTCTTGCCCCGTCTGCATATCCACCGCATACAGCCCTTGCCCGTTGCTCGCGTAGGTATAGCGTACCGCCAACTTTTGGGCATAGTTTTTAGCTTGGCCGACACCTTCAGAAAGCGCCTCTTTCCAGGCCTTCGCTTCGATCACGGCGAGTTTGGTGTTGCGGTACTCCAGCACGTAATCTGCAATCAAGGGTTTGCCTCTGCGGCCACCACCCTCAATGCGGCCTAGGGTAATGCTGAACTCACGGCGAACGCGGCTTCCTTCGACCACGCCCCAACCGGCGCGAACTAACGCGGGGTCAATATGTTCGGCGCGGGTTTCGGCTTCATTCATCGTTTAAGTTTACTTGCGTCAGTAGGTTAAACAAGGGCCGGTTAATATAAAAGTTTTGCCGACCAATCTTCTTCTTTTCGACAATACCTTTTAGTGCAAGTGTGCCTAAGTGCTTGGCTGCTGTGATTCGTGAAACCCCTAAATCGCGCTCGATAAATTCGATCTTTGTATACGGGTGACGAAACAAATTATTCAGCAGTTCTTGGCTATAAATTTTTGGCACTTCGGTGCGCAAGCGATCTTTAGTCATTTGAATAAGTTCGCGCAAATTTTTAACCAGCTTAATCTCACTTTTTGCAGTAATCGCAATGCCTTTCACCACATACACGCACCAATCGCTCCAAGCTTGGGTTTCGCGGGTCGTTTGTAATAGCTCGTAATATTGTTGCTTGGTTGAGGTGATGTAACGGCTAAGGTATAGAACCGGTAAATCGAGCAAACCTTCACGCTGCAGCATGAGTAAATTTAGTATCCGCCCGGTACGACCGTTGCCGTCGTAAAACGGGTGAATGCTCTCGAACTGATGATGTGCAATGGCCATTCGCAATAAAGGATCGAGCTCGTTCGAAGCATCGTTGCCACCATGAATAAAGTCGATCAACTCACCCATTAGTTTTTCAATCACTACCGCATCTTGGGGTGGCTCATACACCACTTCACCAGTCGCTTGGTTCTTTAGCACCGTGCCCGGCACGCGTCGCAACCCAGCATTATTTTGCTCGACCGTGGCCTGCACTTTCAATATCGTGTCTAGGCGAATTAAGCCTGAGTCGCGTACGGTTTTGTAGCCTATGTGCAAAGCAGTCAGGTAATTTTGAACCTCTTTAGCGGCCGCCGACGAAGCGCTGTTTTGATCGAACGCGAACAATTCATCATGGGTTGTGATGATGTTTTCAATCTCAGAACTGTCTTTAGCCTCTTGAATCGTTAACGTGTCGAGCAATATCGCTCGGTTAGGCAGCGATTCGCACAAACCTTTAAGTTCGGCCAAGTGGCGGTGCGCCTCGGCCAAAGCCTGCCAAATCGCCTTAACGTCCAGACTCTCGGTGCTCGGAATTTGTAGGCTAAGCATGGCAGGAATCAATTAGACCTGTTAGATTTGGGAAGTGATAAGAAATTTGGATTATCTTAGCATTTCGCTCGATATATGCATAGAAAAGGCGATTTTGTATACATATTGCTGGGGAGGTTCGGTATCCCCCCGCTACTGCAACAAGGCCTTCGATAGCAATGTTGATCCGTCCAGAACGGTGTGAATAAATTTGTCCGTCAGCGTCTCGGCCGTACTTCACTGAGGCTATTAGTTCAGGAATCTCCACCCAGCCTGCGTTAAGCTCTCGGCAGCTATTAGGGCGTTAAGCACCTCAGGCGTCATACATAAATTTTCTGCATCTTGCTCTGCGTCGTCTAAAGTGCGCATAGCGTCAAAGGATTTCACACTCACCATCACTCCGAGCAAACGGTCAAGTCGAATTACGCCAACTAGTTCGCGCTGCTCTTGTTCTGAAAGGCACCGACGAATCTTGGCTTTATTGGAGGTAAATATATTTTGAGGGCACCCTATGCCTAAGGTGCTGTGCTCAGCTTAAACTAATCGACCGATTCGATAAATTTGAGCTGTAGACGGCCGTTGCGACCCACTTCCATCCTAGTTAAAAGATTTTAGTGTTTCTCCCAACGGGTTAGGGCAGTGCTCTCGTAAAAGTTGACTTGTCAATAAAAACGCGAAGTATCGACATGAAAATCCGGCATATCGATGGCGTAAATATGAGGTGTTGATTAAAGGGCGCCGCTAAACGCCTCGCGTAACGGCGATTCCTGGGAGTCGTTTAATGCTCGCCGTTTGCGTCGAAAGCGAGACTCTAAGTACCGATTTTATTCGAACATTAAATCGAATCTGCTCATGGCATCGCTAATCTCACAGATTAGTGGCCGTGGAACCAAGTGTAGGAACACTTTATTTGTCGAGCAAACCGGGATCGCTACTTGTTAATCGGAGTTTTCGCCCGACATATTAAGCAAGGAGTTCGTGTCCAAATTCAGTTAGAACCGGAGATCTTCTTACCCGTCGGTATTACCCGTTTCAGATAATGTATCTCTGTACAATATGGATAACAACGAAACGCAGCTTGTTTTCAGTTGAGTCAACTTTGCATCTCCACAATCACCAACTCAGCGATGAAACGCCTTACAAAACTACAACAAGTTCGACAGCTACGTTTGGCAGAAAAGGGAAGACGAAAGAAACACAAACGATCCCTTAAAAAATACATTGCTAAACCCAAACGCTATCTTTTTGGAGGGGAAACAATTGAAGCACCTCGGGTATTTTCTCTAACGTCGGAAACAGGTAAGCAGGTTGGTGAGTTCATTAGAACAATTTCCAGTTCGGTCTTAAAGAAAAATAGGAAAGTCCGCCTTGATTTCCGTAAAACTGAGCAGTTTGTCGTAACGGGTACGATTTTGCTTTTCGCTGAAATTGACCGCATTATTTCAATTTCGAGCTTGAAGAAACCAATCACTATTGTCGATCCTCGTAGCAGGAGAGCTCGAGAAGTATTAAAGCAAATTGGAATCCACACGTTAACGGGCGATAGTTGCGACATTTCCCCAGTTAGAGAAGATGTGGTCTATTGGAAATCAACAAAAGGGAAATTACAAACAGGCGATTCGTACGGATCTTTAATCGAAGCGGTTGCGGAGCGCGCGAATACCCATCACGTAAAGCAGATCGAAGTCAGTGGTCTTTGGCGAGGTGTAAATGAAGCGGTCGCCAATTCAGTTGAACACGCGTACTTAAAAGCCCGATTTGACGATTTCAAGGGTCTACCCGACACTAAATGGTGGATGTTTTCGCAAATTAGAGATGGAATTTTCATGTTGGCAGTTTGTGATTTAGGTTGCGGCTATCGAGGAACCATAAAATTAAGTATTCCAGAAGCGTTTATTGCTATGTCTGGCAGTACGTTTGCTGGTAAAAATAAAGACGCTTTAGCGATCAATACAGCCATGGAGTATGGTCGATCAGTAACGCGTCTCGAGAATCGAGGAAAAGGTTCTAGGGACGTGTTGTCATTACTTGAAAAACATGGGAGCGGCACATTACATGTTTTCAGCAATACAGGATGGGTAGCCTACGCGCAGGAAACAGAGCAAGCAATTAAACGTTATACCGGAGATATCGGTATTAGTATCGGCGGAACTATTGTCTGCTGGTCACTACCTTTAAATAAGGCAATCAATGAACACAGTTAACGTCGCTAAAGAATTTACGAGATTTCCATCTGGCCGTCTTAAGTCGCTAGGTGGTACAAGCGGTGAGGAATTTCGCGAAAAATTTTTACAAAAACCTATTGCTAACGGAGAGGAGGTAACCGTCCAACTAGACGGTACGATTGGGTATAGCTCTTCATTTCTAGAAGAGGCTTTTGGCGGTTTGGTTAGATCCCTAAAGTTGTCCTCAACTGAAATATTTACGAAATTAAGATTAGTCTCAACGGATGATTCGCTCATAGTCGAAGTGCGAGGTTATATTGAAGACGCCAGCAAGCGACTAAGTTAGATCGAAATGGATTTTTCATGGAAACAAGAGCTACTTAGGGCTCTTATACAAGTAACTCCTGTGGTACTTGGGTGGCTAGTCGTCCACAAGTTATCCGTAGCAAGAGAAAGGGATAAGGCGCGACGCGAAGTATTAGCAAAATCGGTTGATTCACTGAATGACGAGCTGTCAAAAATTTTCGCTCTTGCGTTGGATTATCACGGTAATGAAAGGGTCCGCACCAAAGAAAACGCGATTAAAATGAACCTTCAAGATATCTCCGAACGTACCAACCAACTTGCGATACTCACAAATGAAGGTGCTCTCACAAAGTTCTGCAAAGCAGCCGTACTCAGCCTTAAAAAATCGATTACGGGTAGTCACTTTGAAGACGAACATTTAGAAAAGATTGATCTCGCATCGGAGCAAATACAATTAATAGCTGCGGAAGTATTGAAAGCGAAGCGTGCGTTTCTTCGGTTAAAGCACAGCCAGTTCACCGAAATTTAACTTTATAAAAACCTAGACGGTGATCAATAGCTTCATATTGCAGCTATTACTTTAAATTGGATTGTGGTGTTCAAAGAAGGCAAAAGCCTATGGAGCTTAGAGCGCGCCAATGAAGGCTTGGTTTAGCAAAGACTTTTTTAGGTCGTCTAGAGCTTGGAGTTTGCGTTGGTAGAGGAACTCAAGCCGTCGGATTTCAGCATAAAAGATTTCTAATTTTGAAATGATTCCGAATTGCTCCGGCAAACTAGGCAACGGTATGTGGTACCTCTTAATCATAGGGACTGTAAGCTGGGGAATTGCGCTACCACTCCTCAATATTTCCAAGTTATCAATAGAGTATTTGAGAAACTCCAAGTTGACTACTGCTGCGTTTGGAATCAAAACTATTAGCCTAACTATTGGTAGAAATGATTCAAACCTTATTTCAGTGTGCCCCGTACCGCTACCTCTTGCTGAAATTGTTATTGATGGTTGGGTAACTCGTGCAAAGTTTGTATACCCGTATAAGCCTCGCCTTTTAACTGCATTTGCAAAAATTGGTATTGTAAATTTTTCACTTTTCTCAACAGAAAAATTTTCTGTGGGCGCATCGCCTCCAGCAAAAATATCTTCACAAGCATCGTGTAATTTTATTGCTTTCCATTTTTCATTTTTAAAAATTGCCTGCAAATAGCTCCGAAAAATGGCCCGAGCATTCAGGAGGTTTGCCTCGCAGTTGGCTTTTGCAGTGGCGATGTGGTCAAACGCGGCGTCTAGGATGGCGACTATGCGGTGTTGTTCGGGGAGTGGGGGGAATGAAATGCTTCGTTCTTTCAATAGCCTGTAATGGCGTGCATAACCTAGGGAGTCCAATTCTACGGATTGCAACTGATAGTAGAAAAATTTTGGAACTAGGAATGGTTTTGGCGGTAAAACCTTAACGCCGTCCGCGCCGAGTACAAAATCAAAATCTACATACTTAAGAATTTTTGTATGGTCACCAAAAACAATAACTGGGGTGGCAACTTTAAAAACATCCACTTCGATGTTCCAAAAACCATTTACGAATTCTGACTCTTGCGACACTATAGGATAGGTGCCCTCGTCTAGAAAATCCTTACGCTGAATTTTCTGAGTGTAAACCGCTTTGTCGACGCAATCTTCGAAGGTTTTGCTTTGCCACCCCACCTTACTCATCCCCAATCTCCCCAGCCCACTCGTACAATTTCTGCTGCAACTCATCTTTACTAGGCAAATAAAGTTGGTATTCCCGAGCATGAATATTGGCGTCTTTTGGCAAAGTAATTTCTACTAAGGCTTCGTGCTTTTGTTTGCATAAAACAATGCCGATGCTGGCGTTTTCAGCGTCTGTTTTAACGTGGCGGTCGAAGTAATTCACGTACATCTGCATTTGGCCTAAGTCTTGATGGCTCAGCTTGCCTAGCTTCAAGTCGATTAACACATAGCAGCGCAAAAGGCGGTTGTAAAACACGAGGTCTACGAAGAAGTGGTCGTTATCGAAGGTGAAGCGTTTTTGTCTTGCTTCGAATAAAAAGCCTTTGCCTAGCTCTAATAAAAAATGCTCGATCTGGTTGATGAGCGCACTTTCTAAATCGGATTCTGAAAACTGCGCTTGCTCGGACAATCCTAAAAACTCCAGCACCAAGGGTTCCTTTAAAAGGTCTTTGGGGTTTGCAACAACTTGGCCTTCGAGCGCTAATTTGCGAATACCGTCTTTGTCGCGACTTAGGGCCAAGCGTTCGTACAAGCTGGTATCGAATTGACGTTTAAGCTCACGCAGCGTCCAGCTTTGGTTGGTGGCTTCGATTTCGTAAAAGCTGCGTTCTTCTGGTTTTTTAATACCTAACAGAAAAACATAGTGCGACCAGCTCAGGCTGAAATGGCGCGTCGATTTTGCAGACAGTGTCTGCAAAGTTTCCAATGCCCCTGATTTTGCAGACGTTGTCTGCAAAATTGATATGCGCTCTTTGTACTGCAAATAAAACGTCCGCATATAGGCTAAGTTGCGCTCGGAAAACCCGTTGCCAAACTCTTGGGTTAGTTCATTGGCAAGCTCTTTAAGTAAACTGGTTCCGTAACCTGCTCTCGCAGATCCCGCCTGCTCTTGTTCAAATATTCGACGCCCCAACTCAAAATTGGTGTGAACCTGAACAAGATCAACACCTCTTGACGCGGTATTGCGTGCCAGTTGAATGAGCTCTCGAATGCCATTGACCCAATCGTTGGTAATCATCATAGCAACTTCCTAATACTGGCCAACACCTTCGCGCTCTCAGCATCGAGTGCTGCAATCTCGTCCATGATGACTGCTGGGCTGCGATGCGTTACTTCTTCGCCGCCGTTGGGGTTCTTTACTGAAAGATCGAAAGTAGTGGGGTTGATGTCTTTTGCTTTTACGTTCCAACTCTTTGGTGAATCGCCGAAGGTTTTTTGCAGCGTAATAAACTCAAGTAAATCAGTATCGTTGAGCGGGTTGGTTTTGCCCATGTTGCGGCCGGGGTCGAGCTGGTAGTACCAAGTTTGGCGCGTCGGTGCGCCTTTCTCGAAAAACAGCACCACGGTTTTTACGCCAGCACCTAAAAAGGTACCACCGGGGCAATCGAGAATCGTGTGCAGGTTGCAGCTTTCAAGCAGCAGCTTGCGTAAGCTATTCGATGCGTTGTCGGCATTACTAAGAAAAGTGTTTTTAATAACAATGGCGGCACGACCACCCGGTTTAAGCATTTTTAGAAAGTGCTGCAAAAACAAAAATGCGGTTTCGCCAGTTTTGATATTGAAGTTTTCTTGCACCTCTTTGCGCTCTTTGCCACCGAATGGTGGGTTAGCTAGAACGATGTCGTAGCGGTCTTTATCCTGCACATCGGCCAAGTTTTCAGTGAGCGTATTGGTGTGAATAATGTTGGGCGCTTCGATGCCATGCAAGATCATGTTCATGGTGGCGATGACATAGGCGAGCGATTTTTTCTCTTTGCCGTAGAAGGTACGTTCTTGCAGAATTTTTAAGTCGGCAGTTTTGAGCGTTTTGTTTTTGCTTAAGAAATCGAAGGCTTCACATAAAAATCCCGCTGAGCCAACCGCACCGTCGTAAATGGTTTCGCCTATGCGTGGGTTTAATATTTGCACCATGGCGCGAATGAGCGGGCGCGGTGTGTAGTACTCGCCACCATTGCGCCCCGCATTGCCCATGTTTTTAATTTTGGCTTCGTACAGGTGCGAGAGTTCGTGCTTTTCGGTTTGCGAACGAAAGCGCAGCGCATCAATATGATCGATAATTTCGCGCAGGTTGTAGCCGCTCTGAATTTTGTTTTTGATCTCGCCAAAAATTTCGCCAATTTTGTATTCCAGCGTGTTGGCACCACTGGCTTTTTGTTTAAAGCTATTGAGGTACGGAAAAAGTTTCTTATCAACAAAGTCGCGCAAGTCATCGCCGGTTTGAGCGGCGTTATGGTCTGGTTGGCCTTTGGCGTCTTTGGGTGCTGCCCAAGTGTCCCAGCGGTAAGCAGGCTCCAGAATGTAGTTGTACTTTTTGCCATGCAGCTGGGCTTCAGTGGCTTTGTCTTGCTCTAAACCGTCAAGAAACTTGAGGAAAAGCAGCCAAGATGTTTGCTCGGTGTAGTCAAGCTCGCTCGCGCACCCAGCTTCTTTCCACAGTACATCGTCGATATTTTTAAACGCTTGCTCAAACATGGGTGCATTCTCAGGAGGGTGTACAGTCAGCCCTAGATCATACCAAGGTCGCGCTTCGCGGGTCAGGTTAAACGAGTAGCTAGGCCGCACAAGGCAACACGCTTCAAGCAAATGCTTTGCATACTGGTTCCAGGCGATGGTCTCCGGGGTCCACCACGACTTGCGGTTTTTATCGTCAGATAGTCTGCATGTAAGTTACGGTCTTCAAAATGTTTCTACGCGCCTTCAACAACAATTTTTGATATAAAAGCTTCGCGGCACATCCTTTTTGCAGAGGCAGCGACGAAGGTAACTGCAGAGGCAGCGACGAAGGTAACTGCAGGGGCAGGTGTGCTTTACAAAGCCGCAACAGCCAAAATATTAGAGATATATAGCTAGACGACTAGAAAGTTGAGACCTAACCATTGCTTGCAAAGGACGCGAAGCTTGCCTCGCTAAAATAGACAGCGTGAACTAACTGAACAAATTGAATGCGAACACCCGGGGTAAGGAACATTCATCCGTTCAAGCTTTCAAAATAAGCGCTGGCGAACGACTTAATAAAATGTCAGGTTAAGTCATGACTTTCAATTGCAGCTCGATAGCCGAAAAAGACTCTTTAGGCAAGCGCTTTACCCTTGAGCAAATTTAAAAGGGTTAACTAGAGAAACGCCGAGTCCTTTGAAGTCTGCCGTGTTGCGAGTTACTACCGTTAAATTGTTTGCTTTAGCTGTTGCAGCAATCATCGCATCTTCGGAAATCGTATTTGATCGGCCGTGCATTAATTGGGCCCAAATTCGGAATGCTTTTCCGTCCATCGGCAGTAAGCCAAACGAGTTGATAATTTGTTCTAACCAAGCTTCAATTTCTTTAGCTTTCTTAACATCTTGCGCTCGGGTTGTTTCAATACCTGCTTGTATTTCTCCAAGCGTTACTGCAGATAAAAAGAGTTGGGACTCGTTCACTGTTTGAAGCCAAGCTAAAACAGCGCCACGGGGTTTGTTTTTGCGAAGTTCGGAGATAACGTTGGTATCGAGCAAGTACACAAAAGGTCTAACGCAGGTCAGTAATTGGGCGACGCAGCTTTGGCTTGCGTGGAGGCACTAAGGTATCCGTCCGAGCAAAGTCAGCTAGTAGTAATTCTTTTAAGGATGGACGTGCCGCTGCTTGGAGCCTGCGCCATTCATCCACTGGAATCAGTACAGCAGCTTCAGTACCTCGACGGGTAACCATTTGCGGTCCCTGAGCTAGGCAAGCATCAAGGAATTCGCTAAACCGAGCCTTTGCGTCTTGAACCGGCCATGAATTCATTTTGCACCTCATCATCTAACTAGTTGTTTGACTAGTTTATCGGTAATTTTTTTGAGGGCCTATATTTCGTGTTGATACCTAAAATCAAATTGTGCATACTACAAACTGAACAAGCGGCGGTATCCGTCTACAAAAATAAGTTGTTAGCCAACTGATGGAAGTGCATGGCACGATGGAAGAAAAAACTCGCCGCCCCGTAGTCCTGCGCCCGAACGAAGGCCGCCCCTATCAAATGGGTGGCATGTCGGCACTGTTTAAAGCCGACGACTCGGAGACAGAGAGCCGCTATTCGATATCCGAGTGGTGGCTTGAACCGCAAACGGCAGGACCAGGCGCGCACGCTCATCCCGAAGACGACGTTTTTTATGTAATTGAAGGCACGATGAGTTTCCTCATTGGCGGCGATTGGGTCGCTTGTCCCAAAGGGTCATTCGCCCGCATTCCAGCGGGTGACACGCACGACTTTGAGAACCGCAGTTCTGAACGCGCTGGCGCGCTCAATATTTCGGTGCCCGGTGGTTTCAAGCAGAACATGGGAATGATCGTTGAATGGTTTTCCAAAACCCCTCCAGGCCGAGCGGTTGGCTAACAGTTTATTCAAGCCCAAGCCGCTTCGCGACGAGGAACAGTTAGAAGGCACTTACCAATTTGAACTAGTCCCTGGTTCAGACTTGATTGTAAAAATCACAAGAATAATTACCCAATCAAACAGGGCACCTGATTGCAGTGGCAGCGTTGGCAATGAAGTAGGCAAAACAAGGAGCGCGTACGCGTTGAAAGATAACGATAACAAAATGCGGCTGTGTTTCGATGTTCAAGGCACGAGATGTTTTGGCCAGTTCACTAAGCAATAAAACCTTCGCTTAAACGTGATGCGGCGAAGATAGCTGCTACTGCCGATGTAATACTTGACCACGTTGCCGAAGTAAAAGTTGACCACCTGTCAATTGATCTTAAAAATGTCGGAGAACATCGTCTTTGCTGCCAACGAGTCCTGTAAGGATTCTCCAATTATTGGCTTCGTACCGCACCCTTCCCGCCACAATTGCTGGATGTATTCGTAATTTGTTAGCAAGCGCATTGACGCTGTCCAGTGATTTTTCACTCTTCGCATTTGAAGCATTCCACTCACGCGCAGGCACAAGCGCCTCACGTGCGCCAGCATCTGCCTCATCTTCCTCGGTGCTCACTCTGGTCTTGTCGTCCAAATTGTCGGCAATGAACAATTTTTTTGCGCTCAGATGCTTGTCTACGTGAATCAACTCGTGCATTAAAGCAAACCAAAAATTATCTACTCGATCATGACGAAGTGTTAGCCCGATAATTGGTCGATCTTCATCCAACATGGCTGCACCATCCAAATACGTTTTTGCAAAATGCTTTTCAATTACTAATGCAATGCCGTTGTCCGACAAAAACTCTTGCGCTAGTTTTGGGCCGGTTTCAAATCGTGAGAGTTTGGCAAGATCGCGCAGCCACTCGCTTGTAATAGCGCCTTTTTTATACCGCGCAGCCATTTTTTGAGCTCGCGCTTTTTTTAGGACACAGATGCGCCAAACCAGCAAAGCGTATTCATCCATTATCTTTGCTCCGGCCTGATGCAGTGGCGCTCTGAGCAATGCTGGGCTGGCTAGCTCAATCTGTATGCCTTTCATAAATTTGCGGACTAAGTCTTCTGCATAATCTTTTGCTTTCGCAATTCCACCATTGAATTCTGGAAAACAATGACGCTCTAACATTTCTTGCAAAGGGAATTTTGCATAGTTATAACTGGGCTCTACGCTTAGATCAATCGCGTCGTCTACGTTGCCGCGTATTAAGATTTCCGCAGGAATCTTCAGCCCTGCGTGCAAGTTGCGAATCATCCTTAGGCTTAATGGCCGCTTACCCGACAACACCTCAGATACTTTTGGCAGCGAACCAATATAGGGAACCAAGTCTTTCTGTGTTAAGTCCTGTTGGTCCATTAAAAAGAGAATGGCTTCAATCGGTGTGGGTAACTCTGCTTCGCTCTTAATGTTTTCGTAGGAATCTATCAACAAGGAGAGAAGATCCTGCTCTTGTTCCTCAGTAGACCCAGGCGTGCACTCCCTGCTCATTAAAAGCGACAAGCGAGCGATTGCAGCGTCATAGTCGCTTTGGGTCTTAATTACTTTTACTGTTTGTTTCATATTTAGCTCCTATGGCGAGACCACTGGTTATTTATTGTCGCCTTCAAATTTCTTCTTACTGTATTGCGCATGAGTGCCGATCCATTCGACCAACAATCTATTGTTCTGGTACCTAGCCCTGACGACTAGGCGATAGGCATTGCCTTTGATATTGAAGATAACCAAGTTATTCGGCAAAAAACTGGCGCTTGGGAATATATTCTTGATGTCTTGCGGCCCATTCCATTCGGCCGCTTTGACAAAAGCCTGCCAAGTGTTTAATGGGGCGCGACTATCCGCGTGCTTTTTCTTGAACTCGTCTAGTGTCAGAACGCCAATCAGCTGCATAAAGCGGGCTTTATTCCCTTAATTGTAATAATTGTATATTCCCAAAATGGGAAAGTCAATCAGCTGTTCTTGTGGGTTTACCAAGAACAGCATATTTACTTCGAGGTTTTGGACGACCGGTTTTTACGGTGTCTGTATTACGTAAACCTTGGCGTACCAGATCTGAATTTGAATGCCATAATAAAATTAAATAATCATCAAAACATCAAACAGTGGTTAGTATCAAACGTTAGGTTGCGCAGCGTTTCGCCACTTTAAATACCCGAAGACCGCAAGCGCCGTCGATACAACATAAAGCACAATAGTGATGTACAAGCCTTTAGACGCATAAATGCCGATGAACAGTACATTGCCCAAAATAAAGAGCAACCAAGACTGCAATACTTTTCTTGCCTGCAACCACGCGGCCGCCATGCTGATAGTCGTTGGAAGCGCATCAAGATATGGCAAATCGGCATTCGTGAAATTTGCCATACCGGCACCCAACATCAGAGAGAAAGCAGCAATTGCAACGGCATAGGTCAGTAACTGTTTTGGGTTCAATCGCTCGACTTTAAAAGTGCTATGCACTCCAACGTGGCCCCGCTGCAACCAAAACCACCACCCATAGAGCTGCATACCGATATACACCACTTGAAGTAACAAATCGGAATAAAGACGGGCTTGAAAAAACACCGCGCCGAAACAAATAACGCAAGCAATGCCCACCGGCCAGCACCAAATATTTTGCCGAATCGTGAGCCACAAATTAAGTAGCCCAAGAACGGTTCCTGCTATTTCAAGTGGCTGCAATTGATTACGATTCCACTTTAAAAGTTAAACCTGCATTGGCGATTAGTCTTTTTAGCAAGGGCTCGGCCATTGCCGAGGCTGGTGTCCAAACACCGCCTTGGGTAGCAAGCGAATCGCGCAACAAACACAGCGCACTTTCCGAAATCATCTTCGACGTAGAGCCATAGCCAGGATCGCGATCACCAGCGACTGACGTGCTTAGTTTTTGCTGAGCCGAATTTTCAGCTACAAACAGTACATCGTAATAACCGTTATCACGCTCTTCTTTACTCGGGCCCTCTCCGGGCTTTGGACCTTCTTTGCTACCCATCGATTTATCGGCCGCAATTGCATTCGCAATAGCCTCACCTTTTTCACCAGGGCCAGTTACAAACATTTCGTCGTACACAAAATCTTCACCATAGGCGTACTGCATTAAGTGATTACTGCGATGCACGTTGCGCGTGTTAATGGGCGCCATAATAAAAGGGGCGCACCAAGAACCGATTGATTCATCAAACAACGGTTTCATGCCGTGGGGTTGCGATGGTCCTTGAAACCCCGGCGTTAAAGCAAACGGATTTTTCAGCAAACTCATTACGGCTGGATCTTGCGCAGCAGCGGCCATTGTTGCTTTTAAACTTGCTGCTGTGCCACCAGAGAATGTACCCTTCATTTTACGAACTCGCCCTCTCACGCGCGGGGCATTGGCACCAAATTTTTTAGCAAACTCGGCTTGAGTAAACCAAACACCAAGGTCAAAGGGAATCGAATCAAAACCGCACGAAAACACAATACGTGCACCAGAGGCGACCGCATTTTGATGGTGGGCATCAATCATTTGGCGCATCCATACTGGCTCGCCACAAAGGTCGACATAATCCGTGCCCGTTTGTGCACAAGCAGCGACCAATTCGGAGCCATACAGCTGGTAAGGGCCAACAGTAGTTAAAATGACTTTGGTGCGTTCTGCGATCGACACCAATGAGGCTGGGCTGGATGCATCGGCCAAAAGCAGCGGCAAATCACTGGGCGCGCTTAATTCACCACGTACAGCGGCAAGTTTATCTGCGCTTCTGCCCGCAATAGCCCAATTCAAATTACTTCGCGCTGGGTCGCGTAAGCCATACTGTTTTAAAATGTATTCAACGACCAAGCGACCCGTAAAGCCGCTGGCCCCGAAAATGACAAGATCAAATTCACGAGGGGTGTTTTTAGTGTTCATACGCAATACTAAATCATCAGATTCGGGTTTGCTTGGGCAAACTATCGCTCGTCTTATTCACGTCGACTAGGGCTAACTTTAATTATGCGATAAAGTACCTGCCACAGATCAAAGAAAGTCCGCTTATGGTTGCTCCTAACTACTCATTTCAAAAACGCCAAAAAGAACTCGCCAAAAAGCAAAAGAAAGAAGAAAAATTAAAGCAAAAGGCCCAAGAGAAAACGGCAGATTCATCGCCAGAAACCGGCTCTGAAGAGCAGCCAGTTTTGCCTAATCCAGTTGATTAGACTAAACCGTCGGCACGCTAAGTTCTTGTGCCAACAAGTCAAACACCACCCGAATACGTCGGGAGGTATGTAGTTCTCGGTGTGTAACAAGCCATATGGGAAACGTGATGGGCGCGATATCGTCCAGCACCCGCACTACTGACGGATTGAGTGCTGCGATTTCTTCCATCGTCACACCAATACCCATGCCTTGAAGAACCATCTGCCACAACACCACGGTATTTTCGGACAGGGCAATAAAATGTGACTCGGTCAATTGCAGCCCGTAGTCCTGCAGAAATTTTATGTATCGACCATTGCGATCAGTGCCGATGAAGCGGTGTTTGAGTGCGTCTTGTGCCGAGCGAGGATGACCATTTTTTGCGACCCAATCAGCCGATGCGTAAAAGTGCGCGCTGGCATGACGAATTAAGCGCCCAATTAGTTCGGGCTCTTGCGGGCGCACATGCCGAATCGCAATGTCGGCTTCACGTCGCCGCAAATCGCTGATGGCATCAGACGCAATAACTTCGATCACCACGCCCGGCGCGACTTCTTTGATACGTTGAATCGCTCGGGGCAACAAAAATGCAGCCACCGAATCGGTAGCGGTGACAGAAACCACGCCATCAACCGTCGTCGAAGTTCCGGTAGCCGCCAAAGCCAAATCGTGTGCGGCCGCCCCCATCGTGCGCGCGTAATCCAGCAGTTTCAACCCCGGCTGGGTTATCAGCACTGAGCGGCCTACACGCTCAAACAATGTCACGCCCAACTCAATTTCAAGCGCTGCAACTTGGCGACTAAGTGTGGACTGAGTAACGCCCATGTAACGGGCTGCAGCCGACAGCGATCCTCGTTCGGCCGTTTGTAAAAAAGCGTGCAGGTGATTCCAGTCCATATCGATACCTGTAAAAAATGCATAAGTGGTATGCGAATCATGCTCTATTCAACACTTATACGCATAGATACTATCGCAGCATTGGTTAAGTGAGCACCAAATTATGATCAGGCTTTCTATACTCCGTTTCTTTTCGCGACCTACTTCGTTTGTTTTGGCGCTGCTTTTCTTTACCCTCATTCCCGTTTTGACGGCGCTCGTTCAGGTATTTCAGATTCCGTCCGGCACCTACCCAAAGGACAGCGCACACTTGGCCGTTGCTCCCATTTCCTGGTTTATCCATGCTCTGGCTGGATCTGCTTTTGGGATCATCGGTCCGGTTCAATTCGTCCGGGCCTTGCGCCACCGCTTTGGGGCACTGCATCGCGTGTCAGGCCGAGTTTTTGTACTTTCAGGTGCTGTCCTGGGGCTATCGAGCCTCTCGCTTCTTGCGCAAGTGGCATCACAAAGAACGCCGCTAGTCGATATCGCTCGCGGTCTCTTTGGCGTCGCGCTCCTGATTGCGCTTGCTCTTGCAATGGTGGCGATTAAACAGCGCGACTTGGTCCGCCACCGTGCATGGGCGATTCGCGCCTACGCGATTGGCATGGGGTTGGGGACCGTCGCGCTGGTGTTCTTCCCGATTTACCTCGTCACAGGTCACCCCCCGAGTGGTATCACCTCCGACATACTCTTCATCGCGTCATGGGTCCTGACCATTGCGTTCGGTGAGATGGTCGTCCGTTACAACGCTGACTAACCACGCTTCGCTCTACAGTTTCACATAATTGTGTAAAACTGTATTCACGTGATAGGCTCGTAATCACGGCTAGGAGGCTTAGTCATGCCCAATCTCACCTTTTCAATAGACGAGCATCTCATTAAACAGGCGCGCCTTCTTTGATACGAATGTGTTGGTGTATGCACCGATCAAGCACACCTCAAAAAAAGCTGCTGCTAGCGCATTAGCACTGCAAGCCTATTCAGCTTAGACCGAAGACCAAAAAGTGGAGCAACAATGGGAAAAATGAGTGCCGCCTTAACTATTTGGCTCGGCAAAACGAATCGCCCTAAGTTAAACGTGCGCAACTTCGCAGCTGTTGGTCAAGAGACCATCGCAGCGCCGTACTTTAATGCGCAGAACTTATTGTCATGCTTTGCGGAACAAACGATTGTTGCACCACCTTTGCATCCGATCCATGACTTTATTAGTCGATGGCAGGATACGTACCAGCCGTCGTTTCCGCCGATGAGTCCAATTACCGAGTCGTATTTTTATGGCTGGGTTTTATTAGACGCTTCGTTTGGCCCTGACAAAGAAACCATCGGCACTTGCTTTTTAGACGTAGTAGAACAAATTGAAGTCAGTGCTTTAGAAATTGAAGCGGTTAAAAACTTAACGCGTTCGCGAATGGGTTTGTACGAAGTTAAACGCAGTAATGGGCCGTTTGTGGTGCTCAGTGAGCTATTAACTGATAAAGAAATTTCAGCGCATATTGCGGCCGAGTACCAAGCGGTGATTGGTGATCTTTTATGGCTGCGGCTGCTTCCGCCACTGTCTGGCGATTTATTGCATCACGTGGCACTTACCACGCCGTATCGCAGCCAAGCTGCAACTAAAACGGATTGGCTTGCCTACTTTAAGCGTCACCAATTACTGCCCGGGGCGCCAAATTTAGAAAAAAATTTACAGACCCATTTTAAGTACGGAATGTCTCAAATTTACTGGAGTGAATTTGCATTTTATGGGTACGTAAGCCATACCCCTAGTGTCATTGATTTGATGGGGTTCCCTGACGAACCCCAATCGCAGCCTAACCATCCAAAGTTTAAGGCGGCGTTTAATGAAAAAAACCCGTCAGCGAAAAAAATCTCTGGCAGTCCTTACAGCCAAGCCCAACCAAAGACAGACCCGAAAAACTTGTTAACGCCGCTTACCGAAGTTGAAGTTGAGATACTTGATGAGTATCTAACCTTCGAGTGCACTAGTGAAGAACCCATGATGTTGGACCAATTGGACGGATTTTTGATTGCTATCGCTATTGGCCCGAGCACCATCATGCCGCAAGAATGGATGCCAAAAATATGGGGGCACAACAGCATGATGCCGCCCGTCGAATCGCTGGAAGAGATGAATTATTTAGCCGGACTGGTCATGCGCCACTACAACGGCGTGATCTCAGGGTTTGAAGCGATGCCCGCCTCTATAGCGCCGTTATGGAGTTCGCGCGAGTACCGAGGCAAGGAGTACGACGAGGCTGATATGTGGTGCATGGGCTTTGTCGAAGGCGTGAAACTACGGTGGGCCGATTGGCAACCATTGCTAAAAACCGAGCAAGGAAAGCAATGGTTTCGGTCCATCGACCTGCTTACTAACGTGGACGAAGATCCGAAGGTGCGGGCACTAAGTGCAACGCCGGCCAAACGCTCCAAACTGGCGCAAAGCATTCCGAATGCCGTGTTAGATATGTATCACTATTGGTTGCCTCTCCGGTTAGCCGTTTACGAACGCAAAGTTGCCAAAACGATGCAAACTAAGGTGGGTCGTAATGATCCTTGCCCCTGTGGTAGTGGTACGAAGTTTAAGAAATGTTGTGGCGCGGCTGCGAACTTGCATTAAAGGTTTTGCCAAAGACCAAAACCCAAATCACCGCAAAACTTAGATCGTCGTTGCGTCGTTGTTCGACCATCTGCTGGCGAAACTCCGGCGCATAAATAGCTTGCCGGTGTATTGACTTGCGATCCCTACGCGGTCGCTAATGTGTACATACATTGCAACAACAACCACGATCAGGCTGCCGAAGAACTGGCAATACCGAACGTTCGTCTGTACTGACACGACGGTCCTACGACGATTGCCGATAGTGGGGGCACGTCGTAATAGAAGGGGCTGACTAAAAAAACTGAACGCCCAACTAATTCGCGCCGAAATGAAAACGACGCATATGAAAATCAAGTCAACACTTAAACAAAACACCAACGATACGCGACAGAAGCTGGCTTTAACACCACTAGCCCTTGCTTGTGCAGCCGCTTGCGCGATGATGTTTGGCCAAGTGCATGCACAAGGCTATATACCGATTGATCCAAAGCCAATCATGTCGGGTACAACTGCGCCGGTAGCCGTCGCAAAAATCGGCGAAATCGACGTCAGTAAAAACGCAATCGTTGCAAGAGTGGTGGTTGACGTAGAAAAAGACGGTCTGCCAGCTGACGGTGTTAGCGTAAATAACATCACCGTAAAACTATTCGATGCGAAAGACCGGCTTGTTACGGTGCCAGTCATTATTACGATCGAAATAAGTGCTGGCCGCGTAATGTTGCCCGGCGCGACGACCGATGAAATGGGTCCAGGCCGTGCCGATGTAGATCGCACAACGCCAGGGATTCAATTTAAAGTAAGCAATGGCCGCGGTACATTTCGCCTATTAGCGCCGTTTGATCCAACCGATGTAAAGCTGCGTATTACCGCCGGTGCTGCCGTAGCTGAAGGGTCCATTGCGTACATGCCCGAGCTAAGGGATATGCTGGCTGTTGGTTTAATCGAAGGCATTATTGCTGTTAAAAGCAAAGCCGCTAACGCCATCGTTCCGGCTCGAATTGATGATGGCTTCGAACGAGAATTGCGTCAGTGGACACGTGAATTTAGTAACGGTAAAGGCACTGCGGGTGCTCGCGTTGCATTCTTTTTAAAAGGTACGGTTAAGGGCGACATGCTTCTAACGATTGCTGCCGATTCTGATAAAGATTTAAAAGATCGCTTGTATCGCGACGTAGACCCAAATAAATTCTACCCTGTGTACGGCGACTCTAGTATTACTGGTTTTGATGCCCGCAGCCGTGATCGCTTGTTTGTTCGTTTAGACAAAAACAAGAGCTACGCTTTGTACGGCGATTTTTCGACCGGCGACGGCTTTAGCCAAATGGCGGATGGTGCTTTAGTTGCTGGCGTAAAAAATCGCAACTTAGGCAACTACAACCGCAGCGCAACTGGATTACGTGGCCACTACGAGCAGCCCGATTATTTTATTAACGGCTTTGCAACCTACGACTCACTAAAGAATTTAGTTGAGGAATACCGCGCTAATGGCACCTCGGGTCCTTTCAGCCTGGCGAGCACGCAAGCCATTGAAGGCACCGAGAAAATTGAAATCGTTACACGTGACCGCAACGCGGTAGATCGCGTCATTAATATTCAACCGCAAATTCGGTTAGTCGATTACACCTTCGAGCCGTTCTCGGGCCGAGTTGTGTTTAAGGCACCGGTGCCCAGTATCGATTTAAATGGCAACCCGCAATCCATTCGTATTTCTTACGAAGCCGAGCAAGGTGGTCCAAAGTTTGCAACCTATGGTGTCGACGGTCAATTCAAACTAAACAATCGATTTGAAATTGGCGCAAGCGCGGTTCGCGATAAAAACCCCTTGTCGCCTTACCAACTCGACAGCGTTAACTTGGGCTTTAAGATCAACGACCGTAGTAGCATCGTCATCGAATTGGCTCGCAGCAAAAGCACACGATGGAATGCCGCTGGAAATACTACCGCAACACCAAGCGGCGAACTAGGTGAACTACGCGATGATCTTACAGGTCAAGCGTTTCGCATTGAAGGCAATTATGCTTCGGGTGCATTCGATGCCAAATTTTGGTGGCTACAAACCGATCGTGGTTTTTACAATCCGGCGGCGTCTGTAAGCGAAGGTCGTACCGAGGCTGGTTTGTCAGGCAAATTCAATTTGTCCGATGCCATCTCGCTGTACGCTATGGGGCAACAAACCACTGACGGTTTGCAAGTGGTTGAGCCTAAGCGTCGTTCAGCTGCTTTAGGTCTAAGTTGGTTAGTCAATAGTCGCTTAACGTTAGATGCTTCGGTGCGTAATTCACGCGAAGATGCGGGCTTCACCCCAGGTTCTGCAATCGCGGGTAACGCCACTAATGGTGGTGGATTCTTTGGGGGCGCTATGGACCCAACCAACCCAGTCACCGGCAATGCGGTACTGCCAATAGGCGCAGGCAACATTGTTGCTAACGGATTGCCCAACACCAGTTTTGCAAACGCAACAACCTTGCGTCTTGGGGCAAACTATCGTGTTACTGATCAATTTAGTTTGCAGGGTGAAGTGGAAGGCGGCAATAGTTCTGGATCGTCCGGTAACGCAACGCGCTTTGGTTTAGGTGCAGGCTACCAAATTAACGAACGTAGCCGTGCCTATGCAAGATACGAGCGCACGACCGGCCTAACTTCTTCGTCATCGCTTAACCCCAACGATCGCAGTAATAGTTTTGTTGCCGGAATCGATAACTCTTTTGCAAATGGACCAACGGTGTTTAGTGAGTTCCGTATGCGTGATGCCATTAGTGCTCAGACTTCTGCAGCGCGCGACCAACAATTGGCTACCGGTGTGCGTAACACTTGGAACGTTAAAGAAGGTCTGGCTTACACCGGTAGCGTCGAGTACTTAAAAATTTTAGCGGGTACAACGCGTGACGCTTTTGCAATTGCTGGCGGTGTAGATCACACCCAAAGCGAGCTATGGAAAACCAGTGCTCGTCTTGAGTTTCGCCGCTTGTTTGACGACAAGGCAACGGTTGCCAAAGATTTACAAAACCAGTACTTAAGTACGGTAAGTGTGGCTCATAAAATTAACCGCGATTGGACCTTACTAGCGCGCAATTATTTGTTGTATCAAGACAATAGCGATAACGGAACGCGCATGGAAGATCGTTTCCAAGTGGGTGCTGCGTGGCGTCCCGTAGATCACAACCGTTGGAATGCGTTATCCCGCTACGAGTTCAAAACCGTTCGCGATGCAGGTACAAGTAATCCATTGGCTGAAAACTATCGTGCCCACATTGTTAGTGTGCATGCCGATTATCACCCAAGCCGTCCTTGGTGGTTCAACGGTCGTATCGCAGCGAAATCGACTAAAGATAAAACCCTGCCAGTAGGTCAGCAAAGTTACAGCGCCTTTTTAATGGGTGGCCGTGCCGTGTATGACATTACCGAAAACTGGGATGTTGGCGTAATGGCCGCTTACATGTTTAGCCCATCTGGTTCGGCTAAACAAAAGGCAATTGGTGTTGAAGCTGGTTACTTAGTTCGTCAAAACCTTTGGTTATCGGCAGGTTACAACGTTACTGGCTTTAACGACAAAGAATTAAGCGGTTCTGATTACACCAACAAAGGGTTTTACATCCGTATACGTTTCAAGTTTGACGAGAACCTTTTTGCTGGCAAGAACAAAGATGTAAATCGGGCGCTAGAGCGTTAACTACAAAAGCAACTAACAGCGCGAACCACATAAAGAATTAAAAAATAGAAATGGCAATTGGATAAATCATGAACACTAAATCACTTGGCTTGACCATTCTGTGTACCAGTATTTTTATTGCACTAAGTGCATGTACAACTAACGCAGGTCAGTCAAACAATGCCTCGACTCACCCCGCTGCAAAACAGTCCATCACTGACGGCCAAATTAACGCCGACTACAATCGCTACGAAGCAATGCAAGCGCGTATTAAACAATTGAACGATACGGGTAAGCATCCAGTTTCTAGCTACAGTACTTCTAAGGCGCAATGCTGGTTGGACGTTAGTACACACGAATACACCCGCAATGATCGTAGCAATTTTCCAAAGGCTTCGTTTGAAGAGTCTGCAAAAATTGCCGAGTACCTTGGCAAAGGCGGCGACCCAGCAGGTACTGCTAACCCAGCCAATCAAACACCATTAGTTAACAGTGCCGCCAAATTGCGCCCCGATCTGTGGGATGCTGCGCAAAAATTAAAATTACACCCCGGCTTTCGCTGTGCTGCGCAAAAAACCGCTTGTGCTGAAGTCGAGTTGGTTCATGCAGGTAACGAGTTTAGCCAACAGCAATGGCGTCATGCCAAGCCTTATGTGCAACTTGCCGAAGACCTAATTGGCGATGCACAAAAAGCCGCCGAGGCGTGCATTGCACCACCTGCACCGCAGGTCGTTGCTGCTGTTGCGCCCGCGCCTGTACCTAAGGCGGTACCCGTTGTAGCACCCGCGCCGGTGAACCTTTCTGCCAATGTATTGTTCAACTTCGACAAGCGCGACATGCCTAATGTTCGCGTTTACACCAAAGACCAATTAGACACCATCGTTGGTCAAATTAACGCTGGCCTTACTGTTTCTAGTATCAAATTAGTTGGCCATACGGATCGTTTGAATTCGACCGGCGATGCGCAATACAACGTAAAACTAAGCGAAGATCGCGTTCAGACCATTAAGAACTATTTGGTTTCGGCTGGTGTCGCGAGCAACTTGATCGCTACTGAATTTAAGGCCGATGGACAGCAAGTTGAAGCTTGTACGAATGCGAAATTTGGCAGCACTGCAGAACTACAAGAGTGCTTGCTACCCAATCGCCGAGTTGAAGTTTTTGTTACGGGCGTTAAAAAGTAAAGTTAACAAGCCAACTTTTTTAGTTGGCTTTTTTAAACTCAGCCAACACATTGGGGTAGTCGGAAATTATTCCGTCTACACCCCAGGCTAACAATCTTTCCATATCGGCTTTTTCATTGACTGTCCAAGGTATGACGGCGATCCCAATGGCCTGAGAATCAACGATTAGTGCCTGCGTTAAATCTCTAAAAAACGGCGACCAAACTTTGCCACCGGCACGTTTAATAAAAGCAGCTAACGATTCATTTTCTTTAGCAGCTAAACCCGCTGTCCATGCTGAAGCACGACCTTGCAGTGCTTCGCCTACGTTGTTCAAGTTACCTTGTTGAATGGTTAAGTACACAGTAGCAATATGCGGCGCAAGTTTTTGCGAAATTTCTAAAGTTCGCCAATCGAAGGATTGAATTGTGCAGCGCGCGGCGACATTGTTTTTTTCTATCACTTGCAATAGGTTACGCACCATCACTTCGGCGCTAGCCGTTTCTTCGGGCTTTAGCGGGGATAGTTTTGTCTCGATATTAAAGCGCAATTGGTTTTTGCCGCGCTGGCGAACCATCTCAAACAAAGACTCTAAAGTCGGAATGCCGGTGCTATCCATCGCCTGTTGTTGGGCAAAAGTTTGCGCATATTTACTACTCGGCTTAATGCGCCCAACATCATAAGTTTGCAACTGGGCATAGGTTAAAGAACGAATCGCCACGCGCTCACTAACGTAAGCACCTGTGCTGTCGCGCGCGAGGTCTTGGTTTAAAACCGGGTCGTGGCTAATAACCACCACATCGTCTTTAGTAAGGCCAATATCTAACTCTAAAGTGTCAACGCCAATATCCATCGCACGAGCAAAAGCGGGCAGGGTGTTTTCGGGCGCTAAACCACGTGCGCCGCGATGGCCTTGTAAATCAAATGGCTTGCTGCGCGGTTGCGCGTTGGCTAAAGTAGTTGTGCCAACAGCTGCGCCAATTGCTTGAGAAAAAAAACCACGTCGTTTAATCATAAACCCGCCAAAAATAGACTCGCCAAATACAAACAATCTTCACTATAACCGCGCCTTGTTACAAGAGCGCTTTACTATTAACTTAAGTGCCTTCAGCACGCTTCATCACTTTGTTTCGGTCAACGCCAATCAGCTTGTAATCCATTAGCTTTTCGCCCGAGAAGGCTTGCAAGCTTACGGTACTTCCAGCCGGACCGACAGCCCATGCGGTACGGTAAAACTCGGCTTGGTTAGCGACCGCTTTATTGGCCACCTTCGTAATGACGTCGCCGCGTTTCAGTCCTGCGTTTGCAGCAGGCGAATTTGCCGCCACTCGCACGACTACTAAGCGCTCGCCAATTACTTCTGTGGTTAATCCGAACCAAGGTTGCACTGGGCCGTTGCGATAGCCTTTATCCAGCAGGTCGGCCAAAATCGGTTTTAAAATATTTACTGGAACAAACAAATTACCAGGCTCGCCACGTGTGTCCCCGGCATCTGGCAGTACCAGCGAACCAATGCCCACTAGCTCACCGTTTAAGGTCGTAAGCGCCGAGCCACTCCAGTTGTTTACAGGTGGCCCCGTCATAATGGGTGTCTCTAACAAGTACTCCCAACTGCCCACAAAAGGTTTGCGCGAAATCACCTGCAATTCGGTCACTTCAAATTCGCCTTGGCCCAAATTAAGTAATTTTTGCTCGCGCTTAACCGCATCTGAATCGCCTAACTTAATGGGCTCTACATTAATGGGCAAAAAAGTACGAATTAAGCCAAACCCAGTGGCATGGTCATATCCGGCCACCACTGCTGGAATGCGCTTACCTTTGCTGGTAATTACTTGCACGGATTCTGCTTCTAAAATTAAGTAACCAATCGTTAGTACTTCGTTCGGCCCAATCACCACTCCGGAACCCATGCGCTCTTGCCCCAATGTTTGGGCGCTTGGCGCGGCCGATACCGCAGTCGTTTCAATGCGAACCACGGCAGCAGAAATCTGTTTTTCAACCGCAACTGCAACTTTGGGTTCGGCTGTCGGCGTAACTTTGGCCGCAGCTGGCGTTTGCGCAAAAGATTGCGCGACCCCAAAGCTCGCCAACACCACTAGCAGGCTACGTAATAATTTTGATATCGAATGTAACGATGAAGGGCGAAGGCTTGCGTGCATGATTCCGTTCCAATGGTTGGTTCTTTAAACTTTGGGTGAGCGCTAATGTGTAAAGTCGGCAAGTACGCGAAGTACTAACAGCGGCCTATTGGGCACAACATAATCATGCGCTTAAACTACAAAGTTTGTTGTTAAACCTGACGCGTTTTAGTCCAGTTTTCTACCCTCAACCCAGGCACCCGACGAAATTCGTCTTCATTAGCAGTAACGAGCGTGCAATTTAGCGCTAAAGCGTGCGCCGCGATAAGCATGTCGTTAGGACCTATTGGAGTACCTTGTTCCTCAAGGTAGTGCCGAAGGTTAGCGTACCGCTGTACCGCTGCACTTTCAAAGTTAAACAATTTAATTGCAGCCATTGTTACCCGATAAGCTTCAAGCAGTTTATCGGATGAGTTTTTTGCGAGACCAAACCTTAACTCGCAGTCAACAATAACACTGGTTCCTATCTGGGCACCTTCTATTTGCTGCAAATTTTGAGCTAGCCGAACTGCAATCGAGCCCGTCGGCTCGCGCATCAACCCTGAAATAATGTTCGTGTCCAGTAGCCACAACTGCCCATCTGCACTCATAGCACCACGTCGTCGAGATTTAAAAGACCGTCATCAATATTTGGAAACGGTTCAGCAATAGAATCTAAAGTCGCTAATGCGGCCAACAATGCGGCCACTGACCCCCTCGGATGAGTTTTTTTAAGCGATTCGATAACTAGAGTACCTGCAACTTTGCGAATCGTAACTTCGGTGCCAGGCAGTTCGAATTCGCGTGGGATACGAATCGCTTGATTTGCTCCATTGCGGAACAGGCGAGCTGTTCTAGTCTCTTCTTCAGGCAATATTTGATCCATGACAAACTCCTAAATTTAGTTTGTAGGCGCCACAGAATAACATAGCCTATGTAATAAGCATAGGCTATTTTTTTTTAGTGTAATTCCGCCAATGAGCGGTAACGCAATCGGACTCGGGATAGCCGAACGCGCCCTATCTTCGAGAGTTACCTGATTTAAACTCGCACCGCTTGCAGCTAAAGGAGACGCGGTTCAGGGTCCAATACTAGCGCCCTCACACAAGGTTTCTAGGCCGATTCCTGAGAAGGCTAAGTCGTCAATATTTTCAGCGCGTCTTCAACCCGTTTCATCTGCACTCGGGGCAATTCGGCCAAAGGTTTAGCGCCTAAAATTCGCTCATTAACAATCGCCCGAATTTGATCGACAAGCAAATCCGTTTCCACTTTGGAGTTACCAATTTCGCCCAACGAAATCCGAATCGGGTAACCATCCCCCTGCGCATCGCGATAGACTTGGGTGGTACAAGGAATAACAATCGTCGTAGGATGGCCCGAATCGTTCAATACATTGGTTTGGATAACGAGCGCGGGGCGGCCGCGCTTTCCCGGCTCTTGTTTGTGCGTTTGGGGTTCAAAATCGACCAACCAAACTTGTCCGCGCTGAACCTTAGACAAGTCCGTCACCAATCGTTGAGTTCATAGATTTATTTTCAGCAAGGCTTAGTGCTGCGAGTTGTTTAGATAAATAAACCATTCGCTGCTGCAACATGCGCTCATTTTTTTCGCGAACCGCTTCCCTAACATAGTCCGAACTGGACATATTGAAAACATCGGCCAATGCTTTAGTTTGCTCGGCGAATTCTGCAGAAGCCCTAAAAGATAATGTTGCTGTGCTCATTATTTGGCCCCTAATTTTGTATACGAAATTGTATTGCTGTTTTGCAAACAACGCAATTATTTGTACTGGTCCAACACACAAGGTTGACACCCCTCTTATGCTGGACTAACTTTAGCTAAGTCCCACTCGTTAAAGAAACCTCCATGCAAACCGTTAATATTCACGAAGCTAAAACTCAGCTCTCGCGGTTTGTAGATCAAGCAACGCTTGGCGAGAGCATCATTATTGCCCGCGCGGGCAGGCCTGTTGCGCGCCTTGTGCCTTTTGAGGCTGTTAAACAAATGCGCCAGCTTGGCTTGGGTAAGTCAATTTACAACTTGCCTGGCAACTTTGACAGCCTGCACACAGCCGAAATACAAGCCATGTTTGATACAAAATAATTAGCATGTCGCAACGCACCGTTTTGCTTGATACCAACATTCTACTTTGGGCGCTAATTGCGCCACAGCGCTTAAAAGTCGAAATTCAAACTCTGTTAAGCGATGCGAAAAATACCGTCTAATTTAGTGCAGCGAGCATTTGGGAAATTGCGATTTAAAGCAGTTTAAACAAAGCCAATTTTGATTTCACCACACAAGATATTTACCGCCTTGCAATTGAAACGGGTTTTAGCGAGTTAGCGGTGCAAGCGCCACACACCTTTGCTGTAGCCAGCATGGCATGGCATCACCGCGACCTATTTGATAGGCTGCTTATCGCTCAAGCATTAAGTTTGCCGGCTTAGCTGCTGACTAGCAACAACGTATTGGAACAATATAGTGAGTTGGTGCAGCTGACGGCTTTAAGGCCAGTTTAGGGCCAAAGGTTTAGCGCTGCAGGACCGCCGCGATGCTTCTCAAGTCATTGTCGAGCGGGACGGTAAAGTAAAAGGAGATCCAGAACGCGCGCGAAACGCGATGCTCTGCGCGCGCGAGCTAAAATGAATACAGCTCCTAGCGACGTTGCCATCGACAGCAGAACCGCGCCGATTCCCAAAGCAGCAGGAGATTACTGTTGACAATAGTTTGGCAGTCCTAGTATCCAAAACGCAGCCCAGCAGACGATACCTTGCAACAAAAGGTTGAGTGGTGTTTGGTTTCATCTTCTAACCTTTATGTGATTATTGTCTAGCTTGCCAAAGCGTAGCGAGAATAAGTCTTGCAAGTGATGTAACGGAATAAACGTGCATTATTGGAATCAATGAAAATTGACAATGCCACCGGCCTTGCGAAGGGTTGACAATGAGGCCACGCAAACTGTCTTTGAGTAGCACTTCACCGATCCCATTGTCATACCGAATTACAATATTTTTGTATTTTTTGTAGTACGCAAATGCCTCTAATTTCTCATCTAAAAGGATGGTCATTCTATCTATCAGATTACCCGAGGCTCTTGAAAAGCAATTGAACCATTACTGCGAAACCATGATCATTAGTAAATCGTCCGCTGTACAAGCCGCGCTAAAAAAACACCTTAGTAAACGTTCTCAGTCGCGCACTACGCGAGTGGCCGATAAAGGCAACCCATTTTCTGTCCTAGTTGGAACGGGTAACGGCCGTTTTACAACCGATGAAGTCATGCGCTTGACGCGTGGCGATGATTGGAAAAAACCTTGATATTGGTTGATAGTAATGTTTGGATTGATGTCATTCAACGCGACCCAGTCTGGCATTTAAAGTTCCGCCAAAAAAAACGGGCGGGTAAAAGCACGTCAGTTGGCGTGTTGCCAGATTTCTTTATTGGAGCTCACGCACAAACGAACGATCTGACTGTCCTAACTCGCGATGCAGCTCGATACAGAACTTACTTCCCTTCAGTGCCACTTATTTGTCCGTAAAACGCTAAACAATTGAGAGCTCGTGATATTTTGTAACAGTTTAGTTGCAAGCCTGAGGCAGTATCGAATCCCAAACCAACAAACAGTTCAGCCCAAATATTCTGGCTGTAAAGGCAGCTGCGTGTGTGATGCGAGTTCAAGTCTGCTGGCGCTGATTTTTAGCAGCATTTTGCGCTTCGAAGGTCCGTTCGCCGAAAGAAACAAGCAAGCAAGTGAACTTTCAGACAACCAAGTTTACGGGCCATTTATTGAACTAAACCATTAGCAAAGATCATCCCAAGTGCAATAGCGCAACTAGGCCATACCCATCAACTAACATCTTAGCCCGACCCTTCTAGCTTCGAAAGCTACTGTATTTGACTGCAGCAGTGCCAGTACCAGAAGTCTCTTTGAATCGGTGCCGCCAACAAATCTGTATGTCAATAGTCCATTCGGCCTAAGCCAAACGACCTAGATAAATCACCCTCACTAGGCCATCCGTCTAATAGACAGCCTGGTCTCAAACGCCCATGCTTTGCCTACTGACTTCGTAGGTAAACCGTGACTCTACCCCCCCCCCACACAACTATTTCGTACTGAAGCGCTAGAGGCACAAAAGTCTCAATGGCTGGGGTCGATTGTGTTGATGCGACCGCTTTCGTTTACGGTGGTGTGTTGGGCGGCTTTTGCCATTGCGCTAACGCTGGCTGCATTGCTTGTGTTTGGCGAATACACCAAGCGTGCTCGTGTAATGGGCGTGTTAGCGCCAGAGCGTGGTGTCATCAAAGTAATGCCACCACAGGTTGGGTTAATCGTTGCCCGCCACGTTAACGAAGGCGATCGGGTTCAAGCGGGTGATAAGTTGTTTACGTTATCGCTAGACCGCGTCACTGGAATTGGTGCAAACGCAAAATCAGCACAGGGTTCGTTGGCTGTATCGGGTATTTCTAATGGTTCTCAATTCGCCAGCGCCGCCATTCTCGAATCATTCAAAGCCCGTAAAAGTAACTTAGCCTTAGAGCGGTCCAATCAAACCGCGCTTGCTGCGCAACAACGCCAACAACTAAGCGCATCCATCAGCAACGGTGATTTAGAACTAACTCAACTACGCCGAGAAATCGCTACCCAAACTTCACGGGTCAAGTCCGTTGAAGGCCAGCTCGCCAAGTTTCAAGCCTTGGCCGAACAAAAGTTTGTCTCCGACATGGCTTTGCAACAAAAGAGCGACGAACTACTAGACCAACAATCGCGCCTACAAGGCCTAGAGCGTGCGTTAAGCGAACGTAATAGAGCTTTGGTTACCTTACGTGGTGAGTTCGATCAGCTGTCGCTAAAGAACGAACGCGAGCGCGCAGCCATAGATCGCATCGTTCTAGAATTAGACCAAGCCACCATCAGTACCGAATCACAACGTGAAATTATCATCACAGCCCCGCAAGCAGGCACCATTGCAACAGTGCAAGCCGAGCCAGGCCAAATAGCATCGGGCCAACCCCTGCTAGCCATATTGCCCGAAGGCGCACAACTGCAAGCTCAATTGTTTGCACCCAGCGCCAGCATTGGGTTTGTAACCCCCGGCCAAATCGTGCGCCTACGCTACGCCGCTTATCCCTACCAAAAGTTTGGTCAACATCAAGGCAAAGTAATTGCAGTTACCCGCGTTCCCTTTGGTGCCCAAGAGCTACCCGCCAACCTAGGCCAAACCGTGATGGCAGCCGCCCAAATGGGTGAAGGTCTGTACCGCATTACGGTGGCCTTAGACAAACAAAGCATCTCGGCCTATGGCAACCAACAAGCCTTGGTGTCTGGTTTGCAATTAGAAGCCGACGTCATGCAAGAGACCCGCAGTTTATTGGAATGGGTGTTTGAACCGCTGTTTAGCATTAAAGGCAGGGTATAAACACCATGAGTGCAACCCTAGACAACAGCCTATTCCAACAAACCAGCAAATTGCGCTTTGGCTGGGGCAAGCAAGTGCAATCGATTCTGCAAACCGAAGCCGCCGAATGCGGCTTAGCGTGCTTGGCGATGATTGCCAATTACCACGGCTACCAAACCGATATGCAAACCTTGCGTCAGCGGTTTGCGCTGTCCCTGCGCGGCGCTACTCTGAAGCAAGTAATAGACATGGCCCAAGGCCTTAAGTTATCGGCACGCCCGCTACGCTTAGACCTTGAAGAGATGAACCAGTTGCAACTGCCGTGCATCTTGCACTGGGAGTTAAACCACTTTGTAGTGCTTAAAAAAGTGCTGGCCAATAACAAAGGAATAATCATCCTTGACCCCGCGCGGGGTGAACGCACTATTGGTGCGGACGAACTCAGCAAATGTTTTACCGGTGTTGCACTAGAGCTAGCCCCTATGGCCAACTTTGTGCAAAAGAAAGAACAACGCACGATAAAGATTACGCAGCTGCTTGGCAAGGTGGTGGGTTTAAAGCGAAGCCTGGTACAAATATTTGCACTGGCACTAGCGCTGGAGGCCTTTGCGATTGTTTCGCCATTTTTTATGCAATGGGTGGTTGATGGAGCAATTGTTGCTGCAGACAGTAATTTATTGACCCTGCTATGTATTGGCTTTGGGCTATTGATGGTGATTCAAACCGCGATTGGTTTAGCCAGAAGTTGGGTTGTACTGTACTTATCGACCCACTTAAATGTGCAATGGATTAGCAATGTATTTGCGCACCTAATTCGATTGCCGGTTACGTACTTTGAACGCAGACATTTGGGCGATGTGGTCACGAGGTTTGAATCGGTGCATCAGATACAGCAAACGCTGACGACTAGTTTTATTGAGGGCCTGTTGGATGGGCTGCTTGGCGTCGTGATGTTGATCATTATCTTTGTTTACAGCCCGACGCTGGCATGGGTGGTGATTGCAGCGTTAGTAATTCAAGGACTGATTTCGTGGGCTAGCTACGCACCGATGCGTAGGCTAGCGAGTGAACAAATGAACTTGAACGCAAAGAACCAAAGCCAACTGCTTGAAAGTATTCGAGCCGTGCAGAGTATCAAATTATTTGCTAGCGAGAACGATCGACAGGCAAGGTACGTCAATGGGTTGGTGCAATCAACCAATCGTGCAATTGCAAGCCAAAAGCTAAACTTAGGCGTCGGAGCTCTTTCAGGCATTGCATCTGGGCTAGAAAACATCGTCGTGGTTTGGTTAGGCGCATCAGCGGTAATTCAAAATCAGTTGAGCCTAGGCATGTTGTTTGCGTTTATGAGCTACAAGGCAACATTTTCGGGACGAGTACAAAGCCTGATCCAGAAGTTCATCGAACTGAAAATGCTCAAGCTCCAAGGTGAGTTATTGGCTGACATTGTTTTAAATAACACCGACCCCGGAAGTCATATAGCAATCAGAGAAGTGCCACCCCCTTGTGAAGATGGATCAATACCTGAAATTGAAGTGCGCAATGTCAGCTTTAGGTACTCACCAAGTGAACCGTGGATCCTAAAGGACATAAATCTTAAAGTAAACAAGGGAGAAAGCTTGGCCGTTGTGGGGCCAAGCGGAGGCGGTAAAACTACCTTGATAAAACTGATGCTTGGGCTACTCATTCCAACGGAAGGTGAAGTGCTGTTCAGGGGACAACCAATCCAACAACTTGGTGCCGCTTATCGGCAGGCAGTGGGTGCGGTAATGCAAGACGATCAGCTTTTAAGCGGATCGATTGCGGAGAATATTAGTATCTTTAGTCAAACACCGGACCAACAACGCATCAGAGAGTGCGCGGAACACGCAGCGATTGCACGAGACATTGAAAAAATGCCGATGCAGTATCAAACGCTGATTGGAGATATGGGCAGTAGTCTAAGTGGGGGGCAGCGACAACGGATTATGTTGGCACGGGCCTTTTACAGTAAACCGACAATTCTTTTTTGTGATGAGGCGACTAGCCACCTCGATTTGGAAAGTGAGCAATTTGCTGTTCAATCAATCAATAAACAAATATGGACGCAAATAATAATTACGCATCGCAAAGAATTGATACTGGCTCATCGAAATAGAATAAGAATACATGGAGGAGCTGTATTGCAAGAATTTGAGTTTTAGCTCAAATCCGTTGAGTTTCGGCCAAACTCGTACTATTTTTTGAAGGTATGTGAAATGCGTAATTTAGAAAGAAACGAAATCGAAAATGTTTCGGGCGGCGCAGGTGTTCCTGGGGCAGTCGCTGGCGCTCTGATTGGCGGTGCTGCGGTAATAGGCAACAGCATGATCACTGGCGAGTGGAACGGATTGAGGATACTAGTTGCAGTTGGGATTGGAGCTCTTGGAGGTGCTTTAGGGAACCCCATGGCAGGGACTCAACTAGTCTGGCGACTTAACATTGCATATTCCGGAGGAGTCGCCAGTGGTGTAATTTCGGCCTACAATTCGGCTGGCACTAAAGTCGGCACTGTAACTGTTGGTGAGGTCAGGATTGGGGGAACCGACGAATCTGGTTCCGCAACCCAGAGTATGTATGATCCATTTAAAGAGCATCCAGTTGGGTATGATGAGGACGGACAGCCAGTTTACGGTTCTGGACCTGGCGATCTCAGGCGTTTTACTACTTCATCTTTGATGACCGCTTAATAAACTCGGCTCGAAACGCTTTGGCAGTAGTGTTGTTTTTGTTAAAAAGAAGAGGGTTTAGTTACCGCTCTTGGAGCGGTAATCTAAATAGAAATTATTGTTTAATTTCGTGCTGTAATTAGCTCAAACTTTACCGATTAATTTTTAATCGGGTATTTCAAATAGGAAGTGTTTAATGGAGCGACAGTTCGTTTCCTACGCAGCTATTTCGTGCTTGTTGATCTTTTTGCTGGCAATGACCCTTTCAATTTATGGCTACCTCGCGAGAAAGAAGTTTGTGCAAAATCACCCTAACCATGAACTCTTCTCCTACCCAGTTTGGCATATATGGATGTGTATCTTTTGCCTTCCACTGATAGCAGCAATGTTCATATTTTCGGCAAACAAAGGGGCTTTTAACGGCTATGACGAACTCGTAGCCATGAATTTGCTTTTTTTAGCTCTCTGCCTTGGAATGCCTGCTGCATCTAATGTTTGTTTGTATGTCGGACATAACCAGCTCTTTGCAATGAATTTATTCGGACAATTAAAGCAAGTGGACTTAAACGATTTTGAATTAGTTGAAGAAAAAGAAAGTCGGGTTTTCGGAGGCTATACATTGCTCGTAGGGAAACGCGATTCGATTCGCATTTGGCGTCAATACGAAAATAGCAAATTAGCGCTAGATAGAATAAAGAATAGGATTTCACGGTAATCTTGCATTAAAGATAATTAGGCAGCTTCGGTCTAGGAAAATTTCTAATTGCGCTATCGCAGTGTTCAAAAGTGCCACTAAGTAGAAACAAATTTGCCATCAACAGTTTCATCAACTGCATTAGCTTTAGCAAGTGAGCATTGAGCGTCTATCAAATTTATAGGAGCGCTCGTCTAGTCCGCTGATTGCCCGAATCTTTGGTCAATTATCGGCGTTATCAGTTTACTCGGTTGTTAGTATTTACAAGCCACCAAGTTGCTGAAGTAGTTGGTACGATTGTTGGCAATTACAGGCCACTTCGTTGCAATTGTTGGAGCTAACCATTTAGTTGGCCCATCCAATCTACTGGAGCTATTGCGTGAGCAAGGTTTTTCTATATTGGAAATGTATGAATAAACTAGGCGCGATCATTGAAAAAAAGGCGGCTCTCTATCAAGGGTATTTTTATCCGCTGTTCTACGGTGCTGTTTTTGAAAGAGTGAATGAGGTGCCGAAGGTAGGCCTCAACTTTTCCACTTTTTTTGTTTTTGGAATCTTAGTCTCGTACACGGTTCTTTGGTTTCTTACAAGACCTTGGTTCGGACAATCGCGAGATATTAAAAATCTTTCGATCGAAACTAAAGAATCTCGTAAGTTATTTTTAAGGGCTGCTTTTCGAGCCATTTTTCCGTTAATGACTGGTTTTTTTGTTATTGCCGCTCTTGGGGTTTCTCTCGACGTTAAGCTTCCGAATATAAATTGGTGGATAGTATTCTTTGCATTGACTTTTCAATTTAGGATAAGCTGGACCGGCGTTGCTAAGTTCCTCCATAACGCACCGAATAAGGTAGGTCAATTGGTAACTTCCGGTTTAGGTTTTACTTTCCGATCTATATCCTGCATTGGTCTTGCGATAGCTGACAAAAGCCGCACTTTTTTCGTCAACGCGTCGCTTTACGTCTTTTGGTGCGTTACCCAATTTCAATGACAGACACTATGTGTTGAATTGTGCATCTCACGCATGTAGGTTCATCGTTTCACTCCAAGCTGGTAGGTCGGTTTCACGCGATGGCTGTACGTTTTACGCTGCATTCGAATGACACGGTTAATGTGAACTAAAGTGCGAGCTTGATCAATCGGGTGTTGCTGTTCTTTTATCGCTTTTGTTCGTTTTTAAACCTCTTTGTTTACGCATGGACTCGTCTTTGAGGGTGATGTTGTTGGTGTTGTGAACCAGTCGATCAAGGACCGTGTCGGCCAATGTTTTGCCCCTTAAATACGCAGGCCAATGTTTGATCAAAGGTTGGCTGGATAGTAAGGTCGACTGCCAGTGTAGGGATCCTCTAGTAATTCGAGTAAATCGTGCGCCTCGGGTTCGGTCATTGGCGTTAGGTTAAAGTCATCAATCACCAACAGTTGCGCCTTTACCAGACACGGTAGGCTCAATTAGTAGGTAAGTAATAGGGTGGGGGCGTCCATCGCATTAGCTATTTTTTGGGGGCGAATTATCGCGTACCGCGTTCAAGGCACCGGGAAATTTAATGTGCCGGACTTCCGAGCAACAGACGGGCAAACTTTCATGCCGGTGATAACCGATGATCGCGGTAACAAAGGTACTGAGACATTTTAAAATAAGAACGAGAGGGATGTTACCAATGGAATTAGTTTCTAAAAGGCTTTCGCTTTTAACCGTTCTGATTGTTTCATTGTTGTGTAGTCATTTAAATGCCGAAACTCTTTCTGAAAAACAGATCCAAACTCGAATAAAACGCGAACTTGCTCGGTATGCTGCCGACCAGACCCCAGACCCCCCCGATAAGATAAGGTTTGCGACAATTATTGACCACAGCACTGTAAAGAAATTTATCTCGAAACACGCGAAATCATCTGCATCCACTGTAATTCTGGTTTCTGAAGGTGGCAGCGTAGATGCCGCTATCGATCTGGCTAACTGGATACTTGATCGCGAAATGAATATAGAAATTCAATCAACTTGCTTTTCAGCTTGTGCTAATTATTTGTTCTTGGCTGGAAAGAAAAAAATCATCGGAGATTTTGCGATTGTCATGTGGCACGGGGGTATGCATCAGAAGGACTTACGTGAAAAATACTTAGGGTATAAAAAAGCGACTGAACAATCATTGCAAAATCCGCGCTCGTCCGGGGGTTCGAAAATAAACAACCAATTTGCGAGAAATGAACTTACGTTCTTCTCCGAATATATCCGAGTACGTAAAAAAGAAGATGCGTTTATGCAACGAGTTGGAGTGAACGAGTATTTATTTCGTCTTGGTCAAGAGCCAACGTGGTACGAGCCCGATTGCTGGTCTGCTTCGATTGAAGTACTTGAAAAGCTTGGCGTTAAAGGTCTCGAGGCGCCACAGGATTTTGGAACGCTAGCTAAAGTACTTGTTAACCCAGCTTCACATTTGTATTGCGGCGGGCGGCTAGTTACTTTTATGTTAAACGGATCTGACGAAATTGTAGTGAGTAAGTAAAACTAACAATAATGTGTGTTGCGGTGGAAACATTGGCTTTGTGAATAGAAGAATGGCTCGGTACTTTTACGTTGGACAAATTAAGCACTGCGTGCGTCGGCCGGTAATCCCCCCACAGTCCAGTTCAAACTTAAGTAGAAACGGTTGGGGTTTTGATCTTTGTTTTAAAGTTGTTTAGGCATTGAATGGGCGTTAGCCCATTCAATGCCATGCTTGGTCTTTCGTTATTGTAAATCCATTGCCATTTGGTTGCTGCTTCTTGTGCCTCGTTGATGGAATCAAATAGGTTTGCGCTTAATAATTCGTAGCGCATGGTTCTGTTGAAACGCTCGACGTACGCATTTTGTTGAGGGTTACCTGGTTGAATGAACCACAACACAATACCTTTGCGATCAGCCCAGTCTTGCAACGTTTTGCTGATGTACTCGGGCCCGTTATCGCAGCGAATGGCTTTGGGTGTTCCGCGCCATTCAATGATTTGATCTAATGCCTTTGTTACCCGAAGGCTAGGTAACGACAGATCAATTTGCGCACACAGTAATTCACGGTTAAAGTCATCTAGTACATTCAAACTTCGGTAGCTTCGGCTATCACTGAGTTGATCGTGCATAAAGTCCATCGACCACACGACATTCGGTTCGCTCGGAACCGCTAATGGCAATGGCTTTAGTCGTTCAAGTCGACGGTTCGGTTTGATTCGCAAATTCAATCCCATTTCACAGTAAATACGGTAGATCCGCTTGTGATTCCACGGGTACCCTTGCTGATTGCGCAAGTGCAAATACATCAGCCCAAAGCCCCAGCGAATATGCCCGTTGGCGAGCCCTTCAAGCGCCACCGCAATGGCTTTATCCTCGGGGTCGCGCTTACGAACATAACGCCAATGACTTGCACTGATGTTAAACAGATCGCAGGTGCGTTTTATGCTTAGGCCATATTCGTTCAAGGCGCTTTGCGCCATCCGCTTGCGAGCCGATGGCGCTACCACTTTTTTGCTAACGACTCCCTTAAAATATGCGCATCGAGCTGAACGTCGGCATACATCTTTTTAAGCCGTGCGTTTTCGGACTCAAGTTCCTTTAGACGCGCAATCATGCTTGCGTCCATACCGCCGAATTTGGAGCGCCACTTATAAAATGTTGCGCTGCTCATGCCGTGTTCACGGCATAAAACCGGTACTGGCGTACCGGCCTCTGCGAGTTTGAGTATCGCCATGATCTGGCTATCGGTGTAACGGCTGGTTTTCATGTAAAGCCTTTCTGGCCTAATACTAGGCCGAAAGTCTCTACTTATGAATGAACTGGTTTTGTGGGGGGATTACCGGCCAATCTTAAGCCAATCGCGCGCATCGTTCGTGGAACTCGACGATTGCTTTTGCAAGACTATTCTCTGTCGGCAATGTGGTCTTATCTTCTTTCAACGATAATCCGCAAAAACGAATATTAATTAAGGTAAGAGATCTACCACAATTCGATGGAAGCTTTTATTAGTTTGTTTTGTTTCATAAATTGACTGGCTCAATTGCGCTCCGACGTTCATTTGAGTTTGTACTTGTTTTGGCTGTTTTTTTTTGTTGAGTAGCGAGTTCTCAATCGACTAGATCCGGCTGGAAAACTCGGCATGAGCGCTTCACCATGGCTGATAGATGGCATCGCGCGGCCGTAAGTGCCGCTCATGCTTTACGCATATAAGTGGATGGGCTTAGAGAGCGATTCATTAGCGAATGCCCTATCGCAAAATATTTCGAATCAAAGCTGGGTTGAAAAGGTTTTCGGGTGTTCAATTTAATCAGGTCAAAGAGGCAGCGCCTCCACCACCACACCGGTCTCCAATGTTACGTGAAACGCAACGGCCGCCAAGCCTTTGACGGCTTTAGCACGATCACGCCTAGCCTTACACCACAATAGCAATGTCGGCATCGCTTTGGGCTGTGTGGGTATTTCTAGCGTGCAAACCGAATAGCAACGCCTCATGAAACGGATAACGAAAGGCGATTTGATTAAGAAAAGTCTTTGCCACATGCTGAGTCTGTGTATTTAGCAGTGGCCGGGGCATTGCATCTTCCCTTGTTTTGTTGCCGCTACTGGGTGCAGCGCGCTTTTTGGGATGTTGCAGGTTTCGGCGCAGTGCAGCACCCGTTTCAAGTGTAATTCCAACCTTAGGGATACGCACTTGGAAGGGAAGTCCTTACAGCAAACCGACCTGATTAAAGAACATGGTCATGGCTTCGGTTGTTGACTCCCTAAGACGCGAAAATACACCTTCAGCCTCGGCTTTAAGAGCTGGGGTGGCTCGAGTATTAATCTAACCAGGCCGTTTTTGAGGCATTAAAAGTCCAACGCATAGCGCTGCTTCCTGTTGTCGTTTATCTGCGGTTAAAAAACAATCGGTCAGCAGTGTCAGCGCACAGCCGAAATGAATCGCATCCAAACCACGATCAGTCACAAAACAATTGAATCACTGTCGGCAGCATCATTTGGCGATGGTGACTACTTTACATTTAAACGGTTACCCTGATTCAGTAGCCATGCCGTTGGCCAAAAGTTAGCCACGGTGTTAAATAAAATACCGTCAAATACCAATACTTTTAAAAGTACGCTGTGCCGTGTCTCAAATAAATGCCGCAAGACCAAGTATCGAGGGCGGCAAGCGGGACCGTAAAATAAAAGGTTGATGTGCTGTTTGGTTTTCATCTTCTAAATATTGAGTGATTTTCGTCTAGTTTGCCAAGGTGGAGCGAGAACAAGTCTTGTAGGCAATTTTGCGGCTAAGCCAAGGCGAATGGCTGCCTTTTTTGGGCGGCAGATGTAGTGCCCGCCAAAAGTAATTAGAAGTGCTGATTCGGCGGCGTAAACTAATGGAAACTTCAATCATGTTTTAATTGAGAGCCGCCCAAAGCAGCCTTGTTTTTGAGCGGTTTTTTAAGTAAATTAATTAACAAATGAATCTACAAAGTTACATCTTTACCTTGCTCTTGTTTTTTGGTTTCGCTAATAACTCTTTCGCTAATTACGACAGAGTTAGTGTTGTCTACGGCGATTCAAAAAACCAAACACTCTTCATCGAAGGGAACATTGGAGACGAAACTTTAGAGCAAGTCGAATTTGCAACTCGCGGATGGCTACCAACTAACGTTGTGATTAGTTCTGGCGGTGGAATCACCCTTGTTGCAATCGAGTTAGCAAAGATCATTCGGAAATGGAACGCCACACTAGTCGTTGATGGATTTTGTTTCTCGGCCTGCGCAAATTATTTATTTACAGGCGCACGCCTTAAAGTTGTTTTGCCCTTCTCCGTCGTGGGCGTTCATAGTATTTCGTCGCGTCCGTCTAACCCTAGCGGGCAAACGCCTCGATCAAAATTTGAGCAACCAATTGAAGCTGAGCTTTCCTTTCTATCCGAGATTGGGATTAAAGGAATCTTGAATGACGAATGGGCCGATTTTCATGTTCGTTCGGAGGCGCCTGATAATGGTTGTAAAGGGCTAAGTGCCAGCGGGTTGTTTCCACCGCTAAGCGATTGGCTAGATGACGGTGTCACGGGAATCGTAAAATTTTGGTATCCGCGCAATGAAGAAGAAATTCAATCACTGGCGAAACGCTTTCGTCTGGCGCGTAGCGAATTAGCATTTTTGAGCGTTTCAGAGCTAAGTAAGTTTTGCTTTCGAAAAAGCAAGATCGAGGTAAATTCATCAAAATGAAATTTCTCTTAGCCCTCAGTTTTTTTCTTTTCGGAACGCTTCGATTCGATTTCGCTTACGGTCATTGGTACGGTGTGCCGATAGTGATGACGAGTGAAGCAAATGAGTTGGTTTTGATTGAGGGAATTTTCAACGACCAGATGGTTGTAGAGATAGCCGAAAAAACACAGGGTTGGGTTCCGAGGCGAGTCAGAATATCTTCGGGTGGCGGTGAGGCGAAGGCCGCATTGCAAATTGGTAAATTAATCCAATCTTGGGGGGCTGTGCTCGAGGTTAAAGGTATGTGCGCCGATACTTGCGCCGAACTTTTGTTTCCGCTGGCAACCTCCAAACGTGTATTGCCAATGGGGATCGTCGCATTCCGAATTTTTGCACCAACAGATGTACAAAATTTAATGAAAGATCGTGATGCGGCGTCAGCGACCAATCAATTAAGGGTTTCGGCTCGGCTACGACATCATATTAATAAATTTGCAAATGTTCAAAAAACACGTCCTGGGGGCGATTGCAAAAATGACCATACGCTTTATATCGCCCCTACGCCAAGTGATTGGAAAGCTCTGGGCTTAACTGGAATAGAGGAGTTTTGGTACGCAACTTTGAATCCTGATTTTCGGGCGATTCGTCCATTGTATTTTCCAAAAGAAGATGCGGTTGGCTTTTTTAGTTTGAAGGAGTTGGTTAAGATATGCAGCGTTGGAATGCAAGCAGGACAAACTATCGAATTTCGTTAGGCAAGCAGTAAATGATTCGTCCTAGCTCAATTCGCATCAGATACCTTGTGGTCTCAATTGTTCTGGTTTTGCTAAGGGCAAGCGATTTAGCCTTGTAATTTGTTTTGTGCAGTGTGCAAGGACATTTGTTTCAGACCTTAATTTTAAGGGATTGAGTTATACGTCAGGTAAAGTAGAATAACTGAAAAGGACACAACGCCTTGCTCAATAAATTGACCCCAATGCTTGGCATTTTTAGAACACAAAAATACCTAACAATATTACTTTTAGTAGCCTATGTCGGCTACCTTATATATGCATCAGCTTTTCGATTTCCCATTTCGTTATCTCAATTGGGGCGATCATTTCTGCAAACAGTTCCTCTTGTCATTTTATGCGGCGCGTTCGCAACCGAAAAATCTGTCTGGGCGCAAATAACGCCTTGGGTCGGGCTTGCCTTTAGTATTGCTGGAGCGTTTTTATTGTTTTGTTTGTGACTTCCTGCGCTAAGTGTAAGTTCAATGTTGAAACCGCCTGCGTACCGCTCGTAAGCAGCCTCTAAATTCCGAATTTTGGTACGATATTGGCAAGTCAAATTTCAAGAAATTCTGTCATGCGTAAGAACCCTTTCTTAGCCGCGCTCACGTTTAGTTTCACGGCAATAGTTGCCGTCACACTGCCATCCAATGCAATCGCGCAAAAATCCAAAAAAATAGCAACGCGCGATCAAGCGCGTTCTTGTTTAAAGCAAGAGGCAGAAATTGCCACCCTAAAACTTAAAGGTGATAGCAATAAGCAAACAAATTTAAGTTTGGTTAAAGATGCTGAGGCACGGTCAAAGGCTTTAGACGAATTGCAAGCCAAGGTGGACCGAGCCGATAAGCAACAAGTCGATGACTTCAATGCCAAAACGCGCGAGCACAATGCGTTTGTTGCTACAGTAAATCAGCAAGCCGCGGCCATGAAAGCCGACACAGAAAACTACGAGAGCATTCGTGCGAAGTTTAATGCGGACTGTACTAATTTGATCATTACTGGGGGCGATCGCAAAGCAATTGCCAACGAAAAGAAGTAGTAATAGCTTTATAAAGCAGCAAATCCATCGCTTTGCTTAACCGCCTAGCAGCCTTGTTGCCAGCACTGATTGCAGATCACGGCGTCCATCTACAATTAAGTAGATGATGACTCGGCTTTCTGCAACACGGTAGATCACGCGGTAAGGCTTGAAGAAGGTCTGGCGATATTCTTTGATGCCAAGGCCCAAAAGTTCTTTTGGATAGCTACCGCGTTCCGGGAATTTAGACAGGTTGGCTATTACGTCCATCACCTCATCCAACACAAAGTTGGCGTTAGCCACGCAGTCGAATTCGCAAATGTAGTCGTGGATAGCTTCTAAGTCCTGTTCCGCACCGTCTGTAAGCAGAACTTCGAACTTGGCGGGTGCTCCAACCATTAGGTTGTGGATCGTTTGGCGCGGAGGCGGGCAACAACTTCGGCTGCAGGCTTGATTTTGCCGACGGCTACATTTTGATTTCCCAACGCAAGGATTTTCAACAAAGCTAATGTTTCTTGCGTATCTTCAAATGATGCGATGTCTTGCAGGACAGCTTTCGCCTCACCGTTTTGGGTAATAACCATTGGCTGACGCTGTTCTGCAAGGTTTGACAACACTTCAGCAGCATTGGCTTTAAGATAACTAATCGGCTTAATTTGTGATGAGTAGCGCATGGCGAACTCCAAGACTATATTGGACTGAATATAGTCTTTTTATGGGCTGAACACAATGCGTTCGTTGCAGCTATTAACAAATAAGGCGCGAGTATGAAATAAAGTTCTTGACGCGAGGCGGAAAGATTTGATTCAGAAAGCACGAATAGAATCGTAAACGATGCTTTTCGTTGAGTGATCTCTTTAAGGAGGAAGCAGTTCGAAGCCATTGAGCTGCGAAAGCGAACTCTGTTACCGCTTGGGCGGCATAGCGCCGCAAGAACTTTATCCCTACTCGATCCAACTATGCTTCTTAATCAGGCAACGACCCATCGTACCCAACGAAATAGTCGTGCTTTTTCGCTAATAAAAGCGAATTGGCTATTAAATCCTATCAAATCAGCTAGTCTCAGACAAACCCCAATTTTGCCCGCCCAACAAGTGTGGCTGCGACATTGTAAAAATTGACTAAGCGTAAGGGTTTTTCCTATCATTCGCGCGCTTCGTAGATTGCAGCACAGACTGTTGGCTACGCGTTTAGGGGAGTTTTTTTTCATGTTTATGGCCGTTGGGCTTCAAACACTGGCCGTATGTGTCGGCATCCTAATCGCGGCGTTGGTGGGCGGGTCGCACGCCGCTTGGAGCTTGTTTCTAGGTGGGGCCGCAGGTGTTGTACCTAATGCATTGTTTGCTTTTCGGTTGTCGCGCCATAAAGGCCGTTCGCCTGAATCGTATCCGGTGGTGTTTTTTTTAGGTGAGTTTACAAAGATTGGTTTAACGATCTTTGCGTTTGGGCTGATTTTGAAGTTTGTGCCAGATGCAAGTTGGTTGGCGGTAATGATCGGTTTTGTTGTCGGATTAAAGGCGCAAATATTTGCCCTGTGGTTTGACGGCGATAGAACCGATAAAGTTATAAAAGAAGCCGAGGCAGCAAAGCAGCAAGCGCTGTTAGAAGCAAAAGAATCAGAAGCAGCAAAGCAGCAAGCGCAGGAACTGGCGCAATCCAGTTCAAACGACAAATAGACGAAATTACAGATTAATCATGGCATCAGGTTCGAACGCACTAACACCGACCGAGTACATCGTCCACCACCTTGGCCACATGAACACGTCGGGCCATCCGCAAAAAAACATCGTCGACTTTTCGATCATCAATTTAGACACCGTGTTTTGGTCCGTTGCAATGGCGTTGTTAACTGCATTTTTGTTAATGCGTGCCGCTAAGCGCGTAACCTCAGGTGCCCCAGGCCGCTTTACCGGCGCAATCGAATCGCTTTGCGAATTCGTTCACGAGCAAACCCGTTCCATCGTAAAAGGCGACATTAGCTTCATCGCCCCATTGGCTCTCACAGTATTTATGTGGGTTCTTTTGATGAACTGCCTAGACTTTTTGCCAGTCGATTTATTCGACCGCGCATTCCACTGGATTTTTGGTGCCGAAAAAGCTTCGCACATGTATCACCGCGTCGTTCCGACCGCTGATTTAAACGCGCCGCTGGCAATGTCCACAGTTGTACTGATCGCTTCGCTGTACTATGGCATCAAGGTTAAAGGCCTTGGTCATTTCGGCCATGAATTAATTGCAGCCCCGTTTGGTAGCAAATGGTGGTTGGCTCCGTTTAACTTAATGCTTCAATTAATTGAATACGGCGCAAAAACAATTTCACTAGGTATGCGTTTGTTCGGCAACATGTTTGCGGGCGAATTAGTGTTCTTACTGATCGCGTTGTTGGGTGCAACAGCGACTTGGTGGGGCTTTGGCCTGCACTTTGTCCTGGGTTTCGGATGGGCAATTTTCCACATCCTAATCGTTGCCTTGCAAGCCTTTATTTTCATGATGCTGACCTTGGTGTACTTGGGTCAAGCTCACGAAGCGCATTAATTTAGAAGTAGATTCAAATTTGCGGTATGCAGTTCTTTATGTTGTGTTTTTTTAACTCAGTAATTTGTAAAAAAGGAATTTAAAAATGACTAACGTTGCCATGGTAGCAATTGCCTGCGGTCTGATCATCGGTTTAGGTGCTTTGGGCGCTTGCGTCGGCATCGGCATGATGGGCGGCAAATACATCGAAGGCGCTGCGCGTCAGCCCGAGTTGATGGATAAATTGCAAACCAAAATGTTCTTGTTAGCTGGTCTAATCGATGCCGCGTTCCTAATCGGTGTTGGTATCGCCATGATGTTCGCTTTCGCAAACCCATTCAAGTAAATCGAATGCGGTGATTGCAAGGTTGGGTAACGACATCGTTCCCGCAAGTAATCACCAATTGCGAAGTTTGTAGTTGGAAGTAGCGTAGTGAGTTCTTGTGCCGGCGGGCTTTTATGCTCGTCGCCGATTCAACGTTTCAAGGAATTTTGTCGTGAATATTAATGCGACTTTTTTCGTCCAGATGGCTGTGTTTGCTGCGCTTTGGTACTTTGTTGCCGTAAAAGTGTGGCCACCCATTGTAAAAGCATTGGACGAGCGTAGTAAACGAATTGCCGATGGTTTGGCTGCTGCTGATAAAGCAAAAGCCGAGTTAGTCGCTGCTGAGCGCCGTGTAGAAGCCGAGCTAAAAACTGCTCGCGCTAGTGCTGGCGAAGTTCGTAGCGCCGCTGAAAAGCAAGGCGCCTTGTTAATCGAAGAAGCCCGTGCCGAGTCCGCTCGCATTGTGTCTGCTGCGAAAAAGCAAGCTGAAGAAGAAGCTAGTCTGGCTGCGCAACGCGCGAAAGATCAGTTACGTGAACAAGTAGCTGCCTTATCAGTTGCTGGTGCTAGTCGTATCTTAGGTCGCGAAGTCGATGCTGCAAAGCATGCCGATTTGCTAGCGAATCTTAAGAACGAGTTGCGCTAAGGAATTGACCAACCATGGCTGAACTATTAACCATTGCACGACCTTACGCTGAAGCGGCTTTTAAACTAGCCACTGATGCAACCGTCGAAGCCGACACTGCAAAATCGTTGGCATCGTGGTCTGACGCGTTAGGTCGTTTGTCGACTGTGGTTACCCGACCCGAGTTGCAAGCACTGTTGGGTAACCCCAAAGTGTCTTCGGCTCAGTTGGTGACATTGGTTGGCGAAGCGGCTGGCTCTATTACCGAGCATCAACGCAACTTTTTAACGCTGCTGTCTAACCAAGAGCGGCTCACCACATTGCCCAGCGTTGTTACGCACTTTGCAGTATTGCGTAATAAACACGAAGCCACTTTAGAGGCTGAAATTACATCAGCCTTTCCAGTGTCTGATGAGCAGTTAAAAAGTATTGTTGCTACGTTAACGAGCAAGTACGGCAAAAAAATTACAGCCACCGTGAAGGTAGACAACTCGCTTATTGGCGGCGTGTCGATTCGCGTTGGCGATGAAGTTACAGACGTTTCGGTACGTGGAAAGCTGGCGCAATTAAAAGCCAGCTTGGTAGCATAAAAGCGCTTATGTTTTTATTACACAACCACGTAACACTTATTGACATTTATCAGGAGACCATCTCATGCAGTTGAACCCGGCTGAGATCAGTGATCTGCTTAAGAGCAAGATTCAAAACCTCAACATTAGCGCTGACACGCGCAACCAAGGTACCGTAGTTTCGGTAACCGACGGTATTTGCCGTATTCATGGTCTATCAGACGTGATGCAGGGCGAAATGGTTGAGTTCCCCGGCGGCGTATTTGGCCTTGCACTAAACCTCGAGCGCGACTCGGTTGGTGCGGTGGTCTTGGGTGAATACGAGAACATCTCCGAAGGCGATGTTGTTAAGTCCACTGGCAAAATTTTAGAAGTACCTGTTGGTCCCGAATTGATTGGCCGCGTTGTAAACGCATTAGGTCAACCAATCGACGGCAAAGGCCCAATCAATGCCAAGATGACTGACGTTATCGAAAAAGTTGCACCAGGCGTTATTGATCGTCAGTCCGTTAGCCAACCAGTACAAACTGGTTTAAAAGCGATTGACGCAATGGTTCCCGTAGGCCGTGGCCAGCGCGAGTTAATTATTGGCGATCGTCAAACCGGTAAAACTGCAGTAGCAATTGACACCATCATTAACCAAAAAGGCAAAAACCTTACTTGCGTTTATGTGGCTATTGGTCAAAAAGCTTCTACGGTTGCAAACGTAGTGCGTAAGTTGCAAGAGTTCGGCGCGATGGATTACACCATTGTTGTTGCCTCGACTGCTTCCGAATCCGCTGCGATGCAATACCTTGCCGCTTACTCGGGTTGCACCATGGGCGAATACTTCCGCGATCGCGGCGAAGATTCGTTAATTGTGTACGACGACTTATCCAAGCAAGCGGTTGCTTACCGTCAAGTTTCATTGTTGCTACGTCGTCCACCAGGTCGCGAAGCCTACCCCGGCGATGTGTTCTATCTGCATAGCCGTTTGTTAGAGCGTGCAGCGCGCGTTAATGCGGTTTACGTTGAGAAGTTCACCAAAGGCGCCGTAAAAGGTAAAACAGGTTCGCTAACTGCATTGCCAGTTATTGAGACTCAAGCTGGCGACGTTTCTGCCTTCGTTCCAACCAACGTGATTTCGATTACCGACGGTCAGATTTTCTTAGAATCTGATTTGTTTAACGCCGGTGTTCGTCCTGCGATTAACGCCGGTGTTTCCGTATCGCGCGTGGGTGGTGCAGCACAGACCGACATCATTAAAAAGCTGGGCGGCGGTGTTCGCTTAGCATTGGCGCAGTACCGTGAGTTGGCTGCGTTTGCGCAGTTTGCTTCAGACCTCGACGAAGCAACCCGTAAGCAGTTAGAGCGCGGTCGTTTAGTAACCGAATTAATGAAGCAACCACAGTACCAACCGTTACAAGTTTGGGAAATGGCATTGGTTCTGTTTGGTGTGAATAACTCGTACTTCGATGATATTCCTGCTGACAAAGCCTTGGCCGCTGAAAAAGCATTACGCGATTTCACTAAGTCTAAATACGCTTCGTTAGTAGATGCTATCGAGCGTGACAAGAAGTTGACCAAAGAGATCGACGCGCAATTGCACGAAGTACTCAAAGACTTCAAAAAGACCGGTTCATACTAAACAAATTTTGATACGGTAAAGACTAAAGTCAAATGGCTAGCTCAAAAGAAATTCGCACTAAGATCAAGAGCGTACAAAATACGCGCAAGATCACAAAAGCGATGGAAATGGTATCCGCCTCCAAGATGCGTAAAGCACAGGAGCGGATGCGCAAAGCCCGTCCTTACAGTGAAAAAATTCGTAACATCGCAGCACAGTTGGCTTCGGCTAACCCCGAGTATCGTCATCCGTTTCTCATTCATAACGACACCGTCAAAGCGGCCGGTCTGATTGTAGTAACGACTGACAAAGGTTTGTGCGGCGGCTTAAACACCAACGTCTTACGTGCAGTTACCGTGAAGTTAAAAGAACTTGAAAAAGAAGGCGACACTGTCATTGTGACCGCCATCGGCAACAAGGGTTTTGGCTTTATGAATCGTATCGGTGCAAAAGTTGTTTCGCACTTAACGCAAATGGGCGACACCCCGCATTTCGACAAATTCATTGGGCCAATTAAGGTGCAATTGGATGCGTTTGCAAAAGGCGAAATCGATCGCGTGTTCTTGTGCTACACCCGCTTTATTAACACCATGAAGCAAGAGCCAGTGGTCGAGCAGTTGTTACCACTATCGCCCGAGAAATTAGGCGGAGAAACACGTGAACATTCGTGGGACTACATTTACGAACCCGATGCAGCAGTGGTGCTGGACGATTTGTTAACCCGTTATATCGAAGCATTAGTTTATCAAGCAGTAGCCGAAAACATGGCCTCCGAGCAAAGCGCTCGTATGGTGGCAATGAAGTCAGCTTCTGAGAACGCAAAAGAAGTCATCGATGACTTGCAGTTGTCTTATAACAAGGCACGACAGGCAGCGATTACAAAAGAATTAGCAGAAATTGTGAGCGGCGCAGCCGCAGTTTAAATCGTCACTAAACTGACAACAGTAAGAAACACAACAAGGATTTAGAAAATGGCACAAGGTCAAATCGTTCAGTGCATCGGCGCGGTGGTTGATATTCAATTCCCGGCGGGTAGCCTTCCCAAGATTTATGACGCGTTAACATTAGGTGACGCCGGCAATAGCTTGGCTGAAAAAGGTCTCACGTTTGAAGTTCAGCAGCAATTGGGTGACGGCGTAGTGCGCACCATTGCGATGGGCTCATCAGACGGTTTGCGTCGCGGTATGCCGGTATCTAACACGGGCGCTCCAATTAGCGTGCCAGTAGGTACTGCAACCTTGGGCCGAATCATGGACGTATTAGGTCGCCCGATTGACGAGGCTGGCCCAATTGCTACCGACGAGCGTCGCCCGATTCATGCTAAAGCGCCTAAGTTTGACGAGCTGTCACCTTCTGTAGATTTGTTGCCAACCGGCATTAAAGTTATCGATCTAGTTTGCCCGTTTGCTAAGGGCGGCAAAATTGGTCTGTTCGGTGGTGCGGGTGTAGGCAAGACCGTAAACATGATGGAACTGATTAACAACATCGCAAAAAGCTACGGTGGTTATTCCGTGTTTGCTGGTGTGGGCGAGCGTACTCGTGAAGGTAACGACTTCTACCACGAGATGGAAGAGTCCAAAGTTTTAGATAAAGTAGCGATGGTGTTCGGTCAAATGAACGAGCCACCGGGCAACCGTTTGCGCGTTGCGTTAACTGGCTTAACTATGGCCGAAAAATTCCGTGACGAAGGCCGCGATATTTTATTGTTCGTTGACAATATTTACCGTTACACCTTGGCAGGAACAGAAGTGTCGGCGTTGTTAGGCCGTATGCCTTCAGCGGTGGGTTACCAGCCAACATTGGCCGAAGAAATGGGTCGCTTGCAAGAGCGCATTACCTCGACCAAAGTCGGTTCGATTACTTCCATTCAAGCCGTTTATGTTCCTGCGGATGACTTAACCGATCCATCACCTGCAACAACGTTTGCGCACTTAGATGCAACCGTAGTGTTAAGTCGTGACATCGCTTCGTTGGGTATTTACCCAGCGGTTGATCCATTGGACTCAACAAGCCGCCAGCTCGATCCGCAAATTATTGGTGAAGAGCATTACAGCGTTGCGCGCCGTGTTCAAACCACGTTGCAGCGTTACAAAGAGTTGCGCGATATTATTG
>JANOZM010000008.1:0-18075 GCA_031429355.1 Betaproteobacteria bacterium | reverse complement strand
TACCTAAGAACATAACTTCTGGAGCACATGATGCGTTAATCGCTGCAACGGCGTTACATCACGGATATGCTGTACTAACTCGGAATGCCGATCACTTTCGAATCTTCGCTGGATTAGTTGTTGAACCGTTTGAATAATTCTTCCACGGTTGAAGGGTACCGACAAAACCTGTCACCGTACCTGCGCAATCGGAAGTGCATTGCTTGCAAGCAGTTAATCTACTTTTTAATGGGTCAGGTCTAAGTTGAACGGCTCGCTTCAATAGTTTGGCCCAACCCAAGCGCATTGGCCGACCGTGTTTGGATGGCTCTTGGCTGTCGGTTGCCGCTGCCGATGCATGAACTCCACCGGCGACATCACATGTTGCGTGGTCATAGGCTTAGCAGCTCTTTCGTGTTGGGTGCGAAATAAACGCTTTGACTAGTTGACGCTAGAACGCTTCCCAATATGAGAGTATTGGCCACCAAGCTACAACCCGTTCAATAAAACCAACGCACAAAATGAAAACACTCGTAAGCATAGTTGCTCTGTCCTTAATCTCTGGCTGTGCAGTAACCGTCGATAGCGCCAAAAGTGGCCCATCAATCGCGACCGTAAAAGCACCGCCGCCTACGGCTAAAGATTCGCCCGTTGCACCTGCTTCAGCCGCTCTGGCGCCAGCAGCGGCATCACCAGTTGCGCCCGGCGGATCAGTTGCCTCAGCGGTTCCCGCTGCGCCTCCAGCAGCTGCAGGGGCGCCTAGGCCCTTTGCCGAAATCATTAAAAACGCCAAAGAAGAAAAAGGTTTTTTTACCACTTGGCAAAAAGATGACAAAGTCTGGATCGAAATTCCTGAGTCGATGCTGAATAAGCCCTTTTTCTTTTCGGTTAATGTCACCCATGCACTAGGCGATTCTGGCATCTTCGGGAATCAAATGGGCGCTTACCTTGCTGCCGGGGGTGGACAGCAAATGGTCAAGTTTCAACGATTTGGACCTACTGGCGTACAGCTGTTGGCCATGAATAGTGCCTTTCGTGCTGCGGCCAACACCCCTGCATCACGGATGATCGAACGGTCGTTTTCCGAGTCGTTGATTGGCCAAGTGACGATGGCAAGCGCACCACATCCGGAACGCAAATCAATTTTGATCGAAGCCAACGCATTACTCGTGAATGACTTTCCAGGCGGCGCTCAAAAGCTTGAGCAAACTTACAGACAATCCTATGCATTTGATGCGCGTGCTTCATCGATTGATCGCGCCAAAAATAGCGCAAGCGAAACCGGCTTTCAAATTAAGGCCCATTACACATTGGCAAGAATTGCATTACCGCCACCTGTGCCAAGTCCTGCTGCACCGCCATTACGATTGCCTTTGACTTTGCCCGATGTTCGAAGCCTTTTTTTCGGTTACTACTACGGTTTTTCGGCATTGCCTGAAACACCAATGGCCACAAGAGCTTCGGACCAACGGGTTGGCTACTTTCCGACGACAATTACCGACCTCACTGATCCCGATGTTCGCGATCCCAAACAACGCATGATTCAGCGGTGGCGCCTTGAAAAGAAAGATCCAACCACGGCGATCAGCGAGCCAAAAGAGCCGATTTTTTTTTGGTTAGATAAGAACATTCCCGTGCGTTACCGAGCTGCCGTTACCGCTGGCGTGCTGGAATGGAACAAAGCCTTCGAGCAAGCGGGCTTTCGCAATGCAATCGTCGTTAAGCAGCAAGAGGACAACGCCGACTTTGACACGTCTGCAACCCGCTTTGCATCAGTTCGTTGGGTCGCTGGCCGCAACATCCCATTTGGCGCCCGAGGTCCATCCAAAGTCGATCCACGCACCGGTGAAATACTAGATGCCGATATCGAAGTAAACGAAGATATTTCGCGCGTTTATACTGGTCGCCTAAACGAAGACCCGCCGCGTCCCGTGACATCGTTTTTAGCGAATGGACAGGTACCCGCATTGTGTACTTATGCGAACGATAAACTAAATGAAGTGGCTTTCGGCCTTGAGTTACTGGTCGCGCGAGGCGAATTCGAATACGGTTCACCACAAGCCGAGCAATTTGTAATGGATGCAGTCAAAGATTTGATGACTCACGAAGTAGGCCACACCATCGGCTTACGCCATAACTTTCGCGGTTCGAGTTCAGTGACAGCTGAACAGTTACGTGATTCGAAGTATGGCGCTGAAAAAGGAATTTCCTCTTCAGTCATGGACTATAACGCCTTAAACATCGCGCTAAAGAACGAGCGGCAAGGTCAGTACAGCATGATTACCGTGGGCGAGTACGATCGCTGGGCAGTTGAATACGGTTACAAGCAATTTACATCTACCGAAGAAGCCGCTAGCTTACGCAGTATTTTGGCGCGCTCCACGCAACCGGCACTAGCCTATGGCACTGACGAAGACGCCGGTTTTGGTTCTATCGTAGAGGGCATTGATCCGGAAATCAATCGCAGCGATTTGAGTTCTGATCCACTCGGATTTTATGAAAAACGCTTTACAGTGATTCGAGAGCTGTGGGATCGTTGGCAAAGTAAATCGCTACCCGAAGGAACGGCTTACGAAACGATACGCCGTAATTTCGAGCGCGGTTTTAACCTTATCGGACAAATCACCGACTTAACTAGTAAATACGTTGGCGGTGTTACCGTGCTTAGGGATAAAGCGGGCTCAGGTCGTCAGCCACTAACCCCCGTATCAGATGAAAAACAACGACGCGCTTTACAACTACTAACCAAGCATTTGTTCGAAGTGGATGCCTTTAACTTCAAACCAGAATTCCTTGGCAAGATGGTCTTGGATTTTGAAGAACGTTGGGATAATTTGGACGAAGAATTCAATTCAGGAAACATACCGTCAATGGATTACTCGGTGTCTAATCGGGTATTGGGCTTACAACGCAATACACTTGCGCAATTGATGCGGGATACCGTTGCTTCGCGTCTGTTAAACGCGACTGAAAAACTAGTCAAGCCAGCCCAAGCCCTGCCGTTGGCAGAGGTTTACAGAACTGTGCAAACAGCGATCTGGAGCGAGTTAAATAAAGGTACAGCGATCAGCCCAATGCGCCGCAATTTGCAGCGCGAACACGCGCGTTTACTCGCGACTTCGGTCGCCACGCCCAATCCGCGCATGCCTGCCGAGGCCAAGAGCTTACTGCGCGAACAAGCACGCCAATTACTAGTGACACTGAAGACCGCCGCAACGCGTGCCAGCTACGCCAATCGCATTGAAACCCGCGCCCACCTCAATGAGTCCATCGCATTGTTGCAAGGCGCACTCAATGCACAGGTGAGCCGAGCTTTGAATTAATTGAAGTGGTTAGAAGAACAAAAATCGCGACATGGGTGCAGCATAATTATTCAAAGTGCTGGACCACCCATCTTTGGTAAAAACTAGGCAACCCTACTTTTTCCAGCGATGAGCGATTTCGCCCACGATACCGCGCCTAAACATAAGCACACAGATCACAAAGGTGATGCCCATGATGATGGTGACCCAAGAGCCAAATTGCGATAAGTAGTTTTGCATCGCCACAATCGCAGTGGCTCCTAGCACTGGGCCGAGAATTGTACCCATGCCGCCCAATAGCGTCATCAGAACAACTTCTCCCGACATTTGCCAGCTCACATCAGTGAGCGTGGCTAAACCGAGTGAAAGCGATTTGGTTGCGCCTGCCATGCCTGCCAAACCGGCGGAAATAACGAAGGCAACCAGCTTGTACTTGTCAACGTCATAGCCCAACGAAATTGCCCGTGGTTCATTCTCGCGAATCGACTTCAGAACCTGACCAAAGGGCGAATGAATGGTTCGATAAATTAGCAAAAAGCCAAACAAAAATACGGCGAGCACAAAGTAGTACATGGCAAAATCATTTTGCAAACTGAACACGCCAAACAGCTTGCCTCGCGGAATACTTTGTATGCCATCTTCTGCAAAAGTAAACGGGGCTTGCACGCAAATGAAATAAATCATTTGTGATAGCGCAAGTGTAATCATCGCGAAATAAATACCTTGGCGCCGAACTGCTAGCCAGCCGACCAGAAACCCAATGGCTGCCGCCGACAAGGTGCCAAAGAGAATCGCAAGCTCTGGTGATAGCCCCCAGACCTTAGCGGCATGCCCGCATAGGTAGGCAGCAAAACCAAAGAACATAGCGTGACCAAACGATAACAAACCAGTAAAGCCAATCAGCAAATTAAACGCGCAGGCAAACAATGCGAAGCTTAGGCATTTCATCAAGAATATTGGATAAACGACAAACGGTGCCGCGAGCGCAAGCAAGAACAAACCGATGTAAAGAAGTTGTGTGCGCTTCATTTTTCGCGTCCAAACAAACCAGCTGGGCGAATCAATAAAACGATTGCCATGATGATAAACACTACCGTCGAAGAGGCTTCAGGGTAGAACACTTTGGTAAGGCCCTCAATCAAACCCAAGGCCAATCCGGTAACTACCGAGCCAAGAATAGAACCCATACCGCCAATCACGACGACGGCAAACACCACAATAATGATGTTCGACCCCATCAGCGGATTCACTTGATAAATTGGCGCAGCAAGTACACCTGCGAGGCCGGCAAGCCCGACGCCGAACGCATAGGTGAGTGTCATCATTAATGGCACATTAACACCAAAGGCTTGTACCAATTTAGGATTTTCTGTTCCGGCGCGAAGATAGGCCCCGAGCTTAGTTTTTTCGATCACATACCAAGTTGCCAAACAAACGACGACCGAGGCAAACACAACCCACGCTCTGTATTTGGGCAACATCATGAAGCCTAGATCGAAGGCGCCACGAAAAATTTCTGGCAATTCATACGGCGAACCCGACGAGCCGTACGCTTCTCGAAACCCACCTTCGAGTATGAGCGCCAAACCAAAGGTAAGCAATAACCCATACAAGTGATCGAGTTGATAGAGCCAGCGCAACATGGTTTTTTCAATAATCACCCCGACAATCGCAACGCCAATTGGGGCCAAAATCAAAGCGAACCAATAACTAATACCGAAGTAGGTCAGCAGCATCCATGAGAAGAAAGCGCCCATCATATAAAGCGCACCGTGGGCAAAATTGACCACGTTAAGCATTCCGAAAATAACGGCAAGACCCAGCGAGAGCATGGCGTAAAACGCGCCGTTAACTAAGCCAATGGTAAGTTGTCCCATCAATGCTTGTATGGGGACGCCAAAAATTTCTGTCATGAAGTCAACGCGCTTTCTACGACGTTTTCAATCAAAACCCCAGAGCGCGCTCTGGGGTCAATTGCATTGTTAAGAATTAGCTCTTCTTCATGAAAGCTGGGCAGGTCGACTTATCCATACTTTGGAAAGCCTCTTCACCTTTTACAGTACCTTTTAGCTTGTAATAATCCCACGGCGCTTTAGATTCTGCGGGGGTTTTTACTTGATAAAGATACATGTCGTGCACATGACGACCGTCTGGACGAATCTTGCCATTCTTGGCAAACATGTCGTTAATCGGCGTGTCTTGCATTTTCTTCATCACACCTGCAGTATCATCGCTACCCGCTGCTTGAACCGCTTTAAGGTAATGCGTAACTGCAGAATACACACTCGCATGATTCGAGTTTGGTTTCTTTTTCATACGTTGCTCATAGCGAGCCGCCCAAGCACGCGTTTCTGCGTTGGTGTCCCAATACCAAGCTTCGGTAAGGTAAAGACCTTGTGCAGATGGCAATCCGACTGCATGCACGTCGGTCAAGAGCATTAGCAAAGCGGCCAAGTTTTGATTTTTTGTTAAACCAAATTCTGCCGCAGCTTTAATACTGTTGACAGTATCGCCACCCGCATTTGCAAGGCCAACAATCTTGGCTTTAGATGCTTGCGCTTGCAATAAGAATGAAGAAAAGTCTGATGCATTCAATGGATGACGAACTGCACCATTCACTTTGCCGCCAGAGGCTTTCACCACGTCGCCTGTGTCTTTCTCGAGTGAATGACCGAAAGCATAGTCAGCTGTTAAGAAGTACCAGCTGTCGCCACCGTCTTTTACGATGGCCTTACCGACTACGTTACCCAAAGCAATGGTATCCATCAGGTAGTGAATCGACGTGCCAGGCTTGCATGAGTCGTTTGTGAGGCGCGCAGTTGCAGCACCATTCACAACGGTAATTTTGTTTTTCTCAGCGCCTAAAGCAGTCACTGCGAGAGCAACGCCAGAATTTAAGTTTTCAAAGGTTGCATCGACATTGTCACGATCGAACCACTGTAACGTTACGTTTTTAGCAACGTCTGGCTTGTTTTGGTGATCGGCACTAACCACTTCAATTGTCTTGCCAAACATTTTGCCGCCGAAATCTTCGACAGCCATTCTTGCAGCCATAACAGCGCCCGGGCCACCGTACTCTGCGTACAGGCTGGACATGTCGGTCAACACGCCAATTTTTAAAATGTCACCACTGAGCTTGCCCTGCTGCTGTGCCACCGAAAACGTTACAGGCATAGCGCAGGCTGCAGCTACCATTACTCCAATTAATTTCTTTTTCATGTTTCTCTCCATTTTTACGAACTAAAAATAACTATTCTTCGAACCACTAACCTGAAACTTAAACACCCAAAAACTCATGCAGCATGTCGGTCTTTGCTGCAAGCTCATGCTTTTCGACAACCGCAGCGATGCGGCCATGCTCCATTACATAATGCCGATCTGCCAGTGGAGCCGCAAAGCGAAAGTTTTGCTCGACCATAATAATCGTGTAGCCCTTGGCCTTTAACTCACGAATGACGCAACCCAACGTTTGCACAATAACCGGCGCCAAACCCTCTGTAATTTCGTCAAGCAGCAAAATATTGGCACCGGTCATCAAAATGCGCCCCATCGCGAGCATTTGCTGCTCACCGCCAGAAAGCCGTGTCCCTTGGCTCGCACGGCGCTCTTTTAGGTTGGGGAACATTGAATAAATTTGCTCGATATCCATGCCACGAGTGCCCACTTTTGGGAGCAGCATAAGATTCTCTTCACACGAGAGACTTGAGAAAATGCCCCGCTCTTCCGGGCAGTAGCCAATACCCAGTCGAGCCACTTGATGCGGGGCGAGCTTGATCGCCTCGGTACCAGCCACTTTTACAGACCCAGTTCTTCGACCCGTTAAGCCAAGAATAGATTTTAGGGTTGTACTTCGACCGGCACCATTGCGACCTAGAAGCGTGATCAACTCACCTTCTTTGACGTCAAAAGAAACACCATGAAGTATGTGCGACTCGCCGTAAAAGGCGTGTAAATTTTCAACCGAGAGCGCCGATGCTGCCATTTAAGTCTCCATCGGTTCGGTAGTACCCACGTAGGCTTCAAGCACCAATGGGTTCTTAGACACCTCTGCGTAAGTGCCTTCGGCAAGCACTGCACCTCTGGCAAGCACAGTAATCGTGTCAGAAAGATTAGCAACAACACTCATATTGTGTTCAACCATTAGCACCGTGCGGTTAGCCGAAACTTTACGAATCAACTCGACTACACGCCCAACGTCTTCGTGGCCCATACCCTGAGTGGGTTCGTCGAGCAACATCAGCTCTGGCTCCATCGCAAGCGTTGTAGCAATCTCTAGTGCCCGTTTACGGCCGTAGGGCAACTCGATAGTCATTGTGTCAGCGTATTCGCGCAAATCAACCTGTTCCAACAACTCCATCGCCTTATCGTTTAGCGGCGTCAGTGTGGCGTCAGATTTCCAGAAATGAAAGCTCGTACCAAGATTGCGTTGTAGTGCAACACGCACGTTTTCCATGACAGTTAGATTGGGGAAAACCGCGGAAATTTGAAATGACCGGATCACCCCACGGCGCGCAATTTCAGCAGATTTTTCACCGGTGATGTCTTCGCCATTGAAGTGAATGGTGCCAGACGTGACCGGCAAGAATTTAGTGAGCAAATTGAATACAGTTGTTTTACCCGCGCCGTTTGGGCCGATTAACGCGTGAGTAGAACCACGTTTGACCCGCAAAGATACTTGATCTACGGCGACAAAGCCCTTGAACTCTTTCACCAAATTACGTGTTTCGAGAATGATGTCTGTGTTCATTTCACTGCGGGGAAACTGAGGTACGCGATTCTAGCACCATGATAATCGTGCCTTTCCTTAAAAAAACGCAAAGGAGTATTTACAATTTGCGAAGTAGCGCATAAGAAGTGTCGTGCGAATCAATTTCGTCAAACTGTTCCAGCTAATGGTAAACGCACCCTAACTTTGCGCGTGGCAGCGCACAGCTGCACTTTTTTTGAAAAGTCTATGCTTTTAGGTGCCTGAGTCGAGTACAAGACCTGAATCGAGCAGTATAGCCAAACGGGTTGAGTGACCAATCTGAACTGTGGCGCTGAGCTTTTCAGGGAGCGTAATTACTTTGGTGATTTGCCAGCCATTTCGCGTGTCAATACGCTTGAGTTGCGTGCGGCTGTGATCGGGCATCCAGACAAAATTTTCGATCCAGCTCGCCATGTTTAAAAGGCGCGAACCGATTCGATGATTGGTCAAATTGTTCATGTGCTGAAGCCCAATCAGTTTCGCACCTTCAATCTTGTATTCGTGCAGCACGCCGCCGATGTGCGGTGTATGAATGCTTGCGATCTGATTGCCGTTTGTTAAGGGCGACATCCAACGATTCGGAATTCCAATGGGCTCTCCGATCGCCACAATCATAAGCTTAGCGGCGTTGCTCTGATTAGGGGCAACCAAGACGAGTTGCGCTCCTTTTGGGCCCGATTGCATCGTTAGAAGCGCATTGCTTTGACGATAAGCGACCGCTCGGGGCGCAATATCTTCAAACACGAACGGTGGGGATAAGTTCAATTCACGCAAGGTACTCAGGCTATGTCGTTCAAGCTCTATGATGCTCGTTGGTTCTATATCGTCACCGAGCACGGCATGGGGGTAGCGCTCTTTGTTTGGGCCTGCCATGACGATGATTTGGCCGTCATCTCCTGACGGATCGAGCGCCACTTGGATTGGTTGCGCGTCGGGCGTTACTTCAACGGCGGACTGCGCGATCGCCCGCCATCGTGGGCTTGCTTGAGACGCCGACACGAGCGGTTCGAATCGAGCGGCTACGAATCTGCCTGCGTCGACAAGCTTGTCACTTCGACGAACAATCGCGATGATGCCAAACGGCAAAATACAAAAGCCGCCATGAGGCGCAATTGAAGTTTCTTGAGAAATAGATTCTTTGCCGTTTTCTAAAACCCACAATGCGCCTGCCATTGTGCGTGCAGCGATGCGGCCATGTCCTGTTGCGATTGGTGCCCCGTGATCTAGTCCTTTCCCGAGTATTTGAGCAGCTGTAGAGTGAAGCTCTTTGGGTGCCGCGTACAAAGTGCCTGATTTGCCAATAGCGAGAAGCCCGGTCGGTCCTCCTCTTACAATTTGCGCGATGGGCTCAGGAAAAGCCATTGTGCGCAAGCTGGAGGCTTGGGACGTTGCTGCGTTTGCAATCTTATTAATGGCGAGCCCATAGCTTATGGACGCTACGCTCAACTTTATGCTTTTTTGGATGGCCTGACGGCGTCTTGGTCTGAGGATCATTGCTTACCTTCGGAATTGGATTTTGTTACGCGTACATAACTTGCGCATTGTTACATTTGAAACGCCGCACTTGAGACCCACCCTGAAGTATTCTAAATACGAATTGTTAAAAATCATGGGTAAACGAAATCATGGACAAACAACAAGTATTTCTTAGCCGCGTGGATAGCGAAAATATTGATCCACTTGAACGCTCTACGAAGTTGGCAAGTTTTACCGCAGCCACTGCCGCGTTGGCAGCTTGCGGTGGCGGCGGCGGTGCATCAACCGAGACGCCAGGCGCTGCAGCTGCAACTGGGACAACACCTAATCCTATGACAACGCCTAAGCCTGAGGCCGCGCCACTACCCCCACTTACCACCGCAGAAGCATCGCGCCTGATCGCGCAGGGTGGCTTTGGCGCCAATCGTGCTGAATTGGACCGCGTGCTTAAACTGGGCAGTGCTAGCGCTTGGATTACCGAGCAACTTGCCCTACCGCGTACACAAGGTCATTTTGATTGGATGGACAAGACTCACCCAAAGGCCGGAGATAATCGTCCCGGCGGGTCACAGTTCTTTGTGGATTACTCAGTGTGGCGTAAATTTTTGAGTAGTCCAGATCAGTTGCGACAGCGGATGGTTTACGCGCTCAGCCAAATTCTTGTGGTCGGAATCGACGGTATCTCGGGCGTCGATAGGGGTTACAGCGTAACTACTTATCTTGACGTTCTGGAGGAACATGCATTCGGCAATTTCCGCTCTCTTTTGGAGGCAGTAACTCTATCGACCGCAATGGGTGCTTATTTATCAATAAAAGGCAGTGCTAAAACCGACAGTTCGGGGCGGCAGCCTGACGAGAATTATGCGCGCGAGGTGATGCAGCTATTCACGATCGGGTTGGTTAAACTGAACGCAGATGGCACCCCAGAACTTCAAAACGGTGCCTCAATTGATAGCTACAACGAGGCGGATGTGACAGGGCTGGCGGGTGTATTTACGGGTTGGGATTTTCAACGCAACCGCGAAGGTCGAATGAAGCCAATGGTCCTTAACGCTTCACTGCACGAAACTAACGAGAAGAAATTTCTAGGCATCGCAATACCAGCAAACACGTCGGCAACTGAAAGTCTTAAGATCGCGTTGGATCGCCTTTTCAATCACGCCAACGTGGGGCCATTCATCGGCAAGCAGCTTATTCAACGCATAGTCGCCAGTAACCCTAGTGCTGCTTATGTCGGTCGAGTAGCGGCAGTGTTTAACAATAACGGTGCTGGGGTGCGCGGGGATCTTGCAGCAGTGCTGCGAGCCATACTGCTAGACACTGAAGCCCGTAACACCCCCGCCGTATTGGCTGACCCGAATGGCGGCAAACTGCGCGAGCCTGTGCTGCGGTTTGCAGCGTGGGCGCGTGCTTGCGACGTCACTTCTCCGTCAGGGCTTTGGAACATCGAAAACACCGCTGACCCGGCGACTCGCTTGGGTCAGAGTCCGATGCGATCTCCGTCAGTTTTTAACTTTTACAGACCAGGTTACTTACCACCGAACACAACAATCGCCACGGCCGGTAAAGCCGCGCCTGAGTTCCAAATTACCACCGAGACATCGGTAGCGGGGTATCTCAACTTCATGCAATCGGTCATCTCTGACTCCAATGGTTTATTCGCATCGGATGCCAAGGCGAACTACACACAGTGGCTGCCACTGGCCATCGACCCGGCGGCACTTGCAGCCGAGGCTAACTTACTACTTGCTGCGAACCAGTTAGGTACCGCTCGGCAAACGCGCATACAGACAACAATCGCAGCAATGCCTTCGACAACAACCAACGATCAGTTGAACCGCATCTATACCGCGATACTACTGACAATGGCCGCACCCGAATTTTTAGTCACCAAATAAACACCGGGAATCATATGACATCAAACAACTCCCGGCGCGAATTCATCAAACGCGCCTCAGCATTATCGGTCGTTGGCTCAGCCGTTCCTTGGGCGCTCAATTTAGCTGCCATCGGCGAAGCAGCGGCGCAATCGGCACCGACCGATTACAAAGCCTTGGTTTGCATTTTTCTCTATGGCGGTAATGATCATGGAAACACCTTGGTGCCCTATGACCAAAGCACTTACGCCAAATACCTTTTGATGCGCGGTGGATTGGCCACCAATCGCACCGATCTCGAGGGCACCCTACTTTCGCCAGACATTATGTTGCCCGATTCACGCCAGTACGCTTTGTCCCCAGCGCTGTTGCCACTTAGACGGGTATTTGACGCTGGACGAATGGGCGTGCTACTGAACGTCGGCCCCTTGATCCAACCGACCGACCTGCCCCAATTCACCACGCGTTCGGTGCCCCTGCCTCCTAAGCTGTTTTCACACAACGACCAACAATCGGTCTGGCAGGCAAGCAACCCCGAGGGGGCGTCATCAGGCTGGGGTGGACGTATGGGCGATCTGTTTGCCGCCGGTAATTCTCAAGCGACGTTCACCGCGGTGAGTGTTTCTGGAAACGCAGTTTATTTATCTGGCAATAGCACGGCACAGTACCAGCTTTCGACCAGTGGCTCGGTATCGATCAATGGCATTGGCAATACCCTTTATGGATCGAGCGCAGCGGCACAAACACTGCGTGAGTTCATCAGCAGCTCGGCTGGCAGTAATAATTTAGAGCGCGAGTACGCACGCGTAGTGAAGCGCTCAATAGACGCCAATGTGAGCTTCACCAGCGCATTGGGTAGCGCACAAACGGTAAACACCGTGTTCCCCGACTCCGGACTAGCCGCACAGCTGAAAATGGTGGCACGCATGATCGCAGCGCGCTCTTCGCTCGGCGCAAAGCGACAAGTTTTTTTCGTAAGCCTTGGAGGCTTTGACCACCACGACAATCTACTTGAATTGCATCCAACACTACTCGGGCAAGTGGGTAGTGCGATGGAGGCCTTTGATAAAGCGATGATTGAACTGAACCTATCGAACCAAGTCACGGCGTTCACAGCATCAGACTTTGGCCGAACGATGAGATCCAACGGCGACGGTTCAGACCACGGCTGGGGAAGCTACCATTTTGTAACCGGTGGCGCGATAAAAGAACGTAGTTTCTTCGGTAAAGCGCCGACACTTGGCGCCGAAAGCCGCGACGACGTTGGACAAGGCCGCATGCTGCCTACGATGGCCGTTGATCAACTCGCTGCAACTCTTGCAACGTGGATGGGTGTAAGCCCAACGAACTTGGTCGATGTGGTGCCGAATATCAATAGCTACAGCACGAAGGATTTAGGATTGTTTAGGGCGGGGACTTAGCCACTGATGATTCAATCCTAGTTTGGGGTTAATTCAATCAGCGTGTAAATTGCGGCGGCGCGTAAGCCGCCGTTATCACAGTCCGCAAACAACCAGTTTTTATTGCCTACCGCAATCGATCGGATCGAGCGCTCTGCGGCGAGTTTGAATCGAGTCGCGCTCGATGTTGACTAGCTGGGGAGTACCAATGCGTGATAGGCCATAAACTCTTGTAAACTCGTATGGGTTTTGCAGCGCCAGTGCCGCTGCGTTGGGGAGCAATGCCAAGAATCGGTCTATTTCCTTGGTGCGTTGCGTTAGCCCCTTCTTTGTAGTAACATCCTTACATTGAAGTTATGGATGAAAGCTAATCATGACTATTACTACTTTTTCGAGCCGCGAATTCAACCAAGGGGCTAGCGAGGCAAAGCGAGCGGCAAATAGCGGACCCGTGTTTATTACAGACCGAGGCAAACCCGCTCACGTGCTGTTGACCTTTGCTGAGTATCAGCGGCTGACAAAACAGCGTCGCAATATTGCAGACGCCTTGGCGCTGCCAGATGGCGAAGTAATTGAGTTTGATCCGCCGCGCGCAGTTATTCGCCATCGTACGGTCGATCTGACTTGATGTACGTACTGGACACCAATGTCGTGTCCGAGCTAAGGAAGGTCACACAAAACAAGGCCAATCCGAATGTAGTTGCTTGGTCGGTGAGTGTCGACGCATCAGACCTCTTCGTGTCTGCTATAACACTTATGGAATTAGAGCTCGGCGTTCTATCCATAGAGAGAAAAGACGCAACTCAAGGGGCGCTGCTTCGCGCGTGGTTTGAGCTGCAGGTATTACCCGAATTTTCTAGACGCACGTTAGCCGTAGATACAGCGATTGCTAGGCGCTGCGCAAGCCTGCATGTTCCTGATAAGCGCGATGAACGCGACGCGCTAATTGCAGCCACCGCCCTCGTTCATGGCATGACCGTTGTTACTCGCAACATCGCTGATTTTGAACCCACAGGAGTAAGCGTAGTAAATCCTTGGGAGGCTTGAAACTAAATGAAGAATAAATCGACAAAATCGGATTTAAGATTTTTATCCTTCGGCGGGGCTCTTGATTTTGCGGCATCACAAGGTGCCGCACACCACTTACTTTAGCAATTGAACGCAATGCCTAGATCGTTTGGATATCTGAGGCACAATGCAAAAGTAGTCTATTAGCCAAATCAATTAGTTAAAAAAACAGGCAACGGCTCACTTGGAACTAGTCAAAAAAGTGGACTTGAGCTTGAATTAGAGGGGTCGTACTCCTTTCTCATTTTGTCCAATTTTCACTCACCTAAGCTCGCAATATCGCTTCTTCAAAATCTAACTTAGATTCATTTGCCATCAAAACTAGGTAGGCTTTCAACGCTTCAATGTCTACACCAATGGGGATATCAATTGCGAGCAAATTAAACTGCTGCATTATTTCAAAGCCGCATCCAAACTTCCTAATTTGCGTTTGCACTTCGGGGGAAGCACTTTGATCGAAAAATACGACTCGAATTAACGAGTTTGCAGAACTCGTTAGAACTGCGTCAAACCACATAGTGCCGTTGTGGTCAATCGAAACACTAACTAAATCACCAACCGTAGCGGACGAGGTAAAAAAAGGCACGCTATCGATCCGATAGTTCTCACCTTCAGGCACTGCCCATAAAGATTCAACGGGTATTGGCGGATAGTCATCTTCATCAATGACTAATTGAAAACTAATTTTTCGATGCTCGTTCGTATTCAATTGTCGCTTTTCTTTAAATTACACTCACGGCATAAAATTTGGCCATTATTAGGAGAACCATCACCTCCTTTAGACTTTGGGATTACATGATCCACATGCGTTTCATTGTTTGGTGGAGTTACACCAGTTTGGCCCTGCTTCGCTGGAATTGTCGTTGTACTGCAGTTTGCACACTTTGTCTGCCCGTCATTTGCGTCTCGACTTTCAGATCTAACTTGTTCTTTCCCTTTTGGGGTAAAGCGTTTTCCCGCTTGCTGCCCACCGGACGAACCAAATTTTAGAGTATTGTTCCCGACTCCAGCAACCCCAATAATTCCCGCCTGATTAACCGCAGATTTCGTATCGCCGCTTCTTACGCTGGCCTGCGCTTTATTCGCGCCTAGTTGCATCATCGAACTCGAATGCAATTGCGAGCCGCTGATCCGTAATTGGTTATACAAATCATTCATCGCGGCAGCCGAGGCACGCACACAAGCACTGTTATCGCAACTTTGGTAAATACCAACTGCACGATCAACGACTTGCATCTCTCCACGCTCACGGGTTAGTCGTGATTGGCCCGTTACGACTACATCTTCAACACGTAACGTTAAATTACCAAAGCTCTCTTTGAACCAGCCGGGTTTTCCATCATCGGCTGGGCTTGGATTGGTCGGGTCCGAACTATTGAACAAAAGTGGCATCCCTGGCCGCCAAGGCTCGGTCGGCCCTAAGCAACTACTGCCCAGAACTTTAATACAACCACCGTCGTGCGGATTACCCCAATGCCCCCTAAGCCCCGACTCCTGAACATAATTCCTGAACGTTAAGTCCACCTTCATCGCAATAAACCCACTAGGGTCCACCGTATTCAACGGGTTGTTCCCCACATAGCTATACCGGTTGGTGCCCTGCGTATCGCTTTCGTCTTGCACATACGGGTCGGCACTAATGAAGCGGCTTATCACCGGGTCGTACAGCCGGCCATTCATGTGGATAAGGCCAAAGGCGTCTAGTTGTTCGTGCCCTGTAAATCCTGTGCGCTCGTTGTTTGCATAACTAACCGGCACGGGGTTGTTTGGCCCCGTTAGCGCTGCATCGGCTCCGTTGGCTACCCCGCGGCTTTGCCCCCAACTATCAAAATCCCTCTTGTCAATTGCACTACCAGCCGCGTCGGACACCACTTGAATCGAACCTAAATGGTCTTTGTGGTGGTAGCGTACTTGCGCGGCTGTTGGCGTGGTGCTGCCACTGGGCATGGTTTCAACCAGCACGCCAATGCCATAGGGCATGGTGGTGCGCCACGTGGTCGTGCTAATGCCGTTGGTGGTGCTGATGTCTTTTTCTACCGCGCCTGCGTAAAAGATCGTTTGGGTGGTGGTTTGGTTGGTGCCACCCACGTTTACCGTGCGGGTTTGTACTTGCTTTAGGCGTTGGTGCTCGGGGCCGTATAAAAAGGTGGCGGTGTTGGTGCCGCCTGCTGCATTAGTGGCGCTGATGCTGGCGGGTTGGTCAAAGCTCGTCCATGTGAAGGATCTGCCTGCTCCCGATTGCATGTTGCCGTTGGCATCGTACGCATAGCTTGGGGTACTGGTGCCATTGACCATGCCGGCAATGCCGCTAACGGCATTAGGCCGTATGCTGCTGGGGCCGCTGTAGGGGTAGTACAACGTAACCGAGCTTTGGGTGCCTACATTGTTCGGGATCGTTTTTTGCGTGAGGTTGCCGACTGCATCGTAACCAAAGCTGCGCAAGGGCTGGCCCGATACTTGGCTGCTGGTTAAACGGTTTAAGCCATCGTAGCCGAAGGTTTCGGAAATACTCTGGCCGCTGGCCGTTTCTATGCGGCTGGTTAAATTACCCAGTTCATCCCAAGCGTAAGTGTCGTCTTGCAACACCACCGAACCGGACGCATTGCCGGTGTATAACCGTTGCAAACGGGCTGTGGTTGGAAAATAGGCTTTATACGATAACAGGCCATTGCCCCATTGTTGCTGGGTGGGGCGGTTTAGCGCGTCTTTGGCAGTAATGGTTAAGTGAGTCCCTAGCCCACTACTGACGCTGCTTAAAAAGCCATAGGTGTTGTAGTTGTAATTAAAGGTTTGGGTGACCGCACTGCTGGCGCCACCAACGCCACCGGCGGCCCGTTGGTAACTAACCGTTTGAATGCGCCCACTGGTATCGTAAACATTAGCGCTGGTGTACACCGTATCTAACGTAGCCGCCACGCTGGCCTCGCGGCTCAAAGTGTCGTAACTGTAAATGCGGCGGTAATCTTTTACCGCTGGGGTGCCGGTAAATACTTCGGCAATGCGGCCAATACCTTTAACGGCTGTGTCGTAAACCCAGTTGCTGGTTAGGTCATTTTCTGCGCGTTGCGTTAAACGGTTTAAGTTATCGTAATAGTAATTGACAACTTGGCCTTTCGCATCGGTGCGGCGTTGAGTTAAACCCAAACCATCCACTACAAAACTAATAGGCCCAAGATTCGGATCGGTTAGCGCTGTTTTACGGCCTAACAGATCGTACTGAACGGTAATAACATTGCCGCTTGGATCGGTCGTTTTAGTAATGTTGCCAAATAAATCGCGCTCATAAGTTAACGTGCCATTTAAATGATCTTTTACTTGTTTTAAGCGGCCCAAGGCATCGGTTGTTTCAGTACGATATTGCGATTTAGGATTAATCGATTCTTTGATAGAACCTTTGTAGTTAACTGAACTGGTGCCATCTGGATCGGCCATGGTTTTAACGCGACCAAAGCCGTCGTAACCGTAGGTGGTGTAGTAGGCAGTGGCCGAAACAAAGCGCGGGCGCGATTTGCGATATAAACGACCATCGCTAGCGTATTCGCTTTCAGCAAAAATTTCGGCGCCGTCAAAGCCCCATGTTTGGCTTTTTACTTCACGCCCCATTCCATCGCTGTAAACCAAGGCTGGGTTGGCAATTCGCACGCCCTGCGCATTTTTTACTTCGCTAATTACAACAACCGAAGCGCCACTGCAACTAGTTTGGCATTGCTTAATGGCCGTAGTGGTGTAGGTACCGTCAACACGTGTTTCTTGCTTTAGGCGCCCAAACGCATCGTATTGCCAATTGGTTGTTAGGCTGTTAGGCCCAGTTAAGGCAAGTACTTGGCCGGTTGCAAAATCGTATTGGCGCGTCTCCGTATGGCCCGAGGCATTTGACGATTGCGTCGGAAAACGATATTCGACATCCCAGATAGGTGTACGGGAGGCTTTCCAATTGGCATGCTCGATCAATTGCTTGCAAAAGGCCCTCAGTTAAGTTCGACGGACCGTTCGTCATTTGCTAAAGATGTAAATGACGTGAGATTAAAGCTGTCAAAATCTAGAGATCCATGGGCCTAGAAATCACGTCGTCAGTCGCTCGCACTCACGCTAGGATGATTGCGTCGTTACCTAAGAACATAACTTCTGGAGCACATGATGCGTTAATCGCTGCAACGGCGTTACATCACGGATATGCTGTACTAACTCGGAATGCCGATCACTTTCGAATCTTCGCTGGATTAGTT
>JANOZM010000007.1:0-288906 GCA_031429355.1 Betaproteobacteria bacterium | reverse complement strand
AACTAATCCAGCGAAGATTCGAAAGTGATCGGCATTCCGAGTTAGTACAGCATATCCGTGATGTAACGCCGTTGCAGCGATTAACGCATCATGTGCTCCAGAAGTTATGTTCTTAGGTAACGACGCAATCATCCTAGCGTGGGTACGAGCGACTGACGACGTGATTTCTAGGCTTGGGATAGATTCGATCAATGATTCAACAAAGGCTGCTCGAAGTGCTCGACGTTTGGGCGAGTTAGCTTTCTCAACTCCGACAAGAAGTTCGCTTACCGTAACTACGCTCATATACGCAGAACCGTACCTACTCCAGCGATTAAAGTTAAGTTGTGTTTCAGATTTTTCAGCGAAAATCCAAACATCTGTATCGATAATCAGGCCCATGGATCTCTAGATTTTGACAGCTTCAATCTCACGTCATTCACATCTTTAGCGAATGACGAACGGTCCGTCGAACTTAACTGAGGGCCTTTTGCAAGAAATTGATCGAGCATGCCAATTGGAAAGCCTCCCGCCATCGACGCTGGTGAAACCTTTGCGATTACTTTCTTTCCTCTTTCGATATTTAAAATCTGGCCCTGATATTGAACCTGATTTAAAAATTCTGACAAACCTCGCGAAAAGTCTGTCACATTAACAGGAATTGGTATCATTTATAGCCTCCTAAAAATCAGTTAATCTGATAATAACATAAACCAAGTTCCAATGAGTGCAGTTTGCAAGTTGAATGGCGCAGCTGCAGCAATGGTTGAGCAAATTTCGCCACTTACTCACCTGAGTTCCCATGGTCGCGAATAACTACATGCCGTTATTAGTAAGGTGCTGCCTAAGATCAAACCTATTGAACGCTTCATTTTTGTTTCCTACGCGAATCAAAGTTATTCCCGTATTTCTGAGGCTCGGAATCGTTTAATTCAAGTCCATAATTCCTTACGCTTGCCTCTGTGGAATGAGTGGTACTTTTTTAAATCTTTGTTAGAAGCTGGTTTATCGGCCGACAATAAATTGCCAATCGGCAGGCAATTGGCCAAGTTCATCGAGTTTGTAAGCAAGCGGGATATGCCGCGTAAGTGTAACTTTACGAGCAGAGTTCTATCGTCGTGACTCGTCTCTATGTTTGGACTACGAACATGCGCCCTTTGTAATAGGCAGTCCGGTTATCAAAAAAAATTCTGTCCGCAATTCGACTGGCGTACCGGAGCCGTTGCACAATTTATCCCAGCCTTGCTAGGCACCTTGTTAGTTGCAGCGTTTACCGAGCAATTCAAAGTAGAGTTTGTGCTTTCTTTTTTATTCGCTTCAGGATGGTTGGTTCTGGTGCTGTCATGGGTGCTAACCGAATGACTGGTTTTGAAGCCAAATTGCGGTAATTTAGCCATAACATCGTTTTGCTCGGGAAATTCAGTTTGCGCGTTTAGTTTGTATTTGATTTCAACTGGGTTTGAGAAACTAACCCCAGCCTTTTTTTGCTGACGCGACAATAGAGTTAGTCGGCGTCTGAGCATAGACTGAAACCGTTAGCACAAAACTACTCGCAATTAGTGTTTTTGCAATGCGCTTCAGATAACGTATGCTTGCTATAGTTTTCTCCTTCCGTTTGTTACTTTAAGTATCCACAATTTATGCCGCAACGCCTATTAGAAAACAATCGAAATTGGGTCGCACAACGATTAAAAGAAGATCCCGAGTTTTTTTCGAGACTATCTAGTCAACAAGCGCCCAAATATTTATGGATAGGTTGTTCCGATAGCCGAGTTCCCGCCAATCAAATTACGGGCCTAGAACCCGGCGAAGTGTTCGTACATCGCAATATTGCAAATGTGGTGGTACACACCGATTTAAATTGCCTAAGCGTCCTCCAATTCGCCGTTGATGTCATCAAAATAGAACACGTAATTATTTGTGGTCATTATGGTTGTTCCGGGGTTCATGCAGCGTTAAACGGAACACGAGTTGGCTTGGCTGACAATTGGTTGCGTCATGTTCAAGACGTTGCCGAACAAAACGAAATTTATCTTGGCAAAGTTTTAAAAAGCGAACGGCACGACAGGTTATGCGAATTAAACGTACTGAGCCAAGTACAAAATTTGTGCCGAACCAGCGTGCTTCAAGACGCTTGGTACCGTGGTCAAAAAGTTACCGTACACGGTTGGATTTACGGCGTAAAAGACGGCTTAATTACCGATCTTAATGCCAATTGCGATGATGCCGAAACAGTCTCCGAGCGCCTCAGTGCAGCCGTAAAACGCATTACGAATAAACCAAGCAGTTAAGTCCCTAAACTTTCCTTTAACAAAAGTCCTACAGGCGTGAGCAATAGCACTATGAGTAATAACTTAAACACCGAAATAATTTATGCAGCGTTGTCTAACATTGCACATCCCGATCAGTCGATTAATGGCTCTGCGCCGAACATTATTGATGCAGCTTTAGTTAAAGAAGTTCGAACCCAAGGTGCGAGCGTTTTTGTCGATCTCGAATTTAATTATCCGGCCCAAACTAAACACGCGGCCTTAACCCAAGAAATTAAAACCTTAGTTCAAGCGATTGAAGGCGTGAGCGACGTTACGGTAACAATTCAAACTAAAATTGCGAGCCATGCCGCAACCGGCTCTGGCAAAGTTATCCCCAACATTAAAAATGTAATTGCTGTTGCTTCGGGCAAAGGTGGCGTTGGTAAAAGTACCACCGCAGTAAACATTGCTTTGGCATTAATCGCAGAGGGTGCCACTGTTGGCTTGTTAGATGCGGATATTTACGGCCCCAGCCAACCGATGATGACTGGCACTTCGGGTCGTCCAGAAACGCTTGATGGCAAATTAATGGAGCCAAAGCGTAATCATGGTTTACAAATCAATTCGATTGGCTTTATGGTCAGTGACGACCAAGCTATGGTTTGGCGCGGACCGATGGCTAGCAGCGCGCTCGAACAATTAATTACTCAAACCAACTGGCAGGCGTTAGATTATTTAATTATTGATATGCCACCAGGCACCGGCGATATTCAATTAACACTCGCGCAAAAAATTGCCGTAAGCGGGGCCCTCATTGTGACGACGCCGCAAGATATCGCTTTAATAGATGCGCGCAAAGGTGTGCGTATGTTTGAAAAAGTTGGTATCCCGATTTTGGGTTTAGTCGAAAACATGGCTGTACATGTTTGCTCTAATTGTGGCCATACCGAGCATATTTTTGGTCAAGACGGTGGGCGAAAAATGGCCGAAGAATTAGGTGTTTCTTGTTTGGGTTCATTGCCGCTGGATATCAATATTCGCTTGCAAGCTGGCAGTGGCAAACCAACGGTCGTTGCAGAACCAAATAGCGCTGCTGCCTTGCTATATGGCGACATCGCGCGCCGCGCTACGTTAAAAATTGCCACCACAATTAGCCAAGATAGCGGACCGAAATTTCCAACAATTAGTATTTCGAAGACAACGTAGTTATAAATTCTACGAACAACAAAGACAGGTTGAAATTCTTTACTCGGGAATTTGCGTAATGAAAAAAATTGGATTAATCGGTGCTGGTTTGATGGGTCATGGCATTGCCATGAATTTGCTCAAGCATGGGCATCAGTTAACCGTGTTGGAGCATGTCGGGAATCAACCACTCGATTTACTTCTTGGCCAAGGTGCTAGCACTGCGAAAACTGCTAGCGAATTGGTTCGCAATGTAGATATTGTTTTTCTGTGTGTGACGGGCACCCCTCAGGTGGAGCAAGTGTTACTGGCTGCGGACGGCGTTTTAGCGGGCTTGCGGCCGGGCACGATAGTGGTTGATTGTTCAACTGCAATTCCGTCGTCAACGCAGCGCATGGCTATGCTGGTAAACAATGCAGGTGGGCATTTTATCGATTCGCCAATGACCCGCACTGCGAAAGAGGCCGCCGAAGGGCGTCTTAATTTACTAGTAGGTGCTAGCCCCGAGTTGTTTGCGCAAATAGAGCCAGTGCTGAAATGCTTTGCCGAAAATATCGTGCATGCCGGTGGGGTTGGAGCAGGGCATCAAATGAAATTGCTACACAACTACGTTTCATTAGGTACCGCTAGTTTAATTGCCGAAGCCGCAGCTTGCGCGCAACTGAGTGGCGTGTCGGCGCAAACTTTTATTGATGTACTAGCCAAGGGTGGCGGTGGTGGCGTTGCCTTAGAAAGAATGAAGCCGTTTATTTTGTCGGGTGATGCCGATAGCCTTAAATTCTCTATTGCCAACGCTATGAAAGATCTGACTTACTACAACAATATGGCGAACGATATTGGTGCTGATCGAGCGATTGCAAATGCTATAAAAGGCAGCCTTGAGTTGGCAGTGCAAGCGGGCCATGGCGATGCCTATGTGCCTAAGATGGTGGCTGCAATTGCGGCGCGTAAAGCGGGTAACTAGCTAGATCCTTTGTGATGTTAAATAAGTTGAGATGCGGAATGAGTTGTGATGCTACGTGAGTCGTGATGCACAATGAGTTATATCGTAAAAATTTCATTGCACTCCCACCGGACTAGGTTCTCGTCCCAGTAATTCCTTCATTCGATTGATTTGCGGTTTATTGTCGGTAGTCATTAACTCTAAGTGCCCAAACGATAACGGTGAAAAATGAATCAAATCAAAAAAATGGCTAACTGGACGTGCCAACCATTGTGGTATTGGCAGCCTTAAGGTTGGCAACTTTGCGTTCGAGCGCAACTGCAAAAGATACTCCGGCATCGAGACTAATTTTGGCCCGCCACAATCGACTATTCGTAAATCGTCGCGTTGATGAAGTCCGGATAAATTAGCAATGGCGATTCCCAGTTCGCTAACCAATAGCGGTGCAAGCATGCCTCGGGCGCTACTAGGAATAAAGTGAATCGGCCAATTCGCTACGCGACGTAACCACACCGCGCCAAAGCCCCCTTCACCATCCAAAATAGAAGGGCGGACAATCGAATAATCTAGTTTGCCTTCGGGCATTACTTCGTTAGCAACATTTTGTACGCTAAGCTCAGATCGGTATTTACAGGTATTAAAACCACTGTGGGCATCTGGTTTTAAGCCCAGCGCTGTGACATGAATAAATCGTATGGGGTTATTTAATCGTTCTTGGCTAGAAGATGCAATTCGGCAAGCGCGTGCAAGTGCTGTGGGGGCGCTTACGTAGATGGCTTCGTATGGTTCGTTAGGGCGGGGCCTTAGGATGCCAACACAGTTAATAACAGCATCAAATCCGGCTATAACCGTAACCCAATCGCTAGCTTGTAAGTGATTTTCAAATTGAATTTTTACAACAGAACATTGTTCTGCTAGTGGGCCTAACTTTCGTTTTGCGCTGTTAACCGAGCGGCCAGCTACTGTAACTTGCATCTGTTTGGCTAGACAGGCCTGAACAACATTACGGCCAATAAACCCTGCACCACCTAAAACAAGAGTACGCATAAACCCTTTTTGCGTTTGAGTGTGAACACTGAAATTTTGCTAATTTCTGTAATTTCTGTCTTGACAGAAATATATGATGGGCGCATTATTAAATCAAGCGCTAAATGCATCAACTGTACAAAAAGAAAGGAAAAACCCAATGAATACTCTTTCAAATTCCCTTCCGGCCCCTAGTGGCGATTCAGTTTCTTATTCAAAACCGGCCGGTAGCCAATCTCTAGTTTTAAGCGAAACAATTGAACGGTTCGTTTTGCATTGGGGTGAAATGGGCTCGAAATGGGGCGTTAATCGCACCGTTGGCCAAATTCACGGCTTACTTTTTGTATTGGGACGTCCCTTGCCCGCAGAAGATATTGCCGAATACCTGCGCGTCGCCCGTTCTAACGTTAGTAACAGTTTAAAAGAGCTTCAGAGCTGGGACTTAGTGAAAGTGATGCACTTGCGCGATGATCGTCGCGATCACTTTGAGACAAGCAAAGACCCTTGGGAATTGTTTAAAGCGGTTGTGCGCGAGCGTAAGTTGCGCGAATTTGATCCTACCGCGCAAATGCTTAAACAAATTACGCAATCGGATGCATTTGCGAGTGAGGATCGTGATTTGCAAAAACGCGTTAAAGATACTTTAGGACTGATGTCGACCTTATCAGTTTGGGGCGATCAAATGCTCAAGCTCGAGCCACAAACATTGCTAAAGATTATGCGTATGGGCGTAAAAATTAAAAACTTTATAAGTTAGGCGAATCTATGAATACTTTATCGAGTGCCACTTTACCGATTACCGTTTTTTACGATGCGTCGTGCCCGCTATGCCACGCAGAAATGTCGGCTTTGAAATTACGCGATCAATTCAATGAAATTTGCTTGGTCGATTGTTCGTCGCCGCAGTTCGATGATGCTGAGTTTCTAAAGCAAGGCATTAGTCGCGAACTAATGATGAAGCGCATCCACGGGATGGATGCCATTGGCCGCTGGTATGTAGGCGTTGACTTGTTCGCCATCATCTATGAGATTGCAAAAATGAAGTGGATGGCACGCTTGTGGGGTTCTACTTTACTCCGGCCTGTCTTGGTTCGCGCTTATCCATGGGTTGCGGATAACCGAATGTTGTTATCTAAATTTAATATTCAGCATGTCTTTAAAACCAGCCTATTTCGAAACAGCGCGCAAAAAAAAGTGCCCGACTGTGAATCGGGCACTTGTCAGCCAGCTCGAAAGATTTAGTTCGCTCGCAGCTAATTTGAGAGCAGTAAACCCACTAACCTAGCGTTGGGTTTTTAGCCACAGCGCGTTGCGCAAGATAATGGCCAATACCAATGACACCAGCAATGCAAAGGGCGTAAAAGCCATACATCCAAAAGCCCGTTAAGTTTAAGAAGCCCTTTAACAGTGGTTCTTTCGTAATCATTATTGCTGCAGTTAAACCAAGTACGCCCGCACCAATGTACATAATGATCGGGAAACGCTCTATTAGTTTTAAAACAATTGAGCTCCCAAAGATAACAATTGGGATGCTGATTAACAAGCCAAGAACGACCAACATCATGTTGCCTTGCGCTGCACCGGCGACGCCAAGCACATTATCTAATCCCATTAAGGCATCGGCCACAACAATAGTTTTCATTGCGTTCCAAAAATTGGTATTTGCGCTGTGCCCTTCCTCTTGCTGTTTTTCTGGAATTAATAGCGTGACGGCTATGTAAAGCAATGCAAGGCCACCAGCCAACATTAAGCCTGGTATGTTTAAAAGCCAAACTACAACCATGGTCATCGCCGAGCGCACCGCGATTGCACCAAACGTGCCCCAAAAAATTGCCTTCTTTTGTAAATCCGGAGGCAGATTTCGTGCAGCTAGCGCGATAACGATCGCGTTATCTCCTGCGAGCACCAGGTCGATTAAAATAATTGCGCCAAGCGCAGACCAGAATTCGGGACTGAATAGTTCCATTTGGGTTTCCTTGAATTGTCGAAAAAACGAATACCAAGGTCTTGCCAACGTGGAGCGAGATAAGCCGTGCGGCTGTTAATGACCAATGCAGGTCGAGAATTATCGCTTCATTTCACGCGTAAGCACCGAGATTGCGAGCAATCCGTATTGACGATGCGTACTAGAATGGACGTCGTAAAAATCTACGCGCCACCTTTAGCTACTCCCCAAGGAAATCCGAAGTTAACATCAGGTTATGCGCTTGTCAACTTGTCATGGATAACCGGTGGCTCAACTAACGGCGACTGACCTTCTAAACAGGCCAGTCGGTTTAAAAGGTCCTTTAGAGCGGCGCAGTCTAACTAGGCGACAGGTTTTGGTCCGTGCTTCGCTTTTTTGATGGCTAAGCCAATTGCTACGACGATCGCGGCGCCTATCAGACCGGCAATAATCGGGCTTGGCAACAATTTTTCAAAAAACACTTTGGTCGACGGATCCGTGACAAACATTTCACCAGCCAAGAAGCCCAATAGTGCGGCGCCCATGGGGATAATAATTGGAAATCGGTCCATTACTTTCATAAGAAGTGTCGATCCGAAAACGATCAGTGGAATACTGACTGCCAATCCGAGGATTAACAAAGCCGTGTTTCCTTTAGCAGCCGCAGCAACAGCAATAACGTTGTCTAAACTCATGACTAAATCAGCGATTAAAATAGTGCGGACAGCGGCGAACATGCCATCTTTACCTTTGCCATTGTCTGCCTCACTTTCGTCACCGCTGTCAGTGAGCAGCTGTACGCCAATGTAGACTAATAAAATCGCACCGACTAATTTTAGGTAGGGATATTGCAACAATTGCACTGCAACTAGCGTCAGTAGAATCCTTAGAACGATGGCAGCAGCTGAACCAAAAAGCACGGCTTTTTGACGTTGCTTTTCGGGTAACTTTCGAGCCGCCATTGCAATCACCACCGCATTGTCGCCCGATAAGATAATATTTGCGCCAATGATCGAAGCAAAGGCCCACCACCATGCGCCCGAGAAAAGTGTAAGTTCCATATATAAATCGCTAGTTAAATTTTGGCCTAATATACTGCAAACGCACTCACGCCCTAGGGTGGTTTTGCAAAACGACACGACGGGTTTCACCTACAAAAACCGGTGGATGGACATTTCCATCGCCGGTTTTGAAGTGAGTGCTCTTAATTTCCGATTTTTAAAATCCAAGCGGTCAGTTCGGCTATTTCTGTATCAGTGGCGCTTGCACTTGCCGGCATCGGAATGTTCCCCCAGACGCCTTGGCCGCCGTTTTTGATTTTGGACTTCAGGTACTCGACCGCATCCGCTTTGTCTTTGTACTTTAGTGCAATATCTTTCAACGCTGGTCCGACCATTTTTTTGTCGATTGCATGACATGCTTCGCAAAAACGCGTTTCGAACGCGGCTGGTATCGCTGGTTTTTCTTGTGCAAAGACTGGGTTTGAAAGCCCAGCAATCGCTGTAACCGTGGTAATTACAAAAGAACTAATGGCTCGTTTCATCGCAAGCCTTATTGGACGGTAACGGTAATGGTTTGCGACATAGCTTTGCCGTACGAGCCATGATTTTTATCGGCAAATTGCATCGTTAACTTGTAGCGACCGGGCGCTAAAGTTAATTCGGCTTCGGTCTGACCTTTGCCAAAGTGAATATGTTTTTCGGTAAACGGAATGGTTTCACCGGCAGTGATCGAATCTAAGTTAACCAAAACATGGTGATGGCCACTGTTAGGTGTTTCGTCGCCAGCAGGCTTTACCTCCATGCCCGCAACGCCGAACTTAACTTTAAACTTGGTACCCACAGTTGCGCCGTCGGCGGGTTCTACGAAAAAAACGCGTTTTTCTGCTGGTGCAGGGGCCATCTGAGCGCATCCAACCATTCCCAAGGCTAAAGCGACTGCAATTGCGGCGGTTGCTACTGATTTGAATTGTTTATACATAGTCTCGTCCCGTTATTTGAATTTGCAACCCACTCTTTAAGGTTAGTGTCACCGGTGAGCTGATGCGTTCGGATTTTACGCTACTTCAAAGTCATCAAGTGTCGCAGCGTCGAGCGTTTTCCAGAATTGGCGTGTCGATCCCGGCCAGATAGCAATATTACGTCCCGAAGCCGTTTTATACCAACTTAAACACGATCCAGACCAAGATGTTTGAGCAAAGCGTGCCTGCAATTGCTGATCATATTGTTCAAAAACGGACGGCTTAACAACCAACTGTGATTTTCCTGATTTGACGAGTTCTTGGATCAGACGCAAACTCAGTTTTACTTGCGCTTCAATGTACAGCAGCGTAGACGTATGACCCGTTGCGGTATTGGGGCCAAGCAACATAAAAAGATTGGGCATATCGCGGATCACTGTGCCTAGGTAAGCCTGCGGCCCGTCTTTAAACGCTTGCTGCAAAGTAATCCCGCTTAGTCCTTGCACGTCAACTGTGCGTGCAAGATGATCGAGCTCAAACCCGGTGGCACAAACAATGATGTCGTGCGTGAAACGTTGATCGCTGTCGGTCGTAATTCCACTTTTATCAATACGTACAATTTTATCCACAACAACGTTAACATTTGGGCGGTTAAGACTTGGATAAAAATCATCACTGATCAACACGCGTTTGCAGCCGAAATTGTATTGAGGAGTTAGTTTTTCTCTTAATTGTGCGTTGGGTATCTGCGCCTTTAAATGTCGTTTTGCCAATGTCGACGCCATTTTTGCGCATAAGTCTGCAACGGCTGAACCCTTGCTAAAACCAAGGCGATTTGTTTCATGTAAGCAAAATAAAAATCCGCGATATAGCGATCGAAAAATTGGGCGTTTGAACAAGGTTAATTTTGCCGTGCCGTACACTTTATTGCCTCTGGGCAAAATCCAATTTGGGGTGCGTTGATAAACAGTGACGGTTGCAGCCGTAGCTGCTAGATGAGGAATAACTTGCACTGCGCTAGCCGCGCTGCCAATAATACCAACATGCTTGTCCTTCAAATCAATAGAACTTGGCCATTGCGCCGTGTGAAAAATTGGCTGGGCGAATGAATCGAATCCAGGAATATCTGGCATGTTTGGTTCGTTTAGTGGTGCCGTGCTCAGGGTAAGAAATTTTGCGTTTAGCGTTTGCCCATTTGCTGTGGTAACGCGCCATGCATGGTTCCCCTCATGAAAGCGAGCTCGAGAAATCGCCGTGTTAAAACGAAAGTGTTTTTTAAGATCATATCGCTCCGCACATTCGTGCATGTAGGCGTGGATTTCTGTGGCACTTGCAAATTTTTGCAGCCAATCACCTTTGGGTGCAAAAGAAAAACTGTACAAATGCGAGGGCACATCGCAGTGTGCGCCGGGGTATCGGTTATTAAGCCAAGTGCCGCCTAGGTCGGATGATTTTTCCAAAATGACGAAATTATGTATTCCTGCTAATTTGGCTTGAATGCCCATACATAAACCGGACATGCCAGCACCAACAATTAGTAGCTCAAAGGATTCAGTGATTAATTCATTCTCTTGCATTTGTTTAGTGTAAAGCAAAGCAATTGTTTTCGTATGTAGGCTTCTTGTAAATTGTTATAAGTTCCGATATATTAATTTCAAGAAAAGTGGATCTAAGCAAAATAGATAAAAATTTAGCCTAAGGTTATCAACGGCAGAAGCGTGATGGGCCCTACTTGGCGGCATCAACTTCGATGCAAGCCAATTTGCTCAATCTATAAATTAAAAAAGTTTCAAAATGAAAATTATCCAGTGCAGCTACGAAGAACACAGCCAAGCGATCCTTGGCATATTCAACGAGGCAATTTTAAACTCGACTGCTTTGTACGAATACAAACCACGAACGATGCAAACCATGGATGTATGGTTTAAAACAAAACGAGCCGGTAGCTTTCCAGTGGTCGCAGCCGTAAGTGACGACGGAACGTTTTTGGGTTTTGCTAGCTACGGAACATTTCGTGCTTTTCCGGCCTTTAAGTATGCGATGGAGCATTCAATTTATGTCGATGTAAATCAGCGGGGTCGTGGCGTAGGTAAATTGTTGTTGCAAGAAATAATTCGGCTTGCTCAACAAAATCAATTGCATGTGCTTGTTGGCGCGATCGATGCTGCAAATGAAGCCAGTATCGCTCTGCATAAACAATTGGGTTTTGTGCATAGCGGAACCATTAAACAATCTGGTTTCAAATTTGGCCGTTGGCTTGACTTAGCTTTTTACCAACTAGTTCTACCGACCCCGTTTGAGCCGATTGACGGATAACACACTCATCATTGCTTGCCGGTAAATTTAAAAGAAAATTGAATTAAGCGAGCAAATCAACTAAGGAACGAGCAACAACTTTAGTGGCTCGGCGTAAATCTTCTAATGCTAAATTTTCGTCTGCTCGCTTGGCATTACTCTCCAAGACTGTACGCGGGCCGGCTCCGTAAATAACACCGGGAATTCCCCGTTCTACATAGAGGCGGACGTCGGTATAAAGTGGTGTTCCCAATGCCGGAATAGCTTCGTTAAACACCGCACCACCATGTTTTTGCAAAGCATCCACCAAGGGTTTGTTGCCTGCTAGGGGTTTCATAGCATTAGCCAACAGCATTCGGCGCACATTAACTTTAATGGCGCTCGATCCTCGCGGTGGCTGGTAGCTTGCGGCGGCTTTAGCGATGACATCGCGAATACTCTGCTCGACCGACGCCGAATCCTCTTCAGGAATCATGCGGCGGTCTAATTTAAACGTAACTTTGCCGGGGATTACATTGGTATTAGTTCCCCCTTGTATTAAGCCAATGTTTAAATAAGGGTGTGTAATACCTTCTACTTTTGAATGTACTTTTTTGTAGTCTGCGTTAAGCGCATATAGTGCATTCATGATGTGCACTGCGCCTTGAATCGCATCGGTTCCGCTATCAGGAATAGCCGCGTGAGACATTTCACCTTCCACCGTCACCTCCATTTGTAGGCATCCGTTGTGGCCAACAATAACTTGATAGCTAAATCCAGCAGCAATCATTAAGTCGGGTTTGGTTATGCCTTGTTCAAGTAACCATCCGGGCCCAACGTCTCCGCCAAATTCTTCGTCATAGGTAAAGTGCAATTCGACTGCGCCTTTGTTTGGTTTTGCAATGGCTTCTAAAGCACGCACTGCAAAAGTAAAAGTAGAAAAGTCGCATTTGCTAACAGCGGCAGCCCGGCCGTAAATACGCCCGTTTTCAATCGCTCCCGAATAAGGTGGATGCTTCCAACCATCACCCGGTGGAACCACATCACCATGAGCATTTAATGCAATGGTTTTGCCACCATTTAAAGTTGCGTCGCCATTTGTACCGTAATTACGGCGCACGATTAAATTTGTAATCGTTTGCAATCCGCAAGCATCAACAAGGGCTTGTGGTGGCGCATGTTGCTCCGCCTCATATCCCATAGTCTTTAATAATTCGGCGGTGCGCAGCGCGTGCGGAGTGTTGTTGCCTGGCGGTGTATCGGTGGGAACTTGAATGAGGGCTTGTAAAAACTTTACTTGTTCATCGAAATGAGCATCGATCCATTGATCAATTTGTTGGTATGTATCGGAATTGTTATTCATCGTTGCTTGGTTAAATTGGGTATTTAAGATTGCAGTTTCTTGTTTTTTAAAGTGCGCTGATTAAATGATTAAACGCGTCGAGCGCTAATTGCATGTCATCGCTTGTGGTGCTTTCTAATGGGTTATGGCTAATACCCGAATTTTCACCGCGTACAAACAACATCGCTTGCGGCATAATTTCGTGCAATTTCATCGCATCGTGTCCGGCACCACTGGGCATTTTATGAACCGGTAGGCCGGTTGATGCAACGGCTTGCTCCCAGCGCGATTGCCAAGCAGGGTGTGATGGCGCTGCTGCTGCGCGCATAGTTTCTTCTAAAGCAAAACTTACCCCGCGTTGTTGGCATATTTTTGCCAACTCTTGCTTAATATCAGCTAGCATTTTATCGCGTTGTGCATCGTTTGGTGCACGGCAGTCCAAACTAAAATCGCAACGCCCCGGAACAACATTAATCGAACCATTTGGCACATTGAGTATTCCGATAGTGGCTACGCTATCGCCATCTTGTATTGCGCGTTGTTCGATAAAAACAGAAATCTGCGCCAGCGCTGCTACCGAATCGCGCCGTTGATTCATCGGTGTAGTACCGGCGTGGCTTGCTTGTCCAGTTATGCTACCCAAGTACCTAACCCCGCCGTTAATTGACGTTACAACCCCAAGCGGCAAATTTAGTTCATTCAGTACTGGCCCTTGTTCGATATGGACTTCAACAAAACCGTTGTACAACTTCGGATCGCGTTTAAGTTCCGCAATCGCCTCAAGCATTTGCGTGCCAGTTTTTTGATCGTTCTTTTCTTGATTCAAAGCGGCAAGCATGGTGAACCCTTGCGCGTCGGTTTGGTCTAACCAGGTTGGATTAAAGTGCCCAGTTAGCGCGCCTGAAGCCAAGAATGTTGCTTTATATCGTTGACCCTCTTCCTCAGAAAACGCGACGACTTCAATCCCTACGGCAAGTCGTTTTTTTGCTTGTGATAATTGTTGCACGCTCATCATTGGCAAAAAGAAGCCCAAGCGACCATCGTATTTTCCGCCGTTACGGACGGTGTCGTAATGGCTTCCCGTAAGTATGTATGGTTGATCGGGTTGCAAAGGGGCGTATCGGCCAACTACATTGCCAAGCACATCAATTTCAACTGTGTCGAAGCCGCATGAACGCATGCGCTGCGCAATTTCTTGAGCCGCTTGTTTGTGAGCATCGGTCATAAAAGTAACTGTGAGCTCGCCACGCTCTTTAAAACCGGGATCGCTATGTTGGGCCAGTTGCTCATGCCAATCCCATAATTCATTGGCAATAGTTAGTTGCGCACCAAATTTATCACTTAGTCTAATTTCAGCGATGCGATGAATGTTGCGCAAACATTCACTAAACTCGAATTCTGCCAGACCGTTCAAACGGCGCTCGAAGGTTTTAATGATTTGCTGACGCGAAAGCCCAGTTCCGCGTGGTCCACGAACCGCAAGAATAAACGGCCAGCCAAATTTTTCGTTGTATTGTTTATTAAGCGTTTGCAAGGATGCAAATTCTGCGGGACTGCCATGGGTTAGGCCCGCTTTACTTTGTTCATTCGTTGACTCGGCCGTTAACGATTGGCTCACCATGGCTTTACCAGCCAATTCTGGGTGTGCGCGAATTAACGCAATTTGGGCTTCTCGTTTTGCTTGTGAAACAACTTTAGATAGTGCATGTTTTAGTTGCGCCAAGCTACTAAACGGCCGCATTTGTATTGCGGCTTCAGCGATCCATGGGCAATGCTCATAAACACCGTCTAGTAAACTGGCGGCATCTTCAGCGCTTACGCTGTTTAAGAGTTCTATTGTGGGTAACTTTGACATAGTCTAAAAATTAAGTGGCTTTTGGTTATTTGCAATGCAGTGTATACACTTTGAACCTAGGCAACAAACAGAGTTTTAGCCACAATAATTAATCATTTCGAAGGGTGTTTTAAGATGGGTCTTTCAACGCATGTGCTAGATACGATGCACGGTTGCCCAGCGGCAGCAATGAAGGTGCAATTGTGGCAACTGAAAAATGAGCAATTTCAATTGGTGAAAGACTTTGTGCTAAATGCCGATGGCCGCAATCCGGATGGACTTTTGTATAGCAATGATTCGATTCAGGTTGGTCGTTATCGGCTTAGTTTCGCAGTAGCTGCTTACTTTAAGGATAAAGGAGTGGCGTTGCCCGAGCCGGCGTTTTTAGATGTTGTAAATCTAGACTTTGGAATTGCTCAAATCGAGCAGCATTATCATGTGCCGTTGCTGTGTACGCCTTGGAGTTATTCGACGTATCGCGGCAGTTAATTTTTGTAAAAATTAAATAGGGCTCATAAAAATAAAATGGGGCCACGGAATTGAAAAGGGCCCACAAGCAATTTCGCTTGTGGGCCCACTTTTTTTACGATGACGCAACGGCAAGTTACTTCAGAATTTCAAACTCTGTAACTACCACTTTACCGTCTTCGCTCATGGCTTTAAATTTTACTTTATCGCCTGGTTGAACCGAATCCAAAATTGCCGGGTCGCGCACGGTAAACAAAATAGTGGCACTGGGTAAGTCCAGACTTTTAATACCACCGTGTTTGATCGTCAGTTGATTTGCACCTTTATCAACTTTCTGAATTTCCCCCATAGTCATTTCTGACGTTTTTGGGGCTGCATTTGGAGCTGGAGCGCCTTGCGCAACAGATGGATAGGTAGACGGTTTATCGAGTGCCTGAACATTTACGGCCATCGACATACCAACGGAGAGAGCACCGAGTGTTGCTAAAAACTTACTTGGGAGTGTCTTCATTTTTCATTCCTTACAAATGGGTTGTGAACTAGTAACAACTGTCGGCCAACCACATTTCATGATGCAAATCCGCCGACCCTATTCGGTGGAAATTTAAAGTCCCTCCTTTCACCGATGTTCGGCTGAGCCTGACAGTAACGACAAAACTGCGGCCGATTGGTCGAAATTAGTTTGTCTTGTCCCGATTGTTCGATCAATATTTTTGGATGAGCGCAATGTTTATTTAGCGGGGCAAGCTGATCATTACCACGCGGCTGTTAGAGAGCGGGTGGCGAAGCAACGCGAATTGTTAACCAGATCGGCCGCGAGCCAACTGAACAGAGAAGCCGAGGTTGTGGACTGTTTCGCATAACGAAAAGTTTTTGGATTGTAGGATTTGTTGCTTCTGACATCAGATATGAATATAATTCCGTCTAGACTAGACAGAATAAGTGATTGTTATGAAATCAGTTTGGCAAATTCAAGAAGCAAAAAATCGGTTTAGCGAGTTAATAGAAACGGCTATTGCGATAGGACCGCAGACAGTGACTCATCACGGCAAGGCAGTTGTAAAGATTGTTGCGTTAACCCCTCGCGAAGCCGCTGCGTTCGAACCGGATGATGGTTTTTTAGAACATCTCATGAACGCGCCCAAAATCAAAGACCTTGAATTGCCGAAGCGAAAAAGTCGGAAGAAACTCATTGAACTGGGGCGGTAATGGCGCGATGGCTACTTGATACTTGTGTGCTTTCAGAGCTTGTTAAACCGAAGCCCGAGCCGGCGGTTTTAAAGTGGCTACGAAGCAACTCTAGCAATTGTGCAATCTGCGTCGTTTCAATCGGAGAAATTCAATACGGCATTGAGAGACTTGCAATTGGACGAAATCGCAACCGTCTGCAAACATGGATAGACGAACTTAAAGTTAGTTACAAGTCAAAAACACTAGCAACTAACGAACTCGTTTGGTCTACTTGGGGCCGATTGAAATTTGAAGCTGAGCATTTGGGAAAGCCTCGGGAAGACCTAGATTTGCTAATTGCGTCTGTAGCAAAAATTAACCAACTGACGCTCGTCACTCGAAATACTCGGCATTTTCTGGACACTGGCATTGAGCTGCTTAACCCTTGGGACTAAGAAGATTTTAAACGAGCAAGTGCGGCTGCCGACTTCAGACCAGTGAAAAACTTGCGGCGTTGGCACCCAAACCAAGATTACATCTAATCCGTGTGCAAGGCGTGCTTGCAACTCAAAAAGCGATGTTTAAAGAACAGTGGGCTATGCTCAGCGGTTAGAGCAATTGTTAGTATATAATTAATGCGCATAAAATTCTCACATAAAACTACTTTTCTTAGGGGAGCTACATGGGTAGCCTGTATGACCTTCAAGCTGCAAAAAAAGCAACAAATTTGACGATCAATAGTGATCTACTTGCAAAAGCTAAGGAGCACAAAATTAATGTTTCAGCGACGTTAGAAGTTGCTCTGTCCGAGGCGTTGCGGCAAAAAACTGCCGAAACTTGGAAAGTTGAGAACAAGCAAGCAATTGAAGAGTACAACAAGTTTGTGGCCAAACACGGTTGCTTCGGTGACTCGGTACGGAAGTTCTAATGGCTCAGTATTTTGCCTATGAAAATAAGAACAAAGACTCAAAAAAACTCTACCCTTTCCTTTTGGACATTCAGTCAAATCTTTTAGAAGATTTACAAACAACTGTGGTGGTTCCTTTAACAAGACCGAGCACCGCAAAACTAACATTCACCAAACTGACCCCAACCGTAGAGTTGGGGGGTATTAACTATATTGCGCTTACTCAACAACTCGTTGGTCTAGATCGCGAAGCGCTTGGCCAAGAAGTAGCGGATCTTTCGATTTACAAATTTGCGATTATTGATGCAATCGACTTTATTGTTTCAGGTGTTTAGATCAAACCCTGATCAATTGCTTCAAATACTTTTTCAATGCGCTGAACGCTGATACCGCGGTCACCATCAACAACAAATCCTACATCAATTTATTTTGATAAAGAAACGTCTAATCGAACCTGCGCTTGTTCCAACAATTGTGGAAAAGGTTCTGGCGGTTGTGCATCTGTAAACAATCGATCAATGTGATCTAAGGTAGTTACTTCAACCATTGCCGGGCGATTAAATTTACTAATGTCAGCGACCAACCAAACCTCGCGCGCATGTTCAATAATGGTTTGCGATACTTTTACTTCGCGGTAATCGTAGTCTCGTAACGATCCGTCAGATTCAATGCCAGATATTCCAATAATGGCGATGTCGACTTTAAATTGCCGAATAAAATCAACTGCAGACTCGCCAACAATCCCGCGATCACGCGCTCTAACTACGCCGCCAACTACAATTACTTCGCATTGCGGATTAACGCTAAGAATATTGGCAACGTTTAAATTATTTGTAATGACACGTAAGCCATCGTGCTTCAGTAAGGCGCGCGCAACCGCTTCAGTGGTAGTTCCGATATTGAGCACCAAAGAACAGCCGTTTGGCACGGCTGCCGCTACTACGCGAGCAATTTGTGCTTTCCCTTCGGCATGTAAATTTTCGCGTTGCTGATGCGCGATGTTTTCAATGGTAGAGCCAGGCATGCGGACTCCGCCATGAAATCGTGCAAGAAACCCTTCGTCAGCTAAACGTTGTACATCGCGGCGCACGGTCTGTAGCGTCACTTCGAGTGATTCGGCCAATTTCTCTAAACTGATTGATCCTTGGGCGCGAACCGATGCAAGCAATTTAATTTGGCGAGGATTTGGATTCATAGGGGTATTTTAGACTGATTTTCTGAATAATCGAACAATAACGAGCGTAAACGAACAACCAATATCATAACCGAGCAGTTTTTTGGGGTACACTTTTGGCATGTGCAGTTAAAAATAAAGAGAGCACGATGCAGTTAAGCTTGGAGGGAGTCAGTAAAAAGGTTGGGGCGAATCCGTGGTTGTACGCGATGGATCTCGCTCCGCGCAGCTCGGCTGTAACTGTTCTTTTGGGTGCTACTCAAGCGGGCAAAACCAGCCTGATGCGCATTATGGCGGGCCTTGATGTGCCCACAGCGGGCCGTGTGCTAGTTGATGGAAATAATGTCGTGGGTGTGCCGGTTCGGCAGCGCAATGTCGCCATGGTGTATCAGCAGTTTATTAACTACCCCTCTTTAACAGTACGTAACAATATTGCTTCACCGTTAAAAATACGTGGTGACAAAAACATCGAACAACGCGTTAACGAGTTAGCTCAAAAACTGCACATCGAAATGTTTCTAGATCGCTTGCCAGCCGAGCTTTCTGGTGGACAGCAGCAGCGTGTAGCCCTCGCGCGAGCGTTAGCAAAAGGTGCCCCCTTAATGCTGCTTGATGAACCGTTAGTTAACCTAGATTACAAGCTGCGCGAAGAATTGCGCGAAGAGCTTGCCGAGCTATTTGCAACGGGAAACTCGACTGTTATTTACGCGACGACCGAACCTAGCGAAGCACTTTTGCTTGGGGGCTACACCGCTGTTTTAGATTGTGGCGAGTTACTGCAATATGGGCCAACCGCACAAGTGTTTCACAATCCAAAATCATTGCGCGTAGCGCGTGCCTTTAGCGATCCACCCATGAATTTGCTGGCAGGCCACTTGAGTGCTGAAGGTATTCAGTTAGCGGGCGGGCCATTATTACCGCGAGTAAATTTTGCGAACCTGAGCCAAAATCAAATTCAAGCCCAAGGTCAGCCTCAAGTTAAAGCGCAAGCCACAATTGGCGGACAAGTTACCGTGGGCCTGCGTGCAAGCGCGCTTTCTCTAACAAAGCACACTGGCAGCATTGAACTATTAGGTAAGGTCGAGCTTGCAGAGATCTCAGGCTCTGATACTTATGTTCACGCACAAACAGTCGTCGGTGAAATGGTTGCGCAACTGACTGGCGTACACCGTTTTTCTTTGGGTGAAGAGATTGCCTTGTATTTCAACCCAGCACAAGTTTATGTATTTGATGCGAACGGATTGTTAGCGCAAGCACCGCGCGCGTTCGCGGTGTCGAATCAATCGGGAGCGGCATAACATGGCCCGCATCGAACTCGATTTAGCGCACGCTTATAAACCTAATCCGCAACAAGATAGCGACTATGCGTTGTTGCCGCTTAAGATGACATTTGAAGACGGTGGTGCCTACGCGCTGCTGGGGCCATCGGGTTGTGGTAAGACGACGATGCTCAATATTATGTCGGGCTTAGTAACACCGTCGCAAGGTAGTGTTTTGTTTGATCGCAAAGACGTAACGCACGCTTCGCCGCAAGAGCGCAACATCGCCCAAGTATTTCAGTTTCCGGTCATTTACGACACGATGACGGTGGCTGAAAATTTAGCTTTCCCCTTGCGCAATCGCAAAATGCCAAGCGATCAAATTAATAAGCGGGTTGGCGCAATTGCCGAAATGTTGGAGCTTAGTGGTCAGCTCAATCAACGCGCGGCGGGACTGGCCGCAGATGCAAAGCAAAAAATTTCTTTGGGTCGCGGTTTAGTGCGTCCCGATGTTTCGGCCGTGCTGTTCGATGAGCCGTTAACGGTGATCGATCCCCATTTAAAGTGGCAGCTGCGCCGTAAGCTCAAGCAAATTCATCAAGAACTAAAACTGACTTTAATTTACGTCACACACGATCAAATAGAGGCGCTTACTTTTGCCGAGCAAGTCGTGGTTATGACGCGCGGCCGAGCGGTACAAGTAGGCTCTGCTGCCGATTTATTTGAGCGTCCCAGCCATACTTTCGTGGGCCATTTTATTGGGTCGCCGGGTATGAATTTTTTACCGACGACTGTTAGTAATAATCACTTACTGATTGGTGGGCAGCAGTTAGCACTACATACCAATCGCAGCTTACCTGATGGTGACTTTAAGCTGGGTATTCGTCCCGAATATGTGAAGCCTGTCGCGCCCAATAGTGCGGGTTCCATTCCGACAAAAGTTACTTTATTGCAAGATGTTGGCACCCATCGTTTGCTATCGGTTGCGCTTGGCGAGCAAATTATCAAAGCACGATTGCCAAACAATTTTGCCGACGACTTAGGCTCAGATGATGGCGACGCAAACAACGTCGTGTCGGGTCATTTCGAAGTGGGTCAAACGGTTTGGCTAGAGGTGCTCAGCACCCATTCGTGCCTATACAAAAACGAGGAGATTGTCGCGTGAGCAGCAATAACACCCAAGCAACGACAAAGCCCGTTAATCAAAAAGCGTGGTTTCTTATTTTGCCAGTGCTGTTGTGCGTGGCCTTCTCTGCGATTGTGCCGTTAATGGTGGTGGTTAACTATTCGGTGCAAGATATTATTTCTCCCGAACGACGCGTTTTTGTAGGCACGGAATGGTTTGTTAATGTAATGCGAGACGAGGAACTACATGGCGCGTTACTACGCCAAATTATGTTCTCGTTGGCGGTACTGTTAGTTGAAATACCGTTGGGTATTTTATTGGCTTTGGCTATGCCCGCACATGGCTGGCGCTCGTCGGTCGTGTTGGTCATTGTTGCGCTGTCATTGTTAATCCCTTGGAACGTTGTCGGCACTATTTGGCAAATTTTTGGTCGTGCCGATATTGGCCTAATGGGGGCCGCTTTGCTGGCGATGGGCATCGATTACAGTTACACGGGCAACGCAACGCATGCTTGGTTAACGGTCTTGCTGATGGATGTATGGCACTGGACTCCATTAGTTGCGCTATTGGGTTACGCGGGCTTACGTTCGATTCCCGATGCTTACTACCAAGCCGCGCGCATTGACGGGGCTAGTAAATTTGCGGTGTTTCGTTATGTACAGTTACCAAAGATGCGAGGCGTGTTGGTCATCGCCGTGCTGTTGCGCTTTATGGACAGCTTTATGATTTACACCGAGCCTTTTGTTTTAACCGGTGGCGGTCCGGGAAATTCAACCACATTCTTGTCGCAATTTTTAACGCAAAAAGCGGTTGGGCAATTCGATTTAGGCCCAGCAGCAGCATTTTCTTTAATTTACTTTTTAATTATTTTGCTGTTTTGCTTTGTTTTGTATAACTGGATGTTGCGGGTCGGCACCGCCGAGAAAGAGGGCGGCAATGAGTAAGCAATTAGTTACCACTATGGCCAACAAAAAACCTTTGTTTCAAAAACGCACTGTGTTTTTGTTGGCTTACATTGTGTTTGCGTTGTTGCCCATCTATTGGATGGTCAACATGTCGTTTAAGACTAACAACGAAATTTTGGCGGGCTTTTCGTTGTTTCCCAAACAGTTTACTTGGGACAACTACAAAACAATCTTAACTGACCCCGCTTGGTACTCGGGCTACATCAATAGTTTAATTTATGTTGCCATCAATACGGTTATTTCACTGACGGTTGCACTGCCCGCTGCTTATGCATTTTCGCGCTACAGCTTTCTTGGCGACAAGCATGTGTTCTTTTGGTTGCTGACCAATCGCATGACGCCTCCAGCTGTCTTTTTGTTGCCGTTTTTTCAACTGTATTCGTCTGTTGGTTTAATGGACACCCACATTGCAGTGGCGCTTGCCCATTTGCTTTTTAACGTCCCATTGGCGGTCTGGATTTTAGAAGGCTTTATGAGCGGTATTCCGCGAGAAATTGACGAAACGGCTTATATCGATGGTTATTCGTTTCCTAAATTTTTTATAACGATATTTTTACCGTTGATTAAAGCCGGTGTTGGCGTCGCCGCCTTCTTTTGCTTTATGTTTAGCTGGGTCGAGTTGCTGCTGGCACGCACCTTAACCAGTGTTAATGCCAAGCCGATTGCAGCCACAATGACTCGCACCGTATCTGCTTCAGGAATGGATTGGGCAACGCTAGCGGCTGCTGGTGTTTTAACTATTGTTCCGGGGGCCATTGTGATTTGGTTTGTTCGCAATTACATCGCAAAAGGTTTTGCGATGGGTCGCGTTTAAAAAGGGGCTAACAATGTGGGAGTGGATGGCTTGGACGACACCAGTGGCAATTTTTTTTACATGCATTGCCTTGCTGCTAATTAGTATGACTGTTTGGGAGATTAAATCGCCAACGGTCATGCGCAAAGGTTTTTTGCCGATAGCGACCACGCGTGGCGATCGTTTGTTTATTGGCCTACTTTCTGCCGCCTACGTCAACCTAGGGTTTGCTGGGTTAGGCGGAAAATTAACAGCGTTATTGGGACTCGAAAGTGAGCCGTCAATTTGGATTAGTTTTATCGCGTCGATGCTTTTAATGGCACTCATTATGCGCAAAGGCTAACCCGTTAAGAATGAGTAGTTCAACGAATCGGTTTGTATATCCCCTCGAACCGATCGACAGTTTTATAGGGGTCATACGTGAGGTTGGGAGATAGTCATGAAATTGCGATATACCGTACTGGCAGTATCGATAGCGTTTGCTTTAACGATTCCAGCGCGTGCTGATGACGCTGCTGCAAAACGATGGATTGATGCCGAGTTTCAACCGTCAACGCTGACAAAAGATCAGCAAATGGCGGAAATGAAGTGGTTTATTGAGGCTGCAAAGAAACTCAAAGCCAAAGGCATTAAAGAAATTTCCGTGGTATCAGAAACAATTACCACGCACGAGTATGAATCTAAAACAATGGCGAAAGCTTTTGAAGAAATTACCGGCATCAAGGTAAAGCACGACTTGATCGGCGAGGGTGATGTGGTTGAAAAACTGCAGACTTCAATGCAATCGGGTAAATCAATTTACGACGGTTGGATTTCCGACTCCGATCTAATTGGAACCCATTACCGCTATGGTAAGGTCATGAACTTGACGGATTACATGGCGGGTAAAGGTAAGCAGTGGACCAACCCAGGTCTTGATATTAAAGATTTTATTGGCACGAGTTTTACGACGGCTCCGGATGGTAAGTTGTATCAGTTACCCGATCAACAGTTTGCCAACTTGTATTGGTTCCGCGCCGATTTGTTTGCACGTCAAGACTTAAAAGATAAGTTTAAAGCCAAGTTTGGGTACGATCTAGGTGTGCCCCTTAATTGGTCTGCCTACGAAGACATTGCCGAGTTCTTTACGAACGACGTAAAAATGATTGATGGCAAACCCATTTATGGTCATATGGATTACGGCAAAAAAGATCCATCGTTAGGTTGGCGTTTTACTGATGCGTGGCTGTCAATGGCTGGTACTGCCGATATCGGTATTCCAAACGGCAAGCCGGTTGATGAATGGGGTATTCGTGCCTCGGCCGATGGTTGCCATCCTCAAGGTGCTTCGGTATCGCGTGGTGGTGCAACGAACTCTCCAGCAGCAGTCTATGCGTTAACCAAGTACGTCGATTGGATGAAAAAGTATTCACCGAAAGAAGCCATTGGTATGACCTTTGGCGAAGCCGGACCGGTTCCTGCTCAGGGCCAAATCGCCCAGCAAATTTTTTGGTACACCGCGTTTACTGCGGATATGACCAAAAAAGGTTTGCCCGTGGTGAATGAAGACGGCACTCCAAAATGGCGTATGGCGCCTGGCCCCAATGGTCCTTATTGGAAGCAGGGGATGCAAAACGGTTATCAAGACGTTGGCTCATGGACTTTTTTTGCGAATCACGATGAAAATCGCACGGCCGCAGCTTGGTTGTATGCGCAATTTGTAACCGCAAAAACTACTTCGTTGAAAAAGACTTTGGTTGGTTTAACACCGATTCGCGAGTCTGATATTCAAAGCAAAGCCATGACCGATATGGCGCCTAAGTTGGGTGGATTAGTGGAGTTCTATCGCAGCCCAGCACGGGTTGCATGGACGCCAACAGGTACTAACGTGCCGGACTATCCGAAGCTGGCGCAATTGTGGTGGAAGAACGTAGCGGTTGCGGTTACTGGCGAAAAAACGCCACAAGCTGCAATGGACAACCTTGCTGAAGAAATGGATCAAGTGATGGCACGTTTAGAGCGCTCGGGCATGGCTCGTTGCGCACCTAAGCTCAATCCAAAAGGTGATCCAGCAAAGTACTTAAGCGATAAAAATGCACCTTGGAAAAAGCTCGAAAACGAGAAGCCAAAAGGTCAAACGATTGCTTATGAAACTTTGTTGAATGCATGGAAAAACGGCAAAGTGCGTTAAGTAGTTTGTAATTTTTAGTCTTTAGTATTATGTATAAACCCACGATCGTGCGATGGTCTGCGTGATTGTTCGCGTAACCCATCGCGTGATCGTGGTTCATGTTTAAGCTTTCTTAACGGGCTAGTAAACGCAACACCCTTGAACTCAGCACCACCGAACTCTACACAATTGAACTCAACTCAGTTCTATTCCCAGCGAACCATTCGTAGCGAGCTTTTTGCCAAACTGGCACAAGGTGATCAATACGACGTGGCGATTATTGGTGGCGGTGCTACTGGTTTAGGCATCGCTCTAGACGCTGCTGCACGCGGGTTTAAAGTTGTTTTATTCGAAAGCCAAGATTTTGCAAAAGGTACATCCTCGCGATCAACTAAATTAGTGCATGGCGGGGTTCGTTACTTAGCACAAGGCAACATTAGCCTAGTGCGCGAAGCGTTGCACGAACGCACGACGTTGTTAGCCAATGCGCCTCACTTGGCGCAGCCCTTGGCCTTTGTAATGCCTTCATATGCTTGGTGGCAAAGGCCCTTTTATGGCATTGGTTTAAAGCTGTACGATTTGCTAGCCGGGAAGGCTGGCCTAAACCCGACTGAATTTTTAAGTTCAAATAAAACTGGTCAGTTACTGCCTAATCTACGCACGGCTGGTTTGTCGGGCGGTGTGAAGTATTGGGATGGTCAATTTGATGACGCGCGGCTTGCATTAGCGCTCGCCAAAACGGCCGCAAAACAGGGCGCGCTGCTAATCAATTATTGCGCTGCGAAGAATTTAATTTACGACAACAACGCTGTGTGCGGTTTACAAGTTGAAGACGTCGAAACGGGTACTAGCTTTGATGTGTCAGCGACCTGCGTAATTAATGCAACCGGCGTTTGGGTCGATACCTTTCGCCAACAAGATGGACAAAGTACTCAACAGCCAGTTAAACCAATGGTGGCACCAAGCCAAGGTGTACACATTGTTGTAGATCGCAAATTTCTACCGACTGATCACGCCTTAATGATTCCTAAAACGTCCGATGGCCGCGTGTTGTTTGCAGTGCCGTGGCTCGGCAAAGTTATTTTAGGAACCACCGATACGCCGCGCTCCGATTTAGCGCGTGAGCCAGAAGCATTTGCTGATGAAATACAATTTATATTAAGCGAGTCCGCAAAAGTTTTAACGACCGCCCCGCAACGCAGCGATGTGAAGTCTATTTGGGTTGGCTTGCGGCCATTGGTCAAACACGAAGACGACGATAGTGGCAACACCAAAGCCATCAGCCGCGAACACACGATTGTTTCCAGTAAATCAGGTTTAATAACAGTAACCGGTGGCAAATGGACAACCTATCGCGCTATGGCCGAAGATGTACTAAACCACGCAATGGACGCGCAATTGTTGCCACAGCGCGCAGGTGGAGTGACCAATAATTTACCTTTAGTGGGCGCACAAACTTCTAACACCCGGTTGAGTGATGCACCTGGTATTCACTTGTACGGCAGCGAAAGTTCCGTGGTGCAATCCTTGCCGGGATTCGATAAGGAATTAACGAGCACTGATGTAAACGGCAACCCAATTGCGAGCGGCTTAACCGAAGCGATGATTGTGTTTGCGGCGCGTTATGAATTTGCAAGAACCGTAGAGGATGTGTTGGCCCGTCGGTCGCGGTTGTTATTTTTGGATGCGCTATTAGCGTTACAACTGGCTCCTAAAGTTGCGGAAATTTTGAAGCGGGAAACTGATGGTAATGTGCAATTAGCGGATTTTGAAATGTTGGCGCGGCGGTATTTGTTGGTGTCTTAAAAGTCAACTATTGGTTAGGTGAACCGCACAGCCTGTTAATTTTTGCAATTGCTCGAAACTCACATCGGGCGCTAGCTCGATTAGAAATGCGCCGTTACTTGACAAATTAATGACGGCCAGCTCGGTATAAACCCGAGCAACACAATTCAAGGCAGTTAGGGGAAAAGTGCATTGACTGACTAGCTTGCTTTGCGCTGACTTCGTGCAATGCTCCATCATAACAAATGTTTGTTCCGCACCAACAGCAAGATCCATGGAGCCGCCAACCGCCGGGATGCCATGACTTTCACCAGTATGCCAATTTGCTAGATCGCCGACTTCAGAAACTTGGAAGGCACCCAAAACGCAAATATCAATATGACCGCCGCGCATCATTGCAAACGAGTCGGCGGAATGGAAATAAGCCGCGCCCGGTAAAACGGATACCGGTTGTTTGCCAGCATTAATTAGATCGAAATCTTCGTGGCCTGGTGCCGGTGTTGGCCCCATCCCCAAGAGACCATTTTCACTATGCAAAATGATTTCGCGATCAATCGGTAAAAAATTGACAACCCGCGTAGGCATCCCAATTCCTAAATTGACAAAACTTCCGTTGGGAATGTCTTGTGCAACGCGCGCCGCTAATTGATCTTTAGTCCAAGGCATAAAAAGTTTCTACTTATTTATTTTGAAATCGGTACAACACGTTTTACAAAAATTCCCGGCGTGATTATGGATTCTGGATCTAAGTCACCCAACTCCACGACGCGGTATACACTCGCTACGGTAACTTTGGCGGCCATTGCCATGATGGGTCCGAAATTACGCGCGGTTTTGTAATACGTAAGATTGCCCCAACGATCGCCGCTGTCGGCTTTAATAAGTGCAAAGTCGGCGTGGAGCGGTTCTTGAAAAATATATTCTTGCCCGTTGATAAGCCGAGTCTCTTGATTAATCGCGAGTTGTGTACCCACACCCGTGCGTACAAAAAAACCGCCAATTCCTGCGCCTGCAGCCCGAATACGCTCTGCAAGATTACCTTGAGGAACCAACTCTAGCTCTAGCTCCCCAGCACGAAAAGCGGCGTCGAAGTGCTGAGAGTCTGTTTGGCGTGGAAACGAGCATATGATCTTGCGAACGCGTTTTTCTTTGATCAAACGGGCCAATCCGCCATTACCATTGCCCGCGTTATTGTTCACAATAACCAAATGCTTGGCACCTTGATCGCAGAGTGCATCGATCAATTCAGTTGGCATGCCCGCGCCACCAAAGCCGCTAACCATAACAGTGGCGCCGTCAGTGATGTCTCGGACGCTAGTCGATATATTTTGCATTACCTTGTTGATCATAGAATCGCCACTAAACTAGAAAATCAGCAATTAACTGACGGAACAGTTGAGGCGATTCGGCAACGGCTAAATGCGCCGCTTTTGGCAAAACAATATGTCGAGCTCCCGGAATTTTCCTCGCGATTAGTTCGCCCATTTCGGCTGGAGTGCTTACATCCAACGCACCAGACAATACTAGGGTAGGGGCTTCAATACTCGATAAAGCGTCAGTAAAGTTCAATTTTGAAATAGCGTCGCAACAGGCAATATAACCATTTGAATCGCAGCTCAAAAATTGCCGCCGCGCGGTGGCCACGACCGATGGATTTTCTTCGATAAATTGAGGACTGAAAAAGCGTTGCATCGCCATTTCAACAATTCCGCTCATTCCATGAGTTTTTACAGCAGCAATCCTCGCTAACCAAGCAGATCTGGCTTGCTCGTTGTACGCACTCGTCGTGCAAGCCAGCACTAGTTTATTTAAACGATCAGGGTGCCCGAGGGCGAAAGCCTGTCCGATCATGCCGCCCATGGATAGCCCGATAAAATCGCATCGAACAATATTGTGCTCGTCTAGAATAACTTGGATATCGTCTGCTATTTCTTCGAGCGAAAAGGGTTTGCTGCCGACCTCACTGAGCCCATGCCCACGAACATCGACGCATATCAATTGACGATTTACAGATAACCCATCAACTATCGTTGACCACATCGTATGGTCAAATCCTAGAGCATGAACCAAAACGACGGCGGGCCCCTTTCCGTATGAGCGTGAGTATAATTTTGATGTTCTCATCGATTTGTCATTTGCTCGAACGGGGTTTGCCGAACTATTAGTCGGGCTTAATGTTTCGTTCACGAATCAGTTTCTCCCATTTGGTCGACTCGCTGATCAAAGTTTGCTGAAGTACTTCTGGGCTACTCGCAATGGGCTCTGCACCCAGAGAGACAAGACGGTTCTTGACGCTTGGGTCTTGCATTGCACTCACCAACAGTTGATTCATCTTCGTAACAATTTCGCGTGGCGTAGCGGTGGGCATAAACACGCCGAACCAAGGTGCTAGTTCGTACCCAATAACACCGGCTTCGTTTGCAGTTGGTACTGCCGAAAAAACTGATGAACGCTTCGTGGTCGACACTGCTAAAGCCGTTAATTTTCCAGCTTGGATTTGTGAGCGTGCCGATGCAATACTGTCCCACATCATGTCGACTTGACCACCCAACAGATCATTCATTGCTGGTGCGCTGCCTTTGTAGGGCACATGTAAAATATCGACACCGGTCATCGATGCAAATAGTTCTCCAGCCAAATGAATTGAAGTGCCGTTACCTGCTGATGCGTAGGTGAGTTTGCCGGGCTTTTCTTTGGCTTCAACAACCAGTTCGAGCAAGGTGCGCGCTTTCACTTTGTTGGGATTCACAACCAGAATATTAGGGACAACAGCCAACATCGATACCGATGCGAAGTCTTTCAGTGGATCGTATGGCAGTTTTGGATACAAATATCGATTTGTTGCCATTCCAATCGAAGTAATGACCATGGTGTAGCCATCCGGAGGAGCTTTCGCAGTGAAGTCAACGCCAATGTTGCCACCAGCGCCAGCTTTGTTTTCGATAACAATTGGCTGGCCTGTTTTTTTGGAAATCTGTTCACCTAAAGCGCGAGCAATTCCATCCATAGCACCACCCGGAGGAAAGGGCACGATCCACCGAATGGGCTTATCAGGGTAACTCGATTGAGCCGATGCTGCGAAAGACCAGCCAAACAGCACAAAGCCAAAAACGGCAATAGCGGTGTTGCAAATAATTTTTTTCATTGTTCTATGCTCGATGGATGAGTTGCGAGTGGAGTTACTTTAATTTCCATAAAAGGAAAAAGCGGTAGGCTCGATAATAGGGTATGTAGTTCATCGTTGTTAGCAACATCGAACACACTAAAGTTAGCGTACTCGCCAACAACGCGCCAGAGGTGTAACCACTTTTTATCGGTTTGTAATATTTGTGAATACGCTTTTTCACGATCTTTTAGTTCATTGACAACACTAGGCTGTAATTCGAAGGGCAGATTGACTTTCATGTGTACGAGAAACAGCACTTAGATCTCCTGAGGTTACAGCTAGTGTTAAGTTTTTGTCACGACGATAGAATTGCAATTTTGTTGGGTCAATATCTACGCCGAAACCTGGTTTAGTTTGCACCACAATACTAAAATTTTCGTAGAGTAATGGCTCAGTAACGATATCGTCTTTTAGAAGCTTGGGTCCAAATAGTTCGCATCCCTCTGTAATATTAGGAATCGCCGCAAAAGTGCTTAAATAAGCCGCCGTTCCGATACTCGATTCCAGCATACACCCGCCGTAGCAGACAATCCCAGCGGCTCCAGCTATTGCAGCCGTTTTCAGAGTCGCGAACGGACCGCCTGCTTTTGTCAATTTCAGAGCAAATACGTCTGCCGCTGCGTGTTGGGCTATTTGCAATGCATCTTCAATAGTTGCCAGCGATTCGTCGGCCATAATCAGTACATCAAAGCGACGGGCCAATCGGGCCATTCCGAGAATGTTTGATCTGGCAATGGGCTGCTCGATCAAATAGGTACCCGCTGCTTCAAGAGCGGCGATTGCGTTGCAAGCCTGCGCCTCGGTCCAAGCCTGATTGACATCGACTTGAACTTTAGCTCGACCGAAAAAGTGCTCAGAAATCTTTCGCACATGCTCAACATCTTTTTGAATTTCGTTGTAGCCAATTTTTAATTTAAAAATCTGATGCTGCTTTTTAGCAATTTTTTCTTCGCCCTCGGCAATATCAGTCGCCGTATCGCCGCTCGCTAAGGTCCACGCCAACGGAAAGCGTTCGTGTACTTTTCCACCGAGTAAATCGTAAGCGGGTAAGCTCAACTGCCTTGAAGCAAGATCGAGCAGCGCCATTTCAACGGCGGCTTTCGCAAACCTATTGCCCTTCACTAGAGTATTGAGCAACACACCGATAGCGTTTAAATCAATAGGTCTTCGTCCGATTAAATAGGGAGCAATGTACTTTTCAATAATAATTTGAATCGTTTCAGTGCTCTCCTCGGCCCAGGCTGGGCCACCGATCGTGGCCGCTTCTCCTAGGCCGACCACTCCATCGTCGTCGGTTATTCGAACAATCAAGTAGTTTTGCTCTGTAATCGAAGCAAAAGACAGTTTGTGTACTCGAGTCGTTGGAATGTCGACTAAGATGGTTTCAATGGAGCGAATTTTCACTTGGCGTCTTTATGTACGTTGACCTGGGCGGTTACCTAATACAACCTGGAATTGCCCACTTGTTTTTCCGTTTTCCCGTTTAAGGGTGACCATATTTTTCGAATGTTTAGCCCATGGATCTTTTGCGATAAAGGGATCTCCAGTCATATACACCTGAGTAGTTAGCGGAAGATAAATTGGATGTGTAACCGTAAGATGAAAATGTCCTGGCCTAGTTTGGCCAGCATATTGTTCAAATCCCTCTAGCCCTGGTGGAATACCGTAGCGGCCGGGGATAACCGTTTCAATAGTAAAGTTTCCGTCTTTATCAGTTTGCGTCACTGCTCGAAATTGATAATTTTCGACCGCAATTTTTTCGTCGGGCGTTTTGATGTCATAGGCCCCTTTGTGATCAGCTTGCCAAAAATCGATCGTTGCGCCCACGACAGGTGACTTACAATCGGGGCGTAATATTGTTCCAGTCAATTTTAATCGCTCGCCTTCCGCACCGGTAGTGACTAGATTAATGTTGGCTTTTGCATTCGGACGATAGAACGGACCTAGAATGTCGCCGTCCGATGTTTTGCAGCTTTTGGCTGTTGCGATTGAGCTCGCCCCGCCCACAGCGATTGCAACGCCAGCTTGTGCGCCTTTGAGAAATGACCGACGCGAGTTAATTGACTGTTCTGTATTTTTTGTTTTCATTGGGCTCTCCTTGGGTTGAGTAATAACTGTAAATAGAAAGAACAATTTTAAAAAGTGATTTATTTCGCGGCAATTAATCGATATCATCGATAGATGGATATTCGACACCTACGTTATTTTGTAGCGATTGCCAATGCGGGTTCAATGGCGGCGGCTGCTAAAAAGGTCTTTGTTACTCAATCGACCTTATCGCATCAGATTGCTCAATTAGAATCCGAGCTGGCGGTGGTTTTGTTCGAGCGAGTGGGTAGAGGGCTCGTCTTATCTGTTAATGGCAAAGAATTTTTAGGTTACGCACGTAGCGTTTTGCAGCAAATCGAAGAGGGCAAAGCTGCTTTAACTAATTTACAAACCGTCTCCGCAGGAAAGCTGCATATCGGAGTAATTCATTCGTTTTTAACCCATTTGATTCCTGATGTTAGCGCCTCATTTTTGAAGAGCTATCCTAACATCCGCCTTTTCGTGCGAGAGCTAACTGCGATCGAAATTGAAGCGCAAGTCGAAAGCGGTGAGCTAGATATGGGATTCGCTTTTTTCCCCTTGGCTAGCGATAGTCGTCAAATTATCAGTGAGCACTTATTTGACGACATTCTTGCGTTAGCAGTTCCCGCTCGGCACGAACTCGCTGCAGTCGCGTCGCTGAAATTCAAACAGTTATCGAACATTCCGCTGGCATTGATGAGTCAGCGATTTACAACGCGACGGCTACTAGATTCGATGTTCTTGAGAGCGGGTATTAAGCCTAATGTGATTATTGAAATTGATTCAGTTGATGCGTTGCAGCGTTTAGTTGAAAGGGGCGTTGCTTGCGCCTTTCTTCCGAGGTTGACAACTAAGCCTTCGGCAAAGATTAAGTTTGTAACAATTACCGACCCTAAGCCCGTGCGTGGAGCTGGCCTAATTTGGCGCGGCGGCCAATTTCGTTCAGCTGCCGCGCAGGCATTTGCTCGGGAACTTACATTGTTAGTCAATGCGGGACGCTGAACCCTGGATCCATGTTTGAATTTAGTCATACGAATTTACTAAGTGCTAACGGATCCACCAAATAGATAGGACTCCATAGACAAAATTCCGTGGGTCATTCCGCCTCGCAATACTGACGATGGTACTTTGTTGCCTGCAGCACCTATTGCGATTAGCAATGGTAAAAAGTGTTCATCGGTTGGGTGTGCTCGCGCTGCATGTGGTCCAATAGAAAGCGTGCGCCTAAGTTTGTCAATATCGCCAGCTACGATTGCCTGACGAACCCACTCTACGAACTCGGTAGCGTAATGTGCTTGTGCAATACCTTCGTGGCGAAACTCGTACAAATTGTGTGTAAGACTACCCGAGCCTACGATCAACACCCCATGTTGCGATAGCGGAGCCAAAGCTTGCCCGAATTCCATCGCGTTTTCACTGGATAAATTGGCCGGCATTGAAACCTGAAATGCAGGAATGTCGGCTAAAGGAAACATATATCGCAGTGGAATCCACGCACCATGATCCAGTACCCGATCCACTTGTTCTACTGTGTGCCAACCGGCATTATTCAAAAGATCTACCGCTTGCCTCGCCAGTTGGGGATGCCCTTTCGGTTCAAACTTAATTTGATTTATACGTTGATCGAATCCAGTGAAATCATAAATAGCGTGTTGACTAGGAGCCGTGGAAACAAGCGCGTTTTTTGTTGACCAGTGCGGCGAAACAATGAGCACTGCGGCCGGTTTGCGCGGTAGCTGACTCATGGCGGCCGTGAGTTGGGGACCTGCTATGCCCGGATGCAGGGCATAGCTTGGCGCGCCATGAGATACAAACAGTGTTGGAAACTGTTTCATGCACTTGCTAACTTCGATGTTTTAGGTGCATTAATTAGGGCTACGCTGACCGCGAGCAATACAAGCACTGCGGGAAACTCCCAGCCGCCGTTTTTATTGGTAAACAACCATCCGTTATTCAGATGAACAAACAATGCGCCTATCAATATCGGCAAAGTAGCAAGGGCGGTAAGCCGTACATGAAAGCCCACGATTAGTGCTAGGCCAGCAGCGACCTCGGCTGGTGCAACTAAATAGGCTGCCCATCCCGGAAATCCTACTGATTCGAAAAATCCAGCGGTTCCACCTAGCGTGAAAACGAAAAACTTTAAGAGGCCATGGGCAATCAAGACGGTGCCTAAAGTTGACCGCAACACGATTGCGCCAACGTCTTTTTGATTATTCAACATAATTATTTCTTTCAAAGTTAAAAAATTAAGCTTCGCCTACGGAACGAAAACCTAATCGAATGCTCTCGATTGTTTGACGTGCTACTTCTTTACGGGTAATTATTTTGTCAGCGAATGGAATAAAGAACTGAGTTGCTTCGCCATACTGAATGTGGCCTCGTGCGATTGCCGTTTTTGCGGCGTCACAGACCTCTGCACGTGAAACAACCGTTTGCGCTGATGATGTGTTTGAAGTGGAACTGGCTTCTTGCGCTGCAACGTTTTGAACAGCGACTAAGCTTACGAGGGCGGTAACTACTAATGAATTGAAGTTCATGATTTGATTCCTTTAGAGATATTTAAAAGTGATGTTTGTGGTGTGTTTTTAAGCACAGACGAACTGTATTGGTTTGTTTAACCGAGATAAATAGCCTAATTTAGGTTTATTTATCCCAAAAAATGAGACAATAGCGAGATACTCGGGATTTCACCCACTTTTGTAATTCCATTAAAGAAAACCATGGATCGATTCTTAGAAATGCAAACGTTTGCTGCCGTAGTAGATGCAGGTAGCTTTATCAAAGCTTCGGAAACCTTGGTCACGTCTAAGGCCGCCGTGTCTCGCTACGTTCTGGATTTAGAGAGTCGGCTCGGCGTTCGGTTGTTGCATCGGACCACTCGAAAACTGTCACTGACAGAGGAGGGCGAAGTTTTTTATGCGCGATGCCTAGACCTGTTAACGCTAGTCGATGAGGCAGAGGCCGAGATTACCGAGCGCTCTGGGCGCGCTTCTGGTCGTATTAAGCTCAATGCCCCTGTCACATTTAGTGTCTTGCATCTCGGAAACGTCTGGGGTGCTTTTCAAAAACAACATCCTTCGGTTACCTTTGATGTCTCATTGTCGGACCGTGTCGTTGATTTAGTCGATGAGGGCTACGATTTAGCGATTCGGATTGCTAAGTTGCCAGCATCGACATTAATTAGTCGAAAACTGTCGTCTACACGAATGGTACTTTGCGCATCGCCAAACTATTTGAAAGAGATGGGGGTACCACTTAAACCCAGCGATCTGAGCTCGCACGCCACTCTTTCTTATAGCTATTCTTCTGGAAAAGATGAGTGGGAGTTTGAAGGCCCCGACGGCAATGAATCCGTAAAAATCAACCCGTTCATTCACACCAACAGCGGCGATATTTGTCGCGCTGGTGCGTTGGACGATCAAGGGATTATCTTACAACCGTCATTTTTAATCGGGCCAGATATAAAGGCGGGAAAATTGATCGAAATTCTTCCAGATTATCGAGCAATCGAATTAGGTATTTACGCTGTCTACCCAACCCGCAAACACTTGCCATCAAAAATTAGATTGCTAATCGATTTTTTGATCGCCCATTTTAAAGTTGCACCTTGGGAGTAACTTTGAAATGAGTGATCAAATATCTAGTACGGGCCATGGCCCCAGATTTCTGTTAACTGCAAAAATTAAAGTTGGCTAAAAAATTATACAAACTAGGTCGAATCAAGGTTTCCCAAGTTATTAAAACGAGTGCTTGACCTAGATCCGGCACAGTTACTACAACCAATGCCCGATCCGCTCAGAAACCGACTTCAACTCCACACCAAACGTTTTCTGCAAACCATCAGTGTCCACAATTAACTCAGCAGCATTCTGTTCATTAAGCGATCGATACAAGTCCGCCAGTAAAAAATTTAAGCTTGGGTTGTTTAACGCAGCCCCAACACGCGCTGCAAATTGCTCGGCGCTAATCGCTTCAAATTGCAACTGTAAATTGCCGCGTTGCTTTCCCAAAATATTCGCTAATTCGATTGGTGTGACCGCTTGTAAAGAAGCGATGTTGTAAGCACCCCCTATCAATTCTGGTTTCTTTAATGCTGCAACTGCCAGCAATGCTTGATCCCAATGAGAGGTCCACGACATTGCTTGATCGGCTTTCATCGGCGGATAATCTAATACGCCGTTTGCTAAATTAGTTACGAAAAAAGGCACTTGCAAGTTTTCTAAATACAGGCCGGGTTTTAATACAATGGCTGGAATGCCTGACTTTAGTACTTGCTCAACCGCGTAGCGATTGCCATCAATTAAAGGGGTAGGCGAGAACGAGTCGTCGGCAAAACTGCTGCTTGAAAAAATCAGTAGTGGTAGTTTTGCTTTTTTTGCTGCATCAAGAAAATTCGCAAGATGGATTTCCGACTCGCCCGGGCCTGCTGGTATTGGCAAATGGAAAAATGCAGCGCTCGCACCAAACATTGCGCTGGCAAGCGATTCTGTATCCTTCAAATCGGCACGAGCAATTTCATGTGCACCTACAAGGGCGGAGGCCTTACCTGCGCGCACGACGGCTTTAACATGAAGCCCTTGATCGATAGCGGTTTGTGCAACGGCAAATGCCTGCATGCTAGCGGCGGAAAAAACGACTAGAGGTTTATTCATTATTGTCTTCTTAAATGTAGTGGTTACTAAAAGGAACCATATTCTGTACAATCGACAACGTGTTGTGAAGGAGGCACTTTGAAAGCTGATAGTTACGCGAAGGTAACCACACCAAAAGCGGTAAGCCATGCCCAGCGGTGGGTGGCCGATGAATACAGCGGTCCATGCCCGATTCGCCAATTGTTAGACCGAATCGGCGATACGTGGACAGTGCTGGTCATATTAAAGTTGGGCGTGCAGCCGTTACGATTTAGGCAACTGCTCAAAGCAATCGACGGCATTTCTCAGCGCATGCTGACGGTCACTTTACGGGCGCTTGAACGTGACGGTTTAGTGCTGCGTACAGTGTTCGATACCAAGCCGCCCAGTGTCGAATATCAACTAACGCCAATTGGCTTATCGTTGCTAGATCCCATAACAGGATTGACTCACTGGGCGTTAGCGAATGAACAGAAAATTGCAAAAGCGCGGGCTGATTTTGAAAAAAAGGCGCATTAAACGCAGACTCGGAACGCGCTTAAACTCCTGCAGTTTGTTGGTTACCAATCCGGTGCAACGGTCAATTTTCGGCGGACTAAGCACCACAATGTTGCTGATTCTTTTGATGTGAACTTACTTGCCTTCGAAGCGAAAAATCTTGGCTGCAAGTGCAATTGTGCAGCAACCTGCTTCCCAATTGCGATGGGGAACATGACCTTGCGCTATTTGAGCGTCCGCGCAGGCATGCAGATCGACAGTGGTAGCCCACTGAGACGGTGGAGCAAAACCAGTCGCGAAATATCCTGGGTATTCAAATCGAAACGCACTTGAGGGAACGCCTAAACCCGCGACCTGCTATGAAGCGTGCAAGTGCTGTCGGAAATTGATTGTCGATCAAAAAAATCACGTTGCGAAAAGTGTCGAATGATCCGTTTGCATCGCTGCGTATTCAAGCGCGGCCAGAATGTCGTCGTTTTCGATAAAAGGATAATCAGCAATAATTTCTTGGTGCGAAGCGCCCGAACTCAATAAGCTCAAAATATCGGTCACCCGTAGACGCTGCCCTCGGATACAAGGCCGACCCCCACACTTACCCGCTTCGAGCGTAATTCTTTCACTTAGTTTGGTTTTCATGCTGTTCTTAGTGAGGTTTGTCAGGTGGCGTGAAGAATTGAAAAATTACCATCCGTAAAAACGGGGCCATGTTTCAATTGAACCGTTTTCTTGTAAGGCTTGATATTCGGGAAATTGCGCACCGGTGGCACATGCGTGATTAGGCAAAATGAGCAGCTGCGTGCCAACGGGAAATTTTTGCATAATGGATTGCTGCGCTTCGATTGATGTCGACACAGGTTTTCCATCGTTAAAACTAATAATCCCGTGCTCTTGATTTGCTCCACTAATAGTAAACCCGTGCAGCACTGTACCGTTTACATCGCATACTTGGCCATAGCCATAATCGGTTAATTGGTTTTGCGTACCTCGATCACGGCTCATAGCCATCCAACCCGCATCTACTATGGCCCAACCTTTGTCCTCTTGATGACCAATTACAGTGGTTAAAACTGCCAGCGCAATATCGTTGTGCGAACAGACTCCCACATTGGCCATCACTAAATCGAAGAACACGTAAACGCCAGCGCGTACTTCGGTTATGCCCTTTAGTTGCTGTGCGGACAACGCGGTTGGTGTCGATCCTATACTGACGACAGTGCAGGGCAATTGGGCAGCGCGTAAACGCGTTGCCGCTAATACCGAAAGTGAACGCTCTTGTTCAGCCATGGCTTGCAAGGCGTCGGTTGTGTTTAACGAATAGCTGGAACCCGCGTGGGTCATCACACCCATTAAGGTTTGGCCGCCGTCGTGCAAACAGCGGCCTATAGCAATTAATAAATCGTCATTTGGTTTTACGCCCGATCGATGATTATCGGTATCGATTTCTAATAAAACACTAAATTGAACATGGTGCGTTTTACTAAATTGCACCACCGCTTGCGCCCCTTCGAGGCTATCGGTAATTAACTGCAACTGGCAACCTTTGGCCATTAACTTGGCCGCTTGTGCCAACTTAGGTGCTGCAATACAGACGGCATACAAAATATCGGTTACCCCGACAGCAAAAAATTGTTCTGCTTCTTTTAAAGTAGAAACCGTAATTCCGCGTGCACCTGCTGCGACTTGTAAATCGACAACTTGTTGGCATTTACTTGTTTTTACGTGTGGTCGAAAGCTAACCCCATGCCGACTAACGGCTTCTTGCATACGCCGAATGTTGTGCTGCATGCGTGGGACATTGACGAGGGCGGCTGGGGTGTTTAAGTCGGGTAGTTTCATCGCTATGATTATACTGTGAGCATTATCAAAGATGCACCTTAACTATCTAGGAAATCGCTATGCAATACGCCCGCTTAGGTCAATCGAATTGCCGTGTCTCACGTTTGTGCTTAGGCACGATGATGTTTGGCGATCAAACGAACTCATCCGAATCTGCCGATATCGTGGCGTACGCTAAAGAGCAGGGCGTTAATTTTATTGATACCGCCGATGTTTACACTTTGGGTGCGAGCGAAACCATTACGGGCACCTTAATTAAGTCCGAGCGCGATTGGTGGGTGTTGGCTACTAAAATGGGCAACAAAATGGGCAGTAATGTGGATGCCTATAACCCCAACCAAGAGCGCTATTCGCGTAAATGGGTTGCCCAAGCCTGTAATGACTCCTTAAGGCGATTAGGTACGGACTACATCGATATTTTTTATTTACATCGCGATTACGAAGAAGACAATTTAGACGAAGCAGTAAGTGCCATGGGCGATTTGATTCGCGCTGGAAAAATTCGCTACTTTGCATTGTCTAATTTTAGAGCTTGGCGTATTGCTGAGGTCATGGCTGCCTGTGCTCGACAAGGCGTGCCAAAACCGGCGGTATGCCAGCCGTATTACAACTTGCTTAATCGCTTACCTGAAGTGGAAGTGTTGCCAGCCTGCGGTTTTCATGGCCTTGGCGTTGCGCCTTATTCGCCCATTGCGCGTGGTTTACTAACTGGCAAATATAAGCCGGGCGGAGCAGTACCTGAAGGCTCACGCGCAGCCCGTAGCGACAAGCGTTTTATGCAGACCGAATGGCGTGAAGAATCGTTAGTGATTGCCGAACAATTGCAAGAACACGCGCAAGCGCGCGGCATTAGTCTTGTTCAATTTGCCACGGCTTGGGTGTTGGCTAATCGGTTTGTAAGCAGTGTTATTACAGGCCCAAAGACATTGGAACAATTTAAACCCTATTTTGGCGCACTCGACTACGCGTGGACGCCAGAAGATGATGCTATCGTGGACAGCTTAGTGCCTAAGGGCCATCCTAGTACGCCGGGTTATCACGATCCTGCGTACCCGTTTGTTGGGCGATAAACCACTTTGGTTCTAATTTTAGTATTTGTATTTCCTCACTTTTTTGTCGTTAACATTTTCTGCTCCTTATGCGCGCCTATCAGTCACTAGAAAAAACCTTTGCTCGATTAAATAACCTTGATCATTTGTCATCCATTGTTGGTTGGGATTATGCCGCGATGATGTCGAAAAAAGGTAGTGGTTCACGCGCGGCTGCAATGGCCCAATTAGATGTTATGCGCCACGAAGTTATTACCGATGCGCAGCTAAAGGCGTTGTTGCAAAGTGCTCAATCAGAGACCTTAGATCATTGGCAACAAGCCAATTTGCGTGAAATGAAACGACGTTGGGAAGGTGAAAATTTATTGCCCGCAGCTTTAGTAGAAAAGCAGGCCATTGTGCACGGACGTTGCGAGCATGCATGGCGCAGCCAACGACCGGCCAACGATTGGAAGGGCTTTTTAGTAAACCTAAACGAAGTAGTAGCCCTAGCGCGCGAACGTGCGGATCGCTTAAGTCAAGCACGTGGTCTTGGTCGTTACGACTCGTTGATGGATCAGTTTGAACCCGGCACGCGCAGCACCGATATTGATCGAATTTTTGGTGACCTTAAAACTTGGTTGCCGACTTTTATTGCCAGTGCGCAAAAAAAGCAAGCGAGCGAACCGGTAATTACAGCGCAAGGCCCTTTTGCCATCGAACAGCAACGGGCCTTAGGTTTAGAAATTATGCAGTTGCTGCAATTTGATTTCGATGGCGGCCGCTTAGATGTCAGTACGCATCCGTTTTGCGGTGGTGTACCTGACGATGTGCGTATCACTACGCGTTATCGCGAAGATGATTTTGCCGGCAGCTTAATGGGCATCGTGCACGAAACAGGCCACGCGCGGTACGAACAAAATCGCCCGAACGATTGGTTGGCGCAACCAGTTAGTCAGGCTCGGTCGATGGGTATTCACGAAAGCCAAAGCTTGTCTTTTGAAATGCAGATTGGTTGCAATCCAGCCTTCATGCGTTTAATTTCACCGTTAATTAAAAAGTACCTAGGCGATCAAGCCGCTTTTGCGCCGGATAATTTGGGTAAGCTTTATACCCGCGTAAAGCCTGGCTTTATTCGTGTTGATGCCGACGAACTTTGCTACCCCGCGCATATTATTTTGCGCTACGAAATCGAACGCGCGCTTATCGAAGGCGAAATTGAAGCGGCTCAAATCCCAGAAATTTGGGATGCAAAAATGATGCAATATTTGGGTGTAGATACCAAAGGTAATTTTAAAGATGGCTGTATGCAAGACATCCATTGGACCGATGGCATGTTTGGTTACTTTCCTAGCTACACACTAGGCGCAATGTATGCAGCCCAGTATTTTGCAACAATGCGTAAAACCAAACCTGCACTCGATGCTGATATAGAAGCTGGTCAGTTCCAATTTATTTTTGACTGGTTAAAAACCAATATTTGGAGCATGGGTAGCCAATTAGAAACTGATGCGTTGGTTACTAAAGCGACCGGTGAAGCGCTAAATCCAATGCACTTTAAGGCGCATTTACAAGCGCGGTATTTGTAATGCATCGCACAATATTTACAACGCCAGTCGTCAATTCGGTATTACGCCAATTTTCAATTTCGTTTATGAAATTTGCAGGTTGGAAAGTAGAAGGGTCGTTGCCGCCTAACGGGCGAAAGGCCGTGCTAATTGCTGCTCCGCATACGAGTAATTGGGATCTTCCTTATACCTTAATGGTTGGCTTCATTTTAGGTATGAATATGTATTGGCTCGGCAAGGACTCGATCTTTAAGTTTCCTTTTGGCGGCGTGATGCGCTGGCTCGGTGGCGTGCCGGTGGATCGTTCGCAATCGAATAATTTAGTCGCTAGTGCAGCGCAAGCCATTAAAGATGCTGATGGCCCAATTCATTTGACCATACCGCCTGAAGGTACACGTAGCAAAACAAGGTATTGGAAGACTGGGTTTTACTACATAGCGGTAACTGCTGAGGTGCCAATTTTAATGGCCTACATGGACTACCCGCGTAAAATGGCGGGCCTTGGCCCAGTGTTTAATCCGACCGGCGATATCGAGAAAGATATGGAAACCGTAAAAGCCTTTTACGCGCAGTTTAAGGGTAAAAATTCGGATCAGTTTGAAGCTTAATCCAACGCTTTAACCTTGGTCACGTAATACCGCGTATCGCCAAAACAGCTGCCCGGCAATCCCACTTTTTCTTCGTAGTACAAAGCCACTCGTTTACCTACGGCTTTGTTTAATTGCTCGGCTACCTGGTCATCCCAAATGGTGAACAAAAACTTTTCTGGGCTGGTGCCGGGCATTGAAACCATCGACAGCTCGCCTTCCCAAGTTTTGCAAACAAAACCTTTTTTGGATAGCTTTTGTACAAAGCCTGCGCGTTCACCTTCGCTGTAGGCCCACTTCCAAACAAAAAAACCGTAACCAACCAAAGCTAAGATTAATAAGATCGGAATGGCGATCAAAATAAAGCCACCTTGTTTTGGGCTTTTTTTGGTCGTTGGTTTTGCGGCAGCGTCCATACTTTTTAGCATGTTGCCGGCGGGCACACCCGAAAACAATGCCGCGGCGCGTACTTTAACCTCTAACAATTCGGTGGCGTTAACGCTGTAAGCGCCAGTGGCTTTATCAATTTGAACAGTGAACTCAATATCTTTGCCGTTGTTGGATAAAGTCCCGCAGCTAAAATCGTAATCTTTACGTTTCCACGGCAAGCCTTCTTCTTCAACGTCGTAGTCTTGGTACTCTAGTTTGTAAATTTCACCACTGGCCAAATCGAGCATGGCGTTAGCGGTGATGACTTCGTCGAGTAATTCGTCTGATACTTCAATGGGTAGTTTAAGGTCCACGGGGCGATCCAAATAAAAGCTAAATAATGATAAGCACGAATGCTACAAGCCCGAATGGTCTCATACCTAGGCCTCAAAAATTCGAGGCTGGCTTCTAAGTTCCTACGCTTGCTTAGAGTTTGCGCGCTTTTGGCTCAATACGATTAGGTTTTTTTGCAGACTGGCCAATTTACAAACTAGCCGCTAACCGCGCGGCTTGGTCAATTGCGCGCTTCGCATCGAGTTCGCCTGCTTCTAAAGCACCACCGATTAAGTGATGTTTGATCCCTTGGGTTTTTAGTTCATTCGACAATACGTTATGCGGGAGTTGACCGGCGCAAAGCACAATGTGATCACAAGCAATCCAAGAGGGATTTTCGCGTTTCTCTCCGTACGAAATCATTAATCCGTCGTCGCCAATACGTTCGTAGTTAATGCCCCCAATCATTTGCACGCTTTTCATTTTCAAAGCGCTGCGATGAATCCACCCGGTGGTCTTGCCCAAACCTTCGCCTAACTTGCCTTTTTTGCGCTGTAACAAGGTGACGTTGCGTTTAGGTGGCGTAATTTTTGGCCCCTTTGGCGATAACCCGCCAGCATAAAGTTCGGGATCGACAACACCCCATTCGGCTTGCCATTGCGCGTTGTCTAATGTTGTGGAGTGCCCTTCGTTAACTAAGTACTCGGCCACATCAAAACCGATTCCACCCGCACCCACGACGGCAACGGTTTGCCCAACTGTTTTTTTACCGCGTAGAACATCCAAGTAGCTCAAGACTTTTGGGTGATTTTGCCCAGGTATTTTTGGATCTCGGGGTGTTACGCCAGTAGCAATAATAATCTCGTCAAAATTACTTAAGTCGCTGCTGCCTATCGTGCGATTTAATTCCACATGAACGCCAGTATCTTGCAATCGAAATTTTAAGTACCGAATCATTTCGTGAAACTCTTCTTTTCCTGGAATTATCTTTGCCATGTTTAATTGGCCGCCAATTTCGCTAGAAGCATCAAACAAAGTAACGTCGTGCCCGCGTTCGGCAGCAATTGTTGCGGCTGTTAATCCGGCCGGGCCTGCGCCGACCACCGCGATTTTCTTTTTGGCCGCTGCGGGTCGGTACACCAATTCTGTTTCGTGACATGCACGTGGATTGACTAGGCAGCTAGTGAGTTGGTTTTTAAAAATGTGATCAAGGCAAGCTTGGTTGCAAGCGATACAAGTGTTAATACGATCCGATTGACCGCGTGCTGCTTTTTTTACAAATTCTGAATCAGCTAAAAAAGGTCGTGCCATCGAAATCATATCGGCAAAGCCATCGCTTAACAGCTGCTCAGCTACCTCGGGCGTATTAATACGATTGGAGGCTATCAACGGAATCTCAATTCCATCCGCCATCAATGAGGCCTTCATTTTTTGCGTTAACCAAGCAAAGCTAGCGCGAGGCACGCTGGTGGCAATGGTGGGCACCCGAGCTTCGTGCCAACCAATCCCGGTATTAATTAAGTTTGCACCATTGCGCGCGACGGCTTTGCCAAGTTGCACCACTTCATCCCAAGTACTGCCGCCCGGAATTAAATCAATCATCGACAGGCGATACATGATGATGAAATCGTTGCCGACTGCTTCGCGAGTGCGTGCCAAAATTTCAATCGGCAGGCGCATACGGTTGCTATAGTCGCCACCCCATTCATCGGTGCGTTGGTTGGTGGCTAACGATAAAAATTCGTTAATGAAATAACCTTCAGAGCCCATAATTTCGACTCCGTCATAACCAGCCTCGCGGGCTCGTACGGCGCAGTTAACAAACGCGCGAATTTGCCGTTCGACACCACTGGCCGATAAGGCAAATGGTGTAAACGGTGTAATGGGCGCTTTTAAGCGTGAGGGCGCTACCGCAAATGGATGGTAAGCATAGCGGCCCGTGTGCAAAATTTGTAACGCAATTTTTCCACCGGCTTCGTGTACGGCTTGAGTGACTATTTGATGCCGGCGCGCGGCTCGTGCGCTAGCCAAGGTGCCTGCAAAAGGCTTGGCCCATCCCGCAATGTTTGGTGCAAATCCGCCGGTAACGATTAAACCTACGTCACCTTCGGCGCGTTCGCGAAAGTAAACCGCAAGGCGGCTTAAGTCGCGGTCGTCTTCTAGGCCGGTATGCATTGATCCCATCAAGACGCGGTTTTTTATTTGCGTAAAGCCAAGGTCTAACGGGCTTAGTAACTTTGGGAAAAATGGGTTTGGCGTGTACGGTGCAGAACTAAGGTTATTCATTATTGTTTGAATCGATCGCAATTTTTTCGTTAAAGGAGTGCCACAAATTTTATAAAGACACCCACTAAATTAGTATTTAGGTCACTTTCGCTTAAACTCGAACCTTGAATAACCAAAGTTTTTGCAATTGAAAGAATCCGTTTGATTGATAGTTTAGTCCAAGCCGACGCGCAAGCGAAAACGCGAGCAAAAACTCAGGCCAAAACAGCCACCAAAGTACAGGCTGCTGTAATTGGCGCGGGGCCTGCAGGCCTCATGGCGGCTTTGCAATTGGCTCAACAGGGCATCGAGGTACATGTCTACGATGCCATGCCCTCAGTGGGACGAAAATTTTTGTTGGCGGGTCTTGGTGGCCTCAACTTAACGCACAACGAGGGCGCTGAACAATTTAACCAAAGGTTCGGTGCCGCAAATAGCGCGTTGCAGCCCTACTTGCTAAATTTTGGTGCAACGCAAGTGCGCGATTGGTGTCACGCGCTGGGTGTTGAGACTTTTGTAGGAAGCTCCCAAAGAGTCTTTCCAAAAGAAATGAAGGCGGCCCCTTTGCTACGCCGTTGGTTAACGCAATTGCGTGGACTTGGCGTGCAGTTTCACGCACGACATCGCTGGCTTGGATGGACTGAAGACAATATTTTGCAGTTTCACTGTACGAGCGATGGTGGTGATTCTAAAAAAACCACTGATGCTGTCGAAAGTGCTGTGCTAGATCACCAAGCCGAGTCGACAGCTTATAAGCACGCCGAGTCGATGGTTCAAGTCACTGCAGATGTCACTGTGCTGGCCTTGGGAGGCGCTAGCTGGCAGCGTTTGGGGTCGGATGGGGCTTGGGTGCCGTGGTTAACCGAAGCGGGTATAAGGGTGGCCCCTTTAAAGCCTAGTAACAGCGGTTTTGATGTCGCTGGTGGTTGGAGCGAATTGCTCATAAAGCAGCACGCGGGCGCGCCTTTAAAGTCAGTCACGTTGCGGTTTAATTGTAATGACGATACGCAATTCGAACGACGCGGTGAATGTGTCGTTACCAAGACCGGTATCGAAGGTAGTTTGGTTTATGCGGTCAGCGCAGCAATTCGCGACACAATTGAAACTGAAGGCAGGGCGACTATTTACCTAGATTTTTTCCCCGATTGGACTGTCGAGCAAATTGCCCACAAACTAAACGCGCCGCGTGGCTCTAATAGCCTCAGTAATCATCTGCGCCATCGCTTAGGTCTAGACGGAATTAAGCGTGCGTTGCTGTACGAAATGGTGAGCAAGCAAGCGATTGCAAAAGAACAATTAAGTAATGCCGAGCAGTTGGGTTTTATACTAAAAAATATCCCACTGACTTTAGAGCGGGCGCGCCCTATCGACGAGGCCATCAGTACGGCCGGTGGTGTTTGTTTTGATGGGCTCGACGAACATTTAATGTTGCAACACAAGCCCGGTATTTTTTGCGCTGGGGAAATGTTGGACTGGGAAGCCCCGACAGGTGGCTATTTACTTACCGCGTGTTTAAGTACGGGCAGGGCTGCTGGGATTGGTGCGGTTGAATACTTAAACAACAATTTTAAGTAGCAATCAAAAATAGCATGCGTTAGGCTGCCTCACTTTCACTAACCCCAAGTACGCGTTAAAACTTCATCCATTGCATCCGAAATGGTTAGGCCATGTTCGCTCAAGGAACAAACAAACTCACCGAGTTTGTCAGTCGGGATACTGGCCATTTCTAGTGGATGCAAAACCACGTCGACTTGATCAATTGTAAATTGAGGGTTTAACCGAGAGCCAACGATTTTCGATTTAACAGGCATTGCTGAAATGCGCACTAACGGAACTACAAGCCGCCGACGGTACTCGTCGAACAATACCGATTGAACGAGAACAACAAAGGGAATGTTTGCTTTTTGAAGGCCGTTGTTTCGATGAACGTCGAACTGGGCCATTATAGGTTTGAGTATTCGTCTGCGAAAGAACCGATTTGATCATTGATCAAGTTCCATTGCGTCGACAGGCGTTGCGCGGCTTGAATCTTTTGTTGACTAATTTTCGATTGCTCATTGACGTAATTGGTCAACAGAGCTTCTACAGTTGCCGATAAATTGTTGGAGTACAGTTTTGTTTGATCCACAAGCGATTCGCTCAGGGTTAGGTTTACTGCACGCTTGTGAGTTGAGCGAGGGGCAGAAGGCGAAGTTCGCATGGAAATACCTTTGTAATACGATAATGCGCATTATATGCGCATATTGCCCCGTTGAGAACCAGACCTGAATAGAAAAGCGTCGCGCAAAAAACGCACCCGACAGCCTAGGCCCGCGCCGGTACTACGAAACCCAGTCTGACCACCTAATTTTGGACCATCAATGAGTACCTAAGGCCGCACACCAAGCCCCTCATGTTCCATACCCGCTGCGCGCTCTTTTAAATACACTTCTAATGCCAATAACTCTTGGCTATTGTATTCGTAAGGTAGCGCTCGAACCCCCGTTTGGCAGCTGCGGATGCGCCGTTCTAACGAGCCAACTTCTTGCCATTGCAAACGATATATCGGGTAAGCGTTTGCATGTCCTTGCGGAATTATGCTGGCCGCTAACGAAGAGCCCGCAAGTGCGTCGTGACACTGGGCACACGATATACCCAATTGACCGAGCTGTTGATTCCAAATTTGCGCGCCTAAATTTTGCAGCTTATTGGTTGCGGCATTTTTTTCAATGCCCATAACAATTTGCCCCTTAGATTGCAAGGCAATAAACGCCTCTAATTGCAAAAGTTGCGCACTTTCTCGGGGCAGGGCGGTTTGCTGCAAATGATCGATCCGGCATTGGTTAATGCGTCCGGCGAGGCTCATTACTTTAGTGGCTGAGCTATTCCAACGTGGATAGTTGGCTGCCACTGCTTTCATCGAATCAACAGAGTGGCAGTTTGCACACTGTTGATTAAATTGCTGTTGCCCCGCCTTAGCCCACAGTAAAGCAGGGTTGTCGCTTGAACTGAGTTGTAAGGCTTTAAGTTCGCTGCTGATGTAGTGAAAACCGGCTAAGCGTACAGCGTTTGCCCAAGTGCTTGGAATGTTAACGATTAGCAAACTGCTAACGACTCCGAGTGCGATTAGACACGCAATTAACTTAAAACTTTTGAGCATCAAAATTAAACCAACTCGATGCGTACAATTTCGCGGTGAACAAAATTATTGTCGCCCGACCAAACCACTTCTAGTTCGCCGCTGCGAGGTACTTTTAAATTAAACACTAGCAACGGGTTTGCTGCCACCGCCGGAAAAAACTGTGCCTCGAAAACAATTGAGTTTAAAAACTTGCATTGCACTTTACGTACAATATTTCGGGGCAATATTTGTCCAAAGTTACCGGGCCTAAAACCACTTTCCATAACGTGTGCTATCAACAGACGAATCTCGAACACTTCGTTTGCACGAATGATTTTTGGTAAAGTCACTAAGGCGCTAGTCGTCACGGTCTGGGCTTAATCGAGATCGAGGCAGGCAGCTAAAGTCACTATGACTTCAACACGTGCTTGCCAAAATTGTTGGTCATTGGTTTTTGCAATAGCCGTCACCGTTTGCGACGTGGCAAGACGAATACGAGTGGTAACCCTAGCAACGCCGTTAACCGGCGTTAAATTAAACTTAGCTACTTCGACCTGTGGATTCTTTTCGGCAAACAACATAATTTCTTGCACGTAATCTGTTTCGGTCATAGGCGAATCCACACGAATCGAGACAGGAACCGAATTGCCATTTTCAACCAAGCTAGAGATTTCGAGCGTGACTTTGCTGTTATTTATTTTCGCTTTGTTTGTGTAGGCCGCAATGGCATCGTTTAAAGCATTCGGGTTTTGTAGAACCGTTTGGGCTAAAGCGCTAGTGGGTATGGTCAACGGGATCACCGTTGCGCTGGCAATAGAACCGAATAAAGGACTCAATCTCGAAAGAAAAGGCCGAGCGCCAACACTCCACAAAGTTGCGATTTTTACAAAACCTCGTTTACCGTTCATTGCAATGTCTTTAAAAATGCAACTACATCTTCAACTTGCCCAGCAGTTAAGATGGGTTGGCCGTCAAACTTTTCTGCAACGCGGCGTTGTTCGCGTTTGTGTTCGCGTCCTTGTTCGCTTTTGTGTTCGTTAGCTGGCATCGCCAAATCGTGCATATTCGGCATAATACTTTGTGGGTATAAATGGCGAATGTTAGCTACACGTAAACGTAATTGCGCTGCAGAATAGCGTGAACCAATTCCATCAAAAGAGGGGGCAACATTACCGGCGGTTAGCTCTTCTTTAAATTGCCCTTTGTGGCAAAGCAAACACAGCCCTAGTTGTCTGTTAGTAATAATGGCTCTGCCACGCACAGCATCGCCGGGCACTGACGTAAGGGCTTGATCGATGCGATCACCTACGATCAATATTTCACTTTGGCCCATATTCGAAGTTGCCGTCATGGTTGTTTGCGAACGAGCCTGGGACGGTAAAAACGCAAATGCAACGTAACCAATTAAGGCAAAACGCAAGGCTGAACGCACAGCAAAACCAGCAAACCTGTTTGCTGATTGCCGCATTAACATTAGGCTCGCAAGTTCCGGCCAGCGATCGGTAAATCACGTACAGGTTTACCGGTAGCCGCTAAAATTGCATTCAGCACTGCGGGAGCCGCGACAGCAATTGTTGGCTCGCCAACACCGCCCCAGAAACCACCCGAGGTAAGAACAATTGTTTCGACCTTTGGCATTTGATCCATTTTTAAAGTCGGGTAGGTATTAAAGTTCTTTTGTTCAATTGCCCCATCTTTAACAGTGCATGCTTGATAAAGCAATGCGGACAAGCCGTAAACAAAGGATCCTTCTACCTGCGCTTCAATTTGTTGAGGGTTGGCGGCATTTCCACAATCGGTAGCTGCAACAATACGGTGAATTTTTAATTCGCCGGTTTTATTTACCGAAACTTCGGCGCATGCCGCAACGTAGCTACCAAATCCGTGACATTGGGCTAGTCCGCGAAATACTTTTTCGCCCCCAATATCGGCAGCCGGTTTTGCCCAATTAACTTTTTCGGCAACCGCATTTAACACGGCTAAATGCTTGGGGTGTTTACTCATCAAGTTGCGGCGCAAAGCTAGCGGGTCTTGCTTAGTCGCTAGTGCGATTTCGTCTAAAAAACACTCAACATAAATAGTGTTTTGATTCAAATTTACACCGCGCCAAAAACCAGGTGGCACATGTGGATTGCGCATGGCGTGATCAATTAACAAGTGCGGAAATGTATAGCCAATTGCAGCTTCTGGCCCACTTGGATTTAATCCTTGAAAAACAACTGGGTCGCGGCCGTTTTGAACCGCTTGTGGAGCCACCGCAGCCAAAATTGATTGGCCCGAAATACGCATTTGAAATGCATTAATATTGCCGCTAGCATCCAAGCCAGCTGTTAATTTACATTGCGTAATTGGGTGGTACATGCCGTGGGTCATGTCTTCTTCACGGGACCATAATAGTTTTACGGGGGTGCCCGGCATTTGCTTCGCAATCACAACGGCTTGACGAACCCAATCATGAAACCCGCCGCGTCGTCCAAAGCCACCACCTAAGTGCACTTTGTAGACTTCACATTGCGCTAACGGAAGGCCTGATGATTCGGATGTTGCGGCATGTGCCGCTTCGCCGTTCTGGGTTGGTGTCCAGACCTCGCAGCGCGTTGGTGTCCATTTGGCGATGGCATTCATTGGCTCCATCGTGGCATGGTTCTGATGGGGGTATGAATACACGGCTTCAATGATTTTTGTAGCGCTTGCAAGGGCTTGTTTAACGTCGCCGTTGCTATTGCCTACAGCGGCTTGTTCGGCGGTCAAACCAGTTTTAAGTAAATTGTTAATGTCCGCTTGTTGGATAGCGCCGTTTGGACCATTGTCCCATTCGATTACTAATTTATCCAAGGCAGTTTTTGCGCGCCACCAAGTGTCGGCCACAACCGCTACTGAATTATCGCCAACAGGTAAAACTTTTACGACACCGGGCATTTTTTCAATCGACGCAGCGTTGTAATTTTTTACTCTGCCGCCAAAGACTGGGCAAGCTCGAATTGCTGCATTAAGCATGCCGGGTAGCTTTAAATCAGTTCCGTAAATTTGTGAGCCATTGGTCTTGGCAACCGTATCAAGACGCGCTAGTGATTTGCCCGCGATTTTCCAAGTTTTGGCGTCTTTTAAAACGACGTCGGTCGGTGGTGTTTGCTTGGCTGCTAGTGCAGCTAATTTTCCGTAGCTTAATTTTCGACCCGAACCTGTGTGCGTTACCACGCTATTGGCCGCAACGCATTCGGCAACAGGTACGTTCCAAGTGCTTGCGGCCGCTTGGACCAACATCATTCTGGCTGCAGCCCCGCCTTTGCGCATGTATTCTTGCGAATCACGCAGACCTCGGCTTCCGCCCGTTGCAAAATTTCCCCATGGGCGTTTGCGGGCTAAACTCTCGCCTGGTGTTGGGTACTCGGTAGAAACTTTGGTCCAATCGGCCTCTAATTCTTCGGCAACTAATTGCGCTAAACCGGTTAAGGTTCCCTGACCCATTTCGCTGCGTGCAACCCGAACAATAATGCGATCGTCTGGCTGGATAACAACCCACGCATTGACCTCGGGTGTTGTTGCATCGCCAGTCGTTTGTGCAAAACTGGAGTGACTTACCGCAAGGACTAAAGAGCCTGCCGCAAACGCCGTTGTCGAAGTTAAAAACTGACGACGATTAACTCCTCCAGTTTGTTTTTGGTTCACCTTGTTTTTTGTAGAAAAATTATTCATGGCGTTTAAGCTTTCTCTACTTTTTGCGCTGTGGGTTGGCTTAGATTTGCACTAGCGATATGTATTACTTTGCTTTGCGCGGTTGTCTTTACGCCTGCAGCTAATTTAATTGCATCACGCACGCGGTTGTAAGTACCACAACGACAAATGTTGGTGATCGCTGAATCAATATCGGCATCGGTGGGCTTTGGCTTGTCTTTAAGCAAAGCCGCAGCCGCCATAATCATGCCACTTTGGCAATAGCCGCATTGCGGAACATCCAACGCAACCCAGGCTTTTTGCAACACGTGGTTATGGTTTGGGGCCAAGCCTTCAATCGTCACTACTTTTTGCGACGGTTGGACTGCTGCTGCGGGCATTACACACGAGCGAACCGGAGCCCCATCGATGTGCACAGTACAAGATCCACACTGCGCTACTCCACAGCCATATTTTGTGCCCGTTAGGCCCAGCTGCTCGCGTAGCACCCACAAAAGTGGTGTTTCTGGCTCGGCTTGATAATCTAAAGAGCGGCCATTTACATTAATTTGCGGCATAAAGAATCCTAGTAATGATTTCAACGAATTTTCGAATCATATTCTCATTAGTTTAATTTTTGCCGTCGAAATACAATTTTTTGCCAGAGTGTGGGTCATCAAAGTTAACGATGAATCAAAGTCGCAGTTTATTGTTTAGATTGTGTTTTCGTATAAACGTAATGGTTTTGAGCTACATTGATCTAACCATTGGTACCAAGATTCAATAAGTAAAGTATTTAGATAGGGCAGTTACATGAGTGCACTACCTAGTTTTAATTCTTCATTTGCTATGCTCGAACGCGAGAGCGAGCTGGCTCTGTTTGATGACTGCGTGCAAAGGGTCACGTTTGGACGCGGCACTGTAGTGTTTGTAAGCGGCGAGGCGGGCATAGGGAAAACCACTTTACTACGCACGCTTGCTAGTAAAGTTCCACAAAATTGGTCGGTACATTGGGGCAGCAACGACGACCTTACAACCCCTAGGCCGTTAAGTCCTTTACTCGATATTGCTAAAGACTTGGGACTATCCGAGCAAACTTTATTGCACTCGAAAATAACCGATCAACAATCCGAAATTTACGGCGCACTTTTGCAAGCTTTACGCGAGCGTCGTCGACCTACAATGTTGATCTTTGAAGACATGCATTGGGCCGATTCCGCAACTTGCGATTTGGTCAGGTTTGTCGGGCGGCGTATGGCTGACTTACCGCTCTTATGGATATTATCTTTTCGTGACGATGAAATTTCGTCAAGCCATCCTTTGCGTAGAGTTATTGCCGATCTACCAAGCATCGATACGGTTCGAATGCCGCTTGCTGTTTTGACCCCCGAGGCGGTGCACTCAATGGTGCAAGTGTCTGGCTTACGAGGTGAACTTGTTTCTGCAAAGTTACACCAATTAACTGCTGGCAATCCGTTTTTTGTAACCGAATTAATAGCTTCGCGTGCGATTCCCGCTTCTACGTTAGGTGGATCAAGCAATGTGGGCGTTTCGGCCTTACCGCGGACTGTGCGTGATGCGGTTTTGGGGCGTGCTCAACGGCTTTCAGAGGCAGCACGTGAACTTTTAAATTTAGCGTGCCTAGAACCGAATCGCGTAGAGATTGAGCTCTTAACAAAACTTTATGATGATCCCATTGGACCTTTGCTTGATGAGTGTTTGCAAGTGGGTGTGTTGCGCTTAGGAACCGATTCGACCACGGTTGAGTTTCGCCACGAGATTGCGCGACGCGCAATAGAATCCGCTTTGCCCTTACCGTTTCGCACCGAATTACACAAAAAATATGCTCAACTTATTAGCGAAGTTCAACCCACCCATTTAGCCAGAAAGGTATACCACGCAAAGCATGCCGGTCTTGGCGATTTAGTGTTGGAATGGGCGCCCCGCGCAGCCGAACAAGCCGCACGCCTCGGAGCCCATCAACAAGCTGCGGATCACTATAAATCGTGTTTAGCTTACACAGACTTAGTGGAACTTGAACAAAAAGCGCAATTGCATGAATCATGGTCTTATGAAGCTGGGATCGCGCAGGTCATTAATGAAGAAGTGATTCGCTCTAGGCAAATTGCGCTAGAAATAAGACGCCATCTTGGCCATTCGCGCGAAGTAGGGATTAATTTGCGTTGGCTAAGCCGGTTCTATTGGTATTTAGGTCAGGCTGACAAGGCCACACTTTACGCAGAAGAAGCCATCGAAGTATTAGAGGGTATTGGAGCGCCGCGTGAATTAGCGATGGCCTATAGCGTGCGATCGCAGCTGTATATGTTGGCCGACCAAACTGATGAAGCAATTGCTTGGGGCAACCGCGCAATTGCTTTGGCGCAAACTGTCGGTGATGTAGAAACGCGCATTCACGCGCTAAACAATGTGGGCACTGCGCAATTATTTGCCCACCGCCCAGAAGGAAAAGAAAGGCTCGAAGCAAGCTTAGCTTTGGCGCTAGAGCATGGCTTTCACGAGCACGCCGCTCGCGTTTATACCAACATGAGTGAGTACATGGTCACGTACTATCATTTCGCAGAAGCCGAAGTGTTTTTGCAAGACGGCATTCGTTTTGATAACGACCATGATCTTGACTCTTGGACGCATTATTTAGTGGGATGGTTGGCGTTTTTGCGTTGCGAGCAAGGGCGATTCGCGGAAGCTGAATCGATCGCTCAATCGGTTCTAGAACGAAGCAATTTAACGGCTCTCATGCGCCTGCCTGCCTTAACAGTTTTGGGTATGGTTCGAACGCGCCAAGGGCAGGCCGATGGCCATACTTTGCTAAAGCAAGCTTGGGCAATTGCGGAGCCTTTAGGCGAGCCGCAACGGACCGTTACTTTGCAATGTGCCTTGTGTGAGGCTGCTTGGCTTAAGGGTGATTTACCATCGGCACTAAAGCACTTAGAAGTTGCTCAGGCTTGGTTTGCACAAGGAAGTAATATTTATCAACGCGGCGAAATTGATTTGTGGATAAACCGTTGCGGCAACGATTGTTTACCCAACGAAAATCAAGCAGCCGTGTTTCAGCTGGAAATTGGTGCAAGTTCCGCTGCGCACTATGCAGAAGCGGGTCAGGCATGGGCGCAACTTGGTGCGCCTTACCGACAAGGGCTTGCTTTGGCGCATGGTGGTTTAAAGGAAATGAATCAAGCCATAGAAATTTTCACAACACTTGGGGCGAAGCTTGCAACTGAATGGGTGAGGCAGCGAGCCAATCAGCTAGGACTAAAAGGGGTTCGCCGAGGGCCCTACAAAGTTAGCCAAGAAAATGCATTTGGGCTGACCGCCAAAGAGCAGGCGGTACTGGATTTAATGCTGCAAGGCCAATCCAATCAAGAGATTGCTAAAACTTTGTTTCGTTCTGCTAGAACCGTCGAACATCATGTGGAGCAAATTGTCAGCAAATTAAAAGCGCGTAATCGTTCCCATGCTATTAGCCTTGGGGCAAACACTGGTATAAAAACGTAAAAAGCAAAAAGGCCCACAAGGGGCCATTTTACTTTTTGGTGGAGCCGGGGGGAATTTCCCAGTCTTTGCGCTAATACGCGCAAAGCCGTTCGTGGGCTCGCCGCATGCGGCTCGAATTCCCCGCTCACCCGCCCGTCCCGGGGGTTCAATTCCCCCCAACTCCCCCAAAAAGCAAAAAGGCCCGCAAGGGGCCTGTTTACTTTTGGTGGAGCCGGGGGGAATTGAACCCCCGTCCGCAAATCCTCCACATAGAGATCTACATACTTAGTGCAATGAACTTGAGTCTTGTCGTGCGTCCGCCCATGCACAGGCTGACAGCAAAACCAGTTGCCTTGGATTTAAAGTCTCGTTAAGCAACCCAACGAGCCTCGATCCAGTGTGAATGACGTCACTGTTGGCTTTTACCCCAACGCAGCCCACCGGCAAGCTGCTGTGACGCAAGTCAGCGATTAAGCTGCTTGAGCGAACGTTGTATCGTTAGCGTTTAAAATTTTCTAACGGATTTACGAGGAAGTTAGAACCCTCGGTATGCCCTACTATGCTTTGCAACCCACGTCGAAACCAAGTCGGCCCCTGTGTTTACAGCACTACATCAACTTAAATCGAATACAACGACTTACGCCAACTTGCCCATTGTACCTGTAGCTTCAGCCAACAAGTAATAAAAGGTCACGCGCTCTTTAGTTTTGTCGGCCTTCATCTTTTCGATGACGGTTTTGCTGCCTGATGCCCATTGTGCGTCGGTTAAAGCCAACTTTTTAGTGGCGAAACCAACGCGTACACGTTCGAGCTCAGCCGGGTCAGTTGAAGAAACTAAGGATGAATCTTTGTTGCGCAATGCAATTCCACAGTACTTCACGATTGTTGCAATTGCCGCTTCATTTACGTTTGCGGTGTATTTTGCGACGTCTGCTTTGTAATCAGTTGCCATTTGTGCACTCCCCATAAAGTTGGAATTCGCATCGTATTCGTTCAAAGCGAAATTGTCCAGCCAGCACGAAAGGCTTGCTGGGTTTAGGTATTTTTATGTGTTTTGCACGGTTGTTCCGGTCATAGGGGATAATTCCGGTAAAGATTAGGGTCCTTCAAAGACTTACTTTTTCTTGTGTAGCTTTTTAACCATTGTTCTGACCAAAGGGTACTGTTATGTCGAGTAGTTTTTTTCGAGCTTTTTTAATTGGATTGTGTGCGTTAGGACTGGCGGCTCCGGTCGCAACGCTTTACGCCCATTCTGCGCACGAACACGGTAAGGCCGAAATTCGCTTGGCAATCGATAACAATAAAATGGTCCTAGTATTGCAAACGCCTCAAGACAGCATTATTGGTTTCGAACGTGCCCCCAAAGGCGAGTCTGAATTAGCTAAGGCAAAAGCAGCACTCGAAACTCTAAAGGCAGGTAACAAACTGTTTGTGATTAATGCGGAGGCTTCCTGTGTGTTTAAAGAAACCGGCTTGGTTGCGCCTAACTTAGTTGCTTCCACGGGTGTTGCAGCAAAGGCTTCTGATCATTCCGACGTAGAAGTTAGCTATAACCTCGATTGCGCAAACCCTACTAAACTGAGTTCGGTTGTGGTTAATGTGTTTGATGCTTTTAAGTCAATCAAAGTGATTCAGGTGCAGTTTGTCGGCGCTAAGAAGCAAAAATCAGTTCGACTGACGTCTTCCGCGCGAACGGTGAAGTATTGAATCGCAAAAGCCTGAGCCAATTTGATCAAGCAAATAAACTGAAGTAAATATGATTGAACTAAATCAATTGGAATTTAGCTGGCCTAAAGATTCCCAGCCAACTTTATCGATAGAACACTGGTCAGTTAAAGCGGGCGAGCATGTATTTTTGCAAGGGGCAAGCGGTGCCGGTAAAAGTACCTTGTTATCGCTGCTTGCTGGAGTGCAGTCCAACTATCGGGGCTCGGTTAAAATTTTAGGTCAAGAATGGCGCCTACTTAGCGGCCCACAGCGTGACCAGTTTCGGGCGACCCATATTGGCTTGATTTTTCAGCAATTTAATTTAATTCCTTATTTAAACGCAATTGAAAATGTATGTTTGCCACTGCAGTTTTTACGCGAAAAAAAATCACTTTCTTCAACAGTAAATTCAAAGGAAGCGGCGCGGTCGTTGCTAGTCAGTCTTGGAGTTCACGCCGATTTACACACTAAGCCAGCGCGGCTGTTGTCAGTAGGGCAGCAACAAAGGGTGGCTGCGGTGCGTGCCATGATTGGTAAGCCCGAGCTAATCTTGGCAGACGAGCCGACTTCGGCGTTAGACCATGCGAACCAAATGCAATTCATAGAGCAATTAATGGCACTGGCCCGCAAACAAAATACGGCCATTGTTTTTGTGAGTCATGATGAGCGTTTAGCCATGCATTTTTCGCGGTCGGTGCAGTTATCAGCGCTAAATAAAATCCAAGCTCTTTCGGTGCATAGTTCAGCATGAGTAATTCATTGTTTAGGCTTGCGTGCAAAAGCGCTTGGGCGCGTCGTTCGACCTTAGTTTGGTTAGTACTTGCCATTGCTCTAACGACAATTAGTGTCTTGGGTATTGAACGCTTACGCAACAACGCACGTGAAAATTTTTCGCAAGCAGTCTCAGGTACCGACCTTATTGTGGGCCCTCGTTCTAGTGCGACGCAGTTGGTTTTGTATAGCGTATTTCGCCTTGGCGATGCAACGGCCAACTTGGGATGGCCTGTTGCTCAAACACTTAGTCAACACCCCGCTGTTGCGTGGACAATTCCCATTTCGTTAGGAGACTCTTACCGTGGCTTTGCTGTTGTTGGTACCGACGATAATTATTTAAAGCACTATCAATACGGCAACCGGCAGGCATTAAAAGTACAAACAGGGGTATGGTTTACAGAATTGTTCGATGTTGTTTTGGGTTCCGATGTAGCGCAACATCAGGCGCTAAAATTAGGTGACAGCATTTCCCTATCGCATGGCAGCGGTGAAACCCTCGGGCAAACCCATTCCGACAAGCCGTTTAAAGTTGTTGGCGTACTTTTTAAAACCGGAACACCAGTTGATCGTACTGTGCATATTTCGTTGCGAGCAATTTCGGCAATTCATTTAGGGTGGGAAAGTGGCATTCCGGGTGCTAGCGCGGCCATCCCTGCGCAGTTTGTTAGCAAGTTTGACCTCACGCCAAAATCAATCACTGCTTTGTATGTTGGCTTAAAAAGCAAAACTGCAGTGTTTGAGGCTCAGCGTTATATTGGGTCAATTAAAGACGAACCGTTAATGGCCGTATTGCCCGGTGTAGCGCTGGATCAACTTTGGCAAATGGTTGGTGTTGCCGAGAATGCGATGTTTGCCATGGCGGCCTTGGTTGGCCTAGTGTCGTTGTTTGGCTTAATGGCTGTAATGCTCACCAGTTTGGCGCAACGGCGTCGCGAGTTAGCTGTGTTGCGTGCCGTCGGTGCTACACCGATGCATATTTTATGGTTGTTATTGTTCGAAGGTTTTCTGGTAACTTTGGTGGGTTGCCTAATTGGTTTGATTGCCTTGGCGTTAATTGGTTTGGTTGTTTCGCCTTGGCTTGTATCCCAGTTTGGTTTTGGTTTGGGAGCAATGTCAGGGCAGGGCCTGTTAACAATACCAAGTGCAACAGAATGGCAATGGTTGGCTGTTTTGATTGGCGCTGGTTTGGTAACTAGTTTGATTCCGGCGATTCAAGCCTATCGACAGTCCCTTAGCGACGGGCTATTGGTTCAAAACACTTAAACGACCAAACAAATTTTGCATGAAGGAATTATGAGTAAATTTTTAACGATTGGCGTTTTAGGTGCTGCACTTTTGATAACTCAGTCGCACCATGTCGGCTTTAGCTATGCGCAAGAGTATAAAGTCGGCGATCGCTTAGATAAGCCAGCCGCTAACTTGCCAAAGGCCGGCGCAGCAAAATCCGACGCTACAAAATCAAACGCCACAAAATCAGATTCAGCAAAATCGGATCCAGCAAAATCAGATTTAGCAAAATCAGATCCAGCAAAACCCAGCGCAGCTAAACTAGGCGCAGCAAGTAGTACTCCGCGTGAAATAAAGTGGGAGGAGCTTTCGCCTAAAGATTGGGATCCTTTTGCTGCGATTCGGGATTTAAATTTTGCGACTTTAAAAGACTCTGACCCTAAAGCAATGGAGGCTTTAACCAAACTAACCGAGTCACGTAACCAAGCCCCTGTAGTTCCCGAATTAGCTGGACAATCAGTACGAATTAGCGGCTTTATTATTCCGCTTACTAAAGTAAAAGACGAAGTGCACGACTTTTTGCTAGTACCTTATTTTGGTGCTTGCATTCATACGCCGCCGCCGCCGTCAAATATGGTGCTGCATGTTATCCCCGATAAACCTTTTAAAGGGGGCGTAACAATGGATGCAGTAACAGTTTCGGGCACCCTAAGTATTGAGCGTACCGAAAGTCCTTGGGGGACCGCGGGCTACAAGTTAACTGGTAAGCAAGTCGTCAAATTTCAGCTGCCGACCCCTAAGTAACTGGTCTTTCCCGATAAAAATAGGCCCCAGCCTGAAAAACCTTGAAATTTCAGGTAATCTTTTGGGCTAAGTCATTTTTTCGGGAGGACTGTATGCGAAATTCGCATGGACGTAAAAATTTTTCAGCCGCTATTTTAGTAGCTGCAATTGCAGCCACAGTTGCTGCGGGTGCGGTTAACGCCAAGCCGCTGCGTTGGGCAAACCAAGGTGATGCACAGACCATGGACCCCTATTCGCAAAATGAAGGCGTTACCAATAACGTTAACCAACACATGTACGAGCGTTTGGTTAGTCGTGACGAAAAGCTAGCGATTGTTACGCAGGGCTTGGCCGAGCGCTATCAGCAAGTCGACGCCATAACTTGGCGTTTCTTTTTACGCAAAGGCGTAAAGTTTCATGACGGCGCCGCATTTACAGCCGATGACGTTGTGTTCTCAATCGAGCGCGCGGCAATGCCTACTTCGCAAATTGCGCAGTACGCTCGGGCGGTCGGTAAAGCCACCAAAATTGACGACTTCACAGTTGAATTTAAACTCGAAAAAGTAAACCCAATTTTCCTTGAGCATATTGAAACTATTTTCATTATGAACAAGGCTTGGGCGGTAAAGAACAAGGTCGAAAAGCCCTTAGACTTTAAAAACAAAGAAGAAACATTTGCGGCACGTAACGCTAACGGTACCGGCATTTTCATGCTAAAAACCCGTGAGCCCGATGTTAAAACTGTGATGGTACGCAACCCCAATTATTGGAATGCCGCCAACATTAAGAGTAACGTATCTGAAGTTATCTTAACTCCCATCAAGCAAGACGCAACGCGTACTGCTGCTTTATTGTCGGGCGAAATCGACGTGTTGCATGACCCGGCTCCGCAAGACGTACAACGCTTAGGCACTACCGCTAGCGTTAAAGTTTGGAACGGCATGGAAAACCGCGTGGTGTTTTTAGGGATGGATCAAAACCGCGATGAGTTGTTGTATTCGGATGTAAAAGGCAAAAATCCGTTTAAAGACAAGCGTGTTCGCCAAGCGTTTTATCAAGCGATTGATATTGAGACCATCAAGCGTTCGCTAATGCGTGGCCAAGCTTTCCCAACGGGCTGCTTAACCACATCACCCGGCGGTTGCGAATCAGCTCCAGATGCAGATAAGCGTCTACCTTTTGATGCAGAAGCTTCCAGAAAATTGTTAACTGAAGCAGGCTACCCACAAGGTTTTGGTGTTGGCATGAACTGCCCAAACAACCGTTACATTAATGACGAAGAAATTTGTCAGGCAATTGTAGCGATGTTGGCGCGTGTGAACATTAAAGTGAAATTGGTAACCGAGCCACGCGCTACTTATTTCCCACGTCTAGAAAAAGGCGACACTAGCTTTTACATGCTAGGTTGGGGTGGTGCCGTGATCGATCCGCAAACAACATTGGATCCAATTTATCACTCGCCTGACGAGAAAACCAAAAAAGGCGCGTACAACTACGGTCGTTACAGCGATCCTAAGTTAGATGCAATTATTGATGCGGCTGCAGTTGAAGGCGATGCCACAAAGCGTCGTGGTTTACTACGCGAAGCCATCATGTTGCATAACGCCGAAATTCGTCATATTCCACTTCATCGCCAAGTGATTCCTTGGGCTACACGCGGTAACGTGCGTTTGGTTCATCAGGCAGATAACTACATGCGTAGCTGGTTAGTAAATATTGACTAAGTAATAACCGGAAAGATTAGTTGGCCTCGGCTAATTAATTAACCCTACAAAGGCGGCAAGGTGAAAAATTGATTATTTCGCTTGGCCGCCTTTTCTCTTTTTATATTAATCGGTAGCCCATGTTTGCATTTGCTTCCCCTCGCGATGTGTTTCAGTCCTTGTATCAATTACGGTGGATTGCTGTTGCCGGTCAGCTGGCCGCGATTTATTTAGCGTCGGCTGTTTTTAAGTTGAATTTGCCCATCATGCACCTGTTGTTAGGTGTCACAGTGCTAGGCGCGTTTAATGTCGCCTCATGGCTGCGCTTGCGCTTTGCGCGACCGATCACTGTTGGTGAAGTCTTTATTCAAATGATGACCGATGTTGGTGTACTCAGTTATTTGATGGCTCTGACCGGTGGTGCTGCAAATCCGTATTTCCCTTTGCACTTAGTACCGATGGCGTTGGCGTCCGTGGCTTTGCCTATTTCATGGGTTGTAGCAGTAGCCGGGGTTACTTTGGCTTGCGCCACCTTAACCATTTTCTTTCACTTGCCGTTACCAACGGGCATCGCCGATCCGGAGTCTAATTTGCATCGCCTTGGTACTTGGACTTCGTTTGCGCTGTGTCTTGCGCTGTTAACTATTTTCCTAGTGGCTATCGCTGGGCGAAGTCGCAAACAGGCCCGTGCCATGCAAGAACTGCGTGATCGGGCAATGCGTAACGAATCAGTGGTGGCGCTTGCGAGCCAAGCCGCCAGCGTTGCCCACGAGCTAAATACGCCTTTGTCGACTGTTGCTAATATCGTCGCAGACTTAAAATTCGAATATTCTAATGACGAAGAGCTAGGCCCAGATCTTAATTTGATGGATGACCAATTAAGGTTATGCCGCGACTACATTCGCGAATTGGTAGAGTTAAGCCGTGCCGATGCAGCGGCCAAACCGCAGCCGATTGCCCGCGTTATTGATGCGGCCGTTTCTCAATTCCGATTGTTACGCCCAGCTGTTAAATTTAGTGTAACCGATGGACCACGAGACGACCAATTGCAAATATTGGCAGATCGCTCGGTCGTTCACCTAGTTGTTGGGTTGCTAAACAACGCAGCCGATGCATCGCGTCCAGTCGAAGAACCTTTGGTTGAAATGACATGGCACATTAACAATCATCATTTGCGCGTTGAGGTCCGAGACTATGGGCCAGGCTTGACGAGTGCTCAACGGGATTTGGCGGGTTCGTTTGGTGTTTCGACCAAGCCCAATGGCCTTGGTCTTGGCCTTTCGTTGGGGCATTTAACAACCGAGCGTTTTGCCGGCAGTTTGGTGCTAACCGAGGCCGATGGCACTGGTACTGTTGCTGTTTTCGAATTACCTTTGGTTTAAACCGCGATTATTTGAGTAATTGGTCGGGCCTAATGAAATTAATAGGGCCTTTGCCATTATTGAGGGCAGAAAAGCCTTAAACTAGCGTTTTAATGGAGACTGCGATGCGTTTTCTTCTTGTCGATGACGACGATGTATTTACCTCAGTTATGGCGCGCTCTTTGGGCCGCCGGGGATTTGAGGCTTTAGTAGCAGCCAATGGTGCTCAGGCAACCTCGGTTTTGGCTACCAATGATATAGACATCATTGTTGTAGATTTGCGTTTGGCTAACGAAAATGGCCTGCAATTAATTCAGCAATTTAAGGCCTTGCGCCCTAATGTACGAATTTTAATGTTGACTGGTTACGCCAGTATTGCGACAGCCGTTGAAGCGGTTAAGCGCGGTGCTGAGAACTACCTGCCAAAACCAGCGACTGCTGATGATGTGTTGCGTGTAATGGGCTTGTCAGCCATTCCACAAAATGGTGAGCCCGTAATAGAAGCCCGCCCTTTAAACCCTGATCGTTTGAAGTGGGAGCATATTCAACGTGTATTAGCCGAGCAAGACAACAATATTTCGGCTACCGCGCGTGCATTGGGAATGCACCGTCGTACTTTGCAGCGAATCCTCGCTAAGCGCCCAGTTCAAGAGCGTAGCTAGTCGAGTTAGTCTTTAAAGTAGTAGTTCTCTGGGGTTGTGGACCACACGGTCTGCACCCCAAGCGCTCGGCGGATCTTCGTCGCCGCAATAGCCATATCCACAAGCAATCGATCCCATTCCAGCAGCATGCGCTGCTTCGATGTCACGACGATCGTCGCCTAAATAAATACAAGCCAACGGATCAACACCCGATAGCTCGGCTCCAAACAACAGGGGACGTGGGTGCGGTTTCGGATAACCCGTTGTGTCGCCACCGATCATGCAAGTGCTGCGTTGAGCAATGCCTAAGTGATCGCAAATTGGGCGAACATACTTTTCTACTTTATTACTGACGATGCCCCAGCGAATCTGGCGCCGATCTAGTTGATCGAGCAATTCGCCAATTCCGTCGAATAATTGCGTGTGGTTACACATTCCATATTCGTAGCGGCGCAAAAATTCATCGCGCATACTTTCGAAATCAGCATCAGCGGGCGTGACGCCTAGCCCTTTTTTTAACAGGCCGCGCGCGCCCGTAGATGCAAAAGGGCGTAACTCTGATAGGGGAAGGGGCTCCATGCCTCGTTCAATGCGCATTTCGTTTACCGGCATTGATAGGTCAGTTGCTGTGTCGGCTACTGTGCCGTCTAAATCAAACAGCACACATTGAAGATGTGGACGATGCTCGAATAGAGCCGAAAGCGAAAGCATGGTTTGATCTAAATTCTTCATTCATCACTGACTTAGTGTTGGTGCGGTTTAGTAAGAGTTTGCACTCGTTCTTTAACCGTACTTCTATTTCACGCTTTGCTTCGCAATCTATGCGGTTTTATGCGTGGCGATCCAATAATTTACGCTTAGATCATGAGGATTTAATGAGTAAATTTTTGTCAGTGGATTGTAATTCAAACCTGTGGTCGCTTTTAGCTCTAGTCCCGCGTTGCGAGCACCTGTTATTAACTCGGAGGGTTTAATAAACTTAGTGTAGTCGTGCGTGCCTTTAGGCAACAAACCCAACACATATTCGGCACCAATAATTGCAAATACAAATGCTTTTGGGTTTCGATTAATCGTTGAGAAAAATACCCAGCCGCCCGGTTTTACCAATTTACTGCATGCGTCGACAATAGCCTGAGGGTCGGGAACGTGTTCCAGCATTTCCATGCAAGTAACAATATCGTATTGGCCAGCTTCACGTTGCGCAAATTCTTCGGTAGCTATTTTTTCGTAGCGTACATTGGCACCGCTTTCGAGCAAATGGAGCTCGGCTACTTTTAGTGATTTGTCGGCCAAATCAATCCCTGTAACCGTTGCTCCTTTGCTCGCCATTGCTTCAGCTAAAATTCCACCACCGCAGCCAACGTCGAGTACTTTTTTTCCGTTCAATGACGCGAGTGCGTGAATCCATTTTAGGCGCAAAGGATTAATTTCGTGCAGTGGCCGAAACTCTGAAGTTTTATCCCACCATTTGGAGGCGAGAGCTTGAAATTTTGCGACTTCGGCGGGGTCTAGGTTTTTGATCGGTTCCAAAATTTACTTTTCTTAGCTTTGAATAGTTATGCAGTCTGTATTGTGCCAGCACGAATTACTGTGGGCATAAAAAAAGCCCCGCGATGCGGGGCTTTTTATCAGAAAGTGAGCTGTTTGAGCTTACTTCTTGATTGGGCGTGTTCCAACAACTTCGATTTCGACGCGGCGATTCTTTGCTTTGCCTTCTTTAGTCTTATTGTCAGCAACTGGCTGCTTCTCGCCTTTGCCTTCGGTGTAAACGCGGTTAGCCTCAATACCTTTGCTTACCATGTAGGCCTTAACGGCCTCTGAACGGCGAACCGACAGTTTTTGGTTTGCAGCGTCGCTACCATCGCTGTCGGTGTGACCAACGGCAATAATAACTTCTAAGGTGATGCCACCAAGCTTGGACACTAAATCGTCAAGCTTTGCTTTGCCCTCAGGCTTCAACACGGACTTGTTCACATCAAAGAATGCGTCAGCTGCGAAGGTGACTTTCTCGATGGTTGGGCCGGCTGGAGGTGCTACTGGCGGAGCTACTGGTGGGGCTACAGGTGGAGCTACAACTTTTGGAGCCTCAACTGGCGGAGGTGCAGGAGGTGGTGGTGGAGGTGGTGCTGGTGGCTTGGGAATCAAGTCATCATCACAACCAGCCACTGCCTTAGCAGGGGTAAACCATGGAGTCTTCCAGCATAAGCCGAAGGGATCCTTAACAACCTGGCCGTTAGGGCTGGTCACGTAACCATCATTTTTTGCTTCTTGCGCCAAAACGGTCGAAGCGGATGTGGCGATTGCGGCGGCTGCCACAACGTACGCCAATTTCACCGGTTTAATCATGTTTCTCCTCTCGGTAAATCAAAATTTCTAATCAAAGCCTGAATTCTGTGCGGGCCTGCGGGTGCAATGCGCACTTATTCGACGGAATCCGCAAGCCGTTATGCACTTACAGACAAGATTCTGCCAACCAGATTGTGCCACACAGGGATTCGCGCAGTCACTTCCGATAGCGTCCGCTGCGGCGTCGAACCGACAAGCTGTCGCTTTCGAACAACAAGCTGTCCGTTTACCCATACATCTGCGACATGTTCGCGCCCCGCAGAGTACAGCCATTGTGCGACTGGATCGATAACTAGCGCTAAATTGAAGTCGTTGAAGTTCCAGCTAACTAAGTCTGCTGCTTTGCCGGTTTCGACACTTCCGATCGATTCGCCCAATCCAAGCGCGTTTGCTGCGTTGATGGTGGCTGCGGCAAGTGCTTCATGCGCATTAAAGCAGGCGGCATTGCCGGATATTCCTTTTGCTAGCAAGGCAGCGGTACGGGTTTCGCCGTGCAAATCGAGTCGGTTGTTGCTAGCCGAGCCATCCGTACCAATCCCAATATTGACCCCCGCACTTAAAAGTTGCGCGATTGGAGCAATTCCACTGGCCAACTTCAGGTTGGAGTGCGGACAATGGGCGACATGTACGCCGTATTTAGCCAGCAGCTCGATTTCAGCCTCTAATAAATGAACGCAATGGGCCGCAATGAGTGGGCCATCTAAAACCCCAAGTGCTTGAAGGCGTGCCAATGGGCGTGCACCGTATTGGTTGAGGCTATCGGTAATTTCTTGTGCGGTTTCGTGAATATGGGTGTGAAGTGAGATCCCCAATTCTTGCGAAAGTGTCACTAAAGTAGAAAAGGTTGCATCACTAACAGTGTAGGGCGCGTGCGGTGCCAGTGAAAACCCTAGGGTAGATTCACCGCGAAATTGGTCGCGAACTGCCAAACCTTTACTTAAGTGTTCTTTGGCATCATTCGCATAGGCGGTTGGGAAATCCAAAATGCCCACCGAAAGGTTGGCCCGCATCCCGAGACTTAAAGCGGCCCGTCCTACTGCGTCTTGCCAAAAGTACATGTCGTTAAAACATGTTGTACCTCCCAATAGCATCTCGGCACCCGCTAATACCGCGCCATCGAAAACGAAGTCGGAAGAAAGTAGTTGTGCTTCTAAAGGCCAAATTCGTTCTTTTAGCCAACGGTCTAAAGGTAGGTCGTCTCCGCGCCCGCGCAATAGGCTCATCGATGCGTGGGTATGTAGATTAATCAGGCCGGGTGTGACCAGATGCCCCGTCAAGTCGATTTTGTCTACATTTGGAAACTTAGCTAGCAAAGTTTCTTGCGGGGCTATCTCTTGAATCTTTCCTTTGGTGTCGATTGCAATGGCGTGGTTATGAAGGACTTGGCCAATGGGGGCTTGAGTCGCAATCCATTCGGGGCAAAGGATCAAGTTTGGGGTCATAAATAGGTTAAAATTCAAAGATTTAGGTTTAAGCTTGTATGTTATCCGCAAAGCGGACGGCACCGTAGTCACAGTCAGCGCAGTAATAGTCGGCGCAGTAACAGAAAAATTAGAAAATCGGCTCCATGGATCAATTCGCAAAAGAAACACTCCCCATTAGTTTAGAAGACGAAATGCGTCGCTCGTACCTCGATTACGCGATGAGCGTTATTGTTGGTCGTGCTTTACCGGATGTACGTGACGGTTTAAAGCCGGTGCATCGGCGTGTTTTGTTTGCGATGCACGAATTGGGTAATGAATGGAACCGGGCGTATAAAAAATCAGCGCGTATTGTTGGTGACGTCATTGGTAAGTACCACCCGCACGGCGATACCGCGGTTTACGACGCTATTGTTCGTATGGCGCAGCACTTTTCATTGCGTTATATGTTGGTCGATGGACAAGGTAACTTTGGTTCGGTAGACGGTGATAACCCGGCAGCGATGCGTTACACCGAAATTCGCTTAAACAAAATTGCCAGCGAAATGTTGTCGGACTTAGATCGCGACACGGTAGATTTTGGCCCTAACTATGATGGCTCCGAAAAAGAGCCGTTAGTAATGCCTGCCAAAATTCCGAATTTGTTAATTAACGGCTCAAGCGGTATTGCGGTTGGTATGGCGACTAACATTCCGCCACATAACCTAAACGAAATTATTGACGGTTGTTTGTTGCTACTACGTCGCCCAGAGGCGACGATAGATGAATTAATCGAGTTAATTCCTGCGCCAGATTTTCCAACAGCCGGAATAATTTACGGTGTTCAAGGTGTGCGTGAAGGCTATCGTACCGGTCGTGGTCGCGTCATCATGCGGGCCAAAACACACTTTGAAGAAATTGATCGCGGTCAGCGTATGTCCATTATTGTGGATGAGCTGCCGTATCAAGTGAATAAAAAAACGTTGTTAGAGCGTATTGCCGAGCTGGTTCACGAAAAGCGTATCGAAGGTATCTCTGATGTACGCGACGAGTCCGACAAGAGCGGTATGCGCGTGGTTATCGAATTGCGCCGTAATGAAGTACCCGAAGTCGTTTTAAACAACCTGTATAAAAATACGCAGCTGCAAGACACCTTTGGTATGAATATGGTGGCGTTGGTTGATGGGCAACCACGTTTGCTAAATATCAAACAAATGATTGATGCGTTCTTATCGCATCGTCGTGAAGTCGTAACGCGCCGGACCGTATTCGAGTTACGTAAGGCACGTGATCGTGGTCATATTTTGGAAGGCTTGGCCGTTGCTTTAGCTAACGTTGATGAAATGATTGAACTCATCAAAGCCGCGCCAACGCCACCAGTCGCTAAAGAGCAATTGATCGCCCGTACTTGGAAGGCTGGTGTCGCTCGCGAAATGCTAGAGCGTGCAGGCACCGACTTAACGGCTTTCCGTCCCGATGGTTTGTTGGCAGAATTTGGCCTACTGGGTGACGGCTATCGCTTAAGCGAAGTGCAAGCGCAAGAAATTTTGCAAATGCGTTTGCAGCGTTTAACTGGCCTTGAGCAAGACAAAATTGTTCAAGAATATCGCGAAGTCATCGAGAAAATTTCTGACTTATTAAATATTCTTTCGCGTCCGGATCGTATCAACACGATCATTAGCGAAGAGCTGAGCAGCATTAAAGAAGAGTTCGGTGATGCACGTCGTTCGGTTGTTGAGCTTAATGCCACCGAACTCGATACCGAAGACTTAATTACGCCGACCGATATGGTAGTAACACTTTCGCATTCGGGTTATATCAAGAGCCAACCGCTTAGCGAATACCGGGCACAAAAACGCGGCGGTCGCGGTAAGCAAGCGGCGGCAACTAAAGAAGACGATTGGATTGACCAGCTCTTTATTGCCAATACTCACGACATGATTTTGTGCTTTAGTGATCGCGGTCGTGTGTACTGGTTAAAAGTATACGAAGTTCCACAAGGCTCACGTAACTCGCGTGGCAAGCCAATCGTAAATTGTTTCCCGCTACAAGATAACGAAAAAATCACCACCATTTTGCCGGTTAAAGCGTTTGATGATCAGCACTTTATTTTTATGGCAACCAGTCTAGGCACCGTAAAGAAAACACCTTTAACTGATTTTGCTAACCGTCGCACAGCCGGCATTATTGCGGTTGATCTGGATGAAGGCGATTACCTTATTGGGGCTGCCGTTACCGATGGCAAGCATGACGTTATGTTGTTTGCTGATTCGGGCAAGGCAGTTCGTTTCGACGAAAACGATGTGCGTCCGATGGGGCGTACAGCGCGCGGTGTGCGCGGCATGATGTTGGATGAAGGTCAAAAGATTATGGGCTTGCTAGTGGCTGAAAGCGAGCAGCAGTCGGTGTTGACTGCAACGGCTAATGGCTATGGTAAGCGCACGCCAATTACCGAGTACACCCGCCATGGTCGCGGTACAAAAGGCATGATTGCAATTCAAACAAGTGAGCGCAACGGTAAAGTTGTTGCTGCAGTACTGGTTGAAGAAAAAGATGAAATCATGTTGATCACGACGGGCGGCGTATTAATTCGCACGCGTGTGTCAGAAATTCGTGAGATGGGTCGCGCTACCCAAGGTGTCACCTTAATTTCGGTTGATGAAGGTACCGTTTTATCGGGCGTGCAAAAAGTCGTAGAAACAGAGCTTGACCTAGTTGATGTTGAACCCGGCCCCGATTCTGAAAATATGGCTCGCGAAAACGACGACACCGAAAACCCAAGTGATGATGCTAACGACGAAAGCGCCGAAGGCGGCAGCGAAGTGAAAGAATAAGCCTTATTGATGGAAGCACTTGTTTCCATTGTTCTGCCGGTTTTTGTCTTAATCGTTATTGGTTATGTTGCCGGACGCTTGGGCGTATTTGGTGAGGGTGGTGTTGATACATTAACAAAAGCTACTTTTGTTATTTTTATGCCGCCGTTGCTATTTCGCTCGATGGCCTTAGTAGAGCTAGAGCACCTTAGCTGGCGTCCTTTAGTGGCGTATTTTTCCACCGCTTTGCTGTTTTTTGCGGTGGGGGTTACTTGGCAAGTAAGGGCCGGCGCCACCGCAAGCCTTGGCGCAAACCGTGCTATATCCGCGTTGTTTTCGAATACCGTATTGCTGGGTATTCCAATTGTTCAATTGGCATTTGGTAAGCAAGGCCTGAGCATTTTATTAATGATCGTCGCGCTTCATGCGGTCATTTTATTAACTTTAGCGACTATCGTTATTGAGTTCGATTTGCAACGGCGTAATGCTTCAGGCGCTTTTAGTGCGGTCATTGTTCAAACCTTAAAGTCGGCCATTATTCATCCCGTGGTTTTGCCAATCGCTCTCGGTTTGCTATGGGGGTTAACCGACATTGCAATGCCAGAACCTATCGACCGAACCTTGAGTTTTATGGGGCAAGCAGGCCCTCCTGCGAGTTTGGTTTTACTAGGCGCTTCGTTGGTTGCTTATGGGGTAAAAAGTCAGCTGAAATTTACTTTAATTTGTGCGGCCGTTAAATTGGTTTTGTTTCCGGTCGCGGTGTATTGCGTTGCTCGGTTTGGACTTGGGCTTAGCGGGCTGATGTTATCGGTCATTACAATTACCGCAGCCCTTCCAACCGGCGCAAATGCCTATCTGTTGGCGCAACGGTATGCCCAAGACTCTGCCGAAGCCGTAGCGGTTGCCAGCGCGACAATCGCCTTATCAACCCTTTTAGGCATAGTAACGTTATCCCTAATATTGCCTTGGTTGCGATGAAAGGGTGGGATTAATGAATTTTACGCGCGGGTGTTTAAGCTTGGTCACTGCATTGCTTTTTATTGCCTCAACGGGTAGTCCTTATAGCTACGCGGCCACAAGCGCGCCTAATTTCGATCCGAAGTTACGCCAGGCGCTTGAACAAACCGGTTTAATTGGCGCGCAAACTCCAGCCATTCCGGCTTTTCAATGGACTATTGAATTAACTCGTCCATTGAAAAAAACGAAAGTTGTCCAAGAAATTTATACGCCCGTTGGATTAAATGGAATTGTTCTTGCAAAGACAATAGCAATCACACCGCCCCCTGATAAGCGGGCCAGCGCTGCGGTTGCTCCGAGCTTTAGCTTGCGTGGCTTGGAGCGCGTTCAAGAGGCGGACACTAACCTTAGCTTTGACTCACCTGGATTAAAGTTACCGTTAGTTAAAGGACAGACTTTTGATCTGGCTATAGTGCACGAGGGGCAAAAAATAGTTCAACGTTGCTTAGTGGGTGTAGCTAAGCCGGCAAGCCAATTTAATGCTTCGATTGCCGGTAACGCGGTTGCTTTTGAGTGCAGTGGCGCCGCGAAATATATGGGAATGAATGTTTCGATTGTTTCTAGCGTTGTTTTTTTCGAGTCGCTGGGATTCTTCTTTAACGAAGTTGAAGATATTAAAAGCCCCTTGGGAAACTTTGTTATTCGAAAACGAATTTCAGAGTTTCGACTGCTTTAGTGCAAAGCTAATTTGTTGTTCTAATACTAATTCCAGTAGCATTGCAAAATGACTGCAAACACCAAGCCCATCCTTGGCCCGAATTCGGGCGCTAATTTAGACCCAACCGTTTCTACGCCAAGTCCCGAGTTATTGGCCCTGCGCCAAAAAATTGATGCTACCGACGCGGCTTTGCTTGAATTGCTGAACCAAAGGGCGACTTTGGCACTTGAGGTTGGGCGCTTAAAGGCGCAAACCAATGCGCCAATTTTGCGCCCCGAACGTGAGGCTCAAGTCATCGCTCAAGCGGTTGCAAATAATAAGGGCCCGTTAAGTGAATTTGCGGTAACTGGGCTTTGGCGTGAAATAATTTCGGTTTGTCGCTCACTCGAACTACGTTTAAAGGTGGCGTTTTTAGGGCCATCGGGCACGTTTACCGAGCAAGCTCTGTTTAGTCATTTTGGTTTACAAGTCGATGGACTGGCTTGCCTTTCAATTGATGAGGTGTTTCGGTCAGTGCAAGCTGGGGCCGCGAATTTTGGTGTTGTCCCAGTCGAAAATTCGACCGAAGGTGCGGTGAACAGAACCTTAGATTTGTTCTTGCAAAGTACTTTGCAAATTTGTGCAGAGGTGTCGTTACCTATCAGGCATCATTTGTTGGCTAGCGTACCGTTTAGCGATTTAAAGTCTTATCAATCCGTAAAAGCGCATCCACAAGCGCTGGCGCAGTGCCATCGCTGGCTCAGCGAAAATGCCCCGCACTTAGAGCGAATTGCAGTCTCTAGTAATGCTGAAGGGGCGCGGCTAGTAAATCAAGAAGTTGGTACGCTCGCAATTGCGGGCGAACAAGCAATGCAAAATTATGGCCTGCATACGATGGCCTCTAATATTCAAGACGATCCTTTAAATCGCACCCGCTTTGCCATTATTGGAAACCATCGCTGCGAACCCAGTGGCAATGATCAAACTAGCGTTATTGTTTCGGTGCCTGATAAAGCCGGTGCTGTTCATTCGTTGATCGAACCTTTGGCGCGCCATGGTGTTTCGATGAAACGGTTCGAGTCGCGCCCCGCCCGGCAGTCTGGCTGGGAATATAACTTTTACATCGATCTTATGGGTCATCGAGAGGATGCCAATGTCAAGTTGGCATTAAACGAAATTGAAGGGCAAGCGCGGTTTTACAAAGTGGTTGGTTCGTATCCACGCGCTAAGTAACATTCCATGTACAAAAAAATTGCAGTGATTGGGTTAGGTTTAATTGGTGGGTCGGTAGCCGCCGCTTGTAAATCTAAAAACCTTGCCGAGCAAGTCGTTGGCTACTCATTAAACGACGCCCAACAAGCCTTAGATTTGGGTTTGGTGCATGCGTTGGCGTCAACTGCCAAGCAGGCTTGTTTGGATGCGGATGTAATTGTTTTTGCAACGCCGCCATCGAGCATCCCAGATCTAGTGATTGACTGTATTGGTGGGTTAGCCTTAAACGGCTTTGCTACAGATGTTGGTAGCACGAAAAATCAGATGGTCAAGATGATTGAAAGCCAAATCGATCTGCAAAAAGCGAAGCCAATCAATGATGAATTATTGATTAATCAATTAAAGTCGTTTGTGCCCGCGCACCCTATTGCTGGGGGTGATGAAAGTGGGCCGTCAGCGGCTAGTGCCGAGTTGTTTGAGCAAGCTAAAGTGATATTAACGCCCTTGGGTTTAAACGATGCCAAGACAGTTCACAAAGCGTCTTTGTTTTGGCAAGCTTTAGGCGCAAGTACAGAGCAAATGTCGGCGATTGAACACGACCGAATTTATGCTTTAGTTAGCCACTTACCGCATTGGATTGCATTTGGTTTGGCGCATAGCTTGGCGCTGCAAGGCGATGGCCTTGAGTTGAAGCAACGCTCCGGTGCGGGGTTGCGTGATACGACGCGAATCGCTGGAAGCAACCCGCATCTATGGGCGGATATATCGATGCAAAATAAAGAGCCCTTGCTCGCTGCGCTAGAGGGATTTCAAGCTAGCCTTGACGCAATGCGCGCCGCTTTAGAAAATGGCGATCAAACTCAAATAGTCGAGTTGCTTAGTTTGGCGCAACACTGGAAGCGAAGATAAAGCAAGCAAAACCGGCTGGTTCTTAGGTGGCACAGCTTTGCTTAGCTCAGCTTTGTTTAGTACAGCTTTGTTTGGCTCAGCTTTGTTTAATACAGCTTTTCGCGGGCGTTTTGAATTACGTCCCACTTACTTTTAGGGCGTTTAGAAACATATTGCTCGTAGTGTTCTGCTAATCGGCTTAACTCGATTGCTGCTTTAAATGGGAAGCCGGTGCGGCCACCGCGCTTATCAATTAATAGATCGTCCATTAAAGCGTAGAACGCCAAGTGGTCTCCCCATGCCATCGCTACTTTGTCGAGCACGTGTGGAAACTCCGCGTACAGATGAATCAAGGATAAATCTGACGGTAACTTTCCTATCAATTCGTTGGCGAATTTAAAGCTCTGTTCAGCGTTTCTTTTTGGCGCTTCTGGTCGCGGGACATTATTCACGAACTTTGCGCCCTGGGTGGATTGATTAAGGGCGAATCGATCCAACGCTTGATCGTAGGCATTAGCCTCAAACTCAAATGGTTTGTCGAGCGCAAGCTTCGGGTCTAAGACTCCCTTAGTCGAAGGTTTTTTTAAAGGCTGCTGATCAGGTTTTCGTTTGCCGAACATGGATCGTTACAATATGGGATTAGCCACGATAGTTTTGAATATGAGCCGACACTAGCGACTTTCTATTTAAAATTCATCGTGTTAATTCACGTTTGGACGATTTTCAGTGACGTCCGGTATCCTAAGCAACATGACCCATTCGACAAAAAATAACTTAGTAGCAATCTGTCCGGTTATCACGATCGACGGCCCTACGGCGTCCGGTAAGGGAACGATAGCGCAAAGGGTTGCAAACCACCTTAATTGGCATTATTTAGATAGCGGCGCTTTGTATCGCTTAGTAGGCTTTAGCGCGAACCAAAAAGGACTTTTTGCAGCTGGCTTTCCTGAAATTGGCTCTGCGAATGAAACCGCTTTGGCGCAATGCGCTGCCCAGCTCGATGTTCGATTCGAAAATGCGGACATTTGGCTGGAGGGTGTTGACGTAAGCCTAGCCATCCGTCACGAAAAAGTCGGTTTATGGGCGTCTCAAGTTGGTGCTGTACCCTCAGTGCGTGCGGCTTTGGCCGGGCGGCAGCGACAATTTCGCCAACCCCCCGGTTTGGTGGCCGATGGCCGAGATATGGGAACTGTCATTTTTCCGGATGCGCAACTTAAGATTTTTTTGACGGCCAGCGCCGAATCTAGAGCGCAGCGGCGCTATAAGCAGTTGATCGATAAAGGAATTTCTGCTAATTTAGCAGGCTTACTGGAAGATTTGCGCGCCCGTGATGCCCGAGATATAAATCGAGCCACAGCACCCCTGAAACCAGCAAGCGATGCAGTTTTGATTGACTCTACTGCGCTTGATGTTGAAGAAACTGTTGCGGCTGTGCTGTTTAATTTTGCCAAAGTAAGCTTCGAATCGAAATAAACGTCGATGTGAAACTAACTTTTAAATTTCTAACAAATCACTCAGCACTTAAATCAACAAAAAGCGTTTTTTAAACTCCGTCTGGTTACGTGTTTTATAAACATTGCGCAAGCATTTCGCGAGCGCGCGTAGCTAGGTGTGCTAACTATTGGATCTACATGAACGCTGTTGTTCAAGAAAGTTTTGCCGCGCTATTCGAAGAATCTCTCCAACGGCAGGAGATGCGTACCGGTGAAGTAATTACCGCTGAAGTCGTTCGTATCGACCACAACTTTGTGGTGGTGAACGCAGGTTTAAAGTCTGAAAGCTTTATTCCAATTGAAGAATTCCATAATGATCAAGGTGTACTCGAAGTTAACATTGGCGACTACGTCACTGTTGCAATCGATTCGATCGAAAACGGCTACGGCGAAACCCGTTTGTCACGCGATCGCGCTAAGCGTTTAGCCGCTTGGATGAACCTCGAAAAAGCACTCGATTCAAATGAGTTGGTAACAGGTACTGTTACTGGCAAGGTCAAAGGCGGTCTAACCGTTATGACCAATGGCATCCGTGCATTCTTGCCCGGTTCGCTCATCGATACCCGCCCAATTAAAGACACCTCACCTTATGAAAATAAGACGATGGAGTTTCGCGTTATCAAGTTGGACCGCAAGCGTAACAACGTTGTGCTGTCACGCCGTGCCGTGGTTGAGTTAAGCCAAGGTGAAGAGCGTAGCAAGTTGATGGAGCAATTGGCCGAAGGCTCAACCGTTAAGGGTACCGTTAAGAATATCACCGAGTATGGTGCGTTTATTGACTTGGGTGGCATTGATGGTCTGTTGCATATTACCGATATGGCATGGCGTCGTGTTCGTCATCCTTCCGAGGTACTTACTGTTGGTCAAGAGATCACTGCAAAAGTACTGAAGTTCGATCAAGACAAGAACCGTGTTTCGCTAGGCGTTAAACAGTTAGGCGACGATCCATGGGTTGGTATTGCCCGTCGTTACCCAACCGGCACCCGCATGTTTGGTAAAACCACCAACATTACTGATTACGGCGCATTCGTTGAAATCGAGCCGGGTATTGAAGGTTTGGTACACGTTTCCGAAATGGACTGGACTAATAAAAACGTTAACCCTGGCAAAGTAATGCAGTTAGGTGACGAAGTTGAAGTTATGGTCTTAGAGATTGATGAAGAGCGTCGTCGTATTTCCTTGGGTATGAAGCAGTGCAAGCAAAACCCATGGCAAGAGTTTGCCGACAATCACCGCAAGGGCGATAAAGTTAAGGGCAGCATCAAGTCGATTACCGACTTTGGTGTGTTCATTGGCTTAAACGGCGGCATCGACGGCTTGGTGCATTTGTCTGACTTGTCTTGGAACAAGACTGGTGAAGAAGCTGTTCGCGATTTCAAGAAGGGCGATGAAGTTGAAGCGTCTGTATTGGCAATCGACGTTGAGCGTGAGCGTATTTCGTTGGGCGTAAAACAGCTCGAAGGTGATCCGTTTACCAACTTCGCTGGCAGTGCCGACAAGGGCATGATGGTTCGTGGAACCGTTAAGTCTGTTGATGCTAAAGGTGCCGTGATTCATTTGGCTGACGAAGTTGAAGGCTACTTGCGCGCTTCCGAAATTTCACGTGACCGTGTAGAAGATGCACGCACCCACTTGAAAGAAGGCGACGAAGTTGAAGCGATGATTATCAATGTGGACCGCAAAAACCGCGGTATCAATTTGTCGATCAAAGCCAAAGACAACGTTGAAGCCGCTGATACGATTAACCGTATTCAATCGGAAAGTGCTGCTAACACTGGAACGACCAACCTAGGTGCATTGTTACGCGCTAAGATGGACAACCAAGATAAGCCGTAAGTTGCAACGTTAAAGCCGTAAATTTTAAAGAGTCCCCTAACAAAGGAAGTTGCCATGACGAAGTCTGAATTGATTGTGCAGTTAGCCGAGCGTTACCCCCAATTGGTGGTGCGCGATGCCGAATATGCTGTCAAAACAATTTTAGATGCCATGGCAACAACCTTAGCTAAAGGGCACCGCATTGAAATTCGTGGCTTTGGCAGTTTTGCCTTAAGTGAGCGCCCCCCGCGTGTGGGGCGCAATCCTAAGTCTGGTGAGCAGGTATTGGTGCCCGGCAAGCGGGTGCCCCACTTTAAGCCCGGTAAGGAATTACGTGAACGTGTCGATCTAGTTGAGGGCGCTGCGCCTTTAGCCAACTAAGCCAAAAGCATGTCCATCATTTCATGGTTTTTTTGGGCAGTGATGTTTTTGGTGATGCTGGGTTTTGCGTTATCTAATACCGCTACAGCGACCTTACGTTTTTTTGGCAGCAACCTAGAATGGTCGGCGCCAATTGTTGTTCATCTATTAGTGTTCTTTATTTCTGGCGTAGCCTTTGGTCTATTGGCGGTTGTACCGGCTTGGTACAAAGGGCGACGCAATATATCCAAGCTTGAGCGCGAAGTTCGCCAAGCCAAATCTGAAGTTAAAGCGACTCCAATTGCACCCACTGTCGACGTGCCGCGTCCGCCAATGGTCTAGCCATTTCTTGTATTCATCAAAAATCCCAAGGTTTAATTAATGGAATTTGAAGCATGGTGGCTATTGATCCTGCCAGTGTTTTTTGCGGCGGGTTGGTTCGCTGCTCGTTGGGATTTACGCCAGACCATTCAGGCTTCACGCAAACTGCCTGCTACCTATTTCAAAGGTTTAAACCATCTATTGCACGACGAGCAAGATCAGGCGCTTGAAGCGCTTATCGATGTGGTTAAACTTGATCCGGATACACCTGAACTTCACTTCGCTTTAGGTGCTTTGTTTCGCAGGCGCGGTGAAACCGAAAGAGCCATTCGGGTTCACGAAAATTTAATTTCGCGGCGTGATTTAGCGCCTGAATATCAACAACAAGCGCGTTTAGAATTGGGTTTAGATTTTATCAAGGCGGGTTTGTTAAGCCAAGCTGAAGACGCACTAAAACCGCTAGAAGGAACGCCCCTAGCCGTTGCTGCACAAGAGCAAAGGATATTATTAGCGCAAGGGGTTCGTGATTGGCCCTTGGCAATTAAAATGGCTCAAACATTGCGGGTCGCGGGAAATGCTTCGTCTGCAAGACACGAAGTGCACTACCACTGCAATATGCTTGACGAGCTGTTAGCAAAACTTCCAATTACGCCAGATGCTTTAAACCAAGCATCTACTTTGTTGGCGAACGCGCAAGCTTGTAACGCTACCCATCCACGTGTGGCATTGGCAAAAATTCAAGTTGCCAAAGCAAAAGCAGACGATTCGTTGGTTGTCAGTTGCACAGAAGAACTTGGCCGTAGCAACCCAAGCTATTTGCCGTTGGTCTTGTATGACTATGTTGAAGCTGCCGAACGCATGGAAAGCGCGTTACCCGGTTTTGCTAAGCGCGCTTTTGAAAACGTTCAGTTATGGTGGGGCGTGGCCCCAAGCCAAGATTTTCTCTTTGCGTTAATTGCAAAACAAAATATTGAACCTTGGGGGCAGTGGATTCAAAAAGTAATGGCAGAAAGACCTTCCACTAGAATTCTAGAAAAATGGCTGGCTGAACACACAAACGATGCGTCGCCAATGGCATCTTCAACAGTGCTGCCCGTTATGGCGGAACAATTAAAGCTTTTGAACTCCAAGCCCGCACGGTATGCCTGCAAGTCGTGCGGCTTTCAAGCACGTTCGCATTATTGGCAGTGCCCAGGATGCCATCAGTGGGAAACTTATGCGCCCACTACAGATGCGTCACGGCCTTAAAGTCAAGTCGCCCAAATAGGTGTTTCAAGAGATTTCGTTTACATTTGCGCGGCTCCGGTCAACCGGTAGCAAGCGACACCCGTTTTGGCGGTAGTAGCACAAAAATTTTTTCTAATTCTCTGAGGAGAGAGCAATGTTTAAGAAGTTAATAGCTGGTTTGTTTGCATTTTTTGCTGCTGTTTCATTGGCCTTCGCTATTGACGCGAACACAGCCACTCAAGCAGAGTTGGAGTCTGTAAAAGGAATCGGTCCTAAGATTGCTGCCGATATCATTGCAGAACGCAAGAACGGCGGGTTTAAGGATTTAGACGACATGCAAAAGCGCGTTAAAGGCGTTGGCGAGACAAACGTAAAAGCTATGGCTGCTGGTGGTTTAACAGTTGGCGGCGCAAAAACCGGTGCTGCTAAAGCCGATGCTGGCAAGAAAGACGCCCCTAAAGCGGATGCTGGCAAAAAAGAAGCGCCTAAAGCCGAAACAAAAGCTGCTGATACAAAAGCTGCTCCAAAAGCCGCTGATGCTAAAGCTGCCGACGCTAAGCCAGCTGCCGATGCCAAGCCAGCCGCTGCAAAAGCTGCTGACGCTAAGAAAGACGCTGCTCCTAAGGCCGCCGATGCTAAGCCTGCTGCCGACGCTAAGCCTGCTGCTGCAAAAGCTGCCGATGCTAAGAAGGACGTTGCTCCTAAAGCTGCTGATGCAAAAGCAGCTAAGGACGACAAGCCTGCAGCTAAAGATGCCAAAAAAGATGCAAAAGCTGACGCCAAGAAAGATGCAAAGAAGGACGACAAGCCTGCTGCAAAAGACGGCAAAAAAGATGAAAAGAAAGACGAGAAAAAAGGTTAATTCCGATTTTCTAGCGCTTCGGTTTCCACGGAAATCTGAGTCGTCAAAGGGGCACTTCGGTGCCCCTTTTTTATTGGTGCGTTTTTTGCATTTTGAATCTAGCGCATTTGCGCTTAGCCTTAACGCATTCTTTGATTGAGCGCTTTTAACTTATGCAAAAACTCAAGTTGTACTGGCAATTGGTTCGTATGCATCGGCCCATCGGAATTTTGCTCCTGTTATGGCCAACGCTTTGGGCTTTATGGATTGCCGGAAACGGTGAGCCTGGCTGGCATTTATTTTTTGTATTCGTTATTGGAACCGTCTTAATGCGTTCGGCTGGCTGTGCAATTAATGACTGGGCCGACCGCGATTTTGATAAACACGTGAAGCGGACCGCGCAACGGCCATTGACTAGCGGGGCCATCAAACCAAAAGAAGCCATCGCGGTTTTTGTGGTGTTGAGCTTAGCCGCTGCGCTATTGTTAATTGGACTAAACCAGTTGACTTGGCTGTTGGCCGTTGTAGCCGCGTTTCTGGCAGCCTCCTATCCCTTCACCAAGCGTTTTTTTGCCTTACCCCAAGCCTACCTAGGGATTGCGTTTGGCTTTGGCATTCCTATGGCCTTTGCGGCGATTCAGAATACATTGCCGCTCAGTGCTTGGATCATGTTGTTAGCCAATATCTTTTGGGCGCTTGCTTACGATACAGAGTACGCCATGGTTGATCGAGACGACGATGTCAAGATCGGCATTCGTACTGCGGCTATTACCTTTGGCCGTTACGACGTCGTTGCTGTGATGACTTGTTACGCTGTGGCTCTGTTACTACTGGTTTGGGTTGGTCGATTAGAGGAAATGGATGTTTGGTATTTTCTTGGTTTGGTAATAGCTGGTTGTATTGCTCTTTATCATTACACGTTGATTCGGACGCGCAGTCGTGATGGATGCTTTAAAGCGTTTAATCACAATAATTGGTTTGGGGCAGCGGTGTTTGCTGGGGTTTTGGGGAATTACTTGATTCCCTGAATTTTTTTTAGGTTTTGAAATAAAGCGGCGAAGCCCTTTTAAAACTCAGTCGCTTACGCTCCAATGAGTTTTAAAAGGGCTTCGCCGCTTTATTTCGGATTGACTATTCGGGTTTCAGGGGCTGACTTCGTGCAATTGCGCCCGAATTTGTTTTTAAACGGATCTAAGTTCAACCGCCGACCTTAATTCAATTAGTGTATTTCGAGTTGAATCGAGCCCTGTTCGTAACACGCTCACCAAACTTAGCAAGTCATGGCCGAACAACAAACAGCTTAAACCAGCTAAATAAAATAATTCCAATGATGACAGAACTGACAAAGTAGAAAACTCCGTCAAATCCGGCTAGCAGTGCAACGATCCATACTGGATAGAACAAGAACAGAGTTTTCATAAACTTTGGCAATTAAGGTAGTGATTTTTAGTCGTTTATTTTGAAGCGACCATTTGCTGTGCTAAGGGTTTGATTTCAATCAAACTCACCTCGCCAACACCTCCTTGAAAGTAGGGGTGTGAATCATGTTGGGCAGGGTCGCAAACTTTGGATTGGCACGTAATCCGTTTTCGCCGATTCCGACTAAAAAGATACCTTCTGACTTATCAACAGCGGCTGTACTTTTGTAAGCTGGATTAGCAATCAAACCAGCTTCGCCGTTTGTCCAAATGTAGGGTTGACTTGAATCTTGGTTTACTGACATCGGCTAGGCGCTTGAGGTAAAACTTGAATCTGGCGTTGTCTTGCGTTTGTCGATGAGATGCAGTTTGAACCGCTCAGTTATCCGCTTGAGCTCGCCCAGGGATCGGTTTAAAGGCGCTTAGATATCAGTTTGATAACAGGCCAATTCATTTCGATTCGTTAATGCGACTACGCTCTAGTACATAAAGGTGCGCAATTTCTTCAAGCGGGTGCCACCGACGGGCCAATGTTGGCAAATGATGGATTAGGCGTATGGCATACTTTGGCTCGCAGCGCAGGGTCACTCATATGCAAATGACATTGGAACAAAAATGAAGAATCTATTTTCACTTGAAGGTCGCTCGGCGTTGATCACAGGCGGCTCTCGTGGTATTGGCCGAATGATCGCCGAGGGATTTCTCGCCCAAGGTGCGCGCGTTTATATTTCCGCACGTAAGGCCGATGCTTGCGATCAAGCTGCGCTCGAACTTTCAAAGCTCGGGCCATGCGTGTCGCTACCTGCCGATGTGTCGACCAAAGAAGGCATTGCGTCGTTAGTGAAGGCTTATTCAGCCTATGAAACTTCATTGGATATCTTAGTGAACAACGCCGGTGCGGCTTGGGCCGAACCCTTCGATGATTTCACTGAACAAGGTTGGGACAAGGTGGTCGATCTGAATATGAAGACGCCATTTTTCCTTACCCAAGCCTTGATCCAGCATTTGCGCTTGGCGGGCAACAAGCAAGTGGCCAAAGTCATCAATATCGCTTCTATTGACGGTATTGCCGTGAACCCGCTGGAGACATACTCCTACGCGGCCAGTAAATCGGGTCTTATTCATTTGACACGGCGTATGGCTATGCGTTTGGTTAAAGACAACATAGTGGTGACTGCGATTGCGCCTGGTGCTTTCGCCTCAGAAATGAATCGCGACGCGCGTGATAACGCGGTCGAAATTAGCCGGCGTATTCCAGCTGGACGCATTGGTAGCGATGAGGACATGGCAGGCGCAGCAATTTATTTGGCCTCTCGGGCAGGCGACTATGTTGTGGGATCCACCTTAACTGTTGATGGCGGCGTCATCCATACTCGTGGCATTTAATTTGTTGCGTACCTTTATTTCCAGCAAGATGAAACGTCTAACGCGCCAAGTGGTATTCGAGTAAAAGCAAATTGATCTAGTTACTGCAGAGGAATACCCGCCGCTTTAACGACGGGGCCAAAGCGTTGCAAGTTTTGTTTGATCTGCTCGCCAAACTTTTCGGCGTTATTCGGTGAAGCTGAGATGCCCATGTTGATCAATCGCTCTTTGGTGGTGGGCATGTTCAAGACTTCGTTCAGTACAACATTGAGTTTGATTAATTCATCGTTTTACGCAGCAGCTAGCGCTTGATCCAAATCGGCCAATAGATCGTCAATATGTTCAATACCCACCGACAAACGAACCATACCTTCACTGACGCCTGCTCTTGCGTGCTCTTGTGGATTGAGTTGGCGGTGCGTAGTTGATGCGGGGTGGCAAGCTAATGATTTTGCATCACCAATATTTACCAAACGCGTGAATAGCTTCAGCGCATCTTGAAAGCGTGCGCCTGATTCGCGGCCTTCAGTACCCCCATCGCCTTTGAGCGTAAAGCTAATAATGCCCGAGGCGCGGCCGCCCATTATTGTCTTGACCAATGCGTGGTCTGGATGATCGGGCAAGCCTGCATAGTTTACCGAGGCCACCTTGGCATGCTTTTGCAAATGTGTGGCTACTTTCACGGCGTTTTCACATATGCGATCCATTCGCAAAGCTAAAGTTTCAATACCTTGCAAAATTTGAAATGCATTCATTGGGCTCAGTGCAGCGCCCATGTTGCGTAAGGGAACCACGCGGCAGCGGCCAATGTAAGCAGCAGCCCCTAAAGTTTCGGTGTAAACCACACCGTGGTAGCTAACATCGGGTTCGTTGAGTCGCTTGAAGCGTGCTTTGTGCTCGGCCCACGGGAACTTGCCAGAGTCCACCACCGCTCCGCCAATGGTTGTACCGTGGCCGCCCAAATATTTGGTGAGAGAGTGCACGACAATATCTGCACCATGTTCAAACGGACGACACAAGTAAGGACTGGTAACCGTATTGTCTACGATCAATGGAACACCATGTGCATGGGCTACCTTCGCCAGTGCAGCAATGTCGGTCACATTGCCTAACGGGTTCCCAATCGATTCACAGTAAATCGCTTTGGTGCGTGCATCGATGAGCTTGGCAAATGAGGACGGGTCGCGATAGTCAGCAAAACGCACCTCAATTCCCATTTGCGGAAAGGTGTGGGCAAACAAATTGTAAGTACCGCCATACAAGGTTGAGGCCGAAACGATATTGTCACCGGCTTCAGAAATCGTTTGAATCGCATACGAAATTGCTGCCATGCCCGATGCCACTGCCAAAGCACCAATACCGCCTTCTAGAGCCGCAATGCGCGCTTCAAGTACGCCATTGGTTGGGTTCATGATGCGGCTATAAATATTGCCTGCCACTTTTAAATCGAATAAATCTGCGCCGTGCTGCGTGTCATCAAATGCAAAGGCCACTGTTTGGTAAATTGGTACAGCAACTGCCTTGGTGGTGGGGTCAGGCGAGTAGCCGCCGTGAACGGCGATGGTTTCAATTTTCATGCTAGATCCTTTTAGTGTCTGTAAGCCGCAAAGCGTAAGAGAACATGTTGATAGTTGTCTCACAACAAATAGTAATTAGCTTAGTCTTAACAAAGGGTTATTCGGCCGATACCCCACCAAGGCAACGACGGCATCGATATCACAGCGTCTTAGCGCCCAACGCGGCCATTCGTTCGCTGTTCACACGAATACAATCTGGGTTGCTTTGCTCGTTATCCGTAAAATTTGCAGTAAAGTGAGCGCCTTTCGATTACCAGACCAACAACATGCATTTATTCGATCAAGCGATCACCCTGACACCTATCGATGGTGATTTATTTTCTGGCACTACAAACCCTGCTTGGGGTAACTTCATCGGGCCTTTCGGTGGAATCACCGCCGCTGTGCTACTCAATGCAGTAATGCAACACCCATCACTACTCGGCGAACCAATCGCGCAAACCATCAATTACTGCACGGCGGTAGCTGATGGCCCTTTTGAGATCGAAGCAAAACCCGTACGTACCAATCGTTCTACGCAACATTGGGTACTGACCATGATGCAGAGCGCACAAGTTGTTATGACGGGTACTGTCGTGACAGCGGCACGACGTGAGGCATGGAGTGGACAAGACGCAACAATGCCAACAGTCAACCCGCCGACTAGCTACCCGCATACAGAACGTAAAGCCCCAATGCGCTGGCTTGAACGATACGAGATGCGCCCAATAGTGGGTGGCATCCCAAGCGTGATGGACGAGAGTGAAAGCAATAGTCTTTCGCAACTATGGGTTAAAGACTCAGTGGAACGGTAAGTTGACCTGCTATCTCTGGCAGCGTTCTGTGACATATTTTTTCCACGTCTTTTACTGCGACGAGCAAAGATGGTGCCCTTCGGTACCGTGAGTATGACTTCGTATTTTCATACCGATTCGGCTCAACTTAATCACAGCGCCACTGCCGACAAATACATGCTGGCCCAAGCAAAGGCACAAGCCTATCGCAACGGCTTTTTTGATCAAACAGCGCAAATATGGAGTGAGTCTGGGCTCTTGCTCGCCAGTACCCATCAAGTGGTTTACTACAAAGAATAGAGCCGTAGTTTTGTAACTTCTAAAAATCAGAACTGCAATTGCACCTCATGATAAAGTCGAGAAACTAGCGGTTAAGTTTTGGCTCAAATTTTTAATCAACCTAAAAAAACAACTTATGACAAAGATTTCACAAAGTTCGCGTAGGCAATTTTCCATTTCGTTGGCGGGCACTGGTTTGGGCATTACATTACCTGCAAAAGCCTCTCCTGCTTGGCCAACAAAAACGGTGCGCTTGGTGGTTCCGTTCGCTCCGGGCGGTACCTCAGAAATTGTTGCGCGCTCAGTTGCGGCCGAAATGACGAAAAGCCTCGGTATAAACGTGTTTGTCGAGAATAAACCGGGAGGTGCCGGTATCGTTGCTATGCAAGATGTTGTAAAAGCAGCGCCCGATGGGCACACATTAATTTTAGGGCATGTCGGTACGCTGGCGGTGAACCCTTACATGCTTAGTAATCAGCCCTATGACGTCAATCGCGATTTCATACCAGTGACCATGCTAGCGAAAGTACCCAGCGTTTTGGTTGTGCACCCAGACGTACCGGCTAAAGATTTTAAAGAGTTCATTGCTTACGCCAAAAAAAATCCTGGTTTACTGAATTACGGATCAGCCGGTAATGCCAGTGCCGGCCATTTGTCGATTGAATATCTCAAGCTAGTGAGCGGCATATTCATGATCCATATTCCTTACCGCGGTAGCGGTCCACAAATGACCGATCTAGTTGCCGGGCGCACACAAGTCGCAATGAATGGGCTTCCATCGATTAGCGCTTTCATTAAGCAAGGCAAACTGCGACCGCTGGCGGTTGGCACTGCCCAACGTATCGCAGCGTTACCCGATGTCCCGACAATTGCCGAAAGTGGTTTTAAGAATTTTGAAACATCACAATGGTACGGCCTCTTGGTACCGGCCGGAACGCCAGCTGATGTGGTCAAAAAAATTCAAGAAGAGTGTCAAAAGGCGTTGCGCTCGAGCTCAGTAACTGAGCGATTTGCAAACGATAGCGCGGTCGGTGGCGGTGGCCCGTCCGCCGAATTTGCAACCTTCATTGCAAATGAACAAAAAGTCTGGAAAGAGATCGTCAAGCGGGCGGGCATTAAGGCAGATTAGGGGTTGAGCTGAAGAATTTTCAGTGCAATACTTGTGGTGGCTCTTTTGGATTTCCTATTCGTGACCCGGTTAGCTGCCGATGTACTGATGAGACAGCAGGGGGCAGGTTCGCTTGATCAATTTGCGCAGCGCTTTTTTGGGATCGAAGATGGGCGAATCGAACCATTAACTTATACCGCCGAAGATATTAGTAAAGCACTGGCTCAAGTAGAACCAATGGATTGGACGGCACGGTTGCGCAATCGTTTAGATGGGTATGGAAAAGGCGCACCACTGGACGGTATCGAAAAAGCGGGTTGGCGCTTGACCTATAGCAAAGAACCCGACGCTGTAACAAAGTTATGGAATGAAAATGACGGTGATACATCGCTTGTTTACTCGCTGGGAATCAGTCTCGACAGAAGTGGGCGCATCGACCAAGTTATGTGGGGCAGTCCCGCATTTGGAGCGAAGTTAGCGCCGGGGGTTGTTGTAGTTGCGGTTAACAACTTAGCCTACAAAGGTTCTGTAATTAAAGATGCGATTGAAAAAGCCAAAACATCGGATCAACCTATCGAGCTTTTAATTCGTCGTGGCGACTTATTCTCGACTTTGAAGATCAGTTACAAAGGCGGTCTGCGCTATCCGAAGCTAGAGCGCATCGAGGGAGCGCCCGATTTGCTTACAACGATTCTTTCGCCACGATAGGCTACTACCCGTTGTTGTGGGGACAGCGCCAAGGCAGAGCCCTGCCGAGCAACCCTAACCAGCGTTCAGCAAAGCGGCGTACCCACGCGCTATCACTGAGCCAAATTAATCGCAAGGGTGCATGAAGTAGGCCCGCTGCGTTGTGCGTACTGGAGTAGGTCACTGAAGATCATCGCGTATGTGGTGCAGGCTAGCGAAAGCAAGAGGTTACTTTGCGGTACGAATGTCCCTTCAGAAATATGAATAAACAGAGGTGACTGATTTTTCTCTATTTGTGCCCAACGCTTTGGCTGCTGTGCCAAGTGCTATCCACCCGACTAGCGTTTCGCCGAGCGTGCAAAAAGCAGCGCCAATTGCTGCATCGCGAACTTTCTCGCCGCTCAATATTTTTCCAGAAAACCCCATAAAGTGAGCCGCATTGAGCACATTGGTGATCGCACCACCAACACAAACCCACTGCTCATGAGCGGGTACGGTTGGGTGATGTAAATCGATCCGAGCTACAACGGTTAGCGTTACCGGTGCGCGTAAAACTCGCTCACTTTCGATGTTGCAACTGTCCTCATCTTTGCCCTTTGCTAAGGCATAAGAGTAAAACAGTTTTGCTAGTCGATTTTTACTGTCGCCGGCCACAATTACAAAGCGAAAAGGTATCAACTCCCCGTGGTCAGGCGCTCGCAAGGCAGCAGCAATTAGCACTTCAATTTGATGTGCGTTTGGCCCGGGATCCTTCAAGTGTTTTATGCCAAGCGAGTATCGTCCCAAGAGACCATCTAGAGCTTCATTTTGCATACAATATATTTTTCATAAAAAAAGCGAGTGAAAGCAACTCACCCGCCTTTAGTCAAAACAATTTTAGGAACCTAGACGTTATCGTAAGACCGCCGCTTAGTCGATACGGTTTTCTTATATCGATCAATCGAACCAACCCGACGAATACTGCCCCAAGTGCCCTTGTAGTACGGAATAATATTTCGATCAACCCAATCGGTAGTTACATCTCCTTGTACACCATTCATGTAGCCAAACAGCATAAAAGTATGAGACGCTTTCATATCCTTTACCGGATAGGCCATCGCGTAGGTTGAACCAAAGTCGTTGAAAACTTCAACTACCTCGCCTGCCGAAACTCCTAGTGCTTGAGCGTCAGCTGGATTGATTTCAATGTACGCCAACGGGTATCGCCCCTTAACAAATTCGTTGTACTGATCGTGATAAGCGGTTTGCCAAACTTCGTTGGCTCTGCCGTTATTGACCCAAAACTTATGCTTTGCTTTTTGTGCTTCAACAGTCTTTGGTAAACCGGGCCATGGCGACGCCTTGAACTGCGCCTTACCATCCTTAGTGTCAAATTTATTGTCCTCATAAATCATTTCCGTACCAATGAGCTTTCCATTTTCTACCCGCTTAATTGGTAGTTGCACACCGTTTGTTCCTGCGGCTTTCAGCAGCGCATAGGTGGCCAAGTAGCCCGTATCGCCGCCTTGGCTATCGATTGGGCCTGCGCCCGGCCTACCTGCCATCCTGAAGCCATCATTAAATGCATCTTCTTCGGTTTTCCAATCGAAACCAGAGAAGCGTTTGACCATGTCGGTTTTGTTCTCTTTTTCGTACATTGCCTTCATCGTGTTGGCGATCTTGGCTGCAATTAGACAATCGGGTTGTGCTTCGCCTGGTGCATCCATAAATTTTTCAGACAGTCGCAATCTACGTTCACCATTCATCGATGTTAAATTCATCTCGCCGGGGTGGGCAGAAGGCAACATAATGTGAGCGGCTTCGGCGAGTTTTGTTGGGTACAAATTGATGCTGGTAACAAATAATCCGCCCTTACTAGTCGCGTTGTAAATAATGTCGACCATCTCGGCGGCAGAAGCGCCACGTGCCTTGGTCATCGCGTCTTTTACAATTTGACTGCGGCGTAAAACTGCCTCGCGCAACGCTTGGGCATTGTTGCTGGTTTGGAAGTTATTGCACGCCCACCAAGTCATCATTCGACCTTTGTTATTGATCAATTCCTGATCAACGTAAATTTTTTCACCAGTCGGATGCGGTGGCCTTGTGTAGCCTTCTTGATGCCCGCCCATACGAACCACGCCTGTGCCCCGTCTTCCGACGTTGTGAGTAGCCAAAACTAAGTCAACTAAGGCGCTTTGAATCAAGTAATTATCATTGCCCCAAATAATGCCCTTCTCATAGGCATGCATGGTGCGGGGCATTTTGCCAGCCGCTTTTGGTTTGTAAGACCATTCGGCCGCCTGACGTAACTTTGCTTCTGATACGCCAGTTATTCGGCTGCATTCGGCCAAACTTAACTTGTTGGCGGCAACCGCTGCGTCGAAGCCATTGGTGTGTTTGGCGATAAAGTCTTTATCCGTCCAACCCTGTTCAACGACATACGTTAATAATCCATTGAAAAGAGCAATGTCTGTACCTGGGTTGATGTCCAGATGTAACACGTTTGCTTTTGATGCAAGCTCTGCGATAGCGATCGATGTTGTACGCCTAGGATCGACGAATATCATTTTCCCGGGGCCAACGGGTTCGCCAGGGAATCGAGCTTTTTTCTTGTCAATGGTGCCGCCGTTCAGATTAGGCATCCAGTGGTTCAGAAAATAATTACTTTGGGTTTCGTAAGGGTTGTTACCAATCGACCAAATAACATCGGCAAGTTGAGCGTCTTCATAACTGTTATTTAACTCACCGACGCCCATGTCACGAGTGGCATGACATTCGGAGTTATAAGCCGGGCGATTATGAATGCGCACAGACGGTGTTTGAATAGCCGAGAACATCAGCTTCCCCGAGCCCCAAGTATTCTCGAAACCGCCACCAGCGCCGCCGTGATCGAATGCAGAAAACATGATATCGCGCACACCACCAGTATCTAGAATCTTTTTAGTTAACCCAGAATAAATGGCTAACGCGTGATCCCAAGAAGTATCAAGCCACTGGTCGCCACCATAGAACCGTGGATAAAGAAGACGATCAGCTGTCATGCCATCAGCCGCATACATGTACGATGCCATCTTGCCACCGCGAGTAGAACTCAAGCCGCTGTTCACCACACATTGCTTATCAGGCACGATCATGATGTTGTGTCTCGTACCATCTTTATTAGCAATGACGTTCGTCATTGTAGGCGTTAGCGTGACAGCCAGAGGCGGCAATTGTTTCGTGAAATCTAGGCCAAGAGCATTTTGCTTCGGCGCACGCCCTCCTTCTTGGTTCGCGTCCCATTTATAAACGTGATAACCGCAACCGACAATGCAAAAGTGGCAAGTCATGTTGGTTTTTACGGCATTGACGGGAGGTAGCGCAATGCGATCTTTAATTTTACTCATGATGAATTCGCCCTGTCTTACAAAATGTTGGATTGGCGGCCATAAATTAGGCCATTGACGCCGACGGCTCGAACAGTGTCGGTTGCTCCGTCATAAGCCAATTGAATTTGGGGTAAATTTTCGGTGGCTTGCCCGCAAACCATCTGCCCATGATTATCTGGATCGAAGACCGAGTAGTGGCAGGGACATTTGAATGTTTTCGCGGCTGCATCATAAAAAACTGGGCAGCCCATGTGCGTGCAAAGAATGCTGTGGGCAACGATGTCACCATCCGGGCCTACACCGCCAGGGGTTGGCTTGCCGGTTTTGAGAGCAACGCAAGGCGATGATGAATCGGGGTAGGTAAAGCTAACCGGAATATCTACCTTCATGCCACGCGCCTTCCCGACAGAGGTATTTGGATAAGGCAATACAGTTGCACCAACATTACCGCGTGCTTGAGCTGCCTGAGCAGCGCTAGGCACTATCAAAGCGCTAGCGGCCGCAGTTCCAGCACTAGCGGATTTTAAAAATAATCGACGACCTGATTGATGTTCCACGAACAGTCTCCTTGAGTTATACGTTGCATTTACTTCAATGCATATACCGTGCCAGTTGGAGAAATTCATAAGTGCTTGAAATTAAACAGTTGGTGCAATGCACAAATTTTGTCGTTGTAACCAAAGGGTAATGTTTAGGTTTCAAAAACGTAACGCCACGTCAACGGCGCGCAGATCTGAGAACGAATTCGGTAGGAAATTAGTCATGGAATGTTACGTTTTTGTAATAGACTGCAACATTTAAGCCATGTTCTTTTTAGGTAATGCCGTGAAGTTAAAAAGAAGATTATTTATAGCAAGTGCGATTCATGCTTCAGCGGCGCCGCTCGGCAGAGCCGCAACATCACAGAGCATAGATACGCCTTTACGCATTGGACTGACCCCAGTTTTTTTAGACGAACGTTCCGGATTTTTAGGGCGCTTACGCACCTACTTCGAGCAAGCCTTGCAGCAACCTGTGATATTCGTGCAGCGACGCAGCTACGCAGATGTTGTCGAGCAGTTGCTTAATGGCAACCTGAGCATGGCGTGGCTATGCGGATATCCGTTTGTTAGGTACGCTGAAAAGTTACAGCTAGTCGCTATACCTTTGTATCAAAACTCGCCGACTTATCGAGCCTACATTATTGCTGGACCCACTGTTAGTAAGGCGCATCGTTTTGCCGATTTGCGCGGTCGCAGCTTTGCTTACTCAGATCCCCTGTCAAATTCTGGCTACCTTTTTGCTCGCTCGCAACTCACTGTTTTAAAAGAAAAAGAGTCGACGTTTTTTCGAAAATCTTTTTTCGCACTCGGTCATCAAAATGTAATTGCTGCGGTATCGCAAGGGCTGGCAGACGCGGGTTCTGTAGACGGTTACGTTTGGGATAGTCTTGCCGAACTTTCTCCAGCGAGCACGCAAAGAACACGCATCATTTTGAAATCAGAAGCCTTCGCATTCCCGCCATTTGTCTCTCGTAAAAATCTACCTTCTCAGGTACAAACAAAGCTTCGCGCTGCATTGATCAATATGAAAAACTCAATCGCTGGAGAGCAACTCTTGCGAGAGCTTCGATTAGACGGTTTTATTGCAGGAGACCCAGCGCTATTCAACACAATAGCTGCAATGATGCAGCGGGTTGAAACATAAAAAAGCCTGCGATGTCATTATTTAAGTTAAATCACCTAAGTTATCTCGTCAAAGTGCCACTTGCACTCTGTACGGTGAGCATCTTGTCGGCATTAGGCGTATTTGCAGTCACCTACTACTTAATTGCATCGCATATTAATGCTGAGTTGCTAGCGCGAGTAGAGCGGCTCTCCAGTGCGCTAGCCACATCCGCAAGAGGCGCGATTGCGCGCGACGAAATTTGGGACGTATTTCAGCAAGTCTCTGCACTTGCAAGCCGAGACTCCGCCACACAAATAATTGTAGTTGCGCAAAATTCTACGATCCTCGCCGCCTCTGACCCGATTCTCTATCCATTAGCAACAACGATAAATACGCTACCGGCTGGGGTAGTGACGATAGTTAGACAAAGCCTAGAAAACACGATGTCCGCACACAAGAGCGGCCTATTTGTATTTAGCAACGAAAGTTCAAACAAAGCATTCATTAGTGCTTCTCAAGTATTGTCAGAAGACGGAGAGAAACTTGGCGCAGTTGTGGCATACGCGGCGCAAGATGCAACATTGCCGAAGCTTCGAGAACTTGGGTTACTTTTAACGACACTGGGTGCATTAGCCCTTTCAATAATTGTGCCAGTTGGATGGTGGTTAGGTCGATCGTTGGTAAATCCTTTGAACCGATTACGAATAGCGATGACAGATACAAATTGGCAGCGCCATCTTCCCGGCGCTGCAGCAGTGCAAAGCAATGCCGATGAAATAGTTCAACTTGGTAGCCAATTTGCAGTAATGCAGGCTGAGATCGCTAGAAATCAAGAGTTGGAAACACAGATTCAAGCTGCCGAGAGAATGGCGTTGGTAGGCAAATTAACCGCGAGCCTTGCCCATGAAGTCAACAACCCTCTCGGTGGTATGTTAAATGCAATTAGCAATCTGCGTTTGCGCGGAATAAATGACCCTTACATTGAAAAGACATCAAATTTGTTGGAGCGCGGTTTACGACAAATTGAAGAATCAGTAGCGGCCTTAATGGCCCAAGCCCGACGAGAGCATACGCCGTTGTGCGAGCAAGATTTTGATGATCTTCAATTACTGTCTACTCCCTTGGCGGAGCAGCGAAGCATTCGAGTAAGTTGGCGAATGCAACTAGGCGACGCGGAGTTGAGCATTAGATCCGTGCCAATTCGGCAAATAACGCTGAACCTTGTTTTGAATGCAATACAAGCGGCAGACAGCTGGGTAAGCGTTAGAGTTGATGCGATCAACAATCAATTACGAGTAGTAGTGCGAAACGACGGCGTCCCGTTTGTTTATCCCGCGACTGCCACAACTACCTTAGAGCCGGATGCCAGCGGTCGTATCGGCCTTGGTTTATGGGTTTGTTTTCGACTTGCACAACAGTTGAACGGAAATCTCAGCATCAACGCTGCAAACAACGCAGATGAAAGGCATGAAAGTGAAGGTACCTGCGCCACTTTAACTATTCCATTACAACCGGAGGTAGCAAATGCCTAGTGTCTTACTTGTCGAGGATGATCCAATCATGGGTGAATCGATTTGTGATCGCTTTATGTTGGAATCCATCGATCATGAATGGGTACAGTCTGCAGCGGCGGCCCTTAGTCGTATGAAAACCCGACGCTTCGATTGTCTCATTAGTGACATTAGACTGCCCGATTTAAGCGGTGAGATACTCTTCGAACGAGCCAAAGAAAATGCTAATTTCGATTACCCTGCTATGTTCATTACCGGTTATAGCACGCAGTCTCAAGCGGAAAGATTGCTAGCAAATGGTGCCGCAGACTATTTAGTTAAACCGCTAGATCTAGAACAATTAATTTGCAAGTTGCGACTACTCACTACAGGTCGCTCGATGGCGGTTTCGGCAAACACACCACCGACGCTAGGTGTGTCAAAAGAAATTCGTCGGTTGGAGGAGATGGCAATCAAAATGGGCGCACAGTGGTCGTCTGTTTTAGTTACAGGTGAATCAGGGGTTGGTAAAGAAGAGCTAGCCCTTCTCCTACATCGATATGCTCGCGGCAGCAACAAAGCATTCGTCACAGTGAACTGTGGTGCGTTGCCGGAAAGCATGATGGAAGCAGAGCTGTTTGGATACGAGCGCGGCGCATTCACCGGTGCCGCGAAATCGCATCGCGGCTATTTTGAACAGGCCGATGGTGGCACTATTTTTCTTGATGAGATTGCAGAACTCACTCTTGCAGCGCAGGTGCGTTTGCTCCGTGTTTTACAGGAAAAATCATTAACTCGCTTGGGAGGAGAAAAAGTAATAAAGCTTGATTTCCGACTCATTACAGCGACTCATCGCGATATCCGGGATGACGTAAAGACTGGGCGATTTCGCGAAGACTTGTACTACCGGATTAACATTATTCAACTGCGAGTGCCACCGCTACGCGAGCGTACTGAGGACATTGCTTGGCTGGCACGCCTGTTTATTGAACGTTGGAATCAAACGCACCTTGCATCCCCGCGTATGCTTTCTGAACCAACACTAACTTTCCTGTGTGGCTTAGCTTGGCGCGGCAATGTCCGAGAGCTAAAGCATGCGATTGAACGTGCTTGCGTGCTCACTGCACATCCACTATTGAGGCCCGATGATTTCGAAATGCAAGAGGGGCTATCGAGCGTGCTTTATTTACAGGATGGGCAAAGTTCAGCGTCGAGCGCACGTCCGATAGACAACAAATCTAACGCTACCGATGCGGCTATTATCTCTCTTGCTGATTACAGCAAAACGCAAGAGCGTCGTTACATCATCCAAATATTGGAGCACTTTGGCGGGCAAATGGCGCAAACCGCCTCCGCTCTCGGAATTAGTCGGAAAACGTTATGGGAAAAGACGCGAAAGCTCGGAATTAAAGGTGAGATAGAATAAATCGAGCGTGTACGAAGTAGACCCGCTGCGTTGCGGGCACAGTGGTGGGTCGGTAAGGATCATCGCGTTTGTGATTCACGCTAGCGAGATCAAATCGATTCTAGAGCACCTTGGTATGCCAACTGAAGCGCCCAGAATGCGCGGCACGAGGACCGCAGTAAAGCGAGCTAAGGTCGTTTTGTGTCTGCCATTTTTAGCGATTTCCCAACAAAGGTGAGCGCCCAATTGTTAACGTGCGGGTTTCCAGCTTTGGTGGCTCGGAAAAGCCTTCAAAGGCATTGCCCTTTGCCCATGCGCCCACAGCGTATAAGCTCTGATCTCGTAGGCCCTGCACACCCTCGCTCCACGCTACTAACATGCGTTTGCCGATGTCTTTGAATTCAGGATATTGACGCATGGCTTGGCGCACTTGCGGGGCGACATCTGCAACGGCATCGCTAATGGCTTGCACGAGGTGCAGTTGTTCTCTGGGCGCAATACCCAAGGTGGCGGCAATGAAGCGCTGTAGGTTCTTGCCCGGCGCCCAAGTTTTTTTGCCCATGAATTCAATGGCCGGTGGATTGTTTTGGTAGCCGCTATGCATGCTGGTGGTCGTTTACCGAAAGAATTTCGTTTTGAAGGTGAGAGCGAAGTGTTTATCGCGCGCGATGGTGAATGCATCATATTGACCTCGAAAGCGCGCCCATCGATAGAGCAACTGATCAAGGCGCTCGGCAAATTTGAAAACTTCCCCAATCGTGAGCAACCCAAGCAGCAACAAAAACGCGAACCGTTTTAACAGACATGCGATACATGCTGGATACGGAGATATGCATTTACGCAATCAAAAACAGATCAGACTACCTGCTCACAAAATTACGTGCCAACGCTGCAACGCACAGGTACGCCTATCGGTCCGCTCAATACACAGATCGCTGCACAGCAAGTCTTTTGGAATTGTATAGTCGACGTTGGGTAAATATCAGCCCACAAGATCAACCCAGTATCAACGTAGAGTGCCAGTGTCATGCTCGCTGCCCGCTGCCAGCGCGCAAAGCGCCGCGCCACTAGAAAAGCACCTAGTCGTCGAGCCTACACAAAATGTCGAAGACAGGTCCCCTGCGCAGAAGGATGTGCGAAATGTGGGAGCAAAGCGGTTTTGAAACTCATTGGAGCGTAAGCGACTGAGTTACAAAACCGCTTTGCTCCCACATTTCAAAGCCTACAATCCTCAATCTCACTTCCAATAATCCCCAACCCACTGAACCGGCTTGATAAATCTAAAAGCGCGATTCCGCTTCCCAGCCAACGCATCCGGCGGATTCACTTCCCCGTGGAAAATTACAATTTTGCTACCAGCCGGAAATGTTGATTCACGCCAAAAATTGGTGGGCCAGGCAGGAATGCAATGGTACTTAAAGCTAGGGCACCATTCTGCTGGCCAGTATTTCACTTTGCCTTGTTTGTGCAAATGATCAGATAAAAAAGCTTGCTCGTGCCGATGATCTTTGCGTACTTGTTCTACAGTCGTACGGAAGGTTTCATAGACGTCGGGGTGAGCGCCGATTTCGAAACGGTAAACTGAAGAATTACCGGTAATGCGCCACGGGCGCTTCCAATCGTGGATGATTAAAAACTCGCCGGGGTATTCAAAAAAGCAATCTATTTTGTCGACGATTACAACGTCGATATCTAAAAATAGTGCTGTGCCTTTTAGGCCGTACAAGTCAGGAACGAAAGTAGTAAGTTTTTTCCAGCCACGCTCAGGAATGCCTTCGGGAAGTTCAAGCGATGGAATTGGAAAGCACTCGACGTTCGAATCAAGGCCATTACTATCATCGGTTAAACAAACAAACCGAAAGTCTCCAGATAAATTGCGGCGAACCATGTTGTACAACCGGTTAACGTAGTCGGGGCCGTACTTTGTACCCCATTTCATGCAAAGAATAAATCGTTGTTGGCTCATAAATTTGGTTGTTAAATTAAGCTTGCGCCCAGTTTTTGTGATGCGAAGCTTCCATTACTGATCGAGGAATCACAATTAAAGCGCGGAGTCGTTTTTTAATGTTGACGCGCTCTATTGGGGCCAAACGGTAGTGTAGGCTGCGCGTGAAAAAACCTTTGATTAAATGCAGCTTGCTTTCGTCATTTAAAGGGTGATGAGTTACTACGAAGGTAGAATTGCCCGGCAGTAATTCACCTATAATTTTTTCAAAAGCCAAAAAATTTTCAGGGCTTACTTCTATTTGCATAACCGGCTGATGTTTGGCAATCAATTGCGCGCCGGAGCGTAATGCTGCAATTTCGTGACCTTCAACATCGAGCTTAATAAAACGTATCGGCGCCTCAGCCAGTTCGCCAATAGCTTGCAAGGTAATAGTCGGCACTTCAACGCAATGTTGGATTTTTTCTGGGCTTGCAATCGGTTGGGTACTCGATGCTTGGTCTTGCGCAATTCGCGAACCGCCCAAGTTGCCGTCTTGGTTGTGTTCAAAATTAACAAAGCCGGGTTGATCTGATACGGCCTTGGCAATCATTAGCGTTTGATCATTCGGTAAACCGCTCCACAACATATTTGCGTGTGCAACTTTACTTAAAACCGGGCTAGCTTCGACTGCAACTACTTTAGAGAACTGTTGTCCTAACTCGACGCTGTAATTAGCCAAATGCGCGCCAACATCAAGCATTGCCGCGTTGTGCATTTGATCGGGGCTAAAGCAGTTGTTTAATACCCATCGCAGAACATTAATTTCTTCTTGCTCGTAGCAACCAAATTGCGCGTTCATAGCACCGACATAATCACCCGGCAGAACAAAATAGCGCTGTTTACGTTTGGTCCAAAGCGCCGATCGACCCGACTCTAGTTGCCCACGCAAAAAGCCGCGAGCGATAATTTTTCTGGCGCTAAGTCGAAAGGGGCTGGTAATGACTGGCAAAGAATTGCTCATGATATTTTTACGATTGGGCTTTACCCAGCTCGATAGAACGGTCGTTTGCAGACTTAACTGCAGCTTCAAAAATGCTCGCTAAATTTTGCTCGTCCATTACCGCAATGGCCGCAGCGGTTGTGCCACCTTTTGAGGTCACTTTTTCGCGAAGCAATGTAAAAGAATCGGGTGATGTTTTTGCCAATTCACTAGCACCCACAAAAGTTTCGATAGCAAGTTGCCTCGCTTGTTCGCTACTTAGTCCGATTTTTTGACCTGCTGCTTGAAATGCTTCTAGCATGTAAAAAACATAGGCTGGACCACTGCCTGACATTGCAGTTACCGCATCTAGACTTGATTCGTTGTCGAACCAAACTGTTTTACCAACTGCCGATAATATAGTCGTTGCTAATTCGCGATCAATTGCTGACGCCTGCGCGCTTGCCACTAAACCGGTAATACCCTTGCCTATCAGTGCCGGTGTGTTGGGCATAGTACGAACAACGCGAATTGGTTCAGCATTGGCGATGTTTAACCATCTTTGCAAACTTTCGATTCTGATGCCTGCTGCAATTGAAATAATCAGAGCGTTGGAAAGCCAAGTGTGTTTACAGAGCTCTTGGCAAACTTGCGCCATGAGTTGTGGTTTTACCGCCAAAACGATGACTTGAGCCGGTTTTAAAGACTGATTGTTTGCCATCACTTGCTCGATGCCAAAGTGTGTTTGCAGCAGTTCACATTGACTTGCCGAAGGCTCAACGACTTGCAGGTTTTGTGGCAACACTTTTTGGCTGGTCTTAACTAAACCACCAATAATCGCACTCGCCATATTTCCGCCGCCAATAAATGCAATGCTAAGCGGTTGTTGAATTTCATTTGATTGTTTTTGATTCACGGTTTTTGGCCCTAAATTACTTCGCTCGTTTTTTTATTAATTGCATCATATCTAAACCCAACACCATTAATAGACCGAAGTAGATGGCTGCAGCCGCAATTATTATGGTGAAGGCATAAAAGGCGCGCTTTAGTTCACTGGCTTGCAACGCGATCCAATCAATCCGCTGATCGATCATAGCTAAGGCGAATGCCATGCTGGCACTCGCAGCAATAATTACTAGTATAAATGCCAGCCAGCCGCGTTCGGGTTTATAAGCGCCTTTACGAATAAGCGCAATTAACATCCAAGCTGCATTAATTAACGCACCAATGCTGATCGACAACGCAAGCGCCACATGGCCTAAGTGCGGGATTAAAATCCAATTTAGAATTTGGGTAATGATCAACACTGCGATGGCGATCATGACCGGAGTACGGGTGTCTTGTCGTGCAAAAAAACCAGGCGCTAGAATTTTTATAGCCACTAGACCGATGATACCGAAGCCGTAGGCAGCTACTGCCGCTGCAGTGTTTTGAACATCCAATGCAGAGAACTGTCCGCGATGAAACAGCAATGCTGTTAATGGTTGGCTGAGTAAAGCTAATCCGACCATTGCAGGTATTGCTAGCAGTACGCATAAACGCAAACCCCAATCTAGCAAGGCACTGTATTGTTCGGCATCTTTGCGTTGATGTGCTGCCGTTAGGCTCGGTGTTAAAACAACCCCTAAAGCGACCCCTAACATTGCGGTGGGAAACTCCATTAATCGATCGGCATAAGTAATCCACGAGACCGCGCCCACCGCAACATGAGAAGCAATATTGGTGTTGATGATGAGGCTAATTTGCGCAACGGAAACACTAAGCAAAATAGGTGCCATTAACTTCATGACTTGCCGAACTTCGGGGTCTTTAAATGCGGCAAAGGGATTGGCGTTAATTTTTGGCAACAAACCTAATTTGTGTAGCGCAGGAATTTGAATGGCCAGTTGTACGATACCCCCAAGTACAACACCAACCACTAGAGCGTAAACGGGTTGCGCAAATTGTTTTGATAGGGCCAAAGAGCAAACAATAAAACTTAAATTTAACAACACGGGCGTAAACGCAGGTAATGCAAACTTGCGATAGGTATTTAAAATACCGGCGGACAGCGCCACTAGCGAGATCATCAAAATATATGGAAACATCCAGCGAGTCATGATGACGGCTACTGAAAAGGCTTCTGGATTTTTTGCTAGACCGGTAGCCATTGTGTACACCAAGATAGGTGCAGCGACGATACCTAAAATGGTGACTAATAACAGGCTCCAAAACAAGGCGCTGGCGATTGAATCGATAAGCGATTTAGTGGATTCTTGAGTTCCAGCTGCTTTGTGTCGAGCAAGGGTTGGAACAAAAGCCTGTGAAAATGCACCCTCGGCAAAGATGCGCCTGAGTAAGTTTGGCAAACGAAAAGCAACAAAAAATGCGTCCGAATAGGCGCTGGCACCCAACATAGCGGCCATGATGATTTCGCGTAACAAACCTGTGACCCGCGACAGAAGGGTAAAACCCGAGACAGTGCCGAGCGCTTTAAGAAGGTTCATTGACTAGAAAAGATTGCTAAAAAGGATAAAACTGGCGGTGCGCTGACGCATAGTTTGCAAAAGGCGAGCTCTTGGCTTGCCACATCTGCCGAAAAGACGTTATTATTCAAGGCTTTCCAGATTTCTCCAAGCTGTAACTTTACTAGGATAACAAACACATGGCCAATACTGCATCAGCTCGCAAGCGCTCACGCCAAGCAGTCAAGCGTAACGAACACAATTCGAGCCTGCGTTCAGAGTTGCGTACTGCAATCAAGAACACACGCAAAGCCGTTGCTGCTGGCAACAAAGATGCTGCTGCTGCGATTTTTCAAGCCGCTACAAGCACTATCGATCGCATTGCTGACAAAAAGATCATTCACAAGAATGCAGCTTCACGTCAAAAGAGCCGTTTGGCTGCCGCAGTCAAGAAAATGGGCGCTGTAGCCGCTTAAAGGTTAAGTCAAACACCCGCTACGCGTGGGTGTTGCGCGCACCAAACAAAGCACTACCAATTCGTACCATCGTAGAGCCAGCTTTAATCGCTAGTTCAAGATCAGCGGACATACCTAAAGAGAGCGTATCGATATGAACGCTCTCTTTTGTGTTTTCTGAAGCATTTATTCGACTGGACAATTGTGTTTTGGTTTCCGTATGCTGATTTGTCGAGACTTGTTCTTGCAATAGTTTGAACAAATCGCGCATTTGCGAAAACTGGGACTCTAACGAGGGTAAGTTATTTACTTGATCGCTGCTTTCAATAATCGCCTCTGGAATTGCCATTAGGCCCCGTAGCTTTAGTTTCGGCAGTGCCCTGATTTGTGCTGCCAATGCCAAAGCTTCTTGAGGCTGACAACCACTTTTGCTTGCCTCGCCACTAACGTTTACCTGAACGCAAACATTTAACGGTTCTAAATGATCTGGGCGTTGCTCGTTTAGCCGTTGTGCGATTTTAAGTCGATCAACCGATTGAACCCAATCGAAATGCTCGGCAACTTGTCGTGTCTTATTGCTTTGCAGTGGGCCGATAAAATGCCATTCTAGTTTTGCATTGTTGTTTTCTTTGGCGAGAAGTTCACGACATTGAATAATTTTCTCGCAGGCTTCTTGGACATAGTTTTCGCCAAAACTAAGCTGCCCGCAATGTACAAAACTAAGCACCGCTTGAGCGGGGAATGTTTTACTAACAGCTAACAGCTTTACCGGTGTGTCCGTTGATCCGTGTTTTTCGACCGCTTGTTTTAAACGTGCCGTCACCACATCAAGCTTTTGTTGGGCTAAAGAAATAAGTTGCTCTGTGGTTTTGTTCACACTTGATCCTGTTGTTTAACATCAATTGCTGACCGCTTGTCGCCAGCATCAGCCTCTCTTCGCACGCTTGTTGGTGTAGGGCGCGCAAGTGGCTATGTTCGGTAAATCCGCTACTCTTGCCTGTATTCTAAATGGACATCGCCGAACTTCTTGCCTTTGCTGTAAAAAACAAAGCCTCCGATTTACACCTTTCAGCCGGCTTGCCGCCGATGATTCGCGTGCACGGTGACGTGCGCCGAATCAATTTGCCAGCCATGGAGCACAAAGACGTACACGCAATGGTGTACGACATTATGAACGACTCGCAACGCAAACAGTTTGAAGAAAACTTAGAGTGCGATTTTTCGTTTGCAATTCCTGGTCTCGCACGCTTTCGTGTGAACGCGTTTGTGCAAAACCGTGGCGCTGGCGCTGTAATGCGAACCATTCCCTCGAAAATTTTATCGCTTGAAGAGTTAAACGCGCCTAAGATTTTTAGTGAACTCGCCATGACTCCGCGTGGCCTAGTGTTGGTTACCGGCCCAACGGGTTCAGGTAAATCAACAACGCTTGCCGGGATGGTGAATCATGTCAACGAGAGTGTTTACGGACACATTTTGACCGTTGAAGATCCAGTTGAATTTGTACATGAATCTAAACGCTGCCTAATCAATCAACGCGAAGTCGGCCCGCATACTTTGTCGTTTAACAACGCGCTTAAATCAGCCTTACGTGAAGACCCAGATATTATTTTGGTGGGTGAGTTACGTGACTTAGAGACCATTCGATTAGCACTAACTGCTTCAGAAACTGGTCACTTAGTGTTTGGTACTTTGCATACTTCATCAGCTGCAAAAACCGTTGACCGTATTATCGACGTGTTTCCAGCGGCCGAAAAAGAGATGGTTCGTGCGATGTTGTCTGAGTCATTAAAAGCGGTTATTTCACAGTCGCTATTAAAAACCAAAGACGGCACCGGTCGCGTTGCGGCTCATGAAATTATGATTGGTACGCCCGCAATTCGTAACTTGATTCGCGAAGCTAAAGTCTCGCAAATGAACTCGTCGATCCAAACCGGTCAGAGTTTAGGTATGCAAACTATGGATCAATGTTTGAGCGATCTAGTTCGTCGGAATGTTATTTCGATGGCAGAAGCTCGATCTTCAGCAACCAACAAAGACATGTTCCCAGGTTGATTTTTATTTTTAGATTTGGAGTAACACTATGCAATTAGAGCGCGATCAAGCCTCGAAGTTTATGAACGACCTGCTGCGGTTGATGGTTAACAAACGTGGTTCTGATTTATTTCTAACTGCTGAGTTTCCCCCTGCATTTAAAATTGACGGAAAGTTAACGCCAGTTTCGAATGTGCCACTAACGCCAACCCACACGGTTGAGTTAGCACGCGCGATTATGAATGACCGTCAAGCCGGTGAATTTGAAGCAAATCGTGAGGTGAACTTTGCAATTAGTCCTTCTGGCATTGGCCGTTTCCGTGTAAACGCTTTTATGCAACAGGGCCGTGTAGGCATTGTGTTGCGTACGATTCGCACCGACATTCCTAATTTTGAAGAATTACGTCTACCTCATAGTGTGCGTGAATTAAGTTTAACCAAGCGCGGCTTAATCATTATGGTGGGTGGAACGGGTTCTGGTAAATCGACTTCTTTAGCAGCAATGGTTGGCTACCGTAATGAGAACACTTACGGCCATATTATTACGATTGAAGACCCAGTTGAATATGTGCACCCCCACAAAAACTGCATCGTTACCCACCGCGAAGTTGGCGTTGACACGAACGATTGGGCCATTGCACTGAAGAACACCCTACGCCAAGCCCCCGATGTCATTATGATCGGTGAGATTCGCGATCGTGAAACGATGGAGCATGCGGTTGCTTTTGCAGAAACAGGCCATCTTTGTCTAGCAACCTTACATGCGAATAGCGCCAACCAAGCGCTTGACCGAATTATTAACTTCTTCCCAGAAGAGCGTCGTCAACAATTGCTAATGGATTTGTCCTTGAACTTACGCTCGATGATTTCACAACGCCTGCTGCCGATTCAAGGCACAAAGGGTCGAGTGCCCGCTGTTGAAGTAATGATTAACACGCCTTACATTGCCGATTTAATCTTTAAAGGTGAAGTTAGCGAGATCAAAGAGCAGATGAAAAAAGGTCGCGAAGCCGGCATGCAAACTTTCGATCAAGCACTGTTTGAACTGTTTGAAGAAAATTTGATTACTTACGAAGATGCGTTGCGTAATGCCGATTCTGTGAATGATCTACGCTTAAATATTAAGCTCAATAGTAAGCGCGATAAACGCGTGTTGGGTGAGGGTATTGCGCATTTGGATTTAGTGTAATTTTTAGTAGGCTAAAAACCTCTACCAATTTCGCTAGAGGTTTTTAACCAAATTAGCCATAGCCAAGGCGCTAGGTGTACCCATCTCGTTTAGCCCCGAAACAACGCCGACTTGTTCCGATTTAGGTCGATTTTGGCTGATCTTCCATTTGCCTTCTAACTTCGCAATTGGAATTTCTATTCCAACAATTGCGTTTAGCATCGACTCAATATAATCGGTTGGTGCATCACTCACTTGCCACGGTGTTTTGCCCTGCGTTTTTTGTAGTTGTCCCTCATGCGTATCAGTTAAGAAGTTAACTATCTTTAGCAAACCTTGCGCATCACTAATTGCCGTGGGTATTCCGTGAGCATGCACTACGGCGTAGTTCCATGTTGGAACCACTTTGCCATGTTCTTGTTTCGATGGGTACCAAGACGGGGTTATATAAATTTCTGGGCCTTGAAACGCAATGATTGAAGGGCTAGTTTTTGAAAACAACTGCCACACTGGATTTGCTTTGGCTACGTGCCCGACCAATGTTCCATGTGGGCCGCGCGTTGGATCGAGCGTGAATGGAATATGGTTTGCCAATAATTCGGGAGAACCTTGTGAATCATCGATTGTCATCCAAGTTGCTAGAGGATGGGCAGCAATTAACGCTTGCAAGGTGGAAGGGTCTTTTTCGTCAAAATGCTTTGGTATATACATTGCGCAACTTTGGGTTAATTTATTGAATCAATATTTGTTGAATTAAAACTGTTTGAATTAACAGTTATCAAACTAAGCGTTACTGTCGCCGATTCCAGCAGCGTTTGCAGCGGCTTCTAGTTTTTTGATTTTTTTTGTACCTAAATACATTTCAAAACCAAATAATCGGCATTCGATCGGGCCATTAAATAAGGGTGTACGACGCTTAGGTTTCAATCGAATATGACCCGGCAATTCTAAATCGCCCGTAAACAACCAAGCCTGCCAACCGTTAAATTGCTTCTTCATCAGATCGCCAAACAATGGCCAAAAGCGCTCGTCACTGGTAATGACTTTGCGCCCCTTCATATCAATTCGCTCACCGTAAGGTGGGTTGGTTACCAAAATGCCGCCGCTAGCGGGCGCGTTCCAATGCAAGGCATCGCTTTGCTTAAACTCGATATCTGTTTTAGATAGACCGGCTTCGCTCGCATTTTCGCGCGCAATAGCTAAAGCGGCAGGCGTAATATCGGAGGCATAAATTTTTGCTGGACCACCCAGTAACACTTCAACGGCTTTAGCAGCTGCGGCTGCTTGGTTAGCACTTTTATCGCGTATGCGTTGCCAAGCGCTATGGTCGAATCCAAGTTGGTCTTGGAATGCAAAGCGTCGTTGCGAACCCGGCAAAATACCTTTAGCCATACAGGCAGCCTCAATTGCAATAGTGCCTGAACCACAAAATGGATCGAGCAACACATTGGGCGTACCTTCGGGTAAAACTAAAGAGCCCGGAACGCGTGCTGCCCAGCCAGCCCAGCCTGATAGCGCTAAAACGGTCGCTGCCAAGTTTTCTTTCATTGGTGCATCGTTTGCTTCACGACGCCAGCCGCGCTTAAACAAAGGCTCGCCTGACCAATCTAAATACAATTGGCAGGTGAAGTCGCTAACGTAGGCAAAGACGCGCCGTATTGGGTTGTGGGTGTCAATTGAAGGGCGCTCGCCCGTCGCTTCGCGGTAGCGATCACAAATACCATCTTTAATTCGTAGTGTTGAGAACTGTAGGCTTTGCAGAGGTGCTCGCGTAGCGGTAATGTCGACTCGCAGGGTCGCGTCTACGTCGTGAAACAACTCCCATGGCGTATCGTAAGCCAGTTGGTACAAGTCGTCCGTACTTTCGTAAGGACCTTGGTTTAAGCGCTGCAAAACTCGGCTCGCAAAGCGAGATTCCAAATTGGCACGCCATCCAACAATTTGGTCGCCGCTAAAACTAACACCGCCGCCTGCAAGTACGATATTTTTTGCGCCAATACTTTGTAACTCGATTGCCAGTAAGGCTTCTGACCCACGGGGACAAGGCGAAAAAAAGTCGATTAAAACACTCACAGAGTCACCGCCCGTTCTACGAAGTCTAGCCGGTCTTGTCCCCAAAAATTATTGGCACCTATCTTGAACCAAGGAGCACCAAATACATTACCTTGCATGGCACGCTGGTTATTGATGTCTAGTTGAGCGCGTGAGTTTGGTAAAGCCGCCTCTAACGCAACGGTGTCGATGTTGCATGCGTTGGCTAACTGCAATAACAAGGCTTTGTCGGCAACATTTAGTTCATCGACCCAAACGGATTTTAAAATTTTGCCGCTGAACGCTAAGGCTTTAGCATCACCACCAACAACTTGCGCCGCAACGATCATTTCATTGGCTAGCGCGTCTGACACAGGAAAAAATGCGGGCTTTACATTAAGCGGCAGATTTAAAAAATCGCGCCAGCGGGCTAATTCTTCTAGCCGATACAGTTGTCGTTGTGGGGCTCGTTGAGCCAATGGCAGGCCGCCGGTTTGTGGAAAAATTTTTGCACCTAAATCGATGGGAATCAATTCGATTGTGGCGTTGTGTTTTTGGGCAATAGTAATTAAACGCTGGTGACCTAAATAGGCCCAAGGTGAAACCGGGGTAAGGAAGTACTCAATAGTTTTCACGGATTGAACTTTTAAAATGGTTTAACAACAACGAGAATGACAATTGCGGCGAACGCTAAAACCGATAGTTCGTTAAACACGCGATACCAAATATGCGAACGAACATTGCGATCGGCTTCAAAGCGCTTTAATAGGCGACCACAAACATGGTGATAACCGATCATCAACACAACTAGTGCTAGCTTGGCATGCATCCAATAAGCATCGGCACCAATGCCATAGCCTAGCCATAGCCAAAGGCCAAAAATTAGTGCCAGTACCATCAAAGGCCCCATAAAACGATAGAGCTTGCGGCCCATCAATAGTAAGCGTGCTTTTTCGCTTGGTTCTTTACTTAGGCTTAAATTAACCAAAATGCGTGGCAAATAAAAAAGACCCGCAAACCAACTGGCCACAAAAATAATATGTAGAGCTTTTACCCACAACATTGTCATTAACTCCGTATCTCGCCTTGGCCCAACACAACCCACTTATAGGTTGTAAGCCCCTCGAGGCCAACGGGGCCACGGGCGTGCAATTTATTTGTTGAAATACCAATCTCGGCTCCAAGGCCGTACTCGAAACCGTCAGCAAAACGAGTCGAAGCGTTAATCATGACCGAGGCGCTATCGACTTCCCGTAAAAACTGCATGGCACGATCGTGTCGATGCGTAACGATTGTGTCGGTATGCGCCGAGCTGTACTCATTGATGTGATCAATTGCTTCATCAACATTGTCGACTAGTTTTAGTGAAAGACACGGGCCTAAATACTCGGTACGAAAATCTTGATCGGTTGCTGCAACCGCAACAATATTGAGTTCACCAAGAATTTTTTTAGCTTCCTCGTCGGCGCGAATTTCAATGCCTTTAGCCGCATATTGTGGAGCAAGTTTAGCTAACACCGCCTTGGCCACAGCACGATTAATTAATAAACTTTCCATTGTGTTGCAAGTGCCATAGCGTTGGGCTTTAGCGTTGTAGGCAATGCTAACTGCCATATCGATATCGCATTGGTCGTCGATATACACATGGCAAATGCCGTCTAAGTGTTTAATGACGGGCACACGTGCTTCTTGGCTAACGCGTTCGATTAACGATTTGCCACCACGCGGAATAATCACATCAACATATTCGGGGTGCGTAATCATTTCACTGACGGCGCTGCGATCGGCGGTCGAAACAACTTGCACAATAGTGTCAGGCAAACCAACGGCGCGCAAACCTTCGGCAATGCACTCAGCCAACGCGGTGTTGCTATATAAGGCTTCGGAGCCGCCGCGTAAAATAGTGGCATTGCCAGACTTTAAACAAAGGCCAGCCGCATCAATAGTAACGTTTGGACGGCTTTCGTAAATGATGCCCACAACGCCTAGCGGAACGCGCATATGTCCAACGCGAATACCACTGGGCAAACTACGTAAGGGGCCAATTTCGCCTACGGGGTCAGGTAGCTGAATGATTTGTTGTAAGCCACTAATCATGCTGTCGATGGCCTTGTCGGACAACGTAAGTCGGTCAATAAATGCGTCGTCTTTGCCGTTGGCGCGCGCTGCTGCTAACTCTTGAAGATTCACTGCCTTTAACGATTCGCGTCGCGCTTGAATGGCTTCGCAAATTTTTGCAAGGGCGGCATTTTTAGTGCGCGTATCGGCGCGTGCAATGGCACGGCTGGCTTGGCGGGCCTGTTTGCCCACCGTGCTCATGTATGTTCTAACATCCATTGTTTTTGCTGTTCATCAAAAAATTATGTAGTGCAATCACTGAAAATAATAAGCAACGAGAAAAATGTTAAGCCGCAATAGCAAAGTCTTGTTTGCCCGCCATCAAACAAGCCGCGGCACTTAAAATTTCCCAAGGGTCGGTAATACGTGTTCGATTTGGAGCAGGAGAATCGCTAATGCCTTTGGCTAAACGATCGGCACCGGCCACTAAATTTAAAATGGTTGCACATTGCGCTAGCGATAAACGTTGACAGGCATTAACAAACAAAGCTTCGCGTGGACCAAACAGGCGTAGCTGCATGGTTAGGGCGGCGGGGTTTTGGCCTTTGTTTTTTGCTTGGCACATTTTATACAAAGCACGCGCGGCCTCACTATATGCCCAAACAATTAACGGTAACGCTTCGCCTTCGGCTTTTAAACCCTCGAGGCCGCGTAACGCTCGTTGCGCATCGCCAGCTACCGCGCTATCAATCACACTAAAACTGTCGAAGCGCGCCACGTTAAGTACCACTTGTTGCACTTGCAGTGGATCGAGTTTGCCTTTTTCGCAAAGCAGTGCGAGTTTGCGAACCTCTTGTTGAGCGGCGAGCAAATTGCCTTCAACTTTATCCGACAACCATTCGAGCAATGGTTTATCGGCCGTTTGGCCTTGCCGCATTAATCGATCATTTAGCCATTGTGGTAATTGGCTACGTTTTAAAGCGTAAACGGAAACCTGCCAAGATAATTTATCGATCTGATTAAACCAACTGGCCTGGGTGACAGTTTTCTCTAGCTGTTCGCTAGTGATTAAAAAACGCGTATCGTCACCTAGGGTTGGCAGTAATTCAACTAACAGCTCGCCAAGATCTTTATTAAAACGGCCCGCGGGTAAACGCAGCTCTACTAAGCGCTGCTCGGCAAATAGCGACATAGAACCAGCGGCCCCTTGAATATCCGATGCCTTGGTATAGCGGTCTACATTAATAACGGTTCGTTCCGAGTAGCCCAATTTGCGCGCCGTATTGCGTACCAAATCGCCACTTTCAATGACTAATAACGGTTCGTTACCAGCCACCCAAATTAGCGGCGGCAAGTTAGCGCTTGCGCTGCCTAGTTTGGCCTCTAATTGTTCGTGGCTTACTTTCATTTTTTAAGCGCTTAGGTCTTGTTAAGTTTTAATGCGGCTAGGCGGGTTAGCACTTGCTGAACAATATCGCTTTGCATTTCGCGGTACAACAAAACATCTTCTTCTTGCTTGGCCGTTAATTGGCTATCAATGGTGGTGACATCGCGCCGTAAAACTAGTTCGATCGGTTCACCAATGCGTTCACCGAGTTCTTTGCCTAAAGGCCTTTTGCCATCTAATACTTCATAGCGAAAGCGTACTCGTACTTGGTAATCACGTTGTGCACCGCTCGTAGAGAACCCCAAGACTTCTTTTTCACGCGCCTCGGTAATCACCCGCAAAATAATCTGCGCTTCGTTGGGTTTGCTAACCAACTTAGTGCCGCCTTGGGCTTCTTGCAAGGCAACTAATTGCCGACTGAGTTCTACTGCTACCGCTGAGGTACGCGGTGCGTCTACATAAATAGTTTGAAAAGGCAGGCCAACACTACCGCGCAAGCGAAAGCCGCAGCCCGTAGCGGCAGCGCTTGAAAAAAGGCTAGCGGTAAGCAGTATTTGGCGGCGCGTTGCGTTCATCACTTAGACCACGATATTGACAAGACGGCCCTTCACGACAATAACTTTGCGTGCAGGTTTGCCTTCGGAAAATCGAATAAATGCTTCGCTAGCAAGCGCAGCAGCTTCGATGATATTTTGCTCAGCATCAGCCGCTACTTTTATGGCCCCGCGAACTTTGCCATTTACTTGCAATATCAGTTCTATAACGTCTTGCTTTAAGGCGGCTTCATCAACTTGCGGCCAGGCTGCATTAAGCAAATCACCCATGTTGGTTTGATAACCCAAGTCAATCCACAACTGGTATGTTAAGTGCGGAATCACTGGGTAAAGCATACGTAACAACACGCTAAATGTTTCACCTAAGCTGGCTTGCCATTGCGCCGAGCTATCGTCGCCTCGTGCCGTATTAGCCGCTTCAATTGCATTAAGCATTTTCATGCCAGCTGAAACAACGGTGTTGTACTGAATTCGCTTAAAGTCGTAATCGGCTTGACGCAAAATATTGTGTACTTCGCGACGCAAGTTTTGTTGAGTTTCATTTAGGGTGTGGCTGCTAAAGTCCACTGCGGACGCAGTAACTTTTGCATCCGCTAACTTAACGCCTAAGGCCCAAACGCGTTTTAGGAAGCGATGACCTCCCTCAACACCAGCATCTGACCATTCGAGTGTTTGCTCGGGTGGACTTGCAAACATCACAAACAAACGCGCGGTATCGGCTCCGTATTGATCAATTAATGATTGCGGATCGACGCCGTTGCTTTTGCTTTTGCTCATGGTGCCAACGCCGCCGTAATCGACAGATTGTCCATCAGACTTTAGACGTGCGCCGGTTATCTGGCCAGTTTCGCCTAGGATGTTCTCTACATCGTGGGGCCAAAAGTATTCGATTCCGCCTTTGCCGTCCGCACCGCCTTTGCGTGAGTAAATATGATTCAGCACCATTCCTTGGCAAAGCAATTTGGTAAATGGTTCGTCGTATTTCACTAAGCCGCGTTGCGCTTTGGGTTGGTTGTTGCTAGCCGACGCAGTTTGCGTAGTTGCTGCTGGCGGAAATTCGCCAACAATATCGCGCATCACTTTGGTCCAAAAGCGGGCGTACAACAAGTGCAAAATTGCGTGTTCAATGCCGCCAATATATTGGTCCATCGGCATCCAATAATCGGCGCGCGAATCGACCATAAAGTCTTTATTGTCGGGCGAGCAATAGCGCATGAAATACCACGACGAATCAATGAAGGTATCCATCGTGTCGGTTTCGCGTCGTGCAGGCTTGGTGCATTTTGGGCAAGCGCAATTTAAGAACGCGCTGGCTTTGTTTAGCGGGTTGCCGCTGCCATCGGGAATTAAATCTTCGGGCAAGACAACCGGCAAATCTTTATAAGGCACCGGTACAACGCCACAATCATCACAATGAATTAGTGGGACGGGTGTACCCCAATAACGTTGCCTTGAAATGCCCCAATCGCGTAAACGCCATTGCACCTTTTTATCGCCCAAACCTTTGGCTTTTAAATCGTTGGCAATTGCTTCAATGGCCTCGCCAAATTTAAGTCCGTTATAAGCACCTGATTCAATACAGCGACCGTTACTTTTATCGCCATACCAATCTTGCCATGCAGTCGTGTCGTAGGCTTGGCCCGCAACGTCGATAACTTGCTTAATCGGCAATTTGTATTTGTTTGCAAATTCTAAATCGCGTTCGTCATGCGCTGGCACGCCCATTACGGCACCGTCACCGTAACTCATTAATACGTAATTGCCGACCCAAACATTAATGTTTTCGCCGGTTAACGGATGTTGAACTTGTAGACCAGTGTCGATGCCCTTTTTTTCCATTGTGGCCATATCGGCTTCCATAACGGAACCCGCTTTTGCGTCGGCAATAAAAGTTGCAATGGCTGGATTGCTTTGCGCCGCAAAAGTAGCTAAAGGATGCTCGGGTGCAACGGCTACAAAAGTAACGCCCATGATGGTATCGGCACGGGTTGTAAACACGTACAACTTGCCATCTTGAATCAATTGGTCTTGACTGTCTTTTACTTGATGTGGAAACGCAAAACGCACGCCAACGGATTTACCAATCCAATTGCTTTGCATAGTGCGCACGCGGTCCGGCCAGCCAGGCAAGCTGTCGTCGACTGCATTTAATAATTCTTCGGCGTACTGAGTGATGCCCAAGTAGTACATGGGGATTTCGCGTTTTTCGATAACCGCGCCCGAGCGCCAACCGCGTCCGTCGATGACCTGTTCGTTAGCCAAAACGGTTTGATCGACTGGGTCCCAATTAACGGTACCTGTCTTGCGATAGGCAATGCCTTTTTCAAGCATTTTTAAAAACAGCCATTGATTCCATTTGTAATACTCGGGGCTGCAAGTAGCTACTTCACGATGCCAATCGACCGCTAAGCCCATCGCTTGCATTTGTTGCTTCATGTAAGCAATGTTGCTGTAGGTCCAAGCGGCAGGTGCCACTTTGTTTTTCATTGCGGCATTTTCGGCCGGTAAACCAAAAGCGTCCCACCCCATCGGCATTAAGACGTTGTAACCATTCATGCGCAAATGACGGTACATCATGTCGTTGATGGTGTAGTTGCGTACATGGCCCATATGGAGCTTGCCCGAAGGGTAGGGCAGCATTGAACAAGCGTAAAATTTCCCTTTAGGAAAACGCGGGTCATTTTCGGTGGCGCGGTAAACGTCGCCGTCGTTCCAAACTTGTTGGACGGCTTTCTCGATGGCAGTAGCTTGATAGGTCGAATGCATGATAGAAGATTAGGATGTTTCGTGAGATGCTATAAGCTCAGATGATACCGCGTTAAGCCCTAGCTTTCCCTATACAAATCGCCATTAAATTCCCTTTGCCCCGCTTTTCTGAAGTACCGTTGATGAATAATTTGCTGAAAAATTTAAATGAAGAACAACTCGCCGCGGTCACTTTGCCGCCGCAAAATGCCCTAATTCTGGCCGGCGCAGGAAGCGGTAAAACTCGGGTGCTTACCACTCGCATCGCTTGGCTGATTACAACCGGCCAAGTGAGCCCCCAAGGCATCTTGGCCGTTACGTTTACCAATAAAGCGGCCAAAGAGATGATGGGGCGCTTAACGGCGCAAATTACCGTAAATCCACGCGGCATGTGGGTGGGTACTTTTCACGGGCTCTGCAATCGGTTTTTGCGGGCCCATCACCGCGACGCGGCCTTGCCTGCCACTTTCCAAATTTTAGATTCCGCCGATCAATTATCGTCTATTAAACGTTTGCTAAAAGCCGCGAATGTTGATGACGAAAAATTTCCGCCAAAAAGTTTGCAGCACTTTATTAATGGCTGCAAAGAAGAGGGCATTCGCGCTAGCGCGTGCGAAGTAAGCGACGATCACAATAAGCGCATGATTGAGCTATACGCAGCCTATGATGACCAATGCCAGCGCGAAGGCGTGGTTGATTTTTCAGAGTTATTGCTACGCACTTACGAGCTGATGTCGCGCAATTTGCCCTTGCAGCACCACTATCGCTCGCGGTTTCGGCATATTTTGGTTGATGAGTTTCAAGACACCAATAATTTGCAATACAAATGGCTGAAATTATTGGCTGGTGAAGGCAACGCGGTATTTGCTGTTGGCGACGATGATCAGTCGATCTATGCGTTTCGGGGGGCCAATATTGGCAATATGGCAGCGTTCGAACGTGAATTTAAAGTGCAAAACTTAATTCGACTTGAGCAAAACTACCGCTCTAATGGCAATATTTTAAATTGTGCAAACGAGCTGATTAAAAACAATTCGCGTCGCTTGGGTAAAAACTTATGGACCGACAGCGGCGAGGGCGAGCCGGTGCGGGTATTCGAAGCGATGACCGATGGGCAAGAAGCCCAGTGGTTAATCGAAGAAGTTAAAAGTTTGGTGAACGAAGGCTATTCGCGTAGCGATATTGCTGTGTTGTATCGCTCGAATGCCCAGTCACGCATTATCGAGCATGGTTTGTTTAATGCGGGCTTGCCCTATAAGGTATACGGCGGATTGCGCTTTTTCGAACGTGCCGAGGTAAAACACGCCTTGGCTTATTTGCGCTTAATGGAAAACCCAGACGACGAAACCGCGTTTTTGCGAGTCGTCAATTTTCCGACCCGAGGCATTGGCGCAAGATCGCTTGAGCAGTTGCAAGATTATGCGCGCAACCAAGGCATTAGCTTGTATCGATCGGCGGCCACAATGCCGGGTAATGCAGCAGGAAAAATTTTGCAGTTTGTAAAATTAATCGAGCGTTTACGCTTTGATACTCAAGTCATGTCGTTGGCCGATGCCGTCGAATATGTTGTCGAAACTAGCGGCCTAATCGAGTTTTACCAAGGCGAAAAAGAAGGCCAAGATCGAATTGAGAACTTACGCGAGTTAAAAACTGCCGCTAAAGGTTTTGAAGGCGAGCAGGGCATTGCTCTAGATACACCTGCAAATTTTGGCGTAAGCAATGTAGCCAGTGGGTTGTCTAGTGGCGAACGAAGTGCGCTAGATAGCGGTGGCGAGCCATCCTTTATCGACCCAAGTATTGTTGACATGTTTTCCGAACCGTCGATCGAAACTACAGGCCAAGCACCGTCGTTTGCTCAACCAATTACGCCTACCATCGAAATTGCCGAAGTTTCGCCCTTGGCGTCTTTCTTGGCGCACGCATCATTAGAGGCGGGCGACAACCAAGCCGGTGAAGGTACGCCCGCTTTGCAGTTAATGACGGTGCATTCTGCAAAGGGTTTAGAGTTTGATGCAGTATTTGCAACGGGTCTCGAAGAAGGCTTGTTCCCCCACGAAAATTCGGCTAACGAGCTCGATGGTGTCGAAGAAGAACGACGCTTGATGTATGTTGCAGTCACTCGTGCTCGCAAGCGTTTGTATATATCGTTTGCGCAAACGCGGCAGTTGCATGGGCAAACGCGTTATCACGTTAAATCGCGCTTTTTGGAAGAGCTTCCGCAGGGTGCTCTAAAGTGGCTTACTCCGCCAATGCCAGCTTATGGACAGAACTTCGGGTCTAGTTCTTTTGGATCAAACTCTTTCGGTTCTAACTCGTCGGGCACGAGTAACTACGGCTACAGCGGAAATACGCCGCGAGTGGGCTACAACCAAGTGGCGGGTCAATCTGCAACGCCGCGATCAGATCAACAATTAGCGGCACGCATGAGTGACAGCCCTTGGCGAATGGGCCAAAGTGTACGTCACGCTAAGTTTGGCGATGGTGTTGTTGTTAGTTTAGAAGGGTCGGGCACTGATGCTCGCATCCAAGTCAATTTCGGGGCGGCGGGCGTGAAATGGTTGGCGCTGAGTATTGTAAAACTAGTCGCTATTTAGATCCGCGTTTTCACTATTTTCGCTGGGGTCTTCTTTAACTAAAATATCGGTGTAGCTATACCAAAAGGCTCCGTAAACTAAAGTCGACAGAAAAATAGAACCTGGTACTTGAATTAGGCCTGCTACGGGAGCGCCTGATTTGCCAATTAATGCGACTAAGATCGAACCCAAAATGGCGTATGCAATTAGGGTACAAAGTGATAGAAAAATCCACGAGGCCGCAAAATTTAAAAATGCACCGCGGTTTCGCCACACCGCTACAAAACTGTAAAACAAGCTTTGCGAAATGCCTAAATTATGCCAACCCACAAATTGAGGTGCATACCAAAGGGCTGCTTGAAATGGGATGAGAAGCGCAGTAAATGATAGTGCGCCCCACATTAAAGCTGGCTCTTTTAGCACTGGGTCGTCGAGTTTAATTGCGCCACGTATCATTTTCATGAAAACGCCGTTGTCTATCAAACTGGTTAGGTACAAAAGAAGTAAACAACCTACAGAGTGAATTATGCCAACCAAGATAAGGCGCATTACGATTGGTCTTGGCATTTGCAAGGGTGCAAAAAAATCCTTCATCGTCGGTACAGTGTTGTTATCAATAGCGCGAAAAAAGCTACACAAACATAAGCCAAGTACTGGTGACAACGCTAAAGAAATGAGCGGACCAATCGTTGGAATACCGCTAGTCAGTACGGTAATTGTAAAGAAAACGACAACAGCGGTTGCAACGCGAATCGGTTGTTTTTTTAACAATTCGAAGGCTTGCCGCAACCATTGGGTGCCCGTTTTTGCGGGTAGGGTTTTAATTCTCATAATGGCTTTGGTAGTTCCGCAGGATTTGTTGTCCGCAATTGTAAAATACGCTCGAAATGAGTCGGATCTTTGGGTGTAAGTTGCGATGCAGGTCTTGGGCTATGCCAATCGTCTAAGCGTGATATCCAAAACCGTAACGCACTCATGCGGGTCATTAACGGCCAAGCGTTTTGCTCTTGTGGCAGTAAGGGGCGGCGAGCCGAATAGCCATTCATTAGCGCCGAATAACGATCACTATTTAGCGCGCCGGTATCGTCATCAATACACCAATCGTTAACGGTGGTCGCTAAGTCGTACAGCCAAGTGTCGTAGCCAGCAAAGTAAAAGTCTATAGCGCCCGATAACTTGCCGAAATCAAACAATACATTATCGCGAAATAAGTCCCCGTGTATGGAGCCTGCGGGTAATTGAGCACGCGCTCCGCTTGCTACAAAGGCCAATTGTTCTTGTAAGCTAGTTTCCAATAATTGCTTTTTTGCATTATCTAAAAAAGGCAACACTCTTTTGCTAGCTTTTTCACACCAATGTAAGTCACGCTGATTAGGTAAACGGCCTGGATAATCTTGTGCTGCTAAATGCATGCGTGCGAGCAAATCACCGACCTGAGAACAAGCCGCAATCGACGGTGCCGGTATCCAAGCACCGGGCAGGCAATCAACAATTGCGCACGGTTTTCCGAGCAAGCGGCCTTGCAGTTTTTTATCTTTACGCAATTGCGGATCGGGGCATGGCAAGCCGGAAGCTGCCAAGTGCTGCATTAACCCTAAATAAAACGGAAGTTGATGTTCACCGAGACGCTCAAATATTGTTAAGACATAACGGCCCGTATCGGTTGTTACAAAGTAATTGGTGTTTTCGATACCAGCGCCGATTCCTTCTAAACCGCGCAAGTGGCCCAACGAATAATCGTTTAGGAATTCACTAAGTTGCTCTTTGGTAACCGATGTGTAAACAGCCATGTTTTACAAGTAAACCATTTCTTCGCGTTCCGCGGCACTTAAGCCAAATCCTTTGTGCTCGTAAAAATCGAAAATGGCCTCGACTACTTTTTCGGGGTCATCAATGACTTGAATTAGGTCGAGATCTTTTGCGCTAATCACGCCCTCGGCCACTAAGGTTGTTTTAAACCAGTCGAGCATGCCGGCCCAAAATTTTGATTCCATTAGGATGACTGGAATACGGCGAGCCTTGCCGGTTTGAATGAGCGTTAATACTTCAGTTAATTCATCTAATGTGCCCAAGCCACCTGGCATACCGACAAATGCTGCCGCGTATTTTGCGAAGGCTACTTTGCGTGGGAAAAAATGGCGGAAAGTGACCGACACATTTTGGTAAGGGTTGCCGGTTTGTTCGTGGGGTAACAAAATATTTAGACCCACCGACGGCGAAGCGCCATCGAAGGCACCTTTGTTTGCGGCTTCCATTATGCCGGGGCCACCGCCTGAAATGACGCTAAAACCAGCATCCGACAACAGTCGCGCTAAATCGACCGTTTTTTTGTAATAAGGGTGATCCGGTTTTGTCCGCGCGCTGCCGAAGATAGAAACAGCAGGACGAATCTCGGCTAATTTTTCTGAAGCCTCAACGAACTCTGAGATAATCCCCAAAATATGCCAAGACTCTCGCGCTTTGAGCGATGTCGAGCGTTCTGGACTCACAATTGCCCGCATTTGAGGCACAATTTTCTGGTCGGCCATGTCTGAACAAACCTTGCTTTTAGTAGATGGTTCAAGTTTTTTATACCGCGCATTTCACGCGATGCCTGATTTGCGTAATAAGGAGGGAGAACCCACCGGCGCAATTTACGGCGTCGTGAATATGCTGCGACGTTTACGCGAGGATCATAGCCTACATCAAGGGGCGCAATTGGGCGCGGTGGTGTTCGATGCGCGAGGCAAGACTTTCCGCGACGATTGGTACCCAGAGTACAAGGCAAATCGGGCTTCTATGCCTGACGAATTAGCGGCTCAAATCGAACCGATCCACGCTATTGTGAAAGCAATGGGATGGCCTGTGTTGGTCGTTGAAGGGGTTGAGGCGGACGATGTTATTGGTACGCTTGCAGCGCAGGCCAATGCGCAAAGCGATAAAGCAATTTTGGTAACCGGCGATAAAGACTTAACCCAGCTGGTTAATGAGTTAACGCTTTGGGTTAACACAATGAGTCGCGATGGCCGTCAAATCGAAAAATTAGATATTGCTGGTGTAACTGAAAAGTTTGGAGTTCCACCCAATTTAATTATTGATTATTTAACGCTGGTAGGAGACACCGTTGACAACGTTCCGGGGGTGGAAAAAGTAGGCCCCAAAACTGCAGTGAAATGGCTAACGAAATACGGCAATTTGGATGGAATTGTTGCCAACGCCGCTAGCGTTACTGGGGCAGTCGGTGAGCATTTGCGTAAAGCCTTGGATTGGTTGCCGATGGGTCGCAAGTTAGTTACTGTGGTGCAAGATTTAGATTTGAAATTACACCTACAAGATTATCGAGCGGACCTACATTTAAAGGCCGAAGATAGCGAAACTTTGCATCCCCTGTTTGAGCGCTATGGAATGCGCACGTTTACTAAGCAAGCGGCGCAAAAAATAGCGCAGTCAGGCGGACAAGTCGATGCTAGCGCGGCGGCGGATGCAATGGGTTCGGCAACAATTGCTGCAACGGCTCCAGTGGCCGTTATTCCACCCTTACCTGAAATTATTTACGAGTGTATTTCGACGCTGGACCAACTGCAACAATGGTTGCATGTAATAAGCCATGCCGAGTTAACCGCGGTTGATACCGAAACCACATCGCTCGATCCGATGCAAGCCCAAATGGTTGGTATTTCGCTTTCAATTGTACCGGGCCGTGCAGCTTACATTCCGTTAGCCCATGTTTACCCCGATGCGCCCGAGCAGTTAGATCGCGAACAAGTGCTTGAAATATTACGTCCGTGGCTTGAAGGGCAGCAGTATCCAAAAGTAGGACAAAACTTAAAGTACGACCAACATGTGTTTGCCAATCATGGGATTGCGCTCTCTGGAATTGTTCACGACACTTTGCTGCAAAGTTATGTCATCGAAGCCCATCGAAACCACGATTTAGGTTCGCTAGCGGAGCGGCATTTAAACCGTGCCACCATTGCTTACAGTGATGTAGCAGGCAAGGGTGCTTCGCAAATTAATTTCGAGCAAGTTTCGGTAGAAAAAGCCGCACAATATTCTTCAGAAGATGCCGATGTCACAATGCATTTGCATCAAACATTGTTGCCTCAAGTGCTAGCCGACGAGGGCCTGCTGCGTATTTACCGAGAAATCGAAATACCCACAGCATTGGTCCTGCAAAAAATTGAACGCAATGGGGTGCTCATTGACGTGCAAGTGTTAATGCAGCAATCGCAAGATATTGGCACGCGCTTAATGACTTTAGAGCGCGAAGCGTATGAATTAGCTGGGCAACCGTTTAATTTAAATTCGCCCAAGCAAATTGGCGAGATTTTCTTCGAACGGTTAAAACTACCTGTCATTAAAAAAACGCCAAGTGGTGCTCCGTCAACCGACGAAGAAGTTTTAGAAAAACTGAGTGAAGACTACCCCTTGCCTAAGTTGCTATTAGAGTATCGAGGGTTAAGTAAATTAAAGAGTACTTATACTGATAAATTGCCAAAAATGGTCAACCCACGAACGGGTCGTGTGCACACCAGCTATTCGCAAGCCGTGGCAATTACTGGGCGCTTAGCTTCTAGCGACCCGAACTTGCAAAACATCCCGATTCGAACTGCAGAAGGGCGGCGAGTGCGCGAGGCTTTTATTGCGCCCGAGGGTTTTAAGATAATGTCGGCCGATTATTCGCAAATTGAATTACGCATCATGGCGCATATTTCTGGCGATGAAAGTTTGTTGTCTGCCTTTGCTAACGGTGAAGACGTGCATCGCGCAACAGCCTCAGAAATTTTTGCGATTGAGCGTGAAGCAGTCAGTAGCGAACAGCGACGCTACGCCAAAGTCATTAACTTTGGACTTATTTATGGAATGTCGGCGTTTGGCTTAGCGAGCGCATTAAATATTGGTCGCGACGCTGCCAAACATTATATCGACCGCTATTTCGCACGATATCCCGGCGTTGCGCAGTACATGCAACAAACCCGCGAAAGTGCTAAAGAAAAAGGATACGTGGAGACTGTATTTGGCCGCCGCCTTTGGCTGCCAGAAATTAACAGCCCAAATGGCCCTCGTCGCCAAGGTGCCGAGCGCGCCGCGATTAATGCACCGATGCAGGGTACGGCTGCAGATTTAATTAAACTGTCGATGATCCAAGTGCAAGCTTGGCTAGAGCGCGAGCGCGTTCGCAGTAAAATGATTATGCAAGTGCACGATGAGTTAGTCTTAGAAGTTGCAGACGATGAAATCGAGCTAATGCGTACCGAGTTACCTCGCTTAATGGCTGGCGTTGCACAACTGAAAGTACCGCTATTAGCCGAAGTGGGCGTAGGGCTTAACTGGGATCAAGCGCATTAAGGTCTAAACGCCTAGTAAACTAATAGCAAAATACCGAGTACCTAATTAATTTTTGGAGAACATATTGTTTAACGCAGAACAACGTAGTGAATTTGATTCGTTAACCCCAGCGGGTACTTCGGACCGCCGTAGCTTTATCGCGGCCTCGGTCGGCGGTGGGTTTGCCTTAGCTGTTGCCCCAACGGGTGCATTGTTAGCGCAAGTCGTTAAAACCGAAGCTGACGGTTTGGACGCGGGCAAAGTTAGTATCAAAGTGGGGACAACAGAAATTGCAGCTTACTGTGCAAAACCCAAAGGCAAATCCGATTGCCCAACAATTTTGGTAGTGCAAGAAATTTTTGGTGTTCACGAATACATACAAGACGTTTGCCGCCGCTTTGCAAAGCAAGGTTACTTAGCTATTGCAATGGAGCTGTTTCAACGCCAAGGTGATGCAACAAAATACACCGCAATTCCCGAACTGATTGCAAACGTAGTGTCTAAAGTGCCTGATGACCAAGTCATGGCCGATTTAGACGCTTGCGCTGCTTGGGCTGCTGCAAATGGCGGTAGCGCTACAAGATTAGGTATAACTGGCTTTTGTTGGGGCGGTCGTATTACTTGGATGTATTCGGCTCACAACCCAAAAGTAAAAGCCGGCGTGGCTTGGTACGGGCGTATGCAAGGACAACCTAATGCAATGACAGCCAAGAATCCGATTGATGTTGTTAAGTCACTAAACGGTCCGGTGTTAGGGCTTTATGGCAGTGCAGATACTGGTATTCCGGTAGCTTCTGTAGACGCAATGAAGGTTGCATTAAAAGAGGGCAGTACTGCGGCTAAAGCTAGTGAGTTTGTGGTGTACGAAGGAGCGCCTCATGCGTTTCATGCGGACTATCGTCCTTCGTATCGGAAAGAGGCGGCTGATGATGGATTTAAGCGGGCGTTAGATTGGTTTAAAGCAAAAATATAGTCCAGTCTGAAGGCTGTTTGAATGTTCGGTGACTGGCTTTTTTTATCTAAAAGCCGTTCATTCGTTCTTAAACGGCCTGTCGTCGGTTAAAGGTCGGAGACTTTGTGGTTTTGCAGCGACACTTCGTTATCAGAAAACAACGAATGTTTTATTCAGTCTCTGCCCACCTCACCGAACAATATGGAGCTTTTAATGCGTCTTTTTTCACTCAATACAATAAGCAAACTGGCTCTGGCTGGTTTTTTCGCGGTTGCTGGAACTGCTGCTAACGCGCAAGCTACCGGCTCGTTACCAGTATCAGCAACAGTGCAAGCTACTTGCGTAATTGGGAGTATCGATTCACTCGCGTTTGGTACCTATGTTCAAGGCGCTGGTGCTAAAACTGCATTAGGTGCTATCAACGTAAATTGTGGAGCAACTATTGCCTACTCAGTGCGACTGAGCGGACTGGTTGGTTCAGCCAACCGGACAATGCTCTCGGGCCCAAACCTTTTGCAGTATCAAATCTACCGTGACAGTGGTTACACAAATATTTGGGGCGAGACAGATGGATCAAATACGGAAGACCGGACGGGAACGGGGGTTTCTGTTTCAATTCCGGTATACGGTCGAATTGCCGACGGAGGACCTAACCTAACAGCCGTTGCGGGCACGTATAATGCGGTTATATCAGTAACTGTGGCCTACTAAACGTGTATCTTTTTGTTTCGAAAGCCAGGCGACGCCTGGCTTTTTTATTTTGTGGATCGGTCTTGTCACTCTTTGCCAACAACAGTTGGGCAGGTAGCATGACCGTGTATCCATTGCGAGTAACTTTTGAAGCTAATAAAACTTCAGAGGTGATCACTGTTCGCAATTCGGATTCGAAACCACTGCTACTGCAACCTAGTGTGGCCAAGTGGTCGCAAGTCGATGGGCAAGAGGTTCTAGAGCCTACTCGTGACGTGTTGCTGTCGCCGCCGGTGGTCGAAATACCAGCAGGCGAATCGCAAACGATTAGGTTTGTCTTGCGCCGTGAAGCCGATGCTACAACGCAGGCTAGTTATCGATTAATTTTGCAGGAAGTTCCGCGAAATACAGAAGTTGCTAGCTCGCAAGTTGTGATGGCATTACGAATTACGATTCCAATTTTTATTACTGCAAAAACGCCAAGCCCTGCACAAATGCGGGTTACTACGCTGGCCAATAGTTCGGTATTGCAATTTGCCAACAACGGCAAGTCTCATCTGCAAGTTAAATCATTTATTGTGTCTGATGGTTCGGTTCAAGTTGCAAAGACCGAATCGATGTTTTATGTGTTGCCCGGGCAATCGATAAAAATGAAAGTAGACACCAAAGGCCGCCCGCTCAAGGGCTCTGAACAGGTGGTCTTAAACACCGACTCTGGCGAAATCGCGCTGACCCTTGTCAGCGAGTGACGGTTAAATAATGGGCTTTCGGCAACAGACGGTTGGTTTAATTAGCCTATCCTTTGCGTTTGTCGGCGCTTGCTTTGCACAAGCACAAGCGCTGCCCGCTGACGCTCTAAAAACGGCAAGTAACGCATTGGTCGTGCCTATGCAATTACCGATTCGTGATTATGTCGCCCAAATTCGAGTGAACGGGTCGTTAACAAATTTAACGGTTCCGTTAGTTCGGGTTGATGGTTTGGGTTGGCTAATGGCGCTCGAAGATTTTAAACAACTTCGTCTGGTTAACGCCAAAGCCAGTTATGCAGTACGCGGTGATCAAGAACTAATTTCATTAGATCGTACTAAAGGCATTGCTGTTTTGTTTAACGAACGGCAAGTTGAATTGAATATAACAGCCGGGGTTAGCCAATTCGAGACTAGTCGGGTTGACGCAAAACCAGAAAAAGCCTCGGCAAGTTTATTGAATAATTGGGGTGGCTATCTCAATTACGAGGCTACTGCGGCGAAAATAAAAAATTCTGATTTTGTAGTGCCCAGTGCCGCTGTGAGCACCGAATTAGTTTTGTTTAGTCCATGGGGTAGTCTGGTACATCAACATATTGCAGCGCGAAGTGAAGAGGGAGAAAATTCTTCGGCGCGCTTGGATACTTTTTTTCAACGCGATTTTCCAGATTCAGGCTTGCGGTTACGCATTGGTGATAACGTCAGTTCGGCAGGTAGTTGGGGGCGCTCAGTGCGCTTTGCAGGCGTAAAATTAGGCACTGATTTTTCTCTGCGCCCCGATTTTGTTTCGTTGCCCGGCGTCAGCGTCACTGGCGCAGCTGCGGTCCCTTCGGTCGTTGATGTTTTCGTTAATGGCTCTTTACAAGGCCGTTATAATATTCCTGCCGGTCAGTTTAGCGTGGACCGAGTTCCGGTAGTTTCAGGCGCAGGCACGGTGCGTATGGTGGTGCGCAACGCGCTTGGTTTAGAACAAACAATCGAAGCGCCTTTTTTTAGAATTGGCTCTCAATTGGAGCAAGGTGTTTCTGATTATTCGATTGAAGCCGGTTTATTGCGTGAGCAATTCGCGACCAGTCAAAGCAATTACACGGATCGGGTTGCGATTGCGAATTGGCGCTACGGCTTTACGCAAAGTTTAACGACGGAGCTTCGTGCCGAATACGGTAAAAAAAATAAGGCGCTTGGTTTTGGGGTTAATTTTCCGCTGGCGGGTGCCCATGCTTTTTCGCCCTCGGTTGCGTTTAGTCAAAATGAAGTTGGGCAACGCGGATGGAGCGGGTTATTGGGTTATAGCTTCAGCGGACAAGCGTTACGGTTTGCGGCTCGACTAGAGCGCAATAGTACTTATTTTGGCTCGGTTGGAAGCCAGCTAGAACGCCCAAGCCCAAGCCAGCGCGTATTGCTTTCGGGCGGTTATCGTTTCTCTCAAGACAGCGATCTTGGATTTGCCTATACCGATAGCAAAGAGAGCTCGGGTGTGCATCAAACGATTACTTCGTTGAATGCCTCAACTAAATTATTGCGCAACGTAATTGTCTCGGGTTCGATTTCGCGGGTCGTGTTTGAACAAGCTTCCAGCAATTCCGCATCAGTACAGTTGTACTGGTTCGGCGATGGTCCATTGTATGGGTCGCTATCCCATCAGGTTAACAACGAGCGCAATCGGGCCAGCCAATACGATGTTCTGCGATTGGGCTCTAGCATGGAAAGTGCAGGAGGTGCTTCTTGGGAATTGGAAGCCGCAACCCAGCAGCGATTAAGAGCGCGCGCGTCTTACTTAGGCACTGGTGGTCAAATTAGTCTAGAGCATCGTCAGCAAAATTCGGATGTGTCCGGCGATCAATCAACGCAGCGGATTACTGCAACCGGTTCTATCGTTGCGGCAGGCGGCAGCATTGTGCCAGCGCGCACTATTGATGATTCATTTATTTTGGTTCAGGCAGAGCCAAGCGCTGGTGCCAGTGTTTTGCGCAGTGGTGGTCGCGCAGAGCAGCTAGATCGGAACGGAAACTTGGTTATTAATCGGGTGCAGCCTTATAGTGAAAATACGATTCGGGTCAACGCAGAAAACCTCGATCTTGACGTGACCCTGGGAAGCACAAATTTAAAAGCTGCCGTGCGTTCAAGGGCTGGTGGTGTTGTTCAGCTTGGTGTAAAACGCTCGCTGCCCGTTACATTTACGTTGATTTTTAACGGCGCTGCTGTAAGCGTAAATGCTAAAGTGACTGTTAATGGTAGCCGGGTCGTGGTTGGCGATCAAGGCTTGATTTATTTGCCTGAAGCGCAGCCGGTCAATCAATTGGCAGCTGAAATAACTAGTGGCACTACTACTCAATCATGCACCGCGCGGTTTGAATTGAAAGGCGCTGAAGTTATGGCTGATTTAGGGAAAATTGTGTGCGAGTAAATTCGATTATTCGATCGACGTTGGTGTTGTTTACAAGTTTGTTTTGCACTTTTGTTAGTGCGCAAACGTCTTGCGGGATTATTCCCAATGGTGGTCTTGCATTTGGCAACGTAGTGCCGGGTGTTATTAGTACTGCAGAAGGGGAAATTAGAATTCAATGTAAGGTTGTTGGTGCTATGGCGCCTGCCGGAAATCAGATAAGTGTCGCAATACGATTTTCTCAAGGTAATTCGGCCAGTTATGCGCCCCGAAAATTAACGAATGCGGCGGGTAGCACTGAAGAATTTAAGCTCGATTACAACGTGTTTACACAATTTTCTGGTGGTCCTGTGTGGGGTGATGGTACTGGCTCTACCGTTGAGTCAACTGTGTTAGTTGCCGGCTTGTTTGCTGGTGGGAGCGAAGTCGAGGTTAGGCGTTCTGTGTACGGGCGAATGCCTTTGCTTGTCTCCCCTAAACGCGCTGGGCAATACACCGACACTTTGATTATCTCTTTTAATTATTAGCGCAAGTTCGACTATGGTTTTAACTCATATTATTGTTGCCAATTTAATTGCTGGTCTTGCTTCGGTCTGGATCGCGGCGCAATTATCCCTAGGTTCGATGGCCAATTTTGTAAAACAATTGGTTAGTTTGTCGGTTGGGCTATTGCTGGCTACCGCAATCATTAACATCATGCCCGAGGCCATCAACAGCGGAGCAAATGTTGATGGCTTGGCGTGGACTTTTTTACTGTCGCTATTGTTCCTCATTGCCCTAGAAAAGTTAGCAGTTTTTCGACATACCCATCACCACGAGGGCGATGGACATGATCATGAACATGGGCACGATCACCATCAGGCCGGGGTCGGTGGGTTGGCTATATTAGTGGGTGATTCGGTGCACAACTTTGCCGACGGCGTTATGGTTGCGGCGGCATTTATGGTGGATATTCGGTTGGGCTGGATTACGGCATTTTCTGTTGCCGCTCACGAAATTCCACAGGAAATTGGAGATTTTATTGTCTTACTAAACGCCGGTTATTCCAAAAGTAGAGCGCTATTTTTTAATTTACTTAGCGGACTTGCTAGTTTAGTTGGCGGTGTCATTGGTTACTTTTTGCTGGACTCCGTCAATGTGCTACTGCCCTACGTCTTGATGGTAACGGTTGCCAGTTTTATGTATGTTGCGCTTGCCGATTTAATTCCTTCTATGCAGGCTTCGCGCAGCTGGAAAGACTCGGCGAGTCGCTTCGGATTGATGGCGCTGGGTGTGGGCGTTGTTTGCCTAATTAAATTATTGCATTAACCAACGGTCAATATTGGCCTAGGTTTTTTCGTTGCCCATCTCAAATTGTTACGCACCAGTTGCCACCGGTAAAACTGGGTCTGAACACCACTCACTCCAAGACCCCGGATACAAAACGCTGCCGTGCAAACCAGCAATCTCCATAGCAATTAAATTATGGCAAGCAGTAACGCCAGATCCGCATTGGTGAATGATTTCGGCTGGGTTGCATTGCCCAATTGTTGCTTCAAATTCGGTTTTTAAAAGTGCTTTGTTTTTGAAAAAACCTTCGCTATCTAAATTGTTTTGATAAAACCGATTGATCGCGCCGGGTATATGACCGGCAACTGGATCGAGTGGTTCTGTCTCGCCCCGAAAACGCGCTGGCGCGCGAGCATCAAGTACTTGAGAACTATTACTTTGGCTAATCAAGGCAACCTGATGTTTATCTACCCACCCAACGAGTGATGGTTTTAACTTTAATGTGTTTAGTTTCGCATTGGGTTTTATGGCATCAGTTTCTAGACTGAAACCCGCCGATTGCCAAGATTGGATGCCGCCATCTAGTATCTTTACTCGTTGATGCCCAATCCAACAGGCGAGCCACCAAAGTCGTCCAGCGTATTGACCTCCATGGCCGTCATACACAACCAATAGTGTTTCATTTGTTAGGCCAAATTTTTCGAAACACGCCAATGTTTGTTCGCGTGTTGCTAATGGATGTCTGCCATTGAGGCCAGAGTGCTCGGCGACGGCATCAGTTTCCATATTCCAAAATTGCGCGCCGGGAATGTGGCCCGAGTTAAACGCCGCTACACCTGCTTTGTGATCCATTAAATCGTGCCGACAATCCAACAGCACCACATCTTTATGCAATTCGGATGCGGTTTGCTTTGTTATCAAATCGTTTAACTGAACGGCATTAATTAATATTGAATTATCGCTTGTCATTTTTAGCTCGTCATTTTTTTGTTAGTAAATTCAACGGACACTAAGTCAAATGTTTAGGCAACCACAGGCTCGTTAAGCTCACGACGCAAATACTCGTGAAAGTGCCTCATACCATCTTCCATCGGCGTTTGATAAGGGCCCGCATCATCTTCCCCGCGCTCGTACAGTCGCTGCCGTCCGGCATCCATTCGAATTGCAATTTCATCGTCCTCGGCACAAGTTTCCATATAGGCGGCTTGTTGCGCTTGAATGAATTCGCGTTCGAATAAAACAATTTCTTCAGGGTAGTAAAACTCGACCACATTAGTCGTGTGGCGTGGGCCGCGTGGCACTAAATGCGAAACGATCAGCACATTGGGATACCACTCCATCATTACATTTGGAAAGTAGGTTAGCCAAATTGCGCCGTGGTTTGGCGCAACGCCTTTGTTAAACCGCAATACTTGGTCGTGCCATTTGCGGTATACCGGAGTACCCGGATTACCCAGCGCACGATGTACGCCTACGGTTTGTACCGAATAACTGCTACCAAATTCCCAATTGAGCGTATCGCAATTGACGAATTTACCTAAGCCGGGATGAAACGGTTCAACGTGGTAGTCCTCTAGGTAGACTTCGATAAACGTCTTCCAGTTGTAAGCGCATTCGTGCACTTGTACGCTGTCAAACATATAGCCGCTAAAGTTAAAGCTGGGCGCGCATCCAATTTTGCCTAAATCGTCTATTACGGATCGCTTGCCTTCAAACAAAAGGCCATTCCACTCTTGCAACGGTGACTTTGCTAAGTGCAAACAAGGTTGCTCGGCAAAGTGCGGAGCACCGATTAAATTACCCTCGAGGTTGTAGGTCCAACGGTGTAAGGGGCACACAATTTGCTCTGTTTGCCCGCGACCTTGCAACATAATGGCTTGGCGGTGGCGGCAAATATTGGAAATGCACTCGACCCCTTGCGCGTTTCGCACCAAGGCACGGCTATCCTTTTCGCCAGGCAGGGCTTGGTATGAACCCATTTCGCGCACCATCAATTGATGCCCAACATAGCCCGGACCGCCCTGAAATAGCCGTTTTTGTTCGAGTTGATAAATATTTTGATCGAAGTAAGCCTGCACAGGTAACTGGGCATGAACATTACTCGAATGAGCGAAGCGACCGAGGTCAGACATCGGGAGATTCCTTTCGTAAAAAAAGAACCAGGCAACGTGCTAGCAGCTCACCGTGATCCCAGCTGACAATAACGGCTGGGGTGGAAAGCTTTGAGGCCTTGGAGGGCGGACTATACCCAAGTTTTGCTTTTTAGGGCTTATTTGTTCCGTGCCTTGGGGCCGCATCGAAGGGCCGGTCAGGGTAAACTAGAGCTTATGTCAAAAAAATTATCCCCCGCGGGCGATTCGCCAGACGATTCGTCTAAAAGTGCGCCAAGTTTCGAGCAATCCATTGGACGCCTAGAGCATATTGTTCGGCAGATGGAAGATGGCTCGCTTACGCTTGAACAATCACTTGCTGCTTATAAAGAAGGTGCCGAGTTAATAGCCAATTGCCGTACGGCCCTAGACAATGTCGAGCAACAAGTCAAAATTCTTGAAGCGGGGGTACTCAAGCCCTTTGTTGCCGATGACAACGCTTAACCAAACTTTTGCGGAATGGACCGAGCAGCGTTTGGCCCAAACAGAGTTTGCTTTGGATCAAACATTGCCAAAGGCAGATCAATTGCCTGCAGTTTTGCATCAAGGCATGCGCTACGCAGTTCTGGATGGCGGTAAGCGAATTCGCCCTTTACTTAGCTATGCGGCCTGCGAATTTGTGGGCGGCGACGCTTCGGTTGCGGCGGTTGCCGGCAGTGCGGTGGAAATGATTCACGCGTATTCGCTAGTGCACGATGATATGCCATGTATGGATAACGATGTTTTAAGGCGCGGTAAGCCAACGGTACACGTAGCTTTTGGTGAAGCCAACGCAATGTTGGTTGGTGATAGTTTGCAGCCCTTGGCGTTTGAAACGCTTGCTGAACTAGCCGAGCGTTTGCCGAGTTCGCATGTTGTACAGTTAGTGCGATTGTTGGCCCAAGCCTCGGGTTCTTTAGGGATGGCGGGCGGGCAAGCGATCGATTTATCGATGGTTGGTAAAGGTGTGGTTAATTCGAGTGGTGGCATCGCAATTAGCCAAGCCGAACTAGAACAAATGCATCTTCTAAAAACTGGTGCGTTGTTGCGCTGTGCGGTAATGATGGGTGCTTGGTGTCAAACCAACGAACCTTCGGCTCATCAAATAAACGCATTAAGTATTTATAGTGCCGCAATGGGCTTGGCTTTCCAAGTAGTTGATGACATATTAGACGTCAGTGCCGATACAACTACCCTAGGAAAAACCGCGGGTAAAGATGAGCAAGCCAATAAACCAACCTATGTTAGCTTGCTGGGTTTGGATGCAGCAAAACAGTTTGCGCAACAATTGCACCAGCAAGCCGTTGCAGCGATTGCGCAAACTGACGAAGAAAAAAATAACGGGTTAAGTTCGCGTCGATTGCGTGAAATAGCCGATTTAATCGTATCAAGGAGATCGTAAAACGTGGAACTACCTTTGCTAAAAAGTGTTGATGCTCCCGCCGATTTACGCCGTTTAGGGCGTCAACAATTAGTGCCTTTGGCTAGCGAAATGCGCGAGCATATTGTGGATTCGGTGAGTAAAACCGGAGGCCATTTATCGTCTAATTTAGGTACGGTCGAGCTAAGCATCGCTTTGCATTATGTTTTCAATACTCCGTTTGATCGCATCGTTTGGGATGTGGGTCATCAAAGCTACCCGCATAAAATTTTAACGGGTCGTCGTGATCAAATGTCTGGCTTACGCCAGCAAGGTGGCATTAGTGGTTTTCCACGTCGCGTCGAAAGTGAATACGATACTTTTGGTACTGCTCACTCTTCAACTTCGATTTCTGCGGCGTTGGGAATGGCGGTTGCATCGCGCAATAAAGGTGAGAACGCGGGGCCCAATCGCCGTCGCCATATTGCAGTGATCGGTGATGGTGCAATGACTGCGGGTATGGCTTTTGAGGCCATGAACAACGGCGGTGTTACCGAAGATATCGATTTGTTGGTGATTTTAAATGACAACGAAATGTCTATCTCGCCGCCTGTAGGTGCTTTAAATCGTTATTTGGCACGTTTGATGTCAGGTAAGTTAGTCAATGCAGCTCGTGAAGTTGGACGCTCGGTTCTGTCAAAGGTTCCGCCCGTATTTGAGTTGGCAAAACGTTTTGAAGAACACGCTAAAGGAATGGTTGTTCCGGCCACAATGTTCGAAGAACTGGGCTTTAGTTATTACGGACCAATCGATGGCCATGACTTCGAATCTTTAGTACCCACGTTACAAAATTTGCGCGAGATGCGCGGGGCGAGATTTTTGCATGTGATTACTAAAAAAGGGCAGGGCTACAAGTTAGCCGAGTCCGATCCTGTTTTGTATCACGGTCCCGGCAAATTTAATCCGGCCGAAGGTATTAAAGCAAGCAAGCCAGGCAAGCCCAGTTACAACCAAGTGTTTGGTCGTTGGCTATGCGATATGGCAGAAAAAGACCAGCGCCTAATTGCAATTACACCTGCAATGTGTGGTGGTAGCGGCATGGAAGAATTTGCCGAACGTTATCCCTTACGTTACTTCGATGTGGGCATTGCCGAGCAGCACGCAGTTACCTTTGCAGGTGGTATTGCGTGTGAAGGAATGAAGCCTGTAGTGGCGATTTATTCGACATTTTTACAGCGTGGCTACGACCAGCTAATTCATGATGTGGCGTTGCAAAACCTACCTGTCTTATTCGCTTTAGATCGTGCCGGATTAGTTGGCCAAGATGGCGCAACCCATGCAGGTATTTACGATTACGCGTTTTTGCGGGCTATACCTAATATGGTCATCATGGCCCCTGCGGACGAAAACGAAAGTCGGCAAATGCTTTACACGGGCTTTTTGTTAGATCAGCCCGCCACCGTTCGCTACCCACGCGGGGTTGGACCCGGCGTTGAGATTCAAAGCCAAATGACTGCGTTGCCGATTGGCAAAGCGGACATCGTTCGCAACGGAAAAGGCGTGGCTATATTGGCGTTTGGTTCGATGGTTGCGCCAGCTTTAAAGGCTGCAGTAGCACTCGATGCAACGGTCGTTAATATGCGTTTTGTGAAGCCAATTGATGCTGCAATGATTGCTCAAATGGCGCGTACTCATGGGGCAATTGTTACGGTAGAAGAGCACGTGATTATGGGTGGTGCGGGTTCGGCCTGTGTCGAGTCGATGGTGGAGCAAGGACTAAAAGTAGATACCTTAATGCTGGGGCTACCGGATCGTTTTATAGATCATGGAGACCATCAACAATTGTTGGCCTCGGTTGGCCTTGATGGTATTGGTATTGAAGCGTCAATTCGCAGTCGTTTTGCAGATGCTTTGGCGCAAGGTGACAGATCTAAAGACGGTCCGCGACTCGTGGTTAATACAAGCGCATAGAGCAAGCCTGAAAAACTAGTTCTATTCGCGAAAGTTGTTATAGGTTAGCGGTAAATCGGTAATGTCCTTACGCAGTAGGGCCATGGCTGATTGCAAGTCATCACGCTTTGCACCGGTTACACGCACCAAGTCGCCCTGAATGGCACCTTGCAACTTTAGCTTGCTATCTTTAATAAGTCGTTGAATGCGCTTACCAGCTTCGCCAGTAACGCCGTGGCGAATCGTGACTACTTGCTTAACTTTATCGCCACCAATACGTTCTGTTTTACCGTAATCTAAAAACCGCACGTCTATTTCGCGTTTGGCAAATTTGGCGAGCATGACGTCTTTAACTTGCCCCAGCTTAAAGTCGTCGTCAGCATACATAGTGAGGGCTTTGTCTTTCAGTTCTAAACGGGCGTCCGAGCCTTTAAAGTCAAAGCGATTTGAGATTTCTTTGTTGGCCTGTTCGACTGCGTTTTTCAGTTCGACTTCATTAGCTTCCATGACGACATCAAATGAGGGCATGGGATACTCCTAGTTGTTTGTTAGTTAGATACAAGTGGGATCAGTAGTTGATTAAAGCTTGCTAAATCGGCTTCCGATAAGCTGCCCGACAAAAGTTTAAGGCGCAAGCTATCAACTAAAAAGTCATAACGTGATTTAGCTAAGTCGCGGCGTTGCGCAAATACTTGCTGTTGAGCGTTTAATACATCTAGATTTACCCGTGCACCCGTTTTAAACGCAAGGACGGTCGTGTCTAAGGCGATTTGACTAGATTCAACGGCAGACTCTAAAGCTGCAATCAATGCGCGTCCAGATGCGATTCGTACGCTGGCTTGGCGTGTTAGCTGCTCAACTTGATCACGTGCCACTTCAAGCTCGGCGCTCGATTTGTTATAAAGCGCAACCGCCTCTTTGGCCTTAGCATCTAACCCACCGTTCGTGAAAACTGGAATGCTTAGCTGAATACCGATCTGGGCATTGGTTTGATTGACACCCACTAGGTTTACAGAAGGATTGACCGAGCGACCAATCGACGAGACTAAATCGATTGTGGGCCAATTCGCCGAACCTTGCTTGCGAACTTCGCGTTGCGCAAGTTCCAGCCCTAACTCGCTGACGAGTACTTGAGAATTTGAAGTACGCGCTTGTCTTACCCAATCGGAAACGTTGTAACTTGAATCTAAGCTCAGCCCGATTTCGGGTTTGAGGCGACGCAGCTCGGGTTCGAGGCTACCCGTGATGACTTGAATGTTGGAGCGCTTAACTTCCAAGTCGTTTCGGGCCGAAATTTCTTGTGCTTGTGAAATGTCGTGACGAGCAATAGAGTCTTGCAAATCAATGCGCGCCGCGTTGCCGGCCTCGAAGCTTCTCTTTAAGGTGAGCATTTGTTCCCGAGCCGCTCGTTTTTGGGCTTGAGCCGCGCGAAGTGTGTCCTGTGCACCAAGAACATCCATATAGGCTTGCACAACTTTAATCATTAGCTCTTGTTCGGCGGCTAGGACCTGAATTTTACTTTGTTCGACTACTACTTTCGATTGCTCTAACGATTCTTTAGCGGGTAGTCGGTACAAGGGATAACTTAGCGATAGGCTAAAGTTGGCACTGTTGAATTGCTTTGAGGCCTCAGTGTTTGAGTCAGCCCATTGTCTAAACACCGAGCCACTGGCACTCGCGGACGGTCCGAGAACCGATTGTGCTTGCACCAAGCGTTGACGAACTGCAAGTTCTTGGAATTTTGCGGCAGCTAAACCGCCATCGCGAACCTTCGCCATTTGCCAAGCAGTTAATAAATCGAGCCCGGCAGTCGACGTTGTTTGCGCAACAGCGTTCGATGCGAAAAGGGCGGCAGCGGCAACAACGCTTGAGCAGTAAAAAAAGAAAGTAAATTGGCGTAATTTCATAGCTGAGGCGCAGTTTAGCCGAATGATGTGAACCTGTCATTCATTGCTTGAATAAGACCGTCCATCAGTTGGTTTCACGCAATGTTGTTTTGCCTCGTCGCTGAGCCGACCAGCCGCCGATCTAGGCCGACAGTAGCCGTTCGCTGTTTGACTGAGCTGTCTACACTGCAAGGATGTTAAAAGAAGCGGCTCAAGGGTGGCTGGAACGGCGCGTTAACTCACGAAATGATGTGAGCGGTGCGGTGGTTCTGCTCGACCATTTAAATCAATTAGAAACGGCGGCCGATTGGCCTAAAGGTGGGGTAAACGACCCAGAGCTAGTCGCGGCCGCGCGCCAAGCTTTCGTTGACCAGCGCTTAGTTAGCATCCAATCAGCTTCGGGTTTAGTGGTTTCAAAGCCGCTGTTAAACGAGGGCGTTGTTGTGGGGTCCGTTGCTATGCGAATGGCAGACATGAACGCAGCTAACGATAGCAAACTGCTTCAAGAAAAACAAAATGCTGGCGAAACTAGCGCGTTTGAGGTCAAGCCGAAAAGCTCGGATGAATTAGGTGCCAAAAAAGCAATCAAGTTAAAACCATTAGCTGCTTTTAAAGCAATGTCATTAGTAGCCGGTGATTCGTACTCTTTAGTCGATCTAATGAACGCGGTCATCGAAATTGATACTTTAGAAGAAGCGGCCACGACGGTTGCTAGTGATTTAGCTTCTCGCCTTGAATTTGATCGAGTGAGCATCGGACTCTTGGATGGTCGTCAAGCGAAAGTAATTGGGGTCTCCCATAGCGCCGATATTCAGCAATTGGAGAGCGTAGTCGAATCTATTCGAGACTTGATGGACGAAGCCATTGATCAAGCTTGCGATGTCGTATTTCCAGCATCTGAAGAACACCGCAATCAAATTGTAATAAGCCACAACGAGCATTCCGCGCGCCATAGCAGTGCCCAAATTCTTAGTTTTTTATTAGTTTACAAGCAGTCGATTGTTGGCGCCCTAGTCTGCGAGCGCAAAAATTTTATGCCCGTGACGCAAGACCAACACGCTACTTTGAAAAGTGCGGCGCAAACAATTGGTCCCGTTTTAGAACTTAAGCGCGATTTAGGCCGCTCACTGTATTTTCGTCTACGTGCTCGCTTGGCACACTGGTGGGGACAACTTTCTTCTACGCAAGATCGCGCTTTAAAAATAGGGATCGGTTTACTTGCAGCTGTGCTTTTAGCCTTGCCGCTAATTCCGATGCAATACCACCTGAGTGCGGATGCAAAGTTAGAGGGCGAGTTTCAACGTGCTTTAGTCGCTCCAACGGACGGATATCTAAAAGCCGTGCATGTGCGCCCTGGTGATCTGGTAAAACAAGGCCAGCTTTTAGCTGAGCTGTCGGACGAAGATTTTTTGCTTGAAAAGCGCCGATTAGAAAGCGAACTACTTAGGCATGAAGCCTCATTTGGCGAGGCATTAGGAAAACAAGATCGTGCTCAAGTGCTTTCAGCGAATGCCCGAGCGAGCGAGGCGCGCTCACAATTGCAGTTGATTGAACAGCAAATTTTACGTGCCGCGATTTTGGCGCCAATTGACGGGGTTATTACTAAGGGTGACTTAAAGCAAAAGCTAGGAGCCCCTTTAAAACGTGGCGAAGCTTTGTTTAGCGTTGCCCCAGCGACTGGCTTTAGGGTCATTGTTGCAGTGCCGGATCGGAAGATCGATCAAATTAAAGTTGGTCAAAACGGTCGCCTAGTTCTGTCCGCGTTACCGAAAAGTGAATTTGTTTTTGCGGTTTCGCAAATTGTTCCAATAGCTGTTCAACGTGACGGAAAAAATGTCTTTGAGGTCGAAGGCAAATTGGCTGTTTCAGATGATGCAATGCTGCGCCCCGGTATGGAGGGCGTTGCGAAGATTGACGCCCCGCCTCAGTCGACCTATGAGCGGCTTGGTTCACAATTCTTCGATTGGCTCAAGATCGTTTTTTGGTCTTGGAGTCTATAACCTTGAACGCCCATGAGTGAAGGCCTTTTTAGTCAACATTGGTATCGGGTTGCCGATTTAAAACCGATGTTGCGTTCACACGTGCGAGTTGATCGGCATAGCTATCGTGATGAAACGTGGTACTTGCTGCGTGATGAACTTTCGGGTCGACAGCACCGTCTAAGCTGGTCAACCTTTCAAATGGTTGGTCGGCTTGATGGTCGTTTAACATCCCAAGAAATTTGGGTGCATGTTGTTGAAAAACTTGGCGATGCTGCGCCCAGCCAAGGCGAGGTTATTGAACTTTTCGGACAACTCAATGAAGCTGAGTTAATACAGACTGAAGTTACGCCCGACGTGGCGCAATTGTTTGCACAAAGGGATCGTCGAAAGAAAACCCGCGATAAGCAAAAAATGAACCCGCTGGCGTTTCGTGTTTCTGTCGGCAACCCGACTAAAATTCTAGATGCCGTGGCACCACTACTTGCCTTATTTTTAAAACCATGGGCTCTCATTCTCTTTAGCTGTTTTGCGCTAATTACCGGCATTGCAATTAATCAAGACTGGCGAGCGCTAACAGCCTATGGGCACGCTCATTTATCGCAACCGGGCTTCATTTTAATGATGTGGTTGGTGTATCCACTTATAAAGTTGTTACATGAGGTTGCTCACGGTGCAACCGTAAGAGCGTGGGGCGGCGAGGTAAAAGAGTTTGGCGTCACTTTAATGATGCTGTTTCCAATTCCATTTATTGATGCATCCGCAGCGTCGGCTTTTCGCCTCAAAACGCGTCGCACGGTAGTAAGTCTTATTGGCATTTTTTGTGAGGTGCTGCTGGCGGGAATTGCGTTTTGGATTTGGTCGAGTGCAAATTCTGACTTCATTCGCGAACTCGCTTTTGCGATCGTGTTTACTTGCGGTGTTTCGACAATTTTAGTTAATGCAAATCCGTTAATGAAATTTGACGCTTACTATGCACTAACGGATTGGCTCGAGTCGCCAGGCCTAGCCCAACGTAGTATTCAGTACTTAAAATACTGTGCTCAGCGCTATTTGTTTCGGGTGAAAAACGCATTACCGCCTACAGTTGGTAAGGGCGAGCGAATCTGGCTAATAGGCTACGGAATCGCCAGCGCGAGCTATCGATGGGTGCTAGGTTTTGCAGCTTGCCTATGGATAGCCGAATATTCGGCTGGATTAGCAATTGCTTTTGCAATTTGGTTCGTCTTTGCAGGCGCATTGACACCCTTGTTTAAGTTGGCTAAATTTCTGTGGAGTTCACCAGCTTTGTCCGGAGTGCGGCTTCAAGCTTGGACAGTCAGTGTGGCTGTTGTCGGTATTCTAACGGCAACGCTGTGGTTGATTCCAGTCGCTGACGCGACCCGCGCCGAGGGCGTCGTGTGGCTCTCTGATAACGCACTCGTACGCAGTGAAACTGACGGTGTAGTGCAGCAGCTGCTAGTAACGGACATGCAATTCGTGAAAGCTGGCGACCCAATCATCGCGTTAGATGATCCAGTGTTGTTCGCTGATTTGGAACGCGCTAAGGCGCGTCTTTCCGCAGTAGAAATAAATTACCAATTGGCAGTTGCACGATCTAGTCCGCAAGTACGATCGTTCGCTGACGACCGTATTCGGTTGGCCAGTGAAGTCGCCACGATGGAACAAAAGACCGAAAGACTAATGATTAAGGCCACGCGTGCTGGGCAAGTAAGTGTGCCTAATAGCAAAGATTTAATCGGTAGTTGGATAGAAAAAGGCAAGCTAATGGCCTTTGTATTTCAGCCTGAGGACGTCTTGATAAAAACTGTTGTTAAACAGCAAGACATTGGCTTGGTGCGTGCCCAAACGCAATCGGTCAGCGTTAAACAATCGGATTTTTCTTGGCAAAGCGCTCAAGCACAAGTGCTGCAACATCAACCTGAGTCAACTTTTGACTTGCCGAGCGCAGCTCTTGGCGAAAAGGGCGGAGGTGAATTACGAATTGATTCGGCTGATGGTGGTGGATTACGCAGCCAAGATCCGATTTTTCTAGTTGATGTTAGCGTTCCGGGGCAAAAAAACTTACGCGTTGGGGCACGTGCCTTGGTGCGTTTTGAGCATCGGCACGATTCGATTTTTTCGTGGCTAAGCTTGCAAGTCGAGCGAACTCGGCTTAAGCATTTTGATGGCTCCGGCGGCAGCGTTGCCCTTCGAACCTAAAAAATGAATCCTGCTGACGTCAACACTCAATTTAAATTCAGTGCTAAGCGACTGTCAGCTCAACTGTTTCCTGCACCTGGGCCAGTACTTGGGGTTTATCCAGAAAACAAGAATCGAGAGCGGTCTAGTTGGAATCAAATTTCCGATTGGTGTGATCGCCAAGTGGAGGGGCTTAAAAAATTACGCTCCCGTCGGTATACAAGTTCGGTTCAAAGCGTCTTAAAGTTCCGTTCAGAAATTCCGAAAATTGACAACGCGGAGTTTTTTTCCGAACTGCAAAAATTACGTTTGCAAATGCGAAAGCAGGGACTACAAAGCGACTGTAGGCTCCGCTTAATGGCATTTGTTTGCAATGCACTTGAAGCCAAAATAAATCGTAGTCCTTACCCTCAGCAAATTGAAGCTGCGTTAGCTATGCTAGACGCTCGGCTTGTCGAAATGGCTACTGGCGAGGGTAAAACAATTGCGGTATTTCTTGCGGCAAGTTGTGCTGCATTAGCGGGGGCACCGGTGCATTTGGTCAGTGCCAATGCGTACCTTGCGGGGCGCGATGCACTTGAGTTTGATGAGGTCGTAAAATTGCTTGGTATTTCGACCGGAGTACTTGAGCAAAAGCTCGACCGAACTGTGCGAGCCCAGATATACCGTAATGATATTGTTTATGCCACCGCATCAGAGTTAATTTTCGATTACCTAAATGATCAACTTGATCATCGAAAAGGTCTTCCCCGCGTAATGCGAGGTTTGTGTTTTGCAATTGTTGATGAAGCCGATAGCGTGCTGCTGGATGAGGCCAGGACGCCCTTTGTGATTGCTAGCTTACGCCATGATCCAGATTTTGTTCACAACCTTAGATTGTGTTTCGCATTAGCAAAAACTTTTGTTGTAGGTCACGACTTTACTCTGGATGTTAAGCGTCGCATTGTCCGCCTAACCAAAGTAGGGCAAGTATTAGCCTCCAGCCGAGCGCAGGAGTATTTGGGTGTATGGAAGGCAAGTCAGGATTTTCGAGAAGATTTAATCAAGCAAGCACTGACGGGCTTGTATGTGATGCAGCGCGACTCAGATTACGTGGTGCTCGAAAACGAAGTCGCCATTATTGATCAAAACACAGGCCGCATTGCAGAAGGTCGGCGTTGGTCTAATGGTTTACATCAGTTAGTTGAGATTAAAGAGTTGCTTGAACCAAGTTCCGACCAAGGGACTTCTGCGCAGTTAACATTTCAACGTTTTTTCCCTCGGTACTTGCATTTGTCCGGTACTAGCGCCACCTTATGCGAGGCGAAAAGTGAGTTGCATAAGCTGTACCGATTGTTTATTCATAAGGTTGATCCACGATTACCCATCAAAAGAAAATCACTGGGCGCTCGGGTATTTTCAACTACAAATTTACAGTTCGAAGCGATTGTTAGAAATGTGATCTTCGAGCTAAAAAAAGGCCGAGCGGTTTTGGTGGGAACTGACTCTGTGGAGCAATCGTTTTTACTACATCAGTTTTTAAAAACTAAATTACCGGATTATCCAGCCCAGTCAATACAACTTCTCAATGCGTCCGAGAGCAAGACCGAAGCGCAACTTGTTGCGCAAGCGGGTCAGCGAGGAATGATTACGGTTGCCACCAACATGGCTGGACGTGGCACGGACATTAAGCTGGCCCAGTCGGTTCGCGAAGCAGGTGGTTTGCACGTTATCTCAACGCAAGCCAATAGTTCTAAGCGAATTGATCGGCAATTGGCAGGACGCTCTGGACGCCAAGGTGATCCGGGAAGCGTTATAACTTTTCTTTCGTTAGATACAGGGCTGTTGGTGCGTTATGCGAATGACGGAATGTTAGCAACCGTGGTTCGCCTGACTTACCAAAGTTACGGCGAATACTGGCATCGACTTTTGCGCTTCTATGAGTCGCGAAAACATCGGCAACACCGGGCTCAATTAGTACAACAAGATTTGCAGTTTGAGAGACAAATGTCTTTTGGAGGTCGTTCAGAATGAAACCACTCAATAGAATTAAAAAACGCTTTAATCGCGTGATGAATTTCTTTGTAATTCACGATCCGAAGCCTTCAATCGCGTCTAAAAGAATGCGTTTCGAAGAAATTGAGGAGCGTATCCTTTATTCCGCTGACGACCCTATTAGCGCCGCAGTTGGCGCTGGCCAAGGTTTTACTGAGACTCCGAACTCGGTTGTTCGGTTACGGCAATCGGTTGCTGGAGTGGACACAAGTCAATCACCGATTATCAAGAAAAACATGGTTGTAGTTATTGATAGCAGGGTGAACGATCAGGCTCAACTACTTTCAGACTTTCGAGCAGCAAATCCGAATTTCGAAATTAACGTTGTAACGGTTGGCGAAACTGACGACGCATTTGCAAAACTAGCCATGCACCTCGAAACTAATCAATTGCAATTTAGCAGTATTGTCGTTTTTTCTCATGGACAAGATGGCGGTTTGTTATTGGGTAATCAGCTGGTGAACTCAGCCAATTTAAACAGTTATCAATCCAGTCTTGAACGTATTCAGCAATACTCAACGACGGGTGCCGATTTACTGTTATATGGGTGTGATGTCGCTGCCACCGACGAGGGTAAAAATTTCGTGAATCAACTGGCGCGGCTAAGTGGTTTAGAAGTAGCTGCTAGCGTTGATGCAACTGGTACGTCAGCTGTAAATAAAGCACTTAATTGGAATCTAGAATATCAACGTGGTGAAGTGGTCGTTGCTCAAATGCAAACTACCGCAAATGTGGGCGCTCTAAATGTCTTTGTGGTTAACTCGAACGCGGATTCGGGTGGCGGTTCCTTACGTCAAGCGATTTTAGATGCAAACGCAAAGACTGGCACTCATAAGATTGAATTCAATCTACTAGCCGATCAAACAACAATTGCCCCGCTAACCACGCTACCTGTAATTACTAGTACAGTTTCAATTGATGGTTCAAGTCAACCTACATTTTCCGGTTCACCAATCGTTACATTGTCAGGCGAAAAACTAACTAACGGTGTCGGCCTGTTGTTTGACGGCGTTGTTGCAACCGCTCTGGGACAAGTTCAAGTTAGTAACCTTGCTATTGTCAATTTTGCGGATGGCGCAATTTTGATTCGGCTGAGTGATTTTGTCGAGGTGTTTGGTAATTACATTGGCCTTACAAATGATGGAAGTTCGGTAGCTGGAAATGGCAACGGGATTTCTATTGTCAATAGTGGCAATGGCGCGGTTAGAAATAATGTCATTACCGGTAATTCGAACAACGGAATTGACATTAGTGGCGCTAACTCGCAGCTAATTTCCCTTCAGAACAATAAAATTGGTATGAGTGCTGATGGTACGGCGGCAATCGGGAACGGCCAAAATGGAATTTCACTAAGCAATAGCGTTTCAAGTTTAAACATCTCGAGTAATGTTATTGCTGGAAACGGGGCCAGCGGCATACTGGCAACGTCAGATGCAGGCTCAAGACTCCGTTTCTCGCAAAATAGCATTTTTCAAAATGCTGGGCTCGGAATTGATCTGGCAAGAACCGGAAGTGTCGGCGATGGCACTAATGCCAACGATCTATTAGACGTGGATTTAGGCGCAAACAATCTGCAAAATAGCGTAGTCATTCAACGCCTGTCCCTTAACGTTGGGGTACCTCAAGCCAGCTTGACTTATAACGGTTGGGCTAATTCCGTTTTCACTATTGATTTGTATTCTTCCGATTCGGTTTCTGGTGAGGCAAAGACATTTTTGCAATCACTTTCCATGTCGACCAATGGCTCCGGGAACTGGAGCAACACAATTGCAGTGCCCACTTTAGGAAATGGGAAATTTCTTACCGCTGTTGTGACGAATAGTTTTGGTAGTAGTTCGGAAATTTCAAACGGATTGAAATTTCCATCTGCACCTAGCATCGGTGGTCCTACAGCTGCGACATTTACCGAAAATTCGGTGCCAGTTCTGATCGCAAGTACCGCTCAAATATTCGCGCCTTCGAGCCAAAGCATTTTTCGAGTTGAAATCGAGATTGCACAAAACTACCAACTCGGCAATGATCAACTAAATTTTGCAGCAACCCCTGGCATCTCTGGAGCCTTCAATTCGGCAACAGGCAAACTTACGCTACTCGCGACCGATACCATTCTTGGAGCTGCAATTGCGGATTTTCAAACGGTTCTTCGTTCAGTAAGTTATGTAAATAATAGCGATGCGCCTATTACCTTAAATCGTCAAATTGACTACGAAGTTTTCGATGGCTCTCTTTTAGGATCCCTACAACAAACGCTTGCGGTTGTTGCTACAAATGATGCACCAGTTGGATCGCTGTTGGGCACCTCCAGTGGCTATTCCGAACAATCGTCAACGACTCAGTTGTTTGATTTGTCAACGCTTACCGATATTGACAGCGCTAATTTAACGGGATTAGAGCTACGCGTAAGTGCAGCAAGTTTAGATCCAAACGATCGACTGGTTTTCATTGATCAAAATGGAATTGCCGGTTCGTTTGATAATGTTACAAAAATTCTTACCCTGTCTGGCTCGGCTTCGGTTGCTACTTATCAATCGGCTTTGCGCTCAATTCAGTATATTAATGCCGCAGATAATCCGCTTGGGTCTAAGACGTTCGATTTGCGGGTTAATGATGGCAGTCTTTGGAGCGTTACTTCTTCAAGAGTAATAGCAATTTCTGCTGTTAACGATCCACCGACAATTACCGGCAATCGAGTCATAAGCTTCCCAAGTTTAGGTAACTACACTTTAACAAGTGCTAATTTGGGCGTTGCTGACGTTGATGGTACCGCTACCGCTAGCTACATATTTACGGTAACGACAAATCCACTGACCACTAGAATTGCGTTGGGTACCAATTTAACCGCTGCGATTACTAGCTTTACTGCTGCTCAGCTCAATGCTGGTCAAGTGGTATTAGTTCGCACATTCAATACTCTTGCAAATGATGTGTTTAGTGTGCGGGTTAGTGATGGTACTGATACTTCGGCAATTGAGGCCGTTACTATTAATTATCCTACGACAACGTCTGTGGTTACTGTCGGTTATGGAGCATCCCCGATTGCTTTTGTTGAGAATGGATCCGCAACAAGTGTCTTTGGTGTCCCGACTATTTCCAATTCTGGCACTCAAGTAAATAATATACAAGTACGAGTTCAGGGTGGTTTTCAAACAGGCACCGACAGGCTGAGCTATACGGTAGGTGGAACAACAACTTCAGTTACCAACGGAATTATTTCGCTTTCTGGGAATCAAACTAACTCTGGTCTAATTGCCCTACTGAGCTCGATAACGTTTGACTCAACCTCAGACAACCCTTCTTCGACACCACGTCAAATTGTTTTAACTTTGTCAACGGCAGCTGGTGCTGTTCACACTACGGTGCGAACGGTGGCGGTTACTCCAGTAAATGATTCTGCGACAGTGATCCTATCCGGCATTACAAGTTATACAGAACAAAATCCTGGAATTGCCGCGTTTCTAACGTCAACCATTACAGATTTGGATCATGCAACTTTGTCTGGTTTGCAAGTTCGAATTACTTCAGCGACTTTGCAAAGCGCCGATCAGTTGGTATATAACTACGCCAACGGTATTGTAGGGCAATGGAATCAAGCAACCGGAACCTTAACATTAAGTGGGGAGGCCTCTGTTGCAAATTATCAAGCGGCATTAAGAGGTGTCTTGTTTAGTAGTACAAGTGATGCACCGACGGCCAGTAAAGTATTCGAGGTACGGGTAGCTGATTCATTGGGTTACGGGGTTTGGGCAAGCTCCACCTTGAACATTACTGCAGTAAACGATGCACCTGAAATTACCGGTACGTTCACAGCAACTTTAGCTGAGGGGGCAAGTATTGTTTTAACGACAACGATGCTTAATGCAGTCGATGTTGATTTGCCTTCAAATAGCTCCCTCGTGTTTACCGTTTCTCAATTGCCCGTCCGTGGACGGTTAGAGTTAAATTCCACCGCCTTAGTTGTTAACTCTAGTTTTACTTATTCAGATCTAATCGCAGGCCGAGTGAGATATGTTCATTTGGGCGATGAGCAAGCTTTTGACCAGTTTAAATTTAGACTTAGTGACGGTACTGTTTCGATCAGCCCGGTTGGCGGGCAAATTTTCAATTTGGTCATTACGCCAGTTAACGACACAGTAACCGCAAACTTCACAGCCGGAACGGTCACGTATGTAGAAAACGCAGCACCAGTTGCACTACTTCCTAACTTGGCGTTAGTTGATCCAGATACTACGAGCTTGAGTTCGGTTTCAGTCCGCATTCAAACTAACCATAGCGTAGATGATGACTTTTTGTCAGTCACCACGGCGTTTGGATTAACAGCAAGCTACACAGCAGCAACCGGTATTTTACTCATTTCTGGGCCTGCAACGGTGCTTCAGTATCAAGCAGTTCTGTCGAGTTTGACTTACTCCAACAGCAGCAATAATCCGTCAACACCCGTTCGCGATATCTTGGTTAGCTTCTTTAGCGCCGCAGGTTCCGAGGGAACGGCAATTACTCGCGTTGGAGTTACCCCAGAGAATGACGCGCCTATTGTCGGAAATTCACAAGCTATTACTGTGTTGCAAGATCAAACAGTTACGCTTACGGCGGCTTTCTTTAATGTAACTGATGTCGACACAACAATCGACAATTTAACCGTAAAAATTAGCAGCTTACCCACCTTTGGGCAATTCGAATTAACCTCTGATGTGGGCGTTGCAATTAGTCAATTTACATTGCGACAGGTCGAGCTAGGTGAGGTAATTTATCGTCAGTTGGGTGAATTACAAATTAGAGATTCATTTGTTTTTCTGATTGTTGATGGCGGCTTGTCAGTAACTGACAATGCTCGTGATATCGACATTACTTTGGTTTCTAGGCCAGAGTTAAATGTTAATGGCATATCGCAAACCTTTACGGAGAATTCGCCTGCAATTGCGATTGTTCCTGATCTTTTAGTAACCGATTTAGGTGGCCTCGAAATTGATCGCGCGCGGGTTGCAATTCGAGGCGGGTTCAACGCAAGTCAAGACATCTTGGTTTTCGCTGATCAATTAAATATTGTTGGCAATTTTAATAGCGTAACCGGTGTTTTGACACTGTCGGGACGGGCCACCTTACTCGATTACCAAGTTGCCTTGCGATCGATTACCTACGCTAACACTTCAGACTCACCCTCAACTGTAACTCGTACGATAGAGCTTTCGATAGAGTCAAGTTCGGCGATCAGTTCAATCGTTACTCAGCAACTAAATGTCGTTTCGGTGAACGACATTCCCGTGTTAACTGTTGGTAGTAATTGGAACGTAAACGAAGGTGGAAACATCATTCTTACTAATAGTCTTTTGCGATTGACAGATGATGATAATTCTTCGACCCAGCTACGCTTTGACATTGTAGTTGCACCAACTGTGGGCCGCTTCGAACGAATTGCGACCGGCTTAACTGTTACGAGCTTTACCCAGCAGGAAATTAATAGCGGAGCCATTCGTTATGTTCATAACGGCAATGAATTTGCCACTACCGATCAGTTTTCGTTTCGCTACACCGATTCGGTAATTCCTCTTTCTGTAAATAATAACGTGACGATTGCGATTGCTCTTTCCGACGATCGTGCCGTCGTTACTCTTGGTGGAACCGTTTCGACTTTTGTCGAGCAAGCATCACTGATTTCACCTTTTAATACAAGCACCGTAATTGATCCGGATACTGGCAATTTATTGGGCGCAAGAATTAGTGTTTCACTGGCAACTCGCGATATTTACGACTATTTTAGTTTCACAACCCAAAATGGGATTACGGGAACCTTCGACGCAGGTACGCGAACGCTGACCCTGCTGGGTTCATCCTCAGTTGCCAATTATCAAGCAGCTATTAGGTCAATTGTGTATCGAAATTTTGGTGACGACCCTGGCACTTCTAAAGTGTTTGAAGTTGCTGTTAGTGATGTTGCGTTGGGATCCTACGGTGCTGTTGCAACACGAAGTATTGTAGTGACACCCGTAAATGATGCACCGGTTCTAGTCGGTGGCGGTTCGAGAAATCTTGATGAGGGTTCTAGCTTTACATTGACTACAGCGATGTTAAGTGTGTCTGATGTTGACAATGCCTTGTCGTCATTAGTATTCGAAGTATCCAAATTACCTTCTAACGGTTCCCGCGTTGTTTTTAACGACGCGCCAAATACGGCTATATCCCAATTTACTCTAGCGCAATTGTCTGCAGGAACGGTTAGCTATAGGCACTCTGGTAATGAAGCGCCAAGTGATAATTTTGAAATTAGAGCTCGGGATTCGCAATCGAGCTCTAGTCCTGTAATATTTTCGATTACGATTAATCCAATTGACGACCCTACAATCATTTCTGTTTCGCCCGCTACTTCGTATCTGGAAGCGGCTGTGCCAGTTAGTTTGTATCCAGACTTCACAATAACGGATGCGGATAACGGGCAGCTGAGTAGCGCAACAATACGTTCAGTCGGTTCGTGGATTTCTGGCGCGGATCGATTGCAATTTACAGCCGTTGCTGGGATTGCTGTTACCTACAACAGTGCAGCCGGCGATCTAGATTTGACTGGTTTAGCAGATCTTTCAGCTTACCAACAAGTACTGCGCTCTATACGTTACGACAACATTTCATCCGATCCAGAAAGCGGCCTACGTAGTTTTAACTTGTCTGTCTTACGCTCTACTTTGGTGGTTGGTTCGTTAGCGCAAACGGTGTCCGTAATCGCGGTTAATAATGCACCTACAATTACTTTAACCCCAAATAAATTCTTAATTGTTGAAGATGAAGTGGTTCAGTTTAGCGGAACCCTCGGCGCTTTAGTAAGTGATCCTGATTTGCGCGGAAACAACCTAATCGTTACGCTAACTGCATCTCGCGGCCAGGTTAGTTTGTTACAAAACACCGGCTTACTGTTCTTTGGAATTGGGGATGGTTCACCCGCAACATCGTTCACTTTTAGTGGATCGTTGTTTGATTTGAATGCGGCGCTTGCAACGCTGCGATTTCATTCGCCTGAGAATCAAAGCGGAAGTGCTTTTGTAGATTTGCTTGTGAGGGACAACGGCGAAGGAGGCTTGGGTGGCCCTGCGGGAACGCTAGTTCGTTTCGAATTTACAATTAGCGCAGTAAACGATACGCCTGAAGTCGTAGTAAACCGTGGTTTAGTGGTGACTGAGTCCGGACAAGGTGTAATTGACCTTACTAAATTGTCAATTATCGATGTCGAACAACCAACTAGTGCTTTGAATATTCGCGTGGATACGAGCCCAGCTGGTGGACGTCTTGAATTTATCGATGCAGTTGGAGTTTCAATTTCCACATTTACGATGCAAGACGTTATTGGTGGAAGATTGCGATATGTTCATGCTGGCGCGCAAAGTAACGCTGACTTTTTTGAATTTAGCGTTTCGGATGGCATTGAGTGGAGTCCTAAACAACGCTTTGTAATTGCGATTTCTGGCATAAATGATGCGCCCTATTTCGTTTCAATTCCAAGCCAGCCGATCAGTATTTTGGAGGACATAAACCTAAGTTTTAGCGGCACTAATGCAATCGTTATTGCTGACCCAGATGCCGGTGCGTCAGTCGTGCGTGTAGCCTTTCAGGCATTAAACGGTAATTTAACCCTAGGTGATAGTTCAGGTCTGGTGCTGCTTAACGGTACCGGTTTGCGCGATTCGTATTTGCATATTGAAGGTTCAATTGCTTCGATAAATCAAGCCTTACTTACGTTGACATTTCGGGGAAACACTAATTTTTCAGGTGCAGCTTCAGTTGCAATTAATGTTGACGATAATGGTAACAATGGTAGTGGTGGGCCTTTGCAAGTATCGCAAACGATCAGCTTTAATATTAGTCCTGTAGACGATGTACCAATTTTGCTCTCAAGTGCCCCGTTAACTACGATTGAAGGTGGGCGAGTCGCGCTTTCTCTTTCAAACTTAAGCATACAAGACGTAGATACAAACATTGGGACCATTGTTTTCGTGATAAGCGCTGGTGGTGAGCCAACGCAAGGAGCCATCGTAAACGGTGCCGGGATAGTACTACGCTCATTTTCATATTTGCAGTTATTGTCAGGCGACGTTTACTACTTACATGACGGCGGAAATTCTACAGACGACTTTTTTCTAATTCAGGCTCGCGACTCAACCAGCCTGACACAAAGCGTACGGTTTGATGTTGCGATTACTCCACAAAATGATGCTCCGATCGTGTCTGACTCTAATTCTTTAATCTTGAGGATAGCCGAACAAGAGATAAGTGCGCCGATTTTTAATAACTTAATAATCCGTGACGACGACTCTTCCGTTATTAGCGGTGCTACTGTACAAATTCTTGATAATTATCAAATCGGTGCTGATGAAATTATTGCATCTAGTGATCCAACTATTTCGATTTCTTGGGATCGTCTTAATGGCACGCTTCGGCTTTCCGGGAACTCCAGTCTCTCTAATTACGAAACCGTGTTACGTTCTGTTCGTTTCGTTAATAATTCTGACGCGCCGTCAGGAGCGGTTCGCTTGCTTATGCTCCGTGTGTTTGATAGCGGCGGAGCTAGTGCTAATCTTGGTTCAACAATAGCCGTTGATTCGGTCAATGACGCGCCTGTAATTGTTCGCGGCTCGCAAGTGTTGCAAACAAACGAAGACGTATCATTAACGCTTACAACCGTTGGCGGAACCGCCTTTCGCGTCGTAGATCCCGATTTAGCAACTGCTTTGGTGACCGTTTCACTTCGTGTGGAAAATGGTCGAATTACTTTGCCAACCCCAGGGTCTTTGATTGTAGAAAACGGTTCGTTTATAAATTCAACCGAGGTTAGGTTTACGGGGCTGCAAAGTGATGTCAATGCGGCCATTGATGGATTAATTTTTAATGCAACTCCCGACTTTAGCGGAACAGCTCGAATTTTTCTTTCGGTAACCGATCTTCCTCAAGTCGGTGCCGCTTTGGCTGTAGTAACCCAAGAGGTTATTGAAATTGAAGTAGTTGCGGTTGAAGATAAAATTATTGTTGTCAATGGGAGCGGAACGTTCGAATCCGTGGAGGGTGGTCCGTCGCAACTATTGATCCCAAATATTGAATTGGTAAACAACGATAATGCTATTTTCAATTCTGTAACAGTGAGCTTAGTCGGAATTAATCGAGGAGGTGACACGCTTTCTGTCGAAACCTCGGCGGGCTTAGTAGTGAATTGGAATTCGGCCACCTACGTCCTTACAATAAGTGGATCAGGAGCTGCTTCCGACTATCAATCTGTTTTACGTTCACTTCGCTACACAAACAATTCAACTTCTGATATTAATCATTCTGCAGCGTTCGACTTAGCGTTTACGACCAATATTGGTGTTACGAATCATCGGATTGGAAGCCTGAACTTCGTTGCAATTAACAGTGCTCCGACATTGGTTTCTAACTTGAACACAAACTTCATTGAAGGGCAGAGCGGCGTGTTGCCGTGGCTTGATGCAACTGTTCGTGACTTGGATACAGCCGGTTTAAGTAGCTTAGTCGTGCGCTTTACAGAGGGTTATCAGCTTGGTGCTGATCAATTAAGTTTTACCTCAGTTCAGGGCATAGCAACGATTTGGGATGAGGCCAAAGGTGAATTGCGGGCTTCTGGTTCGGCTACGTTGGCTTCTTATCAGAACTGGCTTCGATCAATCAGCTTTTCGAACAATAGTGATCTTCCCAGCACCACAACGCGAAGGTTTGAAATTAGTCTGAACGATGGCCAAGGTGGGATAACAAATCGTATGTTTGCAATTTCGGTTGCTTCAGTAAACGATGCACCGAGCGTTTCGCTGGTGCAATCGCTGCTCCTCCAGGAAGATAGTCGAATTACATTAAACGATCGCCAAATGTTGGGTCTGCAAATCGCAGATCCTGATGCGGCTTCCACTCGTATGGTTCTGCAAATTCAAGTCGACCAAGGAACTTTGGTTAATACCGGAATCGATAGCTCGGTAACAGTTACAGCTAGTACGTTAGGTCAGTCTTTACGTCTAGAAGGAACAATAGAGGTTTTACGAGCTAGTTTAGGTAAGATCGAATTTTTAGCGGCGAAAGACCAAATTGCTCCCGCACGAATTACTGTTACGCTAAATGACAGTTTTGTCTCAAGCGGCGCAATTACTTCGACGCTTACCTTTTTGCCAGTTAATGATGCGCCAACAGCCCAGATAGCGACAACGCCGTTAGGATGGAGCATCGGTACTCCCAGTGCCGGTCTTGCAGCTGATTTGGATTTGAATGATATTGACAGCACGCTAATGTCGAGCGCTAAAGTTTCGATCTCGCAAAACTTCCAATTTGGTGATCAACTGCAGCTTAGTAATGTCAACGGGCTGCAAACAAGTTGGGATTCAATTCTTGGTGTTTTAACGATTACTGGATCAGCTTCCGTTGAACAATATGAAACCTTATTAAAGTCCGCTACGTTTACGACCAGTAGCACTTCATTACTTGAACGTACAATTACTTTTAGCGTTGTCGATAGCGGCAGTGCAAAAATAGATTTTTCACGGGCTTTGACTGTTTCAGTTAAACAAGCAGATAACACTGGTAATGGCACTACTTTAACGTCAACCACTCCCGGTTCACCGACTGCCTCTAAACCACCTAACACCGACTCCAGTACGGTTGGTTCGGTTTCAAATACCCCCGTTATAACAACTTCGCCAATCTCAGTCACTTTGGAGGCACCATCGATAACCAGTACAAGCGGCGCTTTATCTGCTGGATCTGCAACCCCCTTGAGCCAGACATCCAATACAACTAGTTCTGGAACCAATTCTTCGGTTGGCAATGGTTCAAGTACTGGTAACGATGCGGCACGAAGTGGTGGGGCGCAGCGTGGCGCAGCGGGACAATTGTTAAACAACACAGGCGTGTCGACAGAAAACATAAGTGACGAGCTTGCTAGTGGACGACGTGCAGGTTTGAGTTCCAACGGGAACACGTCAAATTTAACTTTATCGAGCGCAAATCTAAATACTTCGGACTCAGGTTTTGTGCTTCGTATTAAACAAACCGACTCAAGCTACGGTGATGCAAGTTCGGATGTCCGTTCGTTACGTACTGACGTAAGGGCCGACCGCGAAGCCAGCGGTGTGGACGGGTTTAAAGTGCAAACTGGCACTTCTGGCGCTTCCAATTCAACAGCCAACACCAGTCGATATGACGAGCAACTATTATTGCGCACCGAAACGGATGTTGTAATTAATGTGTCCAAGGCTGACGAACTTAGGGTTGATGTGTTGTCATTACCGGTTCAAGGCGGTAGCGTTGTCATGTCAGCTGTGGTGCTTTGGTGGATCACGCGCGCGGGTGGTTTACTGACTGCTTTATTGGCAACGTTGCCAACATGGCAAAACTTTGACCCGTTGCCGATTCTAGAAGCGACCGATGGTCGGGATTCCGATGACGAAAGTGAGCAAGACGAAGAAGATGAGGTTTTCGCTCAATAGCAATTAATGGCGTGAACCTGCCTCGCTTACCGTTTCGTTTACCCAGTATCAGTCCAATCGCTCGAATCACGATTGGACTGGTTTCGCTATCTTTAAGTTTAATCATTGGATTTGACATTGCTTTTGGATTATTTCCAAAAGAAACCGATACGGCACGTCAAATCCGCCAACGCATAAGCCAAAGCCTTGCCGTGCAAGCCACAATGGGCTTGGGTGATAAAGATTTCGCAAAATTAGAGCGTCTTTTGACAGCTGTTGTAAAACGCGACCCAGATTTGCTGTCTGCGGGATTACGTAAAGAAGACGGGACACTGCGTCTGAGCGCCGGGCCACATGCTCTTGAATGGAAACCGGTCGATCCTAGCCGCTCTACGCTTGAGCATGTTTCTATTCCAATGTTTGATCAAGATAAGCTCTGGGGACGTTTAGAGCTTAGCTATCGACCAGTTGGCGCTCGTGATGGAGCCGAATGGTTGCAAACTCCATCGATCAAACTGTTTGCGGTTTTCTTAGTAATGGGATCAACCGTATTTTATTTTTATTTGCGTCGAGTGCTGCAAAAACTAGATCCCTCTAAAGCGGTTCCGGATCGCGTAAGGCTAGCATTCGATACCTTATCTGAAGGTCTCTTGATCTTGGATGGTTCGGGCCGAGTGATGATGGTCAATCAAAGCTTGCTGACGATAAGTGGCGTTGAAAGCTCGGAGGTGCTTGGAAAAACAGTCGATCAATTGCCCTGGTTACGCGCTAAAGAAAAGACGGCGAGTGATAGCGCCGATGTTAAAAGTCCATGGGCCATAGCAATTCGCGAGCGTCGATTCGTTCAAGGTATTGATTACGAAGTTCGCCAATCAAAATCGCGGGTTTTTAGATTGATCGCAAATTATGCACCGATTCTTGATGGTGCACGCGCAGTGCGTGGTTGTATGGTGACCTTCAACGATGTAACTGAAATTGAGAAAACTAATTCACGCTTAATGGAAACGCTGGCGGATTTAGCTTCCAACAAAGAGGCATTGCAATCGAAAAACGTCGAGCTTGAACGTCTAGCTAGCCGAGATCCAATGACTGGTTGCTTAAACCGCCGTGTTTTTTACGAACGTTTCGAGCGCCTGTACGCCGACGCGAAGCGCCGTAATTTAGAAATCTCTTGCATCATGGGCGACATCGATAAATTCAAGCTAGTGAATGACACTTTTGGACACCAAGCTGGTGATCAAGTTATTCGTTCATTTGCCTCAATTTTGCAGTCTGCAGTACGCGGCGAAGACTTGGTAGGTCGCTATGGCGGTGAAGAGTTTTGTATTGTTCTAATCGGCGCTACACCTGATGCGGCTGTGCGATTGGCCGAACGAATTCGACGTACTGTCGAGCTTGAGTGTGGCGCTGTTGTGCCGGAAATTAATGGTCGCAAAGTAACTTGCAGTTTGGGTGTTTCGTCTATTCAGTTCGCCTCAAGCTCAGCAACAGCGATGGTGAACGAAGCCGACCAAGCCCTTTACTCTGCCAAACAAAGTGGACGTAACCGCGTAGTTAACTTCGGCACCTTGGCCGAGCTAGTTGTATAGCGGATATGATTGAAGATCTAGAACAGCTGGTTGGCGTTGGCTTGTGGCACTGCGATTTGCAAAGCCGACGCATCCATTTAAGCCGCTATGCTCACTCTGTTCTTGGCATAGAGGGTTCAAGTAAAAGTGACTACTTAATTGATGACTTGATTCAAGTTATTAACCCCGATCAGCGTGAAAAATTTTTAACAATTTTGTCGGAACTATCGGTAGATCAACCCTCTGCATTATTTGTTGCTGATCGCGCTAACAAAAATGAAAACGCAGGTGAAAACGCGAGTTTAGAATTTAAGTTCCAATATTTAAGTAAGCCTTTTGGTTCGTTTCCAATTGTTGCATCAGTCATTCAGTCCGAAGCGAGTTCAGATCTTGATGCCATCCGGCGCATGGCTTGTTTTGATTCGTTAACAGGATTACCCAACCGATTATTGTTCCGCGAGCAGCTAACTCTAGCGGCAAAAGTGGCCGAACGTGATCAATCCGTTTTTGCTGTTTTATCGATTGAAGTGGGTGATTTAAGACGCATCGCCGATGCCTATGGGCGCCCAGTAAGCGATGCAATTGTAACGGTTGCTGCCCAGCGATTGGTGAGTTGCATCCGCACCTCAGACGCGATTTCTAGTGGCGATCCATTTGCAAGACAAGGTGGGTTGGCACGTTTAGAAGGGGATCGCTTTGCAGTTGTTTTGTCTAAGCTAAAAGAGCCGCAAGATGCTGCGCGGGTTGCCAAGCGAATGATCGAAACCATGGTTGCCCCAATAAACACCGATGAAGTTGAAACTTATCCACCGTTGTGGATCGGCATTGCATTATCCCCTTGGGATGCTGCGGACCCCGATGCATTAATGCAAAGTGCGAATTTGGCACTAGATCACGCACGGCGTAGTGGTGTCAGTCGCGCGATCTTTTTTAATCGCACCATGAACCATCAAGCCGCTGAGCGTCTGTCGTTAGAAACTAATTTACGCAAGGCACTAGACCGGCGCGAATTTGTTCTTTACTTTCAACAGCGTGTCGATGGTCGAACGGGCAAGTTGTTGGGTCACGAAGCGTTAATCCGCTGGAACCATCCCGAGAAAGGTATCGTTGCTCCTGGCGCCTTCATTGGTGTTTTAGAAACGAGTCGCCTAATTGTCCCGCTAGGCGCTTGGGTACTTGATGAAGCATGCGCGCAAAATGCCGATTGGTTAGCACAAGGCATGCCTGAAGTACCAGTCGCTGTAAACATTTCATCGGTACAGTTTGGAGCGCAAGGGTTTGTAACTTCGGTTCGTCGTGCCTTAGACTTGTCTGGCTTACCACCCCATTTACTCGAGCTTGAAATTACAGAGTCGGTCGTGATGGGCGATACTAAACATGCTATCGATCGTTTGCGAGAGGTTAAGGCGCTCGGTTGCCAAGTTGCGATTGATGATTTTGGGACCGGTTTTTCTTCGCTATCGTATTTGCGTGATTTTCCCGCAGACTTTTTAAAAATTGATCGTTCGTTTGTTGTTGCTGCTTCGCGTGATCGCAAAAGCGCGGCGATTTGTAATGCTATCGTTGATCTTGGTAAGCGCTTAGAGTTAGGCGTAATTGCCGAGGGCGTTGAGACCCAAGAGCAGGCCCTTATGTTACTTGCGCAGGGATGCGAGCAATTTCAGGGTTTTCTCTATTCAAGACCCGAGCCTGTGGTATTAGCTACGCGCCTTTGGCAAATGCGCTGTGCTGCCGAGGGGCAAGTATTATTTGAAGTTGATATGAAGGCACAAATAAAAGAACAGTTCAGCACTATTTCAAACACCAAACATTTCACTTTATCAAGAACGACTCAAATCGAACCAAAAACTACTGCCCACGCCGAGGTTACTGTTGAGTCCAACAGTAGTTCCATGTAAATCGGCAACGCGTTTAACAATAGCCAGCCCTAGTCCAGCAGACCCGCGATGCTCGCGATGTTCAGAGGTTTGGTAAAAAGCCTCAAATATTCTGGCCTGATCTTTCTCAGAAATACCTGGACCGTTATCACTAACGGATACGCGGATTTTTTGCGAATCAATGGCTACTGCCGCAATGGTAATTTGACCGCCAGAACTGAGAACTCGTATTGCGTTATCAATTAAATTGGATAGTGCGCGTTCTAACAAATTAATGTCGCCATTGACTAAACCAATACGGTCGGCATACTCCGTTTTTAAAATAATCCCTTCAGTTTGAACTCGGCTTGATAAGCGTATCGCCATATCTTCGATCAGATCGCCAATGTTCAAAGGCTCAAGTGCTGCTTTTAGGTTCGGGTTGTCAAAGCGAGATAAGTCGGCTAAAGAATCAGTTAAGCGACGTAAATGCGAAGCATTTTTTAACGCCCCAGACATAAAACGTTCCCGATCTTGAATCGGCAGTTGGTCGCCTTTAAGGTTTAAAGTCTCTAATTGACTTGTCAATGCGGTTAGGGGCGTTCTTAAATCGTGTGAAACGCCCGCAATCATTGAGCGTCTGCCTTGGTCGACTGCCGCTAAAGTTTTAGCTTGTTCTCGCAGGCGCGTAACCATGGCTTCAAACGAGCGTGCCATTCGACCAATTTCATCATTACGATCCGTAAAAGGGAATTGATGCGTACCACCAGAAAACGGATCGTCTTGCGTTTTAGGGTCAGACTGTAAGTCATCATCGGCGCGAATTTGTTCGGCGGCAAGGCTTAGCTCGCTTAATGGTCTTGCAACTAAGGCTAATACCCCAATCGTTACTAGCAGTCCTATTGCTAAAGTAATAAGTGCGATTTTTACGGCTCCTTTAACTGCATAGCTTCGTACCAGATTCGGCAGGTCTGGGTTTGAATCCGCGTTACGCGCTACTACATAAAGCCAAGCCTCTTGGTTTCCGTTATGCATAATTGGCCGCGCTGCAATAATGCAGCCTGCTGTTGGCGAATCGGGATCAGAACCGTAAACAGCACTTCCAATTAAACCGTTTGAAGCTTCGCGAACGGCGGCAATATCGACGCGATAAGTGCCACCCCAAAATAGTTTGCCCTCGCCAGCCGTTGCAAGTATTTGACCATCCAAAGAAACTACATACAAACCGGTATTTGGCTCATAAGTAATTAAAGATTGCATGCGCTCGGAAAATTGTCCGGGGACGCGTTGATAGGTTTCCCAAAAATCGGGGTCTTTACTTAAAATGCGCTCGGCAAAACCGGCTGCACGGTTAGCCATTACTTCTACGTAATAACTGCGGTACGAAGTGTGTGCAATTAACGCCAATACGATGGACAAGAGTAGGGCGCCACCGGCCACCAAGACCAAAATTCGCGCCCCAAGGGAGTTTTTCATTGTTAGATTTTTTAAGCGTTAGAGGTCACAAAACGATAACCAACACCTCTAACGGTCAGCACATATTCTGGATTGGCGGGATCTTTTTCGAGCTTTGCCCGCAAGCGATTAATATGGGTATTCACATTGTGCTCATAGCCTTCGTAGGTTGTTCCCCAAACAGCCTCCAATAATTGGGTGCGGTTGTAGACACGACCCGGACCTCGCGCAAAGTGCAGCAAGAGATCATATTCTTTGCTGGTCAACGAAAGCTCTTGGCCGCGCAATGTCACCAAGTGACTAGAACAATCAATCGAAAGATCATTAATTACGATTCTTTCGTCAGCCGCTTTGCTAGCGGTTTCGTCATTGTTACTTTGCATTTCCGCGCGACGTAGTAGGGCTTTGACACGAGCCTGCAACTCTGGGATCGAAAATGGCTTGGTCAAGTAATCGTCCGCACCTAATTCAAGTCCAAGAACGCGATCAATCTCGCTTGACTTAGCCGTTAGCATTAAAACAGGCACTTGGTTTCTATCCATTCGGATTTGGCGAACGATAGCTAGGCCGTCCATGCCTGGCAGCATCACGTCAAGTACCAACGCACTGTATTGGCCTGTTTGAGCCGCTTTTAAGCCGCTAATACCTTCATTTACCGTATCTACCTCAATACCTAAATCAGTAATGTGCATGCTAACGAGCTCAGCTATATCTTTTTGATCTTCTACAACTAATACCTTGCGGGACATATCTAAATCCTTACGAAATTGTTATCAAATTGATATGTTGCAGTGACGCGAACGCGATCTGAGGGTCGCAACATACCTCCATCGACATTGCAACCGGTTCTCAGTTCAGCGGTTGCAAATTTAAAATAGTTTCCAATAAAGGGGATCTCAGATGGTTGCACTAGCTCTTCACCCTAACGCAGTTCCGCTTTTTCCTCAAATTGATTTTAGCCAGCTGGCTGAACACCGCCCCGCTTTGTTGCGCTTCGCTAAACGAAAAGTGAGGGACGAAGCCCTTGCCGAAGATGCAGTTCAAGAGACTTTGGTTGCTGCATTAATTGGCTTGGATAAGTTCCAAGGGCAGTCGGCGTTAAAAACTTGGCTAATCGGCATACTAAATCACAAAATTCAAGATACCTTCCGTCGTGAGTCCCGCTATGTTCCTTTCAGTACAGACGACGAAGGTAATGATAGTTCCGGCCAAGACCTAATTGCTGATGAGCGAACCTTAAACCCGGAAGCAGAAACAGCCCGTGACCACATGCTGCGCGATTTGCAAGAAGAAATTGATAGCCTGCCAGCTAACCTAAAAGATGTCTTTCAGATGCAGGCGCTCGATGATATGTCGACCGAAGAAGTATGCGAAACACTGCAAATATCCGAGGCAAATTGTTGGGTACGTTTGCATCGAGCTCGAAAGCGCTTATCAGTTCGTTTGGCAGCACATTTTTAGTTGGCGTAGCAAACCTAATGTTTTAATTGTCGACGATGCCGTGAACCAAAAACTCCATGAGTGCCTTTTGCACATGGAGTCGGTTCTCTGCTTCATCCCATACGACCGATTGTGGGCCGTCTATTACTTCGGCTGACACTTCTTCGCCACGATGTGCTGGCAGGCAGTGCATAAACAATGCATTGGGTTCTGCAGCGGCCATCATCGGTTCGTCGACACACCAATCTTGAAACGCTTTTTTTCGCGCTTCATTTTCCTCTTCAAAACCCATACTCGTCCACACATCGGTCGTTACAAGATGCGCGCTACGCGTTGCCTCGTGTGGATCGGCAAATGTTTTCAAATGCGAGCGGCTCGCTGGATCGATTAGTTTCTCGTCTAACCGGTAGCCAGGAGGAGTGGAAACATTAAGCTGAAAATCGAGTGACTTCGCGGCTTGTAGCCAGGTGTAACTCATGTTATTGGCGTCGCCGATCCAAGCCACTGTTTTGCCTTGAATACTGCCGCGATGCTCGATGAATGTAAAAATATCAGCCAAAATTTGGCAAGGGTGATATTCGTTAGTTAATCCATTAATTACGGGTACCCGTGAGTGTTTTGCAAAGCGTTCAACAATGCTTTGGGCAAAAGTTCGAATCATTACCATGTCGCACATTCTTGAAATGACTTCAGCAGCATCTTCTACAGTCTCACCACGGCCCAACTGCGAGTCACGCGTGTTTAAATAAATTGCTGAGCCGCCCAATTGTTTAACCCCAGCTTCGAATGAAAGACGTGTTCGGGTGCTGGCTTTTTCAAAAATCATTACCAAGGTGCGATCATGCAACGGCTGGTATTTTTCGTAGCGCTTAAAGCGATCTTTAATGATTTTTGCGCGCGCAAAAATATGCGCTAGTTCGGCTGGGGTTAAATCGTTAAATTCAAGAAAGTGACGAATCATAAAAATTAAATACGCAGTTTAGGCAATCATTTAAACCTAGATTGCCCAAACTGCGTTGCCTTAAAAGAGCGTGTGTTGTCGAGGTTAATTAAGCTGCTTTGGCTACAGCAGGTGCTGCTTCGCTGAGTATTTGCTGGCTTAGAACTTGTTCAATTAGTGGCACCAAGGTGTCTACTAATAGTTGCGCGTGTTCTTGTTTGTAAATCAAAGGCGGCAGCAAACGTACTACCGAATCGGCCGTCACGTTTAGCACTAGCCCCGCTTTTAAGGCCGCAGGAACAATAGAGCCACAAGGTCGATCCAATTGAATACCCAACATTAAACCGCTACCGCGAATTTCAATAAAGCCTGAATGTTTTTTAAGGCGCTCGGTTAGTGCGTTTTTAATCCATGTACCCATTGCAGCAGCATTGGCCATTAAGCCGTCTTTTTCCATGATTTCAATCGTGGTTAAAGCCGCACGCATAGCAAGAGGGTTGCCTCCAAATGTAGTGCCGTGATTGCCGGGTTTAAACGTCTCTGCCGCAATACCTTTGGCAACGACAGCGCCAATAGGTACGCCTGACCCGAGTCCTTTTGCTAAGGGCATGACATCTGGAATAATCCCGGCCCACTGATGCGCAAACCATTTGCCGGTACGACCCATGCCACATTGCACTTCGTCAATCATCAACAACCAGCCCATGCGATCACACAAAGCACGTGCTTGGCGCAAGTATTCGACACTTGCGGGATTGATACCGCCTTCGCCTTGAATCGCTTCAAAAAACACGGCGACCACTTTGGGGTTGTTTTGCGCAACGTGTTCAAGCGCAGCAATATCGTTTAAAGGAACGCGAACAAAACCCGGAACCAACGGTTCGAAGCCTTTTTGCACCTTAGTATTACCAGTAGCCGACAGCGTTGCAATAGATCGTCCATGAAAAGCTTTTTCGAACACAACGGTTTCGGGGTTCACGACGCCTTTGTTATAGCCATAAAGACGGGCAATTTTTAATGCGGCTTCGTTAGCTTCGAGGCCAGTGCAGCAAAAAAACACTTTATCCATTCCAGATAATTCGCATAACTTGGCAGCTAACTGCTCTTGCAGTGGCGCTAAAAATAAATTTGAATGGTGTATTAAAGTTGCCACTTGTTTTTGCAAAGCAGCGGTTAATACTGGGTGGTTGTGGCCTAGCGTATTGACGGCAATACCAGATAGCGCGTCTAAATAACGTCGCCCCTCGGTGTCATACAACCAAACGCCTTCACCGCGTTCAAACGCAACCGGTTGTGGGGCATAGGTGGTCATTAGGGCACTGGTCGGGGCAGAATTACTCATACAAGACTTTCGGTTATGTTGCACAGAACCCTTAATCTTATGCGAAAAGGAGGTTTCCGGATACCGGTTAACGATACAATCGGGACTCAATTTTGCTGCAATGCAGCGACGGTATGTTTAACGCAGACAGGCTAGGCAGTTTTATCATCAAAGGAGCTACCAGCGATGGGCGAGTTTTTCGCCCCAGTGACTGGGCAGATCGCCTGTGCAGCGTAATGGCAGCGTTTAACGATCAAGTATCCGGTCCCGGTGCTGCACTGCAGTATTCTCCCTATGTACAACCCAGTTCAATCGATGACGTAAAGTGTGTTGCGGTCGATGGCCGCTTATACGAAGTCGAGCCGATGGCCTACCGATTTTTGTTAAGTTTTGCCCGAGATAACGATTTGCAAATCCAAGGTGAAGCTTTGCCTTCTTAAGGTTTGGCCGCTTCAAGTGTGTAAAAAGAACCTCAAGCGACATCCTGCCTGTCAGATTTATTTACAGTTTGCTTCATAAGTATTCGGTAACTCATGGAATTTATTAGGTATTTTCAAGTTATCCACTTGCCAAACTTTTCCGACTAAGTGCATAATACATTCCCAGAAATACAAAAAATATACTCTGGGGGTTCAGTGGGTACAGCAGCAGAGCATCAAACCGTCAAACAATTAGAACAAAAGTTTAATCGCATGAATGCTTCACCCGCCGATAGTCGACCGACTTTTCGCATCGCCTCATTTGGAATGGCCTATAAATTCCAAAGGCTGTTGGAAATAGTCCTTCGCCACGCTCGCCACAACCCCTATCGCTTTGAAATAGCGGGCTCGCGCTCGCCAGAAGATTACGATATCGCAATTGTTGATATGACTGTAAAAGGCGGCCCGGAAGTAGCCAGCACTTTACGTCGCTCAATTGATGGCCGCCCGATTTTGCGAATGGGGCGCCGCAATGATACTGCCCGTGGAACCGACGATTTGTTAGTGGATCAATTTACGATCCAGTTGTTACGTTCTTTAAATAGAGCTGCAGAGGGCATGAAAACGCTCAAGCTAAAAGGGTTTTTTAACGCGCCCAATGCACCGCGTAGCACTACTGCAATTGCTGCGCCTGAAAACGCAGTAGCCCAACCCGTTTCTTTACGGCCGGCAAAAATTCGTGCTTTGGTAATCGATGACAGCCAAACGGTACGTCGGCAACTTTCTTTAGCATTACATCAAATGGGCATCGAAACCGAAGGCGTTAACGGAGCCCAAGAGGCGCTCGATGTTTTAAGCGTACGCCGTTACGATTTAATATTTTGCGATGTCATGATGCCCGGTGGTGCGAATGGTTTTGAATTAACTAAAGCGATTAAACGTGATCGCGCGCTTAAAGAAGTTCCGCTTATTATTTTAACTAGCAAAAGCTCGCCTTTCGACTTGTTGCGTGGGGCTTTGGCGGGCTGCAATAGTTATTTGGTTAAACCTGTTTCGCTAAAGGCGTTACGAGAGACCGTCGTTAAAAATTTACGTCGCTCGTCACGTTTCGACATTCACTTAGAACCATCTAGAAGGCTAGCTTAGCTGCCGGTATAAAATTTATTCGCAAGTTGCGAATGGTCTGGTTATTTGAAATTCTGAATGCATAAAAAAATCGAGGTCAAGGCCTCGATTTTTTTTACTTTGGCCAAAGCCACTGCGCTTCAAATATTGCGCTTCTACAAGTATCGCGTCTTTACTTCACTCGGCTACGATATTCAGCAGTGCGGGTGTCGATTTCAATTTTGTCGCCAATATCAACAAACGCTGGGACTGGTAATTCGAAGCCAGTAGGTTTAATACGTGCGGGCTTCATTACTTTGCCCGATGTGTCGCCACGAACTGCAGGTTCTGTATATTCGACTTCACGAACTACCGAAACAGGCATTTCAATTGAAATTGCTTTGCCGTCAAAGAAAATAACTTCGCTAGGCATTGACTCTTCGAGGTAGTTCAGCGCATCGCCCATCATCTCGGCTTCGATTTCAAACTGATTGTATTCGGCGTCCATGAATACATACATTGGATCGGCGAAGTAAGAATAAGTGACTTCTTTGCGCTCAAGCATTTGAATCTCAAATTTATCATCGGCACGAAACACTTGTTCCATTCCGGCGCCTGAGAGCAGGTTTTTCATCTTCATTTTTACAACTGCAGCATTACGGCCCGACTTGTTGTAATCGGCTTTGATCACAACCATCGGATCTTTACCAACCATAATTACATTGCCCATGCGGACTTCTTGTGCGGTTTTCATTTCAGTGTTCTTCCGTGAACAGGGGTTTATTTGCTGGGCAAAACGCCACTAGCATGAAGCAAAGGCTGCGATTTTACACCGAGGCTGCTACGAGCTGAGTTGCTAAATCTGGTTGTTGACACAAACGGTCGCAGAATGCCTCGGTTTGGACTTGCCAGCTGGCCCAATTTTGCAAGCAATTTTGCAAATTTAATTCGAAATTAATGGTTTCTTTATCGCTAGGGAAATTCCAAGCCAAGAAAAGTGCTGCAAATTGTTCTTGGTAAGTGATGTCGAAATACTGTGCCAGTAGCGCCTGAAGCTTATCTTGCTGGGTCTCTTGGTCTTGCGGGTAAGCTTGCCAGATGAATGGGTTTTTTGCCCAAATAGCGCGAACCAATGAATCCTCTCCACGGACAAAGTTGAGGTCACAAGCGCCGAGTAAACTGTCGTAGTCGCGTTGATTAAGAAATGGCAAACTTTGATATTTAAAATTTGGATAGGATTTAATGCGATCAATTAGTTCATCCGGCAAGCTCAATCCCGAGGTAAGTAATAAGTGAACTGGTCGTTGCTTTGAAAGCAGCAGTAGGGCATTGCAAAGCGATGCAATAGGTGCATTGGGATAACAAAATAGACTGACCGCAAAGGTTTTGTCGTCAATTCCAAAGTGCTGTCGTTTTGATTGTTTCGTTTGCTTTGCTTGCTTCGTTTGCTTGTTAGGTCCAACGGATTGTTCGCGGATTAGGCCACCCGTTTTTGCAGTAAACCCGGGGAAAAAAAATACTTCAGTCAAGCTTGTAGAAGCTGATTGATCATTTGAGAACGACGAACCATCAAGCGTTTTAGTAGAATTTAACAGATGATGCGACTCGACCCATTCTTGAGCGCTTAAATACTCTAAATTGAACCAATATCGCTTTGTTTTTGATCGTTGCTGATTTAATTGGACAAGCATATTTTGCAAATATGCTTCGGGGAGCTCGCAAGCGAACGCACTAATAGTGACTGCCCCCAACGCCGGCACGGTATTGTCAAGCCAATGGGTGATTTTGATATCACTTGCATGATCGTAATTAAAGCCGAAGTTTTTAAGCAGGCTGGGTTGGTCTATTACCAGTTCAACTTGTTTGCCAAATTCTCGATTGAGCTGCTGTGCCAAGCGCCAGCAAACCCCAGCATCGCCTAAATTATCGATCACTCGACAAAAAATTACCCAACCTGAATTGGTCAGCTCGTAGTGCTGACTAACCAAACAAGTCATCGAGTTTTGCTCGTGCGTTTACTGCATTGGTATTGGCTACAGTTTCGTTTGGATACTCATCGGCAATGCGATCTTCGAAGTAAGCCTGCGCATTGGGCGCTTGACTTAATCGTACAAAAGTTTCGTAAGGTACCCCTTTATAAAGTTTTCGGCTATGATCATAAAACTCGATTGTTAATGCGTGAGTGGCTTCTTCATAGTTTGCAAAGTTCAGTTTGCTGCCTTGTAGTTTTACGCGCTTCACAATGTTTACCTTTTTAAAAGTGCGGCTTAATTTTTAAACCTAATCAGCCACTACTAATCCTTCACGCCGCGGATCGGCTCCGCCTGATAATTGACCTGCCGAATTAACACTAATAGCTTGCAAGCCACTGGTCATATCGATTAATCGGACATCATGGCCCAAAGTTTTTAGTCGCTCTACCAGTGTAACGGGAAACCGATCTTTTTCGAGTTCGGTTGGTCCATTTCGACTGCCAAAGTTAGGCAAACTAATTGCAGTTTGCACGTCAATTCCATCGCGCAAATTTAAAGTAATGAATTTAGCAACGTAGTTGATAATTTGCGCACCACCGGGCGATCCGGCAACAAGTTTCAATTGCTTGCCACTCTCATCAAAAACCATCGTTGGTCCCATTGAACTGCGGGGCCGTTTATTGGCTTGAACTCGATTGGCCACTACACCTTTGTCGTCGTTTGCGATAAAACTAAAGTCAGTAAGTTGATTGTTTAGCAAAAATCCTTGGGTCATTAGGCGTGCGCCAAACACATCTTCGATCGAAGTCGTCATTGATACGGCATTGCCGTCTCGGTCAACAATGCTGATGTGAGATGTTGAAGCTTTGTCTTGCACTAAACCTTCGCTTGGTAACAGAGCAACTTCGGGTAGTTGCCCAGGTAGCGCAATTTTCAAAGACTGATTTGGGTTAATCAATGCCGCGCGTTCAATTAAGTATTGTGGGTTTAGTAGAGTTTTGGGCCACTGCGAAAATGCGGGATCGGCAATGTAACGATTGCGGTCTGCAAAGGCGAGTCGAGCTGCTTCAGTAAAATAATGCAATCCCTCGGCACTAAATACGTAACCATTAGGCGTTTCGGTGCTAGCGGTTTCATTACTTTGCGCGATCAAGCGGGGCGCTTGGCTTAGCTCTAAAAACGCAGCTATTTGGGCTACTGCAATTCCCCCTGAAGACGGCGGCGGGAACCCACAAACGCGGTGTTTAAACGCTTGCGTGCAAATCGCTTCTCGCTTTATTGCACGATAATTTGATAAATCCGATTGACTTAGCAATCCAGGATTTGTTGGGTGGGAATTGACCGCTGTCAATATTTCTTGGGCAACGTTGGATTGATAAAAACCTTGAGCACCTTGTTGCGCAATTTTTGAAAAGGTTATCGCCAAGGCTGGGTTTTTTAAAATATGCCCAACTGGCCGAGCTTGACCCTGAGCGTCAAAAAAATACTGGCGGGCATTTGCATCGTTCTTTAAATAAATATCTAACGCTAGCAACTTATTTAATCGTGGGCTTACTTCAAACCCTTTAGTCGCTAACTCAATAGCCGGTTCAAATAACTGAGCCCAAGATAATTTGCCGTGTTCTTTATGAGCCATTGCCAATGCAGCAACTACACCCGGTACACCAACCGCTCTTCCACCAACAGCCGCATCGTGAAACTTTAAAGGCTTGCCTGCCGCATCTAAAAACAAATTTTCAGTAGCTAGTGCAGGGGCGGTTTCTCGGCCATCATAGGCTTGCACTCGGCTACTTTGTTTGCCATAGTGCAGTAAAAATAATCCACCTCCAAGGCCCGAAGATTGTGGTTCGACGAGCGTTAACACCCACTGTGCAGCAATAGCTGCGTCTAGAGCCGACCCTCCTGCGCGCAAAATGCGAAGCGCGGCCCGACTCGCATAGGGGTTGGCGGTTGCCGCCATATGCTGCTGACCTTTCACTAACTGCTGTTGATTTAATCCGGTTGCCGATTCGGGTTGTGCCGACTCTCGTTGCACCAACTCTGGTTGCACTGATCTATTCGCGCTCACTACTGTCGAATTGTTGTAAGTACAGGCCGTTAAAACATAACAACTAAATACAATTCTGGCCAACTGAACCAATTGTTTAAAACAAGGGCTATGTTTGAAAATCATTTTATTTTAGTACCTAATTTTTGCTGCTTATTTATATTGTTTTGCGCTGAGCCGTGGCCTATCGCATAATAAGGTCTGGCGTTGCACTTCCGTCACTAATGTTTGAGGTTTTTATTATGAATACAAATTCTTCCCATTTAAATCGCCTTGCCGATATCAAAACAATTCGTGAACAGTTGTGGCAAAGCGAAGTGTCCTGTGTGCAATTAATCGAACAGGCCAAAGCGGCTGCTCAAAAGCATGCCGACTTAAATGTCTTTGCCTTTGAGCAATTCGATCAAGCACTTCTTAAAGCCGAACAAGATGATTTAGTTTGGGCGCAAGCGCGATTACAAAATAAGCTTGAATCGGTTCCGGCCTTGCAAGGCTTACCAATGACGGTCAAGGACTTATTCGCGGTACGCAACATGCCAATGCGCGCCGGGTCCAATGCAGCCTTGCCCAAGTTGAGTCTCGATGAGGCTGTGCTGGTGCAGCGTTTAAAAGCTGCTGGCGCTAATATTTTTGCAAAAACTAACATGCATGAAATTGCCATGGGAGCCACTGGTGAAAATTTTTGGACGGGCGATGTTAAAAATCCAATCGATCCAAATCGTCAGGCGGGTGGTTCTTCTAGTGGTAGTGCAGTTGCGGTGGCAACCGGCATTGGCATTGCTTCAGTTGGTTCGGATACGGGCGGTTCTATCCGTGTACCCGCTGCATTTTGTGGGGTCACAGGGTTCAAACCATCATTAAATAGCATTCCACTTGGTGGCGCATTGTTCTTGTCGCCCAGTTTTGATCACGCCGGACCTATCACGCGCAACGTAGCCGACGCGCGCTTACTTTATGGAGTTATGGCCGCTCGTCAGCCTCGAAGTTTTAGCATGCAAAGGCCGCCAAAATTTGGCGTTTTAAAAAATTGGCTAAATGGGCGATTAGCGCCTAGCATCGCCGAGCAATTTGAACAGACCTTAGCATTGTTACAGGCCGCAGGAGCCACAATCGAAGTAGTCGATGTACCTTTAATGCATCGGCAATGGGATATGTATATGCCGATTGCCCGTGCTGAAGCTGCAATGGTGCACAAAGAAGCCTTGCGCTCGCATGCCGACGGGTTTTCTCCAGCTACGCTGAAGTCGCTGCAATGCGGTGCCACGATTAGCGCTGTGGATTATCTCGAAGCGCAGGCGCTACGCTCGGTGTTAAGGCAGCAAGTCGAAGCAGTACTGCAACAATGCGATGGTTTAATTTTACCGACCTCAGCAATCCCAACGCCGTTGCGTGCAGCTGCCGGTGGCGGTTTACAAACAACCGTGGCCAATGGTTTTACCAACGATGTGCGCGATTCCGTTTTGGGCCAAACCGCCGTGTTCTCGGCCCTAGGACTACCGGCGATTTCAATTCCGTGTGGAACCGTAAAACCAACGGACGGCGCTATAGCAATGCCGGTGGGCTTACAACTGGTCGGCAACCCACAACGCGATGACTTTTTGCTGTCCTTAGCGCAATGGTGCGAAGAAGAGTTCGTTAAAGCGGCAGTTTAAAAGTTTTTATCGTTATGCCGCAAGGCTTTGCAATTCAACTAATCGAGCGTAGGTTTTACCTTGGGCTAGCAATTCATCGTGCTTACCCGATTCGACAATTTTGCCTTGATTCATTACATGAATAATGTCGCAATCGCGAATCGTTGCAAGACGATGGGCGATTACTAAACAGGTTCGACCTTGCATTGCTTTTTCAAGTGCCTCTTGCACTAAGTGTTCGTTTTCGGCGTCTAAAGCGGATGTTGCTTCATCTAACAGTAAGATGGGGCTATCGCGTAATACCGCACGTGCTATTGCTAATCGTTGCCGCTGGCCGCCGGATAACCGAACACCGCGCTCTCCCATAAAGGTATCGTAGCCTTCGGGCAAAGAACCAATGAAGTCGTCAATAGCAGCCGTCTTTGCTGCTTGGCGTACTTCTTCAAGGCTGGCATTGGGTTTGCCGTAGCGAATGTTGTCGAAAGCACTGGCAGAAAAAATAACGGGCTCTTGTGAAACTACGCTGATTAAATTGCGTAAATCTTGCAATTGCAACTGATTGATCGGAACATGTACCGAACCACGTTGTAATTCAATTTGCCCGCTTTGTGGCTCATGAAAACGCTGCAGTAAACTAAACAAAGTCGATTTTCCGGCACCACTGGTCCCTACTAAAGCAACCCTTTGTCCGGCAGGAATTTTTAAATTAAATTGATTCAGTACGTTTTTTTCTGCTCGTGATGGGTAAGCGAAATCTACTTGCGAAAATTCTATGCTCACTTGTGAACCCATTTGCGAGCTTAAGTTCGAACTGATTGCACTGGTTGTGGCAGCGGTGCCCTGAACCGATGCGGGCGCGTTAATAGCAAACGGATTTGCGGCGATTCCATTAGTTGTGCTTTTAATTGCTGGTTCGGTATTTAACAACTCGAGTAAACGTTCTGAGGCACCCGCAGCGCGCTGTAAATCGCCCCATACTTCGGCAATTACGCTGGCCGAACTTCCCACCATTAATGCATACACCGCATATTGCGACAGCTCGCCAATAGTGGCTTTGCCCTCTAAAACAAATTGACCACCTAACCAGACGCCATAAAGCAAAGCAAAGGTAAAGGCCAGCATAATAACAACCATTGCAATAGCGCGAATTCTTGTGCGCCGCATGCCTGTATTGAATGCGTCTTCAACCCGCGATTCAAACTTTTTTAACTCGTTTGCTTCTTGGGTATGTGCTTGGACGGTGGTCATGGCATTCAATACTTCAGACGCCAAACTGGATACGTCTGCAACGCGATCCTGACTGGCGCGCGATAAGCGCCGCACACGACGCGTAAACACAAAAATAATACCCATCACCACGGCAATCATGCCAACAACTAATGCGGTTACTTTAACGTTAGTAACAAACAGCATTACCAGCGAACCAACCAACAATATCGCGTTGCGTAAGCCCATCGATAAGCTAGATCCAACCAAGGTTTGAATTAACGTTGTGTCTGCGGTTAAGCGTGATAAAACTTCGCCGGTACTCACTGTTTCAAAAAACACCGGTGGTTGCTTTAGAAGGCTGGCAAACACTTTGCTACGCATGTCGCTTACTACACGCTCGCCAATCCAACTGACAACGGTAAAACGCGCACCGGCGGCAAAGGCCATCACGGCACCTACTACTGCAAGCCAAATTAAGGTTGTCGTTAAACTTGAAATGTCTTTGTTTTTAATGGCCGGTGTAAAACCTAAATCAACCACATTGCGCAACACGATAGGGGTTACTAAAGTAGCGGCTGCGGCAATTAACAAAAATACAATGGCTGCAATCGCTTTGCTTTTGTAGGGTGCTAAAAAAGGCGCTAGATGGCGTAGTACTTCGAGTGTATTTTTGGCTGCGATTGGTTTACTTTTATCGGTCGACCGAGGCGGTGGCACTGAAGGATGTGCAGCAGGTGCTCGATAGGTGTTAGGCGACTCTGAGTGTTTAGACATGTGTTCAAGATTTCAATGAACCCACATTGTCCAACAAAAAACAGTACCCACCAATAAAAAAGCCCCAGCCGTAAGGGCGTGGGGCTTGTTTACCGCGGCGCGTTGGCCGCGATAGAACGACAAACTAAAACTACTGCACGATATAAACATCGACCCGACGTGATTCTTTGTCGTCGGTTTTGTCAGCCGTAATTTCTTTTGGTTTTTGCAACATGATGCGATCTGCAGGTAAACCAGCTGAGATTAGCTGGTTTTGTACAGCCATTGCGCGCTCTTTAGACAACTGAGCGTTCTTTACCGGATCACCAGTTTTGTCGGCGTAACCTGAAATACCGATTTTAGTGTTGGGGTTCGAACGACCATAATTGATGATGCCATCAAGCTTTTGCGCAGCGTCAGCCGGAGGAGCGGTTTTGTTTACATCAAAAAACAAACTAACCGTTTCTGTGTTGCCAACAACTGCAGCAACTGCTGGTGATGAAGCAGCGGCTGGCGCAACGGCCGGTGCAACCGCAACAGCAGTAGCAACTGCAGCCACTGCCGGAACTGCGATCGCTGCCTTGGATGCATCAGGTTTGTACATCGTTGCCATTAAAGGCACCAACAACAACGCAACAATGTTAATAATTTTAATTAACGGATTGATTGCGGGGCCGGCTGTGTCCTTGTATGGATCGCCAACGGTGTCGCCAGTTACAGCCGCTTTGTGAGCGTCTGAACCTTTACCACCATGATGACCTTCTTCGATATACTTTTTCGCGTTGTCCCAAGCGCCACCGCCGGTACACATCGAAATCGCTACAAACAAGCCGGTAACAATGGTGCCCATCAGTAAGCCACCTAAAGCAGCTGGTCCTAAGAACAGACCTACTAAGATTGGCACTACCACTGGCAGCAATGACGGGATCATCATTTCTTTAATGGCTGAGTTGGTTAGCAAATCAACCGCGCGACTGTAATCGGGTTTGCCCGTGCCATCCATAATCCCTTTAATTTCACGGAACTGACGGCGAACTTCAACAACCACCGAAGCAGCTGCACGACCAACAGCTTCCATTGCCATCGCGGCAAACAAAAATGGAATCATGCCACCGATGAACAGACCAACAATCACTAACGGATCGGAGAGCGAAAAGTTAATGTTGATACCGTTTGCACTTAAAGAATAAGTGTAGTCAGCAAACAAAACTAATGCAGCCAAGCCAGCCGAGCCAATGGCATAACCTTTGGTCACTGCTTTAGTGGTGTTACCCACTGCGTCTAATGGATCGGTAATTGCACGAACTGATGCAGGCATACCCGACATCTCGGCAATACCACCAGCGTTGTCAGTAATAGGACCGTATGCGTCTAGAGCAACAACGATACCAGCCATCGACAACATCGACGTTGCAGCAATTGCGATACCGTACAAACCAGCCATTTGAAACGAAGCTAAGATTGCAGCACACACCATCAATACAGGCCAAGCAGTTGATTTCATCGACACGGCAATACCAGCAATAATGTTAGTTGCATGACCAGTTTCTGATGCAGCAGCTACATATTTTACTGGTTTGAAATCGGTGCCGGTGTAGTACTCGGTTACCCAAACTAAACCGCCGGTTAACAAGATACCAACAACAGAGGCACCAAACAACTTCATAACGCTAGTGCCTTGAGCGGCTAAATCAACGCCACCGAAAACCCAAGCAGTAACAAAGTAGAACATGATTAACGACAGACCGGCAGCCCAAATAAGGCCTCGATATAAGGCGTTCATGATTTTGCCGCCAGGACTGGCTTTGACCATCATGCAACCGACGATCGAAGCAAGAATTGATACGGCACCCATTACTAATGGATAAATAGCGGCTTGTTGCGAAGCATTAACAAACAGTAAGGCACCGACTAGCATCGTGGCAATTAATGTTACCGCGTAAGTTTCGAAAAGATCGGCCGCCATACCAGCGCAATCGCCAACGTTGTCGCCAACGTTATCTGCAATAACGGCAGGGTTGCGGGGGTCGTCTTCGGGAATACCCGCTTCAACTTTTCCGACTAAATCGGCACCAACGTCCGCGCCCTTGGTGAAAATACCGCCACCTAAACGAGCGAAAATTGAGATTAGCGATGAGCCAAAAGCAAAACCGATTAACGGTTTAATTGCCGTGTGAATTGGTTGTCCAGGGTTGGCTGTAACTAAATACCAAAAGAACGCCGTAACGCCAATTAATCCCAAGCCAACAACCAGCATGCCGGTAATTGCACCGCCGCGAAAGGCAACCGCTAGGGCTTCATTTAAACCTTTGGTGGCTGCTTGCGCTGTGCGTACGTTAGCGCGAACCGAAACGTTCATGCCGATAAAGCCAGCAAGACCCGAAAGGAAAGCACCAACTGCAAAACCGATCGCTGTTGTCATTCCCAAACCGGGAACCAAAGCAACGACTACAAACAGAACTGCACCAACCATTGCAATAGTGCGGTATTGGCGGCTTAGGTAAGCCTTTGCGCCTTGTTGAATTGCGGCTGCAATTTCTTGCATCCGAGCGTTTCCAGCGTCTAATTTATTTATCCAGCCTATAGATATCCAACCATATAGCACCGCAATAACACCGCAGGCTATGGATAACCACAGAGCCGTTTGTGAAGCTCCACTCATTTTTACTCCTCCCAAAAAATCTAACTACAAAATACTGCTAGAAAACTACTGTCAGGCTAGTGCTTTTAGCGCCTGATCTTTAATTTCTTCTACCGCGCCAACACCCGATATTTTTTTGTATTTGGGTGCTGCAGGTGATTTTGTTGCTGCAAGCTGTCCGTAAAAATCAACTAACGGTCTCGTTTGTGATTGATACACATCGAGACGCTTCGTTACGGTTTCTTCTTTGTCGTCATCGCGTTGAATCAGATCTTCCCCGGTCAAGTCGTCTTTTCCGGCGACTTTAGGTGGATTAAATTTAACGTGATACGAGCGACCAGAGGCAACGTGAACGCGGCGCCCGCTCATTCGTTCAACGATGGCCGAATTGGGTACATCGATTTCCAATACGTAATCAATTTGAACTTTGGCATCAAGCATGGCTTGGGCTTGCGGAATAGTGCGGGGAAATCCATCAAATAAATAACCGTTGGCGCAATCACTTTCTTGTAAGCGATCTTTGACTAAGCCAATAATAATATCGTCGGAAACTAAGCCGCCTGAGTCCATTACTTTTTTAGCTGCAATTCCCATAGGAGTGCCCGCTTTAACTGCTGCGCGCAACATATCACCAGTGGATATTTGCGGAATGCCGAAATGCTCTTTTATAAAGGCGGCTTGCGTTCCCTTGCCAGCGCCGGGGGGTCCGAGCAAAATAAGTCTCATGTCAATGCGTTCTTCCAACTAAATTTAAGCGTCCCAAGGGTAGCGACAAAGTAGGTTTTGGTCAATTTTGAGTTTACTGTTTTTGTTAATTCTGTCCCGATAGTAACGCACGAGCACGCTCTAAATCGGCTGGCGTATCAATTCCGGGTGCGGGTAAGCTTGGCGTAAGGTACAAGGCTATTGGAAAGCCATTTTCCAAAACCCGCAATTGCTCAAGCGCTTCCATAGTTTCATATTGTGTTGCAGACCATTGAGCAAACTGCTGCAAAAATTGGTTACGGTAGCTGTATATGCCAATGTGTCGAAGTCCTAATTGCCCTGCTTCGGCGGACGCCTTTAATTGGCTTAAGCGTGATGCCTCATTTAAGTTCAACATAATGTCCCGAGGGTAGGGTAATGGCGCACGCGAAAAATAAAGCGCATTGCCACTTTTATCAGCAACAACTTTGACGACGTTCGGATTGAAAAAATCGGCTTGATCACTAATTGAGTGTGCTGCCGTTCCCATTTGGATTGCATTAGGGTGCGTCTGGCCGGACGGGGCTGTTTTGTTTACAGTACTAGCGGCTAAATTGTGCTGCAACAACGCAGCAACGGCGTCGATTAATTGCGGCTCGATAAACGGCTCGTCCCCTTGAACATTAACGATGATCTCTGTAGCTGGCAATTTTAAAATGCGTGCCGCTTCAGCTAGCCTATCGGTTCCTGAAGCATGTGTAGCAGCGGTTTTTATCGCTTGAATTTTATGCGCAAGGCATGCATCAACAATAATCTGATCTTCGGCAGCAACTACAACTTGTCGTGCTTTGCTTTTTAACGCTTGTTGCGCTACGCGTACCACCATTGGCACGCCATTCAAATCGGCTAGCGGCTTATTAGGCAATCGACTAGACGACATACGCGCCGGAATTAATACGGTAAAGCTCATCCCGGTTTACTCTTGGTTGGGTTTATTGATGTTGGCAGCGTCGGTTTGCGGTGCTGCCGCGACGTTGCCAAATCGCCTCGCTTCGTTAACCAACATCACTGGAATGTCGTCACGAATGGGAAAGGCCAACTCGTCGATGTCACACACCAATTCGCTATTAGCTCGGTCGTGTTTTAGTGCCACTTTGCAAATTGGGCACACTAATATTTGTAGCAGTCGGGGATTCAAAGCAGTTGGCTCCTAATAAATTGCACTAATCCGGGATCAGTGGTCTTCGCAATATTTAGCGCAAACCAATTGGTTTGGCTTGGCTGCGGCTTGCGCTCCCATTTTACTGCGTCCTTCTCGGTCATCACGACAAATTGACCATCAATTATTCGAAACAACGCGTCGTCTAGCCCAGAATGATCCACAAGTGGATGATAAACAAACTTCAATTGTGGAAATGCAGTGCGCATCAACGAGAAAAATTGCTCGGGGTTGGCAATTCCAGCAACTAAATGAACTGGTCGTTGGGTCGTTTCTACGAGCCCCAGCCATTGTTGAAGCGTTAATTGTGCTGTGTTTGGCGTTGCCATCGAACGTAAAACCGTTGCCTGGGTTCGGCTTACCCAGCAAGGTGTTGCACTAGTTTGCAGCCCACTCATTACACCGCGCACCAATGTCTCAGATTGTTCGGACACGATGAGTCCATCAATATTAGCTAGGACCGAGATGGGTTCGCGCAGCGGGCCGAAGGGTAGCAAACGTTGATTGCCAAACCCACGTTCATCAACGCACACAAACTGTAATGCGCGTTCTAAATCGAAATGTTGCAGCCCGTCATCACTAAGGACGATGTCGGGCTGGCTGAAGTTGGTGGCCATTTCGTAGGCAGCGCGTCGTTGTTTGCCCGCAAACACCGGGCATTGCGTTAAGCGCGCCAAAAGGACGGCTTCGTCCCCTTGCACTAGAGCATTATCGGTTGCTAGCACTTGCCGAACTTGTCGAGCTTGCCCACCGTAGCCATTGCAAATAATCGCTACTTTGTAACCCAAAGTTTGCAACTGTTGGCTAATTTCGACAATGAGTGGTGTTTTCCCACCGCCACCAACTACTAAGTTTCCAATCACAACAACCGGTGGTTTTTGCTGGCGATCAAGTTGCAACTGTTGAAGGCGTTTGCTTTGAATTCGCTGCGCTATCAATGACTCAGGCCAACTTAAACTGCTAGTCACTCGGCCGGTGGATTGGGGCGTTTTTGCCGGAGCAAACCAGTGCTTTAAAAGCTGTTGTTCGATCCAGCGTGAGCCTCTAGTCAATTGGCGCTAACCTACTTGCTGCCGGACTGTGTTGCGTAACTAATGCGAGGTAGTCCAGCCAATCGAGCCGCTTCTAAAACGTTCACTACCGCTTGATGCGTTGCCCCTGCATCGGCATGAATAATGATGATGGGATCTTTTAAGTCTTTTGCGGCTTGTCGCAACAATTTGGCAAAGTTCGCCGAGTCTTTAAAGCTCACTAAATCCTGGCCAATTAAATATTGGCTGTCTACACCAACGCCGATCACTAGTTCATTTGGTCGCTCAGCTTGGCTTTCGGCACCGGCTGTTGGCAAATTCACTTGTAGTTCCGTAAATTTTGAAAATGTGGTGCTGACCATCAAGAATATAAGGATGACCAGCAACACATCGATCAAAGGAATAAAATTGATCTCGGGTTCGTCTGGGGTTGCGCCCCGTCGAAAGTTCATTTGCGGTTACCGCGAATCGTATCAACAAGCCGAACAGCTTGTTGCTCCATGTCCACCAAGTATTCGTCAACACGGGAACGAAAGAATCGATAGGCAATTAGGGCAGGAATTGCGACCAAAATACCCAAAGCTGTGTTGTACAAAGCAATTGAAATACCTTGTGCCAACATTTGCGGGTTAGTGCCACTAGGTCCTTGCGCACCGAAAATTTCAATCATTCCGATAACGGTTCCAAACAGTCCCATCAAAGGGGCCACAGATGCAATTGTGCCTAAGGCCGACAAAAACCGACCTAATTTATGGGCAACTGCTCGACCGGTTTCTTCAATCGCTTCTTTCATCGATTCGCGGGTCGAAAGTTCGTGCCTAAGTCCGGTGGCAAGTACTTGACCTAAGGGGCTGTTGGCCTCTAGCTTTTGAATCATTTCGGGCGTCGCTTGGCGATTGCGGTGCAAGGCCAACACTTCATCGAGCAAGTTCGGCGGTAGAACTTTGCTGCGATTTAAACTAATAAAGCGCTCAACAATAAACGCAATCGCGATGATTGATGCAAAAATAAGAGGCCAGATAGGCCAGCCTGCAGCTTTTATAATAGAAAACAATGGTCTGTCCCCAGAAAACCGACATTGTCCTGAAAAACGGCGATTCCGCAAATGGGTTATTCGGTAAAGTGCGTGCCAAGCTATTTTTTGAGCGAAAAGTGTACGCATTATGCGAACCACGCGTTCGAGCTTAAGGATTTCCACCTGTCCACATTTTCTGTGGATAACTTTGTGGAATACTTCGTTCACCAGCTGATCTCTCTGGGTAAATTTTTTTAAAAGCTGGCCTGCTTAAAATTTAAACAGAAAAAAACTAAATGAAATCAGTGGTTTAGTGCTTTTGTTTTATTAGGAAAACAGTCTTTTTATAAGGTGGTACAAAATTGTTCGGTATTTGTGTATCTGTGGAAAGCTTTGCCTTGGCAGGGCTTATTTATGCTCGATAACGGATTAAAAAGCCCAGAAAATAGGGATGTTTTAAGCGTTTCGGCTTTAAACCGCCGTGTTTCCGGAGTTCTTGATCAACAATTCCCACTTTTGTGGGTTCAAGGTGAAGTTTCTAACTTCGTGGCCGCTGCAAGTGGGCACTGGTATTTCAGCTTAAAGGACGCGTCGGCTCAAGTTCGAGTGGTCATGTTTCGCCAACGAGCTAGCCTTTCTGACTTTACGCCACGTAACGGCGATCAAATTCAAGTCCGTTGCAAAGTAACCTTCTACGAGCCCCGCGGCGATTTTCAGCTAGGCGCCGAGAGTATTCGACGGGCGGGTGCCGGTGATTTATTTGCCCAGTTCGAGCGCTTAAAGCGTTTATTGCAATCACAAGGCTTATTTGAAGCCGAGCGAAAGCGAGCAATCCCTGAGCAAGTGCGCCGAGTCGCTGTGGTCACGTCCAGTAAAGGCGCTGCATTAAGAGATGTTTTAGCGACCCTCAGCACCCGTGCCCCCAACGTCGAGGTGTTGATCGTGCCGGCTTTAGTGCAAGGTGCGGAAGCGCCGCAAAGTTTGCTCAAGGCCCTAGAGCTAGCGAAAGTACTACACCAGCATCATCCCATTGACATTTTGTTATTGGTTCGTGGTGGTGGTGCTATGGAGGATCTGTGGGCCTTTAATGACGAACTGCTAGCGCGTTCAATTGCAGCATTTCCGGTCCCAGTAATTTCTGGCGTTGGCCATGAAACCGATTTTACAATTGCCGACTTTGTTGCCGATTTGCGTGCTGCCACGCCGACGGCGGCAGCCGTTGCAGCGGTGCAAGACCAATCGCAGTATCAAGAGCATCTAAAGCGAGCTGCTCTGACGTTGCAGGCCGAGTTTCAAAGTCTATTCGATCGTCAATGGCAACGGCTTGATTTTGCGATTCGTTTATTGCGCTCGCCTCAAGAGCAATTAGCCCAGCAAACTAATCGACTTGATCAGTTGCAACAACGGTTAACTAGGTCGTTTCAAACCGAGTTTTCTAGAAACTTTAATCGCATTGACCACGCCCAAGCCCGCTTGCGAAGGCCCAGTACTGTCGGTGCACGCGCACAATTGGCACAACTTCAAGCGCGTCTGACGCGCGAAGCGCAGCAACAACTTGTGGCTCGGCGAAAGCGTTTAGAAGCCTTAGCTGAAAATTGCCGGTTGGTTAGCCCACAAGCGGTGTTAGACCGTGGTTTTGCTTTAATTACGAACGAGCAGGGCGAGTTGATTAGAGATAGCAAACAGGCCACGAAAGGGCAGGCGCTTAAGTTAAGTTTGCGGCAAGGCGCGCTTATTGCCATAGTAGATCAACAGATACCCGAACAATCTAAAGGTTAAGCCGGTCAATACTTTAGAATACAGGTACAAGACAAACTTAACAAAGGAAACGCACCATGGAACATACCCTACCCGCATTGCCCTACGCGATGGATGCTTTAGTACCCCACATCTCAAAAGAGACTTTGGAGTTCCACTACGGCAAACATCATCAGACTTATGTCACCAACTTAAACAACCTGATTAAAGGCACCGAGTTCGAGACGTTGACTCTTGAAGATATCGTTCGCAAATCGTCCGCCGGTATTTTTAATAACTCGGCGCAAATTTGGAACCACACATTTTATTGGAACTCATTAGCACCTAACGCTGGTGGCGCTCCTTCTGGCGCACTAGCCACTGCCATCGACGCTAAATGGGGCAATTTTGATACCTTCAAAGAAGCGTTTAATAAAATGGCCGTAGGTAATTTTGGTTCAAGCTGGACATGGCTGGTTAAAAAAGCCGATGGCAGCCTGGATATTGTTAATACCAGCAATGCCGCAACGCCAATTACGGGAGCTGACAAGCCACTGATTACTTGTGATTTGTGGGAGCATGCTTATTACATCGATTACCGTAATCGCCGTCCTGATTACTTGGGTGGCTTTTGGAAATTGGTTAACTGGTCTTTTGCGGCAAAGAACTTTGCCTAACTTTGTGGCTTCGCTTGGTTACTTTGCTGGATTTAGTAATCGGCATTAAATACAACGCCGCGCTTAAAAGCGCGGTGTTTACGTTTTAAGTTCTGTTTTGCAGTAACCAACAAGGGTTTGCTATGTTTACAGTTATCGGAATGCTTATTGCTGGAGCGATTTGCGGCGTAATTGCGCGCGCAGTGTTTCCAGGCGAACAAAAAATGGGTTGGATTCCAACGATCTTGCTTGGTATTGGCGGCAGCTTTTTAGCCGGCTACTTGGGGGATATGTTTGGTTTATATAAAGCAGGGGAAAACGCAGGTTGGATTGGCAGTGTAGTTGGTGCTCTGGTGCTTCTATTTATTTGGAATCGCCTGAGTCAGAAAAAACCAACTTAAACTGTTACTGCCCAAATAAAGGCGGTGATTTTAATTTCGAACCGACCTTTAGCCCCTTTTTCTTGAACCAACCTTGGTTCATTTCTAGCGCGTATTTAGCGGGTCCAGTAGGGCAATTGTTGTCTTCCGATTTAGGCTTCATATCGGCCATAGACACAATCGTGCCATCGTCGGACAGCCACGCAATTGTCAGTGGTAACAATGTATTGCGCATCCAAAAGCAATGCACGTCTGATCGGTCGAATACGAACAGCATGCCATGGTCAGGCTCCATCGTATGGCGGAACATTAAACCCATACTGCGGTCTGCAGGTTCTTTTGCAACTTCCGCAGTAACAACAAACATACCGGCCTTAACCTTGACGGTTGGCAATGGGCGTTGTGGCGCATTGTTTTGGGCAAACGAAAGGCTTGTAAACGCAAAAGCGCTGCACAGTAGCCAGCGAACAACCAGTTGGCTAAAGGGTAGGTTGGCTGGAAAACGCATCGATTTAACGGACTTCATATTTGTTGATTCCAAAAGCTTAGTTTTCTCAAAACGGATCCGGAAAACTGTTGTGTACCTATGTTCTAAAACTATTTCTAAACCGGATTACAAAAGTTTAGACGAAAAAAAAGCAGGGCGAACCCTGCTTTTTTCGCAAAGCTAATTACTTCTTAGCCATTTTTTTTGCTTTTTTGGCTTTTTTCTTAGCCATTTTCTTTTCACCAGCAGCGGCTGGCTTTGCAGCTTCAGCTTTAGCGGCTGGAGCAGCGGCAGCTGGAGCGGCTGCGGCAGCAGCAGGTTTTGCAGCGGCAGCAGGAGCTGCAGGAGCGTTTTGGGCAACAGCTGTTCCAACAGCGAACAAGCCAGCAACTAAAGTAGCGATGATTTTTTTCATGTGAGGTCTCTATTTAACGTTAAAACGACCAATTGCGGTCATTAGGCTTAACGACGAGGCTTTTCACTTGGTTGACACCGCAATATGGTTTTTTATTCGACATTTTTCGTGCCGAATGCCGCAGTTCCCGTTTAGCCATTAGAGAAGTGCATTCCCTGCGGCATAATGGCGACCGTTTCGTAGTGGTCCGTGATCAAGTCCGGTTACGCTCGACCCTACTAAATCTTTACTTATGGAGCATTCCAAACATGTACCAACATATTACCGTTCCAAGCGGTGGCAAGAAAATTACAGTCAACACCGATTACTCGTTGAATGTCCCGCACAACCCAATCATCCCTTACATCGAGGGTGACGGTACTGGTTTAGACATCACGCCAGTAATGATCAAAGTGGTCGATGCAGCGGTCAAAAAGGCCTACGCTGGCGAACGGCAAATCCATTGGATGGAGATTTTTGCTGGCGAGAAGTCAACTAAGGTTTACGGTCCCGATGTTTGGTTACCCGAAGAAACTTTACAAGTTTTAAAAGAGTACGTTGTTTCAATTAAAGGCCCGTTGACAACGCCGGTTGGCGGCGGTATCCGCTCGCTAAACGTTGCATTGCGTCAAGAGCTCGATTTATATGTTTGTTTGCGCCCAATCCAATATTTCAAAGGCGTTCCTAGCCCATTGAAGCACCCTGAGCGAACCAACATGGTTATTTTCCGCGAAAATTCGGAAGATATTTATGCTGGTATCGAGTATGCAGAAGGTTCGGACCAAGTTAAAAAATTGATCAAATTCCTGATCGATGAAATGGGCGTAAAGAAAATCCGTTTTCCTGACACCTCGGGTATTGGGATCAAGCCAGTTTCGCGTGAAGGCACGGAGCGTTTAGTCCGTAAAGCAATGCAATATGCAATTGAAAACGATAAGTCTTCGGTTACTTTAGTACACAAGGGCAACATCATGAAGTACACCGAGGGTGGCTTCCGTGATTGGGGTTATGCCTTAGCGCAACGTGAATTTGGCGCTCAATTAATTGATGGCGGCCCATGGTGCAGTTTCAAAAACCCAAAAACGGGTAAAGAAATTGTTGTTAAAGATTCGATCGCCGATGCATTTTTGCAGCAAATTTTGTTGCGTCCAGCTGAGTACTCAGTCATTGCCACCTTAAACTTGAACGGTGATTATGTTTCCGACGCGCTAGCGGCTCAAGTGGGCGGCATTGGTATTGCCCCAGGTGCAAACTTGTCGGACTCTATAGCCATGTTTGAAGCGACTCATGGCACGGCACCAAAATATGCAGGCAAGGACTACGTTAACCCAGGCTCCGAGATTTTGTCGGCTGAAATGATGTTGCGCCATATGGGCTGGATCGAAGCGGCTGATTTGATTATTAGCTCGATGGAAAAATCGATTCTTTCTAAGCGAGTGACTTATGACTTTGCGCGCTTAATGGACGGAGCAACTCAAGTTTCTTGCTCTGGCTTCGGTCAAGTAATGATTGAGCATATGTAAAACGTTGGTGCATATTAAAAAGGGGCCTTTGAGGCTCCTTTTTTTATTGCTTGGGGATCTGTTTTGCAGGCTTGAAACCACTTGTTTGAAGTTAATTTATGTCTTTGACCCTGCCTAGCAAAAATTTAGGCAAAAAAAAGCCAGCCCGACTAGAGCTGGCTTTCCCTCGTTTAACTTTAAATCAAAGATTTAGAGTTAAATGAATCATGAGTTCCTTACGGAGCTGCCTGAATGTTCGATGCTTGCTTACCTTTTGGGCCTTGCACTAAATCGAATTGAACTTTTTGTCCTTCTTTCAACGTGCGAAATCCGTTCATTTGGATTGCCGAGAAATGCGCGAAAAGATCTTCGCCTCCGTCATCAGGGGTAATAAAACCAAACCCTTTTGCATCATTGAACCACTTTACAGTACCCAGTGCCATATCTACTTACTTCCTAAAAAATCATTTAATCGAAATCAACGCCCAACCATTCTCAGTAACTAAACCACAATAAAGTGCTTTTTTTACCGGACCGGCAACTTGGCCCTGAACGGGTCGAGCGCGTCAAATAACATTGAAGCGACGCATTTCGGCATCCGTACACGCTATTGTTTGACCTTTCGTCCTTAAAGTCAAGTAAACCGTAGGGGCAATGGCCTATCCGAACCCATAATTTGCCTTGAAAACGTCAAAAAACGCAAAAAAGGTGAGTCCGATGCTCACACTTCACTTTTACTAAGGCTACTAAATTGTTTTAGTAAAACGCAAAACACGGCCTAAATTCGTAAACAATAAACTAGGTTTATCCGCGTCATTAAGGGGATGAATTTTCGTTATTTTGACCGCTTGTCGCCTTGAAAATTAAGCTCTTGACCTCAAGTCTGCTGGGCCGCGAAAAAAAGGTTCGATTCGGATAATTTGTTAAGGTTTTCGTTCAGACAAATACAAAAAGTTTTTCTGAATGAAATGCATAACTTTTTCTATAGATGTTTAGAATACGTCAATGACCATTAAAAACGATCCCTCAACCGTTCTTGAAGATGAAGTCGTCATCACAAAACCACCGCCGATGTTTCAGGTGTTTATTTTGAATGACGATTACACCCCCATGGAATTCGTAGTTGCTGTTTTGCAGCAGTATTTTGTAATGAGCCGAGAGAAGGCAACGCAGGTAATGCTAAAAGTGCACCGAGAAGGTCGTGGCGTTTGTGGCGTTTTTCCTCGCGATGTTGCTGCAACCAAGGTACAGTTAGTCACTGATTTTGCACGGGAGCACCAACATCCGCTCCAGTGCGTTATGGAGGAAGCATGATTGCGCAAGAATTAGAAGTTAGTTTACACATGGCCTTCGTCGAGGCCCGCCAACAGCGCCACGAGTTTATTACCGTGGAACATTTGCTTTTGGCGTTACTAGATAACCCTTCAGCCGCCGAGGTATTAAGGGCTTGCGCCGCCAATATAGATGATTTGCGTAAAAATTTAACGCAATTTATTAAAGACAACACGCCGGTTGTACCCGGTGCCGAAGAAATTGATACTCAACCAACTTTGGGTTTTCAACGAGTTATTCAGCGCGCGATCATGCACGTGCAAAGCACTTCTAACGGCAAAAAAGAAGTCACTGGTGCAAATGTATTAGTGGCTATATTTGGCGAAAAAGATTCGCATGCGGTTTACTACTTACACCAACAAGGAATTACTCGCCTTGATGTTGTGAACTTTATTTCCCACGGCATCACGAAGTCGTCTGCCCAAAAAGAGGCGCCAAAACCTGAGGAACCTTCAGAAGAAAATTCTGAAGGTCAAGCTAAAGAGCAACAGGGTGCACTTGAGCAATTTACTCAAAACTTAAATCAGTCGGCCAAAGAAGGAAAAATTGATCCGCTGATAGGGCGCGAGCACGAAGTTGAGCGCGTCATTCAAGTATTGTGCCGTCGTCGTAAAAATAACCCATTGCTAGTTGGCGAGGCTGGTGTAGGTAAAACTGCAATTGCTGAAGGGTTGGCTTGGCGTATCACCGAGGGTTCAGTACCCGACGTATTAGCTGATGCGGTTGTTTACTCGTTAGACATGGGTTCGTTGTTGGCTGGAACCAAATATCGGGGCGATTTTGAGCAGCGCTTAAAAGCCGTTTTAAAGCAATTAAAAGCAAATCCAAACGCCGTACTGTTTATTGACGAAATTCATACCTTAATTGGTGCGGGGTCTGCTTCGGGCGGAACGCTCGATGCGTCTAACTTGCTAAAGCCTGCATTATCGTCGGGCCAAATGAAGTGCATCGGTGCAACCACATTCAACGAGTATCGAGGAATTTTTGAAAAAGACCACGCCTTATCACGTCGTTTCCAAAAGATTGACGTTAACGAGCCCACCGTTGAGCAAACGGTACAAATCTTACGCGGCCTCAAAACGCGCTTTGAAGAGCATCATGGTATTAAATATTCGTCTAGCGCCTTAACAGCGGCTGCCGAACTATCCGCTAAGTACATTAACGATCGTCACTTGCCCGATAAAGCAATTGACGTCATTGATGAAGCTGGCGCGGCGCAACGTATTTTGCCCAAGAGCAAGCAGAAAAAAGTGATTGGTAAAAATGAGATCGAAGAAATTGTCTCGAAAATTGCCCGCATACCACCCGCATCAGTTTCTAGCGATGACCGCTCTAAGTTGCAATATTTAGATCGCGATCTTCGCAACGTCGTGTTTGGTCAAGGCCCGGCAATCGACGCCCTTGCCGCTGCAATTAAGATGGCGCGTTCAGGTTTAGGTCGCCCTGAAAAACCAATTGGTGCTTTCTTGTTCTCGGGTCCAACGGGTGTTGGTAAAACCGAAGTGGCTAAGCAATTAGCGTTTATTTTGGGCATCGAATTGCAGCGTTTTGATATGTCCGAGTATATGGAGCGTCACGCGGTTAGCCGTTTAATTGGCGCACCTCCCGGTTATGTTGGTTTCGATCAGGGTGGGTTACTAACCGAGGCCGTTACAAAAAAACCGCATTGTGTTTTATTGCTCGATGAAATTGAAAAAGCGCATCCCGATATTTTCAATATCCTGTTACAAGTAATGGACCACGGTACGCTAACGGACAACAACGGCCGCAAAGCTGATTTCCGCAACGTGATTGTGATTATGACGACCAATGCTGGCGCAGCCGATTTGCAACGCCGTTCTATTGGCTTTAACGATAGCAAGCAAGCGGGCGATGAGTTGCAAGAAATTAAACGTTTGTTTACGCCTGAGTTCCGCAACCGTTTAGATGCAATTATTAGCTTTAAGCCATTAGATGAAGAAGTTATCATGCGGGTGGTCGATAAATTCTTAATGCAATTAGAAGAACAGTTGCATGAGAAAAAAGTTGACGTAACTTTCAGTGATGGTCTGCGTAAAATGTTAGCGAGCAAAGGTTTTGATCCACTAATGGGTGCAAGACCGATGCAGCGTTTAATTCAAGAAACTATTCGCAAGGCGTTGGCCGATGAATTGCTATTCGGCAAATTAACCAACGGGGGTAAAGTGACCGTAGAGCTTGACGATAAGGGCGATGTGCTTCTTAAATACGACGAGGAAGCCGCTGCTTCGCCTCCGGCTTCGTCAGGTGGCGAAGGAGAAGAAACTAACGGGCCGCAATTGCTACCCGCTTAAAGGGTTTTAACGGCACTTTACAAAGAGTGTCGTTAAACACTGGAAGCTTATGGTTTTTTGTCATAAGTAAATCGCAGCAAAGTCTAAAGCCAGTCCGCACGACTGGCTTTTTTTTATTACAATCTGCTAGATACGCAAAATAAGCGTTTTAGTTTTAAAAAATAAATGGAGATCGTAATGAAGAACTTTGAGTTTACTCAATTGAAGTCGTATTGCCTTGGCGTTGCCGCCACTGCTTTTTTTAGTTTGAGTGGTCTAGTAATGGCGCAATCAGCACCTGTACCAGCAACACCAGCCACCGCTGTTTCCACCCCTGCTGCAACCCCATTACCTTCAACAGCAGCGCGTTATTTAGCGGCCAATTGCGCTAACTGTCATGGCACCGAAGGGCGCGCCCAACAAGGTGGTTTTAACTTAGCCGGATTGCCAAAAGATTACATCATTGCGCAAATGACAGCATTCAAGACGGGCACTCGTCAAGCAACCATCATGCACCAGCTGTCTAAGGGTTATAGCGATGCACAAATCGCTCTGATGGCTGAGTACTTTTCAAAACAAAAAGTGGGCAATTAAGCCCCGCGCGAATCTGGAGACTTTATGAGTAATTTTTCAAATAACCGACGTGCAGCTTTACGCAGTTTAGGTGCTGGCGCTACGTTGGCCAGTGTTGGCGGTTTATCGGCCTGCGCTACTAGCACGCCCGAACCACAAGTATCAAATAAAAAGTTAGGCCGTGTTTTAGTTGTTGGCGGTGGTTTTGGTGGCGCTACGGCGGCCAAGTACCTTAAACAATGGGGCGGTGTTTCGATTGACGTAATGTTGGTCGAGCGCAATAGAGAATTCGTTTCGTGCCCAATGTCTAATTTAGTCATTGGTGGCTCAAGCCAAATGAGCGACATCACAATGAGCTACGACGGCTTGCGCGATAAAGGCGTGCTGGTTGTTAACGATGAAGTGACCGCAATCGACCCGACATCACGTAAAGTAGTGTTTAATAAATTAGCTGATCAAAAATTTGATCGCATTATTGTGTCGCCAGGTGTCGACTTTAACTACAGTACCGTGCAGGGTTTAAACGCCGAAGCGCAAAAAACAGTATTGCACGCTTGGAAGGCGGGCCCAGAAACTTTGGCGCTACGCAAGCAATTGGCGGATATGCCCGATGGTGGGGTGTTTGTGATTGCTATTCCTAAAGCGCCTTATCGTTGTCCCCCTGGGCCCTACGAGCGTGCCTCGCAAGTGGCTTGGTATTTTAAGAACAACAAACCAAGATCAAAAGTAATTATTTTGGATGGCAACGAAGATATCGTATCCAAAAAAGGGCTGTTCTTAAAAGCGTGGGAAAACTACAAAGGCATTTTAGAGTATCGCCCTAACCAAATGGTTTCAGAGCTCGATCTGGCCAACATGACGGTTATTACCGAATTGGGTGACAAAGTTAAAGGCAATGTATTGAATGTGTTGCCGACCATGCAAGCGGGCGACATCGCGCGTAAAGCCGGTTTAATTAATGTCAATAATCGTTGGTGCGGTGTGGATTGGTTAAGTATGGAGTCGACTGTACACAAGGGTATTCATGTGTTGGGCGATTCAACTTTATCGGCGCCGGCTATGCCTAAGTCGGGTCATATGGCGAACCAACATGGTAAAGCAGCCGCGGCAGCAATCATCGAGACTTTAAGCGGTCGACCAGTGCAACCAATGGTGATGGCCAACACTTGCTACAGCTTTGTCGATGATAAAAATGTGGTGCATGTGGCTTCGGTTCACACCTATAACGCTGAAAAGAAGACCATGGAAACGGTTGCCGGTTCGGGTGGTTTGTCGGCTTCGCAAAATGAAACCGAAGGCGTATACGCACGCGCTTGGGCCAAAAATATTTGGAGCGATATGCTGACTTAGTTTTGTCTAGTGTAAACAAAAGACCGCTTGGGCATTGCTGCTTAAGCGGTCTTTTTCTTGTAGGGGTTTGATTACTTTAATTTTCGAAAATTTGTTTCGATTTGTTCGGCCCACTTGTTGTTTGCCCGAGCTGTTTGCGCGTAATTAGGCCATTGCGTTATCGCGCTAGCTACTTCGTTAAAAATAATTTTGTCTCGACCGCGCTTCATCATCGCTGTTGCTGCGCAGGCTTTTAAATCGTCAAGAATAAAGTCATCGCGTTTGCCGTTAATTGACATTTGGTGTTGTGCCGTCCAGTCGCCAAAAGGGTTGTAGCTGTAGGTCACGTCGTAGGCTGGCGCAAGCGACCAGCGGCCTTGTTGGTTCATTATGTAGGCAATGTTTTTAACGTGATCATCTTGGTTGCGGGCAATGAGGTTAAATACCATTCGGCGATATTGCTCTTCAATTTGAACCATTGGTAATTGCAATTGGCGCATGACTAAAAATGCTTGCTCATAAGAATAAGCGCGCGAATTGTTAAAGTCGAAATGGGCTATTGCTGCCAGTGACTGAACATGTAATTTTTGCGATCCAGTCGACTGCGAGCTTTGAACTCGATCAAAGCGCTTGGTCATAAAGTGTCTGCGTCCGTTTTCTTCTAGCAAGCGGCACTCGCTGATTTGGATGCCCGCGGCTTGTGCCATTAAGTAATAAGCGTACTCAATCGCTCCGAACCCTTTTGGATCGTTTAATTCCTTGTCTTTGTTACTATTTACGCCATCGAACTTTATTAGCCAATATTCAAAATCACTGTCGGTTGGCACTTGCCCCGAGCGGACTTCATTTGTTTTTCGATTCCACGCGATGACGGCCTTGGCACGCGCACCACCGGCCGATGTGCCTACTTTTAAAATTTCGTGCAACGTCAATTCACGCTCGCTAGGCGCAAATGATTGTGTGATTTGCTCGCGCTGTTGCAACACTTTTGAAGCCAATGCAACCAAGGCATCAAGATCAATGGTTTCGCTTACTTTTACGTTTGGTCCGGCTGACGGTAAAAACTCTAATGCACCCATGCCTCGGTTGCCCGTGTAGCAAAGACGCTCGACTGCATTAAAGCTCTCAGCGGCGCGCCCTTGCGTGGCTAACCAAGTGTCTATTAATGCATTGCCAAATTTGTCGGGTAGGCTGTCGGCTAACAAACCGGGCAGCCCTTTAAAGCTCTGTTTGGGAAGGGTGGGGAATGTGTAGACCTGATTGCTTAGGGGCATCGCTATTGGTGATACTTGGATGCCGCTATTGGCGAATTCGGGCGTGTATTGAAATGCAGCGATTTGATTGGCTGGATCTAGTGATACGACCCCAATTGTGCGCCCCCATAAGCGAACTTGCGCGATGGTCACTCGGGCCCCCATTGCCATTTATTGGGTGGATCTGGCTCGCGTGCGGATAGTGGGGCTGCACGGCGGCGCTGTTTACCAAGGAGTTTTAATTGGGCGATTGGGCTTGGCGGTAACTCGGGTATCAAGGCAGTAAGTTGATCAGTTAAGCCAAGAACCTGGCAGACGCGAATAAAGCTGGAAAGAGCCGTTGCCGAGGTTCCTAGCTCTAATCGTTGCAAAGTACGCAAACCCAAACCCGCCTCGGTAGCTACATGTTCTTGTGTGAGGTTTTTGCTTAGGCGAAGCTGAGCTAATCGGAAACCCAATTGTTTCATAATCGCGTTGTCGGGGATTGTTAAGCCTATTTTTTTATATGTCATAAATGGCGCTTTAGTTTATATTATTGACGTTAAGCTTTATTTTTGACGTTTAACGAAGTTCAATGGTCGCTCTTTTGATATTTAGTGTCAATGTATTTTTATAACACGTCTTTTATGGCTTATATAACATTATTAATTATTTTATACGTCATAAATGGCATTTAATACTTGGTTTTATCGCGAATTTTGTATGCCCGCGCTTTAACTTTCCATCCGGCGAGCACTTTTTGACGATCCAATGGAGTCATCGCTTCTCTTTTTGTTTCACGAAGCATCTTTTGATAGTTTTTTAGACGGTCCGCTGCAACGCCAGCTCGAACCGAGCATCCGGGCTCATTTTCGTGCGAACAATTGGTAAATTTACAAGTCGCCGCAAGTCGTTGAATGTCTTCGAAGCTAGCGGTTAAAGTAGCCTCATCAACATCAGGCTGCAAGGTACGAATTCCAGGGGTATCAATAATGCAAGCACCATCTGGAATGATGTGCAAACTACGTGCAGTCGTCGTGTGTTTACCTTTGCTATCGGCCGCACGGATAACTCCAGTGTCTTGCAGCGGTTGACCAATTAAGCTGTTGATCAACGTCGATTTTCCGGCGCCAGATGAGCCTAACAAGACCAGTGTTTGCCCAACAGTGCAATAGGGCGCAAGGCAAAGTGCTGCATTGGGGTCTCGTCCGTCTAATCCCATTACCAACAATGCGGTGTCGATGTTACTAACCACAGGATGGCGTTGGCCGCTACCGTCGCGGCGAACAATGAGATTGATTGGTTGAATACGTTGCAACACCCAGCGCTCGTTGGTAGCCGAAATGTCAATAACAACCCAATCGCCAACTGCTAATGCTGTGGATTGTTCATTTAAATCACGCTGCAACTTTGGCAGTTGACGAGCGCTTTGGGCGTTGTTGCCGTCGTGCACCCAAATAGTTTCGCGACGCAACTCAGTGATGCGTGCTACGTGGGTACTAATAAAATCCGACAAGGTTGTGTCGCCACTTTTAAGTGCGGCTAAGTTGTTAGCCAGTAATTGCGAAAAACCAATTCGTTGTAACGATAAAAAATCAAATTCCTGCATGATGAAAGCTCCAAAATTTCCGATTTCATGTCTGAGACGCGAGCATGAAATACACGTACGAAAGCACTCGGACTGAAAAGCCGAATACAGTTCAATGAGTGGAAACCGCGCAGCATGCGGCGCGTAGAGCTTTTAATGCAAAAAAGCTAAATCGAACCCTGCTTGAGGTTGCAACGCGGAGTCAAGGTAAAGGCAATTGGGTTCATAAAACTCTCCTTAAAAACGCTTAGGTTTAGGGCTACTACTTTGCCGATATCTTACCCGCAAATAAGTTCGTTAAAACCGACATTTTTTTGCGCACCACGTTATCGGTAGGTGGAAAATTAAAAACAGAAATTTGGTTCTCAGACCGACCGTCGGGTCGGGTTTGGGTTTGATCGATATTCCCGATCGTGACCCGAAAGGCAACGCTAACATGCAGCCGTGAACACTTTAATCGCCGCCGAATCTCTAAAACCACTTGCTGCGGGCTGTCGCCTACAAGAGTTTGTTATTGAGCGCGTGCTTGGTATGGGTGGGTTTGGCGTGGTTTATTTAGCGCAAGATACTTTGCTCAATCGTACTGTCGCCATTAAAGAATACATGCCGAACCATATGGTTTCGCGCATTGACGGACTAACTGTAACCCTGAAGTCAGAGTCGTTTATGCAAGATTTTGAAACTGGAAAAACTAGTTTTATTAATGAAGCGCGAATGTTGGCACGCTTCAAACACCCAGCGCTAATTGAAGTGTTTCGATTTTGGGAGCAAAACTGCACGGCCTACATGGCTACCCCATTTTATGACGGGTGCACTTTAAAAGAGTATTTATCTAATCAGCCCAACGTTATCGATGAAGCCGTATTGAAAGGGATTTTGCTGCCTATTCTGGATGCTTTGCAGCATATGCATCAAGAAAAAGTTTACCACCGAGATATCTCGCCCGACAACATCATGATCTTGAAAGATGGGCGACCAATTTTGCTTGATTTGGGAGCCGCGCGAGCGGTCGAAATTGAGAGTGCTCAAGCATTAACGGTTTTGGTTAAGCCAGGTTATGCACCGATTGAACAGTATGGTGGTGATTCGAATCGAGACCAAGGGCCGTGGACTGATATTTATGGTGTTGGTGCATCTGCCTATTTTGCTTTAGTGGGCAAGCCTCCGCCACCTTCGGCAAGCCGAGTAATGCGTGATTCAATTATTAAATTGGCCGATCTAAAACCGAAGGGTTACTCGTTCGCGTTTTTAAATGCGATGGATGTTGCACTTTCAGTTCGACCAGACGATAGACCGCAAACAGTGGCTAGTTTGAAAGCCATGCTTTTAACAAGTCCGTCGGGGAAAACTGATTTAGTAGCAAGAGATAGCGTTGCGAAGCCAGCAGATGTTAAGGCCATGACCGCAACATTGCCAGAAAAAACAGTCACAATAAATTCGCAAATTGAACCGCCAAACGCTAGGAATAAAAAACCAACTGGCAAGATTGCATTAACGGCGTTTTTTATTGTTGGATTAATCGGAGTATTTGTTTGGGTGGTTGTGCCGACAAACCAATCATCTAATCCGAGCGCGGCAAAAGTTGAAATTGCTAAGCCAGCACCGATCAAAGCAGATGCTGTCGTAGTCGAGCCTTTGAAAGATGCTACCAATTCCGCAAGTTTAGGTGCCGGCGCATTACCAGCAGAAAAACCAGCCGAAGTGGCTGAAAAGTCAGCGATAGCACGTTTGTCGATTAAGCCTTGGGGTGAGATTTTTGTAAATAACGAAAGTAAGGGCGTAAGCCCGCCGCTAAAAGCGTTGTCGTTACCGGCTGGTAGCTACGCGATTGAAATACGTAATAGTGATTATCCAGCTTTCAAAACTAACATCACATTAAAGGCTGGCGAAAGCGCTCGAATTAATCATGCGTTCGTTGACAGTAATAAAAAAACAAGTGGGCAGTAAATGAAGAAATTTAAGCAGCATTTTGCAACTCTATTTTTGTTCGTTTCGCTAGCTGGTTGTGAAACCGTAAAAACGGTTAGCCCTGACGAAGTGGCTAACGCGTTACCTGCATCAACCGGGGTTAAAGTAAGTGATAGTCAAAGTACGGTTAAAGCCGAATCAAAACCTGTCGTCGTTGCTATCGCAGTAAAGCCCAGTGAGCCAGAACTTCAACCCGCGCGTCCTAAACCCGAACAGCTTTTGGCCGAGGGTAGCGAGCTGTATGAAAAGGGTGATTACAAAGCAGCGATAAGAAAGCTTGTTACCGTGCGCGATAGTGCAGAGGTAACACCGTTAACGAAGCAAAGTAGTTTGCGTTTGTTGGCCTTTAGTTACTGCGTGACTAGCCAGCGTGCATTGTGCAAAAGCCAATTTTCTAGCTTGCTCGCAATTGCCCCAGAATTTCAGTTAAGTCGCGGTGAGGCTGGTCACCCACTTTGGGGGCCTGTCTTTAAAGAAGCTAAAAGCGAAAAAATTACCAAGTCTTCAAAAACGACTCAAAAAGGTTGAGCCTAGTTGAGATGAATACTTCAATGCACGCAATTGATGCTAGGCAAGTTTTGGCCTCGCGAGCTGGTTCGAAACTAGATTCGATGTCGGTAATTGAGCCCTTGCGTCTACAAGTAGATCGCCTAGAGAATGCGGTAAACACTGTAAAACTCGCCTTGTATGTCTTCGATCATCAAGGTCAACTTGTTTTAGTCAATCAACCCTTGTTGCAATTGCTTGAGATTGAATCGGAACGTGATTTACTCGGGTTGTCACTTCAAGAATTTGGCCGCTACTTAACCGAAAAATTAGGTCCGGTAGTGGGCGGTAGTTCGCGCCTTGATTCGTTTTTAAATTTAGGCGGCTTGCGCGAAAAATCTGCCTTAAATTTAGTATTCGAAAGCCATCAAGTCTTGCATGTTGCTCATACGCCTTCACCCAGCGGTGGCTATGTCCACACCCTTGAAGATGTTACGGCGCGGCGCGATGCCGAAGCAAAGGCAAGTCATTTAGCTTCGCACGATGCACTGACTAACCTACCCAATCGTCGTTTACTAAAGCAACATATCGACGTTGCCTTATACGAAGACAGCGCCGACTGTGCCGTTCTTTGCGTAGCCCTAGATCGATTTAAATCAGTCAACGACAAGCTGGGGTTTAGTGGCGGTGACGCACTACTGATCGAATTTGGAAAACGATTGCGCAGCTGTGTGCGTGACGAAGATACGGTTGGACGACTGGGTGGTGATCAATTTGTAGTTTTGATTGCAAGTGCTTTGAGTCGAGGCGAAATGGAAGGTCTTTCGCAACGTGTTGTAGCCGAAATTGCTAAACCTTTTGAGGTATTGGGTCATTCGATTTTAGTTGCCGCGCGCGTTGGCGTTGCGATGGCGCCAATGGATGGAAACAACGCAGATCGATTAATTAAAAGCGCTGACATGGCTTTGTTTGCTGCCAAACGCGAGGGCTCGACTCGGTATTGTTTTTTCGACCCTGTGTTTGAAGAGCAGGCCCGTGAACGACAAACTTTAGAAGTTGATTTGCGTAAAGCAGTTAGTAAAAAAGAATTCGAATTGCACTACCAACCGGTATTTTCGGCCCGTCAACGTAAGCTGGTTGGCTTCGAGGCGTTAGTGCGTTGGAATCATCCAACGCGAGGCCGTGTTTCGCCCGTCGACTTTATTCCGGTTGCCGAAGAGCTTGGTCTAATTTGCGAATTAGGCGATTGGATTATCAACGAAGCTTGTCGAACGGCTGCAACGTGGCCAGATGGGATTTCTATTGCCGTCAATGTGTCTGCACGACAGTTTATGAACCATGATCTTTATAGTGTGGTGACCCAAGCCTTGTTAAGAAACGGCCTAGCACCGGCGCGTCTTGAGATAGAAATAACAGAGTCTGCATTGATGGAAAGCAGTGGTGAAATTGAAAGTACTTTGCAGCGTTTTAGGCATCAAGGTATTGGGCTTGCAATGGATGACTTTGGTACTGGCTATTCTTCCTTAGCCTATTTACGCCGATTTCATTTTACCAAGGTAAAAATTGATCGGTCATTTATAAATGGCTTAGCGACCGACACTCAATCGATTGCTATTGTTCGCGCTATTTTGGCGCTTTGTAAAAGTTTAAATATCGTTGTGACCGCCGAAGGCATTGAAACTGAGGCCCAGGCCGATATTTTGCGACTCGAAAATTGCGAGTTTTTACAAGGGTTTTTATTAGGTCGTCCAGCACCGCAAATGGATATCCAAACGCTCTTAGTTGGCGCTTAACCAGCAGTAGTTCGGTAAAAATTTTGGTTTATTATCTAAACCTCCAATCTTTTTACAAAAAACAATGAAATTGTTATCCCCAGTGCGCATCGGCGCAATCGAAACAGCCAATCGAGTTTTTATGGCTCCGCTTACGCGATGCCGTGCAACGCTCGGAACTGACGCCCCTAACCAATTATCGCAGATTATTACGCCCAACGAAGCAGCGCTGGTTTAATCGTTTCCGAGGCAACCCAAGTACTGCCCGAAGGCAAAGGCTATATGGGCACTCCTGGCATCTATAGCCCAGAGCAAGAAGCTGGCTGGAAAATAGTGACCCAAGCAGTACATCGAGCCGGTGGAAAAATTGTGGCGCAACTTTGGCATGTAGGCGCTGTATCACACCCCGACTTACAACCCAATGGTGCTTTGCCAGTGTCGGCCTCGGATGGCTTTAATCCGGGCGGAACCTTGTACACACAAAACGGTAAGGTCGAGCGCGTCGCGGCTCGTGGTTTAAAGCTCGATGAAGTTCAAGCCACCATTGCAGCGTTTAAGCACAGCGCTCAAGTTGCACTCAATGCGGGTTTCGATGGCGTTGAAATTCATGGCGCTAACGGCTATTTGCTCGAACAATTTATCCGCGATACTTCCAATAAACGCACGGACGACTATGGCGGTAGTATTGATAACCGCTTACGGTTTACCTTGGCGATTGTGGACCAAGCCATTGCCGTTTGGGGAGCGGATCGGGTGGGCATTCGATTGTCTCCGGTTTCTGCCGCCAACTACGCGAATCGCGATAGCACCACTCAACAGACTTATGGCGCTTTAGTAGCTGCATTGGCAGCTCGAAAAATTGCATTCGTACATTTTATTGAAGGCAATACGGGCGGAGCGCGTGAGTTGGATGGTTTTGATTTTGTTGCGGCGCGACAAGTCTTAAAAAATAGTGGCGTTGCTTATATTGCGAACAACAAGTACAGCCGTTCGCTTGCGCTTGAAACGCTTGCGAACGATAAGGCCGATGCGATTGCATTTGGAGTACCGTTTATTGCTAACCCTGATTTGCCTAAACGACTAGAAAATGATGCACCGATGAACGCTGCAGTACCAGCAACTTTTTACAGCGCTGGGCCGGTGGGTTATACGGATTATCCGGCGCTCTAAATTCACGGCGCTATATTTAAGTGTGCTAAATTCAGTGCGCTAAATAGCGAACTGCGTCTCTGGATCGAGTGGAAACATCGGTCTTGGCATATGCTTCCAATGCACATTGCTTAGAACTGGTGTTGTCAATCCAGGCACGTCGACGTCAACTATTTGTTCATTCGAAAAAAACTCATTAAACGCCGCGCGAAAGTGCCCGCGTGATTTCACAATGATGCTGCGGGCAGCTGCAATAGTTAACCCAAACATTTCGAAGAAGACCGGGTCAGAACATTGCACTCGGCGTGAAACAACGACAATAGTTAAGCCGCCAACACGAAGCAGGGCGCAGGGACCTAAGTTTAATTGGGTGCCATCAACGATGCCTCGCTTCCCAAGTACTTGACCATCGTGTAACCCAACAATGTGCGCTTGAGTGCTGTAGCGCCCCGACAGGGGATGATTTTCATCTTGATTAAATTGTGCGTTGAAGTTCTGACCAACGCCAAGCTGTTGCGCATGCTGAGCTAAGTTTGGGTCATAAAACAAGCCCAACCAAGCACCTTGGACATCGGCTTCAATAAAACTTTTCATAATCCAAATGGTGTTGGCGCGCCCGCCGCCGCCAGCGTTATCGGCCACGTCGGCGAACAATAATGGTTTCGTTAAAGGCTGCTCGCCACACTGTTTAGCTAACCGCGTCGCCTCGCTTAGTGAAGTTAGCTTAGGAATATAACGATGTCGTTGGCTCCAAGCTTGCTGCGCAATTTGTTTAGCCAGTTTATTCGTAAGTTGCTGATCGTTTCGCGTTGTTACGATAACGGACATTCCGTTTTTTGGTGTGTCGCCCAAAGTAAAGCCACAGTTGACAGAAACATTAACCACCTGCGAGTCGATTAAAGTTTGCCCGTAGCGGATTAAGTCCCCGTATGGCAATTGCTCGGCAATGGTTCCGGTATTTAAAGTTACCGAGGGTGGGGCTAAGGGAAGTTTTACTAACGCGCTGGTAGGATTAAGCCCATCTAACATTTCTAAAACAATCTCGGCCGCCTCTGCTCCACGTGCCAACATATCCACATGTGGATTGGTTAAATACGAAACCAAAACGTTGGCCTTATCGACCATTGTTTGTCCGACATTGGCATGTAAATCGAGCGTGGCGATGATAGGAATTTGATCGCCTACGATGGCTCGCAATTTAGTTAAAAGAGTTCCATCGGGGTCGGGGTCGACAGTAGCAATTGCTGCGCCGTGCAAACTTAAATAGACAGCATCTACGGGCAAGGCGGTTTTTAAACGTTCAACAAATTGCTCGATTAACTCGTCGAAAAATCTTTGGTCGATCGACCCACTTGCCCCAACTGCGGCGCCTAACAACGGTAGTGCATCCCAATAGTTTGCGCTTATTAGTTTTGCGTCCATAGCCTGAACAAAGCCGCGAACACAGACTGGGCTGCGTGGTTCGCTTAACCGCCAATCGTTTGCAAAGGCTTGTCCGGTTAAGTAAAAGCTATCAATAAATTCTTGGCGCGTTGCGACAGGTGCATTGAAATTGCTTTCCAACATAAATGCCCCAATAGCAATACGGGGTTTCACAGGCCTGATCATTGCGGGTGATGCTCCCTATTTTTTGTAATTAGCGCTAAACTGATTCTAGAGTGGGCATTGTCCCAGAGTTTGCTGTTTAGGCTTTTTGTTTATTCTATTGGCTCATGGTGGTCTATGCACTTTAAATTTCGACAGTTCGGTAATTTTTCAAAAACCTTCGTGGCGGTCGTCCTAGGTTTTTGTGCATTCGTAAACTCAGCAAATAGCCAAAATTTGGTGCTGGGTACCAAGCTTGAGTTAAATACGCTAGATCCCCATTTTTTTAATGCCTTTCCAACCGGTTCATCACACGCGATGATTTTCGAGCGCCTGACTAAACTCGATCCCGTTGGAAAAGTCATTCCCAATTTAGCTAAGAGCTGGTCGTCGGTTAACCCAACAACTTGGGAATTTGTGCTTAATTCAGGCGTTGTGTTTCACGACGGAAGCGCGCTGACTGCGGACGATGTTATTGCCACGATTGATCGAGTGCCAAACGTCCCGAATACGCCTAATTCGTTTGCACAATTTACCCGTGGAATCGACAAAATAGCCAAGGTAAGCGATTTGGTTATTCGGATAACTACCAAGCAACCCAACCCAACATTGCCACAAGATTTAGCTAATGTGTTTATCGTTCCGGCTAAAGTGGCTAAAAGTGCTACCACTGCCGATTTTAATAGCGGTAAAGCCGCCATAGGCACTGGGCCTTATAAATTGGTCGAATGGGTTAACGGTGATCGATTAGTGGTTGATCGGTTTGATGCCTACTGGGGCAGTAAGCTAGGCGATACGCCTTCATGGAAGCGCGTAACCGAAAAAGTAATTGCTAAAGATTCAACTCGATTGGCGGCGTTGCTGTCCGGACAAATTGATGCGATGGATGTGGTGCCTATTTCTGATGTGGCGCGATTAAAGAAAGATCCTAAATTCTCGGTGTATCGCGGACCGCAGGGCTTGGTGCACTATGTGGCGCTCGATTCAGCCCGCGATGTTTCACCGTTTGTAACGGCCAAAGATGGCAGTGTCTTGACAACCAATCCGCTAAAAGATGCCCGCGTTCGACAAGCGCTTTCTTTAGCTTTGCCGCGTGAGCAAATTGTCGACCGATTGCTTGAAGGGAGTGCCATCCCAGCTGGCGGTTTAACGCTACCCGGAATGCCCGGGTCGAGCCCGAAAGTGCTCGCCCCAAAACACGATCCCGAAAAAGCCGCCAAACTATTGAAAGAGGCTGGTTGGGGCAATGGTTTTAAAATTACCCTGCACATTACAACCGATCGCTACCCCGGCGATACTATTGTTGCACAAGCAATTGCTTCGGCTTGGACCAAACTCGGTATTCAGGTGGTGGTTGATGGTTTACCCAGCGCAGTATTTTTTACCCGCGCGACTAAACAAGATTTTTCGGCCTTTGCGGCGCAATACGGTATTGATGAAGTGGGTGCAGGTTTGCGCGCCTTAATTGCTACGCCAGATAAAGACCGTGGTTACGGCACTGGCAATCGTGTGCGCTATAGCAATCCGGCGGCCGATCAAATCTTGACCGACGCACTGTCTACTATCGATCTAAACGAGCGCGCCCGTAAATTAGAGCGTGCGAGCGAGGCCTACGCGGCTGATGTGGGACTAATTCCTGTGTATCATCCGGTTGCCGATTTCGCCGCCCGTAAGGGGCTTGTGGTTACCCCGGTTACGCAACGCCGGTTCAATGCGTTGATGGTGCGGCCCGCAAAGTAAGTTGTTGGTTGCAAGTATTTTACTTTTTTGATTTTTAACTGATTTCGATTTGTTATTGGTTCCGTCTATGAAACTATTCTCTAATTTTGCACCTATTCGATTTGCCGCCTTGGGTGTCCGCAATCTAACTTTGGCTAGTACCGTTGCGATTGGTTTAGCCTTTGGTTTGTCTTTTGGCGTAAACAATGTGCAAGCCCAAGAGTTAACATTAGCACTCTCGACGCCGATCACTTCGCTTGATCCGCACTATCACAACTTGTCGCCAAATAACGCGATTGCACGCCACTATTTTGATGGCTTGGTTAGCACTGATGAATTTCAAAATTTAATACCTGGCTTGGCAGTGTCTTGGCGAACCGTAAACGAAACGACTTGGGAATTTAAGTTGCGCAAAGGCGTTAAGTGGCATGACGGTTCCGCTTTTACAGCCGAAGATGTTTTAGCTACTTTTAAGCGTGCGCCCAATGTGCCTAATAGTCCTGCATCATTTGCATCGTTCGTTCGGCCCATTATCGAAGCTACCGCGCCTGACGCGCACACACTTATTTTTAAAACCGCCAAGCCACACCCTTTGCTGGCTATCGAGTTAGCGTCGGTTTTGATTCTTCCAAAAGCAATTGCAGAGACTGCAAAAACCGAAGACTTCAATTCAGGCAAAGCGGTCATTGGTACTGGACCTTTTAAATTTGTCGAATACAAGTCGGGTGATCGTGTTGTGCTTGCTCGCAACGACGCTTACTGGGGCCCTAAGCCAGCGTGGGCAAAGGTGCAGCAACGCATGATTGCAAACAGTGCTGCTCGCGTAGCAGCCTTATTAGCCGGCGATGTTCAGCTAATTGAAAATGTGCCAACTACCGATGCCGAGAAATTACGTGCCGATAAAAACCTACGTTTGGGCGAAGTAGTTTCAAATCGTTTGATCTATTTGCATATGGACACTGGGCGCGAAAAAAACTCGCCGTTTATTCGCACCAAAGACGGTAAACCAATGGAAGCAAATCCGCTACGTGATGTGCGTGTGCGTAAAGCGATTTCGATGGCGCTTAATCGTGATGCAATTGTTGATCGTGTGATGGAAAAATTAGCAGTTCCTGCAGGTCAATTGTTACCTGAACAATTTTTTGGTACTAGCAAGCGATTAAAGCCTGAGAAGTTCGATCCAGAGGCAGCGAAAAAATTGCTTACTGAAGCTGGCTACCCCAACGGTTTTCAGATTACTTTACATGCCCCAAATAACCGTTACATTAACGACGAAAAAATTGCTCAGGCAGTGGCACAGTTTTTAACGCGTATTGGTATCGACACTAAACTGGAGACAATGCCATCGGCTATTTTCTTTACACGTGGCACCAAACTCGAGTTCTCGTTTTTGTTAGCGGGCTGGTCTTCTTCGACAGGTGATACTTCCTCGCCATTACGTGCATTGTTAGGTACTTACGACCCAGCATTGGGCTCAGGTTCGGCCAACCGTGGTCGGTTTTCTGACCCGGGCTTAGATGCAATGATCTCGACCGCTTTAACCCAAGTGGACGAAACAAAGCGCGGTATGTTGCTGGCAGCAGCAAGCGAAAAAGCCGTTGCTTTGCTTGGACTTATTCCAGTGCATTACGAAGTTTCAGTTTGGGGAATGCGTAAAAACGTAAGCTACAAGGCACGGGCCGATCAATACACCTTGGCCCAAGATATTAAGCTTGCGAAATAAAATTAAGTGTTGATCTAGCATGCTGGTCTTTATTATTCGACGTTTACTGCAAACTGTATTGGTTCTTGCAGTAACGTCGTTGCTAGTTTTCGGCGGCTTATTTGTTGTCGGTGACCCGGTCGAAGTGTTGGTCAATCCTGACGCCGATGTGGTCGAAAAAGAACGCTCGCGTAAAGCAATGGGTCTCGATAAACCCTTAATTGCTCAATACGGAATTTTTGTCAGCAATGCGGTTCAAGGTGATTTAGGCAAGAGCTTTGTTTACGGGAAATCCGCCATAGAAGTGATTGTCGAGCGCTTACCCGCCACCCTAGAGCTAGCGTTAGTAGCCATGGTCTTGTCCATTCTTATTGGCATACCGCTGGGGTTGTACGCGGGTCTCAAACCCGAGAGCCCTATTGCCAAAGCGATTATGGCAATTTCTATTGTTGGGTTTTCGTTGCCCACATTTTGGGTGGGTTTATTACTCATTATGTTGTTCGCAGTGCAATTAGGTTGGCTTCCGGCCAGCGGGCGTGGGCCGTTAACCGAATTTTTAGGGCTTAATTTATCGATTTGGCATTGGGATGGTTTGAAGCACGCCATACTGCCCGCACTTAATTTAGCGCTGTTTAAACTAAGCTTAATTATTCGTTTAACACGCGCGCAAGTGCGCGAAAACGTATTGCTCGATTACATTAAATTTGCGCGCGCTAAAGGTTTAAAGCGTTCGCGTGTATTGGGCGTGCACTTGCTAAAAAATATTCTCATTCCTTTGGTTACGGTAATCGGCTTAGAGCTGGGTTCTGTCATTGCATTTGCGATCGTTACCGAATCGGTATTCGCGTGGCCGGGCATGGGGAAGTTGGTAATTGATTCAATTTTTCAATTAGACCGTCCGGTTGTAGTCGCCTACTTAATGATTACGGTGCTGCTGTTTATTATGATTAATTTGGTGATTGATATTTTGTATTCCATTCTCGATCCGCGGGTGCGATTGGATGCGCAAAAATCATGATTAAAGAAGAAACACCATTTGCACGGTTTTGCAGCCAATTTGCCGAATCTAAATTAGCTTTATTTGGTTTGATCTTGCTTGTGCTGGTTATCGTATTGGCGGTTTTTGCGCCTTTAGTTGCTCCGCAAAATCCTTACGACTTAGGCAAGCTCGATCTGATGGATTCACGGCAACCACCAGGTAGCACCATGATGGCCGGTGGAACATTTGTTTTGGGCTCCGATGGTATGGGCCGCGATATGTGGTCCGCAATTTTGTACGGTCTTCGGGTGTCGTTAACGGTGGGTCTTGCCAGCGGCGTGATCGCTTTAACTATTGGCGCCTCGTTGGGCATCACCGCAGCTTACGTGGGCGGTCGATTCGAACAAATTTTAATGCGCATAGTCGATTTGCAATTGGGCTTTCCAGCAATTTTGGTAGCGTTAATTTTAATTGCAGCGTTAGGCAAGGGTGTCGATAAAGTGATCTTTGCTTTAATCGCTGTGCAATGGGCCTACTACGCGCGGACCGCACGCTCGGCTGCTCTCGTAGAGCGCGGCAAAGAATATATGGAAGCAGCACGTGGCTTAGGTTTGCCCAGTTGGCGCGTCGTGTTTAAGCACTTGTTGCCGAATACTTTGCCACCGTTAATTGTAGTGGGCACCGTGCAAGTAGCGCATGCAATTGCCCTAGAAGCAACCCTGTCATTTTTAGGTTTAGGATTGCCAACGACCGAACCTTCGTTGGGGCTTTTAATTTCCAACGGCTACGAATTTTTATTGTCAGGCAAATATTGGATTTCGATGTACCCCGGCATTGCCTTGTTGGTTACTATTTTGGCTATTAATTTAGTGGGCGATCAAATGCGTGATGTATTAAATCCTCGGCTATCTAAATAAACGCTCTATGCCGCTACTTGAAGTTAACGAACTACGAACAGAATTTGCAACCCGACAAGGCGCGCTGCCTGCTGTTGATGGGGTAAGCCTATCGCTAGAGCGCGGCGAAATTCTTGGCCTGGTAGGCGAGTCGGGATCGGGAAAATCCGTTACTGGTTTTTCTATCATGGGTTTAATCGACGAGCCGGGCCGCATCGCATCAGGTAGTGTTTTATTTGAAGGCAAAGAACTGGTTGGAGCCAATGAAGAAACTTTGCGGCAGTTGCGTGGTCATCGTATTGCCATGATTTTTCAAGATCCGATGCTTACATTAAATCCGGTATTGCGGGTCGATACGCAAATGATCGAAACGATGTTGGCCCATGAGGCAATGTCCAAGCAAGCCGCACGCGATCGTTGCCGTGAAGTGCTTTCACTAGTAGGCATTGCCTCGCCAGACGAACGTTTGCAACAATACCCGCATCAGTTCTCGGGTGGCATGCGCCAGCGCGTTGCTATCGCAATCGCTTTATTGCATCGCCCTAGTTTAATTATTGCGGACGAACCCACGACCGCATTGGATGTAACGGTGCAAGGCCAAATTTTATTCGAGATGCAAAAGCTAGTGCGTGAAACCAATTCGGCGCTTATTTGGATTACCCACGACCTAGCGGTTATTGCTGGTTTGGCGGACCGTATCGCGGTCATGTATGCTGGAAAAATTGTTGAATCGGGAACGGTCGATCAAGTGTTAGATCAACCCATGCATCCGTACACGCAAGGCCTACTTGATTCGGTTCCCGCTAACAATATTGGTCGTAAACGATTAAAACAAATTTCGGGCGTTACGCCATCGTTGGCGAACTTACCGCCCGGTTGCGCGTTTTTTGATCGGTGTTTTCAAGCGGCGGATGATTGCAAAAATCGTCCTGCCTTTAAAGCGGTGCAGCCGATAGCGCAGGCAACGCGGTTTGTGCGTTGCTTTCGTCCTTTAAATTCTGAAATTGTCTTAAACGCTAGGTCGACTGTTGACGCAAGCAAAAACACTGGTGGCGCGTAATGACTCCATTAGTTCAAGTTCAAAAAGTTTCTAAACGGTTTATTAAAACGCTTGATGTAGTCGAGCGTTTTGCTGCACGCTTAGGTACGGGGCAAAAAAGCCAAACGGTTCATGCGGTTGATTCGGTTTCATTCGATATTAACAAAGGCGAAGTGGTCGGTTTAGTGGGCGAATCGGGTTGCGGAAAATCTACACTAGGGCGCGTCATTTGCGGACTTTATCCCGCCACCGAAGGGCAAGTGCTGTTTAATGGATCGCCGGTTAAGTTAGTCGCTGGGCAAGCGCCTAAAATTCAAATGATTTTTCAAGACCCATCAGCCTCATTAAATCCACGCAAACGGGTGGGCGAAGCCATTGCAGAAGCACCCTTGGTTCATGGCTTAATTACCAAGCAAGATGCCGAAGATTACGTTGCACAATTGCTTGTAAAAGTGGGTTTAGACGCTAGCGTAGCAAAACGTTATCCACATCAATTTTCCGGCGGCCAGCGGGCGCGTATTGGGATTGCGCGGGCGCTTGCGGTAAAACCCGAATTTTTAGTTTGCGATGAGGCCGTTGCGGCTTTAGATGTGTCGATTCAAGCCCAAGTGCTTAATTTGTTTTTGGATTTACGTGAACAACTCAATTTAACTTATTTGTTCATCAGCCACGATTTAGGCGTCGTAAAACATTTGTCGCAGCGCATGGTCATTATGTATTTGGGTCGCGTTGTTGAAATGGGTTCGGCCGAGCAAATTTATGCAGCACCTTCACATCCTTATACCCAAGCGTTGCTAGATGAAGTTCCGCGCTTAGATCGCCGTAAACGCGCGTATGTTCCCATCAAAGGTGAAATACCCTCACCGTTAAATCCGCCTAGTGGTTGTCACTTTCATCCGCGTTGCCCAAAGGCGATAGACCGGTGTAAGACTGAGGTGCCGTTGTTATTGGAAGTTCGTGATAAACCCGGTGTGTATTCGGCCTGTTTGTTAAACACTTAAAAATAAAAAAAATACTGTGACGCCATTTCAAATTACCTCGCCTTCGGGCCCTGTTAGCGCCGTCGTTTTAGACTCCCCTCATTCGGGCCGAAGTTTCCCCGCAGATTTTGGGCACCAACTAACTGAGTCGCAATTGCGCAGTGGCGAAGATGTCGACATACACGTGCTGTACGAAAAAGCACCGGCAATGGGCGCTGTATTATTAGAAGCCCTTTTTCCACGCACCTACATTGACCCCAATCGTAGTGCTGGCGATGTCGATTTAAGCATGCTAAGCGGTGCGGCTTGGCCATACACCGACGCACCCTATACCTACACACCGAGCGGTAAGGCAAAAATTGGCAAAGCCCTAATTTGGCGAACCGTCGAAGATGCAACGCCCATTTACGCGCACTTGTTAAACCCGGCGCAAGTAAAGCACCGTATTGATCAGTACTTGTTACCGTATCAAAACGCGCTAAAGAAACTAATCGAACAGGCCCATCAACAGCATGGCATCAGCGTACATATTAATTGCCATTCGATGGAGCCGGTTGGTGGTGCAATGGCCGAGGGTGGTACGGGTTTAAAGCGCGCCGAAGTTGTGTTGGGTGATCGCGATGGCAGCACTTGTTCGCCAGTGTTAACGCAAATGGTTAAACAGTTTTTTGAGGGCGAAGGCTATTCGGTTGCCATCAATAATCCCTATAAAGGGGTTGAGCTCGTGCGCTATTTTTCTGCGCCAAATTTAGGCCGACATAGTTTGCAAATAGAACTCAACAAAGCCTTGTATTTAAAGCATCCGCAATCCGCGTTGTCGGGCAACTCCGATGCGTTTGCGCGTAGCGATAATTTTTACAATTTGCAAGAACAACTCACGCGGCTAACTAAAATGTTAGTTGCGATCACCAACGACAACCCAAAGAGTTTTGCATGAGCAATCCACCCATAGAAATTACACCACCCGATATTAGCGCCTATAAAAATGGCAATTGCGGGGTTGAGTATGTGCACCGCTTTGATTCGGGAAAGCCTGGGCCAAACGTAGTGATTCAAGCACTAACGCATGGCAATGAATTTTGCGGCTCGATTGCGCTAAGTTACTTGTTCGAAAATAATATTCGACCAAACATTGGTAGCTTAAGTCTAGTATTTGGCAACGTAGAAGCCGCAGCGCGTTGGGACACCAGTGATCCAAATAAAAGCCGCTACGTCGATGAAGATTTTAACCGTGTTTGGTCTGACGAGGCGTTAAAAAGTAGCCGCGATTCAGTCGAATTAAGACGTGCGCGCCAACTCGTATCGGTTATAGACCAAGCCGATTACTTGCTCGATATTCATTCGATGCACGAGCCTTGTGCCCCTATTATGGTGTGCGGCAGCACCGGCAATGGCGGCGAGAAAAGCGCTGCGTTTTCACGCCGATTAGGTGCGCCGCAAAACCTACTAATTGATACCGGTCATCCCGCTGGTTTACGCATGATTGAACGTGGTGCGTTTGGCAAACCCAACGACCCCCGTACAGCGGTGCTAATTGAATGCGGCCAACATTGGGAAGCCAATGCACCGCGCGTAGCGCTAGACGCTATTTGGCGCTTTTTAGCGACTAGCGGTTTAATGAGCCAAGATGCGGCTACTGACCATAGCAACAAAACCGGTGTTATTGCTCACGAAGCACAACGAACAATTTTAGTCACCGAAGCCGTGGTTGCACAGACCTTAGATTTTCATTTCGATTGCACCTATACCGGCTTGCAAGTGATTGCTAAAAAGGGCGACCCGATTGCTTCAGATGGTGAGCGCAAATGGACTGCACCCTACGACAACACCGTTTTAGTGATGCCTTCGATGGCGCATTTGAAGGTTGGGACTACGATGGTTAGGTTAGGGCGGATACAGTAGGTTTTAGAATCGTATGTCAGGTAGATTATGTTGAGTACCCCTTACGTTGCCCCAGCAAAAAATCTCCGTCAATCCGCTGACCTAGGCTCTCAATATCGGCGTGACTAACACCGCAAGCTTCAAAATGTACCCGCCAACTATTCACAACTTTAACCACATGCACAATTTGTTCTGTCGCTTGTACAAGCGTCAAACCAAATAGGGTGCATTGGCTAAGGGCATTGCTTAACGTCGATTCGGTTCCATCGCTACCTACGCCAAACTCTTGGCGGCCTTGTCCCGAGTTAGTGGGTAATACATCGTAAGCGGGTGAGAGCCTAAGACCTGCAAAGCGCTCGGCGTTTTGTACAATTAAGGCATGGTTTTTTTCGTGATCGTCTGTATTGTCAATCAAAATATTAAATACCATTCGTCGAAATAATTCGTGCATATCAACCAAGTTGATGCCGTTCTTGCTCACTCCGATTCGGCGTAGCAATTACGCTAAATTGGGGTAACTCATTTCTGGCTCTTGACCTTGAGCGCAGGCGACCTGCAATGCAGTTCCCGCAGAGATGCAATGCAAGCGCGTGGCGTTAGTGCGATCAAACCGCTTTATTGCTATGGCGTTTTCGCCCGATAAAGCAATGACGTGGGTAGTTGCACTGTTAATACCGGCTTGCTTTGCAAGGGTCATGCTGGCATGTTCAATTAGCGGTAAATCAACGGGTTCACCATTAAAAAATTTAATGACCCATTGCTCGTTATTTATTTGAATGAGTGCTTTTGGTTTCGCACCACCAAGGCTGCCACCAGCCGCAATCATTTGTTGTTCAAGCGCAGTAACTTCTTCTTTATCGTTTATTTTATTAACGATCATGCTTAACGTTTGTGTGTCTGCAAGGCGGGGCAAAGGGCCGTTAAGCCTCGGTTGAGGCTAATGGTGCCCTGTGAATTATTTGATGCGCTTGGCTGCTTTAGTTTGATTTTGCTTGGTGCGTGCTTTGCCCAAAGCCACTGCAGCGCGAACATCTTGTTCTAGAGCACCGACGTCTTTTTCGGGGGCCGCTAAATCGGCCAACGAACCGCTGCGCCCCAACAGCCAAAGAGCAGTGGCGTAAATGCCGATACCGACTCCTGGTTCGCCAGCTTCCATGCGCATTAATGTGGGTATAGAAGTGCCTATCCGTTGCGCCCAAGAAGCTAGGGATTCTTTGCGCCGTAACCGCGCGACGGCTAAGTTGGACCCTAACTGTTGCAAGCCCGAAAGGGCTGCCGGTGGCATTTGCGATAAGGCGCGAGGTGATTTAGGCATAACAAAGAATTTAACAAAAATAGCGTTTTCATGCAATTCTTTGTTAACAAATGACCAAAATAACTTTTTAACGAGTCCCAGTACTACCAAACCCACCAGCCCCACGGCTTGACCGGTCAAAGCTATCCACAATATTCAATTCGACCTGCATTACCGGCGTAACAACAAGCTGGGCAATGCGCTCGAACGGCTCGATGCGAAACGCGGTGTTGCTGCGGTTCCATGTGGATATTTTTAGTTCTCCCTGATAGTCGCTATCAATTAAACCAACCAAGTTGCCTAACACGACCCCATGTTTGTGGCCCAAACCCGAACGCGGCAAGATTAAAGCGCAGTAACCAGGGTCAGCTAAATGGATTGATAAGCCTGATGGAATCAAAACGGTTTGACCCGGTTGCAGGTCAATAGCGGTGTCGATGCAGGCGCGTAAATCGAGACCAGCTGAACCGTTAGTTCCGTAGGCGGGCATTTGCGAACGCATGCGCTCGTCTACAATTTTAATGTCGAGTTTCATTTTTTGCTGTTTTCCATACGTGTTGCAATGCCATCGACCAAGCGTCTTGCGAGGCTTAGTTTGTCGGCGCGTTCGTAAATTTCACTGCCTTGATCGTCAATTAACATTAAGCGGTTGTAGTCACGCCCAAAAGTTTCTTGACCCAAATTAGCGACTAATAGTGGAATCCCTTTGCGGACGCGTTTGGCTTGTGCATTGCGTTCGAGGTCTTCGGTTTCGGCTGCAAAACCAACACACCATGGGCCGTTTTTTAGTTTTGCGACATCGGCCAAGATATCGGGGTTTTCAACTAGGTCGAAACTTGGCACGGTGCGCGTTGTGCTTTCAGATTTTTTTATTTTGTTGTCGGCACTGTTTTTTGGTCGCCAGTCGGCTACAGCAGCAACAGCAATAAAAATATCAGATTCGCTTGTCAGTGCCATTACAACTTCGTGCATTTGCACGGCAGAGGTGACATTGGTGCGCTGAACGCCGTATGGGGTAGCTAAAGCCGTTGGCCCAGAAACCAGTTTTACAACCGCACCGGCGTCACTGCAAGCCCGTGCTATCGCATAACCCATTTTTCCGCTGGAGTGATTGGTAATGCCACGCACCGGATCGATTGCTTCAAAAGTAGGGCCCGCCGTGATTAGTACGCGCTTACCTTGCAGTGTTTTTGGTTGCGTAAACGCAATTACTGCGTCGGTTAATTCGCTCGCTTCAAGCATGCGCCCTTGTCCGGTTTCACCGCAGGCTTGGTCGCCCGAGGTTGGTCCAAGAACTGTAATTGCATCGCTTTGCAAAATTCTCATATTGCGTTGCGTGGCCGGGTTTTCCCACATTTGCTTGTTCATTGCGGGGGCAACAAGTAAAGGGCAATCGCGTGCCAAGCACAAAGTAGACAATAAATCGTCGGCTGCACCGTGCGCTAACTTACTCATGAAGTCGGCGCTAGCAGGTGCCACTAAAACTAAATCGGCAGCGCGCGTCAATTCAATATGAGACATATTATTAGGCATGCGCGCATCCCATTGATCGGTCCAAACTGGGTTACCACTTAACGCCTGAAAAGTTGCCGTACCAATAAAGTGTGTGGCAGCCTCGGTCATAACGACGTGTACCGTTGCACCATTGCGTTGCAGATCACGCAATAATTCGCAGGCCTTAAAAGCCGCAACACCACCGGTTACACCTAGTACGATTGTTTTGTTGGCTAATTGCATTGAGATCAAAATCCTTTAATGGAATGCACCAAAAGCTAATTGCTCACGGGCTTTAGCGCGCGCGCCTAACCCGCAACAGTTCGTCTAGGATAAGCAATATTGCGCCCACGGTGATAGCAGAATCAGCTACGTTAAAGGCTGGGAAGAACCAACGGTCGTGATAGAACAACAAAAAGTCTGTTACTTGGCCTTGATAAACCCGATCGATTACGTTGCCAACAGCACCACCCAAAATAAGGGTTAGGGCCGTTGCAAACAATTTTTGCGCGCCATGTTTGGCCAACATCCAAATAATAACGATGGATGCAATAAGGCCAAAAATAGTAAAAAACCAGCGCTGCCAACCGCCAGCTCCGGCCAAGAAACTAAACGCAGCGCCTTTGTTATAAAGCAGCGTTAAATCGAAAAACCCCGGAATGATGGCTTTTCGTTCACCAATTTGAAAACTGCGAACGGCTAATATTTTAGCGAGCTGATCTATCACTATAATTAGGGTGGCTAAACACAACCACCAAGTTAAGCCTGAATTAGTCTTTTTTGCCATGCGAGTTCTTAAAAAATTTAAAGTGCTACGTTGTTGGTGGTGAAATTAATTACCTGTGCTGTAACCTAATGTATCAAGCAAATGTGCGACTTTCACCTTTGCCGTGCAAATTGTCATCACAGCGACCACATAGCTGCGGATGCTCTGGGTTGCGTCCCACGTCGCTGCGGTAATGCCAGCAACGCTCGCACTTTGGTTGTGTAGAAGCGGTCGCTTTAATACCAAGCTCTGCATCAGGATTAGCCGCCTTTGTAATGCCAACGGTCGAAGTAATAAACAAGAACTTTAAGTCTTCTTTTAGGCTGTCGAGCAAAGCAAAATCTTGTGCGTTGGCCTCTAGTTGAATTTCAGCTTGCAATGACGATCCAATTGAACCCGCGGTGCGTAGCGCCTCTAAATCTTTTTGCACTGTGCCACGTAATTCACGCAGGCGGGTCCACTTAGCGATTAAAGCGTCCGCATCATCAAAAACGGGCAAGGTTGCATACACTTGCGTAAAAATAGTTTCTTCGCTGGCTTTATATTCATTGGGTGCAAACAGCGGCCATGCTTCTTCAGCCGTAAACGACATAATCGGTGCCACCAGACGTAATAACGCGTTGGTGATTTGCCAAACAGCGGTTTGTGCCGAACGTCGTGCCAAGCTGTTAGGCGCAGTTGTGTAGAGACGGTCTTTCAAAATATCTAAATAAAACGAGCCCAAGTCGTCGGAACAAAAAGTTTGCAAGCGAGCCACTGCAGGATGAAATTCGTAGCGCTCGTAAGCGGCTAACACTTCAGTTTGCATTTGGCTGGTAAGGGCCAAGGCGTAACGATCGATTTCGAATAAATCTTCTGCAGCTACTTGTTGGGTTGCAAAATCGAAATCGCTAACATTGGCTAATAAAAAGCGCAGCGTATTGCGAATCCGGCGATAAATTTCGACAACGCGTTTTAAAATTTCGTCCGAAACCGAAAGCTCGCCCGAGTAATCAGTTGAGGCGACCCACAGACGTAAAATTTCTGCGCCTAATGAATCAGAAACCTTTTGCGGTGCCACGACATTGCCGACTGACTTCGACATTTTTTTGCCTTGTCCATCTACTACAAAGCCGTGGGTTAGCAATGCTTTATAAGGCGGCTGGCCATTAAGCATTGACGAGGTGAGTAACGACGAATGAAACCAACCACGATGCTGATCCGAGCCTTCTAAATACAAGTCAGCGGGAAACGCCGATTGCTCGGCATGCGATCCGCGCAACACCGTTTGATGAGTCGTTCCCGAGTCGAACCAAACATCGAGCGTGTCTTTGTTTTTTACGTAGTCATTTGCTTCGTTGGCTGGCAATAAATCGGAGGGCTCGATGTTCTGCCAACATTCAATCCCTTCTTTTGCAACGCGCTGTGCAACTTTTTCTAATAACTCTTGCGTGCGTGGATGTAGCTGGCCGGTTTCTTTATGAACAAAAAACGCCATCGGTACGCCCCATTGGCGTTGCCGCGATAAGGTCCAGTCGGGGCGGTTTGCAATCATGCCGTGTAAACGCGCTTGGCCCCATGCAGGATAAAAGGTCGTTTCCGAAATTCCTTTAAGTGCCGTCTCACGCAATGTTGGTCCACCGTTTTTGGGCTTTAAATCCATGCCCGCAAACCATTGACTGGATGCGCGATAAATTACGGGCGTTTTATGGCGCCAACAATGCATATAACTGTGGGTATATTTAAAGACGCGGAACAACACGCCTTTTTCTTTCATCAGCTCTACAATTTTTGGGTTAGCTTCCCAAATTTTTTGACCCGCAAACAATGGCTCGGTTGAAGCATAGGTGCCATTACCGGTGACTGGGTTGATAATTTGCGCATCGGTCATGCCATGCTGTTTGCACGACAAAAAGTCTTCTACACCGTAAGCTGGTGATGAGTGAACCAGACCGGTACCAGAATCTAAAGTTACATAGCTTCCTAAGTAAACCGGTGCAACGCGATCGTAAAACGGGTGCTGAAATTCGACTAACGAAAGTGCTTCACCTTTACAAGTAGCAACGACTTTTCCTTCGAGGCCAAAGTCTTTTAGGCAGGCTTCAACGCGCTCGTTGGCTAAAATTAACCAAGTGTCTTTACCATCGCGCACAGTTTCGACCAAGGCATAATCGAACTCGGGGTGTAAATTTAATGCTTGGTTGGCGGGTAATGTCCAAGGGGTTGTCGTCCAGACAACGGCATAGCCAGGCTTGCTGGCAATGGTCTGGCTAGACACGCCAAAGGCAGTCGCTAGTTTGTCATGCTGGTGGGCTAAAAATGCAAACCCAACATCAACTGCCAAATCGACTTTGTCAGCATATTCAACTTCTGCTTCGGCTAACGCCGAGCAGCAATCGAAGCACCAGTTTACGGGTTTGAGTCCGCGATAGACATAGCCACTTTCGACTAAGCGGCCTAGGGCACGCAACTCGTCTGCTTCGTTGCCCGGTGCCATGGTCAAGTAGGGGTTGTCCCACTCGCCCAACACGCCTAAGCGCATGAAGTCTTTTTTCTGTTTGGCAATTTGCTCGGTCGCGTAAGCGCGTGATTTTGCAATGACTTCACGCGCGGGCAAATTACGCCCATGCAGTTTTTCAATTTGCACTTCGATAGGCATGCCATGGCAGTCCCATCCGGGCACATAACGTGCATCGAGGCCGGCCATGTTTTTACTTTTAACAATAATGTCTTTAAGCACTTTGTTAACCGCGTGGCCAATATGAATATCGTTATTGGCATAAGGCGGGCCGTCATGCAAAACCCAAATAGGGCGGCCTTTACTCACTTGTCGGATGCGCTTGTAAATACCTTTATCGTCCCATTGTTTAACCCAACCCGGCTCGCGTTTAGCAAGATCGCCGCGCATAGGGAAGGGTGTGTCTGGAAGATTAAGTGTGGCGCGGTAACTAGGGCCTTTGTTTTGCTGGTCCGACATAATTGACTTTGATAAAAGTAAAACAGGGTTAATTTAAGTAAAACGGGGTTTGTAAAAGTAAAACAGAGTTTAATTTTTTTATTGCGCTAAGAACCATTGGCGCGTGTCGCGCACGTCTTGGGCAATTTGTAGTTTTAATGGCTCTAAGCCTTCGTACTTCAATTCGCCACGCAATTTGTGGTGGAACTCTACACTAAGCAAGCGCCCATAGGCGTCGCCTTGCCAGTCGAACACAAACACTTCGAGTAAAAAGCGGCCATTGGTTTCTACCGCAGGTCTAGTCCCTAAACTTGCAACGCCTTGTAATGGTTTTTCGCTTAAACCATGAATAGTGACGACATAAATGCCATGCAATGCGGGTCGTTGTGGACCTACAGAAATATTTAAAGTGGGAAACCCAAGGGTGCGGCCCAGTTTTTTACCGTGAATGACATGGCCTTCAATTTGGTAGGGGCGACCAAGCAACTCGCGGGTTTGCTTGAAGTTACCTTCGGTTAGGCTCTGGCGTACTAACGAGCTCGATACTCGTAGCGAACTTACTTCGTTTGTATTGTCAGGGTCTTTAATTTCTAGCGTGGTTACAGTAGGCATACTACTAACGGTAAACCCGTAGCGCGGCGCGACCGATTTAAGCCAAGCAAAATCACCTGCACGCCCTTTACCAAACCGAAAATCATCCCCAACAATGAGCAGTGCAGTATTTAGTTGATCGACCAGTAACCATTGAACAAACTGATCGGGAGTCCAATTAGCTAAGGTTTGATCAAACCGTAAAACGGCCACTTGATCTAAACCAACCGCACCTAGGTTACGCAACTTATTGCGCGTCGAGTTAATGCGTGGCGGGGCTTGGTCTTTTGCAAAAAACTCGCGCGGGTGAGGCTCAAAACAAACCGCGCAGGTTTTTAGATTTAAAGCTTTTGCTTGTACTTCTAGCGCTGCAAACAGAGCTTGATGCCCGCGATGTACACCATCGAAGTTACCGATAGTAACGGCTGTGCGTTGAGTGGCCACAGGTAAGCCTGCGCTGGCGGTTTTACGAAGCGCTTGTTTAGAAGTAAGGCGGGTTATCAACATCGAGGGCAACTAACGGAGCAAGAGGCAGGTGGATTCAGAAAAAGCGAATAGCGTTCAGTTTAAAGCGAATCTAGCGCCGCACCTAGGGCTTGCTTGCGTTGTGCAACTGGCTGTGAATCTTAGTCTCAGCTAAAATCGGGGTATGAACAAGTTAGTTGTACTTATCTCGGGCCGTGGTAGCAATATGTTGTCAATCGCACGCGCCTGCCAGAGCGGGCGTCTTGATGCGCAAGTCTGTCATGTCATTGGTGATCGCGATCCATGCGAGGGATTAATCAGCGCTCAGGCCATGAATTTATCAACCAGTTTATTGCCGTATCGCAGTTTCGAGTCGCGTGCAGCGTTTGATGCCGCGTTGCTTAAGCAAGTCGATGCGTTAGCGCCTGACTGGGTTGTTTTGGCGGGTTTTATGCGAATTTTGACGCCTGCTTTTGTTAATCATTTTTTAGGCCGTTTAGTGAATATTCACCCCTCGTTGTTACCTAGTTTTCCCGGCTTACATACTCACCGTCAGGCGTTACAGGCCAAAGTAAGCGAGCATGGTGCCACTGTGCATTTTGTAACGCCTGAGCTAGACCACGGCCCTACTATTTTGCAAGCCAAAGTACCGGTGCTAAAGGACGATGACGAAGCGTCTTTGGGGCAGCGTGTGCTTGGCATCGAGCATGAGTTGTACATTCAATCGTTGTCTTTATTAATTGAGAAAAAAGTGAACTTTAAGACGCAATCCAGCGCGCAAACCGCTGTGCAATCCGATGCACAAGCCCAAGGCAAATTATGTTGATTGGTTCTGGTTTGTTTAAAGCCACTTTAGCCGCCGTAAAAGAGATCAGTCGCCTAGAGGCACCAGCCGACATGATGGCCCGCGATTTTTTTGTACGTAACCGAGAAATTGGTCGCCGCGATCGGCATTGGATATCCGAAACGCTGTTTGATATTTTGCGAAATCGTCGTCTATACAGCCACTGGACTAGTAGCTTAGGCGGCGCACCCGAGCGTAGCTTTGTTTTAACTTCGATGTTTAATCGTGGTTTGTTTGATGAAGGGGTTCAGGCTTATGCAAAACCACTAGAGCTAACTGCTCGCGATCAAGAGTGGATTACCAGCATGATTAAGCAGCGTGATGATCCCAATGTAAAAGCAACCCCGTTGCGCCCACAAGTCGAAGCAAGCTTGCCGGATTGGGCCTACGATTTAATGGTGAGTGACCACGGCACAAAAGCTACTTTAGAGATTGGCCGTGCGGCTTTAAAACCAGCGCCGCTAGACCTGCGAATCAATACAGGCAAAGCGACGCGCGAACAAGTACAAGCCAATTTGTTAGCGGCCGGAATTGAAGCAGAAATTATTACCTGGTTACCCAATGCCTTGCGCGTTCGGGGTAAACCCGCTCTGGATAAAACCACTTCGTTTCAAGCGGGCGAGTTTGAAGTGCAAGATGCGGGAAGCCAATGGTTGGCGCATATAGTCAATGCAAAACGCGGCCAAACCGTGGTTGATTTTTGCGCTGGGGCAGGGGGCAAAACTTTAGCCTTGGCCGACATGATGCGAAATAGTGGGCAAATTTATGCGCTCGACATTTCTGCTGCACGTTTAAATAGAATGCGCCCGCGATTGGCGCGCTCGGGTGCTACCAATGTGCAACCTATGTTGCTCGACTCAGAACACGATCCGAAGCTAAAACGTTTCAACAAAAAAGCCGATTGTGTATTGGTTGACTCACCTTGTTCTGGTTCTGGTACTTGGCGGCGCAACCCCGATTTAAAGTGGCGTCAACAACCCGCAGGGCTTTCGAGTTTGCAAGAGCAACAGTTAAGTATTTTGACGGCGGCTTCTTTGATGGTGCGTCCGGGTGGCAAGTTAATTTATTCAACCTGTTCGCTGTTCTCTATAGAAAATCGCGTCATTACCAAACGGTTTTTAGAAAAACAAGCTAAAAGTGGTGGCGATTTTGAGTTGGCGTTTGAAGCAGTGCAACATCCCGTCACTTTAGAAAAAACAAGTCAGGCCCAACTACTGCCGCATCAAGTCGATGCGGATGGTTTTTTTGTTTGTGTTTTTACACGCAAAGTTGAAGCTAAAAGTATTCAGTAAAACGATTTTTGTATCCGAGCTTGTGGTCCGCTTGTGGTTTGCTTGTTGTCATTTGGCGGCTTGTTTCCGTACGTTGAGCCGTTGCGACAATGATTGTTAAGCGCGAATTGTTTAGAGCGGATACACTAGACAAAATAAACATAACAATGACCGTTTGGTCTTTATTCTGGAGTAAATATGGATTGGTACACCCTGCTAAATTGGGGCTATCGTGGTTTCACCGATGCGAGTTGGTGGCAAATTGGTTTGTACGCAATTTTTGCGACGCAGCTCACTATTGCTGGCGTCACTTTATATTTGCATCGATGCCAAGCGCACCGCGCGCTTGATCTGCATCCGGCTGTTTCGCATGTGTTTCGTTTTTGGCTCTGGTGCAATACCGGTATGGTTACGCGTCAATGGTCAGCTGTCCATCGCAAGCACCATGCTAAATGCGAAACGGCTGACGATCCACACAGCCCGGTAACGCACGGCATTAAAAAAGTGTTGTTCCAAGGAGCCGAGTTGTATCGAGTCGAATCGCGGAATCAAGAAACCGAAGACAAGTATGGTCACGGTGCCCCTGATGATTGGATCGAGCGCAACTTGTACTCGAAGCACACGATGGCGGGTATCTATTTAACGCTAGTGGTTAACATTTTATTGTTTGGCTTTGCGGGTATTTCAGTTTTTGCAATTCAAATGGTTTGGATTCCAATTATGGCTGCCGGCATAATTAACGGAGTTGGGCACCACACGGGTTATCGGAATTTCGATGCGCCGGACCAGTCGCGTAATATCGTGCCTTGGGGTCTTATCATTGGTGGGGAAGAGCTGCATAACAACCACCACGCGTTTGCTACTTCGGCAAAGTTTTCAAACCAGTGGTACGAATTTGATATTGGTTGGATGTATATCAAAATCTTATCCTTCTTTGGTCTGGCTACGGTTAAGAAAGTTGCGCCTAAGCCTAAGTTTGTCGAAGCACGCACCCAGCTAGATTTTGATGCGTTGCAGGCAGTAATTCATCACCGCTACGACTTAATGGCTGCCTACGCTCGAACCATTCGCAAAGAGTGCAAAGCGCAAAATATGTCGGATCTAGCCAAGCGCTGGTTGCACGTTGACGATGTGCATTGGCCCGAGGCGCAAAAGGCTAAAATTGCAAATTTCTTAGAAAGTAACGAACGCGTTAAGCAATTGGTAACGATGCGTGAAGAGCTAAGTGCAATTTGGGCCCGTGGCAGTCAAAGCCGTGAGCAGTTGTTACAGCAGCTACAAGCTTGGTGCCAACGCGCTGAAGCCAGCGGCAATGCCAAGCTGCAAGAGATGTCATTGCGGGTTCGCAGTTACGCGATGTAATGGAACCAGCTTGGTAGTTACAGCGCGTTAATTTAACAACGCGTTGTAATCATAGAGCGAACAATCAGAAACAATTGATCGTAGCAAATAAAAAAGCCACTTTTAAAAGTGGCTTTTTTTATTACATCTTGAACTACGCAAAAACAAAAACGCCTACTTAATTTTTGTTTCTTTGTAGATCACATGCTTGCGTACAACTGGGTCGTACTTTTTGAGTTCCATTTTTTCTGGCTTGGTACGCTTGTTCTTGTCGGTCGTGTAAAAGTGACCGGTACCAGCAGTGGACTCTAACTTAATCTTTTCACGCATGGATGGCCTCGCTTGCTGATTTTAATTTTGCTAAAACGGCGTCAATACCGTTTTTGTCGATGAGGCGTAGGCCGGCGTTCGAAACACGTAAGCGAACCCAGCGGTTCTCGCTTTCAATCCAAAACTTGCGATATTGCAAGTTAGGCATGAAACGACGCTTGGTTCTGTTGTTAGCGTGGGATACGTTGTTACCGACCATCGGGGCCTTGCCGGTTACTTGGCAAACTCTAGCCATGAAGATCTCCGTGAATTCTGTAAAGCCTTAGATCTTAACGACTTTTTCAGGTTTCGGCTAGTGAGCTGAGGTCGGTGTGACAACTGAGCTGGCTTCAAATAACGGTACAGCGTACTCAGCCTCGCCACGCCCGAACTCTAACACGGCAACACTTGCGACTGTCTGACCATCTTTCTCGGCTGGGATGTAGATCGCGTCCAAAATTGCTTGGATGATTAGTTTTTCGGCGTATTCGTCGTCAAGTTTGGTTAACAGATCAACTTTGTTGGCTAAACCTGTTGCATCGATCCAAATACGCGCTTTAAGGCGCGTAATTTGCGGGGGAATTAGATCGGCTGCAATCATCAGACTGGTTAACGGCCGCGCGTTAGCTTCGATCCCTTGCTCGCTTGCGTCCTCTTCAATTTGCACTCTTTTAGGCTTAACCGGAACAGAGGCGGCTTGTTTGGCATTGTTCGACGCAATCGGGCCAGCGCTAGTTTGTTCTTTCACTTCGGCCAGTGCTAGCTGTGTTGCAGGATTAATTAGCCGCACCTGAAGGCGTGGTTTGACGTCGGCATTAATAGACGCCGAATCAATGCGCATTATTTGCCCTTTACGATGTATTGCGGAGTCGATTGCTAAACCACCAAATATTACGGCAGCGACAACCCCAGCGTGCAATGCAAAACTGCCCGCTGCAACAAGCCAGCGGGCCTTAGGTCGTGAAGCTTCCCAAGCTTTTAACGGCGCCAACAATCTTGAACCGTCCATGTTGAACCCGAGCGGCCGCGTGAACCCAAGTTATCCAGGGTTAAGTTTCCGCACTCGGCATCAGCCCCAGTAATCTCGGTGGCAGTAAGCACATAACTGCTTCGGGGAGTACCAGCTGGGACATAAGTGACGCGATACTTACCTGTCGTGGGTGAATCGGTTCCTGAGAGCGGTGAGGTGCCTGCTGCTAGACCGAACAACGCGCTGTATTCAGCGTCGGTAGGAAACTGTGCTTGTTCGGTAAAGCGGCGTTCGAGCAAGTTAGCGGCCCGCATCATTGCGCTGCGAGCCTCGGCACGATCACCGCGACGTACGTAATCGGCATAATTGGGATACGCAACCGCCGCCAAAATGCCGATCACGGCGACAGTAATCATTAGCTCGATCAGGGTAAATCCCGCTTGGTATTTTTTGTACATAGAAGTTCTCATGTTTAGTTTAGCAATGCCTCGCGCCATTGAATTCGTGATGCGCATCCGCCCGGAAGTCGGTCCGGTTGATCACCAAGACTTGAGTAGGCCAAGGCGCGGTTACACGCTGTAGTCGAGCCGGGTAGAGGGGGCTGGCCTGGTTCGCCGCCTAGGGTGGTACCACTCGCTAAAATCGTTTTTTGCCCGTAACCGCCAGCAGATTCGCGTCGGCTTGAGTAGTACTTTGCGCTCCCTGTGTAACTAAATGTTGATGTGTCGGCCGTGTTAATTGCGTCGTCATTATTGCGATCGAAGCCCCCGCTCCTAGCGCGACCACCGGTATAAATATCCAGTGCGTAAGTTGCTTCACTGCCGCCACCGTCGCAAGGAATAGCGCTTGGAATTGCGTTCGAAAAGACTGCTAGTGACCCCGATTGAACTGGACTGTAAAAACTACGTTCGCCGGTATTGGAAGAATTCGGCAAGTCGAGTCTCCAACCCAATTCAGGTTGACTAGTTGTAGACGGTCCAGTCGCTGTTGGAGTGAGACCGAATAGTGAATTGGTTCGGTCCGATGATGTGTAATTTGGAATGTAAGCGGTCAGTAAAGAAAAGATTGTTCCGGAAGTTGTCTCTGCATCAATGATTCGTTGCTTAACCAACTTAGCCGCCGAAACCGTTGCAGGCGAGGTCGCAAATCGATCCAAAATCCCGTACATCGAATTGCTAACGTAAGGGTTGGTTGCCGAGGTAACGTTAATATCTTTTTTCTCTAACAACTTGCCCGTGCCAAATACAACCATTGCACCGATGTAGCCAGGGCCTTGGGTAATTAAAGGCGCTGCCGTAATTGGTTGCGCTATGCCGCCTGCTTGTGCACCGAACAACTTGTAAACGTTCGCGATATCGGTCCAACCGGTAGGCGAAGTACCATTAAACTTAACACGCCACATGCTTCCTTTTAGGTCACCTGCGTACGCATAGTCAACAATTCCATCGGACTCAGTATCCCAAGTCCCAATGCCACCTAAACCGTTAGGGCTAGTCATATCCGCAGCGCCTACCGGAATTTTTACGTAGTCTGATCCTTCGACCCAAGTCTTGTTTGCGCCCGTTGGACCGTCTAGGAAAAGTACAAACAAGTGGGCCTTGCCGGAAGTTGAGGCATTGCCATCAGGCTCGGTTGCGTTGTAGCCTGCGGAAACAAGCGCTGCCCATTTGCCATTTGGCATTTTACGGATAACCGGTTCGGCAAAAACATAGCCTAATTCAGGGTCGTCTTGATCAGTAAATTCCCACTTAACAATGTTCGCCGCAGAGGCCTCACTAAAGCCCGCTGGGTTGGTAACATCCAAAGCGAAAACACCTTGGCCGCCTTTGCCCAGTGCGCCAACTAAATAAGTTTTCCAATCAGCACCAACCTTGACGTCTTGTTGGGCCAATTGGCCGTTTACAAAAAACTTGTGCTTGTAGTCTTGTGAGGTTAACTCGCTAAGGTTTCTAAACATTTGCGAGGGAATAAATGCCAATTTTTCTTTACCATCGGTAGCATCAAAGCCGTGCAACATGCCATCGTTTGCACCAACATAAATCATCGGGGTACGAGCAGTCCTAGAAAATGCAACATACGAAACGTCTGCAAAGCCGGCTGATGGGCGTCCAATGTACAACGGGTTCGAATCTACAATATCGCCCAATTTGGTTTGTAAGCGCGCGCGGAAATCGCCCGATGCTAGTCCTTCTTTGGTTCCAACACCGCGCAAATACGCGAGGCGGTCTTCACCACGTGAGTCCACAATACCCGACGACATTTTATCTAAAATTGCCTTTTGATCAGCTGTGATTGAAGTCCAACGGAACGGTACGCCAACCCGTGAATTATTCGTTACCGTAATAATTTTACGAGCATCGGGAACTAGTCCGTTAGTAGCCAATCCGCTGCTGGCGGTCCACTCGACAGCGCCTAGTTGACCGTTAGCATTTGAAATTCGCGACTCTAATTCGCCGCTCCAATCGCCAGAGTTGTATTTTGCTTCATAAATTCGATTGCCTGCTTTTACGCGCGTCGAAGAAGACGATACTGCCGATAACGATGTTTGTTCTGAAATTAACTGGAAGGTTCTTTCTAAGCCAACTTCTAGACCCAAGGGGTTGCTGACTTTGAAATAATTATCCGGTATCCCGTCGGGCGTATCGGCGCCTGTTGAGTTGTTGCGGCGATCCCACTCTGGGCGTGCAGCTTGCGCTCCGTTGGCCGGAACCATATCAGGCTTACCGTTTTTATTGGAGTCTTCGAAACCACCACCTAAAGCGGCGTAGTACAAAGGCTCTTCTAAGCTTTTAGCAATAGGCGTTGTCGATAAGGCATAGGTAGCCGTTGATGGTCCGTCGTTTACTTGGCAACCATTACATCCGCCAGTCGAGTTGATGCGAGTCGCATCGCCAGTAACTGCCATGCCTGCTGTCGCGTCGGTGTAAGTAAAACCGTGAATGCCGCTATGAAAATGTTGGCCGTCGCGATCGGTACCCGCAATGATGTAACCGAAGCCTTGAGGGCCTCCGGTTGCTTGATAAACAGCGTCAGTTGTTACGGTTAATGAAATGACGCCGCCGACGGAGCGAACCATGTCGTAAGTAATAATGCCCCAAACGTCCATATCGTAATCGCCGCCGCCCTCGCTGTCTTCAAAACTAACGAACATACGACCCGTTGAGCGATCGGCCTCCTCTTTTTGGAATAAAACGCGTGAGTCCACCAACGCACCGCCCATGATCGTAGAGCCTACTAAACGATAGGACGGTTGCAGGGTTGCACGGGGCTCAGTATCGGCTGCGAATTTAATAGGAATACGTGGAACGCCGCTAGATAGCGATACAGCATAAGTATCCATTTTTAGCGGCGGACGTTTTAACTTCGCTGCCGAGGCACCAGGTGACCAAGCGGTGCCGCTGGCATCAGGAACCGTCGCACGAATTTGGTTAGTATGGGCATGTAAAGCTAGGCCTGACATGTGATACGAACCGCCATAGGTTGGGCCTTCGGGGCAAACACCGTAGACATTTCCTAAACCGGTAAACGCTTTGCCGCTACATGAATTGAAGCCAGCCGAAGTTGCGGCGTCGCCAGCCCGCGAGCCCATGTAGTAATTTCCAGACAAGCCAATTTGGGAGCCAAGCTTATTAGTTAGTGAAACAACGTTGCCGGGGCTACCCGTCATAAAACTAATATCTTGCGCAACGGAGCTTTCTTCCGCAGTATTTTTTTCGTTCGTGTTGGTCGCCGCGTTAATAACAAGAGCATTTAACGGTGCGCAATAATTACGCTTCGATAGAACAGCACCGGCCGACGTTGGCCACTGGGCTTTTACAATACCGTCGATAGGCTCGGCAGTGCTGGAGTTATATTCCGCAGTAGCCGTAGTTTGACCGCCAAAATAACGCAAAACTTCGTAGTACATTTCTGAGATGGGATTACCCCAACTCATGCATGCGCCATTTTGGTTAAGTTCGCGTTGATATGAGCAATTGTCACCCGAAACGCCTTGAAAAAACGTTCCGTTGCTGTACTCGTAACCTGTCATTTTGATTAATGACAATGTTTTGATAATCGATCCGCCGCTAAATTGATAGCTTGGGTCGCCAGGGGATGTTGAACTATCTACACCGGCCGAAGGCAAGTCGTAAAAAGTACCGTTAAACAAGTTTACTTCGTTATCAAGGCGCCCCACGTTTTTGCGTAATACACCGCCCGATAAATTTTTTCGGTAGGAGCCTGTCAGCAAACCAAATCGAATCCGATCAGTTTCACCAAACACTTGCAGTAAACCTACTGGTTTAAATTTTCCGTTCGGATATTGCTTGCAACGCTCTTTGCCAAGCAGTCCATCAACACAGACTTGGCTGCGGACGAAATAACTACCAACCCCAGTTGTTGTTCCTTTACCCGGTGCGTCTAGGCCCCAAGTATCGCGCGATGGGCTGTTTGGATAGGCAGGAATACCGGACGCGGCAAAATTGTTTCCGTTGGCTGCGTTGCGTTCCTGACTCCAGGTGCACTGCCAACGCTCAGAGGCGTTCCACAATGAAAAGTTGCCACGAGCCACTTTCATACGCGGCAAATTTGTGTTGGTGTTTGATAAGGCTTGAATGCCTGATGTCTCGCCGTTTGTTGTATTGCAAATAGTAAGACCACGACGCGAAATGTTTTGTACATTCCACTCGCCCCCGCTAGATGCACTTCCATCGATGTTGATGGTTGAAATTGAACGCAGTTCGATCCAACGATTCGAGTTGCTATCGCCCGTTTGGTCAACGCGTCCACGAATAAATGAAGTTGCACTTACTCTTAATTCAGCAATATCGCCGACTTCAAAAGGAATCGTTGTGCCAACACGAACTCGATGTTGATTCGTGTTTATACCTGTATCCGTTGTGCCGTCGCTAGATGAAATAGAAATACCCTTTACCGACAAGTCGTTGTTCGAAAACGGGGTCAGTTGATTTAAATCTGCGCCATCGTAGTATTTGGTAAATGAGTGCGCGTCGTGTGGCAAGAAGCTGCGCTCTAGAACCGTTGAATCAATGGTGTCGCCGTCGTTTAGTCCGTCTGCATCACCGCCTGTTCCAGTTCGAGTGGGTGAACGCATACCGCCAAACAATACTTTGCGCAACGCATCAACGCGGGTCATGCTGGACCAGTTTAAAAAATTGCCGCTCCAGTTGCCAACGCAGTACTTGCTTGCGCTAATTGAAACGGGTTCAAACCGACGATTTGCGTCGCTATAGGTGTAACACTTGTACGCATCAAAGTAACCGTAATAATCGATGGTGTGTTTGTAAGTAGTGTCTAACTGTCCGTCTGCATCAAGATCTGAATAGTCGTCGTACGCTTTTTTGAAAAGCTGTTGGTCCTTGGAGGCCGTAATCATCACGTAAGGCGGGATACTTTCGCCAGCCAAATGCGGTTGGTCAAACAACTCCAATAATCCAGCACCAGGTGCTGGCGTTGGTCCAGCTGTTGGGGCTGCAAGGGTAACTTGTAAAGGTTGCAATGCGATCAGTGCGATCAATGCGCTGCAAACATGCCGTTGAATTGCGGAATATTTTTGGGGTGTAGTTTGTGTCGACATAGTGTTTCCGATCTCAGTTCGGGTCGAGGTAAGACTGCAGTACAACGCGCGTGTCGGCGCGTCGACCATAGCCAATCGCGGTGGAACGATACATAACGCCTTGTGCTTTTCCGTTGTTACCGGAAAAACGCAAAGCTTCAATTAGATAAGCGGGTTGCTGTGCAACTAATGGCACCATTTCCGAAGCAGCACTTGGGGTTCTGGTGTATTTGCCGTACGTTATTCTTTCGCCCAAAGTGGAGGCCGCTTTACCCTCAAGGATGTCGATGTCTGGGCGTGCTTCGTAAAACTTAATGTTCGATGAGACCGCGGATTTTCCAAGGCATAAGCCGTCCGGGTTGCAAGTACCCTCCGGTGGAATTTCACCGTTGGTTTGTGAGCCAAATCCGGTTAGGCCTTCAAACGGCTGGGCTCTAGGTGTGCAAGCGGCATTGGTACCTAATAATGAAATACGTGCGCAGACATTAAAGAAATCAAGTTCCGCATCGCGTAAACCCGCTTCAGCGGCCTCGAAAGCAATTTGATAATCACGATCAACACCGGTCATGCTTTCTTGCTGCATTGCCAGTCGCCATACGCCTGTTGCAATTAAGGTTGTTACCATTAAAAACAGTAACGAAATTATTAGTGTTGAACCGTCTTGGGCAGCTTTTCTAATGCTACCAGGCACTTTAGCTTTTTGCATTGCGCACTCCCGCTGTGATCGTTACTTGTCGTCTTACTCTTAAGTCGGAAAACGGCCCGTAGGTTTGGTCGCCCATGACGTAGGTCATGTTGGAATTACTGGACGCAATTGGGCGATTGGTGCGGAAAAGCAAATTTATTCGGACTGCGGTAACGCTGCCAAAATTTACCGGCTGACTGGCGTTTTCAAATTTAGTAATAGTCCCGTCAGCGGCCGCCTCTCCATACTGAAGCTCCATACCTTCAATATCAGGCACCAATTGCACCCATGTGGTTCCGTTATCTAAAGAACAACTCAACCATGGTCGTCCGCTAAAATTGCGTACTTGCAATCGGTTTACTGTATTCGGTAGGCTTGTGTTTGTGTTTGTTGAAATGGCTGCAACGTCGGCAGCCGTACCAATACCAACTGAGTTACCTAAACAATCAGTGATTGCCCCGCTCGGCGCATCCGGTAGACCATCACCTTCGTAACTGATCGACATTGAGTCTTGGTTGTCGGCACTAGTTGCTGAACCGTGTGTTCCAGCCACTCCAAATAAAGTGCCACCTAACCCAAGGTTCGCTTCAGCCGAGTTAGTGGAGGGACGAGCGCGATGACCTGCATGAAACACGATGCGCCGTAAAAAAGAAGAGCTGATGCGAATGTTCTCTTGCATTTGTGCTACATCATCTTGTACGTCGTGATTGACTCGCGCGGTTGTAAAAATACCGGCGACCATTGTGATGACTAGCAAACTAACCGCCATTGAGACCAATAACTCAATGAGCGTGAAGCCTTGTTGTTTTTTCACGGCGTACCTCGCGTTACAAATGCGGTGTACCCACCGGCAGCAAGTCCGGTGTTTGTGTTGGAGCGATCATCTTGCCAAAAAACTTTGACTGCATGGGTATTGCCAACGCCATCGCATTGCGGGTCAATTGTTGTGCCGTTGTAAGTTGCAGGCGTGCCAGAACCGCTGTCGATACAAACAACAATAACGCCGCCCGGTAAGATGGTGCGCGCCTGAGCCATGGCTTCTGCTAAATCGGTTGCGGCGCGTTCGACTGGGGTACAAACACCCGCGTTCGCGCACGATGCGGCAGGAGTAGTGTAGTTTGCGGCAGTAGCACTGGTTGCAGGCTGGTTGTAACCACCTGCGTTAACCGATTCTTGATTTGTGCGCATACGTTCAAACATATCCGAAGCCAATTGAATAGCAATTGATCTGAACTGTGAAGCGCTATTGTTTTGTAGGGTCACTAATTGCAAACGTGCAACCCCCATCAGTCCGATAGCACCAATAACGATGGAAACAAGGATTTCAACCAACGTAAAGCCAGCTTGTTGTTTTAATTTAGTTAGCTTCATGGGTTCACTACGTTGGACATCACACGTCCTCCTTGAATGACTTGTAAATCACGGCCAGTCGATGCTTTTGGATGCCTTAAAACCAAGGTTCCAGCCACCGCTACCGTGCCAGAGCTTCGAAAGGTAAAAGTGCTGGGCCCGGTTAGCGTTACGGCACCTTCGACGCCGTCTTGCTGGCGAATAATGCGTTCGCCAGTGTCTACAGATTGGTTGTTATTGGTGTCTTGAAAGACAATCCATCCCAATGTCCAGTCAGTGCCACAACCCGAGCCCGCGGCGCGGGCACACATCGTTACGGAGCGGCGCGTACGAAGTGCTTCGGCTCTTGATGTACCAAAGTCCCCTATGATGCTCGACGCATTCGAGCGCAGGTCGGCGTTGGCCATCAAATTGATGATAGAAGGCGTGGCAAGGCTCACCAAAATACCAACGATGGCCATCACGACTGCAAACTCGATTAGTGTAAAACCCTTGTTCCGCATGGGAAATCCTTTAGATCCAAGCAGAATGTAGTCAGGCGCGCAAACCCTATCTACGCAAGCACGACAGACGGACTTAGGTTGTAGATAGACGGAGCAATAAGCGGCTCAGCGGACGGTCTTTTAAGACATTGAATTTTTGTGGCTGTAGCGGCGATTGTTTTGTTGACTTAAATTTGCCCGTGTTGGGCAAATGAAAAATTGGCTGGGCCAGCAATAATTAAATGATCGAGCACTTGAATATCCACCAATCCCAATGAGGTCTTTAGGGTCTGAGTCAATATTTGGTCGGCGCGACTTGGTTCGGCGCACCCAGAGGGGTGGTTATGCGCAAAAATAACCGAGCTGGCATTGTGTTCGAGGCAAGTCTTGACAACTTCGCGCGGATAAACGGCCGTTTGATTTACAGTGCCTCGAAAAAGCTCTAGCGCTTTAATTAAGTGATTTTGGTTGTCCAGCATTAACAATACAAACACCTCGTAATGTTTGCCGCGCAGCCAGTAGCGTAAAAAATCTTGTACAGATTGCGGGCTGTTTAGCGCGTTAGTTTGTTTTAACTCTTGCAAGCTTGACCGTTTAGCCATTTCTAGCACCGCCGCCAAGGTCGCAAATTTGCTAGGCCCCAAGCCTAATGCCTCGCAAAAAGTTGCTTGATTGGCTGATAATATTTGGCTAAGCCCTCCAAATTTAACTAATAACTGATGTGCCAAATCGACCGCTGTTACACCTTTAACACCGGTACGTAAGAAAATAGCGAGCAACTCTGCGTCACTCAGAACAGTAGCTCCATTAGTTAGCAATCGCTCACGAGGACGCTGTTCTTGATTCCAATCCAAAATACTCATTTGAATTTACTCATGTTTAGGGACTTTGCATTTAAGCTTTAAAATACGAATTGATTTAATTTGAAAAAACAGAGAAACAATGTCGGTGCCAATTATTGCTTTGGGTTCACACGTAACTTTGCATTACCGCGTAACTTTGGCTGATGACGGCCAAGAAGTCATTAGTACGTTTGGGGCTAAACCGGCGACTGTAAGTCCGGGGTATGGCCATTTGGCTGAGTCGTTAGAACGAGCACTAATCGGTTTGGCTGAGGGTACTAGCCATAAGTTCGAATTTGCGCCTGACGAAGCCTACGGACCACGCAATCCAGATTTAATCCAGGCAATGACGCGTTCTGTACTTAACAAAAATTCTGACGAGACCGATTACGAGCTAGGTGATTTAGTTGAGTTTCCTAGCCCTGACGGTGGTCGTTTCGCTGGGGTGCTGAAAGAAATTAGCAACGAACGCGCGGTTTTTGATTTTAATCACCCACTTGCAGGCCGCCCGATCCGCTTTGAAGTGCAAATTATTGGAGTGTTGTAATGGAAATCGTATTGGCTCAGCCGCGTGGATTTTGTGCTGGAGTAGACCGTGCAATTGAAATAGTCGAGCGTGCGCTCGATCTTTTTGGTGCACCAATTTATGTACGCCACGAAATTGTTCACAACGATTTTGTTGTAAACGATTTAAAGCAAAAGGGGGCGATTTTTGTTGACCACTTAAGCGATGTCCCAAATGGCTCTACCTTGATTTTCTCGGCGCATGGTGTACCGCGCTCAGTTCGCCAAGATGCCGAGCGCCGACTGTTTCGCGTGTTCGATGCCACATGTCCGTTGGTGACTAAAGTACATATCGAAGTGATGAAACTACGTAAAGACGATTACGCAATTATTATGATTGGCCACGAAGGACATCCCGAAGTTGAAGGGACTATGGGGCAGGCCGATGCGGGTATTTATTTAGTCGAAAACGAACGCGATGTCGAAAATTTACAATTGCCGCAGACCGATAAGGTGGCCTACGTTACTCAAACGACTTTATCGGTAGACGATTGTAAAGCCGTCATTGACGCGATTAAAAAGCGTTTCCCTTTGGTTGCCGAACCGAAAAAACAAGACATTTGTTACGCTACACAGAATCGCCAAGATGCGGTTAAGTTCATGGCGCCGCAAGCTGATTTGGTGTTGGTTGTTGGCAGCCCCAGCAGTTCCAACAGTAATCGGTTGCGTGAAGTTGCTGAACGTTACGGGGTGGAATCACACATGGTCGGTTCAGCTGCCGAGCTTGATCCTAAATGGTTGCTAGGTAAAACGAAAATTGGTGTCACTGCCGGCGCATCTGCACCAGAAATTTTAGTCAACGAATTGATTGAACGGCTCAAGTCTTTAGGTGCTACTTCGATTCGTAAATTAGATGGGATTGAAGAGCATGTGTCGTTTCCATTGCCTAAGGGTTTAGGTCGAAATGCAGGTGCTGAAACGAAACTTTGATCTTCGATATAATCGATTTCGAAGGGTACGCAGGCAGTCGATGGTCCGTCTCGGGCTATTTTCGAAAGGCTGCAAACTAAACAAGCCGATGTAGCTCAGTTGGTAGAGCAGCGCATTCGTAATGCGAAGGTCGGGGGTTCAATTCCTCTCATCGGCACCACTCCCAAGTTCGGCAATGCCCGATAAAGTACAAAATACCAAAAAAATAACGACTTAATCGGATAACTGGTTCGGCGAGTCTCTCCATTTTTCGTTGACTATCTAGATGGGCTACAACCTGGCGCTAAAGTTGTAAAGTTAAAGGCGTAGCTTAATGAAAAAGGAGGCTGTAACGTTCTCTCGACGTACTAAGGGCAAAACGAAGCGACCAGCTTTATAGTTATTAAAACCGAGAGCTGCTAAAAACAGCCGTTGAAAGCTGGGCGCAAACGATTTTTAATGTTGACCTCTACGAGCGTTTAATTAAAGGCCAACATTTTGAAAAAAATAACGCATAAACTGATTAACCAAGTCGTCCTTACAGATAGTCGTGCAGACTGGAGTTTGGCCTGTGGCGAGAAAATATTCGCGGTTGAATATTCAGCGTTGTTTAATCGCCTAGACAACAAAATAGCAAATGCGCCCATAGATGATTTTTACGCTGTAGTCGAAGGCAAAGAATCGAACATCGCTTTGGCAATTCTCGAAATCGTTTCAACTCATGGCAAAACAAAGCTACTTTCATTGAAGTTGCATCCCAAGTACTCGGCTGGCATGCCACTGGATCAAATGCGAACAATCTACCTTTCTGCGATAGAAGCAACGTATAGCGCAGCACCTTACAATAAGGTAACCAAGTTTTACGGGGGAACCCTAGAACGACTTAACTTCTTTGTTGAAATAGAGGCTGAGGTAAAAGCAAAGGGTCCGCCTCACGGGCTACGGGTTCAAATGGCTGGTCGGTGGCTTGAATTTGTCCGAAAGTGAGTTAACTTTCGAATTTGAAAATCGTAAACATAACGTCTTCAAGATCGTCTAAAGCTGAAGAGCTAGTGTTGATCCGTCACATAAAAATTTTTCCTAGCCTGTTAGCGAAGCATTTGATGCTTAGTTTTTGACAACAACCGAGGAGTCCATTCGCAACTCGTTATTCAATTTCGATTCGATTTGCGAAACAATCTTTTTAAGCGGCTTTCCGAGCGTTAACTTTAGGCTGACTTGACGACAGTTTCAGCTGTAGACCTGCCGCGCTGGCAATATTGACCAGTGCATCAATCGAAAGTTCGTTCACCTTGCCTTTAAGAACAAGGTTGAGCCGTGGCTGTGAAATGCCCGTTAGCTTGGCCGCCTTAGCTTGCGTTAACCCGCTTGATGCGAACCAGCGCTCGATGGCAATCATTAGTTCAGACCGCATTTTTAAATTGCTCGCTTGAGCGGCATCGAACCCTAAGTCTGCAAAAACATTGCCTGAACTTTTGGTAATGAGTAGTTTTTCGGGTTTGGCTTTATTGGGCATTTTTGGCTTCCATTAATTGCTTGTAGCGCGCTTTAGCTAACTCAACATCTTTCTTGGCAGTTTTCGCGCTTTTCTTTTGAAAGGCGTGAATCACATAAATTGTCTGTTCTAGCTGCATAAGGTAGAAAACTCGAAACTGGCCGTCTTGATGAATCCGAATTTCGCGTACGCCGCTACCAACAGATGCGAAGGGCTTCCAATTTGTTGGATCAAGCCCGCTTTGAACTCTCATCAGCTCGTGACCCGCATCGGCTTTGGCCTTAGCTGGGAATTCGCGTATGTCGCGCTGGCTTGAACCAAGAAACTGAATCACTTTGAGCATCACTGAACTATATCGGAATCAGTATAAATCGACAACTACTGGTTGACTATCTCCAGATAATCGGCGGGTTTTTAGGCTTCAACCCTTAAAAGTTAAGGGATCACTTTTGGGGGCATATTCTGCTTTGTAAATACACAAACCCCGTGTTTGTGCGGCTTGCAAGCAACGTTCAATTCCTCTCATTGGCACCACCTCTTTGGGTTTCTGTGTCGCACCGCTAATTCCTAAATCGAAGCAACGTGAATTAGTTCACCTAATGAGAACCCCTGTCGCGTACAAACGCACGAAAATTAGATGATGTTTTGTTAACATTCGCCGTCCGGATCAAACGATCAGTTACTTTTTTTCAAGGTATTTCATGTTGCGAGTTAGTCTAGCATTTGTGGTTACATCGGCAATATTAACCGCGTGTGGTGGGGGAGGGGATTCAGGTATTCCAGTCTCTGCGGCCCCAGTAGCCAGTACGCCAGATCCAGTCGCCGCAACGCCTAGCCCAGTGCTTCCACCAGTGATCACAACGCCGCCTGTCGCTATACAGACACCACCCCCCGCTACCCAGGTACCCCCGTTAGTTGGCGTTAATGTCCGCATTGCAAAAGGGTTACCAGTTACCGCTGCGGTTTGTGACCGCTCTGCGCAAACATTAGAAGTTTCGGGCCAAATTACGGCGATTTGGTTTAAATGTGCAACCCAAGGCTTACCGCTGGAACGAGTTGAAGTAGGCACTGCTTCAAAACAAATTGGCATCGAATACGGAAATCTCGAAGTTGGTATTGTTCGCTTTGGAACCCTAGTTTCTAACGACAATAATGCCACCGTTGAAATTGATCCCGTTAATCGCATAATTCGGTTCAAACATGCTTCGCTTCCTTTAAAGTCGTCAGTCGCAGGCATTGGTGGCGTTTTGCCAACCCAAGTTCAATCAATTGAAATTGACGGCGAATTGAAGTATTGAATTTAAAAATACGGCAATCGTGGGGTAGCGAAGCTTGAATTTTAGTTCGCGCTCCATACGTTGCCCGTTGATTCTTCGCGACTCACTCATAAAGCTAAGCAGTGCGGGCGAAACGATTGTTTTAAGCTGAGTTCTTGAAACGCGTGGTGGTTTGGTCAAGTTAAAGTGCGCTGCAACTAAATCAAAATAATCGCCCATTTTTAGCACCGATTGATCGCAAGCATTGTAAATGCGTGACCCACTCGCTCTTTTGCTTTTGTAAAAAACAGCCCGTAGGCTAATACGAGCTAAATCAAGCGCATGAATATGGTTGGTGTACACATCTTCGTCCGCTTTTAGCGCAGGCGTTCCTAGTTTAAGCCGCTCTAACGGCAAGCGATTTTCGGCGTATATTCCGGGTGCTCTTAGAACTGTTAAGCGTATTTGTAACCTGCTTACTGATTGTCGCAAAACGCGTTCTGCTGCAACTCGGCGTTTGCCACGATCTGATTGTGGCGTTGTTGGTGTTAACTCGTTAATCCAAGCACCATTGTGGTCTCCGTAAACTCCCGTTGTACTAACGTAGCAAATATGCGGCAAAGTTCGATTACGAATTGTCGGCGTTAAATTGCGTTTCGCACGATGAAAGTTTAAAGCGCGAATTAAATTTAGAGTGTGAGGGTCGGTGCTTCCAGTATTTGGCGGTGGGGCCAACATTACAATGCGGTTTGCTATGGATACCAACCGTCTACAACGCTCTGCATCTAGTAAATCAAGGTGCAGCGGTGTAATGCGGTTCGAACGAAAGGCCTCAAACTTTGCTAGGCTGCGTGTGGTGCCAAAAAGTCGCGTGCGTGCATTGATCAATCCACTCATTCGCATCCCAACGTCGCCACAACCTACAATCAGTGCACGGCTTCTACGAAATCGAGCCGGCAGTGAATGCGTGTGTAGTCGAGAATGTAAATTGTGCTTCACCGAATAGCTGCCAACCATGCAAAAAATAATTTAACTGGATAAATACCATTATGACGTTTTCAGTCACCGTTCAACCAAGTGGCAAGCAATTTGACGTGCAAGAACACGAAAGTATTTTAGAGGCGGGTCTGCGCCAAGGCGTTGTTATGCCCTACGGTTGTAAAAACGGCGCCTGTGGTTCGTGCAAAGGGGTTGTTCAATCCGGTGAGTTTGAGCAAGGTGCCCACCAAAAAACTGCCTTGCCCGAAATTGAGCGAGCCAATGGCGCCGCTTTGTTTTGTTGCGCAAAACCCTTAAGTGACATGGTGATCGAGGCGCGCGTTATTGCTGCTGGTGATTTTCCGATCAAAAAATTACCTTGTCGCGTAGCGTCGCTAAGTATGGTGACCAACGATGTCGCCATTCTAAAGTTGCAACTACCCGCAAACGAGCGCTTGCAATATCGCGCGGGGCAATATGTCGAAATAATGTTACGCGACGGTTCCCGACGTAGCTATTCGATGGGCAGCGCGCCGCATTTAGCCGACCAAGTAGAGCTGCATATCCGCCATATGCCCGGCGGTAAATTTACAGACACTGTGTTTGGTGCGACCGTCCCCGCTATGAAGGAAAAAGACATTCTGCGTTTTGAAGGACCAATGGGCACTTTTTTCTTGCGCGAAGATAGCAACAAACCCATCGTTTTATTAGCCAGTGGAACCGGTTTTGCACCTGTAAAAGCACTAGTTGAGCATGCAATCTTTAAGCAAGTAACTAGGCCGATCAAACTGTATTGGGGCGGCCGAAGACCTGCCGATTTGTATTTAAACGACTTGTGCGAGCAATGGGCCAAAGAGCTCGCGCACTTTGAATATATTCCCGTAGTTTCCGACGCCACTGAGCAAGATGCTTGGAGCGGTCGTACGGGTTTCGTTCACCGTGCCGTTATGCAAGATCACTCAGATTTAAGCAACTATCAAGTTTATGCGTGCGGAGCGCCCATCGTAATTAATTCGGCCCAGCGCGAGTTTGTCGAGCTTTGCCATTTACCAAGCGACGAGTTTTTTGCCGATAGTTTTACTAGTGCAGCCGATTTAGCGGCGGCCTAGTGTGCTTTCACTCGCCCAGATTTTACTCGCCCCGATTTTACTCTCCCAAATACGCTGCCCGAACCCTAGGATCGTCCAGCATGTCTTTGGCAGGGCCAGTCATCGTGACAAGCCCCGAATCCATTACATAAGCACGATGGGCCGCTTGCAGGGCTAATTTTGCGTTTTGCTCCACCAACAGCATCGTTACGCCTTGCGCTGAAATGTTGTGTACCACCTCAAAAATCTTTTCGACCATGATGGGTGAAAGTCCCATTGATGGTTCGTCTAGCAAAAGCAGTTTGGGTCTTTGCATCAAGGCGCGGGCCATAGCCAACATTTGTTGCTCACCGCCTGACATCGTGCCAGCTAATTGCAAAGCCCGTTCTTTTAGCCGTGGAAACAAAACAAACATTTTTTCGATGTCCTGCGGAATGTCTGAGTCGTTGCGCATAAATGCGCCCATCATCAAATTCTCGGTGATGGTCATGCGTGTAAACACACCGCGACCTTCCGGAACCATGTTTAAACCAAGCGAAGCAATTTTATGAGAAGGGCTATTTTTTATCGATTGACCTTCATACAAAATTTCACCTTCGGCAACTGGCAAGGTGCCGGTGATGGCTTTTAAAGTAGTTGTTTTACCCGCGCCGTTTGCACCAATGAGCGTTACCAACTCGCCGCGATTGATTTCAAAATCGACGCCCTTAACAGCTTTGATTCCGCCGTAATTTACTTTTAGGCCGGTTACTTTTAATACACTTTCTTTTGATCCATTTTCCATCTTAATGTCCACCACCTAAGTAAGCCTCGATCACTGCCTTATTGGCTTGTACCTCTGCGGGTAGACCTTCAGCAATTACTTTTCCATAATCTAAAACAGTGACGCGGTTGCACAAACCCATGACTAGTTTTACATCGTGTTCAATTAACAAAATGGTTACACCGTCTTTGCTAATGTTTTCTAGCAAGCCACGTAACTGAATTTTTTCAGTTGCGTTCATACCAGCCGCCGGTTCGTCTAAGGCTAGTAATTTAGGCTCAGTTGCCAACGCGCGGGCAATTTCCAAACGGCGCTGATCGCCATAAGATAGTGTACGTGCTTGGTATTTTGCGTACTTTGCAATGCCAACGTACTCTAAAAGTTCGCTAGCGCGCTTACGAATCTCTAGTTCTTCTTTGCGGGCGCCCGGGGTTCGAAACATCGCTCCAAAAAGGCCGGTTTTGGTGCGCACGTGACGACCAACCATCACGTTTTCTAGGGCGGTCATTTCACCAAACAAACGAATGTTCTGAAACGTCCGGGCGATACCTGCTATGGCGACTTGGTGAACCGTGGTCGGTTCGTATTTAGTGCCGCCTAAAATAAATTCGCCGGAGTCTGGCGTGTATAGGCCAGTGATTACGTTAAAAAACGTCGTTTTACCGGCACCATTTGGGCCAATTAATCCGTAGATTTGCCCTTTGGTAATTTGTAAGCCGACTTCAGAGAGCGCTTGTAAGCCACCAAAGCGTTTGTTGACATTTTTTACTGACAATAAGTTTTCAGCCATCGCTTTTTCCTTTACGCAGTCTTGGCTGGTTTAGTTTTAGCATCAGCGTCGTTATCTGCAGCCGACTCTTTTTCACCGTGTTTTGGCGCAGGCCACAAACCGGATTGTCGGTACAACATAACGACTACCATCGCCAAACCAAAAAGCAACATACGTAATGCTTCGGCTGGAATCAATTCGTAGCCCAGTAAAGCCTCCTGGGCAGGCTTTGCGTAGTGCCGCAAGGCTTCCGGTACTGCGTAGAGCAAAATCGCCCCCAGCACGACGCCTGGGACGTGGCCGATGCCTCCCAATACAACCATTGCGACAACCACGATCGATTCGTTTAGCGTAAAACTCTCGGGTGAAACAAAACCTTGGAACGCGCCAAACATTGCGCCAGAAACGCCGCCAAACGATGCGCCCATCCCAAACGCTAACAATTTCACGTTACGTGTGTTGATGCCCATTGCTTTGGCAGCAATTTCGTCTTCACGGATGGCGATCCAAGCACGACCTAAGCGCGAGTCTTGCAAACGGATCGACAAGATAATAATGACGATAGTAATTGCTAGAAACAAATAGTAGTACCAGTGCAAATCACGCAGTTCGATGCCAAACAAGTTAACTTTTCGCGAAAATTCAAAGCCAAAAATGCTGATTGGATCGATTGTTCCGATGCCTTGCGGGCCGTTAGTAATGTTAATTGGTTGATTTAGGTTTTGTATAAAAATGCGAATGATTTCTCCAAAACCCAAAGTAACAATGGCCAAGTAATCGCCGCGCAAACGCAGGGTAGGCGCACCTAGCAAAATACCAAAAAACGCCGCCAGCCCCGCTGATAGAAAGATAACCACCAACACCGGCGTATGAATGCCATTGGGAAAAGTGTTTCTAATCCATTCGAAATTTTCGGCTAAATGCGGCGAAGCCAGTAGCGCGTAAAGATAAGCGCCCACTGCATAAAACGCGATGTAGCCCAAATCAAGCAAGCCAGCGTAGCCCACCACAATGTTTAAGCCTAGCGCCAACATAATGTAAAGCAGCGCAAAATTAATAATGCGAATCCACGAGTTACCTAGTGTTTGCCCCGCAAGAATGGGTAACAACAAAAGTGCAATCGCAATTGCGGCAGTAGCAAAATATGCTTTGACTGGATCGTTGCGAAATGAGGGGAACAATGAAGTACTCGATGAGTTGTTAGCGTCCGAATGTTTAGGCACGATCAGCCACCCGTTCTCCCATCAAACCAGAGGGGCGAAAAATAAGCACGATAATTAAAACTGCGAACGCAAAAATATCTTGATATTGGCTGCCTAAAAAGCCACCTGTTAGGTCGCCAATATACCCAGCACCAAGGCTCTCAATAATGCCTAACAACAATCCGCCCAACATGGCGCCACCGATATTACCAATGCCTCCAAGTACCGCTGCGGTAAATGCCTTAAGGCCGGGCATAAAGCCCATCGTAAAGTGAACGATGTTGTAGTTCATTCCTACGAGGACGCCGGCAACTGCCGCCAATGCAGCACCAATTGCGAATGTAGCGGCAATTACATAGTTCGAATTAACGCCCATCAGGCCAGCGATGCGTGGGTTTTCGGAAGTGGCGCGCATGGCGCGGCCTAACTTGGTTTTATTAACCAATAGGATTAAACCAATCATCATGATTGTAGAGACGGCCAAAATCAAAATTTGCTTAGGTGCAAGAACGGCCGGTCCAATATGAATTGGATCGTTTGGTAGTAAATTCGGGAAAACGATTGGGTTAGGTTTCCATATAATCATCGCTAAGGTCTGTAAGACGATCGATAAACCAATAGCAGTAATTAGCGGTGCTAATCGCGGTGCATTGCGTAATGGTCTGTAGGCGACGCGTTCGATAATTAACGAAACGATGACACAGACTGGGATTGCCGCTGCGGTCGCTAAAACCAATAACAAAACCGGGTTTGAGCCAGGAAAGTACTTTTGACCAGCGATCACTACAGAGACCGAGACCATCGAACCGATCATTAGGATTTCGCCATGGGCGAAGTTAATCAGTTGCAAAATACCGTACACCATGGTGTACCCAAGGGCGACTAATGCGTAAACACTACCTAGCACCAGGCCATTTAAAACTTGCTGAAAGAAAATATCCACTAACTTAAGCCTCGGCTTTGAAACGACCGCGAATTCTACCGCCTAAGTCGTGCAATACCGAAATGCAAAAAAAAAGCCCCAGAACGAATCCGGGGCAAACCAGCCAGGGAGGAAACTTGACTTATGCGTTGCATAAAGACAACAAACAAAGCTTTGTGTTGCGTTTTTGAGTCATTTGTTTGTTGCGATGTCGCTACTGTATCCCTGCAGCAACGGTTTTTTGTAGCGTTTGCTGATCGGCGGGCGAAAACGCAGGGTCAATGGTTCTGATAGCAAGTAAACCTTAGTGAAATGCAAGGGAATAGGGGCGAAAAAAAGCCCGAACGCAGCGTTTCGGGCTTTTTTAATTGGAAAAATTAGGTTGGTTGCGTCTAACTTTACCTAGTTTTTAACGCACTGAGCGGCGGTTTATTTTTGCGCGAGCACCCAGCGTACTAAAGTTTCGGCTTCAGCTGCCGAAACTTGCGGGTTTGCGGGCATCATGATGTTGCCCCAGGTACCAACACCACCGTTACGAACTTTTCCAACCAGCATCTCTACAGCCTTCGGGTCGCTTCCGTATTTAATAGCGATTTCTTTAAAGGCTGGGCCAATCGATTTGCGATCAACATTATGACAAGCTGTACAGTTTTTGGCTTTCATTAAGTCGGCGTTTGCCAATGCGGCCTGACTTGACAGTCCGAACAGGGCGGCAGATAAAGCAACGCAAATACTCAAAGAGCGAATTTTACTAAAGCGCGGATTTTTAGCATGAATCGAGGTAATCATTAACAACATCCTTTCAAATGGGTGTCCAAATCAACAGATGAGTCAAATGCAAATGATTGTTTTGCAAGCAATTCAAAAGTTTTTTAAGGGACAAAACTCCTGTCAACAATAACGCGCCATCGGTCGGACGGTTGACCTGAAACCGGCTGCAGTGGGTCAAGCTAAGAGCAATTTTCTAGCTTTGTCGAGGTTTGTATGCCATTCGTTTGGATCGGTTTAATTTTTGTTGTAATGAAATTTATGGAAATTTGGCCCGTAGCGCAATGGTCTTGGTGGTGGGTGTTAGCCCCACTTTGCGTCGCATTTGCATGGTTTGAGGGCTTAGAAAAGCTGTTGGGCTTTGATAAGCGCAAGCTTGAGCACGACGAATACGATAAACGTCGTAAAGAGCGTTTAGCTGAAGCGTTTGCTCAACCCAAAGCTAAGCGTCGTTAAAACGACGCTTTGTTTGTTTGACTGACTTAATTTGGTTTTATGCGTCCGTAACAGCACCCGTACTGGCCGACGACGCGACTTTTGCAAATTTCGCCAAAACTCCGCGGGTATAGCGCGGGGCAGGGCGCTGCCACTTAGCTTTACGTTCTGCTAGCACTGCATCGCTAACTTCAACGTGCAGCTTCAATTCCAATGCGTCGATCGTCACTTGATCACCTTCTTCGATTAAAGCAATCACGCCACCATCGTAAGCCTCGGGCGCAACGTGCCCAACAACCATCCCCCACGTGCCGCCCGAAAAGCGTCCGTCAGTAATCAAGCCAACCGATTCGCCTAAGCCTTGGCCAATTAATGCGCCAGTCGGTGCCAACATTTCTGGCATCCCAGGTCCGCCTTTAGGTCCCAAGTATCGCAAGATCATCACATCACCGGCTTTGATGTTACCCGCCATAATTGCAGTCAATGCAGACTGTTCGTCATCAAAAACGCGAGCTGGCCCTGTAATGACAGGATTTTTTAAGCCGGTAATTTTTGCAACAGCACCTTCAGGCGAAATATTGCCTTTTAAGATTGCTAGATGGCCGCTCTTGTAAAGCGCTTTACTGATTGGACGAATTACATCTTGGTTGCTTGCAGGCTCACTTTGAATGCTCTCGAGTTCTTGGGCTAAAGTTTTTCCCGTGATGGTGATGCAATCGCCATAAAGAAGTTTTGCATCAAGCAAAATACGCAGTACTTGCCTAATTCCACCCGCTTTGTGTAAATCGACCGCCATGTATTTACCAGAAGGCTTAAGGTCACAAATGATGGGCACTTTGCGGCGCACACGCTCGAAATCATCGATGGTCCACACCACTTGCGCGGCATGAGCGATGGCTAAAAAGTGCAATACCGCATTAGTAGAACCACCGGTGGCCATAATTAAAGTAACGGCGTTTTCAATGGCTTCACGGGTAACAATATCGCGTGGCTTTAAATTGTTTTTAACCGCTCGTACTAACACTGCTGATGAGTCTTGTGCCGAGTCAGTTTTTTCTTGATCGGGGTTGGCCATTGTTGATGAACCAAGCAAGCTCATTCCCAACGCTTCAAAAGCCGACGACATTGTGTTGGCGGTGTACATTCCGCCGCAAGAACCAGAGCCCGGCACGGCGTTACGTTCTATGCCAATAAAATCTTCTTCTTTCATCTTACCGGCGGAAAACTGCCCGACCGCTTCGAATACAGAAACAATACTTAAATCTTGTCCCTTCCATTTGCCGGGCTTGATCGTGCCGCCGTACACATAAATTGCCGGAACATTGGCGCGCAAAATGCCGATCATGCCACCGGGCATATTTTTATCGCACCCGCCAATCACCATTACGCCATCCATCCACTGGCCCATAACCGTAGTTTCGATACAGTCGGCAATTACTTCACGGGATACAAGCGAATACTTCATACCCTCGGTGCCCATCGACATACCATCAGAAATAGTGGGTACGCCGAAAACTTGTGGATTGCCGCCAGCGGCTTTTACGCCTTCAACTGCCGAGTCGGCTAGTTTTTGCAGGCCAGAATTACAGGGGGTAATTGTAGAGTGACCGTTTGCAATACCGATCATTGGGTTTTTAAAGTCGCTAGGCTGATAGCCCATGGCGTAATACATCGAACGATTTGGAGCGCGTGATACGCCCTCAGTAATTGTTTTGGAACGGCGGTTGGCTTCGGACATAGTTTTTCTCAAAAATCTTGAACAGGGAATTACATCATTCTAGCAAAGCGCGTTCATTACTTTGGGTAAACCTTCAAATAACTCCCTTAGAGCGGAACAAGGCCGCCGATAGTCGTTAGTGCTTTGACCGAGACCTGCAGTCGCCCCTACGCTAGCAAGGTCGCTTATTCTGTCAGGAGGTTTCATGGGTGTAATTCAACAGTTGCGTACCAATAATTTAGATTTAGATTCATCGGTTCGGCGAAGTTTTATTCAACGTCTAATAGCAAGCAGTGCGTTTGGTGCAGTTGCGCTTTGTTCTGTTGGTAATAGCTACGCTCAACCTGCAGGTCAACTTTATGACCCCGAACCTCCTTTAGATTCGGCCTATGTTCGTTTGGTTATATTAAATCAAGACAGCGCTGCGGAAATTTCGGTTGATGGACGTGTCCGCATTGCAAAATTAGGTGCCGCCGATGTGAGCGACTATTTAGTGTTGGCATCCGGCAAACGTGCCATTGTCGTAAAGTCTTTGGACAAAGCCGCAAGCAAAATAACTTACAACTTAGATGTTGCCGCTGGGAAAGCGCTAACCTTAGCGTTTACTGCAGGCGGTGCCGAAACCCCGCCTAAACTGTTTGAAGACAAGGCCAACACCAACAAACTGAAGTCACTAGTCGCTGCTTACAACCTTGACCCTAAGGCGGGTGCAATCACTGTCTCGACAGCTGATGGCGCAACCAAAGTATTTTCCAATTTGGCATTCGGTACCTCGAACTCAATTCAAGTGAATCCGGTAGCCATTGAATTGGTTGCAGCAAAAGCCGGGGTTGCGCCTTCGACTGGATCAAAGTTTGGCCTAACCATGACGGCTGGTGCAAATTACAGCGTCTTTCTCATTCCAAATGCTCAAGGCGGTTTGATAGCGCGTGCGGTTCAAAACAAAACCGAACGCTACGTTAGTAAATAAAGGAAACTCGAAATGCTCAAAATAAAAACGATTAACCAACAAAAAAGAAATACGTCAAAGCGCTTAACTGGGCTTGGAATAACCGCAATCGCGGCAACTTCATTGACATTACCCAATTTATCTGCAGCGCAAGATGCGCCCTCGGTAGTGATTGGCAAAAACAACGATTGGTTGTTTACTCGTTATGAGTTCGCTGATCAAAGCGATGCAGCTGATACACAAGCGACGATTTCCTTACTTGAAAAAGCCAATGCATTGTTTCAAGCTAAAGGCATTGCAGTGGCAATCGCTGTTGTCCCCTCTAAAGTTCGAATTCATTCGGACCAATTGCCAGCTGATAAACCTTTAGATAGCTACACGGCAAACAAGTACGACAACATTGCAAAAAAGCTAGCCAGCGGTGGTGTTAATTTTGTAAACTTAAACAACGCATTTTTGCAAAGCAGTCATCGCACTAGTGATACACCTATTTATTTGCGATTGGATACGCATTGGTCTCACACAGGTGCCATGGTTGCAGCCGAGACAATTAAAGCGTCGCTTCAAGCAAATCCAGAATTAAAAGCGGCTCTAGATGCAACGCCTGAAGAAAAGTTTGAAGGCAATTGGTCCAAGCAAAAGGTTAACCAACGCGCGCGAGATTTAGTGCGTTTGTTGCCCGGTAATCCTAGTTATCCAGTAGAACAAGCACCCACATTTAAAGCCGCTCGTGTGAAGGAATCTCAGGCCGGTTTGTTAGGTGACGATAACGTCGGGATAACGGTTATTGGCAGTAGCTATACCAACAAAAACACGGCGTACCCAGATGCATTGCGCTTTGTACTACAGCGCGAATTGCTTGATATTTCGATTCCGGTTGACCAAGGTCCGTGGGTCGGAATGGAAGCCTATTTAAAAGATGATGCGTTTAAAACCCGTAAGCCTAAACTGATCATTTGGGAAATTCCAGAGCGCGAATTTCGCTCGCCACCAAACTATAAGTTTCGTGATGCGCGTTATCAAATGGATAACAACGCTTGGTTAGCAAAAATTACGGCGTTGCTGACGTAATTTTTGATCTGACTTTTACAGACCAGCCCACTTCTTGATCGAGTGGGCTTTTTAACATCCGCTCAGGCAACTCCCAAATAATGACCTGTGGTTTGCTGGTTTTAAAAGAGTCGTCGTTTAAATATGCGGTGATGGCTTGAAGAAAACCACCACCGTCTTTAGCGGTGTTTAGGACCGAAGTGCTTAGCAGTTCTTGTAATTTTCCATGAAAATTGGCGCGTAAGGAATATGAAGTTCCTACGAGCACGATGGGTACAGCCACCTCGTCGAATAGGCCGCCACCTAATGCGTTTGCAGTTGCCTGCCCGGTCGTTGTGGGGTTAGCCGTCGTTTGAGTTGATTGTTGCTTAGCAGTCGTTTGTACGGCTTCTATGTCAAGCTTTGGTTTTAGCCAACTGGGTGCTGTCTCGATCCCCATTAAACGAATTAAATCACCGCTGCGTTCTTGCGATTTGCTGGCTGTGGTAGTTACAAAATTAGTTTTTAAGTAATCCAGTTTTAAGGCGTTAATTTTGACGGCTATTTCGTTGGCGGCCAGTGAAGCACCGGTTTGATTCCAGTGCGTATCCGTCCTATAAAACAAATCGCCCTTGGTCTGATCCCATTGTTGCATTGGCTTTAATAAATCAACAACGGAGACGTTTTTTACCGCAAGGGAGGCAAGGGCTGCGCTGTAGCGCGATTCGTTAAAACTTGGATAGCCGGTTCTTAAGTGTGTTGCGTACACTCTCGCTTTGTCGGGCACTAGGGCTACTATCAATTTAACGCCAACCGAGCTGAGGTCTTGGGATAATTGGTTAATGAGCTCGATTCGAGAAGCAAGCGCTAGGTCTGGGTTATTAGTTTTTGTAGTCGAATGAGTGTTTACTTTTGGGCCTTCAAAGCGCAACTCTTCAGTTAAAAACAACCAATCGTTTTTGCCAACGCGTACTTGCTCACCGGCTCCGCCTAACAAAAAGTAACGTGTACTGTTGGCCAGCGTAATTAAGTCGGTGCGTCCTGGCATTTTTTTGTCGAGTTGTTTCTCAAGCGTTTGGGTAGTTTTCCCTTCGCGAAACGCGGGTAAATCTTTTGGAAAATCTAAGCCGTCAGGCTGTCGCATCGCGCCAATCATTTGAGCGGCGCCGAGCAACATTAGTGCGCTAAAAACTGCGGCACCAATTAATGTGTGTTTTGGAGTTTTCGATGTTTCGGGCAATGTCGTCATAAAAAGTTTAGTTACCCGTTAAAACTGAAAATACAAAAATGGTGTGAACGATTGAGATGAAAGCGTCGCCAAGGCCCAGATAAACAATGGCAAAATTAAAAACCGAACTGGCGACTGAATATGCCGTTTAATGGTAGGTAGGGCGTATACCAATACAACACCAATACTCAGTACAACAAAGGCATCAGAAGTTGTTTGAGCAACAATTTCATCACTTAGCGCCCATGTACTCAGACCCGACATCGCCATCAACATGCGATAGGCGTCGCCCAAACTTTCCGAGCGGAAAAAAACCCATCCTGTCATGACCAAAATCATGGTGTTAAAAATCATTAACACTCGTGTTGCTAAATTAGTAATTGGAAACTCGCCAAATTTGTCTTTCATAAGTTTTTCTAATGCAAGTAGACCGCCGTGCCACGCACCCCAAACTACAAAAGTCCAATTCGCCCCATGCCAAATACCACCGAGCAACATCGTCATAAATAAATTGAAATAGGTGCGCTTAATTCCCTTGCGATTGCCACCCAGCGGAATATACAAATATTCTCGCAACCAATTGGAGAGTGACATATGCCAGCGTTTCCAAAACTCTGTTATTGAGGTTGAAATATAAGGGTCGTTAAAGTTTTCTGGGAATTTGAAACCAATCATTAAGGCCAAGCCAATAGCCATTGATGAATAACCACTAAAGTCAAAAAATAATTGAATCGTGTAGGCAATGGTGCCTAGCCAAGCATCGACAAAGCTTGGGTTAGCAGCAGAGAATACCGCGTCTGCGATTGGGGCTACGGAGTCGGCAATGAGTACTTTTTGACAAAACCCTGCCATAAAAATTAGGCAACCCTTAGCAAAGTTATCAATTGAATGGACTCGACTGCGAAACTGCTCTGCTAACAAGTGATAGCGTAAAACTGGGCCGGCAACTAAATGAGGGAACAAGGCAATAAAGGCGGCAAAGTCAATGACGTTGCGAGCAGGCGGGGCTTCGCGGCGGTAAATGTCTACCAAGTAGCTGATTGCATGAAAAATGTAAAACGATAAGCCGATTGGCAAAAGAATTTGCCCAAAATTTAACTTGCTAAAGCCCAAAGCAAGCAAGGCAGTGTTTAAGCTTTCAATGCCAAAGTTCGCGTATTTAAAATAGCCTAATGTGAGCAAGTTTAGTGTGACTGCTATAAACAAAAGACGGTATCGTTTTTGTTCATCTTTAGTTGCATCAATTAATAAGGCAAATGCGTAGCTTCCGACAGATACGGCGACAAGAAGCAACAAAAAATCGGGCCGCCACCATGCATAGAATGCGTAGCTAAACAATAAAATTAAAGCCGAGCGAAATTTTAATGGCGTGCAGTAGTAGCAAGCCAAAAATAGTGGCAAAAATAAAAATAGAAATAAATTTGAACTAAAAACCATAAACCCGAATGCTTAATTTTTTAGGCGCAAGCTGGAATATTCGCCTTTAACGTTCTCGGTTTTTTAACGTTCTAATAACCAGTCGGCTAAATGCTGAAAATCTAAGCTTGCAATACTGCTAGCTTGATATTCGGTTACTGGGCGCTCGTAGGCTAATGATTGCGGGACAGATGGGTCCTTGTGTATGACAAGAGGAACAACCGGTGTGGCCTTATCAGCAAAAATTGCATCACGCATTTGATGGGCCAAACGGCTTTCTTTTGGCATCTGATTCACCAAACAAAAACTACCTTGGTACTGAAGATTTGAAACTGTGTGATGCGCGATTAGTTGCTTAGTTTTTTCAAGCGTAACAAACGACGCTGCATCAGGCAACAAAACGACAATTGCCGTAGTAGCTGCTTTTAACGCTTGTTCGACATAAACCGATGCGCCTGCAGGCGTATCGATAAAAACATAATCGAACTCACAAACGGCAAGGCTAGCGACACGATCTCGAAGCCACTCTGGGTTATTCGCTAACTGTTGACGAAACTGTTCTAAATCTAATTCGGTAGCACGACCAAAAGGAATAAAATGCATACCAAAAGGGCTGTCAAACAGGCTACTGACATCAATGCCTTCGCGCACTAAGCCAGCAATTTCATCGGCGTTTAAACCGAGGTGTAAGCGTTGGCTGTTTTGCGGGTCGAAGTCAATCACGACCACTTTTTTGTTTCGCTTAGCTAATACTGCTGCTAAATTTGCACAAACGGTCGATTTGCCAACACCCCCTTTACCGGCGATAAAAGAAACTATTTTCACTGACTAACTCACAACGCTTTCTTTTTGAACATTCGGCCACCTAAAAATTTTAAAGGACGGTACAGGACAGCTGCAGATAGTAACGCTACGATCAATGCGATGAAAGCGACAAGAATAGGATTGTCGGCAAGGAACCAACGAACTTTGTGGGCCCAAGGTATTTCTCCTAAATAATAAGTGTCACTGACCTTTGCATGTTTGGTCGATTTTTCGCTGACCACTACAAAATCGCCTTGAATCGAGGTCAAACGTTCGGGGTCTGCGATTAAGTCGGTGATCCTTTCCATATCTTTGGCTTTGTCAGCGTATAAGAAAATGACCGACCGAGTCGGTTTTAGCGGCGATTCGAAGCCCATTAGGGTTACTAAATTTGCATCGCCCGATAGACTAATGCCGCCTTGAGGTTTTTTCGACGGGTCAATGTCGGTTTGTTCCCATCGGTAAAGTGGGCGTGCGTTAACGTTAGGTTCGCGCACTCGACGAATTCCATTTTGTACCAGCATTGGCAATTGATCTTTCCATGTCGTTAGCAAGCGCTGGTTTTGGCCTGAGCCGATGACGATTAAATCGTGGTCTTGGGACTTACTTAAGTCACCCGCGCCAATTACGCTGTGGCGTATCGCTGGGTAACCAGTTGATTCGCCCATTTTTGCCATTAGCGCTAAATACAAACCAATTTCTTCGACACTGGCTCGTTCAGGTAAAACCACTGAGGTTTGCGATAAGTCAGCTAGACGAGTGTAGGGAAAACCAATATTGGCGAAGAACCCTAAATTTGGTAAGGCTGCATATTTTGGAAACTGACTAAAGTCGACAGTAGATTCTGCATCAACCGAAGCAATAAAGTTGTCGGGCGGCATTGCCTGGCAATCGCCGCGCTGCTTGACATCAAATGTAAACAACAACTGTAGCTGATCGCGTCCCCCGAGGCTATAGGGCGGTATTTGTAAATCTTTCTCACGCACCGACTCACTGCCGACGTGATAAGTATTAAGTACCGCTCTTTTCTCGATGGTATCGTTGATTGCAATAGTATCGATGTAATTGTTGTTTAAATTAATGCCCAGACTTGAACTTTTGTGCTCAGGTAAACGAATTGAGCGATACTTCAAATGCAGTGGCGCCCCACCAGTTCGCCACGTAAAAACATCGGGCGAAACTCGATAATTTATTCGAATGGCATCGGGTTCATACCCCTGCACTTTAAGGTCTTGCAACTTGGCGAATTCGCCTAATTTCATGGGGCGATCGGTTCGAACCCACGCTGGTGCGTCGTATGGTAAACGAGGGGCAAAATCAACCTCATTACTGGGGTTCGTTAAACTCGCGTTTTGGCCTGCCAAAGTATTGGTTAGCAGCGCCAACGTTTTCGCTGCCCGCATAATTTCTAATTCATTTCCGCCGTTAATTATTAAGAGGTGTGCGTTGACGTTTTTCGGGTTTTTTTGTAAAAATATTCCTGGGCCTGTCACACTTTTATAACCCGCAGCATCTTCGTTTCCGTTCAGGAAAATGACGGCGTGACCGTTCGGCAATTCGTTTAGAAAAACTGGAAATTTTGCACCGCGCGTTCCTGCTTGAATACCGAACCATGATGAAACAATGCCGGCGGCCTTTAATGTAGACAGCGACGGGTTCGTAGAAAATACAAAAGGTAACTGTAGGGGCAGCGGGTCGAGCTTGTCAAAGAAAGGTGCCGGAAGGTGTTTTAAGTCGGGTTGTTTGGATGAAGGGGCGAGGGTTAATTCTAACGAGACCCCTTCGTTTACCGTTAGCCAAACAGATGCATCTTTAGGATCGGAGCAGGCGCTAGTTGATTTTCCAATTAGATTTAATCGAATTTCGTTATAGTCCTTAAACAAATTGGGATCGAGTGGATATTCGCGCTGCATGCCAACACCTTTGCCTGCAGGTAAGGGATCTACATAGGCAATTTTTTCATTGATTAAAATCTTAAAATGGCTTTGATCGGCCAAGATCGCTGGTGAGTAGTCATAGGTGAACTTTAGCTTCGCAGCAACAACAGTTTCATCGGCCCTAATCGTAAAGGCCAGAGTTCGTGAAACGTTTGTTCCGCGCAGTTGAATGGCAGTCCAAGCGCCAAGTTGTTTACCTGACAAACTTACTACGCGGTTGCTACCTGCCAATATCGTTGGATCTGCGCTTAATTGCGCTGTTGCTTGAGCGATTGCTTGACCGCTGCTTGATGGATTACTGGTTACTGCCGTTGTTGCAGATTTTTGAGCCGCCGACAGCTCATTAAGCAACAACAAAGTAACAAACATTAACGATTGAATTAGTGATTTTGTAATGGTGTGTTTCATTTTTTTTGTTTCCACAATCGACTGATCGAGTCCAAAGTAAATAGCCCCATAAAGCGAGCGCTCAAATCAATCATTTTTGCGGGCAAGGATTCGATAAAAGAATAGAACCATGCTGGAAAAGGGCGGTCAGCGTTTTTTGAGGGTAACCACGCTGGCCAGTTTTTGTTGCGAACTAATAGAGCTTGTGTCAGCCGAACAAAGTCTTGTTCAGTTGGCGCAATTGATACTTCAATATTGGAACTTTCAATTGTTTTAACCAAGGCTTTCCAATTAAAGTGCTGATGAGCATGCCAAAAACTAAGTGTGATCGTTTGGCCAAGGGTTAGGCCGTACTGGGTTTGAATATTAACCGGCAGTTGCAACACTAAATTTGCGTTTGGAAAGTTGAGCGTTTTGCAAACTACTGTACGCCCCAAGGGTAGGTGCACCGTTCCAGATTGTTGCGCTTGACGTTTTGCAAACCAAACGATGTGGGCTTTTTCGTGTTCAATCGCTTGGCGCGAAAGCAAAAGCAGACAATTAAAAACAGCCCATGTGACGTAAAAAATGCGCCACTCGTGTCCAAGGGAATCGTAGTTTAAAAAGAAATTAATGCTGTGTACTAAACCAACAAAATTGCCAAACAATAGTATTGCAACTAAGGCTTCAATTGCCAATTCAAAGGCGGACATCTGTGACCACCACCGATGCACCAAAAGGCTTGGTCGTTTAACAATGGTTGTGACAAATTTTATTGGCGTTAAACATAAAAAATACAAGGCAAGTATCGATTCTTTCAGTTGACGCCAGGAGCTCCAACGACTATAAATATTGGTGCGTGAATTTGTAATTGCAAACAGGACAATAGCTGGAATTGCTAATGCGAAAAACCATTCAAATTTGGCGCTAACGAGTTGGGTCCCAAAAACAAGTAATGCGAGCGGTGTCGAAAAAAACGCAAGTGCCACTATATTTTTATAAAACCCCAGCATTTCGCGGGTACTAATAAGTCCTGCCTTAAGTCCTTGAACAAACTTTGAATTGGCACGGTCTACTTTGGAAAAAACGAATTCGCTTCGTTGATCGAGCGCTAGCTCTAGTGCTTTTTTGTTTGTATGTTCGGCGATTAGCAGACTACTTTTGTTCATCAAAGCGCTTGTTTTTTCGTTCGCTGGCATCATACCCAACTGCTGCCACGCAACGGTGCGTACCATTGATATTGGCAACGAATGTGAACTAAACCGCTTATTTATCAAGGCTTCAGTCTGATTAAACTGACTACTTAAAAACCCATTTTTCCCGTAAAGGAACGCTAATCCAGCATCACGAATAAACCAAGCACTCATTCGCTCAAGAAAGTTTTTGCTGTCTACCCATTGCCAAAGCTTCGTTTGGTTAAGCCCATTAGGTTCAATAAATAATACTAAGTCTTGTTGAGTTTGATTAATTAGTTCATTAATTTGATTAAACCGATGGTTTGAATCGCCACTGATAATCGTGTATGGCGAAACGACAATCTTTTTTTCGGGCCACGCTAATAAACCGAGACGATTTGCAAACTCGTGGATTTGTTCAGTACTAATCGTATCGTCTCCCATAGCATCACTAAGTAACACTAGGTTGATCGAGGGCCAATCTTTTTGATTCTCTGGCATCGCGATGACGGTTTCGCGGATTGGCGACAGTTTGATCAACCATCCCAACGCGAAATAAAAAACAACCACTAACTCAATTGCGGCTAGCGTAAAAGCCCAAACGAAACCCCAGCCAAACTGATTTTGCAATGTTTGCCCGAACCGCCAATTAAAGTACTGCGCCAAACATAAAAGGGTCAGGCCAATTAGACAAAGCGTAAAAAATGGGCCTGAGTATCGGCGCAACAAAAGTGCGGCGCAAACCATTAAGCCTGCAAAGCTAATTTGCCCGTTTAAACTAAAGCGTAAATTAGCAACAAAAAAAGCAAACGCTGTAAACAACGCAACGACAAACAACGAAATACCCGGAATCGCAAATGCGTTGCTCGTGGGTATTTTTACTCCCCACTGATACACCGCGTCCAGTAGGTACGGCTTGTTTGGATTGCTTTGTTCGGCTTTACCCCATCGCTCTCGCCACAAATGCAAAATTAACGATGGCGTCATTTACTCAATTCTCTAAGGGTCCAGCGCGCAAGACTAGCAACATCTTGGCTGGCTTGGCCATGGGGGTCGTATATTAAAACAGACTGTTGCACAGCCAGTGCTTCTTTTACGGCTTCGTCACCACTGATTAAAACTGGAGCAACTCGTGCGCCTAAATGATTGCGTAAAGTCGTTGCGACATCTGCATTAAGGAGGTCGGTCGGGTCCGATTGATTTAAGACATACACGCTCTTAAGATTTGGATTTAGGGGAATCATTTCATCCAGCAATGATTCCATTGTCGGAACCGTTGCGTATGACCCTGCATCGGATAACAGAACAACAATAATCAAATCGGATGCGCTAATTGCTTGATTCAAATAAACGGAATGTCCTGACGGCGTATCGATAATAACGATTCCGTCGTCCGGGCTACCGATCGCTTTTGTAAACTGTTTTAACCAATCAGCCTGTGAGTGCAATGCCGCTTCAAACGCAACGCGTTCTGATTCTGAAGCGCTGCCGAATGGATAGCAATCTAAACCAAGGTCGTGGTTAGTAGCAATAGTGTTCGCCTCTACCTGACCTTGAAGGGCCAGCTGGCATATGCCTGGGCTGTTTGTATCAAGCGAGCCAAAATGCCAGTGGGCTGCATTTTGCGGGTCGAAGTCAATCATCGAGACGCGTCCTTTACCCAAACGTTGCGCTAAGGATGTAGCTAAGTTAACGGCAACTGTGGTTTTACCGACGCCACCCTTCATAGAAACAATACTAATCACTTTCATCTAAAGGTACTTTTCTAACGCTTGCCAAGTCGCGCCAAAAAGCTTGGCGGTTTTATAGTCGAACTGCTTGCGCTACTTGGCGCTTGTGTTTTTAAAAGTTCGTGGCGCTTTGTATTTTCAATGCGAGCCAAAATAGATTGAATAGACCCCTCTATTGGTTTGATTTTGGTGGCCACAGTCTCTTGTGTATTTGTTTGTGCAAATAATGATTGAAATTCGGGTTTTTCTGGGATCGGAACAGGCATAGGATCAGGCTTAGCTGAAGGAGAAACCGCAAATATCGACGCAGCCATAGGCGCTAAGTTGCTAAATAGGCTCGGTTTTGTAACAAGATTAATAGCAGTCGCTGCTTGAGTTTGAATTGGCTTAACCGTAGTACTTTGTTCCATTGGTTTGGTCTTAGCAAATAATCGGTCTAACCCTTCGGTAATGCGCAGGTCAATACTCGGGACTAAATTTTCTGGTTTGCGAAGTAATGGTAAATTTTGATCGGCCGAGTTATCGATACGACGTGCTTGTTTTTCGTTCTCGTTGAGTGATGGCGTTAAAGGCCATTTTGTAGGCGGCAACGATTGGAGCAACGGCCAGCGTTGCTCGGCTTTTTTGCTTATTTGACCGTTCATTGAATCGGCATTGGCCGACTCGGGCTTTAAGCTACGAAATAGGCTGCTAACATTAAGTTGCGAGTTACTGGACATAGTGGGTATTTTTTAAGCGAATCGAATGTTAATTTTTTGGCCGTTGTTATCAATCCCGACACACTGCGCACTTAAAAGTTCGGTGGCACCAAAGACTCTAAAGATGGTTTGATAAAACCCCTCTAGTAAACCAATCGACCATGGCGCTGCGCGCTCTCCGAAAGCTTCGTATAAAGGCGAAAATTGGTGGGAAATTTCGATACAGTCTGATGCCTCTTGTAATTGAACATAGCCCCATTGCGTACGTGCCCACAAGTCGTTAAGCGCATCGTTTAGTTCTCGCAATTGTTTTATGTCTACAAACTGCTCGGCGATGGTTTCTGCAAAGCGAGTGCCCATTTTTTTAAACAGTAGGCGTAAATCGGCTGCGGGTGCAATGGCTTCTAGTTCTTGAGCCATTGCAAATAAAATTGGCGACCACTGCAAGCTGACTTGTTGGGAACGGAAATAGGTTTCTAAGGTTGCGGTCATGTCAGTTTGAAATCGTGATGGGAAGGCGATGACTGCCTGCCGGAATGTCATTGAGTAAAACGCCAACTCGCCAACGATCAATTGCGAGTACTTTGACTTTGCTCGCGATCAAACTGTTCTGGTCAACGGTAACGATTGCACCCATTTTAGGTAAATTGATTAAGGCAACTATTGGTTCTTTTATTGCTTCACTGCCGCTGATCTCAATTAATAACTCGGCTTGGCTAATTAATCCGCGCAACCCAACAGTAACGCGCTCGCGCTCGCGCCACCAATTGGCAATTTGAGTAGCCGTTGCAACCCACACACCGTGGCTATTTTGTTTAATGCCATCAAACACTTTGGTCCAATCTTCGGCTGGCAAAAGACTTTGCGTTGGCATCCTAATAACGGCGATACCGCCCATTTTTGTGGAAAGACTGAATTCGCTTATAAACGATTGGATACCTTCGTCAACGTCTCCTTCTTCGGTTGCGTCCTCTGGTCCTCTTTGCGTTCTTGGAAAAACGACAGGTTGAATACTGCCCGAAGCTTCTTTTGCAATAAAGGGTAATCGCGCTTCGCTAGCTTCCATCGTGTCAATGTAATGTCCAAAACCACGCTGCGCTAACAGTTCTTTTGTGGTCTTATCAAACGACTCAGTCGGTGCGTGAAAACCAGGTGTTGTAGGCACCGTAATTTGTAATTCTTGCGTTAATTTTCGGGCCTTGTCCAATCGAGTTGCTTGCACTGATGCAGGTTGTCCTTTAAATCCACTAAATGAATCGCCCATAAATGCAATTTCATGGCCACGCAATTGCAAAGCGATTAAATTTTTTGATGACTTGGCAAGATGGTCACTCAATGTGTAGTAAGTTGCTCTTATGCCGCTTTGTTCCATTTGTTTGGCAATGGCCATATCACTTTCCGAAACAACTTCGGCGGCATCAACTGCAACTAATAGTGCGCTACTTGTACCTGCAGGCCAGGCCCCTTTGTAGGCGTTTGGAATACGCAATAACCAAGTTAGAACATTATGATGAATCGCTTCTAGCTGTTTGGGTTCAGCTGTTTGCCATAACCGCTCTGGGTAGGCGAGGCTAACCGTGCGAGAAGAAGATTGGCCCGCCAAAGGCCGTTCATCAAATACAATGGCGCCTGTATTTTTGTTTGCATCAAAGCTACGCGACCAGTCCATAATTTGGGCGGCGATTTGGCGTCCATCCAGTTTTAATGGCAGCCAGTGTTTAGCGCGCTCCAACCAAACTCGCTCACCGGCCAACATTACGTTGGTAACTGGGCTGTTTCCATGTGGCAGTAAAAAATTATCATCTTTGTGCGCGCTGGTATCGCCAATAACTTTTGCATCAAGTACTTGCTCCATGAAGTCAAAACCCTGCCAAGCGCCTTTATCATCGCGCGCCCCGGTAAGCCAAGTGGATAAGATGCTGCCACCGCGACCGCGAAAATCAACAATTGCTTGTTTTTCACGAAGTGATAAGGCCACGGTTGATGGCAAAATTAGGAGACCCGAAGCGCTTTGTTCTAGTTGCGAAACATGACTAATTTGCGCGTATGAAAACTGATATTTTTTTAAGAAACTTTCCCAGCCCCGCATTGTGTTTGCTACATTGAGGCCAGCTGTTTCGAAGAATGCTTTGTTTGACGGTGAGCTGTACAGTAGAACCCGAGCTTCGAAAGGTTGCGGCACAGACGAAGTAGCAAGCTTTGGATGTTGCGTCGGTAATTTACTGCTCTTTTGTTTGGCTGCGTTAGCCAAAACACCCTTCGGTGTAAAAAAATCGTCCGATAATTGTTTTGTAGTGGTCGCTGTCTTTGGGGTGTTAGCTAATGGCTGTTCGATAGTTGTTTGTCCAACAGCACAGCCTTGTAGTAAGGCGACCGGCAATAGAGTTCCCCACACCAAAAATGGAGTGAAAAGTATCTTACCTATTGAATGTCTAAAGACCAGCATTGCCACCTAAGCCGCGAGAATTAACGATGTATCTTGATTCTCGTTACTGGGGGTTATAGTGGTCAATTAAACGCCGACAGGCGGACTTTTCATAGGGGAAAAGTGTCGTAAAAGAACTAGAATTAACCGTTCATACTACTAATGTTCGAACACTTGAGCAGACCTTAAAATCCATTGGATTTAGACGGAAATTGAAGCCCCTTTTAAAGCTTCTGGGAACCGTGCCCGTCGAGCTACTTTAAAATTGTTTTTGTTTTTTAATTGTTCGACCATAGCAAAGGCCGGTCGCTGCTGAACGGTTTCTAACCAACGCTTAGTTTGGGGAAACCCTTCCCACACGGTCGGCCCCAATCCTAGCCAATAGCTTAGGTCTTTGGCCCAGCTCCAAAGCGCGATGTCAGCCACAGTAAACTGCTGGCCCGCAACAAATTTTTGATGCCCTAATCTTTGTTCAATTTGTTGCCAACCATTTAGAGCCATGCCGTTAAAGCGTTGTTCTGCATACCGGTCGCTTTGCGTTGATTGTTCAGAAGCATTGTTTTGTTTAGGCGCTGCAAAACGAAAGTGTCCGGCTTGTTCGGAAAGGGGCCCTAAAGCACTATTGACATACATTAGCCAAGATAGTGTCTGAGCACGAAAATAGGCTTGCTGTGCCGGAGGCATTAGCATCGACGAACGTTCTGACAAGTGCAAAAGAATGGCGGTTGCGTCAGTAAATGGCACAGTTCCGTCACCAATTTTTTCAATCACCAAAGTTGGTATACGAGCTTGCGGATTAATTTCAAGATAGTAAGGTTCTAAATGCTGCTGCTTGCGAACATCCACCGGAATGGCTTCGTAGGAAATCGCGAGCTCTTCTAGCGCGAATGCGACCATGAGCGATTGTGCGGAGGTATTGTAATAAAACTTAATCATAAGGACTCATTTTTTTGAGAAAGTGACTTGATAGCTGTAGTTGCCTGGCGCTAGCTGAGCAAAATTTAACAAAGCGCGATACTCGTCCAAGATCGTAACAATCGGAATTGGCATGCCAACCTTGCTACCGCTAATATCCAGCGCTACATTCTTTTTCGGCAGCATAACAACAAGAGCAGCACCAGCCATGGGGGTGTTACCTTTAATTGTCAGGTTGATATCAAAACGTTTTCCGTTGTAGGCCGTTTCGAGCTTAATTTGCTCGCGTGTACGCCACCATTCGCTAACTTGCACTGCGTTTGCAAACCAGACCGATTGACGATTTTTTACAATTTGCTCCAAATGATTCTGAAATGCTTGATTGGAAGCAGAATTTTCTTTTGAGTTTTCGGCATTAAAGTGAAGCCAACCTAAGCCTCCGTCGCGCAGAACCTGTTCGAAGTCCTCTTTTAGTTGGAGCGCAATTTGTGCTTGATTCATTACACCGCGAAATTGTGCTTGCTCGCGTTGAGCAATGGGCAGCCGAATCAAATCAATCGATGGATCAGGGTCTGGAGCCTTGGCAAACTCAGGAAGGCGTGAATCGCTTTGTGCCAAGCTGGCTGTGTAATATTTAAAGCCGCTATTGGTTAAAGCAGGTTCTATCGATTTGTCCGATAGTTCGTAGTCTAATTTTACCCCGACTGTTTTTCCACCCGACGCAAAAAGTGCGTTTAAGTCAGCTTTAGCGCTTTGCAATTGAGCTTGAGACAACGGTGCGTTAGTGCCATTTGGTGTAACCGTGTTTGTCGTTGAAACCGCCACTTCGCAAACGCGCGAAAGCAAATTGATCGTTTTCAAACTGGCCTTGGCAACACTGGCAGGAACAAAACAAGTGCTGGGTATTGCTTTGGTTTGTAGCCTAGATGCAATTTCAACGGCTTGCTCCAAATTTTGTACGCTATCGCTACTGATGACTTGTGCCGCTTTCTTTCCTTCTGGCCAATAGGAGCGAGTAGCAACCACCTCGTGGTTAAGCCACTTTAACGTATCGTCGATTAAATTATGTACAACCACTGGACGGGCTTCCCAAGCATTTTCCGAAAACGCAAAAACGGCTGAGCGGCTATAGGTTGTAGGCGCTTCCGAATAAACAATCGCTCCTTCACGTGCATCTATTTGTGAAACTACGCGTTGCGCATCGCTAAATCGGGCTGCGCTGTGTTCGCCCTTAAGTCGTAGCAATTGTTCGCCTGTTTTTGCCATTAGAAATTTTTGACCGGCAGGCAACGAGTTTGAGATTGGTGAGTGCCCATCAATAACAAGGGTTCGATTCGCTGCGTCATTTTCTATTGCGCCTAAATGGTTTGCCCCAAGTAATTCCAGAAACTGCCAACCGGCCCACTCACCATCATTTGTTCTTGTACCAGTAGCCCAGGTAGCCAAAACGGAGCCGCCTTTTTCGCGGAAAGCCATAATTGCATTTCGCTCGGCGTCACTGAGCGCAACTGACGAGGGTAAAATTAAAACGCCTTCTTTCAATTCTGCAATGTCCGCTTCGTTACTAATACTTTTAAATTTTCTCTTGCGGTCTTGAAAGTACCCACGCCAAGGTTTCAAAAGATTTTCGTAGTTACCGCCGACCTTCGAGAAATGCGCGCGCGTCGATTGCGATTCGTACAAAAGTACAGCAGTGTTGCTGTTGCCAAAAAAACTACTAACTGAACCTGCGCCAAGGGTCGGCGCGCTCCAGCCAATGTTTACCATAATCATCGAGTACAACACGACAGGAATAGTGATTCCCAATATAAGTACGAACGGAATAAAAATATCGATTCGTTTAAGTGGAGAACGATTTGTTTCTAATAGCATCGCGCAGACTGGTTCGGTTCAGTTGAGCTTTAGTGCGCCGCTTTTGCAGGCGTTACAACGGCTGCAATAGTGGGTTCATACGGCTTCAAAAAAATAGCCTCTTGAACTGGAGTATCTTGGCCGTCTTCACTTTTCGGTTTTGCCTTTGGTTTACGCTTATCACGCAATTTGAAAGCGGCGTACGCGGCAACTCCTACGATTACTGTGCCAATCGTAGTCGCTAAAATAACGGTCGTTAGAATTGAAATTAAATCCATAATATTCCCTTACAATTTTCCTTCGCGATCGAGCTTTCCCCAAGTCATTGTGTTGCCACGCCATTCTTCAATGGTGGCAAATACTTTTGAAATATCGATAATGTTGATATAGAACAATCTAAACATAATTGAGTAATAAATTAGCTTGGGATCTTCGTCTTCAATAATGACGCAATAGGCCGCCGCAATAATATCCAAAGCCGTTAACTGCAGCCACCAGTAGAACAAGAGAATGGCGAGGCCATACTGCAGTCCAACGTAGGCAAAAAATAAATTTCCCAACACAGTAGAGAAGGGCCACATGATGCCCTCGAACAACATGTACCAAAGAATGAAGCAATTTATACCCGCTTTGCGGGGTTGCCAAAGTGCTGCACTATGTTTAGAAGTGGCTTGCAAAATGCCACGGGTCCAACGATAGCGTTGCTTTAAAAGATCTAAAAGTCGGCTGGGCGTTTCCACCCAAGCTACTGCAGTTGGTTCGTAGGCAATATGCCAACCACGAACTAAGAGTTTAAGTGTCAAATCGCAGTCTTCGGCAAACGTATCGTGATCGTAGCCACCAACCTCTTGTAAAACACTTTTTCTAAACATACCCAATGGGCCGGGAATAATGTTCACGGCGCGCATAAAGCTTTGCGCTTTGCGTGCCATTGCTAGGCCTTCAACATATTCTAGCGCTTGAATATTGGCCCAAATATTTTCGCGATTAATGACTTTTACGTTGCCTGCAACAGCACCAATTCGTGGATCGTCAAAGTGTCTAATACAAGCGCGTATAACATTAGGTGACATCTTTGAGTCACCATCCATATTTAAAATAAACTCGCCATGGGCTTGGCTCATGCCGGTGTTTAGCGCTTCGGCTTTTCCGCCATTTTTTTTCGTGATTACGCGTACCTGAACCGTTTTAGATTCGTTGGCAACTGCAAGTGCTTTTTCGTATGTGTCATCGGTTGATCCGTCGTCGATGACTAAAATTTCGTAGTTGGGATAGTCAAGCTGCAACAGCGAACGAATAGCGGCTTCGATTACCACGCCTTCGTTGTAGGCCGGAACTACCAATGAAACCATCGGCAGTGAAGCTTCTAGTCTTTCTTCGATGACTACGGGTCCGCGTTTTACCGCTTCTAGGTGATCTAGAAACGAGTACAAGATAAGCACCGCGTAGCGAATAACTAGTAGTGCTAAAAACACCACCAAATATAAACTTATTGCTGCGAGCACGTAGTTTTCAAACAAACGAGCGAACGATGCCTTCGAAGTAACGACTGATTCGTAACTAAGACTAATGACAACAGCCAGCGTTCCTAAGACAGCGCCAGCCATACCAATTTGTGAGGCTCTTTTTAGTTCCAAAGTTTTTCTACGGTGAAGTAAACCGAGCGTGCTTTGTAACGCAAGTAATCTCGCTGACTTGCCATTGCCCAAAACCGCAAACTAACATTCCAATCCTCTGTAAACCAATATTTACCACCAGCTGATGTGCTCCAACTACTGCCGGCTTCGCCGTATAACCGCGTACCCACTTGGGCTGAAGCATAGACATTCCAATTGCGTGATTCCCATTCGCCCATAAACCCTATAAATGCGGAACCATAACCCGTTGCAGGCGACCAATAACGGGTAGTTGCAAAGGTAGTGCCGCGAGTTTCGAAGCCCATTAAAGGCTTAATGTTTGCCCCTAAAGATCGCCACGCTGGTGTGAAATTTAGGTTGCTTGTGACCACTTGATTGCCGTCCGAAACTTTGTAAATGCTGATCCTGCCGTCAATCTTTCCAAAGCTTAAATCGGTTAATCCACTAATACTAAATTTGTTGGCCGTTTGTTCGGCAACTAAAGAACTTGGGTTATTGGATAACACCCCCCAATTAACTCGGCCTGCACTTACCTTGATCGGCAAGTTTGGAACTTCAAGAGTGAGGTCGTAAAGTAAATGTTTACCGTCTGAACCTAATTCGACTTTGGGTTTTAGAAACGATTCAAGTGCGGAATATCTTAATGTGGCTGCTTGACGTTTCAAGTTTAAGGATAAATTTGCGCTATTTAAACCGGTCGTTTCTACTTCCCAAACGTTAGCTAAACTAGCATCGCGCCAACGATGATTGATTAACCAACTACGTGTCTTTACATCGGAGGAGTCGTCCGAGCCGCTCAATACAATACTAGTTTTAGGACGCAACTCGCGCATCGATAGTGCAAGCCCTTCGATAGCATCGGTATTAGCGGGCTGTGAGGTTAAAACTTCTTTGTATAAAGGGTGAGCCAAATGATCACGACCTTCCCATCTATATAAATTGGCCAATCCGAGCTTAGCTTCCATTTTGTACTTACCGGTTTGCAGCACCCGATATAGCTGGCCAGCTTCTTTAGTGCGGCCGGTCCAAGCCAAACTATTAGCAATCATTACTTGAAGTTGCTCGTCTACTTTTTCTTTGGAAATTAATGCTAGGCCTTCGGTTCCTGCCAGCTCGTACTTGCCTTCTGTAAACAGGTGCTCGACTTGCTTGGCAGCTCCTTTGCGTTCAATAATTTCTCCGGGGTCGGGCGCTTTCCAGCGTTCGCCTTGCACATACTGAAATGGCGCGACTTGAGTAGCAACACTGTTGCTGGCGGCCAAAGTGGATGGTTTTTGTGGTAGCTCAGCCTCGGTCGCGCTCGCAGGTTCCCAAGGCAGGCAGGCCAGGGCAATTGTTAAAACTGAGCAGTGAACGGTACGCATAAAAAAACCAACAAATAATAGGTTTTTCTACTGTACGCGGCTCGTTTGGAGTCACGCAGCGTTCAATTCTGAGTGGTCTTTTTTATGGGTTCGCCGGAAACGTTGTCGGGCAAACGCTACACTTAACGCGCAGTTCGCATCGAGCTACGTTTGGCCTTTTCGATAACCCGTTGAGCTGTTGGTGCTGTAGCAAGTTGATCAGTTTGAGCACTTGCTGCAAGGATCATTTGATCTTTTTCTAAACCAAAGGTTGATAAGCTGGATTTTTCAAGCTGCGCGGCCATGCTAGTCAGGATGATGTCGAAATTAGGTTCAACCGAAACATTCGATGCTTTGTCGTGAAGGTCGAGTAATCGTGCGGGAATGTTACTGGCTACCTCGCCTTCTAAAATGACTTCATTCACGCCGCAAAGCTTTAAAAAATTGTGCTGCGCTTCACTCAATGAACCCATGCGCTCGAAAACCACTATTTTCGCTAAACCACCGATGTTTTTACGAATGGTGTGAATTGCGTTGGCCACAGTGCTTAGTTCTTGATTTGCATGAACCGTAAGCAGAATCATAGCCTTTGGGCGCTCCAATGCAACGTGCAAAATATCCGGAACACTTTGAGCAAAGCAGAATTTTCCAGCAATTAGGGAAGATAGCTTCTCAAACTCCGGATCGTTGTGAATAAAAAAGTAAGTGGAATCCCGGGCGGCTTTTTTTGGCTCGGGAAGTTTATTATCTGCGAGTAAGTTGTCCGGTAATTGAGTTGAGTCAACTAAACCGTTTCGTGCGCTAGCTAACTGTGCAGTTACTTGTGCAGCAATTTGCTTTGCCATTTCACTTGAAATGTTGCCACTCAAATTGGGTGTGCTGAATGCACCCACTATGGTTTTGCTTTTATCGGCTACAACATCGTCGTAACTAGCTTGTGGTGCGTCTTGCGAAACCTCAATGGCAGAAGCTGTAGGCACTGCGTGTACACGCATGATCGGTTGATCTTGGGCCTCGTAGCCTCCATCATGGGTACTTCGTAAATGGAAATTACGCGCGGCCATTACGCCGTTTTTCGATTGCCAATACAAAAACGTTAACTCTAAACCCGCTTTGTCCGCGCCAAGTCGAGCCAAGCCCGAAAGATTGTCCATCAAAGCATTTAGCGCAGCTGTTTGTTGCGCATTACTTCTGGTAAATGCCATTAACCCAGTCGTTTGACGTCGCTTAAACCACTGGCTAAGCACCTTAATTTGTTGGCTTGCCAACCAAAGGTCGTGCAGACTTAAAACATCATCGGCTTGCTCAAAAACAATAAAACTATTAACAGGTATTTCAAAATTTTCAATCTCTTGCACAAAACGATCTGCACCAAAGCGAAACAGTTTTTTTGAGAACTCATCCTGCATTGAAAATACGCTGAGCCGCTTTTGCTTGACTAAATCGTTGGCCGGAAATGAAGTGCATTGGGCGAGCCGCGACAACACTTCTTCTGGGGCCGAGTTAGTAATCAGTGTGCAATGCACACCCGCATTCATCGCAGCTTTTAAGCTAGTAGCGAGTAGTGCAAAACGAGTCGATGGCGTAGTCACTTTAAGAGCATACAGACCACCGACAACCATTTCGGATTGACTTGGGTCAATACCCACTACGCCTAAATGAATGCCAGCACTATTTGTTGTACCAATAGACTGGGCACCCAAGGCAGGACCCATCAAACTGGCGAGATTTGAATTCGCAATTTTTGATGGACTGTTAGGTCTTACCGCGCTATCGGGTGCAGTGGCTGTTGTAATCGTCATTTGGCTCAAAAAACGCATCCGCACGTCGCCAACAATTGGCTGTTGCGTTTGCGCATATATTATGGCCGAACGAGCCGCCTGACTGCTTTGTGGCTGGCTTTATCGGTGGTAAACCGTGGATCAATGGCCTAAGAGGCTCTTTGCCTAGACAATAATTTAAATTGTTGTTATGAATTTTGCGCTTTTGCAAGGGTGCGTTTGGTTAACTTCGCAAGTCGTCGCACAATAGCGGTTGCCCGATTACAGCGAGTCGCATCAATTTATGTTGGTACACCCTCAGTTCGACCCAATTGCAATAAAACTAGGACCACTGGCGGTTCATTGGTATGGTTTGATGTACCTAGTGGCTTTTGGCCTATTTTACTTTTTAGGCCGTCATCGCTTAGGTATAAACGGCGGACAAAATCACTATACAAAATCAAGTGGCCTAAGCCCGCAACAACTAGAAGATGTGCTTTTTTTCGGAGTGGTCGGGGTAATTTTAGGTGGTCGCTTGGGCTATGTATTATTTTATAAGCCTGCGTACTATTTATCCCATCCACTCGAAGCACTAGCTATTTGGCAAGGCGGTATGTCGTTTCACGGTGGTCTACTGGGCGTGATTGTGGCCTTGCTGGTTTACGCTAAACGCCGAAAAATTAGCTACCTTGGTTTGATGGATTTTATTGCTCCCCTCGTGCCAACTGGCCTTGCCGCCGGACGTATGGGCAACTTTATTAACGGTGAACTCTGGGGGCGCACTACCGATTCGGTTCCTTGGGCAATGGTATTCCCGCAATCTGGTTCAGCACTAGCGCGCCACCCTTCGCAGCTCTATCAGTTTGCCCTTGAAGGGCTGTTGTTATTCGCTATAGTTTGGTGGTTCTCGAAGCGGCCGCGACCGCCTGGACATGTAGCGGGAGTGTTTTTGATTGGCTATGCAATTTTTCGTTTCATAGCTGAATTTGCAAGGCAGCCCGATGCATTTTTAGGATTTTTGGCCGGTGGTACTACGATGGGCCAATTGTTGTGTATACCCATGTTCATATTGGGATTAGTTTTGTTCTTTAGGAAAAATACGTGATTCATTCAGTTCAAAAAAATAGCTTTGTTAAAAAAGCGACTGTTGTTGCTTCGGGTTTTACTTTCGTTCGTACTTCCGTTTTGACTTCGGTCGCTGCTACCGTAGTTTTAAGTGTTGCAGGACTTCTTGTTACTAACGACGCCTACGCCCAATCGGGTGCCTGGCCTAACAAGCCAATTCGACTGGTTGTGCCCTTTCCACCCGGTGGCGGAACCGATACGTTTGCCCGCCCTTTAAGCAAGGTGCTTAGCCAACAATTAGGACAAACTGTTGTCATTGATAATCGCGGCGGCGCGGGCGGTACTTTAGGTGCTGAAATTGCTGCTAAATCGGCACCGGACGGCTACACATTTTTAATGGGTGCTGTGCATCACACAATAGCTGTCACTATGTATCAAAAGTTAGGCTATGACTTAACTAAAGATTTAGTAGCTGTTTCACCCGTTAGCTTTGTACCGAACGTGGTGGTGGTTAATCCAAGCCGAATTAAAGCAAACAATATTGCCGAGTTTATTGGCATTATTAAAACTAATCCGGGCAAGTTTAACTATGGATCTGCCGGCAACGGTACGACCCATCATTTAACGGTCGAATACTACAAAACCCTAACCCGTAGTTTTGCAACCCACGTACCCTACCGTGGCGCAGGTCCGGCACTGCAAGACTTATTGGCGGGGCAGGTCGATTTTATGTTTGATGGCTTAGGCAGTTCGATTCAACACATCAAAGCCGGAAAGCTAAAAGCGCTCGCAGTTAGTTCTGCAAAACGCTCATTTGCTTTGCCCGATGTACCTACCTTAGCCGAAGCGGGTATCACTGGTTACGATGCGCAAACTTGGTACGCCATTTGGGCTCCAGCAGGAACCCCTAAAGAAGTTGTCGTCAAAATGCAGCAAGAAATTGCTAAAGCAATGGCGGGCAAAGAAATACGCGATATTTGGAATACTTTAGGTGCCGAGTTAGGCGGTCAATCAAGCGAAGACATGAATAAATTAGTGGCTAGCGAAATTACCAAATGGGCTAAAGTCGTTAAAGACTCGGGTGCAAAGTTAGATTAAGTTTTTGAGCAAAAGTTATCGAAATTGAATAATCAAAATTTGTATGCATTACTGCGCGCGCAGTTCCCCAGTGATCTGCGCGCCTGTGCTTTAGAAGCAGTTGCCACTGACTCTAAACGCAAACCCAATTACTACACATGGGCTGATCTAGAGCAGGGCAGTGCAAAAATTGCAAACTTGTTTAAAAGTTTAAAAATTGTACTAGGCTCACGCGTGGCTGTTCAGGTCGAAAAGTCGCCCGAAGCCGTTATGTTGTATTTGGCAACCTTACGTGCCGGCCTAGTATTTGTGCCGCTCAATTCGGCTTATCAATCGAGCGAGTTAGATTATTTTTTAGGTAATGCTAAACCAGCAATCGTTATTTGTAGCCCTGCAAATTCCATTTGGATTGCGCCCTTAACAAAAGCGCATCAAGTTCAGCAGCTGTACACCTTGGGTGAAAAACGTGACGGTAGTTTATTAAAAACTGCGGCAGCATTTAGTGATCGCCACAATTGCGTGCTGCGCAGTGGACAAGATCTTGCCGCAATTTTGTATACCTCAGGCACGACCGGGCGTAGCAAAGGAGCCATGCTCAGCCACGATAATTTGTACTCCAATGCATTGATTTTGAAAAAATCTTGGGGCTGGCGTAAAGCCGATGTGCTGCTACACGCATTACCGATTTTTCATGTGCACGGCTTGTTCGTAGCACTACATGGCGCATTGCTAAGCGGTAGCAAAATGTTGTGGTTAAATAAATTTGATCCAACAGTTGTACTGCAAAATATCGAGCGGGCTAGCGTATTTATGGGCGTGCCCACAATGTATGTGCGCCTTTTAGATAACCCTAAATTTACCAGCCGTGTAACCCGTAATATGCGTTTGTTTGTTTCTGGTTCTGCACCTCTGTTAACCGAAACGTTTAAACAATTCGAGGTCACCACGGGCAAGCGAATTTTAGAGCGCTACGGCATGAGCGAAACTATTATGCTCACTTCCAATCCGCTCGATGGCGAACGTATTGCTGGCACCGTAGGCGCTGCACTGCCAGGCTTACAACTGCGTGTTATGGCTAACGACAAGTCAACGCAAACCGATGAAATTGGTGATATACAAGTTAAAGGCCTTAGCGTGTTCTCTGGCTACTGGCAAATGCCCGAAAAAACCGCCGAAGAGTTTACTCGTGATGGTTATTTTAAAACTGGTGATGTGGGTAAGATCGATTTAAACGGCTATGTTTCTATTGTTGGTCGCTCTAAAGATTTAATTATCAGTGGTGGCTTTAATGTTTATCCAAAAGAGATCGAATCAATCTTAGATGAAATAGATGGTGTCGCTGAGTCAGCGGTCATTGGTGTTCCGCACCGCGATTTTGGTGAGGCAGTAACTGCTGTTGTAGTTGCGAAGGCTGGCGCAAAACTAGATGAAGCTGCAATTATTGCGAGCCTTAAACAAAGCATCGCAAATTTCAAAGTGCCAAAGCGAATTCATGTGGTTGTCGAACTACCGCGTAACACCATGGGTAAGGTTCAAAAGAATGTTTTACGCGATCAATTTTCGGTATAAATTCGGTTCGAAAATACTTTTCGTAAATTCATCTTTTAAGTACGCATTGTAAATTCGCTTTGTAAATTTCGCGCTCTAGATAAGTTAAGCCACCAAAACTTTCCAAACCATATAGCCAGCTAACAGATAGAGCATCACCGCAAAGATTTTTTTCAACGATCCGGTTGGCAGGCTGTGCGCCGTTTTTGCGCCCAAGGGCGCTGTAAATACGCTCGTTAAAGCTAATGTAAACACGGCTGGCAAATAAACCAAACCAATGGTGCCCGTTGGAGCGCTGCTTAGAGCAGGTGCCAGTAAGTAGCCAACTGTACCTGCCACTGCAATCGGTAAGCCTAGCGCGGCGCTAGTGGCTACAGCGTTGTGCATTTTTACGTTACACCAAAGCATAAAGGGTACCGAAGCAAAGCCGCCACCCGCGCCTACAAAGGCCGCCATAAGGCCAACAATGCCGCCAGCACCAAAACTGCCGACTTTGCCAGGCAATTCACGTCCTGGTTTTGGCTTGCGATTTAAAAACATTTCCGTGGCCGAGAATACTAAGAACGCCGCAAACAATCCACCTACAATTTTAGGATCGATACGTGCGGCCCACTGTGCGCCCAGCAACGAGCCCACAAAAATACCCGGCGCTAATAGCGCAAAGGTTGCCCATTGCACGGCCCCATGTTTGTGATGGGCTCGGACACTAGAAATAGAAGTAAATACGATAGTAGCTAATGAGGTGGCAACTGCGAGCTTTAAGCCGACTCCAGTTGCAATGCCTTGAGCACTGAGAATCGCTAAGATAAAGGGTACTAAGATCATGCCCCCTCCAATGCCCAACAAACCGGCAAGAAAACCGGTGCCCGCTCCGAGAACTAACAGAGCAAAAATAATGATTGGATCCATGGAAAATTTAATAAAAAGGAAAGAAGCCCCGCCTGTGCCGGTCGGTTAGCATCCTGAACCGAGGTTCAGGTCGGCCAGTAGTGCCGCCACATCAGGTTCATCCGACTAGGGACGCTCACAACAGTAGCTGCTGGATACCACGGGCCTGTTTGCGTTAGCATTGGTTCAAAGAATGTATAACCTATTCGAACACCGCAGGGCTAGCTGATAGTTTACTCCGGTCAGAGCGCGAAGTGCCAAAAAGTGTGAACCTTTAAAACAATGATTCCTGCCGTTTAAGCTCTAAATCAAGTTCGGCGTTCATTTTTTGTAGCTTGCGCATAATTTCTGCAGAGCCTTGTCCGTTGCTTTGACCTTTTGATGACACCAGTTCGTGCGCCAATTGCAAGGCAGCCATAACGGCAATACGGTCGAGGCCAGAGACTCGCCCGCCATCGCGAATAACACGCATACGGTCGTCAACTACCTTTACCGCTTCTAGCAATTGCGGCTTGTCGTCTGTGTTTACCGCGAGTCGATACTCTCGGTCTAAAATTTTTACATCAATTTGTTCCATGCGCGAGAAGGCTCTATTAAGGTTTAATTGTCAGCAACCATCGGCAAGCGCGACAGAGCATTCTCTACCTTGCCGCGTACCGATTCGAGGCGTTCTTGGGCCTGAGCGTAATGCCTTTCGGCCTCGGCCAGCTGACCCTTCAGGTGGTTGTTTTGTGCAGCCAAGCGCCGGTTAAACTCAGTTAAAGCGGCGATGCGGGCGGCAAGTTGGTTAATTTCCTCGTTCATAACGCCGATAGTAAGGATTGAACCGCCGTCGGTCAAGGCGCAACGGCGCGGTACTGTGCTGTTTGTCGATGTTTGTGCTTGCATTAAGATAGAACTTGTGCAAAAAATTAACCCTTAGCAGTTCAGATCGCTTAATAAATCGACAAAAGTGCCGGTAAAAAACCGATAACAAAGCCAATAAATTGACTAAATTTTTCAGCAAAATTCTTCCTGTAAACACGCTATTTTCGGTATCGCTGGTGCTTTTTGCTGGCTTGCTCGGCCTTGGCGAAGAAGTGCGCGCTCAATCGACCACGGCAGTTGAGCCACCCAAAGCTGCAGTTGCTGGCCCCGTACGGGTCGACTTCGTAGAAGTAGAGTTAATCGCCAATGTGTTGCAAGCCAACCCGTCTCAGCCGCTGCGCTTGGGGTTGCGAATTAAACATGATCTACATTGGCACACTTATTGGAAAAATTCTGGCGATTCAGGTTTGCCGACGCAAATGGCATGGACTGCGGCCGCTGGTTGGAGAATCGGGCCGACGCAATGGCCAACCCCGGAGCGAATTGGCGTGGCTCATTTAGCCAACTATGGTTTTGAAGGGGAAATTGTTTTACCGGTCGATGTGCGGGCAATTGATTCCAATGTTTCAAAAACTGGCCTACAAAGGTTTGAAGTAAACGCGCAATGGTTAGCTTGCAAAGAAGTTTGTATTCCGGGGGAAGCAAAGTTGATGATTGAATTGCCAGCAACAGCCGGAGCAATTCAAGCATCAAATCAGCCCTCAAAATTTGCAGTGCTGTTTGCGGCAATGGATAAAATTACGCCTACAGGAAGCGCTTTAGTTGCAAAACTTTACGCAAACACGTCTGCCATATCTAACCTAACGGCATCAAACTCAACCGCTGCTAACTCAACCGCTGCTAATCCCAAAGTAACTTTGCTAATTCCGCATGGTTTGCCAGAAGCAACTTTGCAGGCAGCCAAGACAGTCGAATTTTTTCCAGCGATCGAGACTTGGGTTAGCCCCGCGGCCCCACAGCCGATAGTGATCGATGGGAAAAATTTACGCATCGAATTAACCCTAACTGAGAATGCGGCCAAGCCAACGCCCGAACAATTGAAAGAACTTGGTGTTCTGCAAATTGACCAACAGTATTTTGCTGTAACAGCAACTTCTATCGGCGGGGCAGCACCCGCTGTGAGTCAATCTGCATTGAACCAACCTTCACCTAAGCAATGGCTTGCCGTTGTTTCGAAACAAGTGGACATGACGCCAACAAAAACGGCTTTGTTGGATCGTTTAGGAAAAACAACTGCAGAACAATCGGCTGCAAATCAACCGGCCGCGACGAACCAAGTGACAAGCGCTGGTTCTTCGCTGGGTTTGTTTGCTGCACTGGGTTTTGCCTTTGTGGGTGGGTTGCTGTTGAACTTAATGCCGTGCGTGTTACCAGTCTTAAGTATCAAATTACTGAGCTTGGCCGAGGCAGGAGCAAAGCGCAAACGCGACGGTTGGTTATTTTCGCTCGGCGTTGTCGTTAGTTTCGCACTGTTGGGTGTCTTGCTTTGGGCCTTGCGCAGCGCCGGTGAGGCTGTTGGTTGGGGTTTTCAGTTGCAATCACCGCTGCTAGTGGCGGTACTGGCGATTGTATTTCTCTTATTAAGTTTAAATCTGTTTGGCGTGTTTGAAATTGGTACGGGCGTTGCGCAATTGGCGAGCTCACCATCGGGAAAAACAACTTCAATATCACTCACAAAAACTGAAGGCTCTAGCGCGCTTTCTGCGGTAGGCTCGGGGGTGCTGGCAGTTGTTGCGGCAACGCCCTGTAGCGCGCCGTTTATGGGTTCGGCGATGGGCTATGCACTTGGCCAACCGGTGTATGAAACTTTGGCGGTATTTTTGTCGCTCGGTGTCGGCATGGCTTTGCCATTTTTACTAGCGACCCAATTGCCGTGGTTCGAACGGCGCATTCCTAAGCCGGGTGCATGGATGGTTGCGTTTAAGCAAGTGTTGGCGTTTCCACTACTAGCAACAGTAGCTTGGTTAGTGTGGGTGTTTGGGCAACAAACATCAATGGACGCAGTACTACGATTACTTATAGCTTTTATCGCCCTTGGGTGGATTGCTTGGTTGTGGGGCCGTAAGCAGTATGGCCATCAGCGTAAACCACTGCTGGCAGGCTTTAGCGCATTAATTTTGGCCGGGCTGACTACTTGGCTAGTATTTTCAGCAGCCAATTTAGTACAGATAGACACGCCCCTAGCTACAACCACCAAATTAAATTCAGGTGCTGTACAAACTGGACAGTGGCTGCCGTATTCTCCAGAAGTTTTAGAGTCGGCATTAGCGCAGGGTCAACCCGTTTTTGTGGACTTTACGGCCGCGTGGTGTGTTAGTTGCCAAGTAAATAAAAAAGCCGTTTTAGAAACTGATTCGATGAAGCAGTTCTTTACGCAACGCAAGGTCGTACTGTTACGCGCTGATTGGACCAAGCGCGACCCAGCGATTACCAAAGCACTAGCCGCCTACGGACGCAATTCAATACCTGTGTATGCCAGTTACAAAGCGGGTAGTCGACAAGTGCAATTGCTACCCGAGCTATTGACAGCTTCCGCTGTCGAGCAAGCCTATTAAATTTGTGGCTCACTGGCAACCTAACTTGTCAGCGGCTCGGCAAAACTAAAGCAAAACGCCTCGGTTGAAGTTCTGTTATGTGTACCCTTGGCGCATCAAGATTTAGCCTACCAAGATCACTTCTGGCAGTGGTTCGAGAAAACCGTTCGTCAAGGCAATCAGAGACTTGCTATTATTTGCCTTTATCAACTCGATTGGGCTGCAAGATACTGCACGCATGTTCTGGCAATTGACGCTAACGGTCAATTTATTGTCGGTAAAGTAGATCAAATCCTCATGCCCGAAATTCTCGAATCTGTTTTCGAAATGCCCTTTAAGTCATTGTCGTTTTGGGTTAACCTTTCGGTCTGGTCTCACATCACTTGACGTAAGGTAATGAAGTTTGATGTTGTGAATCCGTCAAGTGAATTGGGGAATTTCCGAACAGGCATAGGATTTGTTTGCTTGCAATGGTAAACTTTGCGCAATTCAAAAGACGGAGCACTTCATGCCGGTAATTGCAGTCGTAAACCCCAAGGGTGGTGTTGGCAAAACAACACTAGCAACTAATTTAGCCGGCCACTTCGCCACTTTGAACAAGCGCACCATGCTGGGGGACTTCGATCGCCAACAATCGGCGCGCGAGTGGCTAAAGCTACGGCCAGCAGGTATTGCGCCAATTGAAACTTGGGACACCACAAAAAAAATGGCACGGCCACCCGAAGGCGTCACGCACGTGGTACTTGATACACCTGCGCAAATTTCGGCTCAACAGTTGGGCGATATTGTTCGAGTCACAGACAAAATTATTGTGCCTATTCAACCGTCGATGTTTGATATTTTAGCGACGCGCGATTTTTTACAAGTATTACGTACCTTGTTTAGCACCCAAAAGAAATTTGAAGACAGTGTTGCGGTTGTTGGCATGCGGGTCGATCCGCGAACCCGTGCCGCCGAAGAGTTAGGCCGATTCGTCAAGACTTTAGGTGTGCCAGTCGCTGGCTATTTGCGCGATACGCAAAACTATGTGCAGTTGGCTGCACACGGTTTAACCGTTTTTGATATCCAAACGGATCGCGTTGCACGTGATCGCGATACATGGAAAGCCCTAACGGCGTGGGTTAAATAAACAACCTAACCGCGTGGGTCAAATAAATAACTTAACCGCTTGGGTTAATTAACTGAATTTGCAGTGAAGGAGTTCGACAATTGAATGCCAACGAATTTCGTGCGTTACTAGCTTCCGAAAATTTTGATGAAGTCGTCAGCGTTTCGCGTGATGCCAATGGCTCTTTGCCGAACCATTCCCATCCTTTCGAAGCGAAAGCGCTCATTACCGCCGGTGAACTCAGAATTAGCGTTGATGGCGTTGAAAAAACCTATCAAGCCGGTGATCAGTTTCATCTAAATGCAAACATAGAGCATTTAGAGTTTTACGGACCAACCGGTGTTACTTATTTAGTCGGTCGTAAAGCTTCTAGCGCTTAATTTTTGTTTACCGGCTGGGTGTCCCAAGCACCAAAGTCCAATAAGTCGAGTACGGATCCGTCGGGTTAGTGCTTTGTACCATCGCCAAACCAAATTCAGTGACGCGCTCATCGATCATGTTTTCGCAGTGTCCTTTGCTAGCGACCCATTCCATCACGACTTCAGACAGATTATCCTGTCCCGCGGCAATGTTCTCGGCCACGACGCGATAGCGATAACCGGCGCCTTTGGCACGGTCTGCAACATTTTTTCCATTCGTATCTACATGATCAAAGAAACTTTCTTTGGCCATCGATTGTGAATGCGATTGGGCAATCGATGCTAGCTTCGGGTTCCACGACAATGTTGGTCGGGGACGCGAGGCCGCGGCGGGCACGACAAATGCCTGTCCATTTTGCAATAAGTTACAACTAGGTAACTTACTGCGTACATCGTTGATCAATCTTTGCGCTTCGTTGACGAAGTCTGCTTGTTGGGCTACTACCCTGGTTGGTTGAACTAGCTGCGCCGCGGTAAGAATCGCAAACAACGCAATCTTCCCGTTTACCAAGCGGCGCAGGCTGCGAGCAACCTGCATAAAACCTCACTGATTAAAGTATGAGGTTGATTTGACTCTTTTTAACCACAGCTTAGAAGAGCGTGCAGGGCAGGCGCGGGACTAGGCCCGACGAACGGCAGATTTGCTAGGTTTGGACCCTAGGGTGTGTTTAGCCCAAGTACGTCATTCATGTCGAAAAGCCCGTGGCTTTTATCCGCTAAGAACTTGCAAGCGCGTACTGCGCCAAGGGCGTAGGTCATGCGGCTAGAAGATTTGTGGGTGATTTCAATGCGTTCACCCGTACCCGCAAATAAAACGGTGTGGTCGCCCACGATATCGCCCCCACGTATGACCGAAAAACCAATGGCGTTTTCGGGGCGAGGACCAGTAATTCCGTATCGGGTGAAAACGCCATCGATATCGAGGCTCCGGCCAGTTGCTTTGGCCACGGCTTCGCCAAGCATAAGGGCGGTACCGGAGGGTGCGTCGACTTTATGTTTGTGATGGGCCTCGATTACTTCTACATCAAAGCCTTGATTCAAAATTTTTGCGGCTAGTTCAAGCACTTTTACAGTCGCGTTTACGCCAATACTCATATTTGCAGAAAACATGATGGCAGTTTTGGCTGCGTGAATTGCAATTAAATCTTTAGCTGCTTTATCGAAACCGGTCGTTCCAACTATCGCCCTTATTCCTTTGGCTGCGCAGATTTCCAAATGCTCTAAAGTTGCCTCGGGGCGCGTAAAGTCAATTAAAAACTGGGCCTCGCTGAGTGCTGCGTGGATATCTGCAGTAATGATGGCACCAGTTGAAAGGCCTAGATTAGCCCCAGCATCTCGACCCAAAGCCGTACTCGTCGGATGCTCGAATGCGCCAACCAGTCGGGTTTGTGGATCTTTGCAAATCGCTTCCACCAACATTTGGCCCATTTTGCCAGCAGCGCCAGCAACCGCTATTCGCAATGGTGCGACTAGCGTTTTAGTTGAAGTATTGCTAGGTTCGCTTGAATTGCTCAATTTAGTTGACTCGGCCGCGCTTTAAAACAGGGTCGTCAGCTGCTTCTGAAGCGGGTAATTCACTAGCTTCTACTCGGGTCAACTGACCTTTTTCAAAAAATATCGCAGCGCGACGGGTTTCACTTTTGCCGTTCGCTTGAATGTAGTGAAACAAATAATCCCATCGGTCCGCACGAAAAGCATCGACGACTAGGGGTGAGCCCATAATGTTTTTAACTTGTTCGGGGTTCATACCGGGTTTTAGTTGTTTTACTGCGTCGGCAGTAATGTAGTTGCCCTGTTGAATATCAAATTTATAAGGTTCGAAAAAACCGCTGCGTACGCCGCCTTTGTTAGCACAACCGGCTAATAACGAAACAGTCACTAATGCTAATAGTGTAACAAGCGATGTTTTTGAAGCTGTATGGCTTGAAGTCGACGGCACAGCACAATTGCTTCTTGTTTTGCTTTTAATCGGGTAAGCACTCATTGGACTAACTTTCTACTGTGATGGCCGCAGCCAAGGGTTTCCCAAAGACGTTATGATACGAAAAACTAGAGCGAAAACATGACATCTACCCGCGACCTAAGAACCGCTGGCTTAAAAGCCACCTTACCACGCATGAAAATTTTAGAGATTTTCGAGCGTGGCGACGTTCGCCACATGAGCGCTGAAGACGTTTACCGCATTTTACTCACCGAACGCATGGATATTGGATTAGCCACTGTATATCGTGTTTTGACTCAATTCGAACAAGCCGGTGTCTTAAAACGCAGTAATTTTGAATCGGGTAAAGCCGTTTTCGAGTTGGACGAAGGCAGCCATCATGACCATTTAGTTTGCCTCACTTGCGGACGCGTCGAAGAGTTTTTTGATCCAGAAATTGAATCACGACAAAAATTAGTAGCTGCCGAAAAAGGCTTTGAGTTGCAAGAACATGCTTTGGCTTTATATGCAGTTTGTACAAAGCAAAATTGTCAGCATCGGCAAACACCAAAATAGCAAATCAAACCTGCTGTTTAAAAATAAAGCCCGTTGTTTAAATAAAGCCTGTTGTTTAATTCTCTAGCAGTAACTTGTCTAGCGATCACTTTTACAACGCAACTTTATCTACCGCAACAATTCCATCGCATGTTTGCGCGTGGTTGATGTAATTTCAACGCCTCCCAGCATGCGCGCAATTTCATCGACGCGGGCTTTTTTATCCAGTCGCGTTATGGCCGATCGAATACCTTGTGCATCGGTGGTCTTGCTAACTTGCCAATGCTCGTGGGCTAGGGCTGCTACTTGCGGTAAATGGGTTACGCAAAGCACTTGGCGGTTGCTACCAAGCTCACGCATTAAGTGGCCAATCATTTCTGCCACCGCTCCACCAACACCGGCATCGGCTTCATCAAAAATTAAAGTGGGTACTGGATTTGCGGCGGCGGCAACGACCGCCAAGGCTAAGCTCACCCGAGATAACTCGCCACCTGAAGCAATTTTTCCCAGCGGGCGAGGGCTAGCGCCCGCATGTCCGGCAATTTGAAATTCGACCTCATCGCTACCCGAAGGGCCGGGATTTGCGGCCGCAATGGCTACTGAAAGTTGTGCGCCCACCATGCCTAAGCCTTGCAAACTATCGCTGACCGATTTGGCGATTTTTTTGGCAACTTGCTTGCGACCTTTGCTAATGGTTTGAGCCAATTTAATAAAAGCAGCATCGGCTTCTTGGTATTTTTTCTCGAGCCCGACTAAGTCCTGTGCAGCCTGCAGACTTTCTAAGTTAGCGCTCTCGCGCGCAAGCAACGCGGGCAGTTCGATGGCTTGAGTTTTGAATTTTCGCGCCGCGGTATGTAAAGCGCCAATTCGTTCATCTAGTTGGTTGAGTCGTTCGGGATCAGCGCTCGCTTTATCGAGGTACTTGCCAAATCCATCGGCAGCTTCTGCAACGGCAATGCTGGCTTGTTGCAGCAATTCTTGTAGCGGCGCTAGGGTGGGGTCACTTGAACTTAAAATACCAACTTTACTGCCTAATTGCTCTAGCTCTTGCAAGATGGAATGGTCGCGCTCGCTCAGTGCTTCATGGGCGTTTTGTGCGCCTTGAATTAAATTGGTGGCATTGGATAAACGTTTGTGATCTAGGGCTAATGTTTCCCATTCGCCGTCAACCGGGCGCAAGGTTTTTAGTTCGCCCACAATCCATTCTAAGCGCTCTTTACGCTCATTATCGCCCTGTTGGGCTTGCTGAGCCCGAGTGACCTGATCTTGCGTTTGTTGGCGTAATTTCCATGCTGCCAAAACTTGCGCATTGAGTTCGTGATGCCCAGCAAAATCATCAAGTAATTGGCGCTGCATGCCGGTTTTGGTTAACCATAAACTGGCGTGTTGCCCATGCACGTCGATTAACGATTCACCCAGCTCGCGTAAGGCTTGCAAAGTGGTTGGCGTATCGTTTACAAAAGCGCGGCTGCGTCCTTCGCTATCGAGGATACGTCGCAATACGATCTCTTGATCGCTAATTTCAATTTCACGTTCGGCTATCCATGCACTAGCGGCTGGTGTTGCCTGAAAAATACCCGTTAACTCGGCTTTGCTAGCGCCTTCGCGCACAAAACTGGCATCGCCGCGACCGCCTAGTAAAAGGCCTAAAGCATCAATAAGAATCGATTTTCCGGCACCGGTTTCACCGGTAAGAACGGTAAACCCTCGACCAAAATCGACTTCTAAAGTTTGAACAATAACGAAATTAGATAAACGTAGTACGCGCAACACTGGGCTAACTCAATTTCAGAATAAATTTATTAAATACTTCGATCTTCGCCACGGCGGTCGGAGAATCGCATATCCGTATGGCCTTGTGGCGCCGCGTGCCAATTTAATTTTTGGCGCAAAGTCGCAAAAAAACTGTGTTCGGGTGGATGAATAAAATGTACGCCGGTTTCGTGCAGGCTTACTTCAATAACATCGTTTTCTTCGAGCGCTGCAAATACTTGCATATCGCAATGCACGCGTGCTTCGTCAGCATCTTGCACTCGGATTGCAATTTTGCAAGTTTCGGGCAATACAATAGGTCGGTTCGATAGTGACTGAGGCGCAACGGGCACCAAAACAATACCGGCTAAGCTAGGATATAAAATTGGTCCGTTAGCCGATAGCGCGTAGGCGGTAGAACCGGTTGGCGTAGAAACAATAAGCCCATCAGCGCGTTGCGCGTACATAAACACACCATCGACATCCACTTGAATATCGACCATGCGACCACTACTGCCTCGGCTAATAACTACATCGTTTAAAGCTGGCGCGCTAAATACTGCTTGACCGTTACGCATTACTTTTGCGGTCAATAAACTACGAATTTCTTCTTTGTAGTTTCCGGCAAAAATATCTTCTAAAACGTCGGGCCAATGACTTAAAGGGATGTCGGTCATAAAACCCAAACGGCCGTGGTTAATTCCAAGCAGCGGAATTTTCGATCCGGCGACCGATCGCGCCAAACCTAACATGGTGCCATCGCCACCCACCACAATAGCAAGGTCCGCAGCAGTCGGTATGTCGTCGACCGAAATAGTTTTGATTTTGGCTTTGGCCTCGTCGCTAGCATCGCTTAAAAGTTGCGTAGCGCCCTCGGCCTCAAATACGACGGCAATACCCCGCGCCTCGAGCCACTGGGCAATGCCAATGAGTGTGGCTTCGATGCCCGGAGTTTGTTGGCGGCCAATAATGGCGACTTTTTTAAAGCGCGACGTTTTCGATACAGGTTCCATAACCTGATTAAAGCACAAATTGCGAGACATGCTCATTAGCTGTTAGTCTTACGACTTATGTTGGATAGCCGTTCAAAAACCCTGTTAAAGACGCTGATCGAGCGTTACATTGCCGACGGGCAACCGGTCGGCTCCCGTACCCTTTCGCGTTACGCCGGTTTAGACCTTTCGGCTGCGACTGTACGCAACGTGATGGCCGACCTTGAAGAGCTGGGTTTAATTGCTAGTCCCCACACTTCGGCGGGGCGTATACCGACCCCGCGCGGTTACCGGTTTTTTGTCGATACTTTACTGACGATCGACCCGATGCAGCTGCAGCATTCAGAGCGGTTGTCGGGTCAAATTAGCGAACAAATTCATGCCGATCAACCCCAGCGTATTTTAACCTCGGCGGCTAATTTACTTTCAAGCATGTCCCATTTTGCTGGCGTTGTTTTAACCCCCCAGCGTGCGCAGACGTTTCGCCAAATCGAATTTTTACGCCTCGGCGAGCGCCGCTTATTGTTGATTGTGGTTACCCCGCAAGGCGATATTCAGAATCGGGTGTTGCAGCTGGAAAAAGACTATAGCGCGTCACAGTTGACCGAAGCGACCAACTATATTAATCAACATTTTGCGGGTGCCAGTTTCGCTGAAATTCAATCCCGCTTGCAAAATGAATTAAGTTCAATCGGCGATAGTATTAGTAGCCTAATGCGCCGCGCAGTCCAAGCAAGCACCGAGGCCGTTTCTGGCCCAGAAGCCGAAGCTCAAGTCATGATTTCGGGGCAAAGCAACTTGTTAGACGTTGCCGAGTTATCAGAAAATACCCAGCGCTTACGCGAAATGTTTAGTATGTTTGAGCAAAAATCGGGCCTTTTGCAGTTACTCGACGCGTCAAACCGCGCCGAGGGGGTGCAAATTTTTATTGGTGGCGACTCAAAATTATTGCCTTTCGATTCGATGAGCGTAGTTACAGCACCTTACGAAGTGGATGGCCGAGTTGTGGGTACTTTAGGCGTTATTGGCCCTAGCCGGATGGCTTACGACAGGGTAATACCGATGGTTGATTTAACCGCTAAGTTAGTGAGCACCGCCCTGTCCCACCAAAGCAATAACTCGCACAGTTAACAAAAGATTGGATGTTATGCCTGAAGTTTCGGCCCCAGGCGATACCAGCCAGCCTAATTTAGTTTATCTCTCTCCGGTAGTAGGCCGTTTCTTCGAAGCATTTGCTGCAAGTGATTGGCAAACTATGGCGCGCTGTTACCACGATAAAGCCAGCTTTAGTGACCCGGTCTACCCCGATTTGCGCGAAGAGCGCATTGTCTATAGGTGGCACCAATTGCTAAGTGCTGCAGAAACGTCAACGTTAAAAAGTGGGTCAAAAAATTCCCATAGCCTAAACAACTTGAAGTTGGAATATCGCGTTCTATTTGGCGATGAGCGCAAGGCGCAAGTGCTATGGACCGCTAGTTATCTTTACCAAAACCGCTCGGTTAGCAACGAAGTGCTTAGTACCTTAGCGATTTGGGATGACAAAATTGTGCGCCAGGTCGATGAGTACAATTTTTGGCGTTGGAGTCGACAAGCACTCGGTTTAACCGGCTTAGCGTTTGGTGCAATGCCGTGGTATCAACGCAGCGTGCAACGAAGTGCCCAATCCCGACTAGAGCAAGCTGCTGGCACAATCGGGCAATGAATAAGTTTTCCGCTTCCGAGTCGTTTGCCCATGGTCAAGGCGCACGCACGGCCCTATTGTTGGTTCAGCTCGGCACGCCTGATGAGCCAACCCCAACGGCTTTGCGCCGTTATTTACGCGAGTTTTTAAGCGATCCTCGGGTCGTTGAAATTCCCGCGTTGGTGTGGAAGTTTATTTTGTATGGAATTATCCTTAATGTGCGCCCTCGTAAATCGGCCGCCAAGTACGCTGCAATTTGGACTAAAGACGGGTCGCCGCTTAGGGTCAATAGCGTAAAACAAGCCAAGTTATTAAAAGGTTGGGTTGGCGAACAAGGGCATGATGTTGATGTCGTTCTAGCCATGCGCTACGGTCAACCGTCAGTCAGTAGCGTGTTACGGCAGTTGCGCGAAAAAGGGATGGAACGTTTGTTAGTGTTGCCCATGTATCCGCAATATGCGGCTGCCACATCAGCCACTGCACTTGATGCAGTGTTTAAAGAATTGGCGCTATGGCGCAATCAGCCTGAAATTCGTACCATTAAACATTTTCATGACGACCCAGGCTACATTGATGCGTTGGCAGCGCATGTCAATAAACATTGGGAGCGCGATGGTAGGCCCGAGCATTTTGTGATGACCTTTCATGGCGTACCTAGGCGCTCGTTAACTTTAGGTGACCCTTACCATTGCGAGTGTCTAAAAACCGGCCGCTTGTTGGCCGAACGTTTAGGCTTAACTAAAGAACAATATTCCCTAAGTTTTCAGTCACGATTTGGGCGTGCGGAATGGCTGCAACCGTATACAACAACAGTCTTAGCGGCAGTGGCTAAAAAAGTAAAAGGCCGCGTCGATGTTTTTTGCCCTGGCTTTATTGTCGATTGCTTAGAAACACTAGAAGAAATTGCGCTTGAAGGTAAAGAGGATTTTCATGCCGCTGGTGGTGGCGAATACAACTATATTCCGTGCATTAACGATGACGGAAACTTTATTGCTAGCCTCGGGCAATTAGCACTTCGCCATATGCAGGCTTGGCCTACAAAACAGTTGGCTCCCGCAGAAGCAAAAGTTGCAAATGCCGATTTGTTGATGCAAAAACAAGCAGCCGCTGCTTTAGGCTCGACGAAGTAACGCCCGTAAATTAAGTGCTCGTGCTCTTAGGCGCTCGTACTCTTTTTTGTTTAACGCAATTCGTTTTCAAATAAAAAGCCCCAATACAAAACCAATTGTATTGGGGCTTTTTTTGAAAACCGACTAAGGTCGGCTTGCTATGTAACCTAGGGCTGAATTAACTAATTAAGCCTCAGCTGGTATACGCAACATCTGGCCTGGATAAATTTTATCTGGATGGCTCAACATTGGACGGTTTGCTTCAAAAATAGCGTTGTATACGCTAGCGTCGCCATAAAACTCTTTAGCAATTTTCGATAGGCTATCGCCGCTTACTACTGTGTAGTATTGCGCTTCGTCGGCTGGCTCGGCAACCGTGAGCATGTCGTTAACTTGACCAACGCCGTGCACATTTCCGCAACACAACAGAATTTTCTCTTTAGTCGATTGATCGGCGACTTGTCCTGAAACAGTAACCGCTGATTCTGCTGCGTCAAACTCGACACTGACGCCGGAAGCATCAATTTGCATGGTTTCGATGTACGTCAAGATTGCTTGCGCTGCAGTTTGGTTTGCGGCGTCAATTTTCTCTGGACTTGGGTCAGCACTGGCTGCTGCTTGCGCTGCCTGTGCTTCGCCTTTGCCGAACAGTTTTTCGCCAGCCGTTTTGATGAATGATAAAAGACCCATTTTGATTCTCCTTGTGTAAATCAGACTGTTAAAAAAATCGTGAATAACGAAAGACCACTAAACCGCTATTTGCGGCCAATCGGCTGTACCGATAACTATGCCACACCGCAGAAGCTGCACACTTCAATGACTAGCGCACTTTAGCGCAGATTGAACGAGATTCTATTTTGGGTGTAATCGACAATTTAACCGCTGACCGAAGTAAAACAGACTTTGACTCCCACATGGGCGCATTGCTCGAACTAATTCCAGTTGCAGTTTACGTAATCGATTTGGATTACCGAATCCAATTATGGAATCGGGCGGCAGAGCGCGTATACGGTTGGTCTGCGGAGGAAATTATTGGCCGCGAGCCGCGTTTTATTCCCGAATCGCAATTTGAAGCCGGTCGCAATATTTGGCGACAGGCATGCCGAGGGCATCACATTCATGATTTTGAAACAACGCGCCTTCGCAAAAGTGGTCAAACAGTCCAAATTAGTGCTTCAAGCTCACGATTAAACGATCGAAACGGCGACTTAATTGGAATTGTGATTACGGCGGTGGATATTACCGACCATGCCAGCGTTGCCTTGTTGCTTGGCAATCGTGTTAATTTTATGCGTCAAGTTATAGAGTCAATGCCAAACGCGGTTTACTTTAAAGACCTCGAAGGGCGTTATTTAGGTTTTAACGCAGCATACGAAAATCTATTTTCTGTTAGCCGAGTTGACGGACTCGGTAAGACTTTAAAGGATCTGTTTCCGAGTGAGCGCGCTAAATACCGTGAAGACCGAGATCTAGATCTTAATCAAAATCAACCAACAGTTAAGTTTGACGATTTTGTTGATTTAAACAATGAACGCCTAACGTTGCAACATCACAAAGCGCTTTTTTACGGTGAAAACAACGAGCCGGCCGGTATCGTAGGGGTGGTTACCGATACGACTCAACTGCGTTCTATGTATGAAAAAAACCTAGTTATTGAGGAGCGACTCGCCTTAGCATTGCAAGGTGCCAATTTGGGTATGTGGGACTTTAACTTCGAAAGTAACTTGTTTACTATTGATAAGACCCTCCAAGAGTGGAGTGGCTGCGAATTTTCCACCCTAACCCCGAGCGCCGCGCTTGCAAAATACTTTAAGCTTGATTCCGACGCGCTTCGCGACCAAGTAGTGCTTCTGTTAAAAGCGGAAATTGAATTTTTAGATATACGTGTTTCATTAAACAGTCGAATTGGTGAATCACGAATCGTTGTATTCAAAGGGCGTGTAACGCAACGTTCGACTGAAGGTAGAGCAATCCGTTGCACTGGCACAGCGACGGATTGCACAACCGAAGTTGCCAGACTTCTCCAAGAACGTTTGCGTGATCAGCAGCTAAAAATAATTTCTGAAAACATCGATGAACTGATGCTGATGGTTGATACCAAAGGGCACTTTGTTTACAGAAGTTCTTCTGCTGTTCGTTGGATGGATGCGGACCCGTTTTCCGCTGAAGCACGTTTCGAAAATTATGTTCACGCTCAAGATCTGGAAAACTATCAAACGGTTTTTCGTTCTGTTGTTCGTGAGTCTAACGAAGCTGCAGCCAGAATTCGCTTGCGTAGCGCCGCTTCGGGCTATCGCACAGTGGATTTGAATTTAAAGCGCGTTCAAGGCGAAGATGGGCACACCGGTTGGATTGCTATCGTCGGACGAGATGTTACGGATCGAATTGAATTAGATCAACGCCTAGAACGACTCGCTCACTACGACCAGTTAACAGGGGTCGCAAATCGTGCGTTATTAAGAGACCGTGCAGAGCAAGCGATTAAACGAGCCCGTAGATTCAAGCATTTAGTTGGAGTCGTCTTTATCGATTTAGACGATTTTAAACGGGTTAACGATTCGTATGGACATGCCGGTGGAGACGAGTTGTTAAAGTCTGTTTCTCAACGATTGAAGTCGGCGCTACGCGCTACAGATACCGTGGCGCGACAAGGCGGTGATGAATTTATTTTGCTGCTTGAGGATTTGCAATCGGTTGCACAAGCGCGACAGGCCTGTGAGCGTGTTTTGAAGCAGTTCGATTTACCTATAGAGATTGGTTCTACACAGGTGGATGTTGGCGCTTCTATTGGCGTTGCTTTGTTCCCTGACGACGGTCAAAACATTGATGAACTATTTGGCCAAGCAGATGCAGCAATGTATCAGGCGAAAGCGGGCGGTAAAAAACGCCTAGAGTACTTCACAGCGGCAATCCGTGATGCATCGGTGAAACGTTCCAAAATTGAAGCCGCGTTAACAACAGCAATTGCCGAGAAGCAGTTTTCGTTGGTGTATCAACCACAACTAGATTTATCGACTGGCAAGGTTGTTGGTGCCGAGGCGCTATTGCGCTGGAATCATCCCGAGTTTGGCTCAGTGAGTCCGCTCGACTTTATTCCAATTGCTGAAGACAGCGGCACTATTCTTGCGATTGGCGATTGGGTTCTGGAGCAAGCTTGTCAACAAGTTGCAACGTGGCAAGCGTTAGGCTACGAGAGCTTGCGTATAGCCGTCAATGTGTCGGCGCGGCAGTGGGCTCATAGTAACTTTGCATTAAAGGTTGCCGAAGTACTTGGGTGTACAGGCTTGCATGCGCATCAACTAGAGTTAGAGCTGACCGAAAGTGTGATGATGAAAGATTTGGATTCATCAATGACTACTATGAACTGGCTAAAGTCAATTGGGGTTACTTTTGCTTTAGACGATTTTGGAACGGGCTATTCGAGCTTAAGTTATCTGAAACGATTTGAAGTCAATATTGTAAAAATTGATCGCTCATTTACGCGCGACTTGCCTGACGATGCTCATGATGTTGCTATTGTCAAAGCAATTTTAGCGATGGCTTCAGGTTTAGGAATTCAAGTGATTGCTGAAGGTATTGAAACAGCCGAGCAAATGGAATTTTTAAAGGCCTACGGGTGTGAGTTCGGGCAAGGTTACTTCATTGCTCGACCATTGACCCCTAAAGACTTTGAGGCTCAGTTTCTGACCCCGACGCTTGCAATAAATGCATCAAACACAGGTTTATCTATTAGCCATTGAGCTTTTGGGGCGCTAGCCGTAACAATGATTCGTTGCCCTGTTTGCGCGCTGTTCATTACTAATCGATATTCGCGCACGCGCTCGCCTTGGCGTTCAACTTCAATTTCCGCAATTGCATAGCTAAACCCGCGTGGATGTTTAATCCAATTTTTAGATAAGACCGTATGTTGTGACGGCAATGGAACTTTGCTGGCAGTGGCATAAATTGTTGCTTCAGTTAATGCAAGCTCATCAAATTGCGCATCGTTGGTTTTTGCCAGTTCGATTAAAATGCGGCTGCGCCACTGCTTGGTTTGGGTTTGCGCCGGTTTTTGCTTGTTCTTTGCCTGAGCTGCGTCTATTTGTGCGGGGGCTAATATCAATACACCGTTTAACTGCGGGTAATCTTCCTGCGACCAAGATTTAGGTGCGCTATAGCTAAGGCCAGCCATTACTAGTTTTACCGATGGCCGTTCGCCTATTTGTAGTGGCGGCTTAGCTTGTTCGTCAGCTGAAATTGGGGATGCCGCAACAAGTAAAATTGTCGCATAAAAAATTATTCTTGTAAGGCCACTTGAAATCACTGATTTGAGTCCACATTTAGCGTGAATCGCTGATTTTTTCAAATCAGTAAAGCAACACACTTTTCGAAAATATAAACGAATTATGGCAGACCCCGATTTTAAATCCGATCCCCACGGTGCAGCTGATGTTGCCGGCCAACATGACGCTGAAGAAAGCAACGCTCAAAAGCCAGAAGCTCAGGTCGATTCAGGCGCGCAAGACCAACTTTTAGATGAGCCTGATTTGGCGGCTCAGTTAGTTGAAGCGCAAGCGCGTGCCACCGAATACCATGACGCTTTTTTACGCGCAAAAGCCGAACAAGAGAACATTCGCCGTCGCGCTCAAGAAGACATTTCCAAAGCTCATAAGTACTCAGTCGAGAGCTTTGCAGAAGCTTTGGTACCAGTCATTGATAGCCTAGAAGCTGCTTTAGCTACCGAGAACGCAAGTGCAGAAACAATGCGTTCGGGCGCCGAACTAACCTTAAAGCAATTGCAATCGGCTTTCGACAAAGCAAAGCTAACGGCGATTAACCCGGCGGGCGAAAAATTTGACCCAAACAAGCATCAGGCGATTTCGATGGTGCCTGCGCCCGAAGGTATCGCTGGCAATCATGTAGTTGCTGTTTTGCAAAAGGGTTATCTAATTGCAGATCGTATTTTGCGGCCAGCTTTAGTGACCGTTGCCCAAGGTTAATTAGTAACAGGACTCAAACAAAAGCATTCGAAGCACGTGGGACAACAATTGAAATTGCAGTTATTGCCGCCAACTACACAGCATTCAGATTAAAACCGGTTGCTGGGCTTAATAGAGACTTGTCTCATGTAAGCCAGCCCCCGGATCAAAGAAACAAAAAACTAAAAAAGGAATCATCATGGGTAGAATTATTGGAATCGACTTAGGCACTACTAACTCTTGCGTAGCAATTTTAGAAGGCGGGCAGCCCAAAGTCATCGAAAACTCCGAGGGCACTCGCACAACGCCGTCCGTTATCGCCTATATGGAAGATGGCGAAATTTTGGTGGGTGCTCCCGCCAAACGTCAAGCCGTAACTAACCCACGAAATACCTTGTATGCGGTTAAGCGTTTAATCGGTCGCAAGTTCGACGAAAAAGAAGTCCAAAAAGATATCAATTTAATGCCCTACGCTATCGTAAAAGCCGATAACGGCGACGCATGGGTTGGTGTGCGCGATAAAAAAATGGCCCCACCCCAAGTGTCGGCCGAAGTTTTACGTAAGATGAAGAAAACCGCCGAAGATTACTTGGGCGAAGAAGTAACCGAGGCCGTGATTACTGTGCCCGCTTACTTTAACGACGCACAGCGCCAAGCCACTAAAGATGCAGGCCGTATTGCGGGTCTAGACGTTAAGCGCATTATCAACGAACCAACAGCTGCAGCTTTAGCGTTTGGTTTAGACAAAGCTGCTGGCAAAGACCGCAAAATTGCGGTGTACGACTTGGGTGGCGGAACTTTCGACGTTTCAATCATCGAAATTGCCGATGTCGATGGCGAAAAACAATTCGAAGTGTTGTCCACTAACGGCGATACTTTTTTAGGTGGCGAAGACTTCGATCAACGCATCATCGAGTACATCATTTCCGAGTTCAAAAAAGAACAAGGTGTTGATTTAGGTAAAGACGTGTTGGCTCTACAGCGTTTAAAAGAAGCTGCCGAAAAAGCTAAAATCGAATTGTCTAACTCGCAGCAAACCGACATTAATTTGCCTTACGTCACTGCAGACGCAAGCGGCCCGAAGCACTTAAATTTAAAAATTACCCGCGCCAAATTAGAAGCGTTGGTGGATGATTTAATCGAGCGCACGATGGAGCCTTGCCGCATTGCGATTAAAGACGCTGGGGTAAAAATCTCCGATATCGACGACATTATTTTGGTCGGCGGCATGTCACGTATGCCTAAAGTGCAAGAAAAAGTTAAAGAAATTTTTGGTAAAGAGCCGCGTAAAGACGTGAACCCAGACGAGGCAGTTGCTGTTGGCGCTGCAGTACAAGGTTCTGTTTTAGCTGGTGATCGTAAAGACTTATTGTTGTTGGACGTTACACCGTTGTCCTTGGGTATCGAAACGCTTGGTGGCGTGATGACAAAGATGATCAAAAAGAACACCACGATCCCAACTAAGTTTGCACAAACCTTCTCAACGGCTGATGACAATCAACCCGCAGTAACCATTAAGGTTTTCCAAGGCGAGCGTGATATTGCCGTGGGCAATAAATCGTTGGGTGAGTTTAATTTAGAAGGTATTCCACCGGCAGCGCGTGGTACGCCGCAAATTGAAGTGGCCTTTGATATTGACGCAAACGGTATTTTGCATGTGTCAGCCAAAGACAAAGCTACTGGTAAAGAAAATAAAATTACCATTAAGGCAAATTCTGGTTTGACCGAAGACGAAATTCAAAAAATGGTCAAGGACGCTGAAGTTAATGCGGAAGAGGACAAAAAGAAAATCGAATTGGCGAATGCCCGCAATCAAGGCGAAGCGGCTGTGCACAGCGTGAAAAAATCGCTAACGGAGTTTGGCGATAAAGTAGACGCCGCTGAGAAAACCAAAATCGAAGAATCGGTAAAAACCCTCGAAGAAGCTTTGAAGACGGATGACAAAGAAAAAATCGAAACCGCAACGACTGCACTAATGACCGATTCGCAAAAGCTAGGTGAAGCGGTTTACGCCGACATGCAAGCCAAGCAAGCGGCTGCTGGTGGCGCTGCTGCTGGGCCCGATGGCGCGCAAAATGCGGCTCCTAGTGGCCAAAGTGCAGCGGCAGACGATAACGTTGTCGATGCCGACTTCAAAGAAGTCAAGCGCGGGTAATTTTTCTTTATGGCCAAACGTGATTTTTATGAAGTCTTAGGCGTTGCTAAAAATGCTGACGACGATGAGCTGAAAAAAGCCTACCGCAAACTAGCAATGAAGCATCATCCGGACCGAAATCCGGATGATAAAACTGCGGAGGCAAAGTTTAAAGAAGCTAAAGAAGCCTACGAAATGCTGTCCGAGCCAGAAAAGCGGGCAGCTTATGACCGCTTTGGTCACGCTGGTGTAGATCCTAATATGGGTGCCGGAGGCGGTGCTGGTGCCCAAGGTTTTGGCGGATTCTCCGACGTTTTCGGCGATATTTTCGGCGATATTTTTGGCGGACAACGCCAAGGTGGTGGGCGAAGTAACGTCTACCGCGGCGCCGATCTTAAATACGCGATGGAAATTAGCCTAGAAGAAGCTGCTAACGGGCACACCACAACCATTCGCATTCCAAGTTGGAGTAACTGCGCAACCTGCAACGGGTCGGGCGCTAAAGCTGGAACGCAAGCCACTACTTGCAAAACTTGTAACGGGCAGGGCAATGTTCGAGTCCAACAAGGGTTTTTCAGCGTTCAACAAACCTGTCCACGTTGTAATGGCACCGGGCGCTTTATCCCCGATCCTTGTAAACCCTGTAACGGCGCAGGGCGAGTTAAAGAAAACAAAACACTAGAAGTAAAAATTCCTGCTGGTATTGATGACGGCATGCGAATTCGCTCTGGTGGCAATGGTGAGCCCGGGATTAACGGCGGTCCTGCGGGCGACTTGTATGTCGAAATTCGCCTTAAAGAGCACACCGTCTTTAAGCGCGATGGGGATGACCTGCATTGCGAGGTCCCCATTATGTTTACCACGGCCTCCTTGGGCGGAAAAATCGATGTCCCCACCCTCGGTGGAAATGTCGAGATGGATATTCCCGAGGGTACTCAATCGGGCAAAGTGTTTCGCTTGCGTGGTAAAGGGATCAAGGGCGTACGCTCTAGTTACCCGGGCGATATGTATTGTCACTTAGCGGTTGAAACACCTATACGTTTAAGCGATAAACAAAAAGAGTTATTGCGTGAGCTCGATCTTTCACTAAAGGACGGAAAAAATAGTCCCCAAATGAAGTCTTTTATGGATCGCGTTAAGAACTTTTTCCAGTAAATTTTTTGACGGTTCAATTTTTTGGATCGTTAATTTGCTAGCCGTTTTGGCACGTTTTTAAAATATATCGTCAAGATCATCTGACAACCCTCGAAGTCAGGCTAGAATTTGTTTATGAGAACAAATTCTAGCGAGTTCGAGCGCGCGCAAAAGGTGCTTGTAGGTGGAGTCAATTCAGCGGTCCGTGCTTTTCGGCAGGTCGGTGGTACTCCAAGATTTATCGATCGCGCTGAAGGCGCGTACATGTGGGATGTTGAAGGCAAACGCTACATCGACTACCTCGGTTCGTGGGGACCCATGATTGTGGGTCATACCCACCCGGCCGTTCTCGAGGCCGTTACCAAAGCTGCAGTGCGTGGCCTTTCTTATGGCGCTCCAAATATTTACGAAACCGAATTAGCCGAAGAAATTTGTGGCTTATTTTCTCACGTCGAAAAAGTGCGTTTTACCAGTTCGGGCACCGAAGCCGCTATGTCTGCTTTGCGCCTAGCACGCGGCTATACCGGCCGGGTTAAGGTTATGAAGTTTGAAGGTTGTTACCATGGCACTGCCGATAGCTTGCTTGTTAAAGCGGGTTCTGGCGCGTTAGCGTTTGGCTCGCCCAGCTCGGCTGGCGTACCGGCCGATTTAGCCAAGCACACTTTAGTGGCTACTTTTAACGACTTGGCCTCTGTTGCCGAATTATTTAAACAACATCCGCAAGATATTGCCTGCGTAATGATCGAACCCATCGCGGGCAACATGAATTTAATGCTACCCCAAGCTGGTTTCTTACAAGGCTTGCGCGACCTATGTGATCAACACGGAACTTTGCTAATTTTTGACGAAGTAATGGCCGGTTTTCGGGTCGCATTAGGTGGTGCTCAAGAAGTTGTCGGCGTTACACCGGACATGAGCGCCTTTGGAAAAATTATTGGCGGCGGCATGCCTGTCGGTGCTTATGGTGGACGGCGTGACATTATGGAGCATTTAGCGCCCTTGGGCCCGGTATATCAGGCAGGCACGCTATCGGGAAATCCTATTGCGATGACTGCCGGCCTAACGATGCTACAGATTATTGCTAAAGAAGGATTTTATAATGATCTAGAAGCACACACGCAGTTACTGGTCAACGGGATTCAACAGCGACCCGTCAGTGATCGGCAAGGTCATCAAGCTCGGTGATCGCGCCGTCACCATCGTCGGCGTGCTCGAGCCGTCGATTCCTTATCCAGCGCAAACCGAATTGATCGCGAACGTCGTCACCAGCTCGCACCACATGGATGCGACGATGGTCGATGGCCGGGTGCATCGCATGACGGAGCTGTTCGGACGGCTGGCTCCTGGTGCCACGCTCGAGCAGGCGCGCACGGAGTTGCAGACGGCTCACAGCGTCATGCTGACCGAGCACCGCCAAGACTACCCGGTGAAGGACGACTTTCAGATCAGCGCCGTCCAGTTGCGCGACCAGATCACGTCGCCGGCGCGGACCGTCCTGCTGATCCTGCTGGCGGCATCCGGATTGATCTTCATCATCGCCTGCTCCAATGTCGCCAACCTGATCCTGGCGCGCTCGGTGCGCCGCGAAGGCGAGCTGGCGGTGCGCGCCGCCCTCGGCGCCAGCCGCGCGGCCCTGCGCCGCACCCTGCTCGCCGAGAGCCTGCTGCTGTGCGGCGCCGGTGCCTTTCTCGGCGTGCTGATTGCCCGGCCCATGGTCGCCGTGCTGGCCACCTACGCCTCGCGCTACTCCGTGCGTGCCCTCGACCTGACGGTCGATTCGACGTTGCTGTGGGTGGGCGTCAGTCTCGCGCTGATCGCCGCGGTGCTGCTGGCGTTTGTGCCACGGCTGCCGTCGGCAGAAGCCTCGAACGGCCTCGGCCTGTCGAGCGGCAGCGTTCGCATTACGAGCGGCACCAACCGCCGGCTGCGCCTGTTCGCGGTGACGCAGATCGCGGCGTCATTCGTCCTGGTCGCCGGCGCCGGCATGCTGGTGACGACGCTCGTCGCGCTGCAGTCGGCGACGCCCGGCATCAACACACGCAATGTGCTCGTGCTCAACGTGCCGGTCAACTACGAGCGGCCGCCGGCGCAGATTCTGCCCTTCTATCGAGAAGTCATCCGCCGCATCGGCGAGCTGCCCGGCGTGGAGACCGTGGCGGTCGGGACGATGGTGCCGTGGCGCGATGCCGGCCAGTGGTTTGCCGCCCAGTTCACGGTCGAGGGCTACAAGAAGGCCGACGGCGAGGACGATCCCCGCGCCAAGTTCCGGACGGTGTCGCCCGGCTTCTTCCGCGCCCTCAACGTGCCGATCATCGCCGGCCGCGACTTCAACGCCGACGATCGCAGCGACGGCGAGAAGGTGGTGATTGTCAGCGAGAGCCTGGCCAAGCGAATGTTCCCAAACCAGGAGGCGCTGAACC
>JANOZM010000006.1:0-32598 GCA_031429355.1 Betaproteobacteria bacterium | reverse complement strand
CACTGGCTCAACAGGAGGCACTGGCTCAACAGGAGGCACTGGCTCAACAGGAGGCACTGGCTCAACAGGAGGCACTGGCTCAACAGGAGGCACTGGCTCAACAGGAGGCACTGGCTCAACAGGAGGCACTGGCTCTACTGGTGGCACCGGCGGCCAGCCACCTATTGCCCCAGGCTTGATATCAACTAGCGGACTTGTTGTCGAACTACGCAACGTTCCATTCTTATCAAGCACTAGTCTCACAACCGGTTTAGCTACCGCAGAATTAAACAGCAATGGTCAACTACAATCGATCGGCATATGCCCTTCTATCGCCTGCATCTCGCGGGGAACGGCCGAAGTTAAGGAAGCTGGATACGATCAATATGTTGCGTGGGGCCGCTGGACCAATGGCAGCACAAAAGTCACAGTGATTGGTTTTAACAGCAGCCAGCAATACAGCAACAATTCGGGAATGCACTACCTAATTGGCTCACCGTCGGCATCGTTACCCACATCAGGGTCTGCAACTTATTCCTTGCTCGGCGCAACCCTTGCCACCGGAAACAACACGGCACCATTGACCTTATCGGGCAGTGCTTCGGTAATATTTGCACCGAACTTAGGCACTCGTGTTGGATTGGATGTAACGTTGTCCAATCCAAACGATAAATTGTATCGAATCCTTTCTACCGGCGGACTAAGCAACCCAATCGCTAGCGAACTGCGTTTAATCGGCCCGAACAAATTACAAGGGATTTTGCCTGTGTTGTCGACCATTTCTAGCACCGACTGTACCGACGGAACTTGCACCGCAACAGTGAGTGGCGCTTTTTTCGGCCCAGAACAACAACGTTTAGGACTGGGTTATCAAATTAGACGCGGTACTGGGGTTAAAATTGAAGGCGTAGCTACTTTTAAGAAAGATTAAATGGCCACTGCTGCGCCTCAAGTCGTCACTGCATTTGTTTCCCCGATCAATTCAAAATATGCCGCCGAATGGACGCTGCCCAGCAGTACCAACGAACGGCTGTTGAATTTTTGCGGCCCCGTGGACCAGCACCTACGGCAAATCGAAATTGCGTTTTCAATTCGCATTAAACGCCGTGGAGATCATTTTGAGTTGTCTGGCGCACGCGCAAATGTAGAGCACACGGTTGTTTTTTTAGGACTACTAGAATCAAAGGCTCGGGCAGCAATTTCCCCCGAAGATTTGCAATTGATGTTGGTTGAAACCAGTCATGGCTTTGGGCCGACAGCTTTAGTCAGCGAGGCTGAAGTCAAAGCAGAAACAGCACCAACAAAGAACAAAAATAGTGAATCGGCAAAAGACGATTCACCGACATTACAAACCCGCCGCGCGGATTTAGCTGGCCGCACTGCAAACCAACGCAACTACCTTCGCAACATCCAAACCCATGATGTTACTTTTGGGATTGGCCCTGCAGGTACAGGTAAAACTTATCTTGCGGTGGCCTGTGCGGTCGATGCCCTCGAGCGCGATTTAATCAAACGCATCGTGCTAACGAGACCGGCGGTTGAAGCAGGTGAGCGCCTTGGTTTTTTACCAGGCGATCTGAATCAAAAAGTCGATCCCTACTTGCGCCCTTTGTACGATGCACTTTACGACCTACTGGGTTTTGAGCGTACAAATAAGTTATTCGAGCGCCAAGTTATTGAAATTGCGCCATTGGCCTACATGCGCGGCCGTACGCTAAACCACGCTTTTGTAATTTTGGACGAAGCCCAAAATACCACTGCCGAACAAATGAAAATGTTTTTAACGCGGCTGGGTTTCGGTAGCAAAGCGGTTATTACTGGCGACGTAACTCAGGTTGATTTACCGAAAAATGTAAAGTCTGGCTTGGTAGATGCACGCCAAGTGCTGGGTCGCGTGCGCGGTATTTCTTTTTCTAAATTTGCCAGCATTGATGTAGTTCGACATGCTTTAGTAGGCCGAATTGTTGACGCCTACGAAGCGGGAAATTTGCAGGGCGACGATGAAGTTTGAATTTCAAACCGCCAAGGTAACTTTGCCTGCATCCGAGACGCAAATGAAACGCTGGTTAAAAGCGGGCATAAACGCTGCATTGACATCAGCAAATTCGCCAAAAATAACAGCCAAAAATAACAAAGAGCCCAGCGCAAGTTCAACAACAGCAGCGGTAAATCCAGATGGCGACAATCAACTGACTATCCGCTTTGTTGGCACTGTCGAGGGACAATATTTAAACCATCAGTTTCGCAAAAAGAACTACCCCACAAATATTCTTACCTTTCCTTATTCTCAAATTCCCTTGTGCGCCGACCTCGTTCTTTGTATGCCGGTTGTACGCAAAGAAGCCCGCGAACAAGGTAAAAAATTGCTTGATCACTTGGCTCATTTACTGATTCATGGGGTGTTGCATGCACGTGGAATGGACCATGAAAAAGCACGCGAGGCCGCGCAAATGGAAGGTATTGAAATCGCTGTTTTGGCCGACCTCGGAATTGCCAACCCCTACGAACAATAGACTTTTACAACAGTAAGCGCTAACAATAGCTTAATGAATCGCGCAAAATTCCCTTGTATTTCCTTAACTGCGGCCGTTTCACAACTGCTTTCTCAGGTATTCTTGGCACCCCATAGTTACAAATGACTGCAATGCCAGACCATCCTGCGCCCAACGCGCAGTCCAAAGCCAAATCAATGATCGAGCGGTTGGCTACCCTCTTTGGCCGAGCGCCAGAAAACCGCGAACAGTTACTTGAATCGTTGCGTACTTCGCGCGATAAAGAAATCATTGATGGCGATGCGCTTTCAATGATTGAAGGCGTCTTGCAAGTATCGCAATTAGCCGTCCGGGATATCATGGTTCCGCGTTCGCAGATGGACGCAATTAATATTAAGCAAACGCCTGACGAATTTATTCCCTTTGTAATTTCTACCGGCCACTCGCGGTTTCCGGTGCTCGATGATGAGCGCGATAACGTCATCGGTATTTTGCATTCTAAAGATTTGTTGCGCTTTTATGCAGAAAACGATTTCGACGTACGCGCAATGTTGCGGCCAGCCGTTTTTATTCCTGAAAGTAAACGCCTGAATGTTTTACTGCGCGACTTTAAATTAAACCGCAACCACATTGCAATTGTAGTGGACGAGTATGGTGGCGTTGCTGGCATGATCACAATCGAAGATGTGCTAGAGCAAATTGTTGGCGATATCGAAGACGAGTTCGACTTTGATGAAGCTGACGACCATATTGTTGAAATGGAGCAGACCCTAGTGGGCAAGCGCCATCGGGTCAAGGCAATTACAGAAATTTCACAATTTAACCAATATTTTAAAACGGGCTTTTCTGACGACGAGTTTGATACTGTTGGTGGCTTAGTTACAGATCAATTTGGTCGAGTTCCCCGTCGCGGTGAGGCGGTTGTTTTAGAAGGCTTACGGTTTGAAGTATTACGCGCCGATGGACGCCAATTGCAATTACTCCTAGTCGAACCGCAAGAATCGCACAAGGCGCGCGACGAGGCCGATGATTAGTCGGTTGTTAGGGCAGCTTCCAGCCAAATTGCTGTTGGCACTTTTAATCACTGGTGCGTTACACGGGCAGACTTTTCATAATTTTTTTGGCACCAGTGTTTTTGGCGAAAACGCATTGTTTTCGCTAGACGCCTTAGTACAACTATTTACATTAGCAAGCCTTGCCGCAGCGCTTTTAAAGTACGGCCACAGTGCACGCCAAGGCTGGTGGATAGGCTTTGCTTTTGCTTTTGGCTGGTTCGTTAACGGCGTGGGTTGGGTGTATGTCAGCATGCATCAGTATGGTGGCATGGCATCGCTTTTGGCAGCGTCGGCAGCTGGCTTATTCGCTGGGTACCTAGCATTATTTACAGGTTTAGCAAGTGCCGTTATTTGTTCAAAAAAATTAACCCTATTTTGGACTAAGGTTCGCGGCTTAGGATTTGTGACTTTGTTCGTCGCCGCAATTACCTTAGGCGAACTGGCGCGCGGCTATTTAATGACTGGCTTTCCATGGGCTGCAATTGGCTACGCGCACGCGGACAGCCCGTTAGCCACTTTGGCTCCGTTACTTGGTGTTTACGGTATTGGATTTGCGGCCTGCGCCATTGCGAGTGCATTCGCTTTTGCTTTAGTTGGCCATGCCGTTAAGCAAACGACTAAACGCGTAAACCAATGGCCAGTTTTTGTAGTGATTACAGCGCTGGTTTTAGCGCTTCCACAGTTTGCGAAAATTACTTTTACTACCGAAAAACCCGCAATTCAAGCTAGCTTGATTCAACCGGCAATAGAGCAATCAATGAAATTTCGCCCAGAAAAAATTGGCGAAAATTTTGAAACCATTACCAAAGCATTAGCTGGCGCAACCGCACCCTTGGTGATCTTGCCGGAAACAGTGTGGCCTAGAGTGTTTGAGGCAACATCAGAACCGGTTTTTAAAGCACTACAAGAGCAACTAAGCCAAGCTAAAACGATTGTTATAGGGCTTCCCATTATTGAAAGAAGTGCCGAAGATAACGAGCGAATTCTGGTTTCAAATAGTGCTGTGGTCATTGATAAGATAGAGGATATTGGGTCTATTACTAGCCCGTCGATTCGCTCGGCATACCGTTACGACAAACATCATTTAGTGCCGTTTGGCGAATTTATTCCGTGGGGGTTTGACTGGTTTGTAAAGCTGATGAATATGCCACTGGGTAATATGAATCGCGGCTCGTTTGAGCGGCCTGCTTATGCGTACAAGATCGGCACGACAACGATTGGGTTAGGCATCAACATTTGTTATGAAGATCTATTTGGCGAGGAAATCGCAGCCCGCGCCCACGATGCAGACATTTTAGTTAACGTAAGTAATTTGGCATGGTTTGGGCAATCCAAAGCCATTCCTCAGCATCTACAAATTGCCCGTATGCGTACGTTAGAAACACAACGCCCCACCCTGCGTTCTACCAATACCGGTGCAACGGTTCACATCAATGCAGTGGGTAAAGTAGAACAGTTTTTGCCGCAAGATCAACTTGGCATTCTTAGTGTATCGGTTAAAGGTAGGACCGGTTTAACGCCTTATATGCGCTACGGCAACTGGCCTGTTACGTTGCTAACGTTAACTTTGCTCTTGGCAATTTGCTTCGTTGCACTACGGCCGCGGCGTTGACGCGCGCCTGATATATCGGCGATAAAGAAGCTTTGCACAACTGAATGAGCAATAAACCCGCTACCTGACGGTAAAATGGCGTTAAACAATTTTCGGGTACCGCCATGCTGACCTTTCAGCAAATTATTCTGACATTACAAAATTATTGGGACCAACACGGTTGCGCCCTTTTGCAACCTTACGATATGGAAGTCGGCGCTGGCACTTTCCATACCGGCACTTTTTTACGGGCCATTGGGCCGGAGCCTTGGCGGGCTGCGTATGTCCAACCCTCGCGTCGCCCTAAAGACGGCCGCTACGGCGACAACCCGAACCGCTTGCAGCATTACTATCAATATCAGGTCGTACTAAAGCCTTCCCCACCGAATATTTTAGAATTGTATTTAGGCTCGTTACGTGCACTGGGTGTCGATACGCAAACGAACGATATTCGTTTTGTTGAGGACGATTGGGAATCGCCTACTTTAGGTGCCTGGGGCTTAGGCTGGGAAGTATGGTTAAACGGAATGGAAGTTACCCAGTTCACTTACTTTCAAGAAGTGGGTTCTTTAAAATGCCAACCAATTACTGGTGAAATAACTTATGGACTAGAGCGACTTGCAATGTATTTGCAAAAGGTTGAAACAGTTTACGACTTAGTGTGGACCGAAGGCGTTACCTACCGCGATGTGTTTCATCAAAATGAAGTTGAACAATCGACCTTTAATTTTGAGCATAGCGATGCCGCAATGTTGTTCCGTCACTTCGATGATTTTGAAGCCGAAGCCAAACGTTTAATTGAAAGTAAATTAGCTTTGCCGGCTTATGAGCGAATTATGAAATGTTCCCACACTTTCAACCTGTTGGATGCTCGGGGCGCAATTTCAGTAACCGAACGTGCCGCTTACATTGGACGAGTACGTGCATTATCGCGTGGCGTCGCCGCTTGTTATTACGCCAGCCGTGAAGCCTTGGGTTTCCCAATGGTAGCGCTGCAAAACAATTCTCTTAAAACTGCATCATCGACAGATGCTGCTCAAGCAACTCCCATGGCTCGCCTCTTATAATGTCTGCATCCCATCTATCGGCTGCGGCCGTCGCCCCGCTTTTAATTGAGCTGTTTACAGAAGAACTGCCGCCAAAAGCGCTACAAAAACTTAGTGATAGTTTTAGTGCGAGTATTGTTGCTGCCCTAAGCAAAAAGCAATTGCTAGCCGACCCAAATTTTCAGTCGTTTGCAACACCACGCCGCTTGGCAGTTTTACTCAACAGTGTCACTTCGCAAGCCGACGACCAGAGCATTAAAATCAAAGGGCCGTCGACTAAAGTAGGTGAAGACGCACAAGGTCAACCCACCCAAGCGCTAGTAAAATGGGCCGAAAAACAAGGGGTTCCGGTTAGTGCCCTTACCCGCGAGAACGACGGCAAACAAGATTGTTTTTTTGCACAAACTACAATTAAGGGCGCACAACTAACGCTGGTGTTGCAAGCGGTTCTCGAAGAAGCGTTGGCGGCATTGCCGATTCCAAAACTAATGCAGTACCAATTAGCCGATGGAATAACCAACGTCAGTTTTGTACGCCCCGCGCATCGCTTAATTTGCTTACATGGCTCGACGGTTATTCCCGCAACCATTTTAGGTTTACAAAGCGCCAACTTAACCGAAGGACATCGTTTTCATAGCGAAGGTGTAAAAGTAGTTAGTGCGCCAGAGCATTACGCTAGCGTGTTAAAACAAGCCCATGTTATGGCCAGTTACACCGAGCGACGCGCTACAATTGAAACGCAATTACTCACTCAAGCTGCATCGTTAGGGGCTAGGCTGAGCGATCAAGCCAGCCGCACCGATCAAGCTGCATTAGCCGCCGAGCTGGCCCCTTATTTAGACGAAGTCACATCATTAGTAGAATGGCCAAAGGTTTATGTAGGTCAGTTCGAGTCGGCGTTTTTAGCAGTGCCACAAGAATGTCTAATTTTAACGATGCGTACCAACCAAAAGTACTTTCCGTTGTTTGACACTAAGGGCCAACTACTCAATCAATTCTTAATAGTTTCCAATATGGAAGTAGCCGACCCAATCAATATTGTGGACGGTAACCAACGTGTAGTACGACCACGCTTATCGGATGCCCAGTTCTTTTTCGAGCAAGATAAAAAGTCCAGCCTCGCTTCGCGCGTCGAATCTTTAGGAGCCGTGGTTTATCACGCAAAGTTGGGCTCGCAAGCACAACGCATGGCTCGGGTACAGCAAATGAGTGGTGCGATTGCAGCCGCCTTGTCGGTTGACTCTAGTAACGCAATGCGCGCAGCCCAGTTAGCTAAATGCGATTTAATTACTGGGATGGTGGGCGAATTTCCCGAACTACAAGGCATCATGGGCCGGTATTACGCTAATCATGACGGCGAACCTTCCGAAGTTGCGCAAGCGATTGCCGAGCAATACCTGCCCAAGTTTGCTGGCGATAACTTACCTAGTACTCAAGCTGGGTTAATTGTTGCGATGGCCGATAAGTTAGAAACCCTATGCGGAATTTGGGGAATTGGTCAGCACCCAACGGGTGATCGTGATCCGTTTGCTTTACGCCGCCATGCTTTGGGCCTGCTACGCATGCTAATTGAAAAGCAATTGCCGTTGCAATTAAACCAAGTGATGTCGATTGGTTTTTCGGCGTTTAGTTCAGTTGCTAACTTTACTGCCGATGCGCAGGGCCTAAGCGGTTTTATCGTCGACCGTTTACGTGGCTATTTAAAAGAGCGGGGTTACGAAGCTGCTGTAATTGAAGCTGTACTGGCTGGAGACTCAAATGCTACCCATTCCCTTATTGCGCGATTAGACGCCGTTACTGCGTTTGCTGCATTGCCAGAGGCGCAAAACTTAGCAGCCGCCAACAAACGCATCGGCAATATTTTGCGTAAATCGGCAGAAGGCCAAAGCATTGCGGGACACATTGAATCCGCATTACTAATAGAACCCGCCGAGCAACAGTTGGCTTTGGCTTTGCAAATTGTTCAAGCCAAAGCCCAGACACATTTTACCCAGGGTGAGTTTAAAAACGGTCTGCAAGCAATGGCTGCATTGCGCGAACCGGTGGACAATTTTTTTGACAATGTGATGGTCATGGCCGACGACCCTGCCGTACGCGCAAACCGATTGGCAATTTTGGCAAAGTTGCATCAATTAATGAACCAAGGGGCTGATTTAGCGCGTTTGGCCGTATAAACTAGCGTTGCGATTCACGGTAGTTTTTTTAAACGAGCTGAAAGACCGAATGCTTTTGATACGAACAATTATCTACTCACTGTTCCAGTTTGTTACGGTAGTACCGTGGTCGTTTCTTTGCTTGTTAATTTTGCCTTTGCCTAGGCGCATGCGCTACAACATCACTATGAAATGGCTCAACATAGCCATTTGGGGTGCGAAGGTAATTTTAGGTATTCGCTATGAAGTTCAGGGCAACGAACACCTGAATCGCAGTAACATTATTTTGTTAAGTAAACACCAAAGTACCTGGGAAACATTCTTTTTTCCAACCTACCTTAAACACGAATGCTGCTACGTATTTAAACGCGAACTGTTGTATGTACCTTTTTTTGGATGGGGCATTTGGCTGCTTAATATGATTCATATTAATCGTAGCAAAGGGCGTGATTCATTTGAAGACGTTGTGCGCCAAGGTGTAGAAAAATTAGCGCAAGGGCGCTGGATTATTATGTTTCCTGAAGGCACTCGTATCCCAATAGGGCAACAAGGACAGTATCGATCTGGGGGCATTCGCTTGGCGCAGCGCACTGGGGCTACTATTATTCCGGTGGCGGTTAATGCGGGCGAGGTCTGGCCGAAAAAACCTTTTGTCAAACGTCCCGGTATTGTTAAAGTTTCGTTTGGGCCACCTATCGAATGTGGTGAGCGGAGTATTGAAGAAATAAGGCTCGAAGTCGAAACTTGGATAGAAACCGAAATGCGTAAACTGTCGCCCGATCTGTACTCAAAACCGTGGAGTTCGTAGAGCAAATGGGACTGTTTAAACAGCTAGGCAAACAATTGAGTAGTCAATTGAGCTTACCCTTTTTCGATCTTTGGTCGGCCGAGGTCGCTAACGGCTCATCTTCATCTGCGCCACAAGATTCTACAATTGCACCAAATCCTCCGGGTTTAAATCCGCCATCGCTTAATCCAACAAACTTTAAAGCTGGATCGAACAAACCACCAGACGCTGTAACTACTACATTTACTAAGCCAGACCCAGCCAAACCCGACCCGACTCGACCCAATATCCGCAAAGTAATTGGCCACGAACAACAACCTATCGAGTTTCACTTGCGCCGAGGTAAACGACGCACAATTGGGTTTTTAATCGACGACCGTGGTGTTACTGTAAGCGCGCCTAAATGGGTAGGCTTAACCGAAATTGATGCCGCTGTTCTAGAAAAAAGCCAATGGATTTCGCGCAAACTGATTGAGTGGCGCAAGCATCAATCACGTCGTTTAGCCGAGCAACCCTCCTGGGCTGACGGTGGATCGGTTAAGTACCTGGGCTTGCCACTAACATTGCGGATACGGCCCGACATTACCGGCATTGTTCATCAGGACTCCGAGTTACTGGTTGGTCTACCTACACAAGTTGAAGCAACTCGCATTCAAGATACCGTGCAAGCATGGTTGCAAACTAAAGCACGGGCACTGTTTGCACAACGATTAGAACGCTTGGCCATGTTGACTGGAAAAGCCCCTAAACGTTGGGCGCTTTCTTCGGCACGAACCCGTTGGGGGAGCTGCACATCCGAAGGAACGATTCGTCTTAATTGGCGATTAATGCACTTTCCGTTGGATGTAATTGACTATGTCATTGCTCACGAATTAGCACATCTATCTGAGATGAACCACAGCCCTAAATTTTGGGACAAGGTTGCCCAAATTGTGCCGGACTACGAATCGGCAAAATCTAAATTGACGGGTGTTACGGACGATATGTGAGCGGGCATTAAGTTGCTTAGTTTCACCCATTGCTCTACCGGAATTTCCTCGGCACGCGCCGTACCTAGTAATCCATCGTTAGCTATACCTTGTTGAGCCAACCATGGGAAAAAATAAGCTCGCAACATTTTTCGTCGCTGTCCGAATGCAATCGTTAACAGCACTTCCAAATTTTTTCGAGATTTAACTTCGGATTGGGCTAACGGCTGCATCGCCACAATTGCCGAATCTACCCGTGGCGGCGGATCGAAACACTCTGGCCCTACATCAAACAAATGTTGCATTTGATAATAGGCTTGAAGCATCACGGTTAACCGGCCGTAGTCCTTGGTGCCCGGTTTGGCGACCATGCGCAAAATCACTTCTTTTTGCAGCATAAAAATTTGTCGCGCCACAATTGATCGGTATTCAATTAAGCGAATCAGCAGTGGCGTAGAGATGTTGTAGGGCAAATTACCAACAACGACTAAGGGTGCAGAAAAGCTGGCAAAATCAAACGTTAATGCGTCGGCCTCTTGAACTAGTAACTGCTCCGAGGTAAACCGTTTACGCAAGCGAGCAATTAAATCGCGATCAATTTCTATCGCGTGTAAAACACTTTTGCTAGCTTGTCGCTTTTGCACTAAAGCGGTGGTCAGCGCAGCAAGCCCTGGTCCAATTTCTACCCAAGTCTCATTGCCATCAACACTGTCTTTGGCAACACTATTTGCGATTCCCGCAATAACCCCTTGATCAACTAAAAAGTGTTGGCCAAATCGTTTACGCGCTTGATGAGCCAAACGGGTTCTTAACCTTCGTCCGTACGTAACTCGACATAAGCACGGTCACGAATAAGTTGTATCCATTCTTGATATTGCTGCTCGCTTTTACGTTCGCGAATCACTTGTTTGGCTTGTTGGCGCACTCGGTCTTCGGGCATTGCTGCAGATTTACGTTCGACCACTTGAATAATATGCATCCCAAACTGGCTGCGGACTGGGTCGCTAATACCATTTACCGGTGTTTCTAACATTGCCTTTTCAAATTCTGGAACGGTATCACCGGGCAAGACCCATCCTAAATCGCCGCCATTAGCCGCCGAACCATCTACGGAGTTCGTCTTGGCCAAGTTTGCAAAAGTATCCGAACCAGCAACTGCCTTCGCTTTGATATCGGCAAGGCGAGCGCGAACGGCCGCCTCTGTGGCTGGACCATCAATGCGAATTAAAATATGTGAAGCTCGTGTTTGAACCACGGGTCCACCAGCGCCCACCATCCCAGTACTGCGTTTATCAATTAACCGCAAAATGTGAAAACCATTGGCGCTACGAACAACTGGGGCAACTTGATTGACACGTAGTGGACGCACAGCATCAAGAAAAATTTGCGGCAAACGCTCGGCCGTGCGCCAACCTAAACCGCCACCCGTAAGCGCTTCTGGTGCCTCAGAAAACGCCGCGGATAAACGCGCAAACTCGGTCCCACGTTCGGCTTGTTTGGCAAGTTCTTCGGCGCGCAAACGTTGCCGCTCGACCTGTTCTGGCGTGGCGTTTTCTGGCACCCGCAACAGAATTTGCGCAACGTTATACTCGGTCGTGTCAGCACTACCGGCTTGCTCGGCTAACAAGCGATCTACTTCTGATTCTGAGATTGTTATACGCGCATCAACCTCACGTTCACGCAATCGAGAGACTGTAATTTCATCACGAATATCCTCCCGAAATCTTTCGAAACTCATGCCATCACGTTCTACTCGATCTTTTAGCGCTCCGATTGCCACTTTGTTTTCTGCAGCGATTCGCACAAGCGCTTGGTCAACTACAGCATCCTCAGCACGAATACCTTTTTCACGCGCATGTTGAATTAACGCGCGATCAGTAATCATGCGCTCTAACACTTGCTTACCTAACGCTTCGCGCGGCGGCACTGGCTGATTCTGTCGTTTGATCTGCCGCTCGGTGACACCAATACGCATTTGCAACTCAGTCGATGGAATCGCTTCATCATTGACTACAGCAACAATACTATCGATTTTAACTGGGCTGCTTTGTTGTGCACTCACAAAGGCCGGCGACGCGATTGCCGACGCTGTCAAAATACTAATCAACAGACTACTAATCTTTTGGGGAGATTGAGGTGCGTTTAATGATTTGCTAGTTTGGTAAATGTTTTTCATATCAGTCATAGCCAAAAAAATTCGTTGGTACTGTGGGACGATCAGAGGGCAATCGATAACCCGGAATATTGCGTTTAAGTACATCAAATGGGCTCAAACCAATTTGTCCAAGCCCTTTCAATTCAAGCTGAAAGAACAATTGAGTTGTCGGTTTCCGATCTGCCGTAACAAAACGGTGCACCACAGTGCGGACCGTCCAACAATCCACATCGTACTCGGCACCAACAATCGCTTCTACGATGCCTGGCTTGTCGACTTCACCACCGACCGTAACATTGCCAACCTTTGCAAACGAGTAGTTTAACCGACCCAGCGTAGACCAACGTGGTCCAACTTTCCAGCGCCACGAGGTGTCAAGCTGATTTAAGTTAGTTGCCTTCGAATACCGGTACGAGAAATTAGCTAAATTACTTTCGTTTGGCAAATAACGCACACTGGCGTTAAACCGCGGCAATTTTGCCTGCTGAACAGAATATTGAAAGCCAGCGTCAACACTAATCCCTTTAGCTAAATCACCACCCGCCGCGAATAATAAGTCGCTGCGCGTATCGGTTCGCGGTGGGTCAGAAGCTGAAATTGTTACGCGCTGCGGTGAAAAATAAAGTCTTTGACCAACCGCAAATCGAAATCGTTCGCTGCCATCGGCAGGGTTGATGATTCGAGAAACCAACATTGTACTAAGTTGATTTAGGTCGGCAATGCGATCATTTCCAACAAAAGAGTTTTCAGACAATAACTGTGCAAAATTAAGTTCAGTTGCTGCGGTATCCGCAAAAACCGGAAATGCGCTTTGATCGCGGTACGGTGTTTTTACATAAAACACCCGAGGCTCTAGTGTTTGCGTAAATTGTTGGCCGCGCCAAGTCATTTGCCTCTCGAAATTTAGACCACTATCGACCGAAAAAATTGGCAACACACGCGATAGCTTTTTGTCCCCTAATGGATTGCGCTCTAAATTGTAATAGCTAGCGTGCAAGCCGATCTTTGGAGTAACAAAATAGGCGGGCGTTTGAATCGGGTAACTGATCGAGGGGTTTACAACACTCCGCCAACCAATCGCAGCAACTGAAGGGCTGGAAATACCAAATTTAGAAACATCACTAATGAAATTGAAATTGAAATTTCCAATAGTCTGCTCGGTTGTCAGACGTAGCTGGGGTATTTGCTCGTAGCTCGGGGTAAGCCTTGCAGCTAGTAAATGTTGCCAAGTTACGGCCCGAGCAGAAAAATTCCATAGCCCAAACGCACGGGCTAAACTTAATTCAACTGGTAATCGGGTTTCTGAAGCAGTCAACAAATTACGACCATAATCGACTAAATAATTATCATCAGAAACGCGACGAGCGTTTAGTCCAAGACTCCAGCCCATGGGCAAACTGGCTTGAGTTTTTACGTTCAATAAATAACGAAACCCACCCGAAGCCGTATCGTTAGGATTGAAATCGTATTTAATTTCCGCTGCCCAATTGGGTTCAAGTAAACGCAATTCGTTTTCTAATGCCAAACCTCGGCGCGACATAAATCGCGGAGCGAACGTAGCATCCCGATTGGGCGCAATATTCCAGTAGTAAGGAATAATGCCACCAAGGCCGAAACGAGAATTTGATTCTAAACTTGGTGCCAAGAAACCCGATTGACGCTGACTCCCCAAAGGGAAAAAGAAAAATGGCGCACCAAAAATTTGTTGATCTTTAAAGTACAACTGGGTTTTCCCAGTACGTCCTTGCGCTGCTTTTTGATCTAACTCTAAGGTCTCTGTACGCAACAACCAGTCGAGGCTGCCTGGTTCACATGTTGTGTAGGTTGCGTCAAGGGCTTGGATTCGCGAACCCCCTAACAAATTGATACGGCTTGCAAAGCCACGCCCGCCTAATGCCCCAATCGAATACGAGGCTTGCGCCAAATAGCCTTCTTTGGTGTCCATTCGCAACTGCAACTCATTGCCCAACAGTACAGTGCCATCTCTGTTTACGCGCACAGCACCTACCGCCGCTACGGTATTGTCAGTTGAACTGTAATTAATGCGCTCCGCAATAATTACCGTGCCGTCACGCCGCACCTGTGCATTGCCCTGTAAAGTTAATTCGAGATCTGCGCGCCCCGTTGCTTGATCGGCAGATGCAAACATTGGCGTTGCGACTTTATCATTTGCTTTGGCTGCCGGAGGCCGCAAAGTATCGGACAATTTAAGCGAAACCGCCTGTTGTTCATCTTGCGCCCGACTAGCTGGCGCGTAGAGCGCGCAAGAGATCGCGCTTAAGGCAAACAACGAAGAGTGCAGGACAGGTCGACGCAAGAGAAATAAAAGAAATAGCGAGAAAAACCTATTATAGTTCGCTCCGGCTTGGGGCCCGCATTAGAAAGCCCTTTTTTACATCTAGCAGCGCTTTTGCTAACTTTTTTACACTCTCATGTCCGATCAGCGTCAAACCCAAGCAATGCAATGGCTGTCTTCCTTGCCCACACACTTCAATTTACGCCCAGAAACTTTACGCGTGGCTTCCGCCGACGCTAGCTTTAGGCGTTACTTTCGGGTCGATTGCCATATTGAATCAGACAGCAACGTCCAAACCGCCATCGTTATGGATGCCCCACCCGCCAATGAAGATGTGAAACCATTCATCCATGTTGCCCAAAAATTATTAGATGCGGGGGTTCGGGCCCCAAAAGTGTTGGCGACCAACGTTGACGACGGATTTTTATTATTAGATGACCTCGGCGATGCAACCTACTTAGGTTTACTGAACGAAGAAAGCGCAAAAGTACTCTACGCAGACGCGATCAGTGCATTAATTGAAATGCAATGCAAAGCCGACTCGACGAATTTACCGTTTTACACCCGCGAGTTATTACTGCGCGAAATGCGTTTGTACTCAGAATGGTATGTACCGCGCCACAAAAATGTCGCGCTGACCGCCAAACAAACCGAGCGACTTGAAACCAGCTTTGAGAAAATCATTGCTAACAACCTAGCGCAAGCGACGGGGTTCGTGCATCGCGACTACCACTCGCGCAACTTAATGCTGGTGGCCAAAAACAATCCCGGCATTATCGATTTTCAAGATGCCGTTGTGGGCCCACTGACGTACGACTTAGTTTCACTGCTGAAGGACGCTTATATTCGCTGGGAAGAAGATCAAGTCATGGACTGGTGTATTCGTTATTGGGAACAAGCCCGCAAACAAGGTTTAAATTTACCTACTCAGTTTGGCGATTTTTATCGCGATTTCGAATGGATGGGTTTGCAGCGGCACCTTAAAATTTTAGGAATCTTTGCCCGCTTAAATTACCGCGATGGCAAGTCGCGCTACTTAAACGATATTCCATTAGTGTTGGAGCACTCTATTAAAGTCTGCCAGCGCTACGCTGAGTTGTTCGAACTTCGTAATTTATTGCTGGAAGTTGAAGGTAATACCCCTAGCAGCGGCTATACGTTTTAATTTATGAAAGCAATGCTGTTGGCCGCAGGACGTGGCGCAAGAATGGGTGACATAACCACTACAACGCCCAAGCCACTATTAATAGCTGGCGACAAAACGCTAATCGAACACCACCTAGAAAAACTAGTTGCAGCGGGCATCACAGACGTTGTAATTAACTACGCTTGGCTTGGTTCACAAATCGAGCAATTTCTTGGTGATGGCAGCCGCTTCGGCGCAAGTATTGTCTACAGCCCCGAAAATCCAGCTTTAGAAACTGCGGGGGGAATCGCTAATGCCCTCCCTCTTTTGCAAAAAGGTGTGGCGCAAGACGAACCCTTTGCTGTCATTAGTGCCGATGTGTACTGCGAGTACTCGTTTGATCGTTTACATACTTTAAAACAATTCGTCGAGAACTTTCAGTTACATGGTTACTGTGTCATGGTCCCCAATCCAGCGCATCACCCGGAAGGTGATTTCTGTTGCCAAAACGGGTTGATGCAATTAAACGCAAATGAAAAAAAGTTAACCTACTCTGGAGTAGGCGTGTATCGCCCAAGTATGTTTAACTCAATTACCAAGGGTCAGTACGAAAAGTTAGTTACCTTACTAAAGCGCGATGTACCGATCAATTTAATCGGAGCCGAACTTTTTGCGCAGCGCTGGGACGACGTTGGCACACCTGAACGCTTAGCACAGATCAATCAATATTTATCTGAAAAATAAATTTGTTTTTTGTGCCGCGTGACACCATGTTCCAAAAGTTGGTCGAATAAGCTGTTTCAAAGCATCGTAAAAAAGTTGGTGGCTGTTTACTTCAAAATATCCGCAAAATACTTCAAATAAATTCTAACTTTTTGCATTGATGCCCCGCGTATTTGGTTAGAATCCATCCCCCTTCATCTGTTTCGAAATTCCAACCCAAATGTTTATCGGCCCCTACCAGTTGAGTAACAATGTATTCGTTGCTCCTATGGCCGGTGTAACGGACCGCCCATTTAGGCAATTGGTGAAACGATTGGGTGCTGGTTATGCAGTTTCAGAAATGGCGGCTAGCAACCCGAAACTGTGGGCCACGGTAAAGTCTTCTCAGCGCTTAAATCACGACGGCGAAATCGAACCAAAGTCAATTCAAATCGCTGGTGCCGACCCGAGCATGATGGCCGAAGCGGCCAAATATAATGTGGATAAGGGCGCGCAAATTATCGACATTAATTTGGGGTGCCCGGCAAAAAAAGTTTGTAATTTAGCGGCGGGTTCAGCGTTGATGAGTCAACCCGCATTGGCATTGCAAATAGTCGAGGCGGTAGTTGCCGCAGTTAATGTACCGGTTACTTTAAAAATGCGTACCGGGCCAACGCGGGCCACTACAAACGCGCCCCTTTTAGCAAAACAATTTGAGCAAGCCGGAATACAAATGTTGGCGATACACGGCCGCTCACGTGCCTGTGCTTACAATGGTTACGCCGAGTACGACACAATCGCCCAAATTAAGCGTGACGCAAGAATTCCAATTGTTGCTAACGGCGACATTGACTCTTGCGAAAAAGCCTTAGCCGTTTTAAAACAAACTCATGCCGACGCTGTAATGATTGGGCGAGCGGCGCAAGGCAACCCTTGGTTGCCAGGCCAAATTGCACATTACTTGGCCACCGGTGAGCACTTGGCAGGCCCAACCCTAGAAACACAATGGGCCGTTATTAAAAGTCATTTACTAGACCACTATAATTTTCATGGTGCCTTGGTCGGCGCACGAACTGCCCGTAAGCATATTGGTTGGTATAGCCAGCAGTGGTTACAAGGTCAGGTGTTACGCGACGCATTTAACCAAACAGAAAACCCAGAGCAACAACTGCTGGCACTCGATCAGTACTTTGATACCTTATTGTCTAGCTCAAATAATTTAAGCAGCAACTCTTTAAGTAGTACCTCATTAAGTAATACGGCTACAAATCATACGCAGCACCACAAAAACAATACCAATTGGAAACAAGCAGCATGAACACCTTAACCCCATTAAACGAAGCAGTTAGCCTTAACCTCGAGCGTTACTTCACCGACTTAGAGGGCGAATCCCCAAGTGCGGTTTACGACATGGTAATTACCGCCGTAGAGCGCCCCATGTTAGAAATAGTGATGCGCCGTGCCGACGGTAATCAGTGCCGCGCCAGCGAAATGTTAGGCATTAATCGTAATACCTTGCGCAAAAAACTAACTAGCCACGGCTTACTTTAAAGATGGCCACTCCCTATCGCGCGCAACGTGCGCTAATTAGCGTCTCGGATAAAACCGGTGTTCTCGAGTTGGCACAGAGTTTTCAAAGCCTCGGCGTTGAAATAATTTCAACCGGCGGAACCGCCAAGTTGTTACGCGATGCGGGATTAAGTATTACCGAAATTAGTGAACACACTGGGTTTCCAGAAATGCTTGATGGGCGGGTAAAAACCCTCCACCCGATTGTGCACGGCGGTTTGTTGGCGCGGCGTGAAGTGCCCGAACACATGAGCACTTTGGGTCTACATAATATTCAAACGATCGATTTGTTGGTCGTCAATTTGTATCCCTTTGAACAAACGGTTGCAAAGCCGGGTTGCACACTAGAAGATGCGATTGAAAATATCGACATCGGTGGCCCGGCAATGGTGCGTTCAGGCGCAAAAAATTGGCGCGGGGTCGCGGTCTTGACCGATAACGCACAATATGCAGCTGTGGTAAGCGAACTGAAAAGTACGCAAACCCTTAGTGACAAAACGCTGTTTGGACTGGCCGTGGCCGCCTATAACCGCATTGCGCAATACGATGCAGCCATTAGTAATCATCTGTCATCAATTGACTTAGAGAATTCTAAGGTCGACTTTTCGGAACAAGCTAATAGCAATTTTGTAAAAGTACAAGATTTGCGCTACGGCGAGAACCCCCATCAAAAAGCTGCGTTTTATCGCGATTTATATCCAGCACCTGGCTCTCTTGCGACCTATCAACAGTTGCAAGGCAAAGAGCTTAGTTATAACAACCTTGCCGATGCCGATGCGGCATGGGAATGCGTTCGTTCGTTTAGCGACTGCGCGTGTGTCATTGTTAAACACGCAAACCCGTGTGGCGTTGCGCTTGGTGACACAACCTTAGCAGCCTACCAAAAAGCGTTTTCAACCGATCCTACCTCGGCGTTTGGGAGCATTATTGCGTTTAACCACCCAATTGATGAAGCTACGGCACAAGCGGTTTCTAAGCAGTTTGTTGAAGTCGTGATTGCACCGGCCTGTTCCGACGCAGCACTGGCGGTTTTCAAATCCAAGCCGAATGCTCGGCTGATTATTATTTCGTTGGCCGGTATTGACAGCAGCAGCGAGAATCCTTGGGATCGTGGCCGCAACGCACAGGACATTAAGCGGGTGGGATCGGGCTTATTGATTCAAAGCGCTGACAACCACGAACTAGCGGTTAGCGATTTAAAAGTAGTGACTAAATTGCAGCCCTCACCCCAACAATTACAAGATTTACTATTTGCTTGGACTGTTGCAAAATATGTGAAATCTAATGCCATCGTTTTTTGTAAAGACGGCATGACAATGGGTGTCGGTGCAGGTCAAATGAGCCGCTTAGACTCAGCAAGAATTGCAGCCATTAAAGCCGGGCATGCCAATTTGTCGTTAGCCGGAACCGCGGTGGCCTCAGATGCATTTTTCCCATTTCGCGACGGACTCGATGTTGTTGTCGATGCAGGTGCCAACTGCATTATTCAACCGGGCGGTTCAATTCGGGATGACGAAGTGATTGCCGCTGCGGATGAACGCGGCATAGTGATGGTAACAACTGGCGTTCGCCATTTTCGCCATTAACTTTAGCGATTAATGACATCTGTAATTACTAAACCTGCAGCCACGACTAGAATTATTGGTATCGATCCGGGTTTACGCGTTACTGGTTACGGCATTATCGAGCAACGGGGCAAACAATCCCATTACATTGCCAGCGGTGTCATTCGTATTCCGCAGGGCGATTTAGCCAGCCGTTTAGGGGTTATTTTTGCCAGCCTTGTAGAAGTCATCGAACGCTATCAACCTACCGAATCCGCCATCGAAAAAGTATTCGTTAATGTCAATCCGGCATCCACTCTTTTACTGGGCCAAGCGCGGGGTGCAGCCATCACCGCACTAGTTCACAAAGGGCTATCGGTACAAGAGTTTACGGCCTTGCAAATTAAGCAATCAATCGTTGGCTACGGTCGAGCGACCAAAGAGCAAATGCAAATGATGGTTAAACAATTACTAAAGTTACCTGGCGAGCCATCTAAAGACGCGGCTGATGCCTTGGGGTGCGCAATGTGTGCCGCTCAAGCACAAACCATGATGACTGGTGCCACTGGCTTAGCACCAGCCTTAGCCCAAAAGGGCTTGCGCGTAAAACGCGGTAGACTGGTCGCTGGTTAGTTTCTTCAAAATAAACAGAACTTAGTCATCCGCCCAACAAGCGCAGATGTACTGTAAAGACAATGATTGGCAGAATTTCGGGCATTCTTTTAGAAAAGAACCCACCTCAAATTTTAGTGGATGTAGGGGGCTTGGGCTATTTGGTCGAAGTCCCTATGAGCACCTTTTACGACTTACCAGCTTTGGGCGAACGCACAGCCTTACTTACGCACTTTGTCGTGCGCGAGGATGCTCAATTGCTGTATGGCTTTTTAACCGAGACCGAGCGCGACGCGTTTCGCCAGTTAGTAAAGATATCGGGCGTCGGCCCCCGTACCGCCTTGGCTGTTTTGTCGGGCATGTCAGTAAACGAATTAGCCCAATCGGTTGTGTTGCAAGAACCAGGGCGTTTAACTAAAGTTCCGGGCATCGGTAAAAAAACTGCCGAGCGTTTAATGTTAGAACTTAAAGGAAAATTAGCCAACGCGATTGGCAGCGGCTCTGGTGGTGTAGCGGTCGCGGATAGTCAGCTGGATATTTTAAACGCCCTATTAGCGTTGGGTTATTCCGAAAAAGAAGCGGCTTTAGCTGTAAAACAGCTGCCCCAAGGATTAGCAGTTTCGGCCGGTATTAAGCAGGCGCTGCAACACCTCAGCGGCAATAAATAAATAGCCAGAAATGAATAGCAAGCAATGAGTATTGAACCCGATTCATTTTTAAGTGACGCTGCGAACCCCACTGTGGATCGTATTGTCTCGGCGCAGACTTCTTCAAGCAATGAAGAAGCAGTCGAGCGCGCGCTTCGCCCTGCCCGCTTAAAGGACTATGTAGGCCAAGAAAAAATTCGTGAGCAGTTAGAGATATTTATCGCAGCTGCAAGAGGGCGGTCTGAACCCTTAGATCATTTATTATTGTTTGGCCCTCCTGGCCTCGGCAAAACTACGTTAGCGCACATCGTCGGCAACGAAATGGGTGTAAAGGTTAGGCAAACATCGGGCCCGGTACTAGAGCGGCCGGGTGATTTAGCAGCGATTCTGACGAACCTTGAAAAAAACGATGTCTTATTTATTGATGAGATCCATCGTTTAAGCCCCATTGTTGAGGAAATTTTATATCCCGCGCTTGAGGATTATCAGATTGACATCATGATTGGTGAAGGCCCAGCAGCCCGGTCGATCAAACTCGATTTACAACCGTTTACGTTAATTGGCGCAACAACCCGCGCGGGCATGTTGACCAACCCGTTGCGTGATCGCTTTGGCATTGTTGCGCGACTTGAGTTTTACAATACCGGCGATTTAACTTCGATTGTGACGCGCTCTGCCGCCTTACTTAACGTGCCCATCGACGAAGCCGGCGCCCAGGAAATTGCCCGCCGCTCACGGGGCACACCGCGGATCGCCAATCGATTGCTGCGCCGCGTAAGAGATTACGCGCAAGTCAAAGGCAATGGTTCGATTGATCAAACAGCAGCACAAGCAGCTTTAAAAATGTTGGATGTTGATAGCCTAGGGTTTGACCTAATGGATCGAAAATTGCTAGAAGCGATTTTGTACAAATTTGATGGCGGTCCGGTTGGGGTCGATAACCTTGCCGCTGCGATTAGTGAAGAACGCGAAACCATCGAAGATGTACTAGAACCTTTTTTAATTCAACAAGGTTTTTTGCAGCGCACCCCGCGCGGACGTGTTGCAACATTGGCGACGTATAAACACTTTGGATTAACCGCGCCAACAAGCTTAAACGTGCACTTAAACAATAGCAGTGTTGCGGACACTAACTGAAACGCTTTGTTTTAATAAATCATTTTTTTAAATAAACATTAAGCCCTCTTGAATAAACGATTGGTAACATCTGAAACAATGATTGTCTGGATTATCTTTGCCTTAAATGTTTTGCTTTGGCTCGCTAACATTGTTAGCGGTGTGGACCCAGTCAACCCAAGTTCGGCCGACTTACTGAAGTGGGGGGGTAATCATTTGCCCGCCACCGTCGAACAACCTTGGCGATTATTAAGCTCTACTTTTTTACATGGCGGCATGGCTCACTTGGGGTGGAACATGCTGGCATTGGTTCAATTGGGGCTACTGACGTTACGATTTTACGGACGAAGTGGCTTTGTAATTATTTACTTTTTTGCAGGCATTGTAGGCAGTATTGCTAGCGTATTTTTTGCGGCACGCGCCGGTGTTTCTATTGGCGCATCGGGCGCAATTTTTGGCCTGTTAGGTGCCATCATGGCCGGTGCGCTAACAAAACGTAAACAGTTGGGCGAAGAAAGCGCAAAAGCACTAATCACGATGGGCTGCGTGTTTGTAGCGTTCAATTTGTTTATGGGTTTTAGTCAAGCTGGCATTGATAACGCCGCACACATCGGTGGGTTTTTCGCAGGCGCTCTGGCCGCTGTTGGTTTACCAGAGCGATTCGATCGCATCGCTTTTCGTCGTCATGGCAATATTCGTTTAGTAGTGACCGCAACACTCTGTGTCTTTGTTGTTTATTGCCTTTGGAACTTCATATTTTTTTGGTTTGGTATTCCCGATGCATAGTGAACTTTCGATTTTGTCCCTAATTACCGGTGCCAGTGTTTTGGTACAACTGGTCATGGCCGGGCTATTGCTTATGTCTATTTTGTCGTGGACTTTAATCATTCGCAAATGGTTTGCGCTACGCGAAGCGCAAGGCAGCATTAAGCAATTCGAAACTGAATTTTGGCAAAGTAGCGAACTAGCCAGCCTGTACCAAAAAGTCGGTAAAAATTTAGTTAAAGCAGGCCCCCTAGCGCGCATGTTTGAAAGCGGGATGCGCGAGTTTCAAAAATCGCGTCAGCAACGCCCCGGCGATTCGCAAGCCATGTTGGATGGCGCACGGCGCGCTATGAAAGCAAACTTTCAACGTGAGGTCGATGAACTCGAAGATGGATTATCGTTTCTCGCAACGGTCGGTTCCGTTAGTCCCTATATTGGTTTGTTCGGCACAGTCTGGGGCATCATGAATGCGTTTCGCGGGTTGGCCAATGTGCAGCAAGCAACGCTTGCGGCAGTAGCTCCGGGCATTGCCGAAGCATTAGTGGCCACCGCCATAGGCCTGTTTGCGGCCATTCCGGCGGTTGTTGCATACAACCGATTTAGTCACGATATTGATCGCCTAGCCAATCGTTGCGAAACTTTTGTTGATGAGTACTTAAACATTTTGCAACGGCACGCAAAATAATTATGGCTAGCTCTACGCTACGTAGCTCGCGCCGTCGCCGTGCAATGAGCGAAATTAATGTCGTTCCGTATATCGATGTCATGTTGGTATTGCTGGTTATTTTTATGACCACGGCTGCTTTCGTTCCTACTGGTGTAGTTGATGTTCCACGTGCAGGCAAAGCCAATACAAACCCAGCGGCTTACATTGAAGTGCAGCTGGGCAAAGACGGCAAATTAAAATTGCTAACGCAAAACGTTGCGGGCGGTAAAACGGCAAGTTCAAGTTCGCAAAATGTTGCGTCGTCCGACTTAGCGGCCCAAGTACAACGGCTGCGCGCTAGCTACGGTGATTTACCAGTAGTCATTGCGGGCGATGGCTCGGTGACTTACGACAAAGTGATGGCGTTAGTGAAATTAATGCAAGACCAAGGCATTGCGAAAGTAAGCCTATTGGTTAAGCGTTAATTCAATCGACGTCCATTTGCGTTACTCGCCTACCAGCCCTTACGACATTACGCACATCCCATGACACTGCGTGAACAACTCGCCAAAAAAGCAAAGAAAGGCCGATTACGTGCGCTGACCATTGCGCTGGTATTTCATGGCTTATTGGCGGCGTTTTTGTTCATTGGTATTCGTTGGAATACGCAAACGCCCCAACCGGTTCAAATTGAAGTATTTACTCCGCCAAGTGTGGCGACTACAAAGCCAATTGAGACTCCAGTGCCAGAGGTAAAACCTGAACAAAAGGCTGAAAAACCAATAGAAAAACCAGTTGAAAAACCCATTGCATCGCCTAAACCAGTTGAGCTTGCGCCGCCCGATTTAGCCATTGAAAAAAAGAGAATCGAAAAACAAAAGCAAGAGCGCGAAAAAGAGAAGATCGAATTAGATCGCCAAGAAAAAATCAAAGCAGATAAAAAACAAGCCGAAAAAGAATCCGTTGAAAAAGAAAAAATTCGTAAAGAAACTGAAAAGCTTGAAACAGAAAAACGCGAAGCCAAACAGCAAGAGCGCATTAAACAATTGCAACAACAAGCCGGGGCACAAGCCGGCGCTACCGAGGGTGCAAAAACCGGCGTAACTGACGCCGATTATGTTGGCCGCTTAATTGCCGTCATTAGCCGCAATACCGTGTTCTCTGCCAGTGAGGTAGACGGCAACCCTATTGCCAGCTTTATTGTGGAATTGAATCCAGACTGCAGTATTCGTTCGGTACGTTTAACCAAATCGAGTCGTGCAAGTGCTTGGGATCAAGCCGCCGAACGCGCAATTCGAAAAACCGATCCATTTCCAAAACCATCGGGGGGCAATTGTCCGGCACGCATGGATGTAACTCATCGACCACTGCAATAAATAACACTATTTTAGTATTCGCATTGCACTCAATCAATATGAACCCTGTCAGGGGAAGCCAGAGTGACCGACTAAGCACCAGGTTTGACTATAATAAATGACCTGTAACATTAGGTTTAAGCTAGCTGCAAAAACAAGGAACCTTCGTTTGAAATCAAGTTTGAATACAAATCAAGCACGTAGAAAATTTTGTACAGCAACGGCCATCGTTGCCGGTTCGGTTGGATCAATCGCTAAGGCACAATTGCGCGTAGATGTAACGGGTGTTGGCTCAACCCAAATTCCTATTGCTGTAGCTAATTTTTCAGGTGATGCCAGCGCAGCAGCGACTGTCACTGAAACAATCAAGCGCAATTTAGCGCGTATTGGAAATTTTAAGTTGGTCGATGGTTTAAATTCCGTTGGCGATAACGATGCGCTTGATTACACCGCATGGCGCAATAAGAGCGTCGACGCCTTGTTAATTGGTTCGGTGAATCGTTTGGCTAACGGCCGACTCGATGTACGTTTTCGCTTGGGAGACACACTAAAGTCGAGCATCCTTGACTCGCAATCTTTAGTCAGCGCTGAAGGTGATTTGCGCTTTAGCGCCCATCGTATTTCGGACATCGTCTACGAAAAATTAACGGGCCAAAAAGGTATTTTTTCAACGCGTATCGCCTTCGTTAGTAAAACAGCAGGTCGTTATCGTTTAAACGTTTCCGATTGGGATGGCGAGAATATTCAATCGGCTTTAAATTCTGCAGAACCCGTATTGTCACCCTCGTGGTCACCCGACGGAACTCGCTTGGCTTATGTTTCGTTTGAAAACAAAAAACCAGTGGTGTATGTGCAAAATATTTACAACCAACAACGTAAAGCAGTCGCCAATTTCAAGGGCAGCAACAGTGCACCAGCTTGGGCACCCGATGGCAATTCGTTGGCAGTCACCTTAACGCGTGATGGCGGATCGCAAATTTATATCATTGGCGTGGATGGCAATGGTTTGCGCCGTGTCACCCAAAGCAATTCAATCGATACCGAGCCGGTGTTTACACCCGACGGTCAATCTTTGTACTTCACTTCCGATCGCGGTGGTAGCCCACAAATTTATCGCGCACCGGTACAAGGCGGGGAAGCTACTCGCGTTACTTTTAATGGTAATTACAATGTTTCTCCACGCATTAGTCCCGATGGTAGACGGCTCGCCTACGTAACGCGACGCGAATCGCGTTACAGTATTGCGACGCGCGAGCTAGGCAAAGAAGTTCAGGGTAGCGATCAAATTCTTTCGGATACTGGCCGTGATGAGTCGCCCAGTTTTGCGCCCAATAGTCGATGGATCATGTATGCAGCCCGGACCGGCGGGCGCGATGAACTACGTTTTGTTAGCATCGATGGAAAAATCAAATTACGTATTAGCAGTAGCAGCACAGAAGTTCGAGAACCAGCTTGGGGCCCTTTTGCAAAATAGCGCTAAGCAGTTTACGTTTTTAAGTTTAATTTTGGAGAACTCTATGACTAATCAATTTACACGACGCGCTACGGTTGCAATAGTAGCTTTAGTTTTAACTGCCTGCGGAAGTTCAGTAAAGCTCGAGGAAGCCGGTGCTCCAATTGAGAATCGCGCGGGCTCCGGAGCAAACAAAGGGCCTTCGAGCTCTTCGCAAACCGGCAGCGCAAACAATCCCAGCGATCGAGCTGTACAAACCGTCACTGTAGGCACCGACCCTAGCACTGACCCTAACAATCCGTTGTCTAAACGCAGCATTTTTTTTGATTACGATAGCTACGAAATTCGCCAAGAGTTTCGCGCGGTTGTTGAGGCGCATGCAAAATACTTGCAATCGAATCGGGACAAAAGAGTATTGATCGCTGGAAACACTGACGAGCGTGGTAGTCGTGAATACAATTTAGCGTTGGGTCAAAAACGGAGTGAAGCGGTGCGTCGTGCATTGGCAGCCCTAGGCGTACCAGAGACCCAAATGGAAGCAGTTAGTTATGGGGAAGAAAAACCGCGCGCAACCGGCGCGGAAGAATCAGGCTGGGCAGAAAATCGTCGTGCAGACTTAGAGTATTTAAAATAAGTTACTCACCATGCAAAATTCCTTCGCGCGCCTTTGCGGCATCACTTTACTTATTGCTATTTGCCAATTGGGGCTGATGGCCCCAGCTAACGCTGGGCTCTTTGATGACGACGAAGCGCGCAAAGCGATTCTAGATTTGCGCGCGAAGGTTGAAGCTTTTCAGCGCGATGTCAACGAACGGTTAAACATCGTCAATGGTCGCTTGGATCGATTAGAACAAACTGCACGCGGGCAGCTTACTTTAGCCAACGAAATTGAACAGTTACGCTCCGAAATGGCCAAGCTACGTGGCCAGCTTGAAGTGCAAGCCAATGAACTCTCCGAACTTCAACGCAAAAATCGTGATCAAGTGGCGCAAGTTAACGAACGACTGCGCCGTTTCGATCCTGTGGCAGTCAATATCGACGGAAAAACTGCGCAGGTCGATCCAGCCGAGAAACGCAGTTACGAAAGCGCCATTGGACTGTTTCAGGCCGGAGATTTTAAATCAGCCCAAACAGCGCTGAGCAGCTTTGCAGTGCAGTACCCACAAAGCGCCTATCGCGCAAACGCCGAATACTGGAGCGCGACCAGCTGGTTTGCTCAACGCGACTGGCGAAATGCCGCCACCGCATTGCAAAGTTTCGCTGCGCGTTTTACCGACTCACCCAAAGTGGCCGAAGCTTTGTTATCCTTAGGGAGCGCGCAATTGGAATTAAAAGAAGCAGCCAATGCTCGCAAAACCTTTGAACAACTTATTGAACGTTTTGCCGATACCCCTGCCGCGCAACAAGCAAAAGAACGCCTTGCGAGCATTCCTACCGAGCGGGGAAAAAGGTAAGCGTAGCGCTCCCGATGAAACGTAACACCCAATGATTTCTGAAGCACAAGTTTTAGCCTTGCAGTCCAATGTCGTTTGGGCAATATTTGCTGTGTCCGTAGCCCTTGGCACTGTTATGGCGCGCAGTAATTTTTGCACCATGGGCGCAGTATCGGACATCGTCAACATGAACGACTGGACCCGAATGCGCATGTGGTTGTTTGCAATCGCAATAGGCATCTTAGGAACCGCGGTTTTGGCGCAAACAGGCACGATTCAGTTATCCAAATCCATTTATCTTAGTAGCAAAGTTATTTGGCTTTCTAACATTGTGGGCGGCGCATTGTTTGGCTTTGGCATGGTGTTGGCTTCGGGTTGTGGCAGTAAAACTTTAGTACGCATCGGCGGCGGATCGCTAAAGTCCCTGACTGTTTTTATAGTCATGGGCATATTTGCTTACATGACAATGCGCGGCGTGTTTGGCGTTTGGCGCACGAGCTTTTTAGACCCAGTGTTTTTTGATATTGGCGCAGGCAAAGATGTAGGCACCCTACTTGGTAGCTCGCTAGGTACCTATGGCCGAGCGATCGTCGCTGCCGTCATCGGACTAGTTTTGATTGCTTTCTGTTTAAAAGATCCAGAATTCCGCCGTACAGAACCATTGCTTAGCGCGTTATTGGTTGGCTTAGCCGTTGTCGCTGGTTGGACCATTTCAGGTGCGCTAGGTTTTGTTTCGGAAGATCCTAAAACCCTAGAAGAATTGTTCGTACGAACCAATTCAAACCGGATGGAGTCGTTCTCATTTGTTGCCCCGGCTGCATACACCCTAGAGCTTTTAATGCTGTGGAGTGATAACACCAGAGTAGTCACTTTTGGAATAGCCGCAACATTAGGCATGATCGTGGGTTCATTGGCTTATGCGCTTGCAAGCAAGTCCTTCCGTTGGGAAGGCTTTAACGGCACCGAAGACACGGCAAACCACATTGTTGGTGCAGCGCTTATGGGCGTTGGGGGCGTGACTGCTTTGGGTTGCACTGTCGGCCAAGGCCTTACCGGGCTTTCTACCTTAGCCGTCGGTTCATTTATCGCCTTCGCCGCGATTTTGCTCGGATCATACTTTGGCATCAAATATCAAACTTGGCGTGTCGAGCAAATGGTCTAAAACGGCTCGAAAAGCACTTTAAGGCCCGCACTGCGCCGATTAGTCTTAAGGGCCGGTTTGACCATCGCTTGCCTCAAAGTTATAATTTAAGGCTTGATTAGTAATAAATTGTCTGTAAAGACTTTGGGTCGTTAGCTCAGCTGGTAGAGCAGCGGACTTTTAATCCGTTGGTCGCCAGTTCGAATCTGGCACGACCTACCAACACATTCTGGAAGCCTATTTTGCTCTTGCGAAATGGGCTTTTTTCTTTGGTCGGATTTTGTGTCTTTGACGAGCGGCAATCGCTGACAGCAATGCTCATTCGCTCAGACATGGGGCTTGCAGCCCCATGTCTGAGCGAATGAGCATTGCTGGTAGCGCTTGCCTTGGCGTTGCGCGGCTTGAATCATCACGACGCACGCGCGCTGGAACCACCAGCGGCGACCACACAATCTCGTGGTCGCGTTTGCCAACATCAACCTGCTCACCTACCGGAGTTTTGGGGCACTTGTACACCACTTGCTCGCCCTCAATAAGAACCCGTAGCCCAGCAAACGGTGGACGTGCGCAATAACGTAATAACCGCTCTAAGCCAGCGCGGACTTGTGCGCCAATTCGAACGCTGGCATCGACCGAAAAACCACCGCCATGCTCGTAGCGTTAGTGTATTTGCGAGCTAGTACGCTAGCAAGTACTGATAAACGATTCACGATTGGTATGACGGTGGATACAAGCTTTACTTCTAGTCCTATTACAATGTCGGTAACCAATGTTTCATCGGTGCGCTCTGGGGCCATAAGCGCGAATTTAGTTCGATCAAACAGTCAAGCATTCGCAGCAGGAGATCAATACGAAGCGAATCTTGTTCCACTTTCAGGTATTAGCCCGCCAAGTATTCGCGCTACAACGAGCATGACTCCACTAACGTTTAATACTTACATTGGCCAGTCAATCTTAGTAATGCAAGGTCCGCTCTACGCAGCAATTGGGGTGCGCGGCGGTGGAATCGCCGGGCGTATTGAGGTTGGATTGTTTCAATAAGCCAAGAGTTTTTCGGACTTTAAAAGCGTCCAGTGAATTCGAATACTGGACGCTTTTTTGTTCACTAAAATCTGTAGAATGAGCGTGCTAAACAGAACGAGGTGTTCAAAAATGATCTCCTACACGACTATTGGTTGTACTAATTTTGAGCAATCAAAGAAATTTTTTGACGCTACCCTCGGGGCGCTAAATTACGCCATGCTGCATGATTATTCCGAGCATGGCACAGTAGCTTATGGCGACCCTAATCAGGCAGAACAGGCGAACGCTACTAAGCTTTGGATTATGAAAACACCGTTTAACGGCGAATCTGCAAGTGCTGGCAATGGTGCAATGGTAGGTCTAGTCGCCCACACTCGTGCACAGGTCGATGCGTTTCACGCCGCTGCGCTGGCAAACGGTGGGCGTTGTGACGGCCCCCCAGGCCTGCGCGAAAACTATGGACCAAATATGTATCTGGCTTACGTTCGCGATCCGATGGGCAACAAGTTTTCGGCGATATGTACAGCGGCCATATAAAATGACGCAGAAATGGTCCGACTAATTCCCGCGACACCTGTCTTCCGCTTGGCTACGTTACATGTCGAACCGAAACAAGCGGCGCTTTGCGCGCTCTTAGACACTGCACTTTTGGCAATGGTGGGGTAGCTCGTACGGACTGACGAAGCACGGCGAAGACGGGGCACGCCGCACGACCATTGTAGGAACGTATTAGAGCTAAACCGTTTTGAAACTCATTGGAGCGCAAGCGACTGAGTTACAAAACGGTTTAGCTCTAATACGTTCAAAGCCTACACAACACTCCATTCAGCAGCCGACCTCCACCATTCGTTCCCTGAACATTCAGTAACGTTGCACATTAGCTACGATGCCGTAGCTGATAAATCGGCGTCATGCCGGAACTAATCCCGCTTTTCTCAAAACGAATACTCGGAGGCTTTTATGCAACGTACCTACTTTTTAGACAAATCAATAACAAACTCATTTAAAAAACCAACCGGCGTAAAGCTTGCCGCGCTTTCTGTATCGATTGCATTGGGGCTCTCGGCTTGCGGTGGCGGGTCTGGGGACTCTGAGGCAAATCTTTCGAACACTACCGGCAATTTACCCTCGACCGCCGCTGTAACGACAGCAACCGCAGTTGGTTCTGTAACTGGTTTTGGTAGCGTTATTGTCGATGGTATTAAGTACGACGATAGCCAAGCTAAGGTAACGATGGATGAGAAAGGTCTTGAGGTGGCTTCAACCACAGCTCATTTAAAAATTGGGATGCAAGTTGAAGTTAAAGGCGATGGCACTAGTGCTTCAAGCATCACAATTGCTAGTCAGTTTCGCGGTCCAGTGACGGCAGTAACCGCCAATAGCATTACCTTGCTTGGCCAAACAGTTACGGTCGAAACAAGTGGTGCTGAAGCAGTGGCTTTAGAAGGTTTTAGTGCATTTAGCGATGTTAAAGTCGGTGATTGGATTGAAGTGTACGCGGTCGAAGCAACGGCAGGTATCTGGAAAGCAACTCGGATCGAACGTGAATCTCAGCTTGGCAGTTCGTCAACTCGAATGGGCGGCAAAATTAGTTCGATTGATGCAACAGCAAAGACTTTCAAAATTGGCGCAATCACTGTTAATTACGCTGATGCCTCAATAACCCCAGCTATAGCGGTTTTAGTCAATGACCAGCGCGTGCGCATTTATAGCGACACCCCTGCAGTTGATGGCGTCATTAAAGCCACGAAAATTAAGATTCGAGACTTTAGTTTAAGCGGGGCCCGCGATGGCAATATTGGCGGCTTAATTGCAGACTTCACTTCCACGGCTAGCTTTACTGTGAATGGCTTTAAGATTGATGCTAGCAACGCTGTGTACAAGAATGGCACTGCAGCCGATCTTCTTAATGGAGCAGCAATTCGTGTCAAAGGTATAGCAACTAATGGCGTCCTAATTGCCAAAGAAATCGAGTTTAAAAAGAAGCCCAACGCGGAAGCAGCGGAAATAAAAGTTAAGGGTTTTATTACTGATTTTGTGAGCCAAGCCAATTTCAAATTACGCGGCCAACAAGTCGACGCAACTGGCGCAAGCTTTGCGGGCGGGACTGTCAGTGACCTTAGTAACGGCGCTTTTGTTGAACTTAAACTTGCCTTGGTCAATGGGGCATTAGTTGCAAAGAAAATTGAGTTTCTCGCGGTGCCTAATGGAACATTTGATAAGAATTTCCAATTCGTCGGGACCATTTCCGAATACGACGCGAGCGCACGCACATTCAAGATTGCCGGTAATACGGTAAAGGTTGTGAGCGATCAAATTAATGCGCAATTGACCACGCTTGGATTTGCAAACGGTAAAATCTTTGCGGTCGAGTTAAAGCTAAACGGCACTACTGTTGAACTGGTAAAAATTGGTTTGCCTCGCGAGATGGCAATTCCTGCAGTTGTTCTAAAAGGTGTGGTGTCTGACGTAATGACAACGAGCTTTAAACTCAACGGGGTAACCGTTAGCATTGCGAACGATACTGTTTTTGAAGACGGCACTGCAGCATCATTAGTCAATGGTGCGCGAGTATCAGTTAAGTTAAAAACACCAACGACCGCCGAACCGTTTGTAGCTGCCAAAATTGAGTTCGAATCAACCCAATCTTTAACACCGACAGTACGCGTCGAGAGTTTAATCACCGACTTTGTTTCCATCTCTGATTTACGGGTTGGCGGGGTTAAAGTGGATGCTTCAGCGGCTACTTTTGTTCGTGGGGTAGCTGGTGATTTGGCTAATGGGCGGCGGGTTAAAGTTGAAGGGGTTGTTAATGAAGCTGGCGTTGTGAAGGCGGGGAAGGTTGAGTTTCGATAGGTCGCTTTTTTTTGTGTAGGCTTTGGGGTGGTGGTGGCTTAGGGGGTTTGTAACTCAGTCGCTACGCTCCAATGAGTTTCAAACCCCC